>NZ_QHJE01000001.1:0-1200000 GCF_013626205.1 Hyphomicrobium methylovorum
CTACGGTGCTTACGGTCACCTCGACCTGAACCTTTCCGGCATCGACTCGAACAACACGTACTACATCAAGGCTGGTATCCGTCAGCGTTGGAACCCGCTCGGTCACACCGTTCTCTACGGTGAGTACCTGAGCGCCGAAAACAATCTCGGTGTGAACGTGGACAGCGGCGGTAGCTTTGATGGTCGCTTTATCGGCACCACGGGCGTTGATGTCTGGGGTCTTGGTGTTGTTCAGGAAATCGACGCTGCTGCTATGTCGATCTGGCTCAAGTATCGCCATCTTGATGCAGACGCGGTGGATGAAGATTTTGGTCGTCTGCCGACCGACAACTTCCAGTACGTTGGTTTCGGTGCTCTGATCAACTTCTGATCTGAAGCCACAGCCAAGAATTGCGAGAAGCCGTCCTTCGGGACGGCTTTTTCGTTTTGCGGGAATGCCGTGACACCAAGCCTGCGTTGTTCCAGGCCTGCGATCCGCTAAACTCGGGTTATGTTCGAGACATTCTTTTCAGAGTTGCGTGCGGCCAAGCTGCCGGTAACGCTCAAAGAGTACCTGCTCTTGCTGGAGGCCGTCGGATCCGGCGTCGCCGGACGGCGTGTCGAAGATTTTTATTATCTCGCACGCGCGACGCTCGTGAAGGACGAGCGTAATCTCGATCGTTTCGATCAGGTGTTCGCGCACGTCTTCAAAGGCATCGAGATGTCTTCGGAGACGCTTGAAACGGAAATTCCTGAGGAATGGCTCCGTCGCATCAGCACGCTGCATCTCAGTGAGGAAGACAAAGCGAAGATCGCTGAACTCGGCGGTTGGGACAAGATCATGGAGGAACTGAAGAAGCGCCTCGCCGAACAGAAGGAACGCCACCAGGGCGGTAACAAGTGGATCGGAACGGGCGGCACATCACCGTTCGGTGCTTACGGTTACAACCCCGCGGGCATTCGTATCGGTCAGCACGAAAGCCGGCATCGCCGCGCTATCAAGGTTTGGGATAAACGCGAGTTCAAGGACCTTGCAGGCACCTCCGAAGTCGGCACGCGCAACATCAAAGTTGCATTGAGAAAGCTTCGTCAGTTTGCGCGTACGGGAGCTGCATCGGAACTCGATCTCGACGGCACGATCCGGGGCACGGCGGAGAACGGCTATCTCGACATTCGGATGCGCGCGGAGAAACACAACACCGTCAAGCTGCTGATGTTCTTCGACGTCGGCGGGTCGATGGACGATCACATCAAAGAGGTCGAAGAACTGTTCTCCGCGGTGCGCACGGAATTCAAACATCTCGAGTACTTCTACTTTCACAACTGCCTTTACGAGGGCGTGTGGCAGGACAATTCCCGGCGCTGGACCGACAAGATTCCAACGTGGCAGGTGCTCAATACCTACGGCGCGGATTATAAGGTGATCTTCATCGGCGACGCGTCGATGAGCCCGTATGAAATCAGTATGCCGGGCGGTTCCGTCGAGCACATGAACGAAGAGCCGGGTGCTCTCTGGCTGTCGCGCATGCTTGAGACTTACAAACACGCGATCTGGCTCAATCCGCTCAACGAAGCTCACTGGGGCTGGACGCCGTCCGTCGGCATGGTGCGGCGGCTCTTCAATGGGCGAATGTATCCACTGACGCTCGACGGTCTGGATGCTGCAATGCGGGAACTGATGCGCTGACGGGCGCCCGCTGAGCGCCGCGTTTTCCCCATCTGGTGTGCTCTATCTGATGCTTATGGCATCGATCATCCCCGCAAAACCGAGCCCGCACAGTTGACCGTTTCGGCGGTGTCGGTCATCTGATAGGAAGGGTTGGGGAACTCGGGCACGCCTATGCACATCAAGCAGATCGTATTCGTGGCAATTTCGGCCGTCAGCCTCGCTGGCTGCGGCGCTAGTTTGTCGGGTCCGACAACGGGTTCGCTATTTGGTGCGAAGCCTGCGCCAACGGCGGCGAATGATTCGCTTTCCCGCACGATGGGTGTGGCCGCGACCTCTGCACGCGCAGTTCGGTGCGGTTATAATTTCGATCCGGCGAAGTTGCGCAGCCAGTACCTGGCTAGCGAAACGGCCGCCAACCCCGCCGATGCAGAGAAGCTGGGGCAAGTCTACGATACGGCGTTCCGGGGTGTCGCGAAAGCGGTCGCCGAAAACGGCGCCGACTACTGCACGGCCCAAAAGACTGCCGGCATCAAGGTTGCCCTCAATCGCCATCTCGCGGGTGACTATACGCCAGCGCCGCCTGAGGTCGTACAGGAAGATGGCATATTCGGTAGCTGGGGTAGCAGCGGTGGTGGAACCTCATCGTCCAACCAGGGCGCTAATATGCAAGACATCTACGCCCACTAACGTTGCCGTTATCGTGAGATTTGCGGCATAAACTCCCTCAGTGTGCTCGGGGACGATTGTTTCGTGCAGCAAATTCTCTGGGCTGAAATTCTTTTCAAAGCGATTGGCGGCGCGATCATGATCTTCGCGCCGGTAACCGCTATCCGTCTCGCCGGATTCGCTCGACCGGTTTCCAGCTTCGGCCCTCGCCTCCTCGGCGCAGTTTTTCTGGGCGTTGGCGTGGGTATTTGGATTGGCCTGCAGTTTCCGACCGCACGCGGCGCAATCGGCCCTGCCGGATTGGTGCCGATCAATCTCATGGCCGCAGGCGCACTTTCCTATCACCTCATTCTTGGAAGCGCGGCTCCGTCGCGCCGGGGCAAATTCGTCGTCATTTTGCTGACGATTGCGTTTCTTGGCTTTGGGTTTCTCGAAATCGCACACGTTTAAGAGTCGATTTACGATGCCATCGTAACGCTCGAATAATCATTGCGGGATAGAAGCTTAGCGACAGGTTGCGGCCCTGGCCGCGCATCACATTCCGCAAAGGCCCACATGGACGCCGCCGCTCGCCTCCTTCCATCGCATAGCGTTGCGCCACCCGCGCCGATGCCAAAGCAAGCGCGATTGACGGCGAACGACTTTCCCGACGTTACATTTCGCATCGTCACCGAACGCGCGGATTTTGATGCGCTGGAGAGCGAATGGAATGCACTCTTTGATCGGGCTGCACGCTCCATTCACGTCTTCCAAACTTTCAATTTCTGCTGGCATTGGGCGAACCACTATCTCAAGCCCCGCCCGGACGGCCCCTCCTCCCGGCTTTCGATCGTTACGGCTCACCGCGCGGGGCGGCTTATCCTGGTTTGGCCGCTGGTGTCCGAACGCGTTCGCGGCGTAACGCAGACGTATTGGATGGGCGAACCGCTCGCTCAGTACGGCGACGCCTTGGTCGACAACGAAGGCGATGCCGACGCGCTCCTGCAGGCTTCCTATGATTTTCTGAAAGCACAACTTGCGTCAGACTTGTTGCGTCTCAGACGTGTGCGCGCTGATGCCAACGTTGCGGGCATTCTAGCCGACAGCGGCGCACATGCCGCAGATCACCAGATCGCTCCGTATATGGATCTCTCCAGCGCACCAAACTTTGCGGCCTTTGAAGAACGCTTTAGCAGCAAGGCTCGCCGAAATCGCAAGCGCCTCGCGCGGCGTCTCGAGGACAAAGGACAGGTTGCGTTCTTACGTCTTCGCGGCGGTGAAGCAGCGGGCGATCTTGCGCAGCGCGCGATTGCACTGAAGTCCGCTTGGTTGAAAGATCGCGGTCTCGTCTCCAACGCTTTTTCCGACGCGCGCGCCTCCAGCGTGTTTGCAGATCTCGCCAAGGGATTTGCCAAACCTGCGGGCTGTATTGTTTCGGCGTTGACCGTCGACGGCGAATGCGCGGCTCTCGATATTGCATTTGCCTGCAAAGGCCGCCTGGCCGTGCATGTGATGGCGTTCAATCTTGAATTCGAGAAGTCCGGCGTTGGCGTGCTTCTTCTCGAACACGGCCTGAAGGATGCCTACACCGAGCAAATCGCAAGTTACGACCTGATGGCGCCGGGGGACGCTTATAAGCTCGATTGGTGCGACCGGTCGGAGGACGTAATCGATTGGGTGCAGCCGCTCAATGCGAAGGGCTACGCGTATTCGCGGGTTTATCTCGGCTTTTTGCGCACCCGGCTTAAAGCGTGGCTGAAGGCGCTGCCGCAGCCGATGCGCCGGTTCATGCGCAAGGACATGCAGACCGGCGCCAACAATTCCGCTTCGTGATCGTCGCTTATTTTACGCCGAGCTTTTTCTGCAGGCTCGAAGACGACGTCGTATACTGAAACATCAGCTTCTTGTCGGGATAGACGATGTGATGCGCGGCCTGCGCCATCAGCGCGGCCTCGTGGAATCCGGACAGAATGAGCTTCAGTTTACCGGGATACCAATTGATATCGCCGATTGCGAAGATGCCCTTTTCGCTCGTTTCAAAGCGTTCGGTATCAACGGGAACAAGATTTTCGCGAAGGTTCAATCCCCAATCCGCGACCGGCCCGAGTTTCATCGTCAGGCCGAAGAACGGAAGCATCGCATTGGCCGGTAGCTTCTCGACGCCGTTCGCCGTCTTGACGTTGAGCGCAGAGAGTTGCCCGTCCTCACCTTCGAGACTCGTCACCTGACCGATCATCAGGCGCACGTTTCCTTCCTGCACGAGTTTACGCATCTTCTCGACGGAATGCGGTGCGGCGCGGAATTCATCGCGACGATGGATGAGCGTCAGGCTCTTTGCGAGCGGCTGGAGGTTGAGTGTCCAATCGAGCGCGCTATCGCCGCCGCCGACGATGACGACATCGCGTCCGCGCATCGTTTCCATTTTGCGGATGGAATAGAAGACCGACTTTCCTTCGTAGGCTTCGATACCGTCGAGCGGGGGGCGTTTCGGCGTGAACGATCCACCGCCAGCGGCGATGACGACGGTCTTCGTCAGAAACTCGGTGCCAGCATCAGTCGTTACGCGAAAGCGTCCGTCGGCTTCGCGCTTCAGTCCATCAATGCGCTCATTGAAGTGGAATGTCGGAGAAAACGGCTTGATCTGCTCCATCAAGCGATCCGTCAACTCCTGGCCCGTGACAGTCGGCAGAGCGGGAACGTCGTAGATCGGCTTTTCCGGATAAAGCTCCGTACACTGCCCACCCGGACGATCGAGGATATCGACGACGTGTGCCTTGATGTCGAGCAAGCCGAGTTCGAAGACCGCGAAAAGACCACACGGCCCAGCGCCGACGATGACCGCATCGGCGTCAATCGGTTCAGACACATCATTTGCCGAATCCGGCGGGCTCTTTGTATTCATTTCCGTCTCGATTTCGTTCGTTATCAGAACTGCTTCTCGGGCACTCGCACGACGAGGCCGTCAAGCGCGTCGGTGATCTTGATCTGGCACGACAACCGGCTTCCTTCTCTGACGTCGAAGGCGAAGTCCAGCATGTCCTCTTCCATGTCCGCAGGTGCGCCCGTCTTCTCGCGCCAGCTATCGTCAACGTAGACATGGCAGGTTGCGCAGGCGCAAGCGCCGCCGCATTCGGCATCAATTCCGGGAATGTCATTCAGCTTGGCAGCCTCCATGACGGTCAGGCCATTTTCCGCCTCCACCGTCTGGCTTTCGCCGTCCGGCTGGATGAACGTGATTTTAGTCATGATCTATTGTGCGTCCTGTATTTTCCAGGGAGCCAGTGCCACCGGACTTCGAAGGGTTGTGCAGTTATCTAGCGCGCACAATTAGATTGCCGTTGCTGGCATTTCAAGCCGGACAGCCCTCAACTGCGTCCGTTTGAACGGCCTTTCAACGACCTTGGTATGTGTTCTCTATGAATGTTCGGGCCTCTGCCGCCGCGGCTTCGAGCTGTAGCAGGGCATCGTCCTTCGCCGCCTGATCCGGGCTTGCGGCAAGGCTTTCCGCCATCTGAGCGATGTCGGCCAGACGCGCGGCACCGACGGCGCGGCTTGAGCCTTTCAGCGTGTGGGCCGCGATTTTCCAATCGCGCTCGCTTGTGGCGGCCTTGAGCAACGCCATCGTCTCGGGCAGTTGCGTGAGAAAAAGGCCGAGGATTTCCTTCTCCAACGCCTGATCGCCGAACGTGTAGCGACGCAAATGCTCGAAATCTATTGGATCAGTTGAATGCACGGTTCCTTCCGGCGCAGCCTTGCTGCGGCTCTATCTCGTTGTCGAAACGCCGACGATGCCCTGACTTTTCTCGGTACACGGGCACCTGCTGTCGGACGTTGCATCATCTGTCGCGGCCAAGTTTTCCCCAGACTTTCGCACGTTGAAAATAACTCCCGGTAAAGGCCGACCCGACTTTTTCGTCGCCGTCCGATACGCGCCGATGACTCGCAATTCTCGCGTGTATTCCGCATTTTACGCCCGCGGCCGCCGCAATGCCGCCGTAAACGGTGGACGAGTTTCTAAGCCCTTGTGATGCATAGGCATTTCTTATGGTTACGCGTTGCTTTCCAATTTGCGCCCAATTGAAAGTCCTATAGGGTGGGAAGATTATCCGGCAGGTCCGCGCGCACGGACCGATGTGGGACGCCGGTGTGAGTGGGGGACGGTGCGCAATGTCGCAAGACCAGATTACGAAGCTCATGGCGATCGCGGGCCGAACCGCCGCTACCGAGCCGAGCCTTGGATCAGTAACGCCTGAGAACCCGGAGCCGGGCCCAGCTCTTCCGCCTCCCCTGCTCGGCGCCGAAGTGCGGCAGCCGGCAATTGCTGAAACCCCAGCTCCTGTTGATGACGCGCCTTCGCGTCGTGTTGCGCGGCGCCGTCCGGCTGGTCCCGTTCGCGGAAAGATCGCTGCCAACGATGACGTGCCGAGCATCGGCGGCCTCATCTACGCGCTTGAACAGAAGCCATCGAGCAAGGTCTTCCGTCTCGCAACGATCGGCAGCATTGTTTGGGCCATCGGTGGACTTGCCGTCGGCGCTATGACGCTGGCGCCCGAGTGGCAGGCAGGAACTTCATTCTCCGCGCTCCTCGTCCATCCGACGACGTTTTACACGCTGACCGCAATCATCGCGCCGGTGGGCATCATCTGGATGCTGGCGCTGTTGAGCTGGCACATCGCTTCGCTGGCGCTCAAGTCTTCGACAATGAGCGAAGTTGCGATCCGTCTTGCTGAGCCGGATCGTACGGCGGAACAATCGATCGCAAGTCTCGGACAGGCGGTGCGGCGGCAAGTATCGTTCATGAACGATGCCGTATCGCGCGCGCTCGGACGTGCGGGCGAGCTCGAAGCGCTGGTTCACAACCACGTGGCGGAACTCGAACGCTCGTATGAGCAGAACGAGCAGCGCATTCGCGATCTCATCAAGGAACTGAGCGGCGAGCGGCACGCGCTGGTCAACACCTCGACAAGCGTTACCGACACGCTGAAGACTCTCGGCACGGAAATCCCGGCGCTGATCGAACGGCTCTCGACGCAGCAAGTCACGCTCTCCGGGATCATCGCCGGGGCTGGAGAAAACCTCGCCAACCTCGAAGGTTCGCTCGCGACGGCCACGGGCAAATTCGAAGGCGCTGTCGGTGCGCGGACGCAGCAGCTTCAGTCCGTTTTGGAAGATTACACGACGGCGTTCGCGACGGCTCTCGGTACGCGTACCGAGCAGATGCGCCTTACGTTCGACGACTACATGCAGACTCTCGACACGACGCTCGGTAATCGCACCGAGAACTTGCAGACAGTCTTTGAAGAATACGGCCGCGCCCTCGATACGACGCTCTCGAACCGCGCGCAGGCTCTCGATATCCAACTCGTTGAACGCACCCGTTCGCTCGATGAAGCGTTCCAGAAGCGCCTCGAGCTGTTTGACGATCAGATCGTGCGTTCGACATCGGCGATCGATGCGGCGGTGAGCGAAAAGGCATCGCTGCTGACGAACGCATTGGAGCTGCACGCGAGCACGTTCCGCGAAACGATTTCGCGGCAGGCCGCTGATCTCGACGACTCCGTTATGAACGGCATCAGCGCGGTACGGCGGACCAGCGAAAACATCACGCGCCAGACGATGAAGGCGATCGACGGTCTCGCGAAGCAATCCGGCGCGCTTCAGAACGTTGCCGAAAATCTGTTCTCGCAAATTCACGGCGTCACCGATCGCTTTGAAAGCCACGGCGAGCAGATCCTCAAGGCAGCGAACGTTCTCGATACGGCGAACGTGCGTATTGAATCGACGCTGTCTTCGCGGCACGCCGAGATCAGCCAGACGCTCGATCGGTTTTCCGGCAAGGCCGACGAATTCGGGCGCACGCTTGCGGGCTATTCGACCGATCTCGAAGGATCGCTTTCCAATATCGAGATCAAGGCGCGCGCCATTGCGGAAGAGCTGCGCGACGGCGCGACGAGCCGTTCGCGTGCACTTATGGCGGAACTCGAACGCGTCAAGACGGAAACCGAAGCCGAGAGCAGCCGCGCATTGTCAGATTTGCGCACGCGCTTCCAAAGCGTCTCCGGCGAACTGACACGCGAGTTCGAAGAGCTTTCCGGCCAACTGTCGTCGGCTTCGGAAGAGACACGTCAACGAGCAGCGGAAGCTGCCGCGACGCTTGCCCGCGAACAAGCGCGTATTCGCGAAGAAGCTGCACGCTTCCCCTCCTCCACGCGTGAAACAGCGGAATCCATGCGTCGCGCGCTGCAGGATCAGTTGCGTGCCGTCGAACAGCTCACGCAAATTTCGCAGCGTGCAAACTCGCCGCGCGATGTGATGCGTCCTGAGATGCCCAAAGCCGCGCGACCGCCAATGTCGTTGACGTCTGCGCTGACTCAGCAGGAGACGCCGTCGAGCCGTGGCAAGGGTGCAGGTTCCACCGATGCTCGCGAGGGCTGGTCGCTGGGTGACCTTCTTGCGCGTGCTTCGCACGAGGATGCGGCGCATGCCGCCCACAATCCGCAGCCGCCTCCTCAGGCCCCGCGCCAAGCTCCGCCTGCAAGCAGCCCGGCGCGCCTCGACATCGCGACGATCGCAAGAGCGCTCGATCCGGCAACGGCGTCGGCGATCTGGAGCCGTATTCGCGCTGGCCAACGCCAAGTCATGGTGCGCAGCATCTACGCACCTGAGGCGCGCGCACTGTTCGATCAAATCGCAAGCCGAATTCGCTCTGACGGCGAACTCGAGCAATCGATCTTCCGCTACCTCTCGGACTTCGAGCGCATCATCAAGGATGCGGAGATGCGCGATCCCAGCGGACGGACCGCGCAGGGCCACCTCGTTTCCGATACCGGGCGCGTCTATCTCTTCCTCGCGCACGCCGCGGGCCGCATCCGCTAATCACCTTCGAGCTCCGTGCTGGCTGTTCAGCCCGCGCGGACGCCACTATCCGATCTCCATCGAGTGGATTGATCTGCGATGCCTGTTCTGCTCGACGTCCGAAGCGAGGTCTGGCCGCTCAAGGAGCGCTTTAGCATCTCTCGCGGCGCGAAGACCGCTGCTGAAGTCGTCGTCGTCTCGTTGGGCGACGGCGCGCATCGCGGGCGCGGAGAGTCCGTGCCCTACGCGCGATATGGCGAAAGCGTTGCGGGTGTCATCGATGATATTCGCCGCGTCGCTGGCAATCTGACAACCCGCGTGGCGCTGCTCGATCTTCTTCCGCCCGGTGCCGCGAGGAATGCTCTCGACTGTGCGCTGTGGGATCTCGATTGCAAACGAACCGGGCAACGGGCAGCGGCGCTCGCGAACCTGCCCCAACCGGCCGACGTTTTAACGGCCTACACGATCAGCCTGGCTACGCCCGAACAAATGGCTGAAAAGGCACTTGCCGTTTCCAATCTTCCGCTGCTGAAACTTAAGCTCGGCGGCGACGGCGATGGAGTTCGGATGCGCGCTGTTCGTGCAGCCCGTCCGGATGCTCGCCTTCTTGTCGATGCCAACGAGGCCTGGTCCGCAACGGATCTCGCGGCTCTGATCGCCGATGCTTCCGACTGCGGGATCGAAGTCATCGAACAGCCGTTACCCGCGCAAGCGGACGATGCGCTGAAGGACGTCGAGCACCTCGTCCCGATCTGCGCTGACGAAAGCGTTCACACGAGCGCCGATCTCGACCGGATTTCTTCTCTCTACGATGCGGTCAATATCAAGCTCGATAAGGCCGGCGGACTGACCGGCGCCCTCGACCTCTTGCAGCAAGCTCGCGGACGCGGGCTGAAAATCATGATCGGTTCGATGGTCGCGACGTCGCTCGCTGTTGCACCGGCGTTGCTTCTTGCGCCGCATGCCGATTGGGTCGACTTGGACGGGCCGCTTCTGCTCGGCGCGGATCGCGAGTTCGGTGTCTTAATCGAAAACGGACGTATTTTTCCGCCGCCGCCTGAGCTTTGGGGCTAACGCGCTTCCGTTTCAGATTTCGGTGGCCGCTTCCCTCATCGGCGTCGGGCGTATCAGTTTCAGCGCGGCAACGAGTGCGATGACCGCAAATCCTGCCATGGCCAGATACGATAGCGCGCCCACTTCCGTGTAAGCAAAGCCCGCGATGAGTGTGGTCACTCCCATTGCGACACCCGATGAAACCGTGGCGTAAAGCGCTTGAGCGCTGCCCGCCTTCCGGTGTGGAACCTTTTCGCGGATGTAGTGCATCGCACCGAGGTGCGTAGCGCCATAGGTTATGGCGTGCAGCAACTGCAGCGGCACAAGAAGCGCGAGCGACGGCTCGAATGCGAGCGCGAGCCAGCGGACAACGGAAATACCAGCGCCCATCGCAAGTAACCGCGCCGCGCCAAACGCCTCGCACACGCGGGTCGAGACGGAAAACAGCAGGACCTCTGCCAGAACTCCGATGGCCCATAGCGCGCCGCACGATACGGACGATATTCCGTTCTTCTCCCAGATGAGCGTACCGAATGTGAAAAGCGTTGCGTGCGCAGCCTGCGTAAGCCCGGCCGCAATGAGGAACGTCCGAAACTCGGGATTGGCCAGAAGCTCTCGCGGTTCGGCCGCGTGCCAAAGCGGTGTGTGTTGAGCCGCAGCCTCTTCAGGTACTGCGCCGTCACTCTTCGGTAGCCAATGCGCGGCCGCGATGGTCAGAACCCCACCCAACGCGATGAGCCAGATGCCGATGCCGCGCCCGGCAGCCGTCAGCACTGCGCCGCCTATGAAGCTCGCGGCGATGAAACTCAGCGAGCCCCAGAGACGCATGCGGCCGTAGTCCAGCCCCCGCGTTCGCGCTCCCTGCATAGCGATGGTTTCGATCAGCGGAATGATTGTCGAGTTGCAGATCGTCAACAGAACGGCAAAGAGCAAGATCGGCCAGAACGCGTCCGAGACCGTCAACGCCAGCGCGAAGCAGAGCCCCGCCCATGCCAGCGCGATCAGGTATCTGCGGTGCGTGTGGTTTCGGTCGGCCGCCATTGCGACCGGCGGGGTTACGAACGCGCGAAGGAACAGCGGCGCGGCCATGATAAAGCTGATCTCGCCCGCGCTCAGACCTTTCCAGTCGAGCCAAACCGGCATGAACGGCAGGTACATGCCATAGACGACGAAGATGGCGCCGTAGAACACGGCCACCCGTAGCGCGAAGCCACTTCTACTCTCTGCGTCTGACGTCATCCGGACCGATCCCGACGGTTAACACGCGGCGAAGATGTACCTGCCCGATGCGCAATTGCTACGAAAGGCACTCATCCGCCCCCGAGCAGAGGGTTACGCCGCTCGGCGTCTCGCCGGATACATCGAATCGCATATTCAAAGGAGTCTAGCGCGGAGCACACAATGTCATCGCATTCAGCCTCCAGACCGTCCGCGGAGTCGATCGACGCCGAATATCGCGCCATTGAGCTGACGCTGCTCGAGACCGCGCGTGGACGCTGGTTTCTGGCCGAACATGGACGCCGAGCACGGCGCCTGGACAGCATCCTGCTTGAAGATGCCATTCGGCGGCTACAGCAGTCGCTGCGCGAACCGCCTGCTCTTCTTGGATTGCTCAAGGCTGAAATTGAAACGCTGAAGGTTGCGCTGGCGGACACGCGCGCACGACTTATGGCCCGGCCGACAGTCGATGAAAGCATCGTACCCACACACGCGATCCTGAAGGCTGCGGAAGACGTTCACGAAGTTGCCTGGGCGCTGCAGGCGAACCCGTTCGATCCCAAGGGTTGCGAAGAGATCGCGCGTCATGCCGGCAAGCTCTACGCTATGAGCCAGACGCACGCTGCCCACTCCCAGCGGACGCTCGATGCGACGTCCACGCTCGACGCCGCTGCTGCGAAGCTCGAAGGCATCCTGGAAAGCGTGCTGCACGAGTTGCAGGTCGATAGCGAAATCTAGCTTATCAAGCCACCGCATTGCGCATTCATGCAGGCGGCGAACCGCCCGCGAACGCGCTGCTGCATCCGTCTACCAGCGCGTGCGCAGACCGACCGACAGCAAGTCCGCCGAGCCTTCGATCGTGCCGGTGATTGGCCCTTGGTCGATAGCAAATGGCGACGCTGGAGAGCGTGAGAACGACTCGTCCGCGACGAAGATATGGCTGTAGGCTACGTCCACAGTGATCGAATCCGACCACTGATAGCTGGCGCCGACGCTCAGCCAGACCCGATCCGCGTCCGGGATATTCGTCATGCGCTTCTCAGGCGAATCCGCCGGTGAGATTTCGTAGGAAACACCCGTGCGCAGCGTCAGGAATGGCGAATAGTCGTATTCGCCGCCGATGGCGAACATCCAGCCATCGTTCCAGTTTGCCGGAACAACAAGCGCACCACCAATCGGCGCCAAACCAGGGCTGGTGAGCGTCAATTGTTCGAAGCGGCTCCAGTTCGACCACTGAACCGATCCCAACAGGCGCATCGTCGGCGTGATTTCCTGCCGCAAGCTCAGCGTAACGATGTCAGGGAGATCGATCGAACCAACAGCGCTTGCGCGCCCTACGATCGGCTGATCCAGATTGCCATCAAAATCATGGCTCATGCGCGAACGATAGCCGAGGCCAATCGTCGTGCCGCGCGCCGGTTCCAGCATGATGCCGGCCGTTGCGCCGAAGGCCCAGTCGTCGCCCTTGAACTGGGCATTGCCGAAACCGCCGCCGACTTCGTCAAAGCGCAGTTTCGCGCGCGCCCATTCGATCTGGATGCCCGCACCGATGGTGATGCCAGGGGCGATCCGATAGGCAATGGTGGGATTGGCGTTGACGGTCGTCAGTTTGGTCGTCTGGCCGAGAACGGACCCCGCGTAGGTCGTGTCGCTTGGCTTTGTTGCAAGGCCGAACGGCGCGTTAATCGCCATGCCCAGCCAGAGATCCTTGGAAAACTGATAAGTGCCGTAGCTTGAGCTCGTCACCGCATCGATGCCGATCTCGCCGCTGTCGCGACCAAAAACGGTCGGCGAATTGACGTGCACATCGCCCGACGGGAGGACCAGGATGTAAGAGGATTCCGTGTTGAGGCCGGAGTACTGTGCCGTTGCGGCCGGGTTCCAGAACATCGAGCCGATGCTGCCGCCCGCGGCGTTACCGGCCGATGACGAGCCCATGAACACGGTAGACTGCTGCTGGATATCAAAGCCGCCAGCCATCGCCGAAGGCGCTGCCGCGCTGAGCGCTATTACGCTTGCGCCGACCAATTGCGTAAGCCCCGCCGCGCGCATCTGAATTCGCATCGTAGATCTGCCCCCGTCGGTGCCGCCTCTGCACCTCGCCGATTCTGCCACAATACGTCGGCAGAGGCTTGTCTCCACGCTAATTTCGAACAGCTAACATGCACTTACAGCAAGTTAGAGAAAGCGTGTGCTCGATTGGCAACAAAAAACCGGCCCGCCGTAGCGGACCGGTTTTTGCCAAGCTCGGCTTTTCACAAAATCGAGCTTGGCGCTCCCCCCGGAGATGTTTACCGGCGCGTGTGCCGGAGCCGCGCGCACAGTGCCAAAGTCGCATGCCGCCCGCAAGCACGGAAACGTTTGCTCCCCAACGTCGTGGTGCTGCAGATGCGCCCTCGCAACAGATCTCGTCCGTATGCGCCGCAATATGCGCGCGCAAGTCGGATTTGCGTCATTTCCGTGAAGCGAAGTGATGATCGAGGGGGCCGTGCCCGTGGCCGATTTTCCGTTCTGCTCCGGAAACAAGTGCGTTCCAGACGAAGGATTTCGCATCCGAGACAGCGTCGTATGGCTCTCGCCCCATGGCGATGCCAGCGGCAATCGCCGCAGACAGCGTGCAACCCGTGCCGTGGGTGTTCGACGTTTCGACCCTTGGCCGGGTTAGAATGTGGTGATCGGAGCCGTCGAAAAAGACGTCGATGGCCTCGTCTCCGATGGCGTGCCCGCCCTTCAGCAAAATCGCGGCGCATCCGAGTTGCATGAGCTTTTCAGCCTGCTCGCGCATCTCCTCGGTGGACGTCGCGGGTGAGCAGCCCAGCAGCGTCGCCGCCTCGGGAATATTCGGTGTGATAAGCGTGGCGCGGGGGATCAGAACGGTGCGGACCGCTTCGACCGCCGATGGAGGCAGCAGGACGTCTCCGCTGGTCGCGACCATCACGGGATCGACGATAACAGGAAGTCCCGGCTTTTCGCCGAGCAAACGGGCGACCGCTTCAACCGTCGCGGCATCCCCGAGCATGCCGGTCTTTATCGCGGAGACGCTGAGGTCAGAGACGACAGCGTGAAACTGATCCGCGATGAATTCGACCGGAATGGAGAAGATGCCGGTGACGCCGCGGGTATTCTGCGCCGTCAACGCCGTGATGACAGAGGCCCCGTAAACGCCGAACGCGGAGAACGTTTTGAGATCGGCTTGAATGCCCGCGCCGCCCGACGGATCGGAGCCCGCAATGGTCATTGCAATCGGGGGCGTGGCGGCGCTCACTCGAGGATCTCTCGATCGGTTGATTACTGCGTGCCCTGCTTCAGAATTTCGCTACCGAGATCAGCGGGCGTCAGCATTGTTTCAATTGCTGCAAGACCGGGGAAGTTTTCAAGCATCCATTGGCCAAACCAGTTCTGCGCACCGAATACGAAGAGCAATCCCGTGACGACAAGCAGCGCGCCCATTACCTTTTCGAACAGTCCGAAGTACTTCTTGAAGCGCTTCATGAATCCGAGAAATGGCCGGATGGCGATGGCTGCAAGAACGAACGGGATGCCGAGCCCGAGCGAGTAAGCGAGCAGCAGGCGAACTCCCGACCACAGACTGGATTCGCTTGCCGCCACTGTCAGCACCGTTGCGAGAACGGGGCCGATGCAGGGTGTCCATCCGAAGGCGAATGCCAAACCCATGACATAGGCGCCAAAGAGGCTCGCGTCTTCACGCGCTGTCGCGTATCGCGCTTCGCTGTAGAGCAGCGGGATGCGCAAAATGCCGAGGAAGTGCAAGCCGAACAGAACGATGACGACGCCTGCGACGGTGCCGAGCAAGGATTTGTAGGTGAGAAGCACCTGACCGATGGTGCTGGCGCCTGCACCAAGCGCCACGAACACGGTCGTGAAGCCCAATACGAAAACAATCGACGCTGTTACGACGCGCGCCCAGACGCGCCGATCGATCTCGTCTTCGCCGGTGAGCTGATCCAGTGTCGTGCCGCCGATATAGCCGAGATACGGCGGTACCAACGGAAGAACGCAAGGCGAGAGGAAACTTGCCAAGCCTGCAAGAGCAACACCGATGTAGATGTGCGCGTCCGCAAACATTCGATCACGTCACTTTCTGGGACCAACGTGTCCCCAATGCCGGCATCAGCGCGCGAGAGCCGACACACCCGGCAAATCGCGGCCTTCGAGCCATTCGAGAAACGCCCCGCCAGCAGTCGAGACATAGGTGAATTCGTCGGTGACATTCGCCGCGTTCAACGCTGCGACCGTATCTCCGCCGCCTGCTACCGATACGAGCTTTCCGGATTTAGTCAAATTAGCGGCCGCGCGCGCAAGCGTAAAAGTACCCTCACCGAACGGAGCGATTTCAAACGCGCCAAGCGGACCATTCCAAAGCAACGTGTGGGTTGATGCGAGCAACGCCGTCAATTCCGCGACGGATTTGGGACCGACATCGAGGATCATTGCATCTGCCGGGACCTGGTCGATTGCAACGACTTCACTCGCTGCGCCTTCCTTGAACTCTCGCGCGATAACCGCATCGACCGGCAGAACGATCTCGCATCCTTTTGCCTTGGCTTCCGCCATGATCTCGCGCGCGGTCTTTTGGAAATCGGGCTCGGCCAACGATTTACCGACGGCCGTTCCGTTCGCCTGCAGGAATGTGTTGGCCATGCCGCCGCCGATGATCAGGCGATCGACTTTCGCGACCAAATTCGTCAGCACAGGGATCTTCGTTGAAACCTTGGCGCCGCCGACGACTGCAGCGGTCGGGCGTTGCGGCTTCTCCAACGCAGTGCGCAGCGCATTGATCTCTTCCATCAGCAGCGGGCCTGCATAGGACGGAAGATGATGCGTGATGCCTTCTGTCGAGGCGTGTGCTCGATGTGCGCACGAAAATGCGTCGCCAACGAAGATATCGCCTTGTTTGGCAAGCTCGGAGGCAAATGCGGGATCGTTCTTTTCTTCGCCCTTATGGAACCGAAGATTTTCAAGCAGCGCTACGCCGCCGTTCGCCAATGCGCCAACGACGTTTGATGCTTCCTCTCCGATGCAATCGGCAGCAAAGGCCACTGGGCGTCCCAGCGCGGTCTCTAGTGCGGCTGCGATGGGCCGAAGGGATAGTTCGGCGTCCGGTCCTTTCGGCCGTCCGAAGTGCGAGATGACGATCACCTTTGCACCGCGTTCCGCAAGCGCGCGAATGCCGGGCACGACGCGTTCGAGGCGCGTTGCGTCCGTCACCTTTCCGTCTCTAACCGGCACATTGAGATCGGCGCGCACCAGCACGCGCTTGCCTGTGACGTCAAGGGCGTCCGTCGTCTTCAATTTATCGAGGTTCATTCGGTGCACCTGTAAGGCAAAAGACGGACGTTATCGCGGATTAGGCGGGCTTCGACTTGACGAGTCGACGCGCGGCTTCTGCGACATGCGCTGCGGTGATGCCAAAGTGCTCATAAAGCTTCGGCGCGGGGGCTGAGGCGCCAAATCCGTGCATGCCAACGAAGGTGTCGGACTTGTCCAGCCATTCGTGCCACGGCTGGGCGACGCCCGCTTCAACAGCGACGCGCGGCGCTGAACCCAACACCTCATCGCGATAGGCGTCAGGCTGCGTACGGAACAATTCAAACGACGGCATCGAGACGACTGCGGCCGCAATCCCCTCCTCCGCCAATTTGGCGGCGGCTTCGATCGCCAAGCCAACTTCGGAACCGGTTGCCAGCAGCGTGACGTCACGTTTTCCTTGGGGTGCCTTCAGGACATAAGCGCCCTTGGCGCACTTGTTCTCAGCACCGTCTGCGCGAAGGTTCGGCACCGCTTGACGCGACAAGGCCAACACCGACGGCGCGGTCTTCGACTTGATCGCAAGCTCCCAGCATTCCGCTGTTTCGATTGCGTCGGCTGGACGGAAAACGAGCACGTTCGGAATGGTGCGGAGCGCACTCAAATGCTCGACCGGCTGATGCGTCGGGCCATCTTCTCCGAGGCCGATCGAGTCATGCGTCATGACGTAAACGACGCGCTGGTTCATCAGCGCCGAGAGGCGGATCGACGGCCGGCAATAGTCCGTGAATACGAGGAACGTACCGCCATAGGGAATAAACGAACCCGACAGCGCCAAGCCGTTCATCGCGGCGGCCATGCCATGCTCGCGAACGCCGTAATGGAGGTAGTTGCCTGCAAAATCGTCGGGCGTGATTGACGTGTGATGCTTCGTCTTGGTGCCGTTCGAGCCCGTCAAATCGGCCGAGCCGCCGATCAGCTCCGGCACCTTCGGAACGAGATGCTCAAGCGTCAACTGAGACCAGACGCGGGTTGCGCGTTTCGCGGTGTCGGCGGCGAATGCGGTTTTCGCAGCGGCGATTGCTTCCGCTGCCGCATCTTCTACGGCGCGTCCGGAGATCAATGCTTTCGCATCCGAATTGGCGGCGTCGAAACGCTTTTTCCATTCGCCGTGAACTTTTGAGCCGCGCGCGCCGATTGCGCGCCACGCGCCAAGAATGTGATCGGGAATATCGAACGACTGATACGGCCACTCGAGCTGCTCGCGGGCCGCTTTGATCTCATCCGGGCCAAGCGGTTCGCCGTGAGCGGACGATTTGCCCGCTTTGTTCGGCGAACCAAATCCGATGACCGTCTTGCATGCGATCAGCCACGGGCGCGATGTATCTGCCTTTGCTTTTGCAATCGCTGCTGCAATCGCTTGCGGATTGTGTCCATCGACGCTCAGCGTATTCCAGCCTGAGGCCTCGAAACGCTTTGCTTCGTTGTCGGAGACTGAAAGGTTCGTCGCGCCGTCGATCGAGATCGAGTTGTCATCCCAAAGCACGATGAGCTTGCCGAGCTTCAAATGGCCGGCGAGCGAGATTGCCTCCTGACTGATACCCTCCATCAGGCATCCGTCGCCCGCGATGACGTAGGTGTGATAGTCAATCAGGTCGCTGCCGACGCGCGCGGCCAAAAGCTTCTCGGAGATTGCCATGCCGACCGCATTGGCAAGACCCTGGCCGAGCGGACCGGTCGTCGTTTCGATGCCGGGCGCGTGTCCATATTCCGGATGGCCCGCCGTCTTCGAGCCGAGCTGGCGAAAGTTCTTGATTTCTTCGATCGTGACGCCGGGATAGCCGGTGAGATGAAGCAGCGCGTAAAGCAGCGCGGAACCATGACCGGCCGACAGGACGAAGCGATCGCGATTGGGCCACGCGGGATCGGTCGGATCGAAACGGAGAGCATCGTTAAAGAGGACCGTTGCCACGTCCGCCATGCCCATCGGCATTCCCGGGTGTCCCGAGTTGGCGGCCTGCACGGCGTCCATGGCGAGAGCGCGGATGGCATTCGCCAAAGCTCTGGTGCTCGGTTCCGGGGTGCTCACAGCCTTGGTCTGGGCTTTGCTCATGGTCGTGTCGGATCCAGTCTTTCGGCGCCCTGTGGCGCGGCTCATCGGGTTGCCGGACATTTACCGGGGTAACGGGGGGCCGTCTACCGCAGACCCCGACGCGTCCGGTCAATGTTGAGCATTTCCAAGACTCGTGCTTCAGACGAAGTGTCACGGCCGCCGTCAGAGCCGCTCCGGCTTAGCTGTGCCGTCGCGCTGGCTTTTTTCCGCCTGCGCCAATTTCGCCTCCTCGATCTCGTCGTCTCGGAAGAGTTTTTCCAACATGGCCTGGGAGGATCGCGCACGCTCGGCCAGCTTTTCGGCGTCAGAGGCGTGCTTGTAGTCCTCGTTCAAGCGCCGCTCGTCGTGGTTGCGGAATGTCTGAACCGCCCGTTGGGCGACGCGTTCGGAATAGCCAAGGCCCACCAGCAGTTCGCGCGTGAGATCGAGGGAGGCGAGAAACGTCTCTCGCCGTATTCCGGTGACGCCGAGATCGAGAAGGCGTAACGCGTGAAGACGGTCGCGTGCGCGGGCGTAGATCGGAACATTCGGGTAATTGGCTTTGACGATCGCCGCGGCTCGCATCGCGGCTTCGACATCATCGATCGCGAGCACGAACGCGCGCGCACGTCCGATCTGAGCTGCCTCCAGAACCTCCGTCCGACTGGCGTCGCCGAAGAAGGCCGTCGCACCGAAGCGGCTCACGAATTCAATCTGCTCAGCGCTGATATCGAGCGCGGTGAACGGCACGCCCTTCGCGCGCAGAACGCGGGCAACGATCTGGCCGAAGCGGCCGAAGCCAGCGATGACGACGTGGCCATCTTTCTCGGGCGGCCTATCGAACGCGCGCTGAGGTAACGCCGTCTTGGAAAGCAGGCGATCCAGCATCAGCAGGATCAGTGTGAGCGCCATCGATAGAGTGACGACGACGGCCAGGATTTCCGACGGCCTCGTGCCGAGAACGCCCGCCGCGCGCCCAACGGACAAAAGCACGAATGCAAATTCGCCGCCTTGCGATAGCGCGAATGCGAGGCGACGCGACGGCCTTGCTTCAAGTCCTTGCCAGCGGCCGAGCGCATACAGAATTCCTGCTTTCACGGCGATCAGCGTCGCCGTCAGCGTTATGATCAGCGCCGGTTCGGACGCGATCAGCCGAAGGTTCAGCGACATGCCGATGGCGGTGAAGAAGATGCCGAGCAGCAGGCCTTCGAATGGCGCGATGTCGGCTTCAAGCTCGTGCCGGTAGCTGCTTTCCGCGAGGAGCGCTCCGGCGATAAACGCGCCGAGCGACGGGGATAGCCCGACCGACTCCATGATGAGCGCGATGCCGACCACGGTCAGCAGCGCCGCAGCCGTCATGGCCTCCTTGACCTTCGACAAGGCAACGACGCGCAACAGGAAGTCGAGCACATAACGTCCGATTACGATGACGGCGACGATCGTCGCTAAGCCTTTGCCAAGCGCCAGATAGTCTATCTTGAGCGCTTCATGCGCTGCGGTCACAGCAAAATAAGGAGCGAGCGCAATCAGCGGGATGGCCGCAAGATCCTGAAACAGCAACACCGAGAAGCCGAGCCGCCCGTGGCGGGTCTGCAGTTCGCCGTTCTCCTCCATCACCTGAAGCGCGAAGGCCGTCGAGGAAAGAGCAAGAGCCGCCGCCGCAAAAAGCGCGGGTTGCCACTGACTGCCGAAGACGACGATGCCGATGGCTCCAAGCGCGATCGATGTCAGTGTGACCTGCGCCGTACCGAGGCCGAAAATGGCCTGCCGCATCGCCCACAGGCGCTTCGGGCGCAGTTCGAGGCCAATGAGAAACAGCAGGAGGACGACGCCAAATTCGGCGAAGTGAAGAACCTGTTCGGCGTCTTGCTCTGTGAAAAGCGCGCCTGCGCCGAGCGGTCCCAGCAGGACGCCCGCCACCAGGTAACCGAGCACCGCGGCAATGCCGAGCCAGCGCGCGAGAGGAGCGGCCAAAGCCAGCGCGGCCAGGAGGATGGCGAGGTCGTTGAGTGTCAAGCATCCCCCATGGCTACGCAAAATGGCGTTCGAGGCAGCGACCTACGGCTCCAAATATATGGCAGCGCCGCTGCGGGTCCCGGACAGAAATTAGGTCCTATAGGCCGATTTGAGGCCGCGACCAGGGAAGAACCTGCGTCAATTTAGAAAGTCCTCACGGCTGAGCGTGAAGCTCCGTCACGAAGCCGCCGATCTCCTGCCAGCCGTCGGTTCCGTCAGGATACCAATTGACGTTCGTATAGCCGTAGCTAAGCGCTCTCTTCGCCGCATTCCAGCTCATCCAGCAGTCTCGAAGGCAGAAAAAGACGAGACCGCGGCTCTTGTCGCCTTTGGTCAGCGCTTCGAGATGCTGACGAAAATAGGCGTCAGACGTCGAAGAGAGCACGCCGTAACCGACGTTCGGCAACCAAATCGCGTTGTCGATCGATACGTGGGTTGTTTCGCGCCAGAGCGTTCCCGCTGGCAGTTTGGGCGGTTTCGGCGGGTGCGGGTAGACGTCAATAAAAACAGCGGATTTCGCAGTCCAGAGCTTCATGGCGGCAGCGTCGGAAAGGACTGTTGCCCCTTTGAGAGTCTGCGGAACGGGGCCACGATATTCGTCCGTTCGGTAGTCGGCGGGTTCGGGAACAGTTGCGCGCACGCCTGCTGGTGCGGCTGCGGGTTCGATATCCGCAGCGAACGACGGCGGCACGCTCGCCGCTTGAGCCAGGAGGCCGAGGAGCACAACGAGAGCCGCGACGAGATTCAAATCGCGGGCGCGGGAAACGAATGGCTTCAAGGAGAAAGTCCGACTGCTGTTTCTCAGGCCAGCCTATTCCGAAAAGCTTGCCGAAGAAACTGGGCACAGAGACCTAGTGCGATTCCGCCTAGTGGGGCGCGGGCGTGGGTGCGGCCTCGGCTGGCTTTTCCGGTGTTGCAGCAGCAGGCGGTTCGCTGGACGGTGCAGCCGCCGCAGTGACAGGGCCGCGAGGCTTCGTCACCATCTCCATCGAGGTGTCGTCGTCAACCAGCAGCGGTACGCCGAAGTCGAGAAGCACTTGGTCGATATCGCCCTGCCGCTTCTTGATGACTTCGTTCAGACGCCTCTTCCAATTGTCATCGCCGTTGCGGACGCCCATCGTAATGCGGAACGCAATTTTGCCCGCTCCCGATTCATTCAGCAGCGGAACAACGACGAGTGGTTCGCCGCCGCGCGACGCCCAATAGGATGCAATTGGACCCCAATCAACGGCGACATCGATAACGCCTGAGCGGATGTCATTCATCATGTCGGCGGCCGGATTGGAAAAACGGCGATCGACCATCATCGGGTATCCGTGGACATTGCCCATCAGACCGTGTTTCGCGACGTAGTTTCCGCCAGCAGATCCCTGTACGACGCCGATTTTTTTGCCCTTGAGCCGGGGATCAGCGAGTGTCGTGACGCCGTCGAGGCCCGTACCCTTCTTATAGATCAATGCCGACGTTGAGCGGTAAATGGCATTTGTATTAAGAACGAGATCGTCGCCCTGGCCCCAGCCTATGACGAGATCGCAGCGCTTGGCGCCAAGCGTCATACGGATGAAGCCCGTTGCTTTGGGAAACCACGTATAGACGACGGGAAGTTTCAATTCGCTGCCGATGATGTCAGCAATCTTGTTTTCGAACCCCTCGCCTTTCTGGTTCGAGAAGGGAAGATCTGCGGGGTCGGCGCAGACGCGCAGCTGAGTGCGACTTACAAGATCGGCGCGTGGAACGTCTGCGGCTTTCGCCGGAATTGTCGAAGCGAAGATCGAGCCTGCTGCGAGCAAGGCGATCATCTGCCCAATTGTGCGAAATTCCTGAAGCGCTTGTTTCCTCACGAGCGGCGACCTCATTTTATTGTTTCTTTTCTGCTCAGCCGGATCGCAACGATAGCAATGGCTGGCGAGTGGGAAGCAGTTTATCTGCTTTCGATTTTAATATGGGAGGAGCCCACGTCCGCGCCTAGATCGCGGGCTCCTATCTTTCCAACTTTCAATGTCAACTTACCGGCATCATTAGCCAGTGCAATCGTCGGCCGACTTGCGCGCCTCAGGCGAAATATCTTCGCGGCCGTTGGGGCGTCCTGCCGGCATGACACCGAGCGAACGCGCTTTGATGTACGTGTAGATGTCGTCGATGTAGCACATGATGTTGCGGTCTTCACCGAAGGCCGGCATCACGAATTCGGTACCACCGCGGTTCTCACGCTTGCCGCTCGAAACTGTTGCGATGAACGTGTTGTAGTCCATCGTCTTGAGCGAGTCTGCGAGAGAGGGTGCAAACGTGCTGCCCAGCGCGTTCGGACCGTGGCAAACGTGGCATGCGTCGTGGTAGCGGCGGAAGCCATTCCACGTGCCCCAATCGACCATGTAATCCTTTGTTACGACCGGCTGAGGATCGCCATCCTTATTGCGATAACGGCCATCTTCCCATTTTACGCCGTCCATCGTCTTCGCGAGTTCGCTGACGGGGTTCGGAACAGCAGCGTCGCCATCCGGCTTACGAGAACCTGGCTTCGCTTCTGCTGCAGGATCTGCAGCGGCTGCCGCCGGTGCATCTTTCTTCGGCGTTTCCGCGGGCTCACTCAGAGCGGCGCCAGCGCCGGCGCATACGAACAGGGCTACGGCGAATGCACGACCAAACTTATTCACGAGCGTCCTCTTCTCTTCTTGTCGGATAATTTCTTGGGATATATCGAAAACCATTATGATGGTTTTATAGTTCCAATTTCTATTAATCCAATAATCGCCCGCAGCGATAAACTCAATGCTGCGAAAGACTGATTTAAATCCCTGTCCTATTTGTAATTGTTATTTGTCAGGCCAGGCATTTGAACCGGGCGTGAGTGCCGCCGCCGAGCGATGCATCACAAAAGGCCGGCGCAGGTTTCCCCGCGCCGGCCCTTATTCAGAGAGATCCACTAGGGCAGTGCAAAGACCGTCAGCGAACCACCGAGGTTGGTGTACTGCTTGAGGCCAGCGTAGCCACCCACAGCACCGAGACCATCGGTCGGGTTCGTCAAGCCAGCTGCGAGACCGATACCGGCCCAGCCGCCAACACCCGAGAACACTGCAACGTACTGCTTACCACCGTGGGTGTAAGTCATAGCGTTGCCGATGATGCCCGAAGGTGTCTTGAACTTGAACAGTTCCTTGCCGTCCTTCTGGTCGACAGCTTTGAAGTAGCCTTCAAGCGTGCCGTAGAAGGCGACGCCGCCAGCGGTTGTCAGAGCGCCTGACCAGACCGAGAACTGCTCGGGCTTCGACCAGACAATCTTACCCTTCACGCCGTCCCAGGCGATGAAGTTACCCATACCGCCGTGGCTGTCGGGAGCCGGGAACATGGACAGCGTTGCGCCAACGTAGGGCTGGCCAGCTGTGTACGAAACCTTGAAGGGTTCGTAGTCCATGCACACGTGGTTCGTCGGAACATAGAACAAGCCTGTCATCTTCGAGAACGAAGCTGGCTGCTGATCCTTAGAGCCGAGAGCCGCAGGGCAGACGCCCTTCGTGTTGACGTCCGGTCCGTTCAGGAACGTCGAGTACTTCGCCACGACCTGAGGACGACCATATTTCGGATCGTTCTTGTCCATGACGACGTGCGTCGCCCAGTTCACTTGCGGATCATACTTTTCGGCGACGAGAAGTTCGCCGTTCGTGCGATCCCAGGTGTAACCGAAGCCGTTACGGTCGAAGTGCGTTGCCGTCTTACGCTTGGTGCCACCGAAGTCGAGTTCGGCCAGGATCGGCTCGTTGATGCCGTCATAGTCCCACTCGTCGAACGGCGTCATCTGGTAAGCCCAACGTGCGATGCCGGTGTCGACATCACGAGCAAACATGGTCATCGACCACTTCTGGTCGATCTGCTTGCCATCCGGTCCCGCGCGCTGAGCGGGGTTCCAGGTCGAGGGGTTACCCGTGCCGTAGTAGATCAGGTTGAGTTCGGGATCGAAGGCCATGTAGCCCCACGTCGAACCGCCACCGATCTTCCACTGGTCGCCGTTCCAGGTCTTGAGCGACGAGTCTTTGCCAACCGGCTTGCCGAGCGACGTCGTCTTTACAGGATCGACCAGGATGTCAGAATCCGGACCCATCGAGTAGGCGCGCCAGGCTTTCTTGCCCGAGTTGATGTCGTAAGCGGTGACATGGCAACGAACGCCGAATTCAGCGCCCGAAATACCGATGACAACCTTGTCGTTGACTACGAGCGGAGCGCCCGTACCCGTTTCGCCCTTCTTCGGGTCGCCGTTGACGACCTTCCAAAGCTCTTTACCGGTCTTGGCATCGAGCGCGACGAGCGAGGTATCAGCCTGATGGAGGAAGATCTTGCCTTCCGCGTACTGCACGCCACGGTTGACCGTGTCGCAGCACATTACGGGGATGACTGAAGGATCCTGCTTCGGTTCATACTTCCAGATGATCTTCTGCTCATCTGCCAAGTTCAGCGCGAATACGATGTTCGGGAACGCCGAATGGAGCCACATCGTGTCGCCGATGACCAGCGGTCCACCTTCATGGCCACGGAGAACACCAGTCGAGAACGTCCAGGCCACTTTGAGCTGGCCAACGTTTTCGGTCGTGATCTGATCGAGTGTCGAGTACCGCGTACCCGCGTAGTCGCCGGACTGGATAGCCCAGTTATTCGGATCACTCGACAACTTGATCACATCTTCGTTCGCCCAGGTGGGCGCCGAGAATGCGACGGTTGCGAGCAAACCACATGCGAATGCACTCTTGCGCATTGCGCTTCCTCCATTTTTGAGAATCTTGCCACGCTTGCAAGTTGAACCCGAGGCTTGCCGATTTTTCCCGACACCAGAAGGACTTTGCGGGATTATTTCCCGTCTTAGCCTTGCCAGATGAGGAGCCCCTCACGGATCTGTGATGAACTCGGTAGTATCTCGTGAACAGGCCGCATGTAGACACTTTTCTCTAGGGTCTGCAACACATCGTGCGACGATTGCTCCACCGTGGCAAAATAGGGCAATGCCATTGACCCAAAAAACCCCAGTAAACAAAGGGATAATTCGCAGTGCAGCAAAAATGGTGCGTTGCACGTCTAGTTGGGAAGATTAGGAAATTTCTTGATAGGTCGATCACGAATTCTCGCGATTTCGTGAAGATCTGTGAGTCAGAAGCGGGTTTCCCGAAGACCAATATATAACTCGGCAATTCGACGAGGCGATTAGTAATGCCCATTTCCAGCATAAGACTAACCCGGCAGGCGGTTCTACGTGGGCTTGCGGCGACCGCCGCTCTCCCGTTGCTCAGCAATCGCCGCGGCGCTTTGGCGGCTCAGTCGCTGTCGGAGATCGCACCCGGTGTATTCGTTCACGTCGGCGAATACGCGTTGCCGGACGCCGATAACGGGGGCGATATTTCGAACATGTCAGCCGTGGTCGGCGATACCGCCGTGGCGGTCATCGATACGGGCGGCTCGTATGCGATCGGGAAGCATTTTCTGACCGCCCTGAAAGGACTTACGGATAAACCGGTCCGCTACGTCATCAACACGCACATGCACCCGGATCACGTCCTCGGAAATGCGGCGTTCGAAGGGGCGGACGTCACGTTCATCGGCCATCACAAGCTGCCGGCGGCGCTTGCTGCTCGTGCGGACACTTACATGCGGCGCGCCCGCGAAAACCTTAGCGAGTCCGAGTTCGAGGGAACGAAAATCGTGCTTCCGACGCGCACCGTCGCGGACACGCTGGATCTCGACCTCGGCGGACGAACCTTGAAGCTGACGGCACGCCCGACGGCTCACACCGACAATGATCTAACTGTTCTGGACACCACGACGGGGACGTTTTTTCCCGGCGACCTGCTCTTTTGCGAGCACGTCCCATCGCTCGATGGATCACTGGTCGGATGGCTCAAGCTCATCCCAATCCTCATGCAGGAACCTGCTGTGCGGGCCGTTCCGGGGCATGGACCGAAATCGGTTACATGGCCCGACGCGATCAAGCCGGAGCAGCATTATCTCGAAACGATTGCCGCCGACGTTCGTGCTCAGTTGAAGGCTGGAAAATCTCTGGAAGACGCCCTTGCGACAGCGGGGCAATCAGAAAAAGGCAACTGGAAGCTTTTCAGCGACTACAACGGCATGAACGTCACCGCTGCCTTCACGGAGCTGGAATGGGAATGAGTTGCAGAGGGCTCGATTGAGACTAGCTGGAGCGTCAAACGTCGCGTAACGGCGCGCAAGTGGTACGCAATTTTTTGATCGCAAATAGGCCGATCTGCGTCCCGGCCTCGACCGAGACGAGATCGCGGAGACCTATCTCGTCAGAAGCAGCGGAGTTCGCCTTCGACTTGCGCGCGGCGCATCGTTTTGACCTTCTCCTGCATCTGCGGATTGTGCGTCCAGGAGACGTTCTCGCCGCCTTTCAGTCCGATGGACAGCAATGTCTCGGCTTCCTCGTAGGCCTTCCAGGGCAGCGTTGCTGCGATCTGATCGATCGAGCAGGAGCACTTTTCCAAGACGTCACGAGTCTGTCCGTTCACAGCCATGCACGCATAGACGTAATCCGCACGCGCCACGGTCGGGTAATCGTTGGCGGGTAGATCGTCTGCCGAGCCAATCGAGGGGCACAGCGCGATGGCGAAGGCTGCGGCCATCGCCGCGAGCGGCGCTTTTATTGTTGTTTTCATTTCACTGCTCCCACGCCATCGAGGGTGGTCGTCTCAATCAGGAACGGCGCCGTCGCGTCGGTGCTTTTGAAGGTCGATACCATCTCGGCGAAATAGCCGGGAATCTTGTCCGACAGAGCGATTGTAAAAACTGCGTTCTCGTAGCCGTTCATCCGAGTTTTGGCCGGGTCTTTTTCATAAGGCATGGCCTTGATCTGATAGCCGTCGACGTCCTGGCCCTTGTAGCTGATTTTAACTGGGGCGACGGTGGCGCCGGTTCCGAGATACTGGCTGAACATGTTCTTGAGATAGGCGCCGTCACCGCCGGCGAGCTGGCGAAAATGCGCGACAGCGTTGTCGAGAAAGACAACGAGGACCGGATTTCCATCCATGTCGGTGATGCGTTGCGGTTCGCGCGCCCGGTCGCCGGAATAGACGTCCACACGCACATTCTTTTTGCCCGGCGCGCCGTCGCCCTCCACTGTCACCTTGATGTCGTCTGAGAACCCGGCACCGAGCATCTTCTCGTCGGATGGTTTGCGGACGAATTTGTAATCGAGGACCGTACCCGGGGCGACTTCGGCAATGTGCGCGCGGTTAAACAGGACGTCCTTTGCACTCGGGACGCTTTCGGCGGCAATGGCGGGCACGGAACAGACGAGCAACAGGGCAATTAGTTTTGCGCCGCGGCGCATAAAGCTAGGCATGTGAGGCGGTCCTTCCAGGGTGGATTATTTCCCGCTTTAGCGAGGCGGCCCGGCAATGGCTAGATAATGTTGCAAACATATTGAAACGAAACGGACGTGCAATTGCCGGTTTTTCCCCAAAATGCCGTATAGGCAGGCGGGTTGAAACTTAAAAGGCAGTAACGTCAGCTAGCGAAGAAATTTGCCAAAGGCGCGCGGACCATCGCCGACCTTCGCTTTGCCGACCACCGTCAAGGTTTCGGGGTCCAGCCGGATCAGCTGATTGTCACCCCAGCATGCAATGTAGATGTTTCCGCTGGTCTGATCGGCCTCGATCCCTTCCGGGTGATCGCAGGCATCGATTGTTTTGACGACCTTGATCGTCGTCAGGTCGAAGACCGTTACGGTTCCGCCGTACTGATCGGTGACGAAGCCGAGATTTCCGGTCAGCGCGACTGCATAGGGCCGCCTGCCCGTCGGAAGTGAGCCCAGAACGCGCCGTTCTGCGATATCGATCACCGTCACGTCATTGCTTTTGACGTTCGCGGTGTACGCCTTCTGCCCGGCAGTATCGATGGTTATGCCGAACGGGCGGGAGCCGACGCTCACGGATTCAATCTGCTTCCGTCCAGCAATATCGATGATTGAAACTGCATCGCTGTCGCGGTCGGCGGATAGCAGCAGGCGACCATCGGGCGTCACCGCCAATCCCGAAGGCGAGTTGCCGACCGGAATTTCGGCCACAACGGCCATGCGTTCCGCATCGATCACCGATACTTTGTGGGCATACCAGTCCGCGACGTAGACTTCGGGTTTCGAGGGATGAGCGGCCACACCCAGAGGCGCGCCACCCAGCGCCAGTCGCCGCTTAACGGTGCGAGCGACGGCGTCAACCTCGATCAGTTCCTTGCTGTCGGGCGCGGTGACGTAAGCGAGGCTGCGGTCTGGAGACAGTGCGATGCCGGCCGGCTTGCCGCCAACTTTGATGACCGAAACTTCTTTCATCGTTTTGAGATCGACGACGGAAAGCGTGTCGGCCGGCTGATTTGTCGTCAATGCCTCGTCCGCCGCCGCCGTGGACACTGCGCCGAACGTAAGAACGGCGAAGGCCCAGGAACGGTGGAACGAAGCTTGTTTGCTCACTTGCCGCCTTCGATTTTCGCCTTCACGGCCTCGAGCGTGCTCTTATAGAGATCCGTCACAGCCTTTTTCGACGCTTCGTCGCTCAGCTCCGGCGGCGGGTCGTTGTTCATGAAGCCGCGATAGAACGCGCCGTGCCATTCCAACGTCGACTTGTCTCCATTGGCCGTCACGGTGATCTTTGACGAATAGTCGTTAACCGGAAGAACCTTCACGTCGACCTTCGTGATCTCGTAACCGTACGTGTGGTTCGCAGCGTCATACTTATTGAGGGTTTCCTCGATGACGCCGCCGCTCTTCAGCGTGAGGGTGCGCGTGGCGTTAACATCGTTCCCGCCCTTACCTTCGGTCTTGGCGACGGCTGGGACCCAGCTCATGTCCTGAAAATTTCCGACAACCGCCCAGACTTTATCTGCCGGGGCGTTTATCTCGATAGACTCGCTGACCTTCTGACGCGAGGGACCATGGGCCGAGGCGGCGACGGGCAATAGGCTCAAAAGGGCTGCGGTGGCGATCGCCAAATGTCTTAACATGCGATTTCTCCCGGGATTCACGTCTTTGATCAAAAATTTTGAGTGTGCTTCGGCGCGTTGGCCGAGGCGGGACCTTACGCGCCCAGAGCTTCTATCGGAAAGACGGCAAATTGTGTCGCAGGTCTGCTCATTCCTTAGACACGCTTGACCGCAAACTTCAGAGTTGATTTACCTCCGCAAAGCTTTGATCGAATCCCGCCGACGCCCAGTGCGGTTCAAGAGGTGCAGTTTGAATTCCGAAAAACCGAGGAACGGCGCGAACCACTACGAGAATGTTGCTTGTCCTTTTTGCGGGATCGCTTGCGACGATCTCGATATCGGGCCGTCGGGCAACGGGCTGAAGGTTCTCAAGAATGGCTGTGCCAAATCCGTCGCGGGCTTTGAACGGCCTCTGATCGAGCGCAGTCCGCAGATCGACGGTAAGGATTGCTCGCTTGAAGCCGCGGTGGCTGAAGCCGCGAAATTGATCCGCGGGAGCCGCCTTCCAATCTTCAGCGGTCTTGGCACCGACGTTCAAGGCACGCGTGCGATCCTGGCGCTGGCGGAAAGCGGCGGCGGTGTTATCGATCACGCATTGAGCGACGCCGCCTACCGGAACATTCGTGTGCTTCAGTCGAGCGGCTGGCTGAACACATCGCTGACGGAAGCGCGCAACCGCGCAGACCTCTTCGTGATTGCTGGCGCCGACGTTCCCAGTTTGCATCCGCGGTTTTTCGAACGCATCGTTTGCAACGAAGAATCGATGTTCTCGGATACGCCGCCGAAGCGCACCGTCATTTTCCTCGGCGAAAGCCTGGATACATCGGCTGCAACCGGCAGTCGGATCGGCGAAGTCATTACGCTTCCGTGCAAAATCGATCGCATCGGTGAAATTCTCGATGCGATGCGCGCGCTCGCTAAAGGCGCGACCGTTTCCGGCGATACGATTGGCGGACTGCCGCGAGCGGCCGTCGAAGATCTGCTGGCGCGCTGCAAATCGTCGACTTACGGCGTGATGGCGTGGGATCCTAACAAGTTCGATTTTCCGGCTGGCGATCTGACCGTTCAAGCCATCTGCGAATTCATCAAAGATCTCAATCTCACGTCGCGGTTCGCTGGGCTTTCGCTCGGTGGCGCCGAGGGCATCCCTTCCGCAACTTCGGTTTGCGCCTGGCAGTCAGGTTATCCGCTGCGCGTGTCGTTCGCTTCGGGCAAGCCGGAGTTCGATACCGAGCGCTACAATGCGAAGCGCATGATCGAAAACAAAGAAGGCGACCTGCTCGTTTGGCTGGCGTCGTTCGGCGACGATCTTTCGCCACCCGATACCGACTTGGCGACGATCGTCCTGGGTGTTCCAGGGCTCAAGCTCGCGCGGACGCCTAAAGTCTTCATTCCGGTCGGCACTCCCGGTGTCGACCATCACGGCTCCGTCATTCGCGTCGATAACGTCGTATCGTTACCGCTCAAGAAGCTCAGACAATCGAAGCTGCCCGCAGCGACTGATGTCCTAGCTTCGATCGAAGCCGCCCTTTAGTTCAAATTCGAGATCAAGAATGCTCATTAAACTCACCGGCGGCAAAATCTACGATCCAGCGAACGGCGTCGACGGAGAGGTCCGTGACATCTTCATTCAGGATGGGCGGATCGTAACGCCTTCACCGGATGCCAAGATCGATCACGAATATCCGGTTCATGGCCGCGTGATCATGGCGGGCGGCATCGATCCGCATTCGCATATCGGCGGCGGTAAAATGACAATCGCCCGTATGATGCTGCCGGAAGATCATATCGGGAATGAGTTCGCGCGCACCGATCTCACGCGCGCGGGTGTGGGTCACGCAATTCCCTCGACGATGACCGCCGGTTATCGCTATGCCGAGATGGGTTACACGGCCGCGTTCGAACCGGCCATGCTGCCAGCCAACGCGCGCCAGGCGCACATGGAACTGGCGGATACGGCAATCATCGACAAGGGCGCGTTTGCGATGCTCGGGTCGGATGATTTCTTCCTGCGCCAGCTTGCGGGCAAAGCCGACTTTTCCGCGATCAAGGATTACATCGCCTGGACGATGCACGCGACGCAGGCTCTGGCCGTCAAAGTCGTCAATCCGGGCGGCATCAGCGCGTTCAAGTTCAATCAGCGCAAGCTCGACCTCGATGAGAAGCACACCTTCTATGGGGTTACGCCGCGCGATATCATCCTCAACCTGGCGCGCGGACTGCAGGAACTCGGGGTTGTTCACCCGATCCATATTCACGGCTGCAACCTCGGCGTTCCGGGCGGCGTCGAGACGACGCTTGCGACGATCAACGGTGCCGAAGGCCTGCCGATCCATCTGACGCACATCCAGTTCCACAGCTACGACACCGAAGGGGACATGAAGTTCTCGTCGGGCGCTGCTCGTGTTGCCGATGCTGTCAACGATAACAAGAACGTCTCGATCGATGTCGGGCAGGTGATGTTCGGACAGACGTGTACAGCGTCTGGCGACTCTATGCGCCAGTTCGTCAATACGAAGTCCGCCACTCCGAAGAAGTGGGTGGTGATGGATATCGAATGCGACGCTGGCTGCGGCGTGATCCCGTTCAAGTATCGCGACAAGAGCTTCGTCAACGCGCTGCAGTGGGCCATCGGGCTTGAGCTGTTCCTGCTCGTCAAGGATCCGTGGCGCTTGTTCCTGACGACGGATCATCCGAACGGCGGGCCGTTCACGTGCTACCCTCACCTCATCCGGCTGCTGATGGATAAATCGTTCCGTCAGGAAGCGATGCAGATGATCAATCAGGACGCGCTGAAATATTCGTCGCTTGGTTCGCTCGATCGCGAATATTCGCTGTATGAGATCGCGATCATGACGCGCGCCGGTCCTGCGCGGAGCCTTGGCCTCAAAGACCGCGGGCATCTGGGTGTTGGCGCGTGCGCTGACATCACCGTCTATGATGACAATCCGGATCGCGAAGCGATGTTTGCAACACCCGAGCTGCTCTTCAAGAATGGTGAGCTCATCGTGCGCAACGGCAAGATCATCAAGGTCGTCAACGGCGCGACGCACGTTGCGCGTCCGGCTTACGACGCAAAAATCGAAAAACAGCTCTCCAGCTATTTTGAGTCCTATAACACCATGCGCCTCGAGAACTTCCGCGTGTCGGACGATGAAATCCGAAACGATGGCCGCGGCTCATTGATCATCCAGCCGACCGGAGCGCGCGTAGCATGAGCACGACCGTCAACGGCATTCAGATCGACGATACCTTCGCCGAAGCTTTCGGCATGAGCGGCACGGGCATCATCATCACTGCCGACTCAATGAAATGGGCACGCATCGCGGCAACTGTCGCGACGGGCTTCGGCACCTCGGTCATCGGCTGCGGCGCAGAATGCGGCATCGACCGCGAGCTTTCGCCGGACGAGACGCCGGACGGACGCCCGGGTGTTCGCATCCTGATCTTCGGATTTTCGCCTGATGCGCTTGTTCCACAGATCAGAAACCGGATCGGTCAGTGCGTGCTGACCAGCCCCGGCTCCGCCTGCTATGCGGGCCTCAAAGCCGCGCAATCCATCGGCCTCGGTAAGGCGCCGCGCTTTTTTGGCGACGGTTTTCAGACCGCAAAGAAGCTTGGCGACAGCCGCTACTGGCGCGTGCCGGTCATGGACGGCGAGTTCGTCGTTGAAGAAGAAACCGGTGTCACCACGGATGCGGTCGGCGGCGGCAACGTGCTGATCGTTGGAAAGGATCGCGCGGGTCTGCTCGAGACGGCAGAAGCCGCTGTTGATGCCATCGCCAAGATCGACGATGTCATTACGCCCTTCCCTGGCGGCATCGTGCGCTCCGGCAGTAAAGTCGGTGCGAAGTACGCGGGCATGTTCGCCTCGTCGAACGACGCGTTCTGTCCGACGCTGCGCGGCACCGTCAAAAGCGAACTCGGACCGGACACGCTCGCCGTTCTGGAAATCGTTATCGACGGCCTGACGTCAAAAGCTGTCGCAGACGCCATGCGCGCCGGACTTAAAGCCATCACCGACACAGGGGCAAAGCGCGGCGTAACCCGCGTGACCGCAGGTAATTACGGCGGCAAGCTCGGACAACATCACTATCACCTGAAGGAATTGATCTGATGAGTGGCCTTACGCTCCGGCTCAAGGCTCCCGCGAATGAGCGAATCAATCTTTCCGGTATTACGCCGGGACGGCTCGCGGCGCTTTCGGCTCACGAAATCGCGCGGCTCAATGTCGGCTTCGACAAGGTTGGCTTGCCCCTCGGTGATGCGTTTGACGTCAGCGGATCCGCTGGCGAAACACTGACGATCGAAGGTTCAGGCGCGCAGCTCGATTATGCGGGCAGCGAACTCGACTCGGGCACGCTGCGCATCGTTGGCAACACGGGTGCCTATACGGCGCGCCGGATGTCTGGCGGTAAACTCGAGATCCGCGGCAACGCTGGAGACTTCCTCGCCTCCGGTATGACCGGCGGCATCATCCATGTCTCGGGCAACGCTGGAAATAGCGCGGGTGGCTTCATTCCCGGTGATCGCTTCGGCATGCTCGGCGGCATTGCGGTCATCGAAGGCAATGTCGGCATGCGCGTCGGCGAAAAGATGCGCCGCGGCACGATCATTGTTCGCGGCAAGACGGGCGAAGGCGCAGGCTCGCGGATGATCGGCGGCACGATCTGGGCCGAGGGCGGCATCGGCCCGCGTCCGGGTCTTATGATGCGGCGCGGCACGCTTATCGGGCCGAGCGTCGAAGAACTGCTTCCCACGTTCGCCGATTGCGGCAAACACGATCTCGTGATCACGCGCGTTCTGTCGTGCTACCTCAAATCAGTTCTGGGTGATCTGGCGCCGAAGCCTATGCCATTGTTCGTTCAGAAGATTGGCGGCGATCTCGCAACGATCGGACGGGGTGAAATTCTTCTGCCGGCATCGTGATCGCGACCGGTCCTCTGCGTCATCTGGCGGGACCGGAAGCGTTTCGATTGGTGTTCCCCAGACGTATACTGATTGACCGTCCGGCGCTGCTCGCTGCGGTCTTCACGTCTTCGAGGGATACATTCGGTCATGTATGCGATCATCCTTTCCGCTTGTCTGTCGAGCCAGCCCGCGGTTTGCCGTGACTATAAAATTTCGATCGATGCCGCGATCGACCAGCTGCATTGCGTGACGGACGCCCCGCCCTACTTTGCGAAGTGGACCGAGGATCATCCGGGCTGGAAGATCACGAAATGGCGCTGCGGCGCGGCGAGCGAAGACGATATTTGAGTTTAAGATCGAGCACGCCAAACGCGAGCTTCAGGGTATCAGCCCGAGTGCGATATCCGCTTGCTTGTGCTTTGCGGGAGCTTCCACGCCGCTGACCTCAATCACGAACTTCTGACGGATCGCGCGCTCGAAATCCCCGTATCCCTGCGCTGGCAATACGAAGCTGCCCGCACCTGCCATCACATGCTGACGATACCAGGTTTCCAGCGGATGGGGCCCGCCCGGCTCAGCCTTGCCCAACAGAGGGCCGATTTCCGGCGTGTCGAGAAGAACCGGCAATCCGTTGATCGTGACGCCGTTCTTGACGAGTTCATCGCGTACCGCTTCGATCGGCTCGTCAGCGTTGCAATTGTCCGGGCCATCGCCCGACACGTCGACAATGATCCGCGATGCCTTTGCTGGAATCTGCGGAACGATCTTATCATTCACCGAGCGCAGCATGCGCGTCATGCAGGTGAACTCGCCACCCTGATGCGGAAGATTGCGCACGCGTTGTGCGGCTGCCAGTGCATCGGCCTTGGTTGCGATGCGTATCCAGGGCAGCGCAAACGCCGGTTTGTCGGCCCAAGTCACCATTGAAAAGAGAATTCCGCCAGCGCCGCCGCCCGTCATCGCGTCGATGACCGCCGGATCTTCCAGCGCTTTGGCGATGCCTTCCATCTGAAGCTTGTAGCGCGCCTCATCGACGGAATTGGATACATCGACCGATACCACGAGTGCGGTATCAACCGGCGCTGTATCCTGTGCCATCGTTTGCGGCGCCGCAAATAGGGAGGCAGCCATTATCAACGCGCCGAGCGCCGCTCGCAAATGCCATGCTCCTTCAATCGCGCGGCTCGGTTTGCCTAGCCGCGCAGGGCTTTTCAGCCCGCTGAGCTTGAGCCTAGCAAACCGGTATTTGCCCGCCAAGTGGCCATTGCTCGACCCGGCATATGTTCTATCGACTAAGCCGATTGGAATTCGAAGATCGGCGGCATGTCGCGAAAGAACGGGGTCATGCGATCCTTGCCCGACAGTTTCGCATCCGCCTCGCTTACAGGCCACGGGATTGCAATTTCCGGATCGTTCCAGCGAATGCCGCCTTCGCTGTCGGCGTTGTAATACGCTGTCGTCTTGTAGATAACCTCAACGTCGTCAACCAACGTACAGAAGCCGTGCAGAAATTCCGGCGGCACCCAAAGCTGCCGCCAGTTATCGGCTGAAAGTTCGACGGCGTTGAAGCGTCCGTACGTCGGCGAGCCGCGGCGGGCATCGACCGCCACGTCGAGAATAGCGCCGCGCGTCACGCGAATGAGTTTGCCCTGCGCATACGGTGGGCGCTGATAGTGCAAGCCGCGGACCGTTCCCTTCTTTTTCGAATAGGAATGATTTTCCTGGACAAGCGTGCCCGATCCAACTGCGGCCTCCAGTTTGTCGACACGAAATGTTTCGGAGAAAAAGCCACGCTTGTCAGCAATGCGCTTCGGTTCGATCAGGAGCAATCCCGGTATTGCGAGCGGAGATATCAGCATGTCACTTATCGTTGCTTCAGGATGCGCTGTAGATAGTGACCGTATTGGCTAGATCCAAACCCCTGAGCGAGAATACTCAGCTGCTCCGCGTCGATAAATTTCTGCTCGAACGCGATCTCTTCCGGGCAGCAAATACTGTAACCCTGCCGAAGTTCGATCGTACGCACGAAATTGGCGGCGTCGGTTAGTGATTCAGCGGTTCCCGTATCGAGCCACGCGAAGCCGCGTCCCATTTGCGAGACGCGCAGGTCTCCGCGCTCGAGGTAAGCACGATTGACGTCGGTAATCTCATATTCGCCGCGCGCGGAAGGCGTGAGGGATTTCGCGATCGAGACGACGTCGCGATCATAGAAATAGAGGCCCGTGATCGCCCAATTCGAACGCGGAGCGCGGGGCTTTTCCTCGATGCTGAGAGTGCGGCCGCTGGAGTCGAACTCCACCACGCCGTAGCGCTCAGGATCGGGGACATGATAGGCGAAAACCGTAGCGCCCGATTTCTGCGCGGCGGCTGACTTCAACAGTGCAATGAGCCCCGCACCATAGAAGATGTTGTCACCCAGGATCAGACTAACGCTGTCATCGCCAATGAACTCTTCGCCTATGACGAACGCCTGCGCCAAGCCATTTGGAACTTCCTGCTCGGCGTAAGAGAATTTTACGCCCCATCGCTCTCCTGTGCCCAACAGGCGGCGAAACAGCGGAAGATCATGCGGCGTCGATATAACCAGGATATCGCGAATACCGGCAAGCATCAGCACCGATACCGGATAGTAGATCATCGGCTTGTCGTAGACGGGCAGAAGTTGCTTTGAGACCGCGAGCGTCATCGGATGAAGTCGCGTGCCGCTTCCGCCCGCGAGAATGATACCCTTCATGGTGGGCTCACGTCCTCAGTTTGCGAGAGCTGTTGCATGCAGCGCGCCAGCCCATCTCGCCAGGCTGGCATCTCAATACCGTAACATCTTTCGAGCTTCGATGTATCGAGTCGCGAGTTTGCGGGGCGGCGTGCCGCTGTTGGATATTCGGACGTCGTGATCCGCTTCACACGAGCGGTTGGACCGTTCATCTCGGCAGACAGTTCGAAGATCGCCTCGGCGAACCTGGCCCACGTCGTTGCACCGCTGCTTGCAAGATGGAATGTTCCGCGCAGATCGTTTGCGTCATTCGACACGAGCTGGCGCGCAACTTCGATAATCGCATCTCCGATATCCGCAGCGAACGTCGGCGCGCCGACCTGATCGTCGATAACCGATATTTGGTCGTGCGTGCGCGCAAGGCGCAGCATCGTACGCAGAAAATTGGTGCCCGCCGGTCCGTATATCCAGGACGTTCTTAGAATTGCATGATTGCGGCTGGCGGCGCGAACCGCCTCCTCGCCCAGCCATTTGCTTTGTCCATAAACGCCGAGCGGCGCAACGCCGTCCGTTTCGACGTAGGGAGCCGGCTTCGATCCATCGAATACGTAATCGGTCGAGATTTGAATCACTGGGACGCCAAGTTCGGCCGCAGCGGCCGCTATGAATCCGGCCCCCGTCGCATTGATCGCGCGGGCGACTTCCGGCTCGCTCTCCGCCTTATCGACGCCCGTATATGCGGCGGCATTGACGATAGCGTTGGGTGCGATTGCTGCGATGCCTTCGGCGATATCCGCGCGGGCAAGGTCCCACTCCGGACGCCCGATCGTTATCACGTCGAGATTCTGAACATTCGACGCCGCGCGTTTGAGCGCGGTGGCAACCTGCCCCGTCTTCCCTGTTACGAGCAGCTTCACGCTAGGTCTCGCCCTCCAGAAACCCGACGATCGTCTTTCAGTACCTAGCTAGCTTGCGGACCGGAAACCCTCGTCGCCGCTCGCCGATACGCTCGAATCTACGTCACGAGGAAGCACCGCGTCATGCTATCGTGCTTCGCGCTGAATCGGTCAATCGGGAACCGGAAGAACGGGGACCTCCCACTTACCTTTCGGAGACGCGCTGCTCGTGTCTCGATGTGGTCTTGCCGATGGCCTTTTTTCCTGAGCCTGCAGGGAAAAGATGCACACGGCGGATCACGTTTGCGTCAGTCGTCGTGCTTCCCCGTTCCCTGTGCTTGATCGGCTCGCCGTTCTCCCCAACATCGCAACAGGATTTAGTTATGGAGATACGGGCATGCGCTTAGCAATGTGGATGACTTTTGGGGCTCTGGCCGTTCTCGGTGCCTCGACCGCCTTTGCGATGTCCGTGGCTTTTGAGGACAATAAGCTGAATTTGAAGGACTGCGATGGCACCGAAATTTCGGTGCGTTGGAATGGAGATAATTTCTCCCTCGCGTCGGACGGGAAACCTCTCGGCCGTTCGCACGCATCCTTCAAGTCGGTTGACTGGGACGGCGCTTGCCAGACCGTGAGCTGGAACGTCGACCAAGCGAAATTCGTGATCGACACCGGATCGGCGAAGACGTCGCCCATCGTGAAATTTGTAGCGTTGGATGGCGCACGGTGGGTCGGCATGCGCAATAGCGACGGCTTCTTCGTAACGCGCATCGCTCACGATGGGCAGGATGTTTCGGAAACGCGGATTTCGGAAGTTGCGGCGTGGCTTGCGCGCACGAGCAGCCAATTCACCCCCGGTGAGGAGCTGGCGAAACATCTCACCGTGACGGAATAGCCGCCCAACCGGCGCAAATTCTTCATCTGCACGAACTCGGCGGTCAGTGGCGCTATCAGCATCTTGCGGCGCTGTTGGCCGCTGCGCGCGCCTCGAATGGCGCGTGGCTAAGCGGGAACGTATGTCAGCCTGACAACGTCCTCACCGATCACATCGTTCGCCACGCGTCGGAGCGGCGGCCGAGGGCCAGAGAAGAATGGCTTGCCGCGCCCAAGCACGACGGGGTGGAAGTAAAGTCGATACTCATCGATAAGGCCCAGGCCTGTCAGGCTTCCCGCAAGGTCGGGCCCAGCGACGGCGATCTCTCCAGCGTGCTTTGCTTTCAGCGCGCGTATCGCCGTCTCGAAGTCGTGGTCGATGAGGGTGGCGTTGGGGCCGACGGACTTTAATGATCCGGACACGACCCACTTCGGCTGCGCCCGCCATACGGCTGCGAATTCATGTCGGTCGGCGTCCCACTCGGAATGGTCTTCATCCCAATACCGCATCACCTCGTATATCCGGCGGCCATATATGCTGCCGGTCAGGTTCCGAACATGATCTGTCCAATGAAGAAACAGGACGCGGTCAGGTTGCATCTCGTGCTGATCGACATAGCCGTCTAATGACTGGTTCATTCCAAAAACGAACTTCGCCATGTGGCAATCTCCGCCGCGCGCTCTATTCGACATAGCTTATGGCGCTATTACGCGGACAGCGAAACTCCCGCCGATACTTGGCAGGCGCTCGCTCTATCGCTATGACGGCCCCCGGTTGTTTTTTTGAGTGGAGCGGATGCCTTGCATTCCCACGATAGGTTTCTTCTGTGTTCCCTGAGAGCAGGGCTTAACGATACTCTTTGCCAAATCGAAAAGTGTCGTCAGTACGCCAGAACGTTCGGCCGCACCCTAATTATTGACGCCGCTAATTCCGGACTTATGGGAAACTTTTCGGACTATTTTGAAATTCGACCGTCTGACGTAACGATCATTCCATCCGTCGACGCCGATTGTCTGAACATCCTGAATCAACTGGCTTGCCTACCGCATGAAGTTTCGGGGCGGATTGGGACTTACAAAGCTCAATTCATGAGAGACGGCCGGAATAATGTGGACACCCTTACGGGGACATCGCTTACGTTCGACTTCTCGTGCGATCACGCCGAACCTTTGTTGCTGCACGATCAAAGCAGCGGCGGCTCGGCGTCCCAATCTCTCATCCGAGATTTATGGTTTTCTCCATCGGTGGCCGAGGCCATTCAGAATGCCATGCGCGACATCAAACCGGGATATGTGGCGATCCACATTCGACATACCGACTATCAGACAGACTATCGGGCGTTTATCGAATCCATAGCCAACGACTTGATCGGGAAGCGTGTCCTGATCTGCACTGACAATCCCGAGGTTCGATCCTTCGTTGTCGAAAGCTTGCCGCAATCCGAGCCGTTTTTCGTAACGGAGATTGTTGAGACCGGCGGAAAACCGCTGCACGTCAGCAGATATATTACCTCGGACGACGATCGGCGCCGATCTGCAATCAATTCGCTGATTGATCTCGCGGCTCTGGGAATGGCCGATTCCGTTTTATATACGGGCGTCACGAGGGGCTGTGTATCTGGCTACTCTCGCTTGGCGTCGTTCCTTTGCAAAAATAAAGACGTTCTTGAAAACCTGCTCCATTACGCAAGAATGCCCGCCGACGAGCTCGAATAAAAGAGCGATAGCCGTGCTGATCTCGAGCTAACTGATACTTCTGTTGTGCCGACTGTCCACGGCGCAATGATGCGCGTCGCGAGACGAACGAGTGACCCGCTTAAAGGATGCCAAACATATCAGTGGGAGAATAGGGAAAATTGAGCGATTCCAACAGCGTCAAGCGCTGTTGGCGCTCCCTAGGGGAGTCGAACCCCTCTTTTCAGAATGAAAATCTGACGTCCTAACCGATAGACGAAGGGAGCGGCCCTCGGCTGAGAGGCACCCTATAGTCGGCTTCGGGCGTCTTTGGCAAGCATACCGCTCCACCTATTTCCTGCGACAGGATGGTCGTTGCGCGCGATATCCAGATTTAGGCCCGGTTCGGGCTTAACTTCAGGATTGGCGGCGCGGATCGGCCGCATCCTCGATCTGCATTTCGATGCGGTCACGCCCGCCCCAGGTATCGCGCCTGAGGTGCCCCGCCACGTGCAGGGGCATGCCCCCAGCGCCCATCAATAAGTCGCCCAGAGGCTGTCCTACGGCGCGGAACGCGATGGCGTCGATGCGGGCTCCATCGCCGCCTTCGAGGATGACACGCGCATGCGCTTCTCCCGCGAGCTTGGCGAATTTCACACGGTGTGCGGGCAGCACGAAGCGGGCGTCCTTATTGCCCTGCCCGCAGGGGCCAAGGCGTTCGAGGAGTGTCATCAGTTCGGGCGTTGCTCCGGAGGCCACAAGCGCGGCGTCGATGTCGAGGCATGACGCCTCCGAGGATGGACCTCCCGTCGAGACGAGATTGGCCAGCATGTAGCTTTCGAATGCCGCCAGCGCACCCCGCGAGACAGTCAGCCCTGCAGCCATGGCGTGACCGCCGCCCTTCAGAAGCAGGCCTTCAGCGGCTGCGGCGCGCACCGCACGTCCCAGATCGACGCCGGGAACGGAACGCAGCGATCCGGTTCCATTTCCACCTGCTGAGGACTCGCCGTCCCAAGCGATCACGCACGCGGGCCGACGGAAACGCTCGACAAGGCGGCTCGCGACGAGACCGACCACGCCTTTGTGCCAACCGTCCGCGGCGACGACCAGAATCGTGCGCTCCGGGTTTTCACTCATTTGGCGGTCAGCAACGGCCATCGCTTCTTCAAGAACGGCCGTCTCGATATCGCGCCGCTCCTTGTTCAAGCGATTGAGAAGTTCCGCAATGCGCTGCGCCTCGACCGGATCGTCGGTCGATAGCAGCGTTGCGCCGAGCGCAGCGTTGCCGATGCGGCCGCCTGCGTTTATGCGCGGTCCGAGAATGAAACCGAGATGATACGGCGTCGGCGCAGATGTAAGCCCTGCCGCATCTGCGAGAGCCGTCAGACCGGCGTTCTCTCGCGCATGCATCACCGTCAGCCCTTTTTTGACGTAGGCGCGGTTCAATCCGATGAGCGGCACGACGTCGGCGACGGTTGCCAAGGAGACGAGATCGAGCAGCGCAAGAAGATCCGGCTCGCGCGTTGCCTTGTAGAAACCGCGTCGGCGCAATTCGCGCGTCACGGCGACAAGGACGAGAAACACGACGCCCGCCGCGCAGAGCGCCCCCTGCCCCGAGACGTCATCCTGACGGTTCGGATTGACGAGCGCGACGACTTCAGGAAGCTGCTCGTCAGCCTGGTGGTGGTCGATAACAACGACATCCACGCCGAGCTCGCGCGCCAGCGCCAGCGGCTGATGGCTCGTCGTTCCGCAGTCCACCGTGATGATGAGTTGTGCGCCTTCCTTCACCAGCGTTTCAATAGCGCCGGGATTGGGGCCGTACCCCTCGAACAGGCGGTCAGGAATGTAGATGCGCGCATCGCTGCCGTGATGCGCCATAAAGCGTTTGATGAGCGCCGAAGAGCACGCGCCGTCGACGTCATAGTCGCCGAAGACCGCGACCTGCTGTTTCGCCTGGACGGCATCCGCGATACGCGTCGCGGCCTTATCCATGTCGCGCAGAATGCTCGGATCCGGCATCAGCGCTTTCAATGTCGGATCGAGGAAGGTCGCGACATCGTCCAGCGTCACGCCGCGCGCAGCCAGGATACGGCCCATCAGCTCCGGCAATCCGTGACGCTGGCTGATGGCGGTTGCCGATGCTCTGAGTTCTGGGCGAAGGCGTTCGCGCCAAATGTAGCCACGCGCGCTCGCTGCCACGCCAAGAAATGGCGCCGCTCCGTCTTCGCTTTCGATTTGAACTGCCGACACCTGTGCTGAGCGCACTGGACCCTCCGTACCAATCAACGGTTCAAGTTGTAGGTCGATTCGTAGGGCGGATATGCGGGCGCCGAGCCGCGCCCACAGCCAATGGGGCGGCGAAACGCCAAATCGCTAGATAAACCGGCTGCCGACGTTGCGCACTGTGGACCGGATGCGGCGGACCGTACCCGTTTTCGAGCGCATGACGACCGTTTCCGTTTCGGCGAAGTCGCCACGGATGCGGACGCCTTTCAGCAGCGAGCCGTCGGTTACGCCAGTCGCCGAAAAGACGACGTCGGCGGACGCCATGTCTTCGAGTTTGAATATGCGATTGATGTCGGCAATACCCATTTTCTCAGCGCGGATACGTTCCTCGTCCTTCATCGGCATCAGACGGCCCTGGATCTGGCCGCCGATGCAGCGAAGCGCCGCCGCCGCGAGCACGCCTTCCGGTGCGCCGCCCGAGCCCATGTAGATATCGATACCGGTTTCGCGCGGATCGGTCGTCCAGATGACGCCGGCGATGTCGCCGTCAGGGATCAACTGCACGCCAGCGCCTGCTTCACGCACCGCTCGGATCAGGTCTGCGTGGCGCGGGCGATCCAGGATGCAGGCCATGATTTCGCCGATCGGCACGCCCTTGGCTTTCGCAAGCGATTGCAGATTGTCGGCCGGGCTGGCATCGAGATCGACTGTGCCTTCCGGATAGCCAGGCCCGATTGCGACCTTATTCATGTACATGTCCGGCGCGTGTAGCAGCCCGCCCTTTTCGGAAATGGCCAGAACGGCGAGCGCGTTCGGCATCGCCTTGGCGCAGATCGTGGTGCCTTCCAGCGGATCGACTGCGATATCGACCTCAGGGCCTTCGCCTGTGCCGACCTGTTCGCCGATGTAAAGCATCGGCGCTTCGTCCATCTCGCCTTCGCCGATGACAACGGTGCCGCGAATTTCAACGCGACCAAGTTCCTTGCGCATCGCGTCGACGGCGGCCTTGTCGGCTGCTTTCTCGTTGCCGCGGCCACGAAGCTGCGCGGCGGCGATGGCTGCCGCTTCCGTTACGCGGGCGAGTTCCAGCACCAGGATGCGTTCGAGCCCCGGACCCTGCGTTCCGTTCGCTTCATCGACGTTGGTCATATCTCATTCCTTCCCGGCCGTTCGGCAGCCGTTTCCAATCTCTAGAGTTCTTCGATACGGATCATCTGCGGAGGTTCGGTGACGTTCCCGTCTGTCTCGATCGTCGCCAGTGCCTTGCGCATGGCAGCTTCCGTCGTCTCATGCGTGATGATGATGACGGGTTGTGCGCCATCCGACGTGCGCTGCGGCAAGGATCGCGGTGCGTGTAATGTCTGCGGACGATGCTGGACGATGCTTTCGAGCGACACGCCCTGATCGCCCAGGCTCTTTGCAATGCCCGCCATGGCGCCTGGCCGATCCACCAGCGCAAGGCGCACATAGTAAGACCCATAGTGACGATCCAGCGGCGCGCGCTTGTGATCTTTCAGCTTGGCGCTTGGCGTGACGAACGGCGGTACGACGAGACCGCGCGCAATGTCGAGAATATCGCCTGCAACAGCGGATGCGGTCGGGTTGCCGCCAGCGCCTGCGCCAACCAGCAGGATGCTTCCCGAAAAGTCGCCTTCGATGGCGACCGCGTTGGTCACGTCGGAGACTTCCGCGATGGCTGAATCCTTGAACACCAATGCTGGCGAAACGCGCGCTTCGATACCGCTGTCGGTTTCGGTCGCGACGCCGAGCAACTTGACGCGATAGCCCAGGCTATCGGCCGCTTCGATATCGGCCTCAGTGATCGAGGTAATGCCTTCGACATGGATCTGATCGAAGGCGACGCGCGTACCGAACGCAAGGCTCGTCAAGAGTGCGAGCTTGTGGGCCGCGTCGAACCCGCCGATGTCGAACGACGGATCGGCCTCGGCATAACCGAGCGCTTGCGCTTCCTTCAACACCTCGTCGAAGGGGCGCTTCTCGCTCTGCATCTTTGTCAGGATAAAGTTGCACGTGCCGTTTAGAATTCCGTAGACGCGGCGGATGCGGTTTGCACCCAGCGCCTCGCGCATCGTCTTGATGACCGGAATGCCGCCAGCGACAGCCGCTTCGAAATTCAACGCGACTCCGTTCGCCTCGGCCAGCTGCGCCAGCTCGATGCCGTGCTTGGCGAGCAGAGCTTTATTGGCCGTGACGACGTGCTTCTTCGCCTTAAGCGCGGCCTCGACCGCTTCCTTCACGATGCCGCTGTCGCCGCCGATGAGCTCGACGAACACCTCGTTCGATGGGTCTTTCGCGAGCGCTACAGGATCATCGAACCAGGTTGCGCCCTTGACGAGCGCGTCACGCTGTTTGTTACGGGTACGTGCCGAAACGCCCGTTACGCGGATGTCGCGTCCGAGGATACGAGAGAAGTGAGAGCCGTTGGTATCGAGCAGGTTCAGCAGCGCGCCGCCGACCGTGCCAATTCCGGCTATTCCGAGAGTGAGAGGCTTCATTGCAAATGGACTACCGGCTAGCGGATTTCTGGGAAGGGTGAGACGGCTCGCTGCTATCGCGTTCGGTGAAGAGCTTTTTGATCGATCGTGCGGCCTGACGAATACGCTGCTCATTCTCGACGAGAGCAATCCGGATGAAGCCTTCGCCGTGCTCGCCGAAGCCGACGCCCGGTGAAACAGCGACGTCCGCCTCCTCGATCAGCATCTTTGAAAACTCGACCGAACCAAGATGACGGTAGCGTTCGGGAACCGGCGCCCAAGCGAACATGGTTGCAGGCGGCGGCGGAATATCGAACCCGGCGCGGCCGAAGCTTTCAACCAACGCATCGCGACGGCCTTTGTAGAGCGCGCGAATTTCGTCGACGCAGTCCTGCGGACCATTGAGTGCGGCGGCGGCCGCGACCTGTATCGGTGTGAAGGCGCCGTAGTCGAGATAGGATTTGACGCGCGCAAGCGCACCAATCAAACGCTCGTTGCCGACCGCGAAGCCCATGCGCCAGCCGGGCATGTTGTACGTTTTCGAGAGCGACGTGAATTCGACAGATATGTCTTTCGCGCCGGGAACTTCCAGGATCGATGGCGGCGGCACGCCGTCATAGTAGAGTTCGGCATAAGCGATATCGGACAGAATGATAAGTTCGTGACGCTTCGCCAGCGCGACCGCTTCCTTGTAGAAGTCCAACCCGACGACCTGTGCCGTCGGGTTCGACGGAAAGGAGATGACAACCGCCAGCGGTTTCGGGATCGAATGTTTCACCGCATGGTCGATGGCGCGGAGGAAATCTTCGCCGTTGCTTGCGGGCAGATGGCGGATCGAGGCACCAGCAATGATGAAGCCGAAGGCGTGGATCGGGTAGGTCGGGTTCGGCACGAGAACGACATCACCCGGCGCTGCAATGGCCTGCGCGATATTCGCAAAGCCTTCCTTCGAGCCGAGTGTTGCGACAATCTCCGTTTCGGGATCGAGCTTCACGCCGAAGCGGCGCTCATAGTAGGCAGCCTGCGCCTTGCGGAGGCCGGGTATGCCCTTCGAGGCCGAATATCTATGCGTCCGAGGTTTGTTAATCGTCTCGATTAACTTGTCGACGATGTGCTGCGGCGTCGGCATGTCCGGGTTGCCCATGCCGAGGTCGACGATGTCGGCGCCGCGCGCGCGGGCAGCAGCTTTTAAACGGTTCACTTCCGCAAAGACATAAGGCGGGAGGCGCTTGATACGATGAAAGTCTTCGCTCACCGGTATTGACCCTCAGCGCCATCATCCGGCGCCCCTGGTGTTGACGTTCACACGCTGGCCTGCGCGGCTTGGTTAAGCGCCACCGGTCAGGGCATTTTAGAGATCGCCGCATTCTTTACGCTTGCGGCTGCCTGTCCGTCCAGTGCCGCGCCGCGGCATGGCTGGTAATCATGCTCATTAGGCCGCGCAAAACGCATTTGCCGCGGCGCGGCGTCAAATATGCCGCCCTGGTTTTGGCACGCCGCCATTCTACTTAGAGGCAACCCTGGCGCTACGCGATTCGGCTTGATCGAGCGCGGCCGCAGGGGCAGTCTTCGAAGCGCAACGTCAAGCGTTCGGACGTCTAGGGAAACGCACAAAGAACATGCCGCAAGATAGCCGCGAGCCTCCTTCTTTTCTAGCGCGCTACATGATCGCGAACCCAGAAGAGTTCGCTTCCAACCTCCTGAAGGCGTTTGAGCGCGGTAGTGCCGCTATGGCGCAGCTGGCGGACCGGCCAGACGCAAAGCTCGGGCCATACAGCGCTGCCAGCGAATTTTCCGCAGCGACCGAGACAGTCTCGGCTTTGCTCAGGACGTGGCTTTCCGATCCGATCAAGCTTTCGGAGGCTCAGGCGCTGTTCTTCAGCCAGTTCGCCGCGCTGTGGAACAACGTCATCACGCGGACGATCGGCTTGCCGGTCGAGCCGCTCATCGCGCCAGCAGCGGGTGACAATCGATTCAAGGATCCGGAATGGAGTTCCAATCCGTTCTTCGATTTCTGCAAGCAGGCCTACCTGCTGGCATGCAAATGGGCGGAAGATCAGCTTGCCGCGATGCCGAACCTCGATCCGCGCGAACGCCACCGCGCTGAATTCTATCTACGGCAGCTCACAAGCGCCTATTCGCCGACGAATTTTCTCATCACCAACCCGGAAGTGATCCGCGCAACGCTCGAGACGAACGGGCGCAATCTTCTTCAGGGCGTGGAGCAACTGGCGTTTGACCTGAAGCATTCCGGCGATCTGATGAAGATCAGCCAGACGGATGCCGCTGCGTTCGAGCTTGGGCGCAATCTAGCGATGACGCCTGGAAAGGTCGTTTTTCAAAACGAGCTTCTGCAGCTGATCCAGTATTCGCCGACGACCGAGAAAGTGCGCGAGCGGCCGCTGCTGATGGTGCCGCCGTGGATCAACAAATATTACATCCTCGACCTGACGAGCGCGAAGAGCCTCATCAAGTACGTCGTGGATCAAGGGTTCACAGTCTTCATCGTGTCCTGGGTCAATCCCGACGAACGCCTCGCGGATAAGACCTTCGAAGACTACATCCTTGAAGGCATTCTCGAAGCCGTGCGCGCCGTTCGAGAGGAAACGAACGTCGAGAAGATCAACGTGCTCGGCTATTGCGTGGGTGGCACGGCGCTCGCGACCGGCCTTGCCTATCTCGCCAAGCGCGGCGAAGACCCGTTTGAAAGTTGCACGCTGCTGACGACACAGGTCGACTTCACGCTTGCCGGAGACCTTCTGCTCTTCACTGACGACACGCAGCTCGATAGCCTTGAAACGCTGATGACAGAGCGTGGCTTCCTCGACGGCTCGCGCATGGCGAACGTATTCAACATGATGCGGCCGCGCGACCTGATCTGGCCGTACGTCATCAACAATTACATGCTCGGCAAGAAGCCATTCCCGTTTGATCTCCTCTTCTGGAACCAAGATTCAACGCGCATGGCCGCCGCAAATCACCGTTTCTATCTGCGGGAATTCTATAACGAAAACCGGCTGGCCAAGGGCGATATGGACCTCGGCGGTATCAAGCTGAATCTCGCGAAGATCACGCTGCCGATCTTCTCCGTAGCGGCGCGCGAAGATCATATCGCTCCGGCGGCGTCTGTGTTCCGTGGCGTGCAGATGTTCGGCGGCCCGATTGAGTTTGTGCTCGCGGGCTCAGGCCACATCGCTGGCGTCGTCAATCCGCCGGAGAAGGTGAAGTACCAGTACTGGACCAAGGGCACCGCGATGGACAGTCTTGCCGATTGGCAGAAATCGGCGAAAGAGCACCCCGGTTCGTGGTGGCCCTATTGGATCGGCTGGCTGTCCGAACGATCTGGCGAGTGGATAGATGCCCGTGAGCCGGGCGCCGGTCTTGGCGTCATTGAAGACGCTCCCGGTTCTTACGTCAAAGCGCGGTAAGCGGTCTGGATTGAGGCTGGCTCCGTAGCTCGCGAGCCAGCCCGGAGTTTTGTTGGCGCTACTGCGACGCGCGTTTCGCGCGCCAACGGAAACATTTCTTTGGCGCTGGCGACTCTCCTTCGTCGCGCCGGCCGAAGTTTTCTTTGGACGCTGGCGACTCTCCTGCGTCGAACCGGCCGCCAGCGTTTAGGCGCATAGACACTCAAGCCAGTTCGAATTCGCCTTCAAAATCCACAGGCCACAGGACCGTGAACTCTTCCGCATCGAGCGTGCGGAAGGCGACTGCATTGATATCGAGCTCATCGGCCGCGCTCTCGACGATCGGCTCGATCTTCTCCCAAACCCGTTCTGCGTTCTTGGTGCGCAGAATGAGATTGATGACTCCGTTGCCCGGTTCGTGACCATCGACCTCGACAGCCGTCGAGCGCTCGAAGGTTTCGATCAGCTTATCTTCGAGTTCGATCACCTTCTCGATGGTGTCGTCGTCGTCACCTTGAAATTGCAGTACAAGCTGGTGGTTCATGACCCCTTCCCGGCAGTTACAGTTCAGTTTGCGGCGAACGCCTGATCCAGATCGGCAATGATGTCTTCGACATCTTCGATGCCGACCGACAAACGCACGACGTCAGGACCGGCCCCCGCGGCTATACGTTCTTCGTCTCGAAGCTGGCGGTGGGTGGTCGACGCCGGATGGATCACAAGGCTTCGCGTGTCGCCAATGTTTGCCAGCAGGCTGAAGAGCTTCAGCTTCGAAACAAATTTTACGCCCGCTTCATAACTGCCCTTAAGCCCGAAGGTGAATAGGGCTCCGGCGCCTTTCGGACAGATTTTTTGCTGCACTGCGTGGTTTGGGCTGCTCGGAAGTCCCGCGTAATTCACCCAGGCGACTCCGGGGTGTTTTTCCAGCCACTTGGCAACCGCAAGGGCGTTGTCGCAATGGCGCTGCATGCGGAGCGGCAGGGTTTCGGTTCCCGTCAGCAACAGGAACGCATTGAACGGCGAAATGGATGGGCCGAGATCTCGCAATCCGAGGACGCGGGCGGCGATCGCAAACGCCATTGGTCCGAAGGCGTCGGCCATGACCATGCCGTTGTACGACGCGATGGGCTCGACAAGCGACTTATACCGGAACTTGCTTTTCTGCCAATCGAAGGTGCCGCAATCGATGATGATGCCGCCGATGGAGTTGCCATGTCCGCCGATGAATTTCGTCAGGCTGTGAACGACGATGTCGGCACCGAATTCCTTCGGACGGCAGAGGTAGGGCGTCGCCAGCGTGTTGTCGACGATGAATGGAACACCGGCTTTCTTCGCAACAGCGGCGATGGCCTGCAGGTCCATCACGACGCCGCCGGGATTGGCCAGGCTTTCGCAGAAGATCGCGCGCGTCTTCGGCGTGATTGCGCGCTCAAACGATGCGGGATCCGTTCCGTCGGCCCAGACGACGTTCCAATTGAACTTCTTGAACGAGTGATTGAACTGGGTAATCGAGCCACCGTAAAGCTGACGCGCGGCGATGAATTCGTCGCCGGGTTCCAGCAGCGTATGCATCGCCAAAAACTGCGCGGCGTGGCCGGACGAGACTGCGAGCGCCGCGGAACCACCTTCGAGAGCGGCAATACGGCTCTCAAGCACTTCCTGAGTCGGGTTGTTGATGCGCGTGTAGATGTTGCCGAACGCTTCCAGCCCGAACAACGCAGCCGCGTGATCCGCATCCTTGAAGACGTAAGACGTCGTCTGATAGATCGGCGTCACACGCGCGCCGGTGGTCGGGTCCGGCGCTGCTCCGGCATGGACCGCCTGTGTTGCAAATCCCTTTGGCGGCTGGCTCATGCTCAATTCTCCCTGACATCGATTTGACGTCAGGGAGCGCAGGCTGCGGCCGGAGTCAACCTTCCCGGTAGAGGGAGGTCAGAGATTGGCGAACTGGCCCGCTATGCCGCAACGCCACTTGCGGATGACCCAATTGGGGTGTTCCCCAATCCACTTTGCCATTTCGATCTGACCGGACATCATGCACTGCCCAGCAGTGACGCTTTCGCCTTCGAAATTCAGCCTTACCTCCCTGCAGCGGGAGGGCTGGTCGAGCATGCAGACGGATACCACGAGTTCAATCATAGGACCCCCAGGTTCAGCTAGGACCTCTCTTGCGAGCGATCCGGTTGGCCCTGGGCGGTTCCTCGTGTCTGCTTTTTATGGCACGGCGAATATCGGCAAAGTATGCGGGAAAAATTCTCGATCGCAATGATTGCGCTGTCGCAGTCCGGCGCTAATCGCCTGCGCATGTTGAATTGGTCTGCCGATGTTGCGAGAATGTACCAGAGATGTGTCAAATATGTTTGACACATGTTTGCGCCCGTGTACCTGCGGTGTCTCCCATGCTCAAAGCGACGCCGGGATGCAACATCCTGATCGTTATTTGGAACGTAATCCTATGTGTGGGCTTGTAGAAACGCCGCTCTAGAGCGATGTGTGCGGAACACGACCCGTTAATTGGTTAAGGGCAACAGATGACAGTTTCCGGGGCCTCTTCGGCCGAGAGTTCGACGTGGGAAGACAGCGTTCAGTCTGTTCAGTCTGTTACTCCGACCGTCGGGTGGTTTTTACGACGATCCGCGCTTTGGGCGGCGATTGTAGTGGCTGCAGTTGTATCCGCTTGCGCGCTCTATGCCTTCGCCAATGACGTTGGCGCCAGCAACACGCATATGGGCCCAGCGCAGACGAGCCAAAGTTTTAAGATCTAAAAGCACTTCATTCGTGTGCCTGACGGTGGGCGACGGGATAAATTCTGGCCGCTCGTCCGTTTAAACAGCATCTGTTATGATTTTCGGTGCCATTTTCGACAGGTCACCGTGGAGCGAAGACGGGGTATTCTGAATTAGATTTTACTTTTGGCTCGTGGCGGTGTCGTGCTCTTGATCCCTGACATGGCTACCTTTTATTATCATTCCCGGGTTGGCCCGAGGGACGCGTTCGAATGACGGAGCAGCAAAAGAAGTTTCCGGAGTTCTACGTCACTGCTCCGCAGCCTTGTCCCTATTTGCCCGGCCGCCTCGAACGGAAGCTTTTCACCCATCTCACGCATGACAAGCCGCCGGAACTGGTGGACCGTCTGCTGACGACCGGCTTTCGACGCAGTCAAAACATTGCCTATGTGCCGTACTGCGAAGGCTGCCAAGCCTGCGTGTCTGTGCGCGTGCTGGTCGACGAATTTCAGCCTGACCGTTCGATGCGGCGCAGTTGGGCGCGGAACTCCGGACTCGTCGCGCGGCGCACCGCGCCTATTCCGACGGCCGAGCAGTATGCGCTTTTCCGGACCTACATCGACGCGCGCCACAGCGATGGCGGCATGGCCGATATGACGATGCTCGATTATCGCATGATGGTCGAGGACACCGTGATCGAGACGTTCCTCACAGAGTACCGCGCGAAGCCCGAAGGTGCGGACGACATCACCTTCGAATCCTGGCCGCTCAAAGCTGTCTCGCTTTGCGACCGGCTGACGGACGGCATTTCGATGGTCTACAGCTTTTACGATCCAGATGACGGTGGGGCTGGCCTCGGCACCTACATGATCCTCGAGCACATTGCGTTTGCGCAGCGCATCGGCGTACCGCACGTTTACCTCGGCTACTGGATCGAGGGCTCGCGGAAGATGGCTTACAAGACGCGCTTTCGTCCGCAAGAGAGACTTGGTCCGGACCGGTGGGAACGCGCCGACGACACCACCGAGTAAAGTGTACTCACTTCGCAAGCTCGGCGTTTATCTTGCCAAACATATACGTCCACTTTGCCGTCTGCGTATCGACGAGCAGTTTCATGCGCGCACGGAGTTCCAGCAGCATGGCGCAATCCGGCTTTGCCGATGCGGCCCCCTCTTGCCCCATCGAAGAAATGGCGGACAACAGTTCATCTGACGACTGGTCATAGACGACCATTTTATCGTCTCGCACGAACGGCTTTGCCTTCTGCATAAACTCGTCGTGGCTCCAGCCGCGCTTGTCTTTCAATTCGCGCAGCTTCTCTTGAAACTCGGGACGGTTCTTGATGTTGAGGTCGCGCAGGCCCGCCGCTGCGGTCTCGACAACGGATTCGAAGTCAGCCTTCGTGCACGTGCCGTCCGCCGGATCGGCTTTCAGGCCGGTGCCGGACAACGCCAGTGCTAAAGCCGCGAAGATCGCGCCCGCGATGTTAATGAACCCGCCCATAGGATTGTCGTAGCTTTACGACACCACTTGGACAAGCGCGGGCGATCAACACTTCTCAGCTAAATCGCGGCCCGAACTGATTGGAGCGTGGGAAACCCTTCGGCGCAACACGTCCGGTCTGCGCGCGCTCACCCACCCATTCTTTCAGTTCGCTCCAGGAGAGCGTGAATTCGCGGCCGGCGCTGTCGTGCCAGGATAGACCCTGCGATTTCTTGAAGACGCGAATGTCGGACAAGCCGCCGTCTTTGAAGCGCTGGAGGATGACGCCCTTGCCGCGGGTCATCTCGTTGACTTCATCGAGCTTGAAGACCAGCAGCTTGCGATTTTCACCGATGATGGCCACGCAATCGCCGTCGGCCGGAACGCAGAGACGGGCTTCATCAGGCTCCGACACGTTCAGGATCTGCTTACCCTTCTTGGTCGAGGCAATGACCTCTTCCTCAGGCACGACGAATCCATGGCCGCCCGTGGAGGCAACGAGAAGTTTGCGCGAGGGATCGTGTACGAAGACCTCGGCGATGTCGTGATTTTCTTCGAGGTCGATCATCAGGCGAACGGGTTCGCCGTGTCCCCTGCCGCCCGGCAATGCCCCAGCGTCGAGCGTGAAGAATTTTCCGTTGGTCGCGAGCAGCACAATCTTGTCGGCCGTCGTTGCCTTAAGCGCACGCTTGAGGCCGTCGCCCTGCTTGAAGTCGAGCTTCGAGAGATCGTCCTGATGGCCCTTGAGCGCGCGTACCCATCCCTTTTCCGAGAGGATGATCGTGATCGGCTCCTTCTCGACCATTGCGGCAGCGAGATCGGCATCGATCTCCGGGGCATCTGCGAATGACGAGCGGCGGCGGCCGAGCGCTGTCTTCTTCGAGAAGCGCTCGCGCGTTGCCTTCACTTCCTCGGAAACACGCTCCCACTGCAAGTCTTCCGACTTCAGCAGTTGCTTGAGGTCTCGGCGCTCCTTTGAGAGCTTGTCGTGTTCCGCTTTGATCTCGACTTCTTCAAGCTTCGATAACGAGCGGAGGCGGAGGTTCAGGATGGCCTCGGCCTGCACTTCGGTCAGCTTGAATTTGGCGATCAGTTTGGCCTTCGGATCGTCCTCGCGGCGGATGATCCGAATAACCTCATCGATGTTGAGGTATGCAATCAGGTAGCCGTCGAGAACTTCGAGGCGATGCTCGATTTTCTTCAGGCGGAATGTCGACCGGCGGACAAGCACTTCGATGCGATGCGTGAGCCATTGCGAAAGCACGTCGCGCAGCGACAGCACATTCGGAATTTGTCCGGCCGAGAGGACGTTCATGTTGAGACCGATCCGCACCTCAAGTTCGGAGGAACGGAACAGGCTTTCCATCAGCACCATTGGATTGACGGTGCGGCTCTTGGGCTCGAGAACGAGGCGTATTTCTTCGGCGCTTTCGTCGCGCACATCGCCCAGCAGCGGCAGCTTCTTCTCGCCCATCAATTCGGCGAGTTTTTCGACGAGCTTTGCCTTCTGCACACCGTACGGAATTTCGGTGACGACGATCTGATAGCCGCCGCGATTTGTATCTTCCTTGTCCCAGCGCGCGCGCACACGGAATCCACCGCGGCCCGTCTTATACGCTTCGAGCATCGACTCGGCCGATTCCACGATGACGCCGCCTGTCGGGAAATCAGGGCCAGGCACCATTTCCACGAGCTTTTCGATCGTCGCGTTCGGGTGCTTGATGAGGTGCAGCAGCGCTGCGCACAGCTCATCGACGTTGTGTGGCGGAATGTTCGTCGCCATGCCGACCGCAATGCCGGACGATCCGTTGGCAAGGAGGTTCGGGAATGCTGCCGGAAGTACGATCGGCTCTTCGACGCGGCCGTCGTAGTTCGGGCGGAAGTCCACCGTGTCTTCGTCGATGCCTTCGAGAATCGCCGCCGCGATCTCGGTCATGCGCGCTTCAGTATAGCGTTCGGCCGCCGGATTATCGCCGTCGATGTTGCCGAAGTTGCCCTGACCGTCGACGAGCGGATAGCGTACGGCAAAGTCCTGCGCGAGACGCGCCAGCGCGTCGTAGATCGCCTGGTTGCCATGGGGATGATAGTCACCCATCACGTCGCCGACGATCTTGGCGCACTTGATGTAACCGCTTTCCGGATTGAGGCGCAGTTCGCGCATCGCGTAGAGGATGCGGCGGTGGACCGGCTTCAGGCCATCGCGCACGTCCGGCAGCGCGCGGTGCATAATGGTGGATAGCGCGTACGCGAGATACCGCTCTTCGAGAGCCGTGCGAAGCTCAACGGGCACGATCGGGCCATCGCCCGGCAGAATCGGTTTGGTCGTCATAGCGCATCCCTACAGCGCGGGGCCGGGCCCCTCAAGTCTGGGGTCATGCCACTGCCGGTGCATTCAGGCACGCGCCACGCCGACGCACCTGCGACCGATGCACAGCCGACACAGCTTGGCCGTATTTCCCCTAACCCGTGTCCCGGAGGCGTTTGTTTTCCGCCCTCTCATCCTCCATATCTCCGGCGTTGATGCCTTATGAGGAGAGCGTCCCAATGGCTGCCTTGGCGCCTGATCTGCCGACCGTCGAGCAGCGCATTGTCGAAATGACGAACAAAGTGCGCGCCGAACACAAGCTGGAGGCGGTCAAGGTCAACGCGATCCTGACGAAGGCTGCGCGCAGTTATGCGGACAAGCTCGCGCGCAGCGGACTGTTTTCGCATACTGCTGACGGACGGCAGCCGGGTGAGCGTGCCGAGAGCGCGGGCTATCGCTACTGCGCCATCGGCGAAAACCTCGCCATGAATCAGGACAGCCGAGGATTTCGCGCGGAAGATCTGGCGTCGCAAGCGATGAACGGTTGGATCAATTCGCCCGGACATCGGGCCAACATTCTGATGACGAACGCGACCGAGATTGGCGCGGGGGTTGCGAAGGCTCCCGGCGCGAAAGGGAAATACATTTCCGTCCAGCTTTTCGGCCGCCCCTCCTCCGCGTCGTTGGCGTTTCAAATCTCGAACACTGCGAAGTCCGAGGTGCAGTATTCGTTCGCCGGCAAGACACACGATCTCAAACCGCACACGTCAGTCGTGCACGAATCCTGCTCACCGGGAGACATCGTGTTTTCAGCGAGCGGCGGCGGCCTGTTTTCCGGGCCATCGGAAATTGCGCGTGTACGCGCCCAAGACGGAAAGCTCTACACACTCAAAACCGGGACGAACGGGATCCGCATGGATGTAACGGCGCGAGAAAATGTGCGCTGAATACGCATCTTCGCCGCAAGCTATTTTGGGAACGTTTGGGTAGCTGGCGCGTTTAGGACCGAACGCAATAGCCTACGAGGTCATCTAAATGGAACGTCGCACAAGTGTTCTGGCACTCGCCATTCTGGCGATTGTGCTCGTTGTGGGCGGTGTGTGGGCGTATCAGCAGTCGCAGACCGAAGTTCTGGTCGATAGTCCGGGCGTTCGTATCGAGACGAACAAGGCGACGGGCGAAACGACCGTCGATGCTCCGTTCGCGCACATTGAAAAGAATAGCAGCGGGACAAGTGTCGACGCTCCCGGCGTCAAGATACAGGTTCCGAAGCAGCCGTCAAAATAGCTTTTTCCCTATTCCTCCTACGCTCTCCCCTTCACGATTGCCGCCCGTTTTTGACGGGCGGCTTTTTTGTCAGCCAATCGAGCGAATGATGCCGCCTTCTACACGCAGCGCCGCTCCGTTGGTGGCCGATGCTTCTTTCGACGAAACGTAAACCACCATGTTGGCGACCTCTTCAACGCTGGCGAAGCGCTGAATGAGCGAGGACGGACGATGGTCCTTGACGAATGTCGCCGCCATCTCATCCGGCGTCGTATTGGCTTCCTTCGCCATCGCCGCAAGAAACGTTTCGACTCCGTCGGAGCGTGTCGGTCCTGGCAGCACGGAGTTGACAGTGACGTTGGTTCCCGCGGTCAATTCCGCGAGGCCGCGGCTGATTGCGAGTTGCGCAGTTTTCGTGAAGCCGTAGTGGATCATTTCCGGCGGAATGTTCAACGCCGACTCCGACGCAATGAAAACAATGCGTCCCCAGTTTCGCTCCAGCATGCCGGGCATCAGCGCGCGGGACAAGCGCACGCCGGACATGACGTTTGTTTCGAAGAAGCGCGTCCAATCTGCGTCGGAAGTATTGAAGAAGGCCTTCGGCTCGAAGATGCCCGCGTTGTTGATCAGAATGTCGACCGCGGTTGAAGCGTTCGCAATCTCATCGCAACCGGCGCTGGTCGACGTCAGCGGCGATGCCTGAAATTTTCGCTTTGCCGGCATGCTCGCGAACGGCTGCAATCGCTCGGTTCACTGTTTCTGTCTTGCGGCCATTGACGATCACATCGGCGCCGGATGCCGCGAGGCCTTTGGCAATTGCGAGACCGATGCCGCCGGTCGATCCCGTCACCAGGGCGGTTTTGCCCGTCAAATCGATGTTCATGGACGAAGCGTCCCCTTTTGCTGCCAGAGGTCGCCGTTAGCTAAGCGCCTATAGCCGCTTAACGCCAGTCGTCTTGATAGGGATCGTAATCATAATCGCGTGCGGGCTGTCTCGGGGCGAAAGAGCGGTTCTGCGTTTTCGCCTTGGATGTCTTCGCCGACGCCACCTTTCCGCTGAGGGAGCGAACGATCGTCACCTCTGTGCCGACGCGCACCAGCGACGCCAGATGCAGAACATTCTCGTTCATCATGCGGAAGCAGCCGGACGATTCCGCCCGTCCGATCGACTTCGGCTCGTTCGTGCCGTGGATGCGGTACAGCGTGTTGCCGAGGTAAATGGCTTTCGCGCCAAGCGGATTGCGGATGCCTCCGCGCATGCGCTCGGGCAGATCGGGGCGGCGCTTGCGCATATCGGCTGGCGGATACCAATCCGGCCAATCGGCGACGCGAGAAACCTTTTCCTTACCCGTCCAGGAGAAGCCCTGCCGGCCGACGCCGATCGAGTACGCATAAGCGGACGAGGAATTCAGCACGTAATAGAGCTTGCGACCGCTGGTATCGATGACGATTGATCCCGTCGGATAATTGCCGCTGAAGGAAACGATCGGTGGAGCGACCGCGCGAATGTAGGGCTTGTTGCCGCCGCTGGCGCCGGGATTCTGATTTCGCCGCGCTTCTTCTGCTGGCGGCAATGCAGCGTCCCACGCGTCATCGTCATCGCGATAGCGTGGCGCGTAGCTGGGAACGCGTGTCGTGCGCCGGGAGCCATAGGCCGGTCCGCCATTGTAGCGAGGATCGTAGCGCAGATCGCTGTCGTCGATAGAACTGCCGCGCTCTGTGCGGCGATCATATCGCTCGAAGTAGCGGTCGTCGTCATAGGCGTCGTCATCGCGATATGGAGCGTCGTAGGACGAGGGCGCTCGCCGCGATGACCAGTTGTCCCAGCCTTGAGCGGAAGCAACCGAAGGTGCCAAAGCCCACGCGCACAAAACGCCGACAGCAGCAAACGCAAATTTCATGGCACCCCGCGGACACAAACCATTGAACACTCAAACCAACAACGAATGGAGTTCTTCGTTCCGTCTGTGTCTCGCGCAAGATGGCGGCCAAGCCGTGGCGAACCTCACAAAGCGCGGGCTGCGGCATAAGGAATCGGCCGATTGGCCTCCCCGTTTCCAGTCAGCACAGTAAGCCCGCAGGCGCGGCCGTGTCGGGATTGCCGCCGTTTGAACATTTTTCGAAAATTGATTCGATGCTGATTTTTTCTCCCTCGACAGGTGAGTCGCAAATCGGAGATTGTCGAATCGGTGGTGGGGACGCGGTGTAAACCGCAAGTAACACTTAGATAAATCGACAGGGAATGCACAAGATGGCTCGGACCTCGTCCGTTCCTCAGCGGAGGACTCTTGCCGGTACGGCGCTCTTGGGGAAGAGCGGATTTCTGGCCAGAACGGGGCATGCTGTCGGACGCGAGCCGCAGCGCAGTTTTATTTTGCTTTTGTCGGCGCTCGCCACTCTGGGTGGCACCGCGGTTCTGAATTTCGATTCGCAGTCGGTCGCGACTATGATGTTCGTAGCTGGCGCCGGGCTGGCGGCACTGATCCTGGTTCCATCTGCGAGCGGCAGCGATTCTGCTCCGCGCTCCGTTGAGGCCTATCAAGCCCGTTTCGCGGAGCTGCAGCGTCCAGCTTCAGGCAGCACCCAATTTGATCGTGCGCAGTGGGCCAAACTAACAGCCCATATGAGCCATGAACTCAGAACGCCGCTCAACGCCGTGCTCGGCTTTTCTGAACTGATGACGAAAGAGGTCTTCGGGCCGCTCGGTTCGAACTGCTATGGCGACTATGCACGCGATATTCATTCCAGCGGCCGGATGCTTCTGAAGTCCGCCGAAGATGCTCTGGCAATCACCGCAGTTCTTACGTCGGCTGATCGCTCTGCCACGCAACGCACCAGTTTTCTTCAGACCGTGGTCGGCGAAGCGTGCTCGTCTGCAGACTTCGACCTCGCCTCACGATCCATCTCGATTGATTGTGCGATCGACGCAGCCACAGCGGTTTGCGGAGATGCGCAGGCTCTGCGTCAGGCCGTTGTCAATCTGCTGGCTGAAGCCGGGCGCAACGCATCATCAGGCGCTGTGCTTCGTATCCGTGCGGTCGAAGCGTCCGGTGGAGTTACGCTGACGATTGCGCTCAGCGCTCGCGACGCGATTACGCCGCCGCCCGAAGACGGTTTCGCTCTCATTCTTGCTCGCACGCTTTGCGACCTCTGTGGCGCACGGTTGACGTCTGACGCTACAGAAGGGCGCGACCGAATCTGGAAAATTGAGTTCCTCGCCGCGACGCAGAACGATTTGTTCCGTCACCTCGGCGCTTGATCGGCCAGCGCGCGTCGTTAGCGCTGGCGCTCACCGTGAGGATTTACGGCGCCGGAGCGGAGCTCTCTGCAGGCTTCTGCGAACCAGCTTCATTCTGCGGATCGGCATGGCGTAGGAACTTGGGCCGACGCTTATCGCGCCACGCCTGAAGGGACTTGCGTTCCTCTAACGAGAGGCCCGCCGCCATTTCCGCAAGCGAATTGTTCAGCACATTCCGATACTGGCTTTCGGCGTCACGAAGCTCAGACAGGGCCGTCTTGTACTTGTCCTTGTCGAAGGGCTCGCTCGTCAGCAGCGCGTTTGCTTCCAGCCACTTCTGGCGCAAGTTGCTCCGCAGATCCTTTACCTCCGCGCGCGTTGCAAGAACACGAGCGCGAAACGCATCGCGGTGCTCAGGCTTCAAGTCGCGGGAGAAGCTCATCAGGCCATACTCATCCGTTTTGGAACCCATATGATGGTGCCACGCCGCTGTTGCGATGCCGCCGACAAACAGCAGGTTGATCGCGAGCGAGGCGATGAAGCCCGGATAGAGGAAGCGCGACCGGCGCGGAGCCGGCATCTCGACGTCCAGTGTCACAGGAGATCCTCATCCAGCAAGATATCGGTATCATCGACTTGCGCGATCTGACGGGTGCCGTTCGCGGCCGCCTGATCGCCCACCAACGAATTCACCATGCCCGACTGACCGGCAAGCACACCCAGTACCAACGACGCTGCCAGCGCCGTTGCAACAAATCCATGATGGCGCCGCGGCGTGCGCGATGGGGCAACGACGTTCGCTGACGAAACGATCCGCGGCTGGCGCTCCGCAGCCATCACGATACGGCTCTTCAGCCCGTCGATGCGGTTCATATCGTACTGAGGCGCGCTATCGAGCAGGCGATCGAAAAGCTCCGCATCCTGCAGCAGCTTCTGCGCCGGTTCGCTCGTCGCAATCAGTCCCGAAAGCTCGTGACGCAGGGGCGCGGGCCAGCGGGTCCGGTCGGCGCCGTAGGTGTCGAGCGCCGCCTCCAATTTATCAAGGCCGATGGGCCGTCGATTGTCTGTCATCGTCCTATCCACTCCCGCATTCAGGAACCACCATCTTTGCGCAGCGATTCCCACTCCAATTTCAATTCCGCTTTCATCTGGCGCCGTGCGCGGCTGAGAAGCGATTCAATCGCTTCGTCCGACACGCCGAGGATCTGGCCAATCTCAATCTGGCTCAGACCTTCGAAGTGAAACAGCGTCAGCGCCAATCTCTGGCGTTCCGGAAGCCGCTCAATCGCGACGCCCACGCGCTGCTGCACTTCACGACTTTCTATTCCTGCCAACTGCTTCGGGGCCTCCGGCACCTCTGGCAATTCATCAACCACTTTCACGCGGCCCTGACCGCGCACACGGTCCAGGCACAAATTCGAAACGACGCGGCGCAACCACGGGCGCACACCCGCCGGGCCGATCTCAAGCGTCGCCCCTGACCGCCAGAGCCGCAGGAACGTCTCCTGCGCGACGTCTTCCGCCTCCGCGTCATCGCGGAGCATGCGCCGTGCGATGCCGACGATGCCGGCAAGATGGCGCTCCATCAGCATCCCGAACGCGCGCGCGTCTCCGGAGCCGGTTTCGGCCACGAGCGCGGCTTCGTCTGCCCGGTTCTCTGCTGCCGGGCGCGGTATGGCCGGGCTTCCGTCCGTCCTGATCGCCGCCACGTGTCCCCTCGACAAATTCTCTGTTGCGTACCTGGCTGTTGCTCCGCCATGCCGCGCCACGTTCATTCTCCATCTCAACCGTCACTCAGAAGAACGGTCGAGACGCTCACATCCGTCGCGTGAAAGCGCCGCTAGACTATAAGGCGGTCGAAAGCTTCGAGAATGGTGGCCTGAGCAGCCTTTAACCTTGTCTCGAGCTCGGCGAACGTCGCGTCGCCGGAGGCGCGAGTCAGCAGCAATTTCAGGCCTTTCGGCGCCGACGCCGGATCAAATGAGCCAGCGAGCGTCAGGCGCAGGATCTGCGTCAGATCGTGCAGCAGTTGCCCGGCTGTCGCGAGGCGCTGGTGGTCCTCGGTTGAAATTATTCCTTCGGATGCCGCCGCCGCCAATGCCGCAAGCGTGTTCTGATCGAGTATTGCGGGATGTTCGGCGGCATGAATAAGTTGCAGATGCTGCACGATGAATTCGATATCGACAAGGCCGCCGCGCACCTGCTTCAGATCCCAGATGTCCGACGTTCCCTTTTCCGCCTCGATGCGGCGGCGCATGTCGTGAATGTCGGCAGCGATCAAGCGGCGATCTCGCGGCGTCGCGAGCACATTGCGGATTGCATCGTCCACGCGTCCAGCCAGAGACGCAGGGCCGCCAACGACACGCGCGCGCGTCAACGCCATGTGCTCCCAGGTCCATGCTTCATTCGCTTGATAGCTGATGAAGCTCGATAGGCGGGTTGCGACGGGGCCTTTCTGGCCGGACGGGCGCAAACGCATATCGACCTCATAGAGGGCGCCTTCTGCGGTATGCGCGGAGATTGCGTTGATGAGGCGCTGCGTCAAGCGAGTGTAGTAGTGGGATGGCGCGAGCGGCTTTTCTCCGTCCGACTGAGAGGCGCCGTCTTCGAAGTCATAGATAAGTATCAAATCGACATCGGACGCCGCCGCGAGTTCTCGCCCGCCGAGCTTGCCCATGCCGACGACCACGGCACTGCCACCCGGGACGCGGCCGTGCGCGTCCTCCATTTCGCGAGTGACCTCACGCAGCAAACTGGCGATCAGGCGTTCGGCAACTGTCGCGTAGGCGACGCCCGCCTCGGCGGCCGAGACGCTACCCGTCAAAATTCCTACACCAACCAGGAAGCGCTGCTCGCTGCCGATGACGCGCGCTGTATCGAGAATTTCCTGCATCGGATCGTTTTCGCTTCCCGCGCGCGCCGCGTTGAAAGCCTTCCGCAGTAGATCGTCGATCGCGTCACCGTCAACGCGGCTTCCAACCGCTTGCGGATCGAGCACGGCATCGAGGAGCCGACGACGTTTGGCGAGGCTCTGCGCGAGACGTGGCGCTGACCCCATAATGTCGGCGATTAGCCGGATCAGGCTCGGCTGCGCTTTGAGCAACGAAAAGAGCTGCACGCCTGACGGCAGGTTCGACAGAAACCGGTCGAAACCTGCGATGGCGGCGTCAGGATCAACCGTATCGGCAAGCGCCTGAATCAGTAGCGGCTGAACTTCCGTCAAACGTTCGCGCGCGCGCGGCGAACGCACGGAAGGTGTGCGGCCGTGATGCCAGCCACGCACAATGGCTAGAACCTGAGCGGGCTGGGAATATCCGATGCGGCGCAACTCTTCCAACGTCTGCGGATCGTCCGTGGCACCTGCGAACACCATGTTAGAGGCTTCGCCCGTCAGCGTCGGCGCGTCTTCAAATAGACCGGCATAGTGCGTTTCAACTGTTTCCAGCTGCGCGACGAGCGCGGCCGCGAGTGCCGCTTCATCGGCGTAGCCTGCGAAGCGGGCAAACGCCTCGATCGCGTCTGTCGCCTCGGGAATTTCGTGCGTCTGCTCGTCTGCGATCATCTGCAGCCGATGTTCGATACCGCGCAGATAGCGATAAGCTTCGGCCAGTTCCGTGTGAACGTCCGGCTTCACCCAACCGCGACGGTCGAGCGCGTCCAGTGCATCGAACGTAGCGCGTACACGCAGATCCGTTTGCCGGCCGCCTGCGATCAACTGCTGAGTCTGGACGAAGAATTCGATCTCGCGAATGCCGCCACGACCGAGCTTGACGTTCTGGCCGCGGACCTTGATGCCGCCGATCTCGCGATGAGCGTGGATCTGGCGCTTCATTGCATGAACGTCCGCAATGGCCGCGAAGTCGAGATATTTACGCCAGACAAACGGGGCAAGCTCACTGAGGAACGTCTCGCCTGCCTCGATGTCTCCGGCGATCGCGCGCGCTTTAATCATCGCCGCGCGCTCCCAGTTCTGGCCGACGGTTTCGTAATACCCGTGCGCTGCGACTGTCGAGAGCGCGATCTGCGTTGCGCCTGCGTCTGGACGAAGGCGCAGATCGGTACGGAAGACGTAGCCATCTTCCGTCCGCTCTTCGAGCAGAAGAACAAGATCGCGCGTCAAGCGAACGAAGAACGATTGGAGATCGCCGTCTCCTGCGAGACGGGAACGGTCGCGGTCAAAGAAGACCATGAGATCAATATCGCTTGAATAGTTGAGTTCGAAAGCGCCGAGCTTTCCCATCGCCAGCACGAAGTATCCCGATGCGTGTTCGGGAGTGGCGGGATCGGTCGGGCGCCACAGCCCTTTCTCTGCAGCGAGGCGAAACAGAAACCGCACGGACGTCTTAACGGTGAGATCGGCGCATTCCGACAGCGTGCGCGTAACCGTCATCACCGGCCAGACGTCTGCAAGATCTGCAAGCGCGCTGAGTAACGCGACCTCGGTTTTATAAAGACGCAGCGCGTGCTTGGCGGAGGCGAAATCCGGAGCGGATGCCATCGCAGCGGTGAGATTGTCGCTCAGCTCGGCGAAGAGACGTTCGGGTGATTGCGTCAGCACGCGTTCAAGCCGCGCGAGATCGCGAGTTGCGAGCGTTGTGAGGTAGAGCGAACCTTCAAAGGTGCCGCGCAGCAGTGCCGAAACGTTAGGATTGCGAATTGCTTCCGAGAGCGCGGGATAACGATCGGCTGCTTCGGCGACGAGAGTTGCCAACCGATCGGCGCCGGGGCCCGAAGGCCCGGAGATCGGAGCCGTCGTGATCCGGGAAGCGAGGCTCAATTCGATTTGATCATGCATCGGCTTATTGTGCCGCAATTCTATCCGCCGCGTCATAGGCCGGGCTGGGCGCAGTTACCAGACATTTACTGGAGAGCACCAGTACGACTTTCAGGCCGGGGTTATTATCTTCAAGACGAACTTCGCCGTGATGCAGCCTGGCGACCGCGGCGACAAGGCTGAGACCGAGGCCGGTTCCAGGCTTCGTGCGGCTGGCCTCCAGACGCACAAACCGTTTGAGCGCGCGTCCACGGTCATCCGGTTTTATGCCCGGGCCATGATCCGCGACTGCGATTGCAGCGCCGTCGTTTACGCGATTGACCGTTACGGTGATTGTGCTGCCCGGCTCTCCAGCTCGAGAATACTTGATCGCATTATCAATCAGGTTCGCAACGGCCTGACCGATAAGCTGGCGGTTCGCGCGCACGAATATCCCGTGCGCCTCTTCAATCGCGAGCGCAAATCCCGCCTCTTCGGCTGCGGGTGCATAAAGCTCGGCAACGTCTTCAACGAAGCGTCCAAGATCAAACGTCTCGACGCTTTCCTCCAATGGACCCGCTTCGAGGCGAGCGATCAGCAGGAGCGCATTGAATGTCTTTATGAGATCGTCGGCCTTTTCAATCGTGCGTTCCAAACCCTCGCGGTAGGCTTCGCCGCCACGGGGATCACGCAGCGCCGCTTCTGCTGCGTTGCGCAGCCGGTTGATCGGCGTTTTGAGATCGTGGGCGATATTGTCTGACACTTCGCGGAGGCCGTTCATCATGCCCTCCATGCGGTCGAGCATTTCGTTCAAGTTCGCAGCGAGTGCATCGAGCTCGCCGCCGCCGCCCGTCGGGATGCGCTGCGTGAGGTCGCCTTCCATGATCGAGCGGCTCGTCGCCGTAATCGTATCCATGCGATTGAGGATCAAGCGGCTGACGGCAAGGCCGCCGAGCAAGCCGACGAGCGAGAGCACGCCAAAGCCCCACAGAAACGCACGGCGGATCGAATCCGCGAACGTGCGCTGATCTTCGATGTCGCGCCCAACGATGAGGCGCATCTCGGTGCCAAGTTCTACGGGAATCGCGACGGCGAGGTGCGCGGCGCTTCCCTCCTCGAGATCGGGCTTATAGGAAAAGACGCCTCCCCTTGGATCATTCTCGATTTCGGGTGGAATGCGATTGAGGTTGCCGGCGATTTTCACGCCCGCACGATCCGCCAGATAGTAAAGGCCGGTTCCGTCCGTTCGCGACATCGAGCGAACGGTCTCGCTGAGCTTGGCAAGTCCGCCGGTTTGCATTTCCGACGACAGAATGCGCGCCTCGGCCTGCAGCCCGCCGAGGACCTGTCCGGTCAGCAGATTGTTCGTTTGCCAAAAGAGAAAGCCAACGACGACCGCCGCCGACAACAAGAAAAAAGCGACTGCGGCTGCGCTCAGTCCAAAGGCCGTCGTCGATGCTGCTTTGGCGACGCGCTCAAGCCGGGCCATCACGGATCGTGTATCCTGCGCCTCTAACGGTATGGAGGAGCGGTTTATCGAAGCTCTTGTCGATCTTCGCGCGCAACCGCGAAACGTGCACGTCTATGACGTTCGTTTGGGGATCGAAATGATAATCCCAGACGTGCTCCAGCAGCATCGTGCGCGTCACGACCTGTCCGGCATGCTTCATGAGATATTCGAGCAGACGATATTCGCGGGGCTGCAACAGGATGTGTTCGCCCGCGCGCGTCACGCGATGCGAGAGCCGGTCGAGAACGAGATCTCCAACTGTGTAGCGTGTCTGCTGTTCTTCGGGAACCGTGCGGCGGCCGAGCGCTTCAACGCGCGCCAGCAATTCGGAATAAGCGTAGGGCTTCGTGAGGTAGTCGTCGCCGCCTGCGCGCAATCCCTTCACGCGGTCGTCCACCTCGCCCAAGGCGGAAAGGATCAACGCCGGTGTGCGGTTGCCGTCCGCACGAAGTGTTTTTACGACGGACAGTCCATCGAGACGCGGCAGCATCCGGTCGACAATCAGAACGTCGTAGCTGCCGTCAGTCGCGAATGCCAAGCCTTCTTCACCATCGGCTGCAAGGTCAGCCGTGTGGCCGTTTTCCTTCAGGGATTTCTGCAGGAACTGCGCAGTCTCCCTATCGTCTTCGATTACAAGCACGCGCATGGCGATGTTCTGATCCTGGCCAACTGTGGGCTCAATCTTTAGCTGGACCTCCGCCAGACGTCGAGGCAGCCCCGTCTTTGGATCGACGGAGCTGCCAAAACTTGCCACGGCGTTAACCTCAGCCCTTCTTCGATGCGAGTTGTACCGCAACGAAACGCTTCTGGTCGGACGACTTGATGTGCAGGAGAACGGCCGTACGCTTCATATCTTCGGCCTTCTTGATGCCCGACGCCACATCTTCCGGCGAGTTGACCGCCTGACCTGAGACTTCAAGGATAACGTCGCCTGCCTTGATGCCCTTCTCGGCCGCTGCCGATGAGGGATCGACTTCGGCGATCGCAACACCCTCGTCGCTACCGCTGCCGCTGCGTGCGGGCATCAACGTCAATCCGAGCTGGCTCAGTTCGAGCTTCGATTTGTTCTCCTGGGCGCTGTTGTCATCCTGGTCCGGCACGCCGCTCATCGCAGCCTCGGCGTTCTTCGGGAAGAGACCGAGCTTCACCTTCAAGGACGTCTCAGAGTTGTTGCGCCATACCTTGATGTTGACCGGCGAATCCGGAGCGAGTTCTGCGATCTTGCGGGCGAGATCGCGGCTGTCCGAGATCTTGCTGTCATTGACCTGCAGGATTGCGTCCTGAGTCTTGATGCCGGCTGCGGCTGCCGGGCCGTTCGGAGTCACTTCGCTGACGAGAGCGCCGTGAGCCGTGGTCATGCCGATGCTTGCGGCGGTATCTTCGTCAACGTTCTGAATTTTGACGCCGAGCCAGCCACGCTTGACCGTGCCGCCGTTCCTCAGTTGGTTGACAACCTCGTTCACCGTCCTTGCTGGGACCGCGAACGCGATGCCGACGTTGCCGCCGGACGGCGAGAAGATGGCGGTGTTCACGCCGATAACTTCGCCTTCGAGGTTGAACGTCGGGCCGCCCGAGTTGCCACGGTTCACAGCCGCGTCGATCTGCAGATAGTCGTAGGGGCCGGAGCCGATGTCACGTGCGAGCGCCGAAACGATACCGGCCGTTACCGTGCCGCCGAGGCCGAACGGATTGCCCACGGCAAGCGCCCAGTCGCCAACGCGCGGGTCCTTCGACGAGAGTTTGACGGCGGGGAACGTCTTCTTGCTTTCAATCTTCAGCAGCGCCACGTCGGTGCGCGGATCGGTGCCGATCAGCTTCGCGTCGTATTTCGTTTCATCGCCGTCGAACTGAACCTGGATCTTAGTTGCGCCGTCGATGACGTGATTGTTCGTCACGACGTAGCCATCAGGCGAGATGACGAAGCCGGATCCCTGACCCTGAACGATCTTCGGGCGGCCGCCGTTGTCCTGGCCGAAATCCTTCGGCAGGTTCTTGAAGAAGTCATGCAGCGGGTGATCCGGGGGGAGATCGGGGAGCGCGAAGTTCGGGCCCTTCTTGTTATCGCCGCCCTTGCTGTTTTCGGCCACCTTCGAGGCGCCGCCATCGTTGACGACGGAAACGGACACGACCGACGGCTTCACGCGGTCGACGAGATCAGCGAAGGACATCGGCGCCTGGCCGAACGGCGTCTGCACCGTCTGCCCTGCGTTCGCATCTGCGCGGACAGGCTCAGCGGGAACAAGCGAACCAAAACCGAACGCGGCGACGGCGGCCAGCGCCACGATGGCAGGCACGACCTTGACGGGGCGGATAGTGCTGGATTTGGGCGAATTTGGTTGGGGAAGCGGCATACCTTAAATCTCCAGATTGAGCGGCGTTTCACGCCTCCTGGAGTGAGAGGTAATGCAGAAGGCATTACCGTCGCATGTCAGCGACGTTAACAGTTGGTAATCTGGAATTTAATTGCGGAATTAGGACGTCTTCGGATCGTCTGCGGCGAGTATTTTCGCCAGCTTCTCGCGCTCGCCTTCCGAAAGCGCTGCTGCGGGTTCACTGCGAGGGCGGGCAGCAGCGCGGGCCGCGAGTGTCAGGCCAGCCACGAAGATCAGGATCGGGCTGATCCATAACAGCAGCGTCGACAGCGAAAACGGCGGCCGCAAAAGTACAAACTCGCCATATCGCGCAACGATGTAGTCGAGCACTTGGGTGTCGCTATCCTTCGCCATGATGCGTTCACGCACGAGGCGGCGTAGGTCGGCGGCGAGCGGCGCATCGCTGTCGTCGATGGACTGGTTCTGGCAGACGAGGCAACGCAACTCCGCGGAGATCGTTCGTGCGCGTTGTTCCAGAACCGGGTCTGGCAGGATCTCGCTCGGTTGCACGGCGAAGGCCGGCGCCGCGGTGGCAGCCGTCATCACGCAGAGAACGAGCATCCGTGTCAAACGGGGCAGCATCGCAATTACTCCGCTGGTACCGGTGTCGGACGGCGCGAACGCGTAGGTGCGCCGACACGCAAACGACGGTCCGCCAGCGATATGCCGCCACCCAAGAACATGATCAAGGCGCCGATCCAGATGAAGCGCACGAGCGGGTTGAAATACGCGCGGACGGCAAAGCTATCGTTCGGCTGCCGATCACCGATGACGACGTAAAGATCGCCGGCCCACGACGCATAGATTCCTGCTTCGGTGGTCGGCTGAGGCGGCGCGTCGTAGATGCGTTTCGACGGCTGCAGGCGCGTTATTTCCTGACCTCCACGCGAGACGGTGAAATCGGCGAAGTCTTCGCGATAGTTCGGGCCGCGTCCTGCGTCGGTTCCCGTGAACGTGACATCGTAGCCGCCAACAGAGACCGTTTGGCCGGGGTTCATCGCGAGAATATGTTCCTCGCGATACGCGCTCGTCGCGACAATGCCGACGACCATCATGCCGACGCCGAAATGCGCGAACAACGTGCCGTATGCCGAACGCGGGAGGTTCATGGCTCGGCGCACTACTTCGTCGATGCCCGCCTTGCCTGCTTTGATCCGGTTTGCCCAATCAATGATCGCGCCAACCATCACGAAGACGCCGAGCGCAATGCCGAGCGGCGCCAGCGTGGGGCCACGGTGGCTGAGAGCGTAAATCGCGATCGCAACGCCGATGGCTGCCAATGCCGCGAACGTCAGGCGTTGCATGACGCCAAGAAGATCGCCGCGCTTCCAGGCCAGCATCGGACCGAAGGGTAGCGCGATCAACAGCGGGATCATCAACGGACCGAACGTCATGTCGAAGAACGGAGGACCGACGGAGATTTTCTCGCCAGTCAATCCTTCGAGCACCATCGGATAGAGCGTGCCGACGAGAACTGTCGCCGTGCTCGTTACCAGAATGAGATTGTTGAAGACGAGGCTGCCTTCGCGGCTGATCGGCTGGAAGAGTCCACCCGCCTGCATCTCCTTGGCGCGGAGAGCGAAGAGCGCAAGACCGCCGCCGGTGAAGATAATAAGGATCGCGAGGATGAAGACTCCGCGCGCCGGATCGACAGCGAAGGAATGGACCGAGGTCAGAACGCCAGAGCGCACGATGAACGTTCCCATCAGCGAGAGAGAGAACGTCAAAATCGCGAGCAATACGGTCCAGATCTTCAGCGCCTCGCGCTTTTCCATCACGAGAGCGGAGTGCAAAAGTGCGGTGCCCGCAAGCCAAGGCATGAAGGACGCGTTTTCAACTGGATCCCAGAACCACCAGCCGCCCCAGCCGAGTTCGTAATACGCCCACCACGATCCCATGGCGATGCCGATAGTGAGAAACATCCAAGCGGCGAGTGTCCATGGGCGCACCCAACGCGCCCACGCTGCGTCGATGCGGCCTTCCATCAGAGCGGCGATGGCGAATGAGAAGGCAATCGAGAAGCCGACGTATCCGGTGTAGAGAAATGGCGGGTGGAAGGCGAGCGCCGGGTCTTGCAAAATCGGATTGAGACCGCCGCCATCCGATGGCGCGGGATCGAGGCGTAGGAACGGGTTCGACGTCACAACCGTGAAGAGCAGGAATGCGACGGCGACGGCCGCCTGCACGCTCAGCACGCGTGCCTTCAGCGTCGGCGGCAGGTTGTTTCCGAAGGCTGCAACGGCGGCGCCGAAGAGCGCCAGGATCAAACACCAAAGCAGCATCGAGCCTTCGTGATTGCCCCAGACTCCAGCGATCTTGTAGATCATCGGTTTCGTCGAATGCGAGTTCGCGGCAACGTTTGCAACCGAGAAATCGGACGTAACGTAGGCGTGCATCAGCGCCAGGAACGCGATTGCCAGAAGGAAGAATTGCGATACCGCTGCCGGTTCGGCCACGCGCATCATGCGATCGTCGCGGAAGTGCGCGCCAGCGGCCGGAATAACGGTCTGCACGGTTGCTACGAGCAACGCCAGAATCAATGCGAAGTGTCCGAACTCGACGATCACGCGATAGATCTCCCGACGAGAATCTTTATTGAGTTTCCGTCTTTGGCGCACCTGGATGCGCGCCAGATCCGAGTTTTACACCGCGCGCTTCGAGGGAATTCGCCACCTCGCGCGGCATGTAGTTTTCATCGTGCTTCGCCAGAACGCTATCGGCCTGGAAACCGCCCGATCCGTCAAGCACGCCTTCCGCAACCACGCCCTGCCCTTCGCGAAACAGATCGGGAAGAACGCCGGTGAACACAACCGGGATTTCCTTCAGCGTATCCGTGACCTTGAATTTTACCGTACTGCCTTCGTGGGTAACGGAGCCAGCTTCGACGAGACCGCCAAGGCGAATGCGCTGACCGGCCTGGACACCCTTCTCGAGTATATCGCTTGGCGTGTGAAAGAAGACGACGCTGTCCTTCAGTGCGAACATGACAAGGATCAGCGCCAGCGCGAGTGTCGCCACGCCACCGCCGATAACGAGACCGCGTTTTTCTTTCCGTGTCATCTATCCGACCCGATCATGAGAACCCTTAACCTCCAAGACCGAGTTGCTTTGCCAAGCCCTCGACCCGAGCCAAACCGGGCTTGTCGTCTTTAAGTTTATCTCGGGCTTCACCCAGCGCCTTCTCCGCATCATCTCGCCGACCGAGAACCTGATACGCGCGGATGAGTTTTATCCAACCTTCCGTGTCGCTGCCATCGGACTTGAGGCGCTCTGCGAGACCAGCGACCATGCGGCCGACGAATGCCTCGCGTTCGGCGGGAGACATTGCGGCGACTGCTGCAACGTCAGGAGCTTGCGGCGCGGATGGCTGCGTCTGCGCAGGGGTTTGTGTTTGCGGCCCCGCGGCCGACTTACCGTCGGGCGCTGGTTGCGGCGCGCTTCCGGGCGTTTCCAGGCTCGCGACGCGGGCTTCCAGCATCTTCTTCCACGGCGCATCGACTGGTGCTTCCGCGACCAGTTTGCGGTAGTCCGCCGCCGCTTCGGCGAGCTTCCCATCCTGCTCTTTCGCAAGGGCGAGCCAGATTTGCGCTTCGTGGCGCTTGGGATCGATAACGAGAAGCCGCTCAAGCGCGCGGCGTGCGTCTTCCGGGATGACGCCATTCTCAAGACGGATACGAGAGTTCGCAAATCCCTGCAGACGCTGAGGCGTTTCAGAGATCAATCGCATTGCATTCGCGTATGCCGTTGCAGCATCCGCGTAACGACCCATCGAATAATAGACAGGTGCCAACACGTCCCAACCCGTTCCGTCATTGGGGTTGTTGCGCAGATGCGCTTCAACCTTGGCGACGAGATCGTTGGGCTTCTGAGCGTCCACCGCTTCCGCGAGACGCTCGCTCAACGGATAGTCGGGAGCACCCGGTGCGCCGAGGCCCAAATAGAGACCAAGGCTCGCGAGGGGAAGCAGGATCAGCATTGCCAGCGATAGGCCAAACTTGCCGGACCGGGATGACGCTTCGGCATTCGATGGTTCGGTCGCAGAACCCATGTCTCCGGATGATGTCGTTTCCGGTTGAGCCGACGAGCGTAGCAGGCGGCGGGCGATTTCGGCACGCGCACTTTCAGCTTCGGCGGGAAGCAGAGATCCGCGCGCCTCGTCGGCCGCGATTTCTTTCAGCTGGTCCTTGTAGACGGCAATATCGGCCGCGGCATCGGCGGCGCGGGCGCTTCCAAACGCATCAACCGTGCGTGTGCGCATCAACGGCCGGGTAATGGCGAGCGTCACTGCAGCGACGAGCCCGGCCAATGAAATCCAAAATAACATCGTCGCGCGATCCTTGAGCCTCAAATCAGGGAATAGGATCGCTGGCGCGGCCAAACAAGCCAACTCGCCCGGCGTAGCTCATCTGTCGCGGATGGCGCTTAATCTATTCTGGCAAAGCGCAAATCTTCGCTGCACTGCGTCATCCGACGTTGTGCCATCTCCCATCGGGCTCGCGGCAAGCCGTGCCACGCATCTGCTGCGGACGGCCATCGATATAAACGGTATGCGTGTAATCACGGCAGTCGGCAACACCGCGCTTATAAGGGCGGCTCGGAATGACCTCGCCATAGTGACCGGAATCAGGATCGCGCCACTGACGTGATACGCCCGATTGGCCCCGCTCTAGCGCATCGAATTCGGCTTCCTGGGCCAGCTGACGGTCACGCTCATCCATTTTGCGGCCGATTTCGCTGCCAACGATACCACCGACAACAGCGCCCGCGACGGTCGCCAATACGTTGCCACGGCCCTTGCCGATCTGGTTGCCGACGACGCCACCCGCGACGCTGCCCAACACAAGACCGGTGTTGCTGTTATCAATTCCTCCCTGGCCATTGCTGCAGCCTGCAAGCAGGGCAACTGCCATCATCGGAATTGCAAAGCGCGGCACGCGCATGGTGAACCTCTTTTCGGCTTCTTCCCCCGCGCCTGCGGCCACAGCTCGGCGCTTTTCGATATCCCTCGCTAGACTGATATTGTGCCGCGGACAAGGCAGCAATCCACTGTAAATCCAGCTGTTGTGCCCCTCGGAAGACGGCCTGTTGCTTCTCGGCACCCCTGCAAATCGCACACCAAAGGCGATCAAGCTGCCGGAAGAAAGAGAATCGCCTTCAGGCCACCATGGCCGGAAGCCTCCAGAGCGAGGCGGCCGTGATAGGACGCCGCCAGATCGTTCACGATGGACAATCCGAGGCCCGATCCCGGCTTGCTTTCATCGAGACGAAGTCCGCGTTTGCCGATTTTCGTCCGTTCTTCAGCGGAAAGGCCGGGCCCATCGTCTTCGACCGAGATGCGGATCTGCCGCCGCCGCGTGGCCACTTCCTGCGGCTCGATGGACGCCGCCAGATAGACCCGGCTCCGTCCCCACTTGCAGGCATTGTCGAGCAGATTCCCGAGCATCTCTTCGAGGTCCTGCTTTTCACCCTGAAACTTGGCGCCGTCTTCAATCGTGAAGCTGATGGCGATCCCCTTCTCGGCGTGGATACGCTCGATCGTGCGAATCAACGGCTCGACCGTTTCCTCGACCGGCGTCACCCGACCAATCACGCCTGCGCGGGCGGCCATGCGCGCTCGATCGAGATAGTGGCCGATCTGGTCCCGCATAAGCTGGGCTTGCTCCGCAACTTTTTCGCCAGCCTTCGTGCTGTCGTCGCGCGCCTCGTTGATGATCACGGCGAGCGGCGTTTTCAATGCATGGGCCAGATTGCCGACCTGAGTGCGCGCCCGGTCGATGATGTCCTGATTAGACTCGATAAGAGCGTTCAATTCCGTCTGCAACGGCTCGATTTCGGCGGGCAGCTTGCCTTCCAGGCGCTCGACCTTGCCAGACCGGATGCTCGCGAGGCCGCGTTCGATACGGCGCAGCGGCAAAAGACCGAAGCGGACCTGAAAGACCGTCGCCGCCAAAAGGCCGAGGCCAACGAGCGACAGCGCACTCGAGAGGCGTGCGCGGAATTTCGCGATCGTCTCTTCGAACCAATCCATCGGACCCGCGACGATGATCGAATATCGCGTGTGTTCGGGGTCGTGGCCGGGTGAATCGATGAACTCAAGGATGCGAATGGTGGAGCCCGTCGGGCCGGGAACGTTCATCCAGCGGGTGCCCGTGTCGTCCGTTGGGAATTTGCGATCGTAGGGCGACGGCAGAATGCCTGTGGCGAGCGATGGCGAGACAAGGCGCAGGCCCGGAGCGCCATCGATCGGATGGATCTGCCAATACCATCCCGATTGCGTCACCTCGAAAAGCGGCTCGTAAAGGTTCGGCGGAAGAACCGGAATGTCGCCGGTCGTGCTCATGCTGTCGATGGTGATCTGCGTGAGCAGCTTCTTCAATTGCGCATCGAAGCTCAGCTGTACGTCTTCGCGATAGAGCGAGTAGATCAGATAGCCGGCGAGCGGCAGCGCCAGCAGCGTCCATGCTGCAGCGGTCGCGAAGAGCCTCAACGCGAGCGAATTAAGCCTCATCTGCTCCGTGGCTCATGCGGTAACCGAGACCGCGCACGGTCTGGATAACATCGCCGGGGATTTTCTTGCGAAGGCGGCCGATGAAAACTTCGATCGTGTTCGAGTCACGGTCGAAATCCTGATCGTAGAGATGCTCCACGAGTTCCGTGCGCGACACGACGCGACCGTTATGGTGCATCAGATACGCCAAGAGCCGGAACTCGTGCGAGGTCAGCTTCACCGGCTGGCCTTCGCAGGTGACGCGCGCCGACTTCGTATCGAGCCGCACAGGCCCGCATTCGATCTCGGATTTGACGTGACCCGACGCGCGGCGGATCTGGGCGCGTACTCGCGCCAGCAGTTCCTCCATGTGGAAGGGCTTGGCCAGGTAATCGTCAGCACCCGCATCCATGCCCGCAACCTTGTCACTCCAGCGATCACGTGCCGTCAGCAGGATCACCGGCATCTTGCGATCGCTTCGCCGCCATTGCTCGAGGATGGAAATGCCGTCCATCTTCGGCAGGCCGATATCGAGGATAACGACGTCGTAGGGTTCGGTATCACCCAGAAAATAGCCTTCCTCGCCATCCTCCGCCTTGTCGACGGCGAATCCCGCGTCGCTGAGGGCTGTGACGAGCTGACGGTTCAGATCTTTATCGTCTTCTACTACGAGCGCGCGCACGCCAATTCGCCTCCCTGATGCCCCTTGGACGTCATCCTATAATGGAGAAAACAACAAAGCGCAGCCAGCACTCCTCATCGCACCCTTGCAGTCATGATGGTGGTTTTGAGTTCTCCCGCTGGGCCGCGGATCACTAGACGATAGAAATAGCCGTCGTCAGACCGGCAAAGCGTCATTTTCACAAGTGTCCCTACGCCATCGGCGGCCAGGGATTTCGCAACTTCCTCGACAGTAATCAGGTTCTCGCGGCGGACGATTTGACCGGCGAGCCCCCAATCGGTCATGCAGTCTGCGGCTGACGCCGGGGCGGACAGCGCGCCTGCTGCCGCCGCGATCATCGCAACCGCTGTCCTCGATCCTGCCATCGGCACTCTTTCAGAACTTCCCCCAGATAAGAATATCGCGTTGAACGGGCGATGAATACCTCAGTCGGCCCGTTCAAAATCGTCCGCGCTCCTAGTCCTTAACTTTGCGGAGGGCCAACGGTGTGTCGGCTTTGAGGCGGCCGTAAATCGCGAGAATGGTTCCGAAAAGTGCGGTTAACGCCTGAGCCAGCGTCACGGCCTGGTCGCCGAAAACCTGGATGACGTCCGCAGGGATGACGATCCCCACCGCCGGACCGAGCGCCGGGATCACGGTGGCGGCGGCCGTAATCAGCGTGCCCCAAATCGTGCGCGAGCGGGCCCACGATTTGCTTGCCTCATCGAGTTCTGACGCGTTCGTTTTCGTGTTGGCCATGGTGCTTTCTCCTTTTGCGATTTGATCGGGCTGCAACGGCCCACGATTGAGAGGATCGACTTTCGACCAGTCCTTGGCTCGTGCGAGTGTTGTGTCGACGCGCTTCAGCCACCCTCGACCGAAGCGACTGAAGTGCGGGAGCGCTCGATAGCGGCCACGGCGTATCTCGGCGTATGCGTCCAGCAGTGCGAAGAGGTCGTGCGTGCGCGCTCTGGCGATGGTCTCAGGTCCGATCTCGCCGTCGACGGCAACGCGCAGCGCCGTCTGCAACATGCGTGCAGCGGCGCCGACACCGTGATTGACAGCGGTATCGAAGTGCATCAGCGCCAGCGGGGCCGCGAATTCCGTGCACGACGCTTTCCGGAAGTAGCGCTGCCGGTAGATCGTCTCGACGGTGGAAGCTGGAATGCGCTTCAGCTCCGAAATCAGCTTTGAACGAGAACTGGAGTCGAGCCTCTTACCCGTGAAGGCCGCGTAGACTTCCAGCGTTATGCCACGATTGGTCGGGCCGCCGGGGTCTTGCGGATCATTGGAATAGCCGCCCTCCATTTCGAGGACATGCGCAAGCGCCTTGACGAAGATTTCGTTTCCGGCGTTCGCCGTCTCTCTATCCTTCGGCCAGCGAAATCCAAGAAGCCGCGACCTCGCAAATTTTGCGACTGAGACCGCATCGTTTTGATTGCCGCCGAGAAGATAGAGATTGCTGCTCGACTCTCCGATCAGGAAGCCGACGTGCCCGGCGCCTGGATTGCTTCCGCGCGACAACACCGTCACCGCGCCAAGGCGTCCGCTGTCTAGAGACGTCCCCCAATTGAGATATGAGCGCGCTAACAGGGAGCCCGTTCCGGAGCGCCCGCTACGCTTCAGCATTGCGCCTGCAAACGCTGCACACCAAGGTGTTGTCTCGCTGCGGGTCACGGCATCTCCCGCCTCGCGGAAATAGCGGATGATCTCCGGCGCATCGGTGCTACCGGGAATTTCGCGCACGCCAAATTCGGCCCACGCGGCGGCGAGCCACGGAGGTTGGTCCATGTCTGTCATCACTTTCTGCTAGGGATTTGGAACAAGCGAAGTCAGTCGTCGATGGCGGCCACAGGCACCTAAAGGACGGCAAAACGGGGCGGGCTGCGTCCGAAGATCGTGTTGGTCTGATAGATCGCGACGCTCACTGAGGACTGCACGCTTCCAAAGTCGGCAACTTGGGCAGCTTCCGAATACACGGCGTCCGGACTGGACGTTGCTAGCGTGCGCTTCACGGTACTGCCGTCCAGAATATCGATTTCGTAGCTTTCCCGTTCTTCACCCAGCGGCACATCAGCCACGTCCCAGTTGTCGCCGCTTGTCCGCGTGCGGCGTATCCAGGACAGTTTGAGATCGCGACCGTCTCGCGCCCCTTTGATGTGGGCTGGCGATAGCGGACGCAGTCCGAGACCGCGATACGCGAACGGCTCCGTCACATAGGAGTCGTCGCCGATATCCCGGTTGCCCGGTCCGTAGCGCCAATTCAGTTGTACAAGTCCGATCGGCGGGGATAAGTTTCTCCCGCGAGACGCGTTGTTCTCAAAAGAAACGGCTCAGGTAGGCGCTCGCCTCGTCCGAGAGTCCGACGATCTTGTTCGTCGCCTGGCGATAGAGTTTGAAATTCAGTTCGGTGCCAGGCTGCCCGTCGTTCCAATCGGTCAGCGATCTGAGTTCGCGCCGACCCAGAGGCCGTTTCGCGATGGCCGTACGCTGAACGACAATGCTGACTCGTGGTGTTTGACGCGCAACGCCGGTTTTCCTGGCGACCGCCTGCACCGACGTCACGACGCCGCGCGCGATCAACCCCTGCCCGCCCTCGTTCTCGCTTGCAAAAAGAAAAATGGCATCGCCCTCGGCGATGGCCTTGCCGCCGTACATGGTCTTTGCCGCAGCAAACGTCAGCGTCTTCGCGTTGAGATCCCGAATCTCGGCCTTGATCGCAAAAGCCATCCGCCGAATTCCTCAGCCGCCCGACGGCGTCAGGCCTCTTCACCTAAGTCCGGAATAATGTACTTCCAGTAGTTTTCTTCCTTCACGCGGCGTTCGCTCATCGCGAAGCTGCGGACGGAGATGCCCGCCTGATGCACCGTTTCGGGCGTTCCGGAAACGAGCGGGTGCCACCACGGCAGATCACGGCCCTCCGATACGATGCGATAGCCGCAGGTGGAAGGAAGCCACGAGAGTTCGCGCGCGCGTGCAACATCGATCTCAAGACAGTCGGGCATCTTACTGAAACGATTCGCATAATCCTTGCAGCGGCACGTTTTGACATCGAGCATGCTGCAGGCAAGCTTCGTCAGATAGATTTGCGCCGTGTCCTCGTCTTCGAGCTTGACGAGGCAACAGCGTCCGCAGCCGTCGCAGAGTGCCTCCCATTCGGTGCGGCTCATAGCGTCGAGCTGTTTGCTTTTCCAGAATGGAAGGCTGTCGCCGTCCAACATCACGTCTTGTCCATCCTCAGCGCGTGTGGCGCTGCCAACACAATTTGGTCGACTTGGAGCGGCTAACGTCCGAAAAATCCGTGCTATGCCGGGCTGATCCGGAAAACGCGGACCTGTGCCTGAAAAACTCTCTCACGATCGCCGTCAAGGGCTTATGACGGTGCCGTGGCTATGGCAAGGGGTGGCATGGTCACGGATAGCTTTCCAGTCTTCGGCGGCTGGCTGATGCGCGGATACGACGGGAACGGAACGCAGACTTGAACGAGTGGTTCTTCAAGCAAGGCGGGCGCCATCGATTCATCGATTGGCTCAGCCTCGATTCCAAGATCAACTCCGCGCTCGGAGAAGCGTGGTCGCGGACTAAAGACCATTGGAACGCGGGATCGAGCTACTTCGCCCGCTTTCAGCTCGTCGGCTGGCGCCGCCTTCTCAACGAGTTCGCCTCCGAAGGCCTGACGATGATGTTCGGCGGTTTCGTCGTGCTCTATGGGCTCGCGCTTCCGGCCTTTCAGGAATTCGACGAAAGCAAATTTCTCACCGGCAAGTTCGCCGTGACGTTTCTTGATGTGAACGGCAACGAGATCGGCAAGCGCGGCATTCTGCATAACGACGCCGTTCCGCTCGACGACATTCCCGACGTTCTGATCAAGGCGACTCTTTCGACGGAAGACCGGCGCTTCTTCGATCACTACGGCATCGACGTTTACGGAACGATGCGCGCGCTGTTGACGAACGTGCAAGCGAACGAGGTTGTGCAAGGCGGCTCGACGCTGACGCAGCAGCTTGCCAAAAACTTGTTCCTGTCGTCAGAGCGGTCTCTGCAGCGCAAGGTCAAAGAGCTCTTTCTCGCGTTCCTGCTGGAAAGCCGGTACACGAAGCGCGAAATCCTGAAACTCTACTTCGACCGCGCTTACATGGGCGGCGGCACCTTCGGCGTTGAAGCGTCGTCACAGTATTATTTCGGCAAGTCGGTGCGCGACATCACCATGCCGGAAGCCGCCATGCTCGCCGGGCTTTTCAAAGCTCCGTCCAAATATTCGCCGTTGGTCGATCTCGCGGCGTCGCGCGCGCGTACCAATCAGGTTCTCGATAACCTCGTCGATGCGGGATACTACACGGCTGGTCAGGTGCACTCCGCGCGTATGAACCCAGCGCGCATCGTCGAAACCCGCATGAACACCAGTCCCGACTGGTATCTCGACTGGGCGTTCGAAGAGGTTCAGCGGCTGGCCGAGGGCAAGGGACAATACGTTCTGACGGCACGGACGACTGTTGATCTTTCACTGCAACGGCAGGCCGAAGAGGCACTCAATGCCGCGCTCAAAAAGGGCAGCCGAGCGGACCGCTTCAACTCCGGCGCTATCGTCGTCATGGAAACGGACGGCAAGGTGCGCGCCATCGTCGGCGGGCCAGACTACGGCGAGAGCCAGTTCAACCGCGCGACGCGCGCCAAGCGTCAGCCTGGGTCATCGTTCAAAGTCTACGTTTACGCGGCGGCGCTCGAAAACGGGTACACCCCCGACACGGTCGTGCGCGATGCTTCGCGCTCGTGCGGACGATGGTCACCCTCCAACTACGGCGGCGGCGGCGGATCAGGTGCGCGCATGCCACTCTGGTCGGCACTTGCTCGCTCTCTGAATACGGTCGCGACGGAACTCTCCTTCGCTGTCGGGCGCGAGAAGGTTATCGAGATGACGCAGCGGCTCGGCATCGAAGGCGTGAAGAAAACCTGCTCCATGGCGCTCGGCGACGGCGGCATCACCGTTCTCGAACACACCGGCGGCTTCGCTACGTTTGCCAACGGTGGCCACTTGGCGCGGCCTTACGGCATCCTCGACATTACGACGTCGCGCGGCGACCTGCTTTATTCGCGCGAACGCGATGAGCCGCCTGCTCCGCAGGTGATTTCGAAGAAGGTCGCGGAAGGAATGAATACGATGCTGAACCGCGTCGTCACGCAAGGTACGGCTCTGGCTGCGAACCTCGACTTCACCAACGTCGCGGGTAAGACGGGTACCTCGACGGGTCCGAAGGATGCGTGGTTCATGGGCTTCACCGGCAAGTACGTTGCGGGCGTCTGGATCGGCAACGACGACAATCATGCGATGCGCACCGGCGTTACCGGCGGACACCACGCCGCGCCGATCTGGCACGATCTGATGACGGTCGCGCATACCGACATGAACATCCCGACGATCCCGGGGCTTGCACCGCATCCGCGTCAGATCGAAGAGCAACAACGCGTCGCTGCGTTGAAAGCGGCGCAGGTTGCGGCTGGCATCGATCCAGCGACGAACGCCAGAACCGCGGATGCACAGAAGAACGAACGCGTGATGTCGGATAAAACACGAACCGCACTCAAGAGCCTCGGGATTGCTCTGCGCAAAGCAGGCGGCATTGCGGATGAGCCCGCGCAACCTGCTCCAGGCGATCCTAAAGCGCCTGCTCCCGCAACGCCTGGCGAACGTCCTGATCGCCGCGCGACGCTGTTCGGCACCGATCCGCTCGCACCTCGCTCAGGGCCGGCACCAGCCGCGCCCGGCGTTCAGTAGCGCGAGGACGTCAACGTGGCCGCAATCGACGCCGACACACTTGATCCTCCGCAGCGTGCAAGCGCGCTTCGAACCGTTGCCGTCATTCTCGTGCGCGCGATCAGCATTTTGCTCACCGTCGCGCTCGCGATCGGCGTTGGCATCTGGTCGAGCCGCGCAATGATCTCGCGCGGATCGCCGCTTTCGACCGATATGTATGGGCCTTGGCAGCACTGGCGAGATGCGGGCCGTGAGTCGTCAGACCCCTATACGCGGGCGCACATCCTAGCCAGCGGCAAGCTCTGGATCTCGGCCGACAGCGCGGGCATCTTCGAAGCACGCACGGACTCGCAGGGCGCGCGTCTGCACTCCTCATGCAGCTATCGCATTGAAGGCGCGAGTCTGCCGGGATTGTGGTGGAGCCTTTCGGTGTTCGATTTGCAAGGCCGTCTGATCCCCAACGACGCCGACCGCTATGAGTTCACGGCGGATACGGTCGCGCCAAATCCCAACGGCTCATATGTCATCTCGCTCGGCCGTGACGCGCGTCCGGGCAACTGGCTGCCGACAAGCGGCGCGGGCCGTCTGGTGCTTGTGTTCACGGTTCTCGATCCGGCCACCGGCCTGTCCGATGAGCAGCGTGTGGAACGCAACAAGCGTCTGCCGATCATTGAACGCGAGGATTGCTCGTGAAAATTTTGAGATTCATCGACTGGCGGCTTCTCGTGATCTTCGCGCTCGTTGCGGGGATCGTGCACATTACGGCGACGTTCATGGCGCTGAACGATCAGCGCAGCTCGTCCTATACGCGTCTGGCGGGCAGCCTGCCTCACAATCTGATGACGCTGACAGACGCCGTTTCGCCGGGTCACGAAATTCTGCCGTTCCTGGCGCCAGACGCGCGCTACGCGTTTTGTCCATTCGAGACGACCGACGCGACCGTGCGCGTCCATGCGCTGCTTCCCGATATCGGTTGGACGCTCGGCGTCTATGCGCCCGACGGGTCCAATCTCTATTTTGCAGCGGCCTCATCGCAGCGCGAGTCCACGATCAATCTCTCGATCGTTCCCGCTGATGATCGGTTTTTGGGTCTCCCGTCGCAGGGTGCGCAATCCGTAACTGCTGATCAGACGATCGCGGCACCGAAGGGGCTGATCGTCGTGCGCGCGCCGGACCGGGGTGAGCCTTACCGCGCCGAGACGCAGGCCGTGCTCGAAAAGGCTTCGTGCGTGTCGAACCGCGCTTAACTAGCGCTGGCGACTCCCCCTTCGGGGAGCCGGCCGCCAGCGCTTCCTAGCTTTCGAGTTCGAGGGTGTCGCGGCGGCGCTGTCCATTGTTTAGCGCCTCCTCGTCGAATTCCTGCGCTGCTTCGGCGAGGCGCTCGTAACGAACGCCCGGAAAAAAGAGAATGTCGGCCGGTCGGTCAGCATCGCCGAGGCGATCTGCAAACAGTCGTGGCGTGACTTTAAATTCCAATATCGTCGCCATGCGTGGTCCCCCAACGGCACGGAGAAAAATTCCGTACCCGGCGGCCTCCTCATCGAGAGGCTCGCTCCACCGGCATTTGACGCGATACGGACCAAGTGGCTCGAGTGCGTTGCGGCCGCAAGAATCGTCGCATTGTACGATTAGGCGAGCCGAGTGTTAATGACCTGTTAATTTGAAAACGCCCGCGCGACGAGAAGAATCGATTGATGTCCGCGCGCGCTATTCCAGCAACTCGTCGCCAAGAAAATGACGTCCGTCGCGATCGTCAATTTCAACGACCCAGACGTCACGATCGAAATCAGCTTCGCGTGTCAGCATCGCTTCCGCCTTATCGTCGGTTACGAATTCTTCGCTGAAGCACACGACCCAGCGACGGCCGCGATCGGCTTCGTCCATTCCGGCAGGGGCAGGTGAATAGACGGCCACCATCCGATCCGCGCGCACCACCTTGATGAAAATTGCACCGGCGTCATCGTCGCCATGACGCACGACGACACCTGAAGCGCCGGAGACGGTGCAGCGGCGAAGATAGGCTTTGACCCAGAATTCGGATTTGAGACGCATGATGCCGGTGAGCCTTATCTATGAACCGGCAAAACCGCAAATCGGCAAGCTTCGGCTGGCGGCCGCGGAGTGGCCATCGGCTCCGGTTTTAGCGCGACGACGTTCGCGTCGATGGTTTGCGTTGCGCTTTCCCTTGCGCCTGAAGACGGATCACACGGCTCATCATCGGTCCTGAGATGCGCCCGCTTATCTTCAGTTTCTGATCGGCTTCAAACTCGCGGATCGCACGCTGGAGTTCTGGCGTCAGAGCGCCTCCGGCCGCGCCGGTCTGATAGCCAAGCGTATCAAGTTGCTGCTTCACCGTAATGATCAGCGCCTCGCCATCGTGGGTCGTGGACTTTCCTGGGCGCGCGCCGTTCTGCTCAAGCGAAGAGCTTCCGAGCACGATCTGACTGAGCAGCGGTTCGCTCGGCTTGCCCGTCAACACAAGGCCGTTGTCATACTCATAGGCGAAGATCGCTGCGCGCGTCACAAGGCCCGCCACGCCGTCGGCTTGGCCCGGCTCATAACCGCGCGTTCCGAGTTCGCGTTGGATACCGCGCGTGATTTCGACGGATGCGGTGTCGTCCGGCTGGTTGGAGCTTGCGGAAGTTGCACCCGCAGCTTCTGCGCCGGGCGCCGCGACGGAGTCGTTTTGGCCGCCCGTCATGCCGTCGATCCACGAAGCGCGCGCGGGCAAGCCACCTGTTTCGATTGCTTTGCCGTCAGCTCTCTTCTGGAACACGGCCATGTTGACGCCGACGCTCAGCGTCATCATCAGCGCCACAACGAGCGCTAGTTTCTGCTCCCAACCCGTCATCGTCCTGCGATCCGTCGCATATTCCCCCAGGCCACTCAGTATCGCGGAGGAGCCGTTAAGGTGTGCTTAACCGGTTGCAAACGGAAGGCTCGCAAATAGTCGGCATTTGATCGAAATTCGTTTCAAGTTTGCGAAAAAGCTAGTTCGAATTCTACTCCGAACGATAGCGGTATGGTGAATTCGGCCTGCTATGACATGAGCATCCTGATCACTCGGGCGGCCAACCATGTGCCTCTCGCGTGCACGTGAAGCGAAGGTTCAGATTATGGGTTTGTTGCGTATCGCCACGATTGCCGCCGTCGCCATCGCGCTCCTACCGTCGGATCGCGAGCAGCAGCAGCGCCTCTACGAGCGCGCTGGCGACTCCGCCAACTGGGTCCTCACGTTCTGCGACCGGAATGGTCCGACGTGCGAAAAAGGTGCTGAGCTTTGGGCTGGATTTCTGGCCAAGGCCGAGTTCGGCGTAAAGCTCGCGTATGACATGGCGCGCGAGCGCGGAACCGAAGCCATCGCGGCGGCCGACTCCCCCTATAAGCCCGCTGTTCTCGAGCGCGAGAGCGGCAGCACGCTGACGCCGGTCGACAAGGAACCCGCGTGGCGCGGCAAAAAGCCGAATAAAGGCAGCATCTGACGGCTATTCGCGTCTTGCCGGGACCGCGGTGCGGCACCTATGTTTGGGTGACGGCTCGTTGCTGTCCGCATTGGAACCATTCATGTCACTTGACGACATTCGCGCCGATTTTGCGCTTCTCGATGATTGGGAAGATCGCTACCGCTACGTGATTGAGCTTGGGCGCGCGCTGCCACCTCTTCCGGATGATCTCAGGACAGACACGAACAAGGTTCTCGGTTGCGCCAGCCAGGTGTGGCTTGCGACGCGCCGTGTGAAGGCGAACGGCGATGGCAAGCAAGATCACCTCGAGATGCAAGGCGCGAGTGACGCGCACATTGTGCAGGGTTTGATCGCCGTTCTGTTCGCGCTTTACGAGAACAAGACTCTCGAAGAGATCCGCGACATCGACGCAGTAGATGTTTTCGCCAGCCTCGGACTTCGGGAACACTTGACGCAACAGCGTTCAAATGGCTTCGCCTCAATGGTCCAGCGTATCCGCTCGGATGCGGCTCAGATGTTGAACGACACGGTCAAGCCTGATCCGAACTGACGCCGATCGACGGGCGGTAATCGCTGCTGCCCCAGTGGCGCGCGCGAACGGGCGACGCATGCTCTGCCGGTTGCGGTTTGTCCATTCCATAGTGCCGCGCGAGTTGGCGTAGAGCGATCTGCAGCACGATTTTGCCCGAGCGCTGCGGCCAGCCGCTTTCTCGTTCGCTGGCTTCAAGGCCTTTCAAGAAGCAACACACGTCAATCAGAACACCCGCGAGATCAGGACCGACTGCCGCGAGAGCGCGGGCAACACGTTCGCGCGCGGCGACGACGGAGTCGCGAAGGTCGGGACCGATGTCTGGCGAGCGATGCTGCCCTCCTCCGCCGCCGAGCAGCAACGACCAATTCGCTGTTACACGCAGCGTCATTTCTCCGAACCAGAAATCTGCGCGGAGTTTTTCCCCAGCAGCAAACTCAATGTCCGATAACAGCGGACGGCCGTCTTTGTCCTTCCGACGCACCAGCCAAGCGAGAGGACTTTCAGCATCGTTTCGACCGGGCCCAGGTGATTGCGTGGCGCGACGGCGCGTGCTCGCGCGATGAGCTTTTGATCCAGACATAAACAGTTCCCCACTCAATGCGTTTTGGAGCGCGTAACGAGGCTCGGCAGCGCCCAGCCTAAAAGATCGAGCGAGCGATCGAACGTCGGGTCATCGCGGCGATACTCGACCTTGAGGCAGGCGTGCGCGACAGTGGTGCGGTCGCGCCCGAACATGGCTCCAACTTCAGTCAGCGACATGCCGCACGAGACATGCGCCAAATACATCGCGACCTGGCGTGCGAATGCGATATCGCGCACGCCACGTGAATTGCGCCACAGCGCTTCTGGGGCGATGCCAAAGACGCTTGATATTGCGACATCGATTGCGAGGCGCGCATGACGAAAGCGCTCGGACCGTTCTGTGTCGATGAATGGCGCCGAGCGCTGGCGCGCTTTCGAGTTCGGCGTAAGCGAGACTTGCAGCATCTGCGATCCCAACCCCTTGTAGGATTTTGTTTCAGCTCAACGCGGTCCTGGGAGGCCGGCGCGAGCACGTTGTTCTTCAGCTGAGCGAAGAATAACGGTGCCTGAAAGGGCGGGGATAAGTTTTTTCCAAGCAACGCGCGTTCACCTTGATACAAACGACAGTATACTGACTTATCCACGCCTCGTGTTGTTGAGGCAAACTTCTGCGCATGCAAAGCAGAGTCCGAAACAACCCGACGCATAAGTGCACGCCCGGCAATTCGGGGTGCAAGGCTGATGAAAATGCGTTGCAGCTACTTCCGCTTTGGCCATGCGATCGCGATGTCACGAATGTCGCAGGGCGCGAAAAGATCATCGCCGCGCTTAGCCGCGCGCTTCGAGAAGAGCGCCGTCGGGGTGCGCACGGCATCTGGCGTATGACTTGAAGCGTCATGCGTTGCTTGCGTTAGCGCTCAGAAGCGAGCGTGAGAAGCTCGCATCCATGCGCTCGGCAACGTATCGACTTTGAATTCGTGTTGGAGCGAAGCCAGCAACAGCGCATGCGTAATGCGTCTCTCAGCTCACGTGGTTGGTCGTGTGCTGTATGCGTTGATTGCTTTAGCGATCGCGGCGCGTACCGAGGCCCATCTTTTTCGCAAGTTGCGATCGGGCGCTGGCGTAGTTCGGTGCAACCATCGGATAATCAGGCGGAAGGCCCCACTTCTCGCGATATTCTTCAGGCGAGAGATTATAGTGCGTCCGCAAATGGCGCTTCAGCGACTTGAACTTCTTTCCGTCTTCGAGACAAATAATATAATCTGGCAATATCGATTTTTTGACCGCGATCTTGGGCTTGGCTTCTTCCCGCTCAGGTATCGGGGCGCGTCCCGCAACGCGGCTCAAGGCGGCATGTGTTTCAGCAATCAAGGCCGGAAGCTCGGCGGATGCGACGGTGTTGTTGCTGACGTAAGCGGCGACGATCGTTGCAGTAATCGTCACGAGTTCGGACTGAGCTGGATTATCCATCTCTTCTACTTCCGCTAGCTGTTTCTTTTCGCTCTCCGCCGCCAACGGAGAAAGTGAGGTTGGATTGAGGATCAAAGGGTTATTAGTTCTTTGCCATAATCCGAAACGTCTATGCCCCGGCAGAAAATTGACTGCATTAGATTTTACGAGAGCTTTGACTACAGGAATGCTTAATTGTCAATCGCTTGAGACTATCATCCAAGATCAATACTAATTCTTGAGGAAAGGGCCTCTCAATTGTGGCGTTACTCCAGACGCCGTTCCTCGATTGACCCTCAGTCCAAGTAAGGTGAACAACCGTTTCATTCCGGCGCTATCGCGATGCGCCAATACAGGATCTCTTTCTGCATCATGACAACTCCGCCGCGCTCAGCCTCTTCCTCGTCTCATTCGGACTTTCCTCCTCCCATCGCCGAGTGCATTCCGAAGTCCGCGTCGCACCACGGCGTTACGCTGACCGACGCATATGGCTGGCTGCGCGCTGACAATTGGCAGGAGGTGATGCGCAAGCCCGAGATGCTCGATCCTAAGATCCGCGCGTATCTCGATGCAGAGAATGCATACACGGAAGCCATGCTGTCTGACACGAAGCCGCTGCAGCAGACTCTCTTTGAGGAAATGAAGGGGCGGTTGAAGGAAGACGATCGCCAGGTTCCCCAACCCGACGGGCCTTTCGAATACTTTCCGCGCTATGTCAAAGGCGGGCAGTATCCCCAGCTCTGCCGAATTGCACGGGGCGGTTCCGTCGATGACGCTGTGGTGCTTCTCGATGGCAATGCGGAAGCCGACGGCAAGGCCTATTGGGATCTCGGCGACACGGCGCATTCCGGCGACCACAAACTTCTTGCCTACGCCACGGACGATAAAGGTTCGGAGCTGTACACGATCCGCATTCGCGATCTCGCAACCGGCAAGGATCTCGCGGATGAGATTCCTGACACGCGTGGAAGTCTCGAATGGGCGAACGATGGCCGCACGCTGTTTTACATCAAGGTCGACGATCATCAGCGGCCACTGATGGTCTATCGCCACACCATCGGAACGCCGATCTCCGAAGATCAACTGATCTACGAGGAAAAAGATTCCGGATTCTTCGTCGGTCTTTCATCGACGCAGTCGCGGCAGTTCATTCTGATCGACATCCACGATCATGAAACGAGCGAGGTGCATCTTCTCGATTCAGATCATCCTACAGAGCCGCCGCGTGTGGTTGCGCAACGCCGCGTTGGGCATCAATACAGCGTCGAACATCATCGCGATCACCTCGTCATCCTGACGAACTCGGATGGCGCCGAGGATTTCCGCATCGTTGCGGCCCCTGTCGAACTGCCGAACGAAGCGAACTGGCGCGAGATCGTTGCGCACAAGCCCGGCCGTCTGATCCTCGATGTCAGCGTGTTCAAGACGTACATGACGCGCCTCGAACGCGAAGAGAGTCTCCCGCGCATCATCGTTACGCCGCTAAGTTCGCACACAGATGGCGAACACAAGATCCTCGATCTCGCCGCAGAGTCTTCGATCAAGTTCGACGAAGAAGCGTACGCGCTTGGTCTAAGCTCGGGCTATGAGTTCGATACCACGCGCATTCGCTTTTCCTATTCGTCGATGACTACGCCCGCCGAAACCTACGACTACGACATGGCGACCGGCGTGCGGACGCTGCGCAAGCGGCAGGAGATACCGAGCGGGCATAATTCGGCAGACTACGTCACGCGTCGCCTGTACGCGCCTGCAGCCGATGGCGAGCTGGTGCCCGTCACGCTGTTGTACAAGGCAACGACGCCGCTCGACGGATCGGCGCCGCTCTTCCTTTATGGGTACGGCGCCTATGGCATCGCGATGCCGGCGGCCTTCTCGACCGGGCGTCTCTCTCTGGTCGACCGCGGCTTCATCTTCGCCATTGCGCACATTCGCGGCGGCAAGGACAAAGGCTTCCGCTGGTACACCGACGGCAAGATGAAGAAGAAGCCGAACACGTTCAGCGATTTCATCGCGGCCGGAGAATTTCTTGTCGCGAAGGGGTACACACAGCGCGGGCGCATCGTGGCGAACGGCGGTTCGGCCGGTGGCATGCTGATGGGCGCCGTTGCGAACATGGCGCCAGATCTTTTCCTCGGTGTCATCGCCGACGTGCCGTTTGTCGACGTGCTGAATACGATGCTAGATGAGACACTCCCGCTAACACCGCCGGAATGGCCGGAGTGGGGAAACCCGCTGGCGAATGCCGACGAGTTCGCAACGATCCGTTCCTATTCGCCCTACGACAACGTGACGGCGATGAACTATCCGCATCTGCTGGCGCTTGCCGGACTAACGGATCCGCGCGTGACCTATTGGGAGCCTGCGAAGTGGATCGCGAAACTTCGCGCGCATAACACGAGCGATAATCTCCTTTTGTTGAAAACCAACATGGGAGCGGGACACGGCGGCGCGTCCGGTCGTTTTGACGGCCTGAAGGACACCGCGCTCAACTACGCATTCGCTTTGCACATTGCAGGCGCGGACGCGTAACCGGTCACTGCTTAACGGCTCCTCAGCCAGACCAAAAAGTAACCATCGCCGCCAAGTGGAACATTTCACTGGCGGCGACGTTTATGGCGCACACTCGAGCGCGCCGGGCATCCCCCCGCTCCGGAGACGCTGTTCGAGATTGTATTATGAGGAGCTACTTTTATGGGCAGCACGAGCGATAAAATCAAAGGCTACGCAAACGAAGCAGCCGGTAACGTCAAGCAGGGCGTCGGCAAGATCGTTGGCTCCGAGAAGTTGAAGGCCGAAGGTGCGATGCAGGAACTCAAGGGTGAAGCGCAGGTCGCCGTCGGCAAGGCGAAGGACGCCGTGAAGGACACCGCGAACAAGACGGCCGAGAAGATCAACAAGGCGCTCTAACAGCGCTGCGGTCGGAGGGGCGATCAGCCCGCCTCTCGACAGCCGATCTTGTCTTCATCACAGCAAGGCCCGCCATACTGGCGGGCCTTCGTTGTTTGCGATGGGCATCGAACGGTCAGCGCGACCAAAGCTTCGGCAGGAAACGGGAGAGCGTGCCGTCCTTGCCGGATGCGCGCGCATTGTTCGTTCCAGGCGAGTGCCCCGCGAACGCACGCATTTGACGAGCGAGGTCGCGGCAGCGTTCGACATAAATCGGATCTATATCGCTCGCCGACATATCGGCCGCGATCGTGTCGGCGCTTTGCGCAGCATCGAGTAAGGCGAGCCGATAGCGAGCGACCTCTGCGGGGATGGTCACCTCCTTGGCCTTTCGCTCGTGAGAGTCGCAGCGGCTTACACGCCTTTCGAATTCGCCCATGAAGCCGCAATCGAATGTGCGGAGGCTATCCAGGTCTTCCTCATAGTTTGTTTCGCCGCACTCCGGGCATGTCTGAAACTGCATCGATCCGCCCCTCCCCCACTAGGCTCATACTAAGCAGAACACTGACAAACGAAAAGCCGCCCAGTCGGGCGGCTGTTTCAGTGCAACGATCGAATTCGTTCAGGGCTTCAGAAACGAAAAAGGCCCGCCGATGGCGGGCCTCCGTTTCGAGAAGCAGCTTTAAGCTGCATCGGCCCTTAAAGCCGTCGAATTCGTAACCTCCTCAAGCACCGCATCGGATTTGAGTGCGATACCAATGTATCGTACTCGACCAGCTACCTTCTCCTTCTTCACACCAAGTTCAGCGAATTCACGTGCGAAACTCGGAAGTGCTGCAGGTTCCTTATTCTTGGAGTCACACCAAGAGCAATAATCCTCATAGAGTTCAGTTGCTGTAACGCTTGATCCTTCACGGTTCTCGACATTCTCCTTGTAAAAACGTTCGGTATTCGTTTCGGGGGCAAGACGCCGTACCGGCGCTGCAACCCTTTCGGTGATCTTCGGCTCGGCCTGCTGTACTGCAGGCTGTGCTTCGATCGCTCGCACTTCGGCAACGGGTGCTTCGAGAGCAATCTCGATCGACCGGTTATCGTTAGCGCCAGAACGCGGCCGTTTCGTCTCAACGGCAACCGGTGTGAGCACCGGATCCGCCACCGCTGCCGCAGCGGTGTTTGCTTCTGCCAGCACCATCTTCGGTGCGGCTGGGCTTTCGCGGTCATAGAGCCGCCATTGGCTGAATGCGACGTACATGCCGAATCCAGAGCCGATTTCGAGCAGCAGCGCGACGAACAACGTCATCGCCATCTGCACGTTCTCCATCGTGATGCCAGGGAAGAACGACGAGGCAAGTTCGGTTAGAACCTTGGCCTGCGGATCGGCTTCCGACATCGCGGTCGAGCTTCCAGCTGCTGCCACTTTTTCTCTCAACTGAGAGATCTTATCGTTGGCGGCATTACCAGAGACTGCTGACGCAAGTTCAGCATCAAGGCCGGTCAATTGTTGACACAGAGAGCGCTGACTAGTGGTGCGCACGTTCGTGCACTCTTTCGACCACTGGTAGTGCTTCTGGAGCTTCAGGCCGTCGATCTCCGCTTGAACGGCCGCGAGTGGCCGATGCTGCGGAATCCAACCTGCTTGCTCCTCGGCACGCTTCAGCTCAGTTCTCAGGTCTTGATACGCCTGAGCTTCTTGAGCGCGTTGCCCGGTCGAATCGTAGCGGTTTAACGCTGCGTGTCCGAGCGCTGACGTCATGGAGTAGGCCGTAACGACCACCCAGACGAGCGCCGACGCAGCCGCCTGCGACCAGACTTTGTTTCTCATTGCGGCAAAGAAGAAGAACGGTACCAGTGCCTTCAAACAGTCGGCAGCTGCTGACGCCGCTCCATATATTTCGCCATCGAGCTCGGTTCGTCCGAGACTGAAGCCAAAACGCCAGTTCATCGTCGCCGACACGGCTAATAGTACGCCGGCTGCGAGAACCCCCAACACGCCTAAAACGTGTCTCATAGTATGCCCTCTCCTGTGTGGGACGGTCTTCATCGACGCGAAACACGACCGGCCATGACCTTTTGTAGGCTGACGCCATGAGGGCGACGTCGCCTGCTCCCCGAAACGCAATACGGGCATGACTGCGGTATGTCTCTTTTCGTCTGGCTGTGAGCTCCAGTGTCATCCCCATGACACAGGCAACCGAACGATCGGGACACAATGCAACCAAGCTGTCCGAGAGCTACCAGTCCGCATACCGAATGAAGTTGCCACGTCCGGATTCGCCGCTTGAATCCAGTGGACGACTTTTCCTCAGCACGGACGCGTGACTGGAAAACCTAACGCGAATTAAACTCCCCTCTCCGTCAGAGGTAACTGAGTCGAACCTCTATGTGAATCCGAATTCATTGGAGATTCAAAATTCTAAAGCTGTGTTCACTCGGCAACGGATGGGCATTTCCAACGTCCCTAAGTGACTTGGCGATCGGTTGATAACTAGGCTGTTTTCAAGAGCTTTTGCACCGCTTGTCCGCATAATGCACAGGCGTCGGAGCAATGCTCGAAGGCGCCGCCAGCTTCGACCCGCGGTGAGCAAATCCGACGTCGTGTGACTGTTTCGCATCGTATTGCAGATGCCAGTTTTTACTTACGCGCCGCGTCTTTTTCGGGCATTCTGTTGGTGTGAAAGCAGCATCTATCCGGCGAGGCCATTTGTGCCGGTCGGATGTTGCGGAGTTTGTTTCGGGTTCGCGGAATCGACAGGCGGCGGCGCCGTCCGCGCCAATGTCAGTCAAATCATCCGCGGCTCGCGTTAGCGAGTGGAGTTCGAGTCATGCGGCTTGGCGGTTGGCTGTTGGGGCTCACTGGATTGGTTGCCTTGGGCGGCATACTGTATCTGCCCTCCCCGCCCGAACGCGTATCGAAATTGGCTGAGGTCACGCGCATCTCGATCGTGCCCGCGAGGCAGGCGTCGACCGAGACGCAAGGCGTCCGCACGTTCTCGCCCGCCTCTCCTCTCTTCCGGCAAGTCGCAACTCTTGCTTCCGATGATACGACTCCGCCTACGCCACCGCCCGCACAGGCAGCGGGCACCTGGTCAACCATCGTCACACCAGATCGCGCTCGACCGGCACTCCAGCGCGGCACGCGGACGAGCGACGCTGCGACTCGTTATGAACTTGCACGCGACCTTCAGCGAGAATTGCGGCGCGTCGGTTGCTACGGCGGCGAGATCACCGGCACGTGGACGGCTTCGACCCGGCGCGCGATGTCGGCATTTATGGATCGCGCCAACGCGTCGCTGCCAATCGACAAACCGGATTACGTGCTGTTGAGCCTCGTGCAGAACCACGACGGTATTCAGTGCAGCGCCGGGTGCCCCTCAGGACAGGCGATGGATGCGGCCGGGCATTGTGTGCCTCGGGCTGTCGTCGCGCAGGCGTCGAAGTCTTGGCAGCGCGCACAAGAGCGAAAGATCGAGCAGCCGCAGCGTTTGGCTTCGGTTGAGCGTGAGCAGCTTCCTTGGCTTGACGCCAACGGCCAACCGATAACAGCGCGGCCGGATGTCGTTCGCCGGGCGGATCCGTTGCCCGGCCGTATGAGCGTCGGCGGTCCGGTAGTTGAACGGTTCGCGGCCGTCGAGCCGCCGCTTACGACGAACGGAGAGGCGCCACGTGCGATCGCAGTCGAACCAATTTCCGCTATCGATACTGCCCTCGATGCCGACGGGACCGCCGAAGACCTAACGCCGTCTGAAGTGGTTCCTGAGAGACCACACCGCGCGCGACGCGCCGTGAACCGCGACCGGGAGTATCGGCCTCGGCACTACGCGTCGGTTGGCAAGACGCGGCGCGGTCAGCCACGTCCTGGCACCATGCGGTTCAACCTGATGCAATCGCTCGGCGGCATCTATTGATGCTACCCGGCGCCTCGTCGTGAGGGCCTCTAGGTTTTTGTTCCGGCGCGCACCCAATCGAGATAGGCGGCGTTTCCTCCTGCGAGCGGGACTACCAAAACCGCCGGCGTCTCATAGGGGTGGTTGGCGACAATATGAGCGACCGCCCGGTCGGCTCCCCTTTCCGCGAGCTTCGCGATGAGGACGACTTCATCGGCCGTTTCCGTCACGCCGTTCCAAATGTAGACCGAGGTCATGGCGGGCAAAACGTTGACACAGCCTGCCAGTTCGCGCTCAACCAGATCGCGCCCCAGCGCCAGCGCGCCTTCTCGATCCGGAAACGTCGCATAAATCATCACGACATCCCCGGCTGGCGTGTTATCCGTCGCTCCGCTATCTCGTGATAGGGGCTTGTTGTTTTCCATCACTTCGGCGAGCCTCCCTGCCGTTTCCGCCGCAGTCAGCGCAAAGCTCCAGACATGGCAAAAGAAAAAAACAAGTTCGAACGCATTGCCTTTGTCGCGAGCGACGTGCCGGAGGCGATCGAGGCGCGCAAGGCGTTGATCGCCCGTTATGGCGAAGCGGAGCCGACTGAGGCTGATGCCATCGTCGCGCTCGGCGGCGACGGCCTCATGTTGCAGACGCTACACCGTTTTATCAATGACAAGATCCCGATCTACGGCATGAACCGCGGTTCGGTCGGCTTCCTGATGAACGACTACAGCGAAGACAACCTTCACAAGAAGCTCGCTGCGGCCGAGGTCAGCCGCATTCATCCGCTCTCGATGATCGCGACCGACAGCTCCGGGAAAGCGCACAAGAGCCTGGCGATCAACGAGGTCTCCCTCTTCCGTCAACGCTATCAGGCGGCGAAGCTGCAAGTCGTGATCGACGGAAAAATGCGCCTCGAAGAGCTGATCTGCGATGGCATTCTGGTCGCGACGCCTGCCGGTTCGACAGCGTATAACCTCTCGGTTCATGGCCCTATCGTGCCGATCCGCGCGGCGCTATTGGCGGTGACGCCCATCAGCCCTTTCCGTCCGCGGCGCTGGCGCGGCGCCCTCATCCCGAACAAGGCGCATGTTTCCATCACCGTTCTCGAAGCGGAGAAACGGCCGGTAAGCGCTGCCGCCGATCATTTCGAGACGCGCGACGTCGTCAAGGTCGAGATCGAGCAGGCGCGTGCGATCGAGATTTTCATGATGTTCGACCGCAACCACGGTCTCGAGGAACGCGTGCTCACGGAGCAGTTTAGGTTTTAGGTTTGCGACTAGGTTTTGGTCGCGCCTTGGTTTTGGTTTGCGCCTTGCGACTCCCCTTTCGGGGAGCCGGCCGCAAGGCGCGTGAAGGACCGCTAAAACCGACTGGCCTCCTCGACCGCCGCTCGGGAGCGAGGTTGAGAAGGCCATGATTTGGTCCCGTGCTCTCAAAAGAGCGGCAGCACGGTGCTGATCCCGCTGCCGCCCATCCGTGTCGAGAGACACATCTTTCTCGAAGCTACCGCCAGTCGGTTAACAAGCCGTTAACTGCCGTGCCACTTCGATGGCTCGGGCGTGGTGCCGTCAGGCTGGCCACTCTGTGACGAGCTTGTCCATATCCGGCCGCTCGCGATCGTCGGGCTTGTCCATTGGCTGGCCCATATAGATGAAGCCCGCGATGCGTTCCTTTTCGCTCAGGCCAAGCGCGGCGCGGACGCTCGGGCTATAGGCGATCCATTCGCTGATCCACGAGGTTCCAAAGCCCAGCGCATTTGCAGCCAGACAGGTATTGAAGCACACCGCGCCCGCCGAGAGGATCTGCTCCCATTCCGGCACTCCCGGACGGTTGCGAATCGAAGACACCACGGCAACGACGACCGGAGCACGCATGAAGCGCGCGCGCTCCATATCAAGCCGCACCGGCGATGGCGGCTCGCGCTCTTCGGTCTCGCAGGCTTTGGCGAAAACCTCGCCCATCGTCCGCCGCGCCTCGTCCCGAAAGACGATAAAACGCCATGGCGCCAGCTTCTTATGATCGGGGACACGCGCGCCCGTTTTCAGGATCTGGCGCAATTCGTCCGGCGTCGGTCCGGGTTCAGCCAGCCTGTCGGGCTTTGCGGATCGTCTTTGGCCAAGGAAATCAAATATTGGAGTGCTCATAACCGTTCCGTTTGCTGGGGGCACCGTCTCGCTATCCCAGGCCTTCGCCTGATACAATTGGAATCGAGCCGGGGTGAAACGAGGGAAGCCATGCGTCTGGACGTTTTGCATTTTGCCGCAGGTCTGACCGCCCTCCTGTTTGCGGGAATCGCACCGGCAGCGCACGCCAACGACACGACGACCATGCTCATCGTCGATGGATCGGGATCGATGTGGGCGCGGCTTCCTCCCGACAATCGAGCCAAGATCGACATTGTGCGTGAGACGCTGGGCAAGACTCTCATGGAGCCCTCCTCGACACGCGTCGGCCTGATTTCCTTCGGACACCGCCGCCGGGGCGATTGCAACGACGTTGAGCTGATCGCAGCTCCCGACTCTGCTCGCGAAGCCGTGGCTGCTCCTCTGGCGAAACTCAATCCGCGCGGTCCAGGTCCCGTCACCTCCGCGCTCAAGCTTGCAGCCGAGGCGATCGGCACATCGCGTCCGGCGCAGATTGTGATTGTCGGTGACAACGCCGATAACTGCCATCAGGACACGTGCGCGCTGGCGCGCGATTTCGCCAGGTCGACGCCGGGCGTCGCGGTTCATGTCGTCGGTATCGGAATTCCGGCGAGCGAGCGGCCGCGCATATCGTGCGTTTCAGACGCGACGGGCGGCCACTACTACGACATTACGAATTCCACCGGCCTGAGCGCGGCGCTTGAAGAGGTGGCGAAGATCGCAATCCTGGCGCCGAGCGGCACGAATGTCAGCGCGCCCTCGGCGGAAGCCGCTCCGCCGCCTCCGCCCAAAGGGGCGTCGCTTCGCGTTTCGGCAGCACTCATCAAGGGCGGCGCTCTCATCGATCAGCAGATCCGGTGGCGCATCCGGCAGGCGGGCGGCTCAGATGTTCTTGGCGAAACAACGGGGCGCGATATCAGCGCGAAACTTTCCGCCGGAAGCTATGACATCGAAGCGCAGCTCGGTTCGATCATCGCCAAAGGCACGATCACCGTTGCGGACGGCGGAACAGAAAGCATTGTTCTTCCACTCGATGCAGCACATCTTTCGGTTCGCGCGGTCGCGTCGAAGGGATCAACGTCTCCATCGCCGAGCGCGATCATGACCGTATCGTCCGATGGCAAACCGGTTGCGATCGAAAAGGGCGGTCGTGTCGATCTGTTTCTGCGGCCCGGCACCTACGCGCTTGATGTTGCAGACGGCATCGCGCGTGATCGCCGCGCACTGAAACTCGCTGCGGGCGACGATGCTCCAATCGAGATCGCACTTGAAACCGGCGTCGTCGAACTGACGGCCAATACGGCGGATGGAAAGGTGCCCGCCGACGTTCTCTACTCGATCTATGAAGACGACCCGGAAAGCCCGAACGGCCGCAGAGAGGTTGCCCGTTCGCGGGCCGATGCGCCGACGTTCACGGTTCCAGCCGGAACTTATTATGTGAGCGCACGCTCCGGCGCGGCCGATGTTCGTGAACGACTTGCCGTCAGCGTCGGCGAGACGGTTCGGAAGACGCTGAAATTCGATCTCGTGCCGCTCAAGCTAGCAACGTCTGTCGCAGGAGCGGCTGCCACTGACGCTCACGGCGTCGTCTACCGTATCGACCGGCTCGACGGCGACCGGACGCGGATCGCGCGCGCAAGCGGGTCGCAGCTTGCAATCGATCTTCCCGCCGGGCGCTACCGGGTCAGTTCGTCGCTCGCCGCGTTCAATCTTTCCACCTCACGGGATGTCACACTGGCCGCCGGAAAACCGATGGAAGCGACGCTCACCATCGACGGCGGACAGGTGAATTTCAAGCCACCGTCCGGTACTTACACTGGTGCGCGGGACGTCTTCTGGGAGGTCATCGGGGCGGATGGCGCGCGTGTCTGGCACGCCACAGATGCGGAATCGCGTGCGCTGCTCGCGCCTGGTCACTACAAAGTCCGGTTCGAAGCTCAGAATGTCCGACTCGAAGCGGCGTTTGAAGTCCGTTCAGGCGAAACGACAGAGGTGAAGGTCGGTCAAGGGTAATGCTCTCCGTTCCAAGATTTCGATTTAGGCTCTTGCATGCAAGTCCGGTTTCGCTCGCGCTCTCATTGGCGCTTGCGCTCGTCGTTGTGCCGGTTGCAACGCCCGCGATGGCCGAGCAGCCCATTCTCGACGGTCCGCCTGCGCCGAACGTGGACATCCCGGCGCGGCAGGCGCCCAAGGGCGCAAACACGACGGTTATCGAGCGTGCTGGAAAAACCGGAACGCCCGCAGTGCGGCTCGTTGCGCTGCTGACGGGCGACGGTCAGCAGATCGATCGCGGACTCGTATGGCGCGTGTTCCAAACGTCGGGTCCGAACGGCAAAGCCAAGCTCGTTGCGGAATCGCACGACGCCAGCCCGTCGATGAAACTTCATCCTGGCGACTACACCGTCAACGCCGCGTTCGGGCGAGCGAACCTGACGCGCAAGATTACGGTTCGTGCCGACGGGCCGCCGTATGAAGCTTTTATTCTGAACGCCGGGGGCCTGCGTCTGGCCGCGCTGGTTGGGGGGAAGCCCGCGCCGCCGAATTCAATTTCCTATTCCATATTCACCGATGACCGCGATCAGTTCGACAACCGTGCCGCCGTTCTGAACGGCGCGAAGCCGAACCTCATCATTCGCCTCAACTCGGGTATCTATCGCATCGTTTCGCAGTACGGCGACGCGAACGCCCGGATCGAGGCCGACGTTACGGTCGAAGCCGGAAAGCTTACCGAAACAACGATCTCGCACACGGGCGGCAAGGCGACGTTCAAGCTGGTCGCGCGCTCCGGCGGTGAAGCGATGCCCGATACGCGCTGGTCTGTGCAGACGGCGGACGGCGACATCGTGAAGGAGAGCGTTGGCGCGTTGCCGACGCACGTACTTGCGCCTGGAAAATATGTCGTGGTTGCATCGTCCGGCGGCCATCTTTACCGCAACACGTTCGAAATTCATGACGGCGACGTGAAGGATGTCGAAGTGATCAGGACAGCGGGCGCTTATGAGCCGGAGAGTGTCGGCGCAAGCGATATCGCACCGACCACGCCGTCAGACTTTCCCGAGCCGACGCTGGATTTCAAAAGTCGTTGAGAACCCAATCGGTCGGACAGCCGTTCTCTCGCATGCGCTTGTCGATATGCGCGTGCTCCTGCATCTGACCATCGGCCAGAAACACGGCGCGCGCAATCTGCCACTGCTCGCAAGCACCGGTCAGGTCGCCTGACGCTTTAGCGGCGTCACCGAGCTCGACACGCGCAATGGCGTGTGCCGCCAGCGGCCCATGCAGGGCCGCGCAACCTGCGGCCGAACGCAACGCCGCGAGGCGGGCAACCTCGTCGCCTTTTGATTTCAGACCTTCGGCGAGCTCAAGATACAGCGGCCCGAGAGATGCGTGATCGTCGTTCCTTAGCGCATCTTCGATTTTGCGTTCGACGATAACCGGATCGACGACCTCTGCGACTGCCAGTGCGCGAGCCACTGTCGTCTCGCTACGGCTCATGCGGTCGCGCGCTCGCCGGCGCAAAAGCAGAACGGCCAACGTCAGAAACACGGTGACAGGTACGGCAATGATGGCTCCGCGCAAAATCTGCTCGGTGTCCACCATTTCGTGCATCTGCTGTCCCCCGCCCCGTCATTTCACTTAACGCATCGGCGCCGCGTACATGAGGCCGCCCTTGGTCCAGAGATTGTTCAAGCCCCGGTCAAGTTTCAATGGAGAGCCAAGCCCCACCGTGCGTTCGAAGATCTCACCATAGTTACCAACCTGGCGGATGACTTGATAGGTCCAATCGCGCGGTAATCCCAGCGGCGCGCCGAGGTCCGCTTCAAGGCTGAGAAAGCGGCGCACTTCGTGAACCGGTGATGCCTTCATCATATCGACGTTGTTGCTGTTGATGCCGAGCTCTTCGGCCGCGATGAGCGCTATCATCGTCCAGCGCACAACTGCGAACCACGCATCATGACCGATCTTGACCGCAGGACCGAGCGGCTCCTTGCTGATATATTCGGGTAGCAGCATCTGATCGCTGCCGTTCGGCAGACGGCTGCGTTCGAACGCCAGCAGCGACACATCTCCCGTCAGCACCGTGCAGCCGCCTTTGGTGTAGGTTTGAAGGAGATCTTCCCAGCGCTCGGATGTCACCAACTGATAGCGCATCTTTCGCGAACCGAAATAATCGGCGATCGCGGCGGCGTCGCTCGATCCGGACAAGACGCAGATGGATGCGCCCGATAGCTCGAGCACGCTTGAAATCGAGTGATTGCGAGGGACGATAAAACCTTGTCCGTCATAATAGAGGACGGCCGGAAAGCGTGCGCCAAGCTCAGTATCGCGCGTTAAAGTCCAGGGCGCCGCACCCAACAGAACGTCGACTTCCTCTTTCTGCAACGCCTTGAATTTATCGCTCTGGGCGAGGCTCAGAAATTTCACCGCATCTTTGTTACCGAAAACAGCGGCAGCAAGCGCGCCACAAAACTCTACGTCGAGCCCGCTCCACGTTCCCTTGCTACTGACTTCGCTGAAACCTGGCGCGTGTTCATTGACGCCGCAGACAACGTGTCCCCGCGCGCGAATGGCGTCGAGCGTGCCATTCGAACTCGTCTGGGCTGCCGCACCGATACTCACGAGCGACGCAGCCACAGCAATCGCAACGCTCAGACACCGTCCTTTAAGTCCCATCAGCTCTCTTCCGGCGGCTGTTTTCTCAATCTTTGTTTCTTGGGATTGTCGCGAACAGACCAAGGCAGTGCCGCCATGGTCGTGAACGATCCGGCGCCGCGATAACCACACATCCCGCGCCAAGGCCCGATGGTCAAGGCCTTGACCGCACTCTAAACTTGCGCCACGTGGTCTACTTACCTCCAGAGAGTTGAATTATGGCCGATAAAGATAAGACGTCGAAGGGTTCCGTTCGTCCTGAAACGACTGTCGTGCACCACGGCCGCGATCCGTTTCAATTTCATGGCTTCGTCAATCCGCCGGTCTATCGCGGCTCTACCGTGCTCTATAAGACGTTTGCATCGCTGCAATCGCGGGAGCAGCCCTACACATACGGACGGCGCGCTACGCCGACGACGCATGCCCTCGAAGAGGCAATCGTTGAACTCGAAGGCGGCGCGGCGACTATTCTTACGTCGTCGGGTCTCGGTGCGGTATCGACCGCCCTGCTCGCGTTCGTTTCAGCGGGCGATCATATCCTCATCACCGATAGCGTCTATCAGCCTGCGCGCGCTTTCGCCGACAAAATGCTGAAGCGGCTCGGGGTCGAGACGACGTATTACGATCCGCACATCGGCGCGGACATTACCAGTCTCTTCCGGGAGAACACGCGCCTCGTGCTGGTCGAAAGCCCTGGCTCGCAGACGTTCGAGATGCAGGATATTCCGGCAATTGCGAACGCGGCGCACGCTCGCGATCTGTGGGTGGTGGCGGACAACACGTGGGCAACGCCGCTCTACTGCAAGCCGTTGGCGCTTGGTGCTGACGTTTCTATCGAGGCGGGCACGAAGTACATCGTTGGTCATGCCGATGCGATGCTCGGCGCGGTAACAGGCAACGATCGCGCCGCGCGATTTCTTGATCGGGTGAAGGAAGCGCTCGGCACGTGCCCGGGGTCAGAGGAAACTTATCTCGGATTGCGCGGCCTGCGAACGCTCGACGTTCGCCTCGAACGGCATCAGCGTTCGGCCCTCACGATCGCGAAATGGCTCGAAGCGCGACCCGAGGTGGCGAAGGTGCTTTATCCTGCACTCGAGAGCCATCCCGGACATGCACTCTGGAAGCGCGACTTCACCGGCGCGACGGGGTTGTTTACCGTCATCCTGAACCCGGTCGACGATATCGCGCTCGCCGCGTTCCTCGACGGTTTGCACTTCTTCGGGATGGGCTATTCCTGGGGCGGCTACGAGAGTCTCGTGATCCCGTTCGATCCGACGAGCTATCGCACCGCGACACGCTGGACGGAAAGCGGACCGGCGCTGCGGTTCCATATCGGTCTCGAAGCGGTCGAAGATCTCGTCAGCGATCTCGAAGACGGATTTGCACGCCTCAACGCGGGCGTTGCGTAACGCCACGCTTCGCTCCTGATTCAATGCGATTTGACAGCCGCGGCGCGTCAGAACCCGAGCGCGCGCTGTATCATATCTCCGACCGTGTCTTTTCTCGGCCGATATTGAACGTTGCTCTTCGTCAGGCCCATGGGAGCGCCAAGGCTGCTGTCACGCGAGTCAGAGCTGCCGCGCGAACCGAGCCGTACTTCTTTCAGACGTGAGGTATCGACGGCGGCGAGATGATCTTTGCCGACATCGATCTTCTGCCACTTGCCTGCAAGGGCCAGTTCGATGCGGCGCTGATGGCCGTAGACGTCCTTGAAGTACTGAGCCTCGCCGTCCTTGCCGACCCAAACCGTGAAGTAGCCAACGTGAACCGGGAACGGCTTCACGAGTGTCTCTTCGTCGTTCATCGGCCCCTTGCGAACGAGATGCGCAACGTTCAGTGCGCCTTCGCTGCGATCGATATCGAAGATGCGCTGCGCGAGCTTTTGCGGGTTTCTGACGCGAACGCAGCCGTGACTGTACAGACGCTCCGAGCTGTTGAAGAGCGATCTCGACGGCGTGTCGTGCAGATAGACGGCATGCTTATTCGGGAACAGAAACTTGACGAGACCGAGCGCGTTGTCGTCGCCCGACGGCTGATAGAAGGTATAGGCACTCAAGTTGGCTTTCGCCCAGTTTACGCGCGAACTATCGATTTTTCGGCCGTTGCGCATAACCGTATAACCCTGCGATTCGATCGAGCGGCCGGAGAGCAGCTTTGCGACCTTGATCGAGTCCGGGATGTTCCACACTGGCCTGAGAACGATCGTTTTCATGTCTTTGGAAAAGAGCGGCGTTTGTGTTGAGTTCGTCCCGACAATGACGCGATCTTCAAACAGGGTTTCGTTCTTGCTGGTCAGCCGGATCGAAAACGCGGGGATGTTGACGAGAATATTCGTTTCGCCCATGTCGCGCGGCATCCAGCGCCACGCTTCCATGTTTGCGATCACTGCAGCAACGCGGTCAGCAGTCTTGCGACCGTCCGGGCGATCACCCGCCAAAATGGCGCGGGTTTTCGGGCCCACGATGCCGTCTCCGCGAAGTGACGCCTTGCGCTGAAACGCCTTCACGGCCTTGGCGACGTCACTGTCGAAAAGCTGCTCCGTCTCAGGTGTCGCTGAAAGCGAAAGCTGCTTACGCAGAAGCGCGACTTCCGCACTCCGGTCGCCGACATTCAAGGTCGGCCCGCGCCGCGCTATGCGCGTGATGTCCGGCGTCGAGCGTTCGGAGCCACGCAGTTCCGCCAGCAATGCCTTTAGTTTCAGGAATTGACTTTGCTGGGGCTGATACGCGCGCAACAGGGCGTCTGGCGTTGTGGATGACGAGACGGCGGCGAGGATGTCTGCGGCGTTCGTCACAACCGGAGCGCGGTCGATGTATGAAGAGAGCGTCGTCGTCGGATCGGCGATGCGGCTGCCTTGCGCCTGATGCGCATAGCGCAAGATGGCTGCCGTCAGTTCCAGTTCAGCGTCCGCTGTTTCAACGTCGGTCCAGCGGCCTTGCGACATCGGCGTCGATAGCGACGGCAATGCGAAAGCTGCTGGGTCAAGTCCCCATTCGCCAGCATGTCCAAGTTCGGTCGCGGCCAAGCGGGCGGCGTGTGTCGGTCCACGTTCGTCTACCCAGACGGGGCGAAATTCGCGTTTGGAATAAAAGGCCGCGACCGCGTCGCGGTCCGCCTCGTCGAAGGGCGTCACGACGGTCGGTGCGAGCCTTGCGCTGATGATTGCCGCCGGTCCGGTCAACGCGGGTGCGGATGTCTCCGAGGGGGCTGCGTCTTGCGAGACCGCCGGGTGCGCCACCAGCATCAATGCCGCGATTGCCATAACCGCACGCTGGCCATTGAGGGGGATCCATCGCGGTAGGGTTTTCATGACTCGGAACTCACTTGCATGCATTTCGGAATGGCGTCACGGGCGACCATAGCCGCTTAGCGGCGGCCAGCGACAGGCTTCGATCCAGAAGCGTAGATGCTGGTTAAGCGTTTGTAACGTGCGTCCTGAGCATTGTGATGAATGCTCGCCACGAGACCGCTCGTCATTATCGCGTCATGCGTTTGCCATACGAACGACTGGCGATCCCGGCAGGACTCGAACCTGCAACCTTCGGAGTCGAATTCCGACGCTCTATCCATTGAACTACGGGACCGATGGGCACTGACTTAACGATACGCCGGCGCATTGTTGCCGGAAGCCTGGGTGTTGTCGACAGATTTCGCGCTCACGCAAGTCCACCGAGTAAACGGAACAATATTTTAGTCTTCGAAGCGTATTGCGGGAACCGGACCGCGAAACTCACGTTGTCCGGCTGGGAGGGATTTCATGCGAGGGGGAGAATGCAAAGGCCATGACATTTATTGACCAAAGCGTAGGAACCAACGCCATCGTCCGTTATGCGCTCCGCTCTCCGCGGTCGCTTCCGCGCGATATTATGCTCTTTCCCGTAACCTCGTTCCTGACGTCGGTGGCGGAGCGCAAAGGTCCGACCTCGTCCGGTCTGGTGATCGCTTTTAGTGCACTCGCCACTGCGGGCGCCGCGATCTATCGGGCGTGGAGCGAAGAGTACCAGAGCCCTGACGACATCTCGCGGCAGATTGGCACGGGTGCTCGTCGCCTTGGCACCAAGGTGCGCACCAAGGTCGATGAGGAAGTGCGGATGCACCAGGATCTGTTTGCGAAGCGTCCGCCCCGGCCAGCTAAGCTTTACTAAAATCCGCGCAAAACATTCGATTAAAGTTGCATTTGCATGCATAGGTGCGCCCACCGAAGGTGAGCGCACCTTATTAGTTGGTCAGTCCCGTTCCCACGACGCCCCGCCTCCTCTAGCTGCCGTAACCGCCAATGACGGGCAGAATTTCGCCCGTGATGTAGCTGGAGCAGCATGGCGCGGCCATGAAGACGAAGGCCGGCGCGATCTCTTCAGGCTGAGCGGCCCGGCCCATCGCGGCACACGTTCCAAACTCCGTAACGTCTTCCGCCGACCGGTCAGCCGGATTGAGCGGAGTCCAGACCGGACCCGGTGCAATTGCGTTGACGCGGATACCTTTCGGAATGAGCTGCGACGACAACGACCGCGTGAAGGCGTGGATGCCGCCTTTGGTCATCGAATAGTCGAGCAGTTCCTTGCTCCCTTCGAGACCCGTGACCGAACCGGTCATGATGATCGACGCTCCCGACTGCATCTCTTTGACGGCAGCACGCGCCATGTAGAAGTAGCCGTACAGGTTGGTCTTCAGAGTGCGATCGAAGTGTTCGTCCGTGAGATCCAGGATGTCGCTCGTGTGCTCCTGAAAGGCGGCGTTGTTGACGAGGATGTCGAGCTTGCCGAACTCCGCCACGGTCTTCTCGACGGCGGCGTTGCAGAAGTCTGCGGACGAGACGTCACCCTGAATGAGAATGGCTTTGCGTCCTTCCTTCTCTACTGCCGCTTTTGTTTTCTCCGCGTCCCCTCGTTCTTCGAGAAAGCATATCGCGACGTCTGCGCCTTCGCGTGCATAGAGGACGGCCACCGCGCGTCCGATGCCGGAGTCACCGCCGGTGATCAACGCCACCATGTCTTTCAGCTTTGACGATCCTTCGTAGCCGGGCGCTTCGTACATCGGCTTCAGCTTCAGATCCTTTTCGCTTCCGGACTTTTCCAGATGCTGTGCCGGAAATTTTTCAGGGTACTCGCGCTCGCCTGCCTGCATTGGCTTGCCTGGTTTCGGCTTCGCCTTTGTCGTTGCGTCGATCGCGTCGACTTCCTCCTGAATGCGCCGCCCTTGCTTTGCTGCTTCAGCAGCACTCTTTTGCCGTTTCATCTGTATCCATCCTAATGTGTCAAATGACATGATGCAGTGCCGCACGCGTGATGGCGCGCGAGATCCGATGTTTTCGATAAACATTCCGACTGCCTCGACGTTCCTTTTCTTCGGAACCGTGCGCCGCAAGAGACGTTGCCTTGATGCATGGGAGACGGACAGCGCGAACATTTCGATCGCTGCTGGCGCGGATTGATCATCACTTCAAGCCGCGCGTCGCCCTCAACAATCTTCAGAAGGATGAAACAGAGATGCATCTCAAGGTTCTGATGGCGACCGTCGCTTTTCCCGTAATCGCGACGGCGGGATATGCGCAAACAACAACGACGACGCCGAGCGCCAATCCCCCTGCCGCAACGACCCAGACGACTCCGCCGTCCACCGTTGCAGCGCCGCAGTGGTATCAGTCGCAACCCGGCGAACTTCGCTCAAGCAAACTCGTCGGCTCCAAGGTGACGAACAACGCTGATGAAAACATCGGCGAGATCAACGAAATCGTTCTTGCGAGCGATGGCTCCGCCGCAGCAGCGATCATTGGTGTCGGTGGCTTCCTTGGAATGGGCGAGCATCAGGTTGCCGTCGCGTTCAAGTCGCTGAAGATCAGTCGCGACGAGAGAGGCAATGACGTGGTCAAGCTTGATGCGACCAAGGAGTCTTTGAAAGCCGCACCGCAGTGGTCATGGAAATCCGCCTAACCCCGTATCGGTTTGAAGGAGGAAGATAATGCAGACGCAAGCAACAATGTTGGAAACGAGCAAGGTGCCGGGCACGTCCGTGTATGGCATGTCTCGCGAATCCATCGGCGAAGTCGACGATCTGATCGTTGATACGATCTCCGGAAAAGTCCGGTATGCCGTATTGAGTTTCGGCGGCTTCCTTGGACTTGGAAAAAGCAGCTACGTCATTCCATGGACGTCGCTGAAATGGGATGCCGATCTCAACGGCTACGTCACCGGCGTGACGGAAGAGCAGCTGAAGATGTCGCCGGATCTCGATCCGCTCTCGATTAGAGATCGAGAGATGGAGCAGCGTCTGCATTCCGCATACGGTGCGCCCCAATATTGGGATACGGAGTCACGCGTTTAGGCGCACTTGCGTCCCATCACAATGCAAACGCCCGCGATTTATTTCGCGGGCGTTGTTCTGCGTGCGCACGTTTCCGAACTGCGATCTCGGCCACTAAAATGGCCAATTTTCCTCCGGAACCAAGCGGGATGCGAGGTGTTGACCTTACGGAACGCACAAAAGAGGAGATTGGAAATGAAGTTCATTCAAGCAGTCGCAGCCAGCGTTGCAATCGCCGCTCTTGGCGCAACGGGTGCCATGGCACAAAGCTCGCCAGGTTCGGAGACGACGCCACCAGCATCGACGATGGATCAGCCGGCTGACTCGACGATGCCGCCGTCCAGCAGCGGTGCAAGCTCTGGTGACAGTGGCGTGACCGCGCCTGCTGGAAATCCGAGCGATCCGACGACAAACGAAAACGTTCAGCCCGGCCCTTCGACCAATACACCGAACGATCCGGCCGCCGGTTCCAATCCTGGCGCACGCGTGCCGAGTTCACCTGAAGGCACGGGGTCGTCTAGCCCGTAACACGGCTTTGACATTCGCCTAAGTAGGCAAAAATAATGGGCTCCGGATTTTTCAATCCGGAGCCCAATTTTCGTTTCACGCTAATCGGGTTGCGTGTCTGTTCGGCCTAGTAGGTGCAGGCGCGGTAGCGGTTCCACCAATACGGGCTGTTGGTGCTGACTGCGCGGCGATAGAGCCAGCCGCAATCGTCGCCGCCGTAGTATCCATCATAGTAGCCGTAATCGTAGAAGTACGGCACGCCAACGTAGCGATGGCGGCGATGATGATGGTGGTGATGTCCGTGATTGTGTCCGGGACGACCATAGTTTTGGCCAGGACCGGGGCGGACGGGTCGCCAATTGCCTTGGGCACCGCGATTAAAATTGCCGGGTGCGCGATTGAAATTGCGGGGACCGGAATAGCTGCGAGGACCCGAGAACGACCGGCCGGGGTTACCACGCATGCCGCCGCTGCCGAAACTGCCGCCGCCGCCTTTGAAGCCACCGCCGCCGTGGAATCCGCCGCCGCCACCGCCGCCATGCGGCCGCGCTTCAGCGGCCGACATGCCGAACGCCAGGAGCAATGCAGCTCCAGACGCAAGGATAAACTTTGCTCGCATATTACGCTCCTTAACTAACCGTTACGGGTGCTCTTCATCACCCTCTGTCCAAATAACCATGCGTTAGCGGACCAGTTCCGGCAAGGCACCTTAATGGATGGCAGTTACCCGGAACATAATGGGCATTAACTCGTTGTGTTCGCGCGCGGCCGTAGGGAGCGAGCACCATATGAGCCGGGCCAATGGGAAGCGACAAGACGGGGAACGAAACCTGGTCGTTGGAGCAAGCAAGCCTCGCCTCTTCAAGCTGCTTGGACCCGGACTTATTACCGGCGCGTCGGACGACGATCCCAGCGGCATCGCGACCTATTCTCAAGCGGGAGCATTGTTCGGCTTCGGGCTGCTGTGGACCATGGTGCTCTGTTATCCGCTTATGTCGGCCGTGCAGGAAATCAGCGCACGCGTCGGCCGGACGACGGGCAAAGGCTTGGCAGGCAACATCGTACGCCGCTATCCGCCGTCCCTCGTCTATGTGCTCGTTGGATTGCTGTCTCTCGCCAACATCATCAACATCGGTGCGAACTTAGGCGCTATGGGCGACGCGGTCACACTGCTCGCTGGCGGACCACGCATCGTCTTTGTCATCGCGTTCGGCTTGATCTGCATCTTCATGGAAGTTTTCATGAAGTACACGCGTTACGTCGCCGTGCTCAAATGGCTGACGCTCGCGCTCTTCTCCTATGTCGCGACATTGTTCGTCGTCGAAGTGCCGTGGGGCGAAGTGCTTAAACGCCTCGTCATTCCGGAATTCTCATCCAACGCACATTACTGGGAGACCGTCGTTGCGATCTTCGGCACGACGATCAGTCCCTACCTTTTCTTTTGGCAAGCTTCGCAGGAAGTTGAGGACATTCATGAGAAGCCGAAGCGCGAGCCGTTGCTGGACGCTCCAAAGCAAGCGAAGTCCGCGGAGGAGCGCATACGGCTCGATACGCTAATCGGCATGGCGTTCTCGAACATTGTAGCAATCGCGATCATCGTAACGGTCGGCGCCACGCTCCACCCCGCGGGGATCACCAATATCGAGAGTTCGGCGCAGGCCGCCGAGGCCTTAAAGCCTGTCGGGGGTGAGCTGGCGTTTGCATTGTTCGCCATTGGCATAATCGGGACAGGCCTGCTGTCCATTCCTGTTCTCGCAGGTTCTGCCGCGTATGCCATTGGCGAAGCATTGAAATGGAAAGTCGGTCTTTCGTTGAAGCCAATGGAGGGCCGCGCGTTCTATGGCGCCATAGCGGTTGCTACCCTGATCGGCATAGCGATCAATTTCTCGAGCATCAATCCGATTAAGGCGCTCTACTACAGCGCAGTGATCAATGGCGTGGTCGCCGTGCCGATCATCGCATTCATGATGCTTATCGCTGCGGATGACGGAGTGATGGGACGTTTCAAAGTCGCAGGATGGTTGAAATGGCTCGGATGGCTCACTGCACTCGTCATGGGACTCGCGTGCGTCGCTATGGCATTGCAAGCACTTTAACGTGATATGCGAAGCGCGATGCCCGTATTCCGGCATTTGTGCGCATCTTTAATTGTGGCTTAGGCCATATGCTGCGAACTTCAATATTCGACGTACTCGGTCCTTTTCTATAGAATGCCTTTAGTCAGAGCTGTTGCCGCTGAGTAAAGGATTGCCGAGATGTCTTCGGGTTACAACGTCTTTGAACCGGACGATCTCGCATTTGCCCAATGTGTCCTTGATGAAGTCTGGGCCGCGATGCCGAACGCTGTTCGTGCTGACCCCGCGTCGTCTCATCTACGAGAGCATCTGGCTCGGTGCGTGCTGATGGCGATGACAGACGGCGACGTCCAGCGCGATGTCCTTACAGCCGCTTTGGTGCAGAGCCACGCAAAAGGCAACTCCGTTCCGGCTGCTACACCCCACTGGGTGCCGCGTGTTTCATCGCGCGCAAATCCCGGTGCCACTCCAAGACCTCAATGCCTCTGACGAGGACGAGGAACTCTCATCTATCCGGAAACGTTGAGATCTTAGACGCATGTACCAACGTGTGTCAGGCGCCGGAGACGGTGCTGGGCCGTCCGGGAATCCTCCGCGGTTCCCCGGCGGCTTCATTTGTGTGTTGCGTTGTAGAAGACCATGGTCCCACCGGCAGCGAACGCGGGGTGAAGCTCGACGATGGCAAGCAAACCGCTTTCCGAATATCGCGCCAAGCGAGATTTCACAAAGACGGCCGAGCCGAGCGGCGCGAAGACCATCCGTCCGGCAAAGCATCTTCGTTTCGTCATTCAGAAGCATGACGCGACGCGGCTTCATTACGACTTCCGGCTGGAACTCGATGGCGTGTTCAAATCCTGGGCGGTGACGCGAGGACCGTCACTCGATCCTGCAGATAAGCGTCTCGCCGTCGAGGTCGAAGATCATCCACTCGATTATGGAGATTTCGAAGGCACCATTCCGAAGGGCCAATATGGTGGCGGAACGGTGATGCTGTGGGATCGCGGATACTGGGCGCCTCTTGGAGATAAAAGCCCGGAAGAGCAATTGCGCAACGGAGAGCTGAAGCTCGTCCTCTCGGGTATCAAGCTCGAAGGAAGTTGGGTGCTGGTGCGCATCAAGAACGATCGCGCGGGCAACAAGCGAACCAACTGGCTCCTCATCAAGCATCGCGATGACGCTGCAAAGCCAGGCGATGCCGATGCGGTGTTGAAAAAGGATCGCTCGGTCGCGTCGAAGCGCACGATGGCGCAGATTGCGAGCGGGCGTGGCGACGGGCCGGAGCCGTTCATGACCAAGCGCCGATCAGCTGCCCCTCCAGATGCCGTCTGGCAGTCCAATCGAAACGACGGCGCTGATGAGACGGCATCAAAATCCGATCGGCCGCTTCGCCGAATTCCCGTTAAGAAAACGGCACGCGCGTCGGCGGCAAAGCGCAAAACAGATGAGGGCGAAAACGTTGTCCAAGGGACGACGATTTCACACCCGGATAAAATCCTCTGGCCCGCGGGGATAGGCAAGGCGATTACAAAAATCGATCTGGCGCATTATCTCGATGCGGTTGGGCCGGATCTGCTTTCTCATATCAAAGGTCGTCCCTGCTCCATCATTCGCGCACCGGAGGGCATCGACGGCGAGACCTTCTTTCAGCGTCACGCGATGCGGGGCATGTCAGACAAGATCGACCTCGTTCGGATTTCGGGGGATCGCGAACCCTACATCGAAGTCAACAGCACCGACGGCATCGTCGCGCTCGGGCAAATCGCGGCGCTAGAATTTCATCCGTGGAATTGCCAGCCGCTCGAACCGAACGTGCCGGGGCGTCTCGTCTTCGATCTCGATCCGGGACCCGACGTTGATTTCTCGGCCGTCGTCGCGGCGGCATTGGAGTTGCGTGACCGGCTCGACGCGGTTGGACTTATCGCATTTTGCAAGACGACCGGCGGGAAAGGCCTGCATGTCGTGACGCCGCTGAAGACCGCGCGCGGAGCCGCCGCGATCTGGGACGATGCGAAATCGTTTGCTGGCGCACTCTGTCAACGCATGGCCGATGACAATCCGCGCGCGTACCTCATAAAGATGACGAAGAAGCTTCGAACCGGACGCATATTCCTCGATTATCTGCGGAATGATCGCATGGCGACCGCCGTTGCACCGTTTTCGCCGCGCGCCCGGCCGGATGCCACGGTGTCCATGCCGTTGACGTGGAGCCAAGTCAAAAAGGGGCTCGATCCGAAGCGCTTCACGATTCATACCGTTCCGAGACTTCTAAAGACCTCCAAGGCGTGGGACGACTATTGCGACAGCGAACGGCCGCTCGCCGGTGCAATCAAGGCGCTGCTCAAGTCGTCGTAGTCGCGAGGGATCTTTCCGCATGAGAGCGCGAAGCAGTGCGGGCGTGAAACGAGCGAGCACACCGCGGAGCAGCGCGGCGAAAAAACTCAAAGCTCGCGCATCCTCGAAGACCTATGCGCCGCCGCCGAAGTTCGTCGAGCCGTGCCTTGCAACGCTGGTCAGCGCGCCACCCGACGGAACGAACTGGATTCACGAAATCAAGTTTGACGGTTATCGCATTCAAGCGCGCATCGACGCTGGTGCCGTTCTTCTCATTACGCGCAGCGGGCTTGATTGGACCGAACGTTTCGGCGCCCTCCCCTCCGCGCTTGCAAAGCTTGAGTGTGAAAACGCGCTTATCGATTCCGAGCTTGTCGTCGAAGACAGCAAAGGGCATTCGAACTTCTCTGCGCTTGCGTCCGCACTGAAAAGCGGGCGGAGCGAGCACTTCGTGATGCAGTGCTTCGATTTGCTGTTCTTCAACGGTCGCGATCTCAGGTCCGAGTCTCTGACAATGCGAAAGGAGATATTGCGCCGCCTGATCGGAAAACAACGGGAAGGATCGATGCTTCGCTACAGCGATCATCTCGCGGGCGATGGCGGAAAGATGCTTGGCGAAGCGTGCCGGCTTGGGCTTGAAGGCATTGTTTCGAAGCGCAGCGACCGGCCGTATCGTTCCGGCCGCAATGACGATTGGCTGAAAAGCAAATGCACGCAAACCGACGAGTTCGTTATTCTCGGCTACGTTCCTTCGAACGTCTCAACCGCTGCAGTCGGTGCACTGGTGGTCGGCTATTATGAGAAAAAGACTTTGAAGTATGCGGGCCGCGTCGGCACAGGCTTTTCCCAGCGCACCGCGAGCGAGCTTATGCGTATGCTGAAACCTCGGAAGGTTGATGCGGCCGCGAGTGCCGGGATGCTTACGGGGCTGCAGCGCAAGGGTGTTGTTTGGGTGAAACCGGAGCTTGTTGCCCAGATCGAATATCGCGCGTGGACGGCTGATAAGCTTTTGCGGCACGCTGCCTTCAAGGGATTGCGCGAAGACAAACCTACGGACCAGATCCGACGGCCGGTGACGAAACCGCCACCCAAGCGATAGCACGCACGTTGGATGCCGAGCTTCTAGGCGCGTGCTTTGGTTTTCGCTTTCGATTTCGCAGCAGGCTTTGCGCGCTTCGCCGGTTCGCGTTTCTGTTGCGATGCCGCCGTCTTTGTTTTGCGCGATGATTTTCCGCCAGACGACTTTTCCGTAGAACGGCGTAGCGCTTCCATGAAGTCGACGACTTTGCCTCCAGCGGGACGATCGTCGCCGCCTTCGACCTCCGTCGACTCGCCGCCCTCGACCTTCTCCTTGACGAGCTTGCGGAGCGCTTCCGCGTAATGGTTCTTGAATTGACTGGGATCGAACTTCGTCGTCCGCTCGTCGATGAGTTGCTTCGCCATGTTGATGAGTTCGGGCCGAAGCTTCTCTGTTCCGATGCCGGAGAAGATGTCGTCCGCATCGCGAACTTCATTCGCGTAACGCAGCGTTTCGATCATCAAGCCGTCGCCGCTTGGCTTCATCGCGATGAGGTTTTCGCGGCCGCGGATCGTGAGCTGTCCTACGCCGAGCTTTTTGGTGGCGCGCAGCGCATCGCGAATGATGCGATAGCCTTCCTCCGCCACATCGCCGTCGGGCAGGACGTAATAGGGATTGTCGAAATACAGCGGGTCGATGGAACACGCTTCGACGAATTCGGTCAGCTCGATGGTGTGACGCGTCGTCAGTTTCAGGTTGTCGAGTTCGTTTGACTCAAACAGCACGTAACTGCCATCGTCAAGTTCATATCCGTGGACGATGTCCGACTGCGGAACGACCCGTCCGGTTTCTCCCGCTACCTTCTGGTAGCGGATGCGCTGTTTCGATTTTTTGTCGACTTGGTGGAGCGCAATCTTGTCTTCGGTTGCCGTGGCGCTCACGAGGCGGATCGGTATGGTGACCAACGCGAGGCGGAGATGCCCCTTCCAGAACGATCGGGCGGCGATGGCCATGGCTTACTCCATACGCGATTTTCGCCAGCCGGGGCGGCGCAAAAACTCCCATACCAACGGCCAGATCGGCGGTTTGTTCCCTCGTGCTCAGCCTCTCACTTCGGGAAAGTGGCGGAAACCCAATGATAAGGGTGTTTTAGTTTGCGGCGGTGCTGCTCAGCGTCTTGGCGCGTCGGAAACTTCATGACCAGGTCAAGATCGGGCACCTCGGCGCCTTCGCTGCCGAGGTAGATCTGCTCACCTTCGGCGTAGACGACGCCGGGTTTTCGTTCGACCAAGATCCACTGCATCGTCGGCTCGAGGAACGGTTGCGCTGCTCGTTACCAAGCATAGCATTGTCAGAGTGCGGGCGCATCGGCGGCGGCGTCATAACCGTATGAAAATGCAATGAACCGTGGCACGACTAACGCTTCGAGCCATTCCATGCCGGGTAGCGATAATGTCTGCTTTCGGCACAAGCCCAAACGTTGAAGTCCCATGCGAACCTATCCGCCGCGCCGTCTTGTCTGCCTGACTGAAGAGACCGTAGAAACACTCTATCTGCTTGGTGAGCAGGATCGGATCGTAGGTGTTTCCGGTTATGCCGTGCGCCCGCCGCAGGTTCGCCGCGAAAAGCCACGCGTCTCGGCTTTTACGTCAGCCGACATTTCAAAGATCACGGCGCTCGAACCCGATCTCGTTCTGGCGTTTTCGGACATTCAAGCGGACATCGTCGCCTCTCTCGCGCGCGCCGGGCTCGCCGTGCACGTCTTCAATCAACGTGATCTTGCAGGCGTTTTTGCAATGATCCGCACGCTTGGCGCGTTGATTGCGGAACCGGGAAAGGCCGAAGATCTGGCGCGGACGCTCGAAGCGCGTATCGAGACGATTGCTGCCGAGACGAGCAGAGCGACGCCTCGGCCGCGTGTTTATTTCGAGGAATGGAATGAGCCCATCATTACCGGACTCGGTTGGGTGTCGGAATTGATTGAAGTTGCTGGCGGCGACGACATCTTTCCAGAGAAGCGTTCAGAAGCGGCGGCGCGAGATCGCGTTGTGACGGCGGACGACGTGGCTGCACGCAAGCCAGATATTATCCTTGCATCTTGGTGCGGGAAGAAGGTGCGGCCCGATACGATACGGAGCCGGCCCGGTTGGGAAAATGTTCCCGCCATTACCAACAATCATATCTATGAAATCAAGTCGCCGCTCATCCTGCAGCCTGGCCCGGCGGCGATCACGGACGGGCTGGACGCCATTCGTTCGGCAATGGCGCGATGGGCCAGTAGCAGCTAGCGATTCTTCCTCAGCATTTAAGCTGTAAATCAACGTATAAAATCGAATCCGGCATATTGTGGCGTATTTGCACTGGCTGGTTCTTAACCAGATGCGTATAGATCACAATTGAAATGAATCGGGCCCGGGGGGACACGATTATGCGCCGCGTTACACCAATTGCGATTTTGTGTGTTGGCCTCTTGAGCGGCGGCGCCGCTGCCCAATCGACAGACACGCCGCCTCCCGCTGCAGAGCAGGCACCGGCTGCCGAAGCGCCAGCTCCCGCGGGCGAGCTGCCGGCGGTTGTCGTCGTCGGGCAAAAGAAGGCACCCACCCCGAACAAGAAAAAGACGACCAAGAAAGCAAAGGTCAAACAGCCGTCTGCTCCTGTCGCCGCCTCCGCGCAACCGAGCGCGGGAACCGAAGTCGGTATCGAAGCAGCTGGCGGTCGCGCGCCAGAAAGGGGCAATGGCCCTGTCGACGGTTACGTCGCTTCGCAAAGCTTGACCGGCACCAAAACCGATACACCGCTGATCGAGACGCCGCGCACCGTCAACGTCGTCACGAAAGATCAGATTCAGGATCAAGCCGCGCAGTCTATCGGGCAAGCGCTGCGCTACGTGCCGGGTATCATGCTCGACAAGTACACGGCATCAGGCGTCTACGACGTGTATGTCGTTCGCGGATTTGAGGCGCCGCTCTATCTCGACGGTCTTGTGCTTCCGCCGGAAACGACACTCACCTTCGCGAAGCCCGTTCTCGATCCTTATCAACTCGAACGCATTGAAGTTCTGAAGGGTCCGACTTCAGCGCTTTATGGGCAGGCTCCTCCGGGCGGTCTCGTCAATGCCGTCAGCAAACGGCCGGACTTCGTTCCCCATAACGAAATCTTCTTCCAGACCGGAAGCTTCGACCGCCTCGAAACGGGCTTCGACTTCACGGGTCCGGTCGACAGCGAGGGCAAGCTTGCATACCGCCTGACGGGTCTGGCGCGCGACGCCGACCTGCAGATGGATTTCACCGAATCCGAACGCTACTTTATCAGCCCGTCGCTGCTATGGCGGCCGGATCGCGATACGAGCATCACGCTGCTCGCCAATGTCGCGCATAACGATGGTTATGGCCCGCAGCAGTATGTGCCGTTCCAGCTCACGCAGTCTTCGGCACCGTACGGCAGGATCCCGTACAGCCGCTATCTCGGCGAGCCGGATATCGATAATTCGCGGACCGATCAATTCTGGATTGGCTACGAGTTCGCCCACCGGATCAACGAAGTTTTCCAGGTTCGGCAGAACCTGCGTTACATGGACGTAGAAAACGAAACGCTCGCAGTGCGGACCGAAGGTCTTATCTCCAACGATGGGCGCACTGTCGGTCGTTCACTGAACTACGTCACCAGCGATACGCGCAACTTCCAGGTCGACACGCAGGCGCAGGCCGACTTCGCAACCGGCGCTCTCGCGCACAAGGTGCTCGGAGGCATCGACTATGAGACGGGCCGCGGAAATGCCATCTACCGGTTCGGCGGCTTTTCTCCGATCGACGCGTATAATCCGATTTATGGAACACCCGCTCCGCCGATTTCGTCTTTGTTCGAGTTTTTGAACCGTACAACGGATACTGAGCAACTCGGTATCTATCTGCAGGATCAAATCAAATATGATCGTTGGATCCTGACCGCTGGCGGGCGCTACGACATCGCGTCGACGGATGCGTTGGATCACCTGACGCTGACACCCATCAACTATACCGATACGGCTTGGACCTATTTCACGGGTCTCAGCTATATGTTCGACTCGGGAATTGCTCCGTACTTCAGCTATTCGACATCGTTCCAGCCGGCGAGCGGATTTACCCTGACTTCCATTCAAGGCGGTCGCCTGAAGCCGACGACGGGCGAAGGTTACGAAGCCGGTATCAAGTACCAGCCGCCCGGCACCAACACGTTGCTGACGGCGGCGTGGTTCGACTTCTCGCAACAGAATGTCGCCAAGCCAAACGCCAATGTTCCGCCGATCACGATACAGTCCGGCGAAGTCCGCTCTCAGGGTGTCGAGCTTGAAGCCAAGACCAGCATTAACCGCAACCTCGACGTCATCGCGTCCTATGCCCATATCTCGGCGCTTATCACCGACGATCCCAATGAAGACGTCATTGGCAACAGGTTCCCCAGCGTCGCGCATAACACTGCCGCGCTCTGGGCGATGTACACTTGGCACAACGGCATGTTCGCTGGACTGGGTCTTGGAGCCGGTGTCCGCTATACGGGTTCGCAGTACGGCAACGAGCTTAATCAATTCAAGGTGCCGGGCTATACTCTGGCTGATCTTGCCGTGAAGTATGACTTCCGTTACGTAGCTCCGAACTTGGAAGGCCTGACCTTCCAGCTCAATGTCGCCAACCTATTCGATAAATACTACGTGGCGTCGTGCGTAACGAGCAAAGCCTATTGCGGGCTTGGCGCCGAACGCACGGTGCTCGCGACGTTGAAATACGAGTGGTAACGAGTCTCGAGACATCTGATGACGAACAAGGCGATGCGCCGCTGGGTTTGGGTTCACAAGTGGTCGAGTCTGATTTCGACCGTGTTCCTGCTCATGTTGTGCATTACCGGTTTGCCGCTGATCTTCCATGAGGAGATCGACGAGCTTCTGCATGACTCGGTGAAGCCGGTAGAGCAGACGGTTACGACAGCGAAGCCGGCAACGCTCGACCAGATTGCTGCGTCCGCCATGTCGCATTTTCCTGGAAAAGCGATCCAGTTCCTTTTCTGGGATGAGCACGAACCCAACGTAACCTGGGCGTCGATCAACGAGAAGTACGACGGAGATCCGTCGACGAACGTTCTCGCTCGCTTCGATGCCAATACGGCGCAGTTCCTTGACGCGCCGGATTTCTCCACCCGTTTCACGGCCATCATGCTTCGGCTGCACACCGATTTCTATCTCGGACTGGGTGGGAAGCTGTTTCTGGGCCTGATGGGATTCCTCTTCGTCATCGCTCTCATTTCCGGCGTCGTCGTCTATGGACCGCCGATGCGAAAACTAAACTTCGGCACGATCCGCTTCCGGCGAACGGAACGCATTCGCTGGCTGGATCTCCATAATCTTCTCGGCATTGCCGCAGTGGCTTGGCTCGTGGTCGTCGGCTTCACGGGCGTCATCAATACCTGGGCGGATCTCGTCATAAAGATCTGGCAGTTCTACGAAGTCACCGACATGGTGGGAGATCTTCGCGACCGGCCGCGTCCTGAAAAGCTTGCATCGATCGACACGGTGGTGAAGACGGCGCAGGACAAGCTTCCAGATATGAAGCCGCGCTTCATCGCCTATCCGGGCAACATGTTCTCCGCTCCGTCGCACTTCATGGTCTTCATGGCGGGACGCGGCGCCGTAACCTCGCGGCTGTTGCAGCCCGTGCTCGTGGATGCCGCAACCGGCGAATTCGTCGAAACGCGGCCAATGCCCTGGTACGTTTCCACACTGCTCCTCTCTCAGCCGCTTCACTTCGGTGACTACGGTGGCCTGACCCTCAGGATCATCTGGGCGATCCTGGATGTCATCGCGATCATCGTATTGATTTCGGGGCTATACCTCTGGAAGGGCCGCCGTGCCCAACAGCGTGCCGAGCGGCCTTCGCGCGACGCGCGCCTCGCGACAGAATAACGGGCTTCATGAGCGAACCATCATCGACGCGGCCGAAGACGTTGCGCCAGATTTTTGCTGTCCCGCTGCTGCTCGCGATTGTCAGCGGCGTCGGTCTGGTCGCGGCTCTGCTTGAAGACGGCGTGCAAGATTACTTCTGGAGTGCCGCGGTAGGGCTTCCGCTCGCCGCCATCGCCTGGCACGTGTGGCGCTCCTGGCGCAGCCACGTCGGTGACAACGGCGATACGATCGGCGACGGTGACAGCACCGAGTAGTTTGCGCGCCTGCAAAGCAGGCACTCTGCCTATTTCAACGGCAGTATTTCACCGGTGTGCAGTCCTTTGCCCCGGATTTAGCTGCGTTTCTGCGCTTGGCCCAACCTTTGCGATGCTCTCTTCAAGGCTCGCGATTGGAGGGGTTCTTGGGCGCGGCATTCGATGAGATGACGGGAGGCGGCGGCGAAATTCGGGCACCGTACCGAGCGTTCGCCGAGTGGCTGGGTGTTCAGCACATGGAAACGCTGCGGCAGAAAGCTGCCGAAGCGGAGGTTCTCTTTCGCCGTTCCGGAATTACGTTCGCGGTCTACGGCGACGAGGAGGCTGCCGAACGGCTGATCCCGTTCGACATTCTGCCACGCATCATCTCAAGCGCGGAATGGAGCAAGCTCGAGCAAGGGATCGAGCAGCGCGTCAGGGCGCTCAATGCGTTTCTCTACGATATCTATCATCGCCAAGAGATCTTGAAGGCTGGAAAAGTGCCGGTGGATCTCGTGATTCAGAACTCGGCGTTTCTGCCGGAAATGATCGGAGTCGATCCTCCACGCAGCATCTATAGCCACATCATTGGTATCGACATCGTGCGCACGAATGAGAACGATTTCGCCGTTCTCGAAGACAATACGCGCACGCCGTCGGGCGTTTCCTACATGATCGAAAATCGCGAAACGATGATGCATCTGTTTCCGGATCTCTTCAGCCGGAACCGCGTGCGGCCGGTCGAGAACTATCCCGATGCGCTTCTAAAAACTCTTGAGAGCGTCTCGCCGCGCAATCTCGATGCGGAACCGAACATTGCTCTTCTTACGCCGGGAATCTTCAACAGCGCTTATTTCGAGCATTCGTTTTTGGCCGATCAGATGGGGATCGATCTCGTCGAAAGCTGCGACCTTGCAGTCATCGACGGCTTCCTGCGCATGAAGACGACGGAAGGGCTAAAGCGTGTCGACGTTCTTTACCGGCGCGTCGACGATCTTTTTCTCGATCCGCTTGTCTTCGATCCAACGTCACTCATCGGCGTGCCCGGCATATTCGACGTCTTCCGGTCCGGCCGCCTCGCGATCGTCAATGCACCTGGCTCCGGCATCGCCGACGATAAGGCGATCTATAGCTACATTCCCGAGATCATTAAATTCTACACCGGCAAGGAGCCCATTCTCGCGAACGTCGAAACTTATAACTGTCGTGACCCGGAGGGCCTGAAATATGTGCTCTCTCATCTGCCGGACCTCGTTGTTAAAGAGGTTCACGGGTCGGGCGGCTACGGCATGCTTATCGGTCCACGCTCGACGACGGACGAGATCGAGGCCTTCCGAGCAAAGATTATCGCGGACCCAAACAACTACATCGCGCAGCCGACACTTTCGCTCTCGACGTGCCCAACATTCATCAACGCGGGTATCGGGCCGAGGCACCTCGATTTGCGGCCGTTTGTTCTGGTCGGCGATCAAGTGCGGCTGATGCCCGGCGGGCTGACACGCGTCGCGCTGAAGAAAGGGTCGCTTGTCGTCAACTCAAGCCAAGGCGGCGGCACAAAAGACACCTGGGTGCTTCAGGAATAGAACAGGAATGCTCTCACGAACAGCAAACGACCTGTATTGGCTCTCTCGTTACGTGGAGCGTGCAGAGAACATGGCGCGCCTGCTGGAGGTGGGCTACCGCATTGTTCTTCTTCCGCGCCAGGATGAGGGCTTTCACGAGGAGTGGCGGTCGACGCTGGAAAGCGCCGGATGCCTGGATGGATATACGCAGCGCCACGGCGAACTCAACTCGCGGAACGTCATCCACTATATGCTGTTCGACGTCGGAAACCCGTCGAGCATTGCCTCGTGCCTCGCGAGCGCGCGGCGGAGCGCACGCGCGCAACGAACAGCTTTAACGCGGGAGATGTGGCAATCCCTAAACGGCTCGTGGCTCGAATTTTCAGCCATCAAACCGGCTTCCGTCACGTCGAACTCTCTTCCCGAGCTGCTCGATTGGGTACGTTCGCGCTCGGCGCTTTATCGCGGCGCCATGTTGAATACGATTTTGCGCAACGACACGTTCTATTTCAGTCAGGTCGGTACCTTCATTGAAAGAGCGGACAGCTCGGCGCGTATCCTCGACGTCAAATACTATCACCTTCTTCCATCGAGCGACCTAGTTGGAAGCGGCAAGGACAATTATCAGTGGGTTGCGCTGTTGCGCTCCGTTTCGGCACATCGGAGCTATCGCTGGGTCTTCAAGGATGAATACCGCCCACTCAAGATCGCCGAGTTCATGATCCTCAACCGGCAAATGCCGAGATCGCTGCGGTCGTGCTACGACGAGATCACGCTTGCGCTTCGCGATCTTGGAATTTTTTACGGCGCCCGGAACGATTGTCACGCGACGGCCGAGTCCACGCGAGACCTGCTGCTCGAGTCTCTCATCGAAAGCATTTTTCAATCCGGCCTGCACGAGTTCATTCAAGATTTCATCGCCCGCAACAATAAGCTGGGTAATGAAATTTCAAGCGCCTACCATTTCAGCGATTGAGGACCGGCCATGCGCATCTCGATTGGGCATGTCACGCGTTACACATACGGCGAACCGACCAAATATTCGATCCTGGCGTTACGCCTGACGCCGCCCTCGTTTCAGGGACAGCGCGTTATCGAATGGAAAATTCATGCGCGCGGCATTGAGGCGGCCAAGGCGTTTCGAGACGGTTTCGGCAACACGGTGCATCTTGTGAGTTGTACCGATCCGCACGTCGAGTCCGTTATCATCGCAAAAGGCATTGTCGAAACCGAGGAACGCGCCGGCATCGTTAGCGGCCTTGCCGACCCCGCGCCTCTTAATGTCTATCGCCGCCAGACGCCGATGACGACGGCCAACGAAGCCATCATTGCCTTGGCGCGTGAGACTGGTATGCATGAACCTGGACAGCCCGCCAGCATCGAGAGCATGCATCGCCTTATGCTTGCCGTGCGAGATGCCGTCGACTACCAAATCGGCGCGACGAACGCTCATACGACAGCCGCCGAAACGCTGCGGGATGGCGTCGGCGTTTGCCAGGACCACGCGCATCTTTTCATTTCCTCAGCCCGGGCGCTTGGCGTTCCTGCGCGCTATGTCAGCGGGTATCTCTTGATTGGCGACGAACCGGCCGAAGCGAACCATGCCTGGGCGGAAGTCTGGATTAATGACCTCGGCTGGGTCGGCTTTGATCCGGCAAATCGGTCTTGCCCGACCGATCATTACGTTCGTCTCGCTGCCGGTTTGGATTCGACGTTCGCCGCGCCGATCCGGGGCATGCGGCATGGCGCGGCGCGCGAGCAGCTTGACGTTATGGTCGAGGTTCAGCGGCATGCCAGCCAACAACAGTAAACGACATGGGAGAGGCGACGCATGACCTACGCCGTAGCGATCCGGCTTAAGCGAGGATTGGTATTTGCCGCTGACACGCGCACGAACGCCGGGATCGATAACATCTCGCAATATCGAAAGCTTCAGGTTTGGCGCAAACCGGGAGAGCGCGTGCTCGTGCTGATGAGCTCCGGCAATCTCGCCGTTACGCAGTCCGTCATAAGCATGTTGAACGAGGCGCTCGACGACAACGATCCGGGAACGCCTAATCTCTTCAACGCTGCCAACATGTACCGCGCGGCACGCGTCGTTGGTGACGCCATCAGAGCAGAGCGGCGTATCGATGGTGAAGCGCTGGAAGCCAGCAGCCTCGGCTTCAACAATCAGTTCATCCTTGGCGGCCAGATCAAGGGCGAAGGTCCCCGCCTCTTCCAGATCTACCCGGAAGGAAATTTCATCGAGGCGGCCGTCGACACACCCTTCCTTCAGATCGGAGAACACAAGTACGGCAAACCCATTCTCGATCGCGTGGCGCGGTCCGACATGCGCTTGGGCGAAGCAGCGAAACTGATTTTGCTGTCGTTCGATTCAACGCTGCGTTCGAACCTATCCGTCGGCATGCCGATCGACCTGGTGGTTTGCGAAGCCGACGTGCTGGACGTGGCGCGCGAGATCCGCATCGGTCCGGAAGACGAATATTTCCGCAAGCTTTCAGGCGCCTGGTCTGAGGCGCTGCGGCAGGCGTTCACAACCATTGAGGAATTCGAGGTCTAGTCGAAGCTGAGGGCTCAACCGCCGGCGTCTGCTCCCTGCCTCTTGTGGCAGGCATCCCTCCATTTTCAGCGCGCCGTCCGGCGCCCGGATGAAATTCCTCCGGACTCCGAGCGCCGGTCGTTGTGTCTTCAAAGATTGTTTTAGTCCTTCGGGCACCACGAAGATGTCGAGGACCTGCAGGGTGTATTGTACGCATTCGTCATTTTTTCAGCGGCGGCCCATTCGTCCGGATCGAGGCTATTGTTATTGTCGACGTCGACTGCGGTAAATGTCGGCGCCGGATCGAGCTTCAGCTTCGAAACGTTCTCTTCAAACTCCGTGCGGCTGACGGAGCCACTGCCGTCGGCGTCCAAGATCTTGAATTTGCTAGCCCAGTTATCGGCAGCGGCGACTGATCCAGACACAAGCAGTACCGAAATGAAGGCGATCCATTCCTTGGTCATCGCGTGTTCTCCATCGAGGGTTACGATGCCGTCGCTCGTTGCTGATACGGAGCCTGTGCTCGTTTTCGACGGCCGCACATCCCGCGTCTTTTCGCGGCGCACATTCAAGGGCAGCTCTGGCAATTCTTTCCGGGATTCGGCATGCCGAACGATCTAGTGCGGACGATCTAGTCTTGCTCGGAGCCGACAGCCACTGCGGCTGGCGCGACTTCCGCAGCAAGAAGACCAAGGCGAGTGCCGGAATAAACACCTTGGCGCAGTGGGCGCCACCACGCATCGTTATTCAGATACCATTCGATGGTCGCCGCAATTCCGCTCGCAAATGTCTGCTCGGCGCGCCAGCCGAGTTCGGTTTCGATTTTTGTGGGATCGATCGCGTAGCGCCGGTCGTGTCCGGGGCGATCCGCAACGTAAGTGATGAGATCGCGTCGTCTTCTGGATGTCGGGCGGTGGGCATCGAGACTATCGCAAATCTGCTCGACAACCGCGATGTTCTCCATCGGTGCGCGACCGCCGACATTATATGTTTCACCGATCTTTCCGCGCTCCAATACGCACGTCAGCGCTTTGACGTGATCGTCGACGTATAGCCAATCTCGCACTTGCCTGCCGTCGCCATAAACGGGCAGTGGTTTCTCCTCTAGCGCGTTCAGCAGCACGAGCGGGATTAGCTTTTCCGGAAAATGATACGGGCCGTAGTTATTCGAGCAGTTCGTAATCAATGTCGGCAAGCCGTATGTCTCGCGCCACGCGCTCACAAGATGGTCGGACGATGCCTTGCTGGCGGAGTAGGGCGAACGCGGATCATACGGTGTCGTTTCAACGAAGAAGCCGTCTCCTGGCAGCGTGCCGTAAACCTCGTCCGTGGAGACGTGAAGGAATCGGAATGCCGACTTCGCATCACCGCGAAGATCCGACCAATAATGCCGCGACGCCTCGAGCAGCACGTGCGTCCCTAGGATGTTGGTCTTGATGAACTCCGCCGAACCCGTGATCGATCGATCGACGTGGCTCTCAGCCGCGAGATGCATGACGGCTTGCGGCGCGACGTTGCTTAAGACGCTGCCCATGGCGTCCGCGTCGCAAATATCTGCGTGTACGAAATGATAATTCGGATGGTTGGCGATCGGCGCGAGCGACGCAGGATTGGCTGCATAGGTCAGCTTATCGACATTCACGACTGTCCAGCCGCGGACGCCAACGAGATAGCGCACCAGCGCCGAGCCGATGAACCCCGCTCCGCCCGTTACGACAACGCGCATAGTCTCTCCCCCGCCCCTTCAATGCGCCCCACAATGTCCCCAGTGCATACCAGAGGATGCCCGGCGGCCAGAGGGTGCAATCGTGTGATCCCTACAAAGACCTTCGGACTGGGGCTTAAATGCACACGTAGATTGCGCGCAGTCATGCGGCTTGGCGGCAAGTCGCCACTCGGCTGGCGGACTCAGATCGAGAGTTCGAGCTGAGCATCTTCGTCTGAAGCGAATTTTGAAACCGAAACACCGACCAGCCGAATGCCTATCGCAACGGGGTAAACAGATCGCACTAAGGCGACGCTGATCTCGTGGAGAAGCTCGCGCGAGGTCACTGGACGTGAAGCTGTCCGGCTGCGCGTGACAATGCGGAAGTCTGCGTATTTGATTTTGACGGTAACGGTCGCGCCGAAGCTTTGGTTCTTCTCGCACCACGCCCAGACATCATCAGCCATTTCGAGCACGCCTGCTTCGACATCGGTGGGGCGAATGCGGTCTTCGGAAAAGGTTGTCTCAGAGCCGGATGATTTGCGCGGCCGATTGGGCTCAACAGGGCGGTCATCTTCGCCGCGGGCGATGGCGTAATACCACGCGCCTGCTTTTCCAAAATGCTCTTCGAGAAAGTTGAGCGAGCGCGCCTTCAGATCGCCGCCCGTCTGTATGCCCAGCGCGTTGAGCTTCTCCGCCGTCACCGGCCCCACTCCGTGAAACTTCTTCACCGGCAAGCCTTCGATGAATTCGGCGCCGCGCTGTGGCGGGATTACGAATTGGCCATTGGGTTTGCGCATATCGGAGGCGAGTTTGGCGAGAAACTTGTTGTACGACACGCCAGCCGAAGCCGTGAGTCCGGTTTCGGCGAGGATTTGAGCGCGGATCTCCGTGGCGGTCATGGCGGCGGTGGGAAGGCCTCGCAAATTCTCCGTTACGTCGAGATAGGCTTCGTCGAGCGAAAGCGGTTCGAAGAGAGGCGTGTACTCCGCAAAAATTTGACGAATCTGCTGTGAGACCGCGCGATAGACTTCAAAGCGCGGGGGCACGAAAATGATGTCGGGGCATTGCCGGATCGCTGTCGTCGACGGCATGGCAGAGCGTACGCCGAATGCGCGCGCCTCATAGCTCGCGGCCGCAACGACCCCGCGCTTGGCGCCGAATCCAACCGCCAGCGGCTTCCCGCGCAGTTCGGGATTATCGCGCTGCTCGACCGACGCATAAAACGCGTCCATGTCGATGTGGATGATTTTTCGGACCGTGCCTCCGTGCATCGGAGGAGATTAGCATAGGGCCGGCTTTGGCCAATATTGCTCCGGGGGCACCATCGACGTTCGATCCACACCCGCGCAGGTACTGCGCGACATTCTCTCGCGCGTTTCTTATCAATTTCCTGAGGGACTGGAGACGCCTGCCATCAGGAGAATGACATAAGCTACGATGCAAATCGCAGCCACACCGACAACCGTCGCGATCGAGCGGCCGAACGGAAATCTCCGCTCTTCCTTTTCCGCCGTGTTACCGGGCAGACGTTGGGGGGTGTTCGGATTCTGGCCCGGGATATGTCCGGGTTCGAGAGACTTCGGGTCGGCCATGTTTTTCCGCCCTCTATTTTCGAACCTTAGGTTCAAGATCCTTCACCATCTGCAAATGATGCCGAAGTGTCGGCAACAGGTCGTTGGCAAAGGTTTTTAACGCAGGCGTTGGACCGCTCGTGGCGTAGGCCTCAAACTTTGCGACGGCGTCTTCATGCGCCTTGAGTTGCTCCTGGGTGTACGACGCATCAAACCCAGCCTCGGTCGTGAACACGCGAAGCTTTGCATATTTGGCCGTGTGAGCAACATCGAGGGAATCCGCAGGCGGCTGAATACTGGCTTCCGCAAGAGCGGCCTTGAATTTTTGTCCTGCCGCCGTGTGATCCGTAATCATTTGCTGAGCGAAATTTCGAACGTCAGCCGCCTTTCCGTACTTTAGGGCCAGCTCACTCGTATCGATTTCGAACTTATTCGAAACAGCGACATCAGCGACAAAATCATGAGTAGCCTTCGGAACTTCGGCGGCTTCAACGGCGGTCGCAAATAAGCAGGAAATAGCCAAAAGCGGCGTTAGGTTTTTCATCGGCGGTTCCTCCAGAAACTTCACCGACAATGCCCGCCGCGAGCAATCGTTCCGAAGTTCGTCTTTCGGTTGAAGCTATGAGCCGGGTGTGGAGTCTCAGTACTGGACTGAAATCATTGGCGATCCCGGCAGGATTTGAACCTGCGACCCTCTGCTTAGAAGGCAGATGCTCTATCCAACTGAGCTACGGGATCGTTTTGGCGCGTTCGCTCTCTTTCTTAACAGAGAGCCGCCTGAGGCCATTTTCAAGGCCAGAACACCGATAATCGGGGCGTTTCCGAAACGCAAGGCCGCTAGGCCCCCTGCAACGGCCACAATTATTGTACACCGGCCAGTTGAATGCTTCAGCCGCACAGTGCAAGAAAAGGGAAAAAGCTGCGACTGCGGCTTCATTTCAGTGGGGAAACACGCATGGCAACGTTGAGTGCCGCCGAGACGCCGGCGCCGGGACTTCTTGACCGCGCGCGCATCATCGCGAAACCTGGGTTCAATCGCTGGCTTGTGCCTCCGGCGGCCCTCGCGATCCACCTCTGCATCGGAATGAGCTACGGTCTCAGCGTGTTTTGGCTGCCGATGGCGCAGGCCCTTGGCGTTACCAAGCCGGTGAGCTGCCCTGACATGACGATCGCCCAGGCGTTGTTCACGACGACCTGCGACTGGAACGTCAGCGACCTGCTTGTCACTTTCACAATCGGTATCGTTTTCCTCGGCATCTCGGCCGCTGCCTTTGGTGGTTGGCTGGAACGCGCGGGTCCGCGTCGTGCGGGTGTTGCAGCGGCACTTTGCTGGGGCGGCGGGTTTCTCATTTCTGCATTCGCCGTCTACATCCATCAGCTCTGGCTTTTATGGATCGGCCTCGGCGTCATCGGCGGCATTGGCCTTGGCCTCGGCTACATCTCCCCGGTCTCGACGCTCATCAAATGGTTTCCGGACCGGCGCGGTATGGCAACCGGCATGGCCATCATGGGCTTCGGCGGCGGCGCGATGATCGGTTCACCGCTCGCAATCCTGCTGATGAACCACTTCAAGAGCGATCACTCTGTCGGCGTCTGGGAAGCCATGGCGGTGATGGGCTGCATCTATCTCGTCGCGATGCTGTGCGGCGCGTTCGGCTACCGCGTGCCGCCCGACAACTGGAAGCCCGATGGCTGGGTCGAGCCGCATGACCGTGCGCATGCCATGATTACGACGGGCCATGTTCATCTCGATAACGCTCACAAGACACCGCAGTTCTGGTTGATCTGGACGGCGCTGACGATGAACGTCTCGGCGGGCATCGGCGTTCTGGCAATGGCCTCGCCCATGCTGCAGGAAATCTTCGCCGGATCTCTCATCGGGCAACCGGGCATCAAGTTTGGCGATCTCGATGTCGGGCAGCATGCCGCCGTCGCGGCGATCGCGGGCGGCTTTGTCAGCCTGCTCTCGCTGTTCAACAGCGGCGGGCGATTCCTCTGGGCATTCTTCTCCGACAAGATCGGACGCAAGGCGACGTACTACTGCTTCTTCCTTCTCGGCATCGCGCTTTATGCCATCGCGCCGTCGTTGGCGCATATGGGATCGATCGCACTGTTCGTCGCCGCGTTCTGCGTCATCATCACGATGTACGGCGGCGGCTTCTCGACATTGCCAGCGTACCTCGCCGATATCTTCGGAACGAAGTTCGTTGGAGCCATCCATGGCCGGCTGCTGACGGCGTGGTCGCTGGCCGGTGTGCTCGGACCGTTGGTGATCGGCTACATTCGCGATGCGCAGATCGCGGCGGGCGTGCCGCGTGCGCTCGTTTATGACCGGACGATGTATATTCTGACGGGCTTCCTGCTCGTAGGCTTGATTGCCAACTCGCTCATTCGTCCTGTGGCGCAGAAATGGATGATGAGCGAGGCCGAGATGGAATCGCTACAAGCGGCTACGCCAGGGTCCAATGCCACCAAGGGCGGCCAAGGTATTGGCTTCGGCGGCCTCACGCCGGGCGCGCTGATCGCCTGGATCGCGGTCGGAATTCCGTTCCTGTGGGGTGTCTGGAATACGCTCACGAAGGCCGTGGCGCTGTTCGGCTAACGAGATACGCTTTGCGGCGGCTACCTACGGGTAAGCCCGCCGCTGAGCACTACTCAGACTATTGGAAACACTGCGCACCCCGTCCGATCGCGAAATGCGATGCGGCGCCGTTGAAAGCCCGGTCGCGCTCGATCAGTGCGTCCAGTTGGTGGTGCGGCCGTATCGGAAGTTGTCGGCGTAGGATTTCCGGATCGGCTTACGCGGCTTCGGCTCGGTAAGCGTGAAGGCGATGCCTTCGCGCGTCGCGTATGCGATCGCTTCTTCCTTCGTATCGAATTCGAGGCGAACCTGGGGCTGCGTTTCGCGTGCGCTTGTCCAGCCCATCAGAGGGTCGGCACGGCGTGGCGTCGTGTACTCGAATTCGAGCACCCAGTCCTTCGTCCGCGCTTCACCGGATTGCATAGCGGTTCTCGCCGGCTTGTAGATGCGCGCGGTCATTGTCGAGCCTCTTCGTGTCGTATTCCTCGTGAACCTAGGATATCCGGGTTCACGGAAAAAGCGACCAGTCGAGGTGCGGCATAGCTTCCGCTCTACGAGCGGGCAAGCGGATCTGGCTTGGGAGCCCTGCCCTCGCCCTACCAGCGGTAGCGCAGGCTTCCGATGACCATGCGCCCCTGGTCGAGATAGCAGTAGCCGGACGAGCAGACATCTTCGCGGCGATCGAAGACGTTGTTGGCGTTGACCTGCAGGCGGGCACCGGTGAACTTCGGATCGAGTTCGCCGAGGTCATAGTGCAGTGCGCCGTCCAAGAACGCATGGGCGTTGTTCTTGAAGGTGTTCTCGTCGTTGCCGAAGCTGGTGCCGATGTAGCGGACGCCGAGCCCCATGCCGAGCCCGCGGAACATGCCGGTGCGCAGCGTATAGTCACCCCAAATCGAGAACGTATGGCGCGGGATGCTGGAGAGGTCGTTGCCGTAGTTGCCTTCGGCATCGTCTTCGATCTGCATCGCGATGTATGAGTACGACGCCAGCAGGCTCAGGCCATTGCTGAGTGTCGTGTTGCCCTCGATCTCGAAGCCGCGCGAGCGCAGGACGCCCCGCTGCACGAGCACGGTGGTGATGATGCCGTTTTCCTCTTCGAACGGCTCGTTGACGAGACCGTTCTTCTGCGTGATGTCGAAAATGGCCGACGAGATGGATGCGTTTGCGCCTGGAACAAAATACTTGAAGCCAAGCTCTTTCGATTCCGCGGTTGCCGCCTTGAACGGATTGCCGTCCGTGTCCGTGCCGGTATTGGGCAGGAACGAGGTGCCATAAGCGACATACGGCGCGAAGCCAGAGTCGAACAAATATGACAGCGCCGCTTTGCCGGACCAGGCTTCGTCGTGCTGGCGCTCCGTGGTCTTTGGATCGCCGTCGTCCGTCGTATCGTTCGTCGTTTTCGTATCGACCCAATCGTGCCGCCCGCCCAATGTGAGAATCCAGCGGCCGAGCTTGATCTGATCCTGCAGATACGTGCCGATCATGAACTGCTTCTGCGACGTCAGCTCCGTGATGTTCGGCGTCGGAATGAACTGCTGTCCATAGTTGTAGTTGACAAGCGGCGGCACGCCTGTCGAGGCGTCGCCGTATCCGTAGTTTTCGGTGTACGAAACGTAGGCCATGTCTACGCCCGCAAGCACGGTATGCTTGAGCGGTCCGGTGGCGAAGCGCGCCTCGGCCTGGTTGTCCATGTTGAAGACATGGACGTTGCTTTCGATAACACCGTTGGCGCGATCCCAGACGTTCGGCGCGGTCTCTTCGATGATGTCGATGTATTCGCCGGTCGAGTCGAGATGGGAGTACCGTGCCTTCTGACGTACGGTGAGGATGCCGTTGACGCGATGGTCGATCTCGTAGCCGATCCGCTCCTGCGTCTGGCTGAACGTGTTGAAGTTCGGGTCGCCCGACCAGATGTCCGTGCGGCGCGGGCGCAGCGGATCGCTTAAGTCATTCCACCAGGCCATGTTGCCACCGGTCTTGGCGTCCATGTATTCGCCGAGGATCGTGACCTTGGTGTCGGGGTCGAGTTTGAAGGAGACGGCGGGCGCAATATAGATGCGATCGTCCGGCACGCCGTATGCTTCGGTGTTGGCTTCGCGGACGAGGCCCGTCAAGCGATAGAGCACGTCGCTGCCCGGCGCGATGGGGCCCGAGAAATCGAAGTTGCCTTGAAAGCGATCATAGCTTCCGCCGATGAGTTCGATCTCATGGAACGGCGTTGCCGTCGGCCGCTTGTCATACATGTCTACGATGCCGCCAGCATTGCTCGCGCCATAGAGCGTCGAGGACGGTCCGCGCAGAATCGTAATGCTTTCGAGCCCATACGGCTCGGTCCGGAATTGGCCGAAGCTGCTCGATATCTGGCGCAGTCCGTCGCGATAGATGCCGGAGTACGACGCGTCGAACCCGCGGATGTAGAAATTGTCGAAGCGTGGATCGAAGCCCGAGTTGTTGACGCGCGTGCCCGGAACGTAGCCGAATGCATCGGACAGACTTTGCGGCTTGCGGTCTTCGAGCTGCTTACGCGTCACAGTCGAGATGGACTGCGGAATTTCCTTCACCGGCGTGTCGGTCTTGGTTGCGACCGAGCTTTCGACTGACACATAGCCGTCCGTCGTGGTCAGCGGCACGCTGCTGCCGTCGCTTGGCTGCTGGTCGATTGCGAAATCTGGCGCGGGAGAGATCGTCGCTTGCGCTACGGGTGCCGACTTGATCTTCGCGGCCTTGGTAGACTTCTTCTTCGCTGGCTTCTTGGCACTGGCGTCGCCCTGGACGACAACCTCGGGCAATTGCGTCGTCGCCGCCTGATTTGTCGAGTCCGTCTGTTGCGCATGGGCCGAAATCGACGCAATCGACGAGCCGCAAGCGAATGCGAACAGCGCCAACACATTGGCGCTCGTTCCCTTCAACATGGATGCCCCCCGGCAAAATGAATAAATTGATGCCTGTGCGTAGCGCGCTGACCCGACGCGTCAAGGGCTATTGTAGACCAAAAAGGAATAAAATTATCCGGCGTGTCCGATGGGTATCCGACCAGCGGCTTAAAGCTCTATTCGAGACTTTTTCCCACCTCGGCTAATACGCTTCCGGACTGGGTTCTCATCGCTTTTGCTAAAACCTAGCCAACCTCTCATCAACCGGCACCGGGATCGTCGCTTGGTGAACGCCGCATCTGATGACTGTGACTAATCACAGTAGACCGTCCGCGCGCTCCGTCTACTTATCGCGCAGGTGGTTTCCGGACTCGCTGTCATGCTCAAGTGGAAATATTTGGTTCTGATCGTGCTCTGCGGCGCGGCGCTGGTTTCGTTCTTTCTCTACGCCGACGCAGGCATCGATAAGGCTCGCGCTCCATCGACTGAGGCGAGCAAAGCCGCTGCGGCGATAACCTCCCCGCAGAACACCGACACAGTCGTGCTCTCGAATGACCAGATTACGTCTTTGAAAATCGCGCCGGCGCACGAGAAAATATTCAGCGATGAGAAAGAAGAAATCGGAACGATCAGCTTCAACGAAGACCTGACCGTTCAAGTCTATCCGCCGTACGCGGGCCGCATCATTTCGGTGTTCGGAGAGACGGGGCAAAACGTCAAGAAGGGCGATATCCTCTTCACTTTGGATAGCCCTGATCTTCTTCAAGCCGTGTCGTCGGTCATTTCTGCTGCGGGCGTCTCTGAACTGACGACCCGGAATTTGAAACGCTTGCGCGAACTCCTCAAGACGCATGCCACAGCAGAAAAAGATGTCGAGCAGGCAATCTCCGATCAGCAGAGCGCAGAGGGCGCGCTGCACACTGCACGGAACACGTTGCACGTCTTCGGCAAGACTGACGCGGAAATAGATAACATCATTGAACATCGGCTGGCAGATGCGACCCTGATCGTCAAAAGCCCGGTCGATGGGCGCATCACGCTGCGCAATGCCTCTCCCGGTCTCTTCGTTCAACCCGGTAGCGGCGTGGCTCCCTACACCGTGGCTAATATGGATACGATGTGGATGATCGCGAACGTTCCTGAGATGGACAGTCCGGCATTCCGGCCCGGTCAGCGTGTCCAAGTTAAAGTGGATGCTTTTCCGGGGCGCTCATTCGATGGACAGATCACGTTGGTTGACGCGATGGTCGACCCCAACACGCGGCGCGTTCTCGTTCGCTCTGAAGTCAAAAATCCCGATCACGAGTTGCGCTCCGGCATGTTCTCTAAATTTGTGATCTGGACGGGAGATCCCTCTCCGTCGATCGCGGTGCCTCTCAATGCGGTCGTGCGTGAAGGTGACGGATCGATGACGGTTTGGGTTTCGGAGGGAGCGAATGCCTTCGGGCGCCGCGTCATTCAAACGGGCGCTGCGCAAGACGGGTTCTGGCAAATCCTCAAGGGGCTGAAATCCGGCGAGCGTGTGGTCGCCGAAGGTGGCCTTTTCCTTTCCAACGAAAGTTCCGGCGCAACCGAATAAGCGAATAACTCCGCAAGTTTTCCGCGCAATGCGCTGCCCTCCTCCCGCAATTCATTCCAGGTCAATCTGTTGCTGAAGAAACTGCTCATCATCGGGTTGACCCAGCGACTGCTCGTGCTGCTCGCGCTCGCAGGTTTTGGCGTCGCGGGCCTCTATGCCTTCACTCATCTCAACATCGAAGCGTATCCGAATCCGGCACCTGTCATTCTTGAGATCACCGCGCAAGCGCCCGGCCTCTCAGCCGAAGAGATGGAGCGTTACTACACCATTCCGATGGAAGTCGGTCTTGCGGCCACGCCGGGCGTCAGCGTGATCCGATCGACTTCGTTTTACGGTCTCTCCTTCGTCCGCGTCGTCTTCAAATACGATATCGACTATTATTTTGCCCTGACGCGCGCAGCTTTCAGTCTGCAGCAAAACGTAAGTCTTCCAAATGGCGTTCAGCCAACGATCCAGAGCTCAAGTCTCGTCGGAGAGGTGTATCGATATCAGTTGGTCGGGCCACCGCATTACGGACTGACCAATCTCCGGACGCTGCAAGACTGGGTGATCCAGCGACGCCTGCTGACCGTCGAAGGCGTCGTGCAGGTTAATACCTGGGGCGGGACGACCAAGGAATTTGAAGTCGAGGTGAACCTCGACAAGCTCGATCGTTACAACGTGACGATCCCGCAAGTCATCGCCGCGATCGGAAACGCGAATATCAACGTCGGTGGTCGCACAATCAATTTCGGCCAGCAATCCGTCAACATTCGCGGCATCGGTCTGTTCGACAGCGGCGGAGAAGACGACCTGCGAAACGGATATCGCGTCAACGATATCGAGAATGTGGTTCTCACTCAGGCGAACGGCGCGCCGATCACGATCAAGGATATTGCGAAAGTCACGGTCGGATATGTGCCACGCTTGGGAAAAGCGGGCATGAACACGCAAGACGATGTCGTCGCTGCGATCGTGGTGATGAATCCCACGATGCACACGAACGACGTGTTGCCGAGGATCAAAGCCGAAGTTCAGAAAATGAACGTGGATGGGACCTTGCCACCAGGTGTCAAGCTCGTCCCCTTTTACGACCGCAGCGGGCTCGTCGGAATTACGACGGCGACCGTCATGCACAACGTGCTCTTCGGGTGCCTCCTCATTTTCTTAATTCAGTGGACGTTTCTCGGCGATCTAAGGAGCGCAATTATCGTCGGGATCAACATTCCGTTTGCGCTGCTATTCAGTATCATCATTCTCGTGCTGCGCGGTGAGGACGCGAACCTGCTGTCTCTTGGCGCGGTCGATTTCGGCATCATCGTGGATGCGGCGGTCATCCTCGTCGAAAACGTATTCCGGAATTTGCAAGCCGGATCGGCGCAGAGAGCGAGCCTGCTGCAGAGCCTTCGGAACGGCGCCTATGGCCCCGATCCGAGCCAACCGAAGGCCAATTCGACGGACGCCACCTGGACCGATCGCATGCGTCTGATCTTCATCAGCGGTGCGCAGGTGGACAAATCCATCCTGTTCTCAACGATGATCATCGTTGCGGCATTCATCCCGTTGTTTGCTATGGAGGGTGTCGAGGGTCGGATTTTCGGACCAATGGCGCGGACATACGCTTACGCGCTTTCCGGTGCGTTGCTCGCTTGCTTCACGATTACCCCGTGCCTCTGCTCACTTTTGCTTCCCGACAAAGTGCATGAGGTCGAAACGAGGGTCGTTAAAGTTCTGCGGCGCGTTTATTCGCGGCTTCTCGGATTGTCGCTCTCGTTTCGCAAGTTGACGGTTGCACTCGGCGTAGTGGCGGTTGCGGTGGCTGGTCTTGCGGCTTCTCGGCTCGGTAGCGAATTCATGCCGACGCTCGAAGAAGGCAATCTCTGGATAAGAGTGTCGATGCCGCCGACGATCTCGCTCGAAGCAGGAATGCCCATCGTTCAGAAGGTTCGGGAGATCATCTATCATCACCCCGAAGTTATTTCCGTCGTTTCGCAGCACGGACGGCCGGACAACGGAAGCGACGCGGCGGGGTTCAACAACGCCGAATTCTTTGCGCCCCTAAAGCCATACGCCGAGTGGCCGGCGGGCTTCACGAAGGAGGACCTTATTGAAGACATTCGGAAGGAGGTCACCAGCAAGTTTTCCGGCATCGGTTTGAATTTCTCGCAGTACATTCAAGACAACGTTCAAGAGCAGCTTTCCGGCGTTAAAGGTGCAAACTCGATCAAAATCATAGGGCCCAATCTAGGCAAGCTTCAGAAGATCGCCGAAGACGTCGTCAAGGAAATATCGTCGGTTCGCGGAATTACGGATGTCGGCGTGTTTCCTGTGCTGGGCCAACCCAATCTCAACATCAAGATCAATCGGCAACAGGCCGCCCGCTATGGTTTGAACGCTGGCGACATGACGGCTGTTATCCAGGCGGCCCTTGGCGGCGCGGAGGCAACCACGCTCCTCGAAGCCGATCGGCAGTTCGCCGTAACGGTGAGACTCGCTGCCGAGTATCGCGAAAACATCGACCGCATTCGGAAAATCCGTGTCGGTATTCCGACGCCGAGCGGTACGAACGCCTACGTGCCACTTTCCGAACTCGCCGATATCAACCTCGAAACAGGCGCGTCCTATATCTATCACGAATCCAACCAGCGCTACATTCCGGTAAAGTTCAGCGTTCGCGACCGCGACCTGTCCAGCGCGATCATGGAAGCTCAAGAGCGGATCGCGAAATCGATAAAGCTTGAGCCGGGATATCGCATCGATTGGGCGGGCGAATATCAATGGCTTCAGCAGGCCAAGCAAAGGCTCACGATCATCATTCCGATCACGCTCGTTTTGGTTTTCCTGATGCTCTACGTGCTGTTCAAATCCTGGCGGGACAGCTTCATGGCGCTACTCGGAATTCCCTTTTCCATTTGCGGCGGCATATTTGCGCTCTACGCCATGAATCTGCCGTTCAGCATTAGCGCGGCGATCGGGTTCATTTCGCTCTTCGGCGTGTCTGTCATGAGCGCGGTGTTGTTGATCAACGCCTATAAGGAGTCGCTGGCAAAGGGCCTGTCATCCGTCAATGCAATGTTCGAAGCGGGCGAACGGCAAATGCGACCGATCCTCATGATGACGCTATCGGCATGCATCGGACTGCTGCCTGCAGCACTTTCAACCGGGATCGGTAGCCAGATCCAGCGTCCACTCGCGACAGTGATCGTCGGCGGCATGCTTATCGGTCCGGTGATGCTGCTGCTGGTCGTGCCGGCTCTGTTCGTCATGCTCGGCGGAAGAAATCCGGACAGTAAAATCTCCGAAAAACCGCAAGAGGATGACGTTCATGAGTAGCACTCATGCCCGCGGTTCGTTCTTGATCGGCGCTTCTGGTTGGCAGAACGCAAAAGGACTTCAGGCTTTGATGATGCCTTGGATGGCAGCTTTGACGGCGGCTTCGGTACGCGTCGAGACGTTGAGCTTGGCGCGCGCGGCGTCGGCGTGGAAATCGACAGTTCTCTTTGCGACTCCGAGGATATCTGCAATCTCCGAAGAGGTCTTACCCCGTGCGACCCAGGTCAGAATTTCCGCTTCGCGGTCCGTGATGGAATGTGTGGCTGGCGCCTTGCGAGGATTTTCACCGAGCCGCCGCGCGATCATGGTGCCAAGAATTTCAAAGTCGATCGGTTTGGTAACATAGTCATCAGCGCCGAGCCGTCGGCCCTTCAAACTCATTCTCCCGATCGGCAAGCGCCGTCAGAAACATGAAAGGTAAATCGGAAAATCTCGCCGACAACGAAGTCAAGCGTTCCAGGATTTCGAATCCCGACATGACAGGCATGCTGATGTCCGATAAAACGAGGTCCGGCGCATCTGTCAGGATCGAACTGAAACCTTGGTGTCCGTCGTAAGCGGTCAACACTTGGTAGCCGAGATCGCTCAGCTCCTCAGCGATGACAGCAGCGGTCTCTCGGTCGTCCTCGATACAGAGAATCTTTTTCTTGGCTTCGGTTCTCATGACAGGACTGTATTCCTTTTCGGCCGATGTTTTCAATTTCGACGCGCGTTGTCATAGACCTGCGCTGATCGGCAGGAAATCGCCATGCTAAAGTCGAGCGTTCATTTCATACGCACGCAACTCGCGTTGATCTTCCTGTGCATTCTGGGGCTGGTTATGCTCCTGGGCCTGTTCAGCATTTCCCTCTTGCATAATCTCAATAATCTTTCCGAGGCCGTTGCCGAACAATGGTTACCTACGACGCGAGCGATCGGCGATCTCAATAACTACACGTCCGATTTCCGTGCCGTCGAAGGAAGCTACCTTCTTGCCTCGAATGAAGAGCAGGTCTCCTCTGTGCTTCTGGAAATGAAACGGCTTTCGGCTGAGATCAACGACGCCAAGCTTCGCTTTGAAGCCATCGCTCACGACCCGGCAGACCTCAAGCTCTACCGCCAATGGGAAGCTGAGTGGGCAAAATATCAGGAGTTGGTCACGACGCAGCGCGCGCTTGTTCATAGCGGCAAGAACGACCAGGCGATTGCCGCCTACATGAATCTATCCGGCGCCGCTTACGATGCGGAGAGCCACATGCTCGACGTTCTGACCAGTCAGATCGTCAAGAATGCTCAAACAGCCAAGGAGCAGTTAAGCGGAGGCTACAGCTCCTCACTGACACTTGTCTGGCTTACCATTCTTATTGTCGGCCTGATCGTTGCGGCTTCGCTGCTCTATATTCGCAGGCTCATTTCTCTGCCGCTCAGACATCTCACGGACTGCATGCACCGGCTGGCCCGCAACGATACGAGCGTCGAGATTCTCGGCACACAATGGCGCAATGAAATCGGCGAGATGGCGCGAGCGGCGGTGGTCTTTCGCAGCAACGCCATTGATTTGATGCGCAGCAGGGCCATTCTCGCCAATCAAGCTTCAGCGCTCGAAGAGCAGCTCGTTCAAGAACAGACCCTCGTTGCCAACCAGCGGAATTTCGTGTCGATGGCCTCGCATGAATTTCGCACGCCTTTGACGATCATCGACGCGCATGCGCGCAGGCTGGCGAAGACGTCGGGCAATCTTCCAGACGTCGTTGATCGCGCCACAAAAATCAGATCGGCGGTTTCGCGCATGACGCACGCGATCAATAATCTTCTGACCACGTCGCGCGTGATGGACGGCATCGTTCCTGAGTTCGCGAATTCGGAGATCGATCTTGGTCAGCTTCTCGTGGAAGTCTGCCAGCTTCACCGAGACGTCGATCCGCGGGCGGACATCAGGGAAGATTATCGCGGCGATCTCAAAGTCGACGGCGACCAGACGCTGCTTTTTTATGTGTTCAGCAACATCCTCGCGAATGCGATCAAGTACTCGCCGGATGGAGGTGCCATTCGCGTAACCGCGGCGCCGGTGCCGTCCGGAATAAAAGTTTCGATTACGGACCACGGCATCGGCATACCGGACGAAGATCTCGCTCATTTGTTCGAACGCTTCCGCAGGGGAAGCAATGTCGCGAGCATTGTTGGCACTGGCGTCGGGCTGTTCCTGGCAAAGATGGTGCTCGACTCGCACGAGGCAAGAATCGACGTCACCAGCAAGGTGGGTGAAGGGTCGTGTTTCACTGTTTGGCTGCCGACGCCTTTGCAGGGTGCTGGCGTCGTCGAACACGTCGGACCGCTCGCGTGGTTGGTTGTCGCTCGCGAACCGGAGATCGTTCTGCGCGCCTAAAAGCCGCCGGTCCGCTAAACGTCCAGGGACGCAGCGGCGTCCAGCTTAATCTGAAATCTTAGCTTTCAGGCTTAAGTATTGGTCGGGGCGACATGATTCGAACACGCGACCCTCTGCTCCCAAAGCAGATGCTCTACCAGGCTGAGCTACGCCCCGACGTAATTTCCGGAGCTTCTAGCACGTTCATCGCGCCGCACAAATGGGATTTGGCCGCCTGACAGGGCTCTTTGGCCGCGGCCTGGGCCGTTTGGCGGGGGAGCGGCCGGGCAAGTGTCGATAATGGGCCACTTTACACAGCGGAATGGCACTCTGAGCAATTGCCCGCTTTGCCTGCGGGGTGGCGAGGGAGTACCTCTTTGGCAGCGCCGGGCTCCGACACGATTGGCCCGGTTTGCGTGTAGCGTTTTGTGAGTTCGTGATGTCGTTGCTGCGTTCCATTTCGGCGTTCCACGCCACATCGCTCAGAAGCGTGCTTGCTTGCGCGCTCGCGGTGGGCGCAGGGGCTGCATATTACTCCGCGATCGATTGGGACGACGTGGCTATGGCGACAAGCGCCGAAGCCGTAACGATGCCGCCTATCGTGCGCGCATCGCCCGATAATTTGCGCGGCAGCCAACATCAACCTTTCCGTTTAGAGCATTCGGAACCTACCGCAGATGATCTAGCTCCGGTCACGCACGCTGCGGCTCCACCAGTTGTAACTGCTCCAAAAAATGAGCTGCTCTACACTGGCTCTCTCACCTCGCCAGCGGCGGCCGCAACTGCCTCAGAATTCCCCATCGCTCGGGTTGAGGCTGCTTCGCCACCTGCGCCCGAGAAATCCATGTTGGATCATGCCTGGGCGCCCGCTGCGATGCTGGTACCGCCGAGTGATCCTAAGGCCAGTGTCGTCGCCGATCGTCCCGCGCCCGCTCCTGCGCAGGATGCGCGCGTGAAAGATGCCTCACTGCATTCTCCCTTCGCGGGACGAACGATGACGGCAAGTGCGGGCGATCCGAAGGATGATGATACGTTGCGAGCGGCCGTGAGGTCGTCTGTAGCTCTCGCGCCGTTCGGAGAAACGCATGAGGCGACAGAGCGTGCCGCTGCGCCCATCGTCGCCGAGCCAATTCCGGCGCCAACTTCAACGCGCGTCGAACCCGCTATGGCGGCTGACAGCGAAGATTCGGACATTGCGCCGACACCTCCACCCGCCAAGAAGCCGGCTGCTCGCGCCGCCAAGACGGGACAGCGAAAAGCCGTGAAGCCTCAAGGATCTGCGCTTGAAGAGGGCTTCTATTCCCTCCAGCGCGAGATTTCTTCGTTCTTCAATTAAGTCTTGCTGTTGCGAGAAGCCGAAGCGCGGGCAAAGGCTGTTTTCGCTTACTCAGAAGCGTGCCGTTTCCATTCTCAGCGCGCGGGAGCGTTCTCGAATAGCTTGTAGCGGACTTTATCGCCTGGCTTGATGCCAAGGCGCTCTGCCGCTCCACCCGCAATTTCCAGAACCGCTGAAACGCGCGAGCCTGAGGAAATCACACGCTCGGATAGCGGCTCCGTGCGTTCCTCGATGCGTGCGATCGTGCCGTCGGCGCGAATGAAGATCATATCGAGCGGGATGTAGGTATTGCGCATCCACATCGTGATGATGCGCTCCGGTCCGTAGGGGAAGAGCATCCCCGCGGTGTCCGGTAACGAGCTGCGATACATCAAGCCGAGAGATTTTTCCGCTTCGGTCGAAGCGATCTCAATCGTGAAGCTGTGCCCTTGTCCGCCCGCAGCGGGTACGATCGTCAGCTTGTCCTGACGCATCTTCGCGGCCGCGAAGCGAACGACGTCGAACTCGACACTGACCGCGGAAAGAGCCGACTGAGCCATAACAGCCAAAACAAAGAGGGCCACGTATCTCGTGACCCTCTTTATAAAACTCAATGACGACTTTGCCATGTGCCTCGCGCTTAGTTACGCGACGGCAGCCCCGTTGGCACGCCGTCTGGCCGTAGTTCGGCAGCCATGCAGCCCTTCGAACCGTAACCCCAGCGGACCTGTACGATCTGACCGGGACGCAGCTCTGTGAAGCCGAAGCGCCGTAACGTTTCCATATGGCAGAAGATATCGGGCGTTCCCTCGCCGCGTGTCAAGAAGCCGAAACCGCGGACGCGGTTAAACCACTTGACGTAGGCCCTCTCCCACTCGCTTTCCGGCTGCACGATGACGTGTGTGCGCTGCGGAAGCTGCGAAGGGTGAATCGCGGTGCTTTCATCCATGCTGAGGATGCGGAACGCCTGCATGCCCTTCGGCCTGCGGAGAACTTCGCAATGCACGCGCGCGCCTTCATAAGCGGTTTGGAAGCCGCCTGCGCGGAGGCAAGTTACGTGAAGAAGAATGTCCGGAAGACCATTGTCCGGAACAATGAAGCCGTAGCCTTTGGAAGCGTCAAACCACTTTATCATGCCGGCGATCTCGAAAACCTCGACCGCCGCGTCATCCAAGACCTCGGGGCCGGCTAAATCCGGCTCAAAACCCGAAAGGTCGGGACGCTTTGTATCCCCCATCACTTGCTACCCCGCATACTGTGCGTCAAACGATAAAACTTGCTTCGCAGTTCTTGCCAGTCCGACCGCATGGATCCGGAAGAGCCCTCTTCAGATCCAAGCATCGCGGCAACACTGCTAGGCTGCGCAAACCATAGCATCGGCGTTTCTTACCGCTAGCGGCTTTTTTTGAACGCCCCCCTTGACGCTTCATCCACCAGCATCAATCCACATCGTGTAATGGTGCTTAAATGTATGATAGCACAGCGAGAAAATACGTTTACGATTCATCCCCAGGTTCGCGTTTGTGGATTGTTCGCAACGGGATTTCGTCCACACCCCAGGACGAGTTTGTGGCGCGAATCACTCCACCTAGTGATTCGAAATTTCGGACTGATTCGCTATGGATTCAGAGATAAGTGAAACGTGCTCGCCATGAGTTATCCAATGGTCATGCACAATGAGCTGCAATCCGTACACAGCCCGGTGCCGCCGTTGCTACGCACAATCGAAACACTGTGTGGCAGAGATGCCTCTCTGGCGAAATGCAGATCGATGATGGCGAGCACAACGTGAGCGCGCCAACCATTGCAGCACGCGAAATCGCAATCATAGGCGCGGGTCCTGCGGGGTTATTCGCGGCCGAAACAATCGCCGCGAAGGGACATCGCGTCACGATCTACGAACGCATGCCTTCGCCGGCGCGAAAATTCCTGCTGGCGGGGCGCGGCGGGCTCAATCTCACGCATAGCGAGGATCTGTCCGCGTTTCTGGCGCGCTACGGTACGGAGGCAGACAGGATCCGTGCGGCCGTTACCGACTTTCCTGCCGCGGAGCTCATCCAATGGGCGGACGGCCTTGGAGCTGAGACCTTTGTGGGCTCGAGCGGACGCATATTTCCAAAATCTATGAAAGCGTCTCCGCTGCTGCGTGCGTGGCTGCGACGGCTCGACGGCCTCGGCGTGACGATCCGCACGCGCCATCGGTGGGTCGGCTTCGGAGAGAACGGCGCGCTTGTATTCGAAACGCCGGACGATGCCGCGCTGCGCGTAACTCCGGCTGCAACGCTCCTCGCGCTCGGTGGTGCGAGCTGGCCCCGGCTCGGCTCTAATGGGCAATGGACGAAGATACTCGACAATGCGGGCGTGGGGTTGACGCCGCTCTCTCCGGCGAACTGCGGCGTGACCGTCGCGTGGTCGGCGATCTTTCGTGACCGGTTCGAGGGCTCTGCGCTGAAGCGCGTTGCTCTTTCCGTTGGAGAGGATCGCGCACGCGGTGAAGCGATCGTGACACGCGGCGGACTGGAGGGCGGCGTCGTTTACGCGCTTGGACCAGCCATCCGCGAACGCCTCACTCGCGATGGATTTGCAGAGGCCGCCATAGATCTGAAGCCGGATATGACCGCGGCCGAAATCCAAAGCCGCCTCTCGAAGCCGCGCGGAAAGACGTCGATGACGAATTTTCTGCGCAAAGCGGTAGCGCTCGATCCGGTTGCGATCGGGCTGCTGCGCGAAAGTCGATTACCGCTCGGTCCCGACGCTCTCGCACATCATATCAAAGCAACGACGGTGCGCGTCACCGGTCTTGCAGGCATGGACCGCGCCATCTCGACAGCGGGTGGCATCGCGTGGCGAAGCGTCGATGACCGACTGATGCTTACATCACGACCCGGCGTGTTCGTTGCCGGAGAGATGCTCGACTGGGAAGCGCCGACGGGCGGCTATCTTTTGCAAGGCACGTTTGCAACGGCGGCGAAGTCTGCTCGAGGACTGCTCGATTGGCTTTCGACGCACTAGCGCTGCTTTGCGGAACCGGGCACGGCGCCGCGCATTGTCAACGTGATGCGCGCGAAAGAACGTCCATCAACTCAGCAACCTTGCGGCGCTGCTCGGCGGCATTCCCGCTTGCAATCGCGTGCTCAACGCAATGGCCAACATGGTCGCGCAGCACCTCTTCCTCCACGCGGCGAAGCGCAGCGCGGACTGCGGAGATCTGCGTCACCACATCGATGCAGTAGCGGTCCTCTTCGACCATCTTTGCAAGGCCGCGCACCTGTCCCTCTATCCGGTTCAGGCGCTTCAGGCATGCAGCTTTCATGGGCTTTTGCATTCTTGACATATACCCCCATAGGGTATACTTCGTCAATAGCAGGAATGATACCCCCTCCGGGTATTCGAGCGAGGCAACATGGCGGACGTCAACGGCTCACCGAGGTCTGAAGGACATAACGCGGAACCTGCAGCTTGCTGCTGCGGGCACAAGGGGCATTCGGCGCCGACGCCTGCAGATGGCAAAACCGAAATCGATCCCGTATGCGGGATGAAGGTCAACCCGCACACGACCAAGCATCACACCGAACATGACGGGCAGGCATACTATTTCTGCTCTGCCGGTTGCGTGACGAAGTTCACCGCCGATCCGCGCAAGTATCTCGAGCCCGCTGCGGACGATACCCCTCCCCCACCTCCCGGCACGATCTACACGTGCCCGATGCATCCTGAAATTCGCCAGGAAGGCCCCGGCGCGTGCCCGATTTGCGGAATGGCGCTCGAACCCGATGTTGTGACGCTTGACGCCGCGCCCAATCCGGAGCTCGCGGACATGACGCGGCGGCTTTGGTTTGCGCTCGCTCTCACGCTCCCCGTCTTCGTGCTCGAAATGGGCTCTCATGTTTTCGGCTGGCACCTTTTGGAGGCGCGAACATCGGCGTGGGTTCAGTTCGCGCTGGCGACGCCGGTGGTGCTGTGGGCCGGTTGGCCATTCTTTGAACGCGGATGGCAGTCGCTGAAGACGCGTCACCTCAACATGTTCACGCTGATCGCGCTCGGAACAGGCGTGGCGTGGGTTTACAGTGTGATCGCAACGCTGTTTCCCGGCGTCTTTCCTCCCGCATTTCGAGGACATGGCGGCCAGGTCGCCGTCTATTTCGAAGCGGCGGCAGTGATTACAGTGCTCGTTCTCGTCGGGCAGGTTCTTGAACTCCGGGCGCGCGAAGCGACCGGCGGCGCGATCCGCGCTCTGCTCAACCTGGCACCGAAGACGGCGCGGCGCGTCTCTGCCGACGGGCGCGAAGAAGACGTCGAAATCGATCACGTCGTCGCCGGTGATTTGCTGCGCGTGCGCCCTGGCGAGCGCGTCCCCGTTGATGGTCGAGTTACAGAGGGAAGCAGTTCCGTCGATCAGTCGATGGTGACGGGTGAATCGCTTCCGGTTCGAAAGGCGTCAGGCGATACCGTTATCGGCGGAACGATCAACGGCACCGGCACGCTCGTCATGCGGGCAGATAAGGTCGGCCGTGAGACGATGCTTGCACGCATCGTGCAAATGGTCGCCGATGCACAACGCAGCCGCGCGCCGATTCAGCGTTTCGCCGATCGCGTCGCTGGGTGGTTTGTGCCGCTCGTCATGGCGGTTGCAGCGCTCGCCTTCGGCGCGTGGTCTGCGTTCGGACCGGAGCCTCGCTTTGCTTATGCGCTCGTCGCTGCGGTTTCGGTTTTGATCATCGCGTGCCCGTGTGCGCTCGGCCTCGCAACGCCGATGTCGATCATGGTCGGCATTGGCCGCGGCGCGCGGTCTGGCGTTTTGATCAAGGGTGCCGAAGCGCTCGAACGCATGGAGAAGGTCGATACGCTCATTGTCGACAAGACCGGTACGCTGACGGAAGGGAAGCCCGCCGTCACGCAGATACGGTCTGCATCCGGATTGAGCGAGCAAGATCTGCTGAAGCTCGCCGCCAGTATCGAGCAGGCGAGCGAGCATCCTCTTGGCGGAGCAATCGTTACGGCTGCCAAAGAACGCGGCGTTGGGCTAGCGCGGTTTGATGATTTCTCCGCTCCGTCTGGCAAAGGCGTCTCCGGAACCGTCGATGGGAAGCGGGTCGTTATCGGCAATCGCCGTATCATGATGGAAGCGGGCGTTGACGCGTCCCAGTTCGACGATGAAGCGAAGCGGTTGCGCGATACTGGCGCGACGGTGGTTTACGTCGCTGTCGACGGCTCGGCTGCGGGTATCGTTGCCGTCGCCGATCCGATCAAGAGCACGACGCCGTCGGCGCTTCGCAAGCTCGTCGAGCGCGGCATCCATGTCGTCATGGTGACGGGCGATAACGAGGCGACCGCGAAAGCCGTCGCGCGCACACTTGGCATTACTGATGTGCACGCGGACGTGCTGCCGGAAGATAAAGCGAAGCTGGTCGCCGACCTTCGCAACAAGGGCCGTATCGTTGCGATGGCAGGCGACGGGACGAACGACGCTCCTGCGCTTGCTGCCGCCGATGTCGGCATTGCGATGGGAACGGGAACGGACGTCGCGATAGAAAGCGCGGGCGTGACGCTGCTGAAAGGCGATCTCGAAGGTATCGTACAGGCACGCCGGCTTTCGGAAGCGACGATGGCCAACATCCGCCAGAACCTGTTCTTCGCCTTCATCTATAACGGCGCTGGCGTTCCGATTGCTGCCGGAGTGCTTTATCCGATGTTCGGACTGCTGCTTTCGCCCATGATCGCGGCGGCGGCGATGGCGCTCTCATCGGTCAGCGTCATCGGCAATGCATTGCGGCTCAGGAACGTGGATATCGATTGAGCACGCGCTTGGGGCGGATCGCCCCAGCGCCTAGTGCGTGCCCTCGTCGATGATTTCAAACGAGCGACAGTTGAAATTCTTTTCGACCAGTTGCAGCAGCGCGAGCGGCGGGCCAGCCGTTGCCTTTTGACTCCAGCGCACCTCGAATGTCGTGACGCGGTGATCGGCAACGGCATTCCTGGTTTGCCGCAAGAAGCGCGCACTCCACCCTGCCTGCTGGAAGACTCTGGCGATGTTTTCGACGGCCGCATCCGAAGTTTCAGACACAATCACGACACGCGCGCGTTTCTGCCGGGAGATGTTCAGATCGAGGTGACGAAGCGTGACCAACGTCAGGTAGATCAACGCCGTCGCGGCGATGCCGAGCAGAATTTGCCCGCCGCCGAAGCACAGACCAATGATCGTTACACTCCAGAGCGTGGCGGCTGTCGTCAGCCCGGAAACCATTGCGCCGCGCTTGAGGATTGCTCCGCCGCCGATGAAGCCAACGCCGGTCAAGACGCCGAGCGGCAAGCGCATCATATCCAGCGAGACGAACGATCCTGGAGTCTTGCCGCTCAGGCTCAGCAGAAGATTGACCTGGATCATCGCTAGGGACGCTGCCAGCGCCACCAGGATTGTCGTGCGGAGACCGGCGCTGTGGCTGCCCGTTTCGCGATCCAAGCCGATGATCGCGGCGGCGGCAATCGTCAGCATCAGGCGAAGAGCGATATCCAGTGTTGTGGGGTGCAGGGGCATGTCCATGGCGCGTTCCTATTGGATGCCTATTGGATAAGGCGCCATGATTGCGCTTTTCGTTCCGAAATGAAATCGGAACGAAAGCGCGACGGCGTTCGGTGAGCAAACGCCGTCGTTACGCGTAACCGAGCCGGGGTCGGACGCGTCAGGGCAAGGCTCTTGCGCGTACTGCGCTCGGGCTTTGCGAGTTGGAAGGAAGTCAGTACGGGCGTGAGGCCTGCGACGGCCAGCCGCCCGCCAGGATCACAACGGAATGTTGTCGTGCTTCTTCCAGGGATTTTCGAGGGTCTTGTTGCGCAACATGTTGAGCGCGCGGCAGATCCGCTTTCTCGTCGTCGAAGGCTTGATGACCTCGTCGATGTAGCCGCGTTCCGCTGCCACGAACGGATTGGCGAAGCGTTCCTTGTATTCGTCGATGCGTGCCTGGATCTTCTCCGGATCGCCAAGCTCGGAACGGTAGAGAATTTCGGCGGCGCCCTTGGCGCCCATCACCGCGATTTCTGCCGTCGGCCATGCGTAGTTCACGTCACCGCGGATGTGCTTCGAGCTCATGACGTCGTAGGCGCCGCCGTATGCCTTGCGCGTGATAACGGTGATCTTCGGAACGGTCGCTTCCGCGTAGGCGAAGAGCAACTTGGCGCCGTGCTTGATGAGGCCGCCGTATTCCTGTGCGGTTCCCGGCAGGAAGCCTGGAACGTCAACCAAGGTCACGATCGGAATCTCGAAGCAGTCGCAGAAGCGGACGAAGCGCGCGGCCTTGCGCGAGGCATCTGAATCGAGCACGCCTGCGAGCACCATCGGCTGGTTCGCGACGATGCCGACGCTGCGCCCTTCCATGCGCGCGAAACCGGTGACGATGTTTTTCGCGAAGGCTTCCTGAATTTCGAAGAAGTCAGCCTCGTCGGCAAGCTTCAGGATCAGTTCCTTGATGTCGTACGGCTTGTTCGGATTCTCCGGGATGAGCGTATCAAGCGAACGGTCGATGCGCTCAGGGTCGTCCTTGGAGATGAGCTCGGGCACGCCCGTCTTGTTGCTCGACGGAAGGAAGTCCATCAGGCGGCGCATCTGCAGCAGCGCTTCGACGTCATTCTCGTAAGCGCGGTCTGCGATGGACGACTTGGTCGTGTGAACTCTGGCGCCGCCGAGTTCTTCCGCCGTTACCGTTTCGTTGGTGACGGTCTTCACCACGTCCGGGCCGGTCACGAACATATAGCTCGTGTCCTTGACCATGAAGATGAAGTCCGTCATCGCGGGCGAATAGACGTCGCCGCCGGCGCACGGTCCCATGATGACGGAGATCTGCGGGATGACGCCGGATGCCAGCACGTTGCGCTGAAACACTTCGCCGTAGCCGCCGAGCGCATCGACGCCTTCTTGAATACGCGCGCCACCAGCATCGAAGAGGCCGATGATCGGGGCGCGGTTTTTCAGCGCCATGTCTTGAATCTTGGTGATCTTCTTGGCGTGCGTCTCGGAGAGAGAACCGCCCATAACGGTGAAGTCTTTGGCGAAGACGTATACGACGCGGCCGTTGATCGTGCCCCAGCCGGTGACGACGCCGTCTCCCGGAATTTTGGTCTTCTCCATGCCGAAGTCGGTGCAGCGATGCTCGACGAACATATCGAATTCTTCGAAGGAGCCCTCGTCCATCATCAATTCGATGCGTTCGCGCGCGGTGAGTTTGCCCTTCTTGTGCTGAGCCGATATGCGCGCTGTGCCGCCGCCGAGACGGGCATTGTCACGACGCTTTTCGAGCTCGGCGATGATGTCTTTCATGGAGCTGGCACCCTGCTTATCGTTATGTTGAAGGCTCTCTAGCATGGCGGCACCGGAGCGCAAACGCTTGGGTCTGCGACCGGACGCCCGCGAGGGATACGATCGCTCGACACTCGGAGATGCGCTTTAACCGGCGGGCGCCGTGGCCGCGGCAAGTTGGCGGCCGAAATCAGCGATTTTAACCTCGATGAAGCCCGCCCCCGCGATGGGTTCAACCGTCACCGCACGGGCTTGAGTGGTGGCCCAGGGCAAGGTTGTACCGACGAAATCGACGACGGGCTCGGCGAGGACGCGGTTGCCGCCAAGGCGCTTCATGTGCCGGTCTGCCTCAGACCGGCTGGCGAAGACGTGAAGCAGAGAGTCGGTCGGCCCGGACTTGGCGCTAGCGGGCGTCAGCAGGGGGCCTTCGTCATTGGCGAGCAAATAGACTTCGCCCCGCCCGCGCGCTGCCTTGGCGTATCCGGGAAGCGACTCCAGCTTCAGGCGGATCTGAAGATCGATCGGATCGACCTCAGCTTCGATCGGGTCCGACACCCAATCGGTACCGGCGAAGCCCTTGGCGGTTGCGATGCCTGGCAGGATGTCGGCGGCGAAGGCCGTCAGCGGAATGTCCTGCAGGTCTTTGTTGCCTGCCAGAGCTTCCGCCCAGCGGCCCGCTTCGATCGGACTTGACCAAAAGAGCTGGACCGTGCGCCCGGACACCTTTTGCGACGGAACCGACGCGTTCTCTTCGTCGGCCAGTGTCAGTACGCGGCCTTCGCTGACGGCACGGCGCACGAACCGGTCGCGTTGGGCAAGTTCGGGAATGCGCGGCATGCGCAGCATCGGGGCTGGACCATCGGCTTGCGAATCACTCTTGAGTATGATTGCCGGGAGCGCCGTGGTTCTACAAGGGCCACGAAAGCTCACCCTTCAACGTTTGGTACCTTGGGGTTCCAGGACCGCAGAGTGCTCCTCGAAAATTCTTTCGATCAGACCTCCGAGGCGAGCCACCCCGCGCGGGCTGAGGTGATTGTCGTCGACGTAGAGGGCGTATCCGTCACCGGAGGCCGCGCAAGCGATTTCGTTGCACAGGGCTTGGTGCGGATAGAGAACGCGGACACCTGTCCGGTTCTCCTCATCTTTGAGAATTTGCAAAACCTCGCCGTTGCGCGCGTTGAATTCGGCGCGAGGAAGCGACGCGTCGTGCGGCTTACCGTCGATCATTGCGCGCGTCATGACGCGTGGTACGTCGAACAGCGGTTCGGGAATTGGACCGACAAGTGTGATCTTCGGCTGGAACGCAAGCAGCCGCTCGAGTGTGTAACCGAGCGCCGTTCTGAGCGGCATGCCGAGAGGATGGAGATCAGCTTCGTCTTTGGCGGTGGTGGGAGGGCGAATGTAGCCCGCCCAGCGCGCAGCGACGATAACGTGAGTGATCGCTCCGCTTTTCAGAAGCGCGAATGTCTGATCGGCGGCGTCAACGCACTTCAGCGGGATGAAGGCGTCGACAAGATTCGCAATCACCAGCGGAGCGCATCCGCCGCGCGAGATGAAGTAGCCCTTCAGGCCCCTCGACTTCGCTGCCGCGGAAACGGCTGGCGCGAGCACGCGGCCGTGGGAATCCCCCCACAGAACGAACGTGGCAGTTGGGGCGGCCGTGTCGCCGATCAAACAATTCGATTGTGTCCCCCACGATTGGGGATCGCCGCTGCATAGACCGGGCGTCAAAAGCTCCGTCGGATTGGAGCTGGTGAACGCCGCGACCTCCGGGCCGAACCGGTTTTTCCAGCCCCCGCTCGCGATCAGCGCTTGAACGGGAATGAGCGCGACCGCCGTGGAAGCTAGAGCTGTGCCCAGCACGAATGGCCTGCCGCGCGGAGACGTCGAGACATTGGTCCGAATGGGCTTCTCAATGAAGTAGTACGTCAGCGTGGCGCAGACGACGGCAAGCGCGATGAGACCCACGCGATCTGCGGGCGAGTCGAAGGGTTCCGGCAGCAGGCTCGCAAAGACGAAGATGGGCCAGTGCCACAGGTAAAGCGGATAAGAGATTTTTCCGACGAAGACCATCGGCGCCACGGAGAGCCCGCGACTGACGAACGAACCGCCGCCGAGGCCGGACCAAATGACGAGCGCGGTTCCAACGGTCGGCAGTAATGCGGCCAGTCCCGGGAACGGTGTCTTTGCGGTGAACATGATTGCGGCGGTGAGGATCATACTCACGCCCGCGATGCCCACGATTGCGCGTGGGATAGTTGCCAGGGGCCGGATGAAGGGCGACGCCAGTGCAACGCCAATCATCAATTCAAACGCGCGTGCGTGGGGCCAGTAGAATGCCTTCGTGCCGCCGCGCAGAACTCCGCGCTGAGAGAGCCAGAGGAAGATTGCGAAAATGGCAGCGAAGATGAGCCAGCCGCGCGCATTGCGCGAACGAAGCAGCGGCGCCAACAACAAAGGTGCAATGAGATAGAACTGCTCTTCAACGCCCAGCGACCACGTGTGCAGCATCGGCTGCGTCTCGAGCGCCGGCTGGAAGTAGTCTCCAGCGCGGCTAAAAAAGAAATTCGAATAGAAGAGCAGTGTCGCGCGCACCGAGTAAGCGAACGTCAGCAGATCTTGCGGGATGACCAGAATGAACATCGCGGCAATCGCCGATGCGATGATGACGACGAACAGCGCGGGCAATATTCGCCGTGCGCGGCGCGCATAAAACTGCGCGATCGAAAAGCGACCTTCAGCGACATCGCGGGAAATGATGGACGCGATGAGATAGCCGGAGATTACGAAGAAGACGTCGACGCCGATGAAGCCGCCCGAAAAGAAGCCCAGCTTGGCGTGAAACAAAATGACCAGCGCGACAGCGAGCGCGCGGAGGCCGTCGATATCAGCACGGTATCCGATCATCAGATAACGCCCGTGTCCCCAACTCTCCGGCCGTCCACGAAATCGCGGCTCCGGCCCCCCACGTCCTCATGATCCCGTCTTCAGGCAGCCAGCGCCGCCAGCCATCGGCATGCGGCACGGAACTCGATTTCGCGTCCGCGCCGGCGCGCCGCCCCTTCGGCGTCTTCGCCCCAATGGGCAATCTGGTAGTCCTCATCCACATGAGCGGCGGCCCATGCGTCGTCCGGAGAAATGTCCTGGCGATCAAGCGCCAGCGCCAAGAGCGCCGAACCCGTAAGTGTCGTCAAGACGTGCAACCCGGTCAGGCGATAGGCATTGTGGGGACGCAGCGAATTTGCCACTGCGTCCAGCGTCTCCTGGGGCTGCGGCACGAACATAATGCCGTTTACGATCCGAAATTGGGCGTCCAGTTCCGCTTCGGCGCGCGCGACGATCGGGTTCCAGCATTCCGCCTGGAGAATTCGAAGTTTCTCAGGACTTTCCGCCCGGTAGCAGAGGAAATCACTTCCGGCATAGGAAACGATATCGGCGGCGACGGAGTCCATTGCTTCGCTTACCGCGTCGATTGCCGTGTTCGCGAAACGCGTCAGCGGCATGCGGGATGGATTGATCTCTTTTTCCTGCGCGTCCCATTCGTCACGAATAGCGTCCGCCAGTTCGCGCGTCGGCAGGCGCAGCGTCCGTTTCTTCGGCGTTTTGATCGTGCGCCCGTCGAGCAGAATTTCCCAGGCCCCCGGCTCTCCGGCGACGGTCACTTCGGTATAGAAGCGCCGTGCAAGTGGCTTCGTCAGGCTGTCGCTAATTTTGCTTTTTTGCGGGGCGTTTGCCGCCTGCTCCAGGTCGCGCCGATGATCGTTGCCGAAGTTCGCTTCTTTTTCGCTCATGCGGCGCGGCTCTTGGTGCGCCACGCGGATTCGATTGCAGCGGGCAATTCGGCGAAGCTCCGGACAATGGCACCTGCACCGGCATCGACCAACTCGTCGACGCTGTGATAGCCCCAGGAAACGCCGATGGGGAACACCCCGACTGCGCGCGCCATTGCGATGTCGTAGCTGGTGTCGCCGACCATAACAGTGGCTTCGGGTTTGGTGTCGGTTTCGGCCATCGCCCGCACCAGCATCGAGGGATCGGGTTTCGAGGGATGGTCGTCGGCCGTCTGAATGGTGGCGAATGCCGTCAGCCAACCTTCCCTCTCGAGCAGCCTGTCGATGCCCCGACGAGCCTTGCCGGTTGCGATGCCGAGCATGTGTTCATTGCTCGCTACATACCGGTCGATCGTTTCCTTTGCATTCGGGAACAAAACGTCGGCATCGGCCAAGTCGCGATGCAGCGTTCGGAACGCCACCTTGTAGCGTTCGGCGAGTTCCGCACGCGTTGCGTATTCCGCTTCAGGCGCGAGGGCCGAGCAGGCTTCAAAGAGCGACAATCCAACGACGGCCAGAATCCGCTCGCGCGTCGGCGGGACCATGCGCTGGCTCGTGAAAGCGTGCTCCATGGCCCTGACGATGCCGACCTGACTATCGACGATCGTTCCGTCGCAATCGAAAACGACTAGTTTCATGGGCCGGATTTTAGCAATGGAGCGCAGGTGGCGCAATTCGACCCCTGCCCGCAAGAGCCGGGCGCGACGCTACGCCATGGGCGTTTACCTGAATGGCGCTCGCAAAGAGCCGATCAGGCTCTGCCGCCTGAATTATTCAGCAACAATCGCCGTGTTGGAAACGCCGAGATCGGCGATCTGGTTCTGGGTTCGACCTGCCGCGTCGGGCGAAAACGGCCCGATCCGAACCCGGTAGGCTTGCCCGCCGTCCCGGCTGGAGATCGGTGCGACTTCGACCGGACCGAGTGCTCCGAGTTCACGGCGCATCCGTTCAGCGTTCGATCGCTCGCGGAAGATGCCGACCTGCACATAGCTTCGTCCTGAGCCAAAGGGGGCTGCCGTCTCGCGCGGGGCGTAGGGCATCCGGCGATCGTCAAAATTTCCAAGGCTCGCTGTTTCGGCAGGACGCGGCATCGGGGCGGCGGCACTCCGCTGCGGCGGGGGCTTTCCGGCGAGACCCGCGCGATAACCGAGTGCCGACCATCCGCCTTGCTGAGCGTTTTGACGTGCATTCGTATCATAGCGCTGCGGCGGGGCTTCGCGCGCGGACGCAACGGCCATCGGAGGCAACGGCGCACGATTGGGGCGCTGCCACTGCTGTGGTTGCTGCCGCTGTTGGGCGAACAGGTATTCGCGCTCGCGCCGATCGTCGCCATTCAGCGGCGCGCGCCCGGCGTACTGAACGCGCACACGAGCGCGGCCCTTGTTTACGTAGCCCAACTGGCTTGCAGCGGCGTGCGACATGTCAATGATGCGATCGTTGACGTAGGGACCGCGATCGTTGACGCGAACGAGAACGCTTTTGCCGTTGTCGAGATTGGTGACGACGGCGTAGCTCGGCAGCGGCATGGTGGGATGAGCAGCCGTCAAGGCGCGGGCGTCAAAGACTTCGCCGTTTGCTGTCCGGCGGCCATGGAAATCGTCGCCGTACCAGGACGCGACGCCACTGGCCTGGTAATTCGGATCTTCGTGCGGCACGTACCAGCGTCCGGCTACCTTGTAGGGCGAACCAAGCTTGTAATGTCCGCCACCTTTGCGGAAGGCGTGCGGAGCAACTCTCGGGCTGGTCGAAACGCCGTATTCGCTTTCGGTAAAGACTGGGCGTGAGACGCCGCCGATCGTACGAGCGGGCGGATTGCTCGAGCAGGCGGTCAATAACGCCGACGCGGTCATCGCCAGCCCAACGTTCGTCGTCAGGCGGCCTAGAGGGCCTCTGCTCATCATACGCGAACTCAACTCAATACGCTTACGCCCGCCCAGCGCACCCTCAACGCGCACGAAAGCACACGAGGTTGGCCGAAGCTTGCTTCAATGATGGCAAAGAGCGCTTAGGATCGGGTTAAACACGCTGGAGTTTTGCCTGGATTGCCGACCGGCGCGCTTGCGGACGGGCATATCCAATGGGCGGCGTCGCAGAGAGACATTGGTTGTAGAGCTATTGCGAAAACCTGCCTGCGGCGGTTTCGGCCATGGACGGATGGCCGCCAGCGTCAGAGACGGCCTTGTCGCGCGGACTTCGACCCAGTAAGAGGCAGGTATTCCGGCAAGACTTCCGCCTGTGCGATGCGCTACCAAGATCGTGCAACGCTTTGCTTCAAGGCCGATAGTCGGGATGGATTACCTGGAGGGGTGGTCGAGTGGTTTAAGGCTCCGGTCTTGAAAACCGGCGTGGGCGCAAGTCCACCGTGGGTTCGAATCCCACCCCCTCCGCCATTTTATAATCTCGGTATCGTACATCTGAGCGTTCGGGTTGAGCCCGACATTCACGCCCGCGTAGCCGCGCTGTTGTCAGCACGCGTGCGATACGGCGGCAACGTCAATACGTAGTCGACCTTCAAATCGTTCGCCATTGTGTTGGTGGTGTCCGCTATGCACAGCGCAAAAAGGCCGACCACTCTCAGTTGTCGACCAGATTGCGCCGGCGCGGTTCATCACTGGATGATTGCGTATGCCTCGATCTCGACTTTCTGCCACTGCCTGATCATGGACGTGACCTGAACGAGCGTGCTCGCCGGGCGGATCGCATCGAATGTTTCGAGATGCGCGCGCGCCACGTCGTCGGCATCATTGACATCGCGCAAATAGACAACGGTGCGAACGACATTCGAAGTCGACGCACCTGCATCCGCGAGAGCTTTCTCTATAATGTCGAGTGCGGCACGGGCCTGCGTATAGGCATCACTTTTTTCATAACCGGCAGGCGCACATGTTCCCGAGACATGGACGTCGTTTCCGACGCGGACGGCTCGTGAATATCCAAACACAGACTCATACGCACCACCCGACGAAATGTTGGTGCGTTTGTCAGACAATTTTTGTTTGCTCATAATCGGTCCTCGTATTGCCTTTACTTTTGCATCGCGTCGCGCACGCGATACCAAGTCTCGACGACCGGGACCGCGTGTTTGGCGATGGGGTGGAGGGGAAAACTCGGAAACGTCAGATCGTCAAACGCCGTGCGGCCATCGGGATCGCCGAGAAGCCGCAGCGCGATTTTGTTTCCAAAGTACGTCGCTCGCGAAACGCCGGTACCGCAATAGCCGAGCGCATAGTGGATACCCTGTCGCGTACGTCCAAGATGGGGAACCTCATCGAACGTGTATCCGATAAGGCCGTCCCACCCGTGGGTGACCTTCACATCCGAAAGCTCCGGAAAGACATGAAGCATATCGCGCGCGAGATGTCGGAATGCCGACGGGGATGCTCTGTCGACCAAGCGACCTACGCGACCGCCCCAGATAATGCGCCGCTCGGATGGCGCGCGACGGTAATAGTAGAAGACGCGGTTTGTATTTCCGTAGACCCGATTTTTGGGCAATAATTTCGCCAACAGCGTTTCGGGAATTTCGTCGGTCGCGATAAGGGCTGACCCTATCGGCACGATGCGGCGCTGCAATTCGGGGACGACGCCGCCCGTATAGCCGTTCGTCGCGATAATTGTTTCGCGACACCGGAGGTCGCCTTTGGCCGTCTTGACGGTGAACCCCTCGGGAGTTTCGTCAATCGAGAAGACCTCCGCGTGTCCGACAATAACTCCACCGGCCGATCTTACTTTATCAATAAGACCCTGATGATAAAGGCCTGGATGAAGTGAAGCATCGTTGGGCAGAACCGAACCCCCAAAAAATGCGTCCGATCCAATTTCGCTATGCTGTTCGGATTTCGGAACCATAAAACTTTCGACGCCCGCGACGCTTTTTAAATCCTCCATATCGCGCGCCATGGCCTCGAAGTGAGACGGGTGCATCGCGCCCCGAAAGCGGCCACAACGCTGGAAATAACATTCGATGTTTTCGCTCGATATGAGATGCTCGATGTAGTCGAGCATGCGCGTGCCTTCACGCAGAAGCTCTTCCGCCTTTCTGCGCCCGCGCAATTCTATCAGCTTCTTCACTCGAAATTTTTGATTGCCGCTGCCAATCTGACCACCGTTGCGCGTGCTGGCTCCAAATCCCGGAACATCGCGTTCAAGCACGACAACGGACCGGCCACGTTTTAGCAACGTGAGAGCTGCGGAAAGACCGGTAAAACCGGAACCGACAATCGCCACATCCGTCTGGGCCGGTAAGGCATCAGATATCTCTGTGTCACGCGGCGCGGCCATCCACCAATACGGCTGCAACGTCATTGCTTCGCTTGGCAACGAGTGGCCACGCGCCAAGTCCGTAGCGCGCAACTCATCGCATCGCACATTCATGCGGCCCATCCCAATCGACTCCGGCAAACAGTCAAAATCGCTTCGCTGCGTGTTTATACACATACAAATATATTGCACACAATGCAATTTTATTGTATTCGCCATGCCCGGGAAGAAATGCGCCAACGCTGTCTAAACAGCATAAAAAAACGCCCGAGGATCATATGAATTCACTCGATCACTGGAATTGGCGGGTGTCGCCGGGACAACAGGCTACTCCGGAAAATCTGACCATCGCCTCCGCTCAGCAGTTCTTAGCGCAAAACAATATCAGGTACGTCCTGGCTCAGTTTGTCGACATCTACGGCGTCGCGAAAAGCAAGGCCGTTCCTGTGAGCCATTTTGAAGACATTCTGAGCGACGGTGTCGGCTTTGCCGGAGGGGGCGTGTTCGGCATGCGGCTTGCTCCGCATGAAGCCGAGTACATGCTGGTTGGCGATCTTTCTACTCTCAAGCTTTTGCCGTGGGCGCCCGGCTACGCTCGTGTGATGGGTACCGGCACTGTCGGCGGCAAGCCGCATATGATGGACACGCGCAATATCCTGAAGGCGCAAATCGATCGCTTAGGCCAGCGCGGCTGGACACTAAATACCGGAATCGAACCGGAATTCAGTTTGCTCGAGCGGCGATCGGATGGCGAGGTGCGTCCGCTCGACGATACCGACACCCTGCAAAAGCCAGCATACGATTATCGCGGACTATCACGTGCCAGAACATTTCTGGAGCGGGTGACCGAAAGTCTTCAGGCGCTTGATATCGACGTCTATCAGATCGACCATGAAGACGCGAATGGTCAGTACGAGATCAATTTTAAATACGCCGATGCGCTGACCTCCGCCGATCACGTTACGCTCTTCAAGATGGCTGCCGCCGAGATCGCACATGAGCTTGGCGCTATCTGCTCGTTCATGCCGAAGCCGAAGAGTTCGATGACCGGCAATGGTATGCATATTCATTGCTCGATCGTTGATGAGGCCGGAAAAAATCTATTTCACGACGCGTCTGACTCGAGCGGAATGGGCCTGTCAAAGCTCGCATACTCCTTCACTGCTGGAATTCTCGAGCACGCCAAAGCGCTCACCGCGCTGCTCGCGCCGTCGGTCAATTCCTACAAACGTCTCGTCAACGGACGCACCGCATCCGGAACGACATGGGCGCCGGTCTTCGTCACTTACGGGGATAATAATCGCACTGCCATGGTGCGCATTCCCTATGGACGTATTGAATTAAGGGTCGGCGATTCCGGCATGAATCCCTATCTGGCGCAGGCCGCACTCATTGCTGCCGGGCTCGACGGCGTAGAGCGCAATCTCGATCCCGGCCCACCTCAGAATATCAATTTCTACGCGCTGACACCTGCCGCCATCGCAGCAAGCAATATCGATATCTTACCGCAAAGCCTCTCGGAGGCGCTCGATGCGCTTGAGCGGAGTCCTCTTTTTAAAGCGAGACTAGGCGCCGACTTCATCGACGAGTTCATCTCGCTGAAGCGCGAGGAATGGTTGGATTACCATCGGCACGTCTCCGATTGGGAAACTCGACGATATCTCACCTTCTTCTAAGAACACCGACAGGAGAGAATTATGTGTGGAATAGCGGGTCTTTTCATCAAAGACACGAAGCTTCAACCGCAGCTTGGATCGTTGCTCGCCGATATGACGTCCACGTTATGTAGCCGAGGACCAGATTCCGCGGGCTTCGCGATCTATAGCGAACCGCACTCAGGACGGACAAAGCTGACAATTGCGGGGCCAACAAAAAGTTACGACATCGCCAAGGCCAGCAAGAAGCTCGTCGAAGCGATCGATAACACTGCGCTTGTCACGATACGTCACTCCCATGCGGTCGTGACGCTGAAGTCTGATGACGTGTTGCGCGCCGAAGGCTGGCTTGCTGAGCATTTTCCGGAAGTCAGCGTCGTGAGTTCCGGCCAGCGGCTCGAAATTTATAAAGAGGTCGGGTATCCCGATCACGTTGCCAAGGAATTTGGCATCGCAAAGATGTCGGGCAGTCACGGCATTTCACATACGCGCATGGCGACCGAGTCGGCGGTGACGACCAATGGTGCGCATCCCTTCTCAACGGGCGCCGACCAATGTCTCGTACATAACGGGTCTCTTTCCAACCATGCTTCGCTCCGAAGAGACTTGAGACGCGAAGGCATAAAGATCTCCACGCAAAACGATACCGAGGTCGCGGCCGGCTACCTGACTTTGCAGATGAAAAGGGGCCAGTCGCTCGAAGGCGCGCTCAAGTCGAGCCTCGATGATCTCGATGGATTTTTCACGTTTGTGGTCGGCACCGAAAGCGGCTTCGGCGTTCTACGCGATCCAATCGCCTGCAAACCTGCAGTGATGGCGGAAACCGACGCGTACGTCGCATTCGGCTCCGAATACAAAACTTTGACGTGCCTCCCGGGAATTAAGGGCGCGCGCGTGTGGGAGCCGAAACCGGCAACAGTTTATTTCTGGGAGCATACCTGAATGACATCGGTTGACTTGGCAAAAACGTCAGTTCGGGAGCTCAATGCCGCGCTCCATAAGCTCAACAAAGATACGAACGACACGCTTTGGACGATCACAAATCCAAACGGCGAACATGCAATAGCCGTTGGCATCGATGCGCCAACGACGCTGAATATCGATGGCAACGTCGGATACTACTGCGGCGGCATGAACAAGCTGGCCAACATCGTCATCGACGGTAGCGCAGGACAGGGCGTCGGCGAAAACATGATGTCCGGCCGTATTCACGTCAAAGGTGACGCGAGTCAAAGCGCCGGAGCAACCGGTCGCGGCGGCTTGTTGGTTGTCGACGGCAATGCATCGGCACGTTGCGGCATCTCGATGAAGGGCATCGACATCGTCGTCAAAGGCGATATCGGACACCTCTCGGCATTCATGGGGCAGAACGGCCGGCTCGTCGTTTTCGGAGAAGCGGGCGAAGCACTCGGGGATTCTCTTTACGAGGCTCATATTTTCGTCCGAGGCCCCGTCGCCAGTCTCGGTGCCGACTGCATCGAGAAAGACATGCGCGACGAACACAAAGCCGAGCTTCTGGAGCTGCTCAAGGCCACTGGCGAAGCCCATAAAATCGATATCGCCGAATTCCGGCGATATGGGTCGGCACGCAAACTCTATAATTTCAACATCGATAATGCAGGAGCGTACTAATGACCAAGTTCGAGAGGAATTGGCTCCCAACACCTCCTCGCAAATCCGCTACGTTCGACGATGTCACGATGGCGGAGATCCGCCGTGCCGCTGCGACCGGCATCTATGATATTCGCGGCGGCGGCTCCAAGCGCCGGCTTCCGAATTTCGATGATCTGCTGCTTCTCGGAGCGTCGATGTCGCGCTATCCCCTCGAAGGGTATCGCGAGAAATGCGGGACGGGCGTGGTGCTTGGAACGCGCTTTGCGAAAAAGCCCATTGAGCTGTCCATTCCCATCACGATTGCCGGCATGAGCTTTGGCTCTTTGTCTGCAAATGCTAAGGAAGCTCTTGGTCGCGGCGCATCCTTATCCGGCACATCGACAACGACGGGTGACGGCGGAATGACGCCGGAGGAGCGCGGCCAATCAAAAACGCTCGTCTATCAGTATTTGCCGTCCCGGTATGGCATGAACCCTGACGATTTGCGCAAAGCCGACGCGATCGAAATCGTCATTGGGCAGGGCGCGAAGCCAGGTGGCGGCGGCATGCTGCTCGGTCAGAAGATTTCCGATCGCGTGGCGCAGATGCGCCAGCTTCCCAAAGGTATCGACCAGCGATCCGCTTGTCGCCATCCTGACTGGACCGGTGCAGACGATCTGGAAATAAAGATTCACGAGCTGCGCGAGATAACGGACTGGGAAAAGCCGATCTACCTTAAGGTCGGCGCTAGTCGGCCCTACTTCGACGTCGCGCTGGCGGTGAAGGCTGGAGCTGACGTCATCGTTCTTGACGGCATGCAAGGCGGCACCGCGGCCACGCAGGAAGTATTTATCGAGCACGTCGGTATCCCGCTCCTCTCGGCCATTCGCCCGGCGGTGCAAGCGCTGCAAGATCTCGGCATGCATCGAAAGGTTCAGCTTATCGTTTCAGGCGGCATTCGAAATGGAGCCGACGTCGCAAAAGCTCTGGCACTCGGCGCCGATGCGGTGGCGATCGGAACCGCGGCCCTCATAGCGCTTGGCGACAACGATCCGAAATGGGAGGCCGAATACAAGGAGCTTGGCACGACGGCCGGCTGCTACGACGACTGGCACGAGGGCCGAGATCCGGCGGGCATCACGACGCAAACCCCCGAACTGATGCAGCGGCTCGATCCGATTGCCGCTGGACGGCGGTTAGCCAACTTTCTGAAGGTCATGACGCTCGAAGCGCAGACACTCGCGCGGGCGTGCGGCAAGAACCATGTCCACAATCTCGAGCCGGAAGACCTCGCGGCGCTCACGATTGAGGCCTCAGCAATGGCCGGGGTGCCTTTGGCTGGAAGCAACTGGATTCCCGGCTTGGGGAGCCTCTAGCACGATTGCGCGGTAGCATAACTCCGGGGGCTCGAGCTCCCGGAGACATTCAAAGCAGCTCGATCACTCTCCATACATAATGATCGCTATAAACTTGATGCGATCATCGAGCAGCTTTTCCGGACCGTGAACCACGTTGCCGGAAAACGTAAAAGCATCGCCCGGTTCGATCAGATAAGTGTGATCTCCGAAGCGATATTCCATTCGCCCCTGGAGCATATAAATGAATTCCGCTCCAGGATGAGAAAATCGTGGGTACGATTCGCTTTTCTTATCCATCTCGATGAAGAAGGGTTCGAAAAGTTTTCGGGGTCCCCTATCGTAAGACAGGAGGCGATAGGTGTGTCCGTACTTCGTACCCACCCGAACGACTTCCATTTGCTCCGAGCGTTTGACGAGCTGTGCGCTGCCTTGGGTCATATCCGTCTCCCGAAAGAGATCGGAGAGCCCGATGCCGACTGCCGCACAAAGTCTTTCAAGGGAGTCCAGGCTTGCGGTGGCCATGCCGTTCTCGATGCGGCTCAGCATGGCGCTCGACAAGCCAGCTCCGACACTCAAGTCAGACAGCGTGAGATTGGCGGCCAAGCGATGCCGCTTAATAACAGCCCCGATCCGTTGTTCCAGCGGCACGTGGGCATGGTCACGTCTCTGGCTCAATTCCAGTGCCGACGGCTTGGCATCTCCCTGTTTTTTGGTTCCAGACTTTTCCTTTGCCATCGTAAGCCTTTCTGAATCGACCCTTTTATCGACGTAGGCCGACGAGTCCGTTGTCTTCTGCATAGCGCGATATTTGCCCCGCACAAAGTACGGGCGCCCAATTCCCTCCAAATAACGAGATGCAAACAATGCAAATATCTTGCATGTGATGCATTATTGCGAGAATATGCTGCGGGAATTTTTGACGAGCGACTCAAACACCAAAAAAAATCACCTAGGGAGTCTCACGCATGACGCTGCTCACGCGAGCTGAAGAAATAAGTCCCAATCCACAATCTGCCGAAGTCGGCGGTCTCCATCGCACCATTAATTGGAAAGGCGCATTCTGGATCGCTAGCGGCGTACCTGCGCTTGTGATGATTTCGATTGGTGGAATGGGGGCCACGGCCGGCAAGCTCGCGTTTCTGGTGTGGACCGTTTCGGTGTTGATGGGGCTGTGCCAAGCTTACAGCTACGCAGAGATCGCCGGACTATTCGCCAACAAATCGGGTGGCGCCGCCGTCTATGGCGCTGCTGCTTGGTTGCGCTACAGCAAAATCATCGCACCGCTGTCAGTCTGGGCCAACTGGTATGCTTGGACACCGGTGCTCTCCCTCGGCTGCACGATCGCGGCGGGATACATTCTGAATGCGATAGCGCCGCTTCCCGTTTTCACACCGGAGTCGCCGGAAGTTCTAGCCTGGCTGCATTCCGCAGCGAACGCTGCTGCCATTGACGGCAAGACCACAGCAGAAGCAGCCAAAATCGCCATCGCGGCGCTTACCGAAGCCGGTACGCCGATGTTGCGCAGTTTCACGCTCGCCAATTTCTCATTTTTTGGTCTCGTCAACATCGAGATCGGCTCGACCTTCTTCATCGGCGCGGCTTTGATGCTGATGGCGTTTGCGATCCAGCACCGCGGCGTTCTTGGGACGGCCCGCGTGCAGATGTGGATCGGCCTCATGGTCATCGTCCCGATGCTGATCGTTGGAATCGTGCCGTTCTTCAATGGTAGCGTTCACAGCGAGAACTATTTTCCGCTCATGCCGCCGGTCGGAGAATGGAGCAACGCCGGATGGACCCAGCTCTTTGGCGCCCTTTTCATCGCCGGATGGTCCACCTACGCCTTCGAGACGGCCGTTTGCTACACGCGTGAGTTCAAGAATCCGGCGGTTGACACCAAGAAATCAATCGTGAGTGCCGGACTCCTTTGCGTGGTGCTCTATTCGCTGGTGGCAGCGACGTTCCAAGGCTATCTCGGCCTTGACGGCATGACGTCACCCGGCATCGTGGATGGAACGGGCGTTGCGGCCGCGATGGGCCGGATGGTCGGCAGCGGATCAACGTTCGTCACACATCTTCTGGAAATGATGATGGTGATGGCCCTGATCCTCGCAATCATGATGGCGATGGCCGGTTCGTCTCGCACACTTTACCAGGGAGGCCTCGATGGGTGGCTCCCGAAATATCTTTCGCACACGAACGAGCACGGCGCGCCAACCAAAGCCATGTGGACCGATCTGGTCTTCAATCTCGGCCTACTCTCATTTGCGTCGTCAGATACGAATGCCTACTATTTCATCCTGTCGATCTCCAACGTCGGCTATATGATTTTCATCTTCCTGAATCTGCAGTCCGTGTGGATTCATCGCATCGATAGCCCCGATATTCCGCGGCCCTATCGTACACCCAATTGGTTGGTTGCCGTGAACGTGGGGCTCGGATTCTTCAACCTTCTGTTGATGGGTGCTGGCGCAAAAGTCTGGGGTAATCCGAATGCGCTCTGGTACGGCATCGGCTTTGGTCTCCTGATCCTTCCGGTATTTTTCTATCGGCACTATGTCCAAGACAAAGGTCAGTTTCCTGACCATATGCTGATGGATCTCGGTCTCAAGAGCCAGGATCTCGGGGCACGGCGCGCCGGCATGCTCCCCTACCTTGCGCTGGCGGTTGGCGCGGGCGTGGTCCTGTTCGGACACTATTACTTCCAACTTCCTCCTGCGTAACACGCAACCCGCGCGGCTCGACCGCGCGGGTTTGTTTGCAGCACAATAGGAATGACCATGTCGAAAGAAATTCTTTGTGCTGCAGACGACGCGCGGATCCCATCACGCAGTGGTCGCCGCTGGCAAGAAGTGCACAGCAACCGCTCAGTGATTGGATCGATTTCGCACCACTTGCTCTATCTGGGCGATCCCTACTGACGCTTTCCGAAGCCCGAGGCGTTAGGAACTTGCCGCGAGAGATAATCTCTTGCGGCCTTTTTTATGAGCCCGTGCGATCTGCGACACGAGCAAACGCGAACGCAAAGACCTCGAACTTCTGACGGTCGTCACTGAAAGATCGAACGGTTGAGTTCGTCCGCTTACTGCGTTGATGCAGCCATTCCGCATTTGAGGCATCTCCGGTCGCCATTTATCGACCGTGACACCGATGATTGTCGCCAAACCCTCTGCATCGAGCCGGCAAATGATCATATTACGAATTTCTATTTGTGACATCGATATAGTTGTGTAACTATGTCGGCACATCTGACGCCGGGGGGGCGTAGAGCGGTCGGGGGGAGTCGTGTCGGAGTTTGTATGCGCTGCACTTTTGGCAGCCACATCTGTTTGTTTTGCCGATTATCGAAGACGCAACGTCGGTAAACGCACTGCGAAAAACGGCGGTTTGACACCGGGCGAAGTGCGCGTTCCAGCAACGCGCGCCGACGCGCGAATCCGCGCGACTTAGCGCGCCTAGAGGCTTCTGGCGAAGCCAATCAACGCGCTTACAGCCAAACAACAAACAGCTGAGCCCATGTCGCCTGAGCAAATGGCGGCGGCAGGTTTGCACATGCGAATTTGGAAGGGGTTACAATGATAAAAAGATACTTTGCACTGAGCGGTACACTGCTTCTGATGCCGATGTCCGCCTTTGCGCAGGACGCGGAACCGGGTCTCGTCGAAGGATCGCTTCCGGCCGTCACCGTCTACTCGGAGAAGCAAGCTCAACAAGCGAAGCGCAAGGTCGCGAAGAAAAAGAGCGCTTCCAAAAATTCGCAGTCACCTGCGGCTAGCGCGCCAAATCCGTCTATGAGCGATGCTGATTTATCGCCAGTGACGTCAACCGGACTTGGGCTGGATAGCCAGGGTGTCAGGCCGCCGTCCGTTACGGCGCAAACCGTCGGCGGCGTGATCATCAGCGACCCGACGCCGGGCCGAGTGAGCAGCGTGAGTCGGGAGGGTTTGAACATCCTCGGCGGCGCCGGGCAATCGAGCTTTTATCAAGCTGCCGATATCATCCCATCTGTCCTGGTATCGAGCCCGGACCCCTTCGGTCTCAGCAATTCGCGGAACATCAATATCGGGGGCAAGTCCGATTTTCATCTTTCGCGCAATATCAACGGGCTGCCCATCATGGGCATCGTTGGTGCCAACGATCTCTACGATCTTCAGAACATCTCTCGGCTTGACGTGTATCGAGGCGTTATTCCTGCCGATCGAAGTCTCGGCATTTCAAATGCCACGGGTGTGATCGACCAAATCATTCTCGGGCCGCAGGATGCGCCATCCGTGTTCGCGGAGCAGAGTTTCGGATCATGGAACTTTAACAAGACCTTCGCGCGCATCGATACCGGCGTGCTTAGCACCGGTACACAGCTCTTCATTTCAGGTTCCACGGCAAGCGCCGACAAATGGTCAGGCGGCGGAGACGAGTCGCGGGATAGCTTTGCATTGGGTCTGAGCCAGAGGATCGGAAGCGACCTCAAGGTAGATTTCAATGCGGTCTATACCAAGTTCGATGGCAATCCCTATAAGGCGCTCACCTTTGCGCAGACAAAAAAACTCTCCGCCAACTACGGTCTGGACTACGACAAGACATTCGATCCGACCAACCCGACGAACTATTACAAGTTCAACAAGGTCAGCTCCGAAGACTATGCGTTCTTTGCAAACGTGGATTACCGCTTTGCGCCGGGCCAGCACCTCGTTTTCAAGCCCTACTACTGGAACAATGACGGCGTGCAGTACAACGGCTTGGCCCCAGTCAAGCAGGTGCAGATTTGGCGCCAGCAGAATGATAACCTTGGTGGCGTGCTCGAATATAACGGCCAGTTCGCGAGCGGAACGGATGTGACGGCTGGTTACTGGTGGCAGTCGTTGGCGCCGCCGCCGCCGCCAACCGATCAGCGTCGATTTAAAATTTCATCCACGGGCGAACTCAGTTTCTCCAACTGGAATACGATCGCGAAGATCGACAACTTCGTTATCAATAGCCCCTACGTTCAAGTTACACAGTCGCTCGGATCCGTCACGGTGTCGGGAGGCGTGCGCTACATGAGTCTCGGCGCGCCGGACATGCACTATTATATGACGGCCGGAGTTCCGAACGGCACGCTGGACGATGCCTTGTCATATCCAGGTCTGACTGAGTACGGCGACGCGTTTGTGACCGCGCGAGACTACAACGAGTTCCTGCCGAACATCGCGATTACGAAAGAATTCGGCAACGGGTGGAGCACGAACTTCGCTTACGGGCGCAATTTTGGCCGGCCTGACTGGGGACCCCAGGCGAGCAACTACATAAGCAACCGCGCGGCATTTCAGTCCAGGGGCGTCGATCTCCAGGATCTCGTGGACAATGTTCGGCCGGAAATCGCTGACCAGTTCTCCGCGCAGCTTCGCTATAGCGGCTCAGGATTGACCGTTGTTCCAGGCGTCTTCTATTCGAAGCACGACAATAAGCAGGTGAAGATCAACGACCCTGCCCTCAACAATCTCGCGTATTTCGTGGGAACGGGATCAAGCACGGAGTACGGCGCAGAACTGCAAGCGTCCTATAACTTCGGATCGCAATTCTTCGCGTTCGGATCGGCAACACTTTCGTCCGAAACCTTTGATGGTGACACCCAGACGTTAAGCGGCGGCGTTCCAATCGCGACGAACGGCAAGCAAATTCCCAACACGCCAAAAGCGATGTTGAAGGCTGGCGTTACCTATACGTGGAACGACCTCGCATTCACTCCTGTCGTTCGCATCATCGGTGAGCGGTATGGCGATGCGCAGAACCTGAACAAGGTGCCAGGCTATACGGTTGCCGATTTCAACGTGGCTTACAACGTTCGACAGAAGTTCGGTTTCGAAGAGGCAACGCTGAAATTGGGCGTCGTGAATATCCTCGACAAACAATACATCTCGCAAATATCGCCGAACGATACGGACTTGAGTTCGGATGCCCAGTATTACGTCGGTGCTCCTCGAACATTTATCGGGACCGTCGCGGTAAAGTTCTGAGGAACGGCGTAGGGGATGGCTTCGGCCATCCCCACTTTTCTTGCGGTCGGTGACGTTCGTTTCAGACTTGGATTTCTTATCATGCTCGACCGACGCCCGGCGATCCGAAATTTAGCGGCGCTCTGGCTCGCTGGCTTGCTCGTCTTGATAGCGGGTACGTCACCGGTCGCCGCTGGGCGCGTTCTGACTGACATGGCAGGGCGCGCGGTTGCTTTGCCGGACAAGGTTTCTCGGGTTGGAACGATTGGCGCCGTGCCCGTACTTAACAGTTTCGTTTTCGCGATGGGGGAAGCATCTTCGATCGCGAACAACCTGCCGCCTAATCTTGGCGGTCCGCGTTGGCGCTTTCAGTATGTCGTAGCTCCGGAGCTTACGAACCGCCCGATCATTCAATCCGGACAGGGCCCGAATATCGAAGGCGTGATCGAGGCCGCACCGGATGTCGTGCTGACCATGGACCGGACGACGATCGACCTGCTTGGCCGCAGCAACATTCCGGTGCTTTACCTTTCCTGGCAGAAGCCAGACGACGTTAAAGCGGTGATGCGTTTGCTGGGCGAGCTTTATGGCAAGCAGGAAAGCGCCGACGCGTACAACCGCTATTTCGATCAGATCATCGGAACTGTCGCTCGGCGTATCGATGGCTTGAAGGATGAGCAGCGGCCACGCGTACTCTACGCTAATCTTCAGCGCATGACGCAGCCGCATAAAATCGCGGAATGGTGGATTTCCAAGGCAGGCGGGCGGAGCGTCACCGACGATGGACGTGTTGGCGAAGCATTCAACTTCTCGACCGAGCAAGTGCTGACATGGAACCCCGAAGTCATCATCGTCACGTCGGAACAGGAAGTCGCTGACGCTTATGCGGATGCGCGACTTGCCAATGTCTCGGCTATCAAGAACAAGCGCGTCTACCCAATCCCAATGGGCGTCCACGTGTGGGGGAATCGCACGGTTGAGCAGCCGCTCACGATCCTCTGGGTGTCGAAATTGCTCCACCCGGATCTGTTCTCGGATATCGCGATCGAGGACGAAGTGCGATCGTTCTACAGCCGGTTTTTCAAGACGGACCTCAGCCAGAAAGATATCAGCACGATCCTGTCGGGCAGCGCAGGCGCCACCAAGTGATGACACTCTTGAACTGAGGATCAGAGCTGCTGCCATGACGGCGGCAATTTGAGGGAACGAATGGTCAATAGCGCAGATACGGATCGGATCTACGGTCACTCGGCGGGAATTTCATCCGAGAATTCTCAGCGCAAGACGCGCCTATTCCGGATTGGGCTTTCCGGTTGTGCCGGCGGATTGGAGGCGATTTCTTCGTCAAACCTGCTTGATCTCGCCGAAAAGGCAGAGGCGCTCGGCTTTGACGGGTTGTGGCTCAATGAAGAGCATTTTCAAGGCAGCGTCATCGAAGTCGAAGGGCGACGTTGTCATTCGCCTCTCATTCTCGCATCGGCAATCCTGGCGCGCACACGGACATTGCGCGTGGGATTCTCAGTCTTGCTGCTGGCACTCCATCATCCCGTGAGACTCGCCGAAGAAATCGCGACACTCGATGTGATATCGGACGGCCGGGTCGATTTCGGAATCTCGCGTGGTGGTAATGGTCGTTATCTTGAGGTTTACGGCGTTGATCCGGATAGCGTGAACGAACGCTTCCAATCGACGCTCACGTTTCTCCAGAGCGCCTGGCAGGACGGCAAGATGCCGTTCGGCGAAAACGCCTACTCGATCGAGCCTAAGCCGATCCAGAAACCGCATCCGCCCATTTTCATCGGAACCTATTCGGATGAAACCGCAGCTTGGGCTGCACGGGAGGGGCACGCGCTTATCTGCCATGGCATCAACAGCATGGCCAATCAGCGGCGTATCCTGCGGGCTTTCACCGACGCCGGCGGTGATGCCGGGCAAGTTCCGTTTGGACGATTTGTCTACGTCAGCGAGACGGATGCAAGTGCGCGGGAGGAACTTTGGCCAACGGTTCTCAACCTCACTGGAAGACTGAAAGGCTTCGGCATCTTCAATCGCAAGGGGATCATCGCCGAGCAGGAACTCGAACCCGAAGCTTTCTATCGTGAGATGGTCATCGCGGGCAGCCCCGAAACGTGCTCTCGGAGAATCCTCGAACTCAACGCGGAACTCGGCATAACGTATCTCAATGCACTTAGCGCATTCTTCGGCTTCCTGCCGCTGGACCTGCTCAATCGCTCTCTCACGCTTCTAGCCCGTGACGTCCAGCCCCTCGTCGAAAAAGGACTGATGGCCAGGGCCCGCGCATGATGCGTGGATCCGCCAAAGGGCCGATGTTTCTGCTCGGTCTGATATTGCTTGGTGCGATGATCCTATCGCTTACGCTCGGGCGCTATCCGCTGAGTATCGGCGATATCAGTGCATTTTTTCAGGCCGCGATCGGGCTTCGAGAGATTGAACCCGTACGCTATGCGCTATTGCAAAATATCATCGTCGAGATCCGCTTGCCCCGTATCCTGGCAGCCGTGTTGATTGGCGCAGCACTTTCGATTTCCGGCGCCGCTTTTCAGGCAGTCTTTCGCAACCCTCTCGTCTCACCGGGCATTCTTGGCGTGCTCGGAGGTGCGGGATTCGGAGCGGCGATTGGCTTATTGATCTCCGGTCACTGGATTGTCGTCCAGTTGATGGCTTTTGCTATGGCGATCCTGGCAGTGGGGCTTGCTGTACTGATCGCGAGACTGTTCGGAACGGGATCGATGCTGACGCTCATCCTTGGCGGCATTATCAGCAGCGCATTGTTCACAGCGATGCTCTCAATCGTAAAGTATACCGCTGATCCATATAATCAGCTGCCGGCAATCGTCTATTGGCTGATGGGAAGCCTTCAGGGCGTAGAGCTGAAGCATATCTCTATTGTCGTCGTGCCGATTTTAGCTGGCATCGTGGGACTGACACTGTGCGGCCGGGCACTCGATGCATTGTCGATGGGTGACGATGAAGCGCGCGCGCTTGGAGTTCCCGTCAAGACGGTCCGCTATGGCGTGATCGTGGCCGCGACGCTTGTCTCCGCTTTGTCGGTATCGATTGCAGGCATCATTGGCTGGATCGGGCTGGTCATACCGAACTTCGCGCGTCTCCTGTTCGGGCCCGCCAACGCCCGCCTGATTCCTCTCAGCGCGATGCTCGGAGCGTTGTTTCTTCTTTGCGCCGATTGTCTCGCGCGGGCGTTGACACCCGCCGAAATTCCTATCGGAATCGTGACAGAGCTACTCGGCATCCCGGCACTTCTCTTTGTGCTCGGGCGTGCGCGCCGGGCGTGGGTCTAGCAGTCGATCGTGTAGGCAGATGGAAGCACCTTTCGAAATCTCATCCGACGTTCCCTCCGGTTGCCGCATCGAAGCACGCGATCTCCATTTCCTGTTCGATGATCGCGATGTCTTGAAGGGGGTCAATCTTGCGCTTGGGCCGGGAGAAGTTGTGTCGCTGCTTGGTGCCAATGGCGCCGGAAAAACCACGTTGCTGCGCCTGCTGCTGGGATTGGAGTCTCCCTCGCGAGGACAGGTTCTGATCGGGAGAACGGCTCTCGAGTCGCTGTCCCGCCGTCAAATCGCAACGCGCGTCGCTTACGTGCCCCAAGTGCACACGACGCCGTTTCCCTACACGGTTCGTGAGGTTGTCGTCATGGGGCTGCCGAAAGGCAGCCTGTTGAGCAGCCCCTCCGAGACAGACCACGACGTGGTGCGGACGGTACTTGAGAAGCTCAGGATTTGGCACCTCGCGGATCGCATCTACAGCGGAATCTCGGGAGGCGAGCGCCAATTGACTCTTATTGCACGCGCGTTGGCTCAGGAAGCTTCAACTCTGATCTTGGACGAACCGCTGGCGAATTTGGACTTTGGGTATCAAGTCGTCCTTGCTCAGCATTTGAACGACCTAGCGAAAGAAGGTCATGCCATCTTGATGAGCGGTCACGATCCTCAGTTCGCGTACCATGTGTCAACGCGGATTGCTCTCCTCATCGATGGCCGCCTCGCGCAAGACGGCCCGCCCCACCAAGTTTTGAACAGCGCGAGCCTGCGGAAGCTTTACGGAATTGACGTGGAGTGCGTCTCGCTCAGTAAAAATCGCGTAGCGTTCTTTCCCTCAGTAATGCTATCGGCCGGCGTTCAAAACGAAGCATAAAACTCGTAGGACTCGACGTAGCCTAGAGCAGTATGCTTCGTTGCCATCACCACTCATATTCATCACACCGAGCGTCGGTGGTCCTACGAGATTGTGTCGCGGTCAGTGATGTGCGCGCAAACGTCTGCCATGCCCTGCCAAGGTGAAGAACACCACGACCGACAGCGCGGCGATCGCTACGCCAGCCGTCATCAGGAGCGCCGCATGAGTCTTGGTGAAGGCCGCCTTGCCTGCTTCGATCAATGCCGCGCCCTGCTCGCCTGCAAGCTGGTTCGCAATGATGTAGGTGTCGCCGATCGTTCTGGACGCCTGCTCTGCGAAATCATGTGACAGGCCGGACGGCAGCTCGATGGCGCGGCTGAACATTCTCGCCATGAAGACTCCGAACAGAGTGATCCCGAGACCGCTTCCAAGTTCGTAGCCCGTCGCTTCCAGCGAACCCGCTGCACCGCCCTTGCTCGCATCGACAGCGCCCATGATCGCGATTGATGAGGCCGTCAGCCCGATGCTGAGCGTGAGCCCGACAGCGGCAAGCGCGGCCGGAACAGAAAGGCCCGGATCGTGGAAATCGCTTTGCCCGAGGAACACCAGCGCACCCGCCGAAACCGCGAGTGAAACGGTTGCGACACTCCGCAAGCCAAACCGATTGGACAGGTAGCCCGCAACGGGACCGCCCACGGCGGCGGCGGCCATGATCGGGATCATCCAGATTCCTGCCTGCAGTGGCGTCTTATCGAGGACGTATTGCAGTTCCTGCGCCAGCGTCAGCTCGACGCCTGCCAGCGCACCCGAAGCAACCATGGCCATGATCAGGCCGGTGATGATCGCCGGATGAGACAGCAGTGATAGGTCCAGCATCGGATCGGGCGAACGGAGCTGCTTGTGCGCGAACAGCGCCAGAACCGCGACGCCGAACACGACCACGAAGGCGATGACCGCCAGAGGTTTCGTGCCTCCGAACCCGGCCTTGATGCCGTACACCAGAGATATCATGCCGACGATCAGCAGCAGTGCCTGACCGATGGCCCATTTGCCGGGCGTCGTCTGCTCGTTGCGCGGTAGCAACAAATAGCAAGCCAGCGCGACCACGAGCATGACCGGTACGTTGATCAGGAAGACCGACCCCCACCAGAAGTGCTCGAGAAAAGCGCCGCCAACGAGCGGACCCACTGCAGCCCCGGCCGCTCCGACCATACCCCAAAGTCCAAGCGCCATGGCGCGCTCGTCATCGTCCTCGAAGGTCTTGCGGATCAGGCCCAGAACGCAAGGCAAGATCATCGCGCCACCCAGGGCCAGAAGCACGCGAGCGGCGATCAGCATTGCGGGGCTCTGGGCGAACGCAGCCCACGCGGAGGCCACTCCGAAGATGCCAAGGCCGATGAGCAGGATCTTGCGGTTGCCAACTCGGTCCGCAAGCGTGCCCATAGGCACGAGAAGGCCCGCCATCAGAAGCGGGTAGATATCAATAATCCAGAGCACTTCGGTGCCCGAAGCATTCAGCGATTGGGTCAGCGTCGGGACGGCGACATGCAAGATCGTCATGTCGAGTACCACCGGCAGAAACGCCAGCGTTACGGCGACCAGTACGAGCCAACGGTTGGTTGGAAGATCGGCGGCTGTCATCTCTCACCTGGACAAAGATTACGTCCACTCATATAAATACATACGTATGGATTTGAAAGTGGATAATGGCAGGGGAATGACGAATTGGGCAGAAAACCGACGATCACGCGAGAGCGGCTGCTTGAAATCGCAGACAAAATCGTTCGCAGCGAAGGCGCCGCAGGACTGACGATCGATGCCCTGGCCAGAGCAGCCAACATCTCGAAGGGCGGCGTCCAGTACTCGTTTGCGTCGAAGGACGACTTGATCCGTGCGCTAGTCGAGCGATGGACGCAGAAATTCGACGAGCTGCTTGGAGAGATGGACGGCCTTTCGGCCGTCGATCTCATCCGACAATACATCAAGGTCACGCGCGACTCTCAGCCGGCCATGAACGCCAAGATGGCTGGCCTGATGATTGCCTACATCCAGAACCCGGAAAACCTCACGGAAACCCGTCAATGGTATCGTTCGATGCTTGAGCGCCTCGGTGGTGAAACGAACGAGGCGCAGGCGGCCCGCGTCGCGCTGCTGGCAGTCGAGGGACTGTTCTTGTTGCGCATTACCGGCATAGACGAGCACGGGGAATGGAGCGCCTTCCTGAACGACGTCGAAAGCGTCTTCGAGCGTCTGCTCGAAAAACGATGAGCCGCCTAAGTTCGTTCGAAGAGAATGGGACCGATCGATCTCCCGTCATTGGACGGGGCGTAAACCCAGATCGCTGATATCGACCTTTTTACTCCCCTTGGGTGGCGCGAAGACATAGCTCTGTGGTTCTGAGTTTTCGTTTTGCCACGTGTATAAATTCGTTTGGTGGCTGCCTTCGTCAGGACTTCGAATGACGGTCTTGCACGGGAGCGGAACACCATCCTTCCGAAGCCAAGCCGTCCATATGTCGGAGTCCGTCTGAGACTCGTACCGAATGTCGTAGCGGACGCACGTCTGGTCGCCGATGCGGTCAACACCTGCCTTTGTGACCTTCACGTCGCTGTCGCCGCGCGAGATGTTGCCAACAAGCCCAATGAATTGCAGCACCCGCGCTTGGAGCGCGGCTAGTCCCGTAAATATGTTTAGAGCGTCTATCGGCCGTTCGGTGGCCGGTCGCTGTGCGTACTTGTTCGTTTTTCCATCGTAGATGGTGAAGTCCTTGCCATCGGACGTCATCAGATAGGAGAAGCCGCTGCCCGTAAGCTCGATGCGCAATAAATTTGGCCGCCCGACATAGAATTGCGCACGCCCTCGTGAGGCGCCAAGCGACATATTCTTCGCATCGTATGACGTTACGAAGCTGATCGTGTTATTTCTTAGGTATTCATCCAAGCGACTAAATACATTGCGTGGATCGTTGGCATCGGTTTCGTCGGTAATTTGAGATGCACTGTTTTCCGCAAGACTTGAACCCGCAAAAAACGGTCCCAGCGCCAAGAAAAATAAAAATGGAATTAAATGCGTTTTCGGAAACAAGCTGAGTATTTTCATTTCAGCCTCACGCTGGATACAATAGCACCCGCCCGCTTGGCAGCACTCTTCTGCCGATAACATTCAGTAGTCAAACAAATACGCTCTTGCGCTGCACCAGAATGCGCCTGGCGTTTAACTATGCCGTGGTCAGATGATCGTCAAAGGCGGTCGGCACGTATTGCACTCGGTTATTCCGGATCCCTTAGTCAGGATCGGCGCGAGAATACTATTCACGAAAGTTGTTTGCTATTCTTTCGCATGTCTCGTCGCGCGTTTCTTTCGCTCAATCTATTTTATATTTAGCTATTTAGCATGCGCATTCAGATAAGCGCCGTCCTGCGAGCGGACTTATTGCAGGAGCTGTTTTTTGAGCAGCGTTTCGAGCCAATCGGCAAAGACCTGCAATCGGCGCGACAGATGCTGCCTGTGCGGATAAAGCAAAGTCATTGGCATGGGTTCCGCGCGGTGATGGGGCATAACCTCAATCAGCTCGCCCGCTTCCAGGTGACTGCGGACGTCATAGGCCGGGATCTGGATAAGCCCGAGCCCTGCCAGGCAGCAGGCGATGTACGCTTCCGCGCTATTCACGGTGATCCGCCCGCGCAACGGCGTCGTGCGACGCGCGTCGTGTTCGATCCACTCCCAGTCTTCGACCCGCCCGCTCGAAGGCGATGCGTAATTGACTGCCCAATGATGTTCGAGATCGTCTGACGTCTAAGGAGTTCCATGGCGTTTCAAATAAGCCGGACTTGCGACATTGATGAGCGGCAGCTTGCCGATGGGCCGCGATATCAGACCGGAGTCGCTCAACGGACCGACGCGCACGACGCAATCGACGCCGTCCTCCACCAGGTTCACCGCGCGGTCGGTGACACCGAGATCGATGTCGATCTGCGGATAGCGCTCAAGAAACTCCGGAAGTGCCGGTGCGATAATCAGGCGCCCGATGCGGCCTGGCACGTCGATCCGCAGCTTGCCTGACGGTTGCGCCTCCGTCTGCCGGAACAGATTTTCGGTGTCTTCAACATCGGCGACAACGCGCTGGCAACGCTCATAAAGGGCAACGCCCTCCTGCGTCGGCGAAACTTTGCGTGTTGTGCGATGGAGCAACCTCACACCGACACGCCCTTCCAGTTCCTGGACAGCCGCCGAAACGGAAGAGCGCGGCACGCCGAGTGTATCGGCGGCGCGGGTGAAACTCGAACACTCGACAACGCGGGCAAAGATGCGGAACAGATCGATGCGATCCAAAGGAGTGAGGGCCTTCCATTGGTCGGAATTTCTGACAAGTGATGTCAGAATGGTCGTATTTATCTGAGAATACTAGACGATATGCTTGCCCCGATAAACGCGGCGCTCACACGGCCGCAACCGGCTCAGGAGGCCAACCCATGACCGACCACAGCATCAAGGGCAAAACCGTCATCATCGCGGCGGAGGTAAAAACCTCGGCGGGTTGATCGCACGCGATCTTGCCGCCCACGGCGCGAAAGCGATCGCTGTTCATTACAACAGCAAGGCCAGCAAGGCCGAAGCTGATGAGACAGTGGCCGCAATCAAGTCGGCTGGTGCTCAAGGTGCCGCCTTTCAGGCGGACCTGACAACGGCGGGCGCTGTTGAAACGCTTTTCGCCGATGCGATCGCCGCCATCGGCAGACCGGACATCGCGATCAATACAGTCGGCAAGGTGCTCAAGAAGCCAATCGTCGAAATTTCCGAAGCCGAGTATGACGAGATGAGCGCGGTCAACGCGAAGTCGGCTTTCTTCTTCATCAAGGAAGCGGGCAAGCATCTCAACGACAACGGCAAGCTATTGACGCTTGTCACATCATTGCTCGGCGCCTATACGCCCTTCTATTCGAGCTATGCGGGCACCAAAGCTCCGGTTGAGCACTTTACGCGCGCGGCCTCCAAGGAATTCGGTGCACGCGGCATCTCGGTGACGGCGATCGGTCCGGGCCCAATGGACACGCCGTTTTTCTATCCGGCCGAAGGCGGGGATGCGGTTGCTTATCACAAGACCGCCGCAGCACTCTCCGGGTTCTCCAAGACTGGCCTGACCGACATCGAGGATATCGTGCCCTACATCCGCTTTATGGTATCGGACGGCTGGTGGATGACTGGGCAGACCATCCTCGTCAACGGCGGCTACACGACCAAATAGACGCTCGCCAATAATGGGGAGCGCCATCCGGACGCGGGCCCGGCGACTGTTCGGCAGTGCACACTTTCCGCTAGCATTGCGGCATCCCTAACTGACCGGAGGTGACGAATGGCCGTCGAGACCGCGACCCACGCAGCCGAAGCCGCCCATGCTGGCTTCGACCTCGTCCCGGTCGTTGTGCTGCTCGCCGCTGCGGTCGTCTCCGTTCCAATTTTTAAGAAGATCGGCCTCGGTTCGGTGCTCGGCTATCTGGCGGCCGGGCTGGCCATCGGGCCATTTGGCATCGGGCTGTTCTCCGATCCGCAATCGATCCTGCACGTCGCGGAACTCGGCGTCGTCATGTTCCTGTTCATTATCGGGCTGGAGATGCAGCCGTCGCGTCTCTGGTCGATGCGTGGAGAGATCTTCGGGCTGGGGCTCGTGCAGGTCGGATTGTGCATCGCGCTTCTCACGTGCGTGGGACTCGAGCTCAATTATTCGTTCGCGCAGAGCTTCGTTGCGGGCACCGGCTTCGTGCTCACCTCCACCGCTGTCGTGATGCAGATGCTGGAGGAGCGCCACGCCCTCGCTGCGCAGAAAGGGCGGCGGATTGTTGCCATTCTGCTGTTCGAAGACCTCGCCATCGTGCCGCTGCTAGCGGCGGTTGTCTTCCTTGCGCCCGGAGGGGCGGACACCACGCTCACCCACCGGCTCGTCTCGGTCGGCATCGGGCTCGGCTCGATCGCCGCGCTGATCGTCGCCGGACGCTATTTGCTCGATCCGATGTTCGCCATGCTCGGGCGGGCGAAGGCGCGCGAGGTGATGACAGCCGCCGCGCTGCTGGTGGTGCTCGGTGCTGCGCTCGCCATGCAGCTTGGTGGACTCTCCATGGCGATGGGAGCCTTCCTTGCTGGTGTGCTGCTGTCGGAATCCTCGTTCCGTCACCAACTCGAGGCCGATATCGAACCGTTCCGCGGTGTCTTGCTCGGACTTTTCTTCCTTGGCGTGGGAATGGCGCTCGATCTCGGTGTGATCGCTGCCAACTGGCGGCTGATCGCGATTTCGGTCGCCGCCTACATGGTGCTGAAGATGATCGGCATCTATGTCGTTGCGCGGCTGTTCCGAGCCGGCAATCGTGAAGCGATCGAGCGCGCAGTGCTGATGGCGCAGGGAGGTGAGTTCGCCTTCGTGCTCTATGCTACCGCGATGCAAGTCGGCCTCATCGACGCCGAGGCAAACGCCGTTCTCACCGCCACCATCATCGTCTCGATGGCGCTGACGCCGCTCATGATCATCGCCCATGACCGGCTGATGCCGAAGCGTCCGCCCTCGCTTCACGGCGTCGAGGTTGCGGAAAACCTGTCCGCCAGTGTTTTGATGGTTGGCTTCGGCCGCGTCGGACAGATCGTCAGCCAGCCACTACTCGGGAATGGCTGTTCGGTATCCCTGATCGAGATCGATCCCGACCTGATCCGCGATGCGCAGAACTTTGGCTTCAAGGTCTATTACGGCGACGGCACTCGGCTCGACATCCTGCATGCCGCCGGTGCGGCTCAAGCACGGCTGATCATCGTGGCGGTGAACAACGCGGAAGCGGCGCTCAAGATCACCGAACTCGTCAAGGCGGAGTTCCCGCTGGTTCCTGTTCTGGTCCGGGCGATCGACCGTGAGCATGCCGCCGCGCTCACTCATGCCGGGGCCGACTTCCAGATCCGCGAGACCTTTGAATCGGCACTCGTCCTCGCTGACAAAGCGCTGGAGATGATGGACGTCTCCGAGGAAGAACGAGAGATCGTGATTACCGATATTCGGCGGCGTGACGCCGAGCGCTTGTCTTTGGAACTCGTGGGCGGGATGTACGACCTCGGCGCACGCAGCCTCGTTCTTGGCAATCTTCCGCTCAAGCCCGGCCGGCCCGAGGAGACGGGCACGTAACCTTGCGTGACTCGGTTTCACATTCCGCGACCCACGGCTCAAGCTCCGATGAGCGCGCCGGTTACGTGCAGTTCGGCGACGGCGATTTCGCCGTCGGTGATGTAGCGGTTGACCGGCCCAAAGCCCTCGCCCGGTTTGAACAACGTTGCGTGGCGGATGACTCCGCAGCCACTTAGCTCGCTGATGATGTACTCGCGTTCGACGTTCGTATCCGCGTCGGTTGCGTGCGTGATCTGGAACGTGAGGCGCGTCAATGAGAGACCGGTATCGCGGGTTCCGGCGCCGACCCAAACCGCAAGGCCATCTCCGCTCGGCTTATCGTTGTTGAGCCAGAAATCGAGCGAACGTGCGTTTGCCTCTGCATGTGCCGCATCCTGCGCCCAGAAGCGAACATGATGACGTTTGCGCGGACTATCGCCGATGGCTTTCTGAAAGCCGATGTCTTGTCCCCTGCCGAACAAATAGAGCGTGCTGAACGGCGCCGTCGGGTATGGCGTGTTGAGCACGAATGCCTTCGCCATGCGCCAGGAACTCATGAGGTTCAGTTTGTCCGCCTCGACCCAGCCCGCTGCAGCGAACGCGGCGCGGAGTTGGCTTAGCGTTCCGACAAGGGCGAGGTTCACCGGATCGCCCGGCAGTCCATCTCCGGTGACTGTGAAACGTGGCACGTGCTTGCGCTGAAGAAACTTCAATCCCATGCGGACAGCGCGCGGAAGAATGACGTACGCCGCGAGCGCGTAGGTGATGGCGAGCGCCAGAATTGTCGGCGTGCGATGGTCGACGAAACGGAACACATCAACGATCAGCCAAATGCTGACGACGCCAAGCGCGAGGATGGCTACGCGTCGCAGAAAAAGGAGGATGAGTCTCACGGAAGCCCCATGGACGATTGGAACTGGCGTCGCCGGAGCCTCTTCTTAGCATGCGTTTGCATACGGACTATCGGGATTTGTCCGGCTACTTTCCAAATGGTTCAGATTGATCGCGAAAAGGCCTTATGCGGTAACTGCCTTGGGACAAGCGAAGTATGCTTTCTATGATTGGCGGGTTTTCGTTACGAACTCCCGCCAGGACATGCCAAGCGGACGCGCACTTTCTCGGAAAGACCAGATGCCGACTGCGAGCGTCAGCAAGACGAGCGCGCGTATGCTGTCGGACAGATCCGGCGTTCCGTGGATTAGCCCATGAAGCGCTGCCGCCACGCACATCGCACTCGCAAGCATCGCTCGTCGCGGCGCTTTTCCGTTCGTATTGTAGGCCATTGTGATGCCTCGCGCGGTTGTTGCGCAGTCGGCATAGCGCGCTGTTCAATAGAACCAGCGTTCCGCGCGGCACAGGTGTTTGGCAACGTACCTTACGAGGCGGCTTTCAAATGAAGGGATGGATACATCGCTGGACGTCGGTCGACTTCGTCTCGACTGAGAGTGGGCGTCTGATACGAAAAATGCCGGACGCGCAATTCGCGCATCCGGCACTCGATCCGTCTCTAATCGTGCTGCGCTTAACCGCTGATGCGGGCAGCGCACGGTCTGGCGATGACGACGCATTTCGCGGTAACAACGGCGTTACGCGCGCAATCCCAACGAACGCCACGCGCACGGCTCAGGTTCGCGAATGCGCGGCCGTAACGAGCTTCGGCTTCGTCTTCCCAGTTGTAACGTGCGGCTTCGCGGGCGCGTTCGCTGCCCTTGCCGAGAATTCCTTTGCCGGTTGCGGATCCTTCAAGCGGTGCCTTGCACACGCCACGGTGATCCCAACGGCGGGCATCGGCCGACGACACAGAAAGGGCCAGGCCGGCGGCTGCCAGAACGATTGCGCCCCATTTTACTTGCATTGGTCTTCTCCCCTAAGCGCCAAAAAAGCGGCGGCTGACTTGTAGATCAACATTGGTAAGAAGCCAAGTTGGCCAAGGGGTTGTCAACCGCCTGTCCCCAGCGGAGAGGGAACGTTTTCCCTCGCGTCTCCCGTATTCGAATTTGCTTGCAGGACAGCGGGTTGAAGAGGCGGCGCGACAGGAAGCTCGGTCGGTGCCGTCATTGAATGGAGTTCGGGTCCGTTCAAATGCGTCGCGTCCGTCTCCGAATAGCCACGGTGCTGGAGGTTCAACTCCGACTTGGCTGCACGCCGGGATTGAAATGGCCGCTACTGAGCCCTGCCCCGTTTCGGCAGCGCTAAGATTGTCCCGCCGGGCGGAATGCCATGCGCATGGCCAGGAAGACGAACACCGCCGTCGCCAGGACCGACGCCAAGATCGCCAGCCGTTCCATTCCAGTCTGCTCAACGATGGCCCGCAGGATTCCCAAGCCCAAAAGGAACGACGCGACGTGGATCACCGCCATTACAGCTTGACCTTGCCAGCCGAGACGCGCGTCCGACAACAACGTCGGCGGAAACAGCAGAGCAGCGAGAGCGAGACCTGCTGCCCACGCGATTGCGTAAGACCATTCCGGAGCGAACGAGAAGAGGAGCAGCTGATAAAGCACGAGCGTGAGCGCGCCGCCGAGAAGACCGGCGCGGAGATATGATCGACCGGCGATCGAATTCGCTTTCGCGGTATCCAGTTCGCTCATTGTCGTCAGGCTCCCATGACTGCCGCAGATCCGCGTGGCGTTCCGCGGCATCATAGGCGTGGGATGGCCTCGCCATCAACATGCCCGCGGCGATAACCGTGACGGGCATAGATATCTGCAAGTTTCGGAAACGCTATTGCGACCGCATCATGCGGCGAATGCCGTGGTAGCCGAACCACGCCAGGAATATTGGCGAGAGCAGCACGAGCAGCGTGACGTCCGATGTCAACCCCACCACACGGCGCAGCTTGCCTCCGAAGCCCACGTTCGTCGGAGTCATAAACTCACAGCCCAGTTCTGGATGAACGTTCCGCGCGCGCTGATCGACGCTTGGCGGCATCGGCTTAGCGATGCCGTATGACACGCCCTGCGCCCGAAGGCGCGTCAGCGATCTCCATGCACGACGGCGAAAATCATGCGCGACGCGTGCGCGCGCATGATGATTTTGTACGACACGGCTCGTGCTTGCACGAACGACTGACTTCTGTACTGCCAAATTCAAGGAGCCTGGCTCACAACACATTGCCCCCTAAAAAACTCTGAGGCGCAAACTCAGGATAGCTTCGATTGGTTCCGCGCGCGGTTGTCGCGCGCGCTGCAATCTCAGGCGTTTCTACGCCGTAAGATCGACTTTCCGGCGTACTGCGCTACGTCGCCGAGCTCTTCCTCGATGCGGATCAACTGGTTGTATTTCGCCAACCGGTCGGAGCGCGAGAGCGAGCCAGTTTTAATCTGCCCGCAATTCGTGGCGACAGCGAGATCAGCAATCGTGGAATCTTCGGTTTCACCGGAACGGTGCGACATCACGGCCGTATAACCTGCGCGCTGAGCCATGCTGACGGCGTCGAGCGTTTCAGACAACGAGCCGATTTGATTGACCTTTACGAGGATCGAGTTCGCGGTGTCCTTAGCGATGCCGTCTGCCAAGCGTTCGGTGTTCGTGACGAAAAGATCATCGCCAACGAGCTGGCAACGCTTGCCGAGCAACTCGGTGAGAGCTTTCCATCCGGCCCAATCGTCTTCGGCCATTCCGTCTTCGATCGAGACGATCGGGAAGCGATTGACGAGCGCTTCGAGATATTTCGCATTGCCGGCGCTATCGAGCACCTTGCCCTCGCCTGCGAGATTGTACTTTCCGTCTTTGAAGTATTCAGTCGATGCGCAATCCAGCGCGAGCACGATGTCTTCGCCCGGCTTGTAGCCAGCCTTTTCGATGGACTTGACGATGAAGGTCAACGCTTCCTCAGCGCTTTTGAGATTGGGCGCGAAGCCGCCTTCGTCACCGACGGATGTCGAATGGCCCGCATCCTTCAAGCCCGTCTTCAATGTGTGGAAGACTTCCGCGCCCATGCGGATCGCGTCCGCGCAGGTTTCAGCGGACACCGGCATGATCATGAATTCTTGAATGTCGATCGGGTTGTCGGCGTGTGCGCCACCGTTGATGATGTTCATCATCGGCACCGGCAGAACATGCGCGTTCACACCGCCGATATAGCGATAGAGCGGAAGGCTATTCGCCAGCGCTGCTGCCTTGGCGACAGCCATCGACACGCCGAGGATGGCGTTGGCGCCGAGGCGCTTCTTATTCTTCGTTCCGTCGAGCTGGATCAAAGCTGCGTCAATACCGCGCTGGTCTTCTGCGTCAATCCCAGCGAGCGCATCGAAGATCTCGCCGTTAACGGCTTCCACGGCCTTCAGCACGCCTTTGCCGAAGTAGCGCTGCTTGTCACCGTCGCGCAGTTCAATCGCTTCGTGCGCGCCTGTGGAGGCGCCTGAGGGGACCGCTGCGCGGCCTTCCGAGCCGTCTTCGAGGAGTACGTCTACCTCAACCGTCGGGTTGCCGCGGCTGTCCAGAATTTCGCGGCCGATGATGTCGACGATCGATGTCATGAGCGATCCTCAAATAGGGTTGATTCTTGATGATTGGGCGCGTCTGTTAGACGTTCGCGCCGACTATTAGACGGTATCGCGCCGACGGCAAAGTCCCGTAGGGCCAAGACTGCCCTACCCTTTAGGCTAGGTCCGCAGACCAGGGAGTTCCACGACATGTCAAACCTTACGACCTGGACCGGCGGATGCCACTGCGGTCACGTGCGCTTCGAAGTCGAAACCGATCTGGCTCAGCTGGTGAGCTGCAATTGCTCGATCTGCCAGAAACGCGGATCCATTCTTGCGTTCGTACCCGCCGCAAATTTCAATTTGATTTCGGGTGACAGCGACCTCACGGACTACCAGTTTGGCGGCAAAACGATCCATCATCTCTTCTGCAAAGTCTGCGGCGTGGCTTCTTTCGCCCGCGGCGAAAAGGGCACCAGCGGACCGATGGTGGCAGTCAACGTTCGCTGCCTCGATGGTGTTGATGCAGGCGATCTCAGACCAAGCATGTTTGACGGACGGAGCCTTTAAGTCGTGACCGATAACGCGGCGCTTGTTCTGTTTTCTGGAGGCCAGGATTCGACGATTGTGCTCGCCTGGGCATTGCAGCGTTTCGACCGCGTCGAGACGATTGGATTCAGTTACGGGCAGCGGCATACGGTCGAGCTCCGGCAACGCGAGATCATACGCGAGAAGCTCTCGGCTTCGTTCTCTTGGGCCAGTACGCTCGGTGAGGATGCAGTGCTCGATCTGCCTGCGCTCCAGTCCATCAGCGACACCGCGTTGACGCGCGAAAGCGAGATCACATTCGCGGCGAGCGGCCTGCCGACGACATTCGTTCCAGGGCGAAATTTACTGTTTCTCACGTATGCGGCAGCTCTGGCCTATCGGCGCGACATCGGTGCGCTTGCTGGCGGCATGTGCGAAACGGATTATTCGGGCTATCCCGATTGCCGCAATGACACCATTCAGTCGCTCGCGCGCTCTCTCTCACTCGGCCTTGATCGGTCTGTCGTTATCGAGACGCCGTTGATGTTCGTCGATAAGGCCGGCGCCTGGGCAATGGCCGACGAACTCGGCGGATCGGCGTTGATCGACCTCATCGTTGAGGATACGCACACGTGCTATCTCGGGGACCGGACGCACCGGCACGCCTGGGGTTATGGATGCGGCACCTGTCCTGCTTGCGTTTTGCGCGCGGACGGATGGGCAAAATGGCAAGAAAAGACGGCATAATCGGCGCATCTGCCGACGGCCAGCGAACGGCAACGAGCCCAGCAAGTCATGTATTCGGTTAAAGAGATTTTTTATACGCTGCAGGGTGAAGGCGCGAACGCCGGACGCGCCGCTGTCTTCTGCCGGTTTGCGGGCTGCAACCTTTGGAACGGGCGGGAAGCCGATCGCGCAGCAGCGGTCTGTCAGTTTTGCGACACTGACTTTGTCGGCACCGATGGAGACGGCGGCGGCAAATTCCGCACGGCGGAGTCTTTGGCGCAGGCATGCCGCGCCGTATGTTCGGCGCACGATAAGGATGCGTTGGTCGTGCTGACGGGCGGCGAGCCAATGCTGCAGGTCGACCAGGCGCTCGCTGACGCGTTGCACGCTGCGGGATTTACCATCGCGATCGAAACCAATGGGACATTACCGGTGATCGATGGTGTCGATTGGATCTGCGTTTCGCCGAAAGCCGGATCGGAGTTGCTGCAGACGTCAGGTCACGAGTTGAAGCTCGTCTATCCGCAATCGGGCGTCGATCCGGCGGCATACCTCGATCTCGATTTCAAATTTCGCTTCCTGCAGCCTATGGATGGTCCGGCGCAGGAAGCCAATACGCGCGCCGCGGTGGCCTATTGCAAGGCGAACCCGGCCTGGCGCCTTTCGCTGCAAACCCACAAAATGCTCGGGATTCCTTAAGGAAACGCGATGCCCCGCGCCAGCTTGCCGCGAACCCATTTGCCCGGTGGACTGGCGTAAACGGCGGAAATCCCCTATTGAGCGGCCATGCAAATCTATAAGGAATTCAGGTTCGAGGCGGCCCATTTTCTGCCGTCGGCGGCGCCAGGAACGGCCAACGCGCGCGTGCACGGACATTCATTCCGCGCGCGTATCGTCATTGAAGGCGAGCCCAACGCAGACACCGGTTACATCTTCCATTTCGATGCGCTTGCTGATGCGCTGCGCGAAACCGAAGATGCACTCGATCATCGTCTCTTGAACGAGATTGAAGGATTGACCGCGCCGACCCTCGAACGGATCGCGATCTGGATTTGGAACCGGCTTTCAAACCGCGTTGCAGGACTGGCGCAGGTGGAAGTGCATCGTGACAGTTGCGGCGAAGGTTGCATCTATCGAGGACCGTCTGCAGAGCAGCGGTTGGCGGCGGAGTAGAGAGCGCGATGGCGGGCAAGTCACCTTCAGTCAAGCAGTTGGGGAAGTCAGTCGGACTGCCGGCATCACCGGATGAGGCCGAACTGGAGCGTGTGCCCAATCCTCATTCCGATACGCATTATGCAGCGCGCTTCACGGCACCCGAATTCACGTCGCTCTGTCCGGTGACAGGTCAGCCGGATTTCGCGCATCTCGTGATCGATTATGTTCCGGGGAAATGGCTCGTCGAAAGCAAGTCGCTGAAGCTTTTCCTCGCCTCGTTCCGCAATCACGGCGCGTTTCACGAGGACTGCACGGTCGCCATCGGCAAGCGCATCGCCGATCTCATTGGGCCGCGGTATTTGAGGATTGGCGGGTATTGGTATCCGCGGGGCGGGATACCGATCGACGTGTTCTGGCAGACAGGTTCACTGCCGAAGGACGTCTGGCTGCCCGATCAGGGCGTCCCAACGTACAGAGGACGGGGATAGTCCCCGTCCCCTGCAGATGACTTCACCGCGCTATAGAAAGAATAGCGGGCACCATCGGTCTTAGCGACGATGGTGGTGGTGACGGTGGTGATGGTGGCGATGATGGCGGTGGTGGTGGTGACGCCAGCCATAGTGACGATGACGGTAGTGACGGTGACGCCAGTGATTATGGCGATGGCGATAATGGCGATGATGCCAATGGCGATGACCAGCCTTCACAACCAAAGATGAGGCATCGGCGCGAGCGGCCGATTCAATGCCCGAAACGTTGCTGCCAACAGCGGCAGCCTGTGCGCCGGTTCCGGCAAGGCCGAGACCCAAGGCAAAGGCTACTGCCAAAATGAAATTACGCATTCAATTCTCCCGAGCTAGCTCTGCTACGTGATGCGCTTCCGTCCACACTTGGCTCCGGGATGAGGGAAACCGAGTTGTGTACGCAAGCGTTTTGCTTCGTTTATGACCAACACCCTGATCCCGAATGAGGTTCCCGGTGCTGACTTCGGCGGAGCTTCCGAACGTGTGCTTCACGCGCTCGAATGCTCATCCGTCGGTCCAACATGATAGACCGAGGTGCAAGTTCTAAGAGCACTAGAGAGCAAATTCTAGGCGACTGGGTAAACGTAAGCTGAACAAAATCATGCTGATGGGGAGTTTCGCTCAGCGATTTTCGGGAAGTGGGATGAATTCTTGCTCGTCTCCCGGGACAATATCGAAACGGCCTTGCCGCCAGTCTTCCTTCGCCGCGTCAATACGCTCCTGCGAACTGGACACGAAGTTCCACCAAATGTGGCGCGGCCCATCCATCGGTTCTCCGCCGAGCAGCATCAGGCGCGCATTCGTTTCCGCAAGAATCGAGATGCGATCGCCCGGCTTGAAGACGAGTAGCTGCCCGCCTTCGAAGCTCTGGCCCGCGATGTCGATGCGTCCCGAGACGACATAGACCGCACGCTCATCGTAATCCGGGTCGAGAGGCAAAATAGCGCCGGGTGCCAACACGGCTTCGGCATAAAAACTCGCGTGCGGAAACTTGGCCGGTGACGTGGCGCCGTAGACCGTTCCCATGATGACGCTCACGCGTTTCCCCTCACCTTCCAGACGTGGCAGATCCGACGTCGAGTGATGGGAAAACCCCGGATCGGATTCCTCATGCGATTTGGGCAGCGCCATCCAGGATTGGATGCCGAACAGGTTCTGACCATCGACGCGAAGCTGGGGTTCGGTCCTTTCGGAGTGAACGATGCCGCGCCCTGCAGTCATCAGATTGACTTCGCCCGGCTTGATCGAAAGCGCCGTTCCAAGGCTATCGCGATGAAACATTTCGCCGTCGAACAAGAATGACACCGTCGCGAGGCCGATGTGGGGATGCGGGCGAACGTCGATCCCTTTTCCGGCAAGAAATTGAGCCGGGCCCATCTGATCGAAAAATATGAACGGTCCGACCATTTGCCGGCTTGCCGCGGGAAGCGCGCGACGAACTTCAAAGCCGCCGAGATCATGAGACCGTGGAATGATGACGTCTTCAATCGCGTCGCAGGATTTTGCGTCGCCCCGAATAGGATCTTTGTCGGTGAGCCAGCTCATATATCCTCGCTTATCCGGCGTTAGACTGTGAAATTTCGGCCGGAATGGCAACCCACGCGGGATTACCGTCAGAATTGAGAAATCGCGCCCGCTCTTTTTCGTTCGGCCGGCGGCAAACATCGCGCGCGCCGAACCAGGAAATGCGGTGACGCTGCACCCAATCATACAGGTGGTCACCGATCGCGTTCGGCACAAGCCGCGCGATTGCCGATAACACGGCCCACGGCCAGGGCAACGTGCGTCCTGCAGCGATCACACCTTGCCAGCGCGTGTAGGGCATGCCGCGATCAAGCACCATGAACGTGTCAAACGTATTTGCATCAAAACCGTAGTGATCGTAGAGCGCGCGCGGAATGGCGTCTTGTATGACAGCGAAACGGCTCGTTCCGTCGGGGTCGCGTGCGAGCATCCAATCGATGCCCGCTGAACAGAGTACACAGTGGCCGTCGAAGATCACGAGCGGCGAGGTATCGTCGAACGGCGGGACGGCCGGATCATTGCGGTAGCTGTAAGGCAGCCTCTGCATTCCCAGATCGTAAGCCAGAGATAGCAAACGGCAAATAGGGAGTGTTTCGCGCTTCCTGCCCTTTCCTGCTTCTGCCGAGCGATGACTTCCTCGTTATTCGCGATGCAGGCAGAGTCACAGCATCGCAAATAACGGATCCCCCGCCATGCAGAAAGCACTGACACTCGCCATTTCTCTTGCCGCTCTCGCGCCGCTTTTGGCGCTTTCGACCGCCGCCGAAGCGCGCTCGAAAGGCATCAACTGCGCAAAGGCCAACTCGACATACGAGATCAACTATTGCGCGGATCGCGACTTCACGGCCGCCGACAAGGAACTGAACAAAACGTATCGCCGCGCCATTCGCAAAACGCGGGAGCGCGATCTCGACGAGCCTTACGACTCGGCTCAGTACGAAGGTGCGATGCGTAAGGCGCAGCGGGCTTGGGTCGGCTATCGCGACGCGGACTGCAAGCATCTGACCGCGCAGGAATGGTCCGGCGGCACAGGCACGTCTGCTGCCGTTCTTGGATGCATGACCGAAAAGACGACGACGCGGACACGTGAACTGCAGGAGCGTTACGAGGCGGAGTGAACGGCGAGACGCTCAGTACAGAGCGACGCTGCTTCGCTACCCCCGCGTTGTCGTCGCTCCGAGTATTGGCGCTTTGCCGCCACGGAACGGTCGCGTTGGCGGAATAGTTTGGTATCCGTTCGTATTCCCCCGCGTCAGTTTCAGACCACCGGCCGTGCTCGTCTGCCTGGACGCTGGCCGGTGGTATTCAAGGAGACACTCTCATGCTTCGCCATTCGCGCCGAGCCTATCGTCTTGCTGGCGCGTCTCTCGCATTTGCCGCGACGGCGCTTCTGCCAGTTGCCGTCGCCGCTGCGCCGAAAGTCGCGCTTGGAACGTTGACGTGCAAAGGTCGTGGCAACGTGAGCCTGATCCTCGGGTCAAAGGAGGTCATGCATTGCGTTTTCGCCACCGCCATCAGTGGCAAGCACTATCCCTACATGGCGACGATTACGAAGGTTGGTCTCGACCTCGGCTACAAGAACAGCAGCACATTCATCTGGACGGTTCTCGGACCGACACTTGAAGTTCCGGACGAAGCGCTTGCTGGAAACTACGGCGGGCTGACGGCCGGCATGTCCATCGGCTACGGCGGCAGCGCGAACGCCCTCGTCGGTGGCTTCAGCAAATCGATCTTCCTGCAGCCGCTCAGCGTCGAAGGGCAGTCAGGCTTCAATTTGTCGGCGGGCGTTGCCGGGCTGTTGCTGGAACCGAGTTGAGATCAGCCTATCTGCGAAGAGGCGAGACGGTCTGACGTTACGTAATTGATCTTTCCTTTCTCGCGAATCCGCTCAACCGCAACCATGATCTGAAGTCTGCTTCGAGACTGGGATTGCCGGTGAATATAATCCGACCGTCATCTTTAGCTCGCGCGATGTCGACGTAGCCCATCCACACTTCGGTCATGGTCCGCAAATCGGTCGCTAGATAAAGATCAACATCGAACCCGGGATCGACGGAGCATAGATCGACATCGTCACCCGGCTGAACGATCAGCCACCACTTTCGGCTCGCCTCATCCAGATCTGCGAAAATCACTTGAACAACGGTGCGTCGCGCTGGCAGCGGTTTGGGATCGATATTGCGACGCATGTCCCACATCAAAAGATTTGGGTCTAGATTCTTCAGCGACGCCGCTGACTCCACCCATCGATGCCCCCAATGACCGACAGCCTCGATGATCGGCTTCAAGGCCCGTCCCGCTTCGGTCAATCTGTACTCATAGACGCCGGGCTCTGCGTTCACAGGGAAGCGTGACACAATACCTGCTGCCTCTAGCTCCTTCAGACGCTTCGAAAGAAGAGCGGGAGAAATCCGAGGCATACCCCGCCTCAGGTCATTGAACCTCGTCGACCCGACGACGAGTTCTCGCAGGAGAATGAGTGTCCACCGAGAACACAATATCTCGGCGGCCATCGCCACCGGACAAAACTGATTGTAGCCGGTACTGGACAAAGAAAACCTCCGCAATCGGCATCGCGATCGATGTGCCGGAAACTACGGCAGGACCACAGTTCAGGCCAGTTCCATATCTGTACTGGCGGAGTTCATTTGTTGAACTAGCGGCACGTCAGAAGCGCAGGGTAAGTCGCGATGAGCGGGGCAATTCGGAGCGCCGCATCAGCGTTGTTCGAAAGGATACCCTATGCCTCTGGTCGATATTGAGTTGATTGAAGGTGTTTTCGATGCCGCCCAAAAACAGGAAATGATCGCCAAGATCACCGACGCAATGGTCGAGATCGAGGGCGAGGCAATGCGTGGCGTCACCTGGGTTCGGATCCACGAAGTTGCCAGTGGCCATTGGGGCATCGGCGGCAAAGGTCTAACCACCGCTGACGTGAAGGCGATCCAAGGTAAGTAGCCCGACCGCCGCGGTTCAGAAGTTGAAAGGCGTCTGGACCTTACGCGTTCCAAACAATCTTAATCTGTCAGACGTTCATTCAACAGGTTCGCCATGAAGCATCTGCGCGTCGCGTCTCGCATAGTCCTTAGCGCAACTTTCGTTTCCTTCTGGGCGTCCTCGCAGGCCCTGGCAGACAAAGTTGCGGTTGTTCTCGTTGAACACAACAGCAATTGGACAACAACGGATACTGGCGCGCCTGGAGACAGCGTCGGAGACGTTATGACTTTTGCTAACACGATCTTCGATGCCAAGAACGAGAAACAAGTCGGTACCAACAACGGCGTCTGCATACGCACCGTGGTGGCAGAGGCCTACGAATGTAACTGGACGACATTTTTAGCCGATGGCCAGATTTCGGTGGCAGGTCCTTTTTACGATGCGAAGGATGCGACGTTGGCAGTTACTGGCGGAACCGGGGCTTACGAAGGTATGCACGGCCAGCTGAAGGTTCATGCCAGAGATGCGAAAGCAACGGAGATTGATTTCCGTTTTGAACTCTCGAAGTAGGTTGCGCTGGCGATTGTAAGATCGTTCTGCAAATGCCTTCAGCATTTGCATCGTCGACAGAAAAGGGATGCCTTCTTGTGTAGAAGGAATCCCAAAAAATACGTCCAACCTTCAGCTCGTCATGGGCTTGCCACGCAAATCCGGTGGCACGGCTTCGTCGGAGAGAGCCTTTAGAGCGTCGTCAAGGCCGAGGACGGATTGGTCTTGCGAGCCGAGGCGGCGGATGGAGACTTTCTTTTCTTCCGCTTCGCGTTTGCCGACGACGAGCAAAACCGGCACTTTCGCAAGGCTGTGTTCGCGGACCTTGTAGTTGATCTTCTCGTTACGAAGATCGGTCTCGACGCGCAGGCCCAGCGCCTTCGCCTTCTCCGCTACTTCGTTCGCATAGTCGTTCGCATCCGACACGATCGGCGCGACGACGATCTGCAGCGGCGCGAGCCACAGCGGGAAGTGTCCGGCGTAGTTTTCGATCAGGATGCCGGTGAAGCGCTCCAGCGAGCCGAACATCGCGCGGTGGATCATCACCGGCGTTTTCTTCTCGGAATGCTCATCGATGTAGAACGCGCCGAGGCGGCTCGCGAGGTTGAAATCGACCTGCGTGGTGCCGCACTGCCATTCGCGACCGATGGCATCTTTCAGAACGTATTCGAGCTTCGGTCCATAGAACGCGCCCTCGCCCGGATTGATCGCCGTCTTGATCTGACCGTTCGAACGGCGCTTCACTTCTTCGAGCACGTCGGAGAGCGCCTTCTCGGCCTTGTCCCATAGCGCATCGGCGCCGACGCGCTTTTCGGGCCGCGTCGAAAGCTTGATGAAGACGTCCTCGAAGCCGAAGTCCTTATAAATCGACAGCATCAGATCGTTGATCTTGAGGCATTCCTCCATGATCTGATCTTCGGTGAGGAAGATGTGCGCGTCGTCCTGCGTGAAGTGGCGCACGCGCAGAAGACCGTGCAGCGCGCCGGACGGTTCGTAGCGGTGCACCTTGCCGAACTCAGCGATACGATACGGCAGGTCGCGATAGCTCTTCAGGCCGTGCTTATAGATCTGCACGTGGCCGGGGCAGTTCATCGGCTTGCAGCAGAACACGCGCTCGTCCGGCAGGACGGTCGTGAACATGTTCTCACCGTAGTTTTCCCAGTGGCCGGAAAGCTCCCAGAAGTGCTTCTCCATCATGTCGGGAGAATTCACTTCCTGATAGCCAGCGCGGATCTGGGCGCGGCGCATGTATTGGATCAGCGTTTCGAAAAGCGACCAGCCCTTCGGGTGCCAGAAGACGGAACCCGGCGCTTCCTCCTGGAAGTGGAAGAGATCCATCTCACGGCCGAGCTTGCGGTGGTCGCGCTTCTCGGCTTCCTCGATCTGGTGGAGGTATGCCTTGAGTTCGTCTTCGGTTGCGAACGCGGTACCGTAGATGCGCTGAAGCTGCGGATTGTTGCTGTCGCCGCGCCAGTAGGCGCCTGCGAACTTCATCAACTTGAACGCCTTGCCGATCTGGCCGGTCGACGTCATGTGCGGGCCGCGGCAGAGGTCGAGCCAATCGCCTTGCTTGTAGATCTTGAGGTCTTCGCCCTCGGGAATTGCGTCGACCAATTCGATCTTGAAGATCTCGCCCTTGTCGCGGAAGAATTTCTTCGCGTCCTCGCGCGACCAGAATTCCTTCGTGAACGGCGCATTCTTGGCGATGATTTCCGCCATCTTCTTTTCGATCTTCGGAATGTCGTCCGGCTCGAACGGCTGCTCTTTCGCGAAGTCGTAGAAGAAGCCGTTTTCGATCACCGGGCCGATCGTCACCTGAGTGCCGGGCCAGAGCGCCTGCACGGCTTCGGCCATCACGTGCGCGGAATCGTGGCGGATCAGCTCCAGCGCCGCAGGATCGGTGCGAGCAACGAAATTGATCTCGGCGTCTTTGGAAATCGGGTCCGAAAGGTCAGAGAGGATGCCGTTGAGCTGCATCGCGACAGTGCGCTTGGCGAGCGACGGCGAGATCGACTTGGCGATCTCTAAGCCCGTTGTGCCGGATTTCACCTGGCGCTGTTTGCCGTCGGGGAACGTAATGGTGACGTCGGTCATCGCGGGCTCCTTTGCTCACTCGCCGCTAACGGGCGCGGCGTAAGACGATTTGGGTTGGCGTAATGGGCTTGGCGGGCGGAGTCGTCAAGTCTGCGAATTGACCGTGCGGGCGAAAAACTGCCGGCCAGCACTCGCGTTGCTCGTTTGGCCGAAGATGACGCGAGACTCGGTTTAGCGCCAGCGGCCGTAGCGCCAGGGGGCGAACGGGTGGCGGACAGCGCGGAGGTCTGGCACCGGATCGACGCCATGGGTGCCGCCCGGACCGCAGCGGATGAAGCGCGAGAGCGTCAGCCAGAAACCGCGCCACGCGCCGTTCAGCTCGATTGCGTCCAGCGCATATTGTGAGCACGTTGGCCAATGGCGGCATTGCCACCCAACCAACGGCTTGAACGTGTAGCGATAGACGTAGATCGGCGCCTTGAGCAGCGCCTTGGCGATCCGGCTCATGGGTTCAACTCATAAACCCACATGAAGCGGTCCGCGACGATTGCATCGTGTCACACCCGCCGCTGCGGCAGCGCTTGAGGCTCTCCCCTCTCGCGCCGCCGTCTGTGACGAGCTTACGGGGTGCTGGAGCCTGACTGGCTGGCCTTGGCGGCCTCCAGCTCCTTGGTTTTGGCCTCAAGCTCGGATTTCAGGTCTGCCACATCGCCACGCAGGGCATTTGCAATCGACGCGTCTTTCTGGGCTGCCTCGAGCTTGGTCTTCGCGTCTTCCAACTCGCTACGAAGCGAATTCAACGCGGAATCGGCGTCTGCCTTGGTTTGCTCGGCGCCAGCCTTGGCTTTTTCGAGTTCGGCCTTGTTCGCGTCGAGCGACGTCCGCGTGTTCGCTGCGTCGCCTTCAGCGGCCGCCAGCTTCGACTTCAAATTGTCGACCTCGCCGGTCAGCGCCTTCACCTTGTTCTCGAGCTCGGACACCTTGGCCATGGCGGTGGAAACGTCCGCCTTGCCTTCTTCGACCTGGCGCATTGCATCCGTGTTGCTCGCTTTCAGGCGATCGATCTCTTCCTGAGCCGACTTGCGAACCTGATCGGCCTCGTCAACGGCCTTCTTCAAAGAGTCCGCTTCAGAGCGAAGGGTGGCGAGCTGACCTTCGGCGGTGGTCTTTCCCTGGACGCCATAAATTGAGAGCAAGGCAAGTCCTGCGATCAAGACCCATTTGACGATACCCATCGGCGATCTGCCGTCGGCTTGCCCCTTATCCGCGGTGTCGCTCTGCGGCGCCATTACGTCTCTCCCTTTTACGTCCGGCGCCTGGTGGTCTGCGCGGATACGACAATTGCGATTGCGGCCGTCGATGAACTCTGCCGAGATGTAGTGGAATACGCGCTGACAGAGAAGACAGCCACTTCCAATTTCACCCGAGTCCTGCGGCTTTTGCCATCACATGGCAAAGAGCATGACAGACGACAGCGTTTCGAAGCAAGACCAGGGCTGAGGGGTTCGGGGGGAATATTCTCGCGTCAAGGTTAGCGCGTAATTCTGGTGGGTTCCGCGTGGTCGGCCACGATCTCATCCAAGGCGTGCTCGACAGCATCGAACACAAGCAAAGTAGATGCGTGCCGCGCCTTGTAGTTCCGGACGGGCTCCAGCACAGCCAGATCGCTCCAACGCCCATCCGGGGGTGGTCCACCGTCTTTAAGCATTGCGCGCATCTGGCGTCCGACAGCGCGAAGCTCATCGGGAGTCGAGCCGACGATCTCGCGCGCCATGACGGAGGCCGCGGCCTGCCCTAGCAGACACGCCTTCACCGTCTGGCCGAAGTCGCTGACGCGGCCGTCGCGCAGCGAGAGGTCAATCGTTATCGTGGAGCCGCATAGTTTCGAATGGGCCGTTGCACGCGCATCCGGATGCTCCAGCCGCTCGCCGCGAGAGATCGCACCGGCGAGTTCGAGAATTCGCGTGTTATAGATTTCATCAAGATCGGGCATTTTGGTCTTCTAAACGGATCGAGCGGTGCCCGCCAATATTAACAAATGGGCATTGCGCCTCGTCGAATTATACCGGGCATCGTATATATAGTGCCCCACCCTGGAATGCGAGAACCACGCGCCGCCACAGGGATAAGGCCACAGACATGAAGAAATCACCGCTTTCAAGCCAAGTTACTCCTTTGTCCCCGCGTCGTCCGTCGCGATCTGAGGCGGAAGACGCCGTTAGAACGCTTATCGCTTGGAGTGGCGACAATCCGGCGCGCCCGGGTCTCGAGAAAACGCCCGCCCGGGTCTCGGATGCTTTCGGTGAGTACTTCTCTGGCTACGGCGCCGACCCGATCGCGGAGCTTGAGGCTGGCACGTTCGATGATCCGTCCGCCTACGACGATATGGTTCTGCTGAAGGGCATCAATTTCGAGAGCCACTGCGAGCACCACATCGCGCCGTTCTTCGGCGTGGCGCATGTTGCGTATCGACCGAAGGACCGCGTCGTCGGGCTTTCGAAGATCGCGCGTGTGGTCGACATTTTTGCGCGCCGTCTGCAAACGCAAGAGCGTTTGTCCGGTGAGATCGCGGCAGCTCTCATGGAGGGGCTCGATGCGAAGGGCGTAGCGATCATGATGACCGCACGGCATCACTGCATGGCCGCGCGCGGTGCGCAGCAGCCCCATGTCGAGACGGTGACATTCCGCTTTCTTGGCGACTTCGAACACGACAGCGAATTGCGCGCGCGCTTCACGGCCGCCGTGCGCGAATGAGAATCATGCGAGACTTAATTTCATGAGCGACAATGCAACGGCGCCGACGCATGGCGACGACACAATAGAAGCGACACTCGATTTCAAACCGCGCTTCGATCGCGATGGACTGATCGCGGCGATCGCGACCGATCAGAAGACCGGCGCCGTCCTGATGTTCGCGCACATGAATGCCGAGGCACTGCGGTTGACGCTCGAAAGCGGCGTTGCCCATTTCTGGAGCCGCTCTCGTGCGAAGCTTTGGAAAAAGGGAGAGGAAAGCGGGAACGTCCTGCGGGTCGCTGAGGTGCGCACCGATTGCGATCAGGACGTGCTTTGGCTCACCGTGACCGTCGAAGGCAATGGAGTTGCCTGTCATACCGGTGCCGCGTCGTGCTTTTACCGCCGTGTCGTTCCGACTGCCGGTAAGCCCAGTGGCGCCGTTCTGGAGCGTTCAGACATTGCGCGGCCAAGCAAAATTCGCTGACCGCACATGCGTCTCGGTAGCGGCGTTTGCCATTGTTCAAGTTCATACATTGCTTACCTATTGGTAGTGGCCCCTTAATGCCCCGGCGTTAGCATCTGTCGAGTATCCGGGTGGGCCATCGAACGATGGGAGCTCGGCAAGCTGATGGGCTTGCGATATGCTCAGGAGCGCCAAATGGCGGGATCGGCAAAGGTAAAAGTCGGATTGGCTCTGGGTGGCGGCGCCGCTCGCGGATGGGCTCATATCGGAGTGTTGAACTCACTCGAGAAAGCCGGCATCCGGCCTGACATCATTGCCGGAACCTCGATTGGCGCGGTCGTTGGCGGCTGCTACTCCGCCGGACACCTCGAACATCTCGAACGCTGGGCGTCGGACCTCACGCCGAAACGCGTTTTTGGCTATCTCGATTTCAATCTTGCAGGCAACGGCCTGATCAGTGGCCAGCGTCTGTGCGATCGGCTGGAACAGCATCTCGGCGATCGCAACATCGAAGATCTTCCGACGCGCTTCACCGCTGTCGCCACCGAAATTGGTACGGGCCATGAGCATTGGCTGTCGCGCGGACGGCTGGTGGACGCTGTGCGCGCATCGTATGCGCTTCCGGGTCTCTTCAAGCCCGTCAAAGTCAACGGACGCTGGCTCTTTGACGGCGCGCTCGTCAATCCCATTCCGGTTTCGGTCTGCCGTGCGCTTGGTGCGCGCTACGTGATCGCTGTGAATTTGAACTTTGATATTCTCGGACGTGGAAGCGTTATTTCCATGCCGCAGGCGGTGGACGTCGAGACTGACGATCCGGAATTCCTCGCGGAAGAAGAGACGAAGCAGGAAAAGAAGGGCGTGCGCGCACTTCTCTACCGGCAGATCTTCGGACGCGGCGACGGCGCTCCTGGCATCTCAACTGTCATGGTGGATGCGTTTAATATCGTACAGGACCGGATTGCACGGTCGCGTCTCGCAGGCGATCCGCCGGATGCGATGATCTCGCCGAGACTGCAGGATATCGGACTGTTTGATTTCCATCGCGCGGCAGAAGCGATCGAACGCGGTCGCGTCGCGGTCGATCGGCAGCTTGATGATCTGCTCAGCGAAATCAGTACGCGCGACTCTCGGCGGCCGCAGGGGCAGCTTGAGCGTGCGCGCGCTCAAGCAGGTACACTCGTCGACGCGATTCAGCCCGTGGCCAAGTAACCGCGCATCGCGGTGACTTCGAGTTCGACCTCAGCGGTGTAGTGCTTGACCACGTCACCGATTGAAACGATCCCGATGATGGAATCGTCTTCGACCACCGGCAGATGGCGGAAGCGCCCACGCGTCATGGTTTCCATGATCTCGTCGATCGAGCATTCACGCGTGCAGGACACAACGCCTCGTGTCATGCCATCTCTGGCTGGCATCTTCAGAGCCTTCTCACCATGCTCTGCAATCAGACGAATGATATCGCGCTCAGAGATGATGCCATTCAGCTTTCCGCGTTCGTCGATGATGACGATGGCGCCGATTTTGCGGCTCGAAAGCCGCAAGGAAATTTCCTGAATGGTATCTTCCGGTCTCGCGGTCATCACACCGCGCGGCTTCGATTTGAGTATTTGCCCGATAATCACGGTAGGCCTCCTTTCGTCTGGAACGATATACCGAACGAAAGAACCGGATGCTTCGGCGTTTTGTTTCCACAACGGCGAACAACCAGATTCACTCGGTATTCCGCTGCGTTTCGACCCAGATGTCGTTCACTCTTAACGGCGAACTATTTGAAGGCTGAGGCATAATCAGTGCGATTGCAAGCACTCAATCGAATTCCGGTGAAGGCGGATTATTCTTGTGCGGCGCGGTATCGAACAGCGCAAATGCACATAATCCAAAAAGGTAACCGCCGACGTGCGCCTCCCAGGCAATCGATCCCTGTGAGCCGAAACTTCCGAAGCCGATAATGGCTAGAAGATTGATCGCGATGAAAACGAGCGAAAAGGACAAGATACGACGATCTCTTAACGCGGCACCAAGCGAGTGAGCCGGTATCGCGCGCGGATCGTGACGAAGCAGATAGCCTTCGTTGCGGTCCATCGCTGAAAAGAGAAAGCGCATGACCGCGCCCATCATTGCCGAGATCGCACCGGACGCCCCAATCACTGGAGCAGCGAGCGCCGGATTGAGAAGCAGGAACAACAGCGCGCCCGATATCCCGCCGCCAATCGACAAGGCCAGAAATCGCAGGCTGCCAAGACGCGCGCACAGCACGGAACCAAACGCCAACAGCCACGCCCCATTGAACCCCAAGTGCATGAGGTCAGCGTGCACGGTCATGTGCGTGACGAACGAGGTCACCGCGGTCAGATCTCCGCCCGGGAGTTCGTTCGCCATTCCCGCGTAGCGCACCGGAATGAAAGCGAGCGCCAGAAACCACCACGTGAAATCGTCCGGAGACAGCATCGAGAGGATGACGTGCACTGCGATGAGCACGCCAAGAACGGCCAGCACGCAGCCGGGAACGTTGAAGATTGGTTCTCGCTCTGCCACCGAAACCTCTTTGTCTTTCAAAGTCCGAACGACGCGCCGGACGAGACGTTGTTAACGGCGGGCCCGAACGCGAGCAAGCGACGCGCCCGGTATCGCATTGCTGTTCTTGGCATGAACGATGCTTTTTTTCGCCTGTTGCGGCGCGCCGGTTGACGGATGTGCCGGAATGGAACGGGCAGGCATCCAAGCCTGACCGCCCCAACAGGCTCAGGAAAGCTCGCATGATAGATCCCGTCAGCCAAACCCTATTCGCCTATTGGAACAGGCTGAGGGGAGATCGGCTTGCACCCAAACGCTTCGAGATTGAACCATCGGCGATCGCCGCGTTTCTTCCTGACACATTCATTTTGGAGCGCATCGATGCTCGGACCATCCGCTTCCGGCTGGCCGGCACGCGGATCTCGGAAGCGTTCGGCGTCGACTTTCGCGGGGTTAACCTATTTGACCTTTTCGAACCTGGCGACCGCTCAACGCTTCAGCGGGAAATGACACTCATTACGGCGGAAGGCGCGGTTGGCGTTTTTCAGATCGGCGCCGAGAGCGCCACGGGCTACTCGGTCGCCTTTGAATTCCTCGTACTGCCGCTGACCCACACCGGCTCTTCAATCGAACGCTTCCTCGGCTCGTGCACGCCTCTTGAGAGACCCTGCTGGCTTGGCGACGTTCCCCTCACCCGCCGCAAGCTCGTGAGCCACAGCGTGGTTTGGCCGGACGGCCGGCCAACGAGCGAAGACCTGGTCGCGCTCTCGCATCGCCAGACGCCATTTCTGCCGACAATCCGCGAAGCACGGATCGTGAAATCCGACCGGCGCCAATTTCGCGTCTACGACGGCGGGCTGCACCGGCGGCAAGAGGATTGAATCGAATTTGAAGAAACTTAACCCTTTGGCGCGAAAGGGCCGCCGCGCCAAGCAGGGTCGTCAATTATGACCCGCCCATTAGCGCTTCATTAAGAAGCTCCCCGCATAGTTCGAGGGTAGGCCGCACTTCCTCGCCGCTTTCGAGGGCACGGTCTCTAAGTCCGGCTCCCTGAGGGGCTTGAGGATCGGTCATGTCCGTGCTGACAACACCCTTTCGCGACCTCCCGCGTTCGACCGATATGCACTCGGCATTCGACTCGCGGAAGCACCGCCGTCTGCCTTTGACGCTCTCGGGGCGCTACATGCGCTCCGATCGTAGCGAGTTCACCTGTGAGATGAAGGACGTCTCCGTTGGCGGCGCCGCGGTGCTCACTCCTCACGTTCCAGAAATCGGCGAGCGGGTCGTTGCCTATTTCGAGCACCTCGGCGGCGTCGAGGGCATCGTTGCGCGCCTGACCGAAGGCGGCTTTGCCTTTGCTTTCAAGGTCACAGAGCACAAGCGGGAAAAACTCGCCGCGCAGATTATGTGGCTGATCAACCGGGAGGACTATCCCGAACAGGCAGTCCGCCTTCACGAACGCGTTGGAACCCGGGGACGGCGGACAACGTTGAAGGTCGACGACGGCGTAATCATCGACGTCGAATTGCTCGATTTATCCGCATCCGGAGCTTCTATCGGCACGCCCGCGCGCCCGCCGATCGGGAGCTTTGTGGTCGCCGGAAAGTCACGGGCGATCGTACGGCGACACCATGAGCACGGCATCGGCCTCCAGTTCCTGTCGCTGTTGTCGCCCGAGGCGATGCGCGAGAGTTTTCCATGATCGTTTTTGCGTTGGTTGTGTGATGCCTCAAATCGCCCGCCGAGTTGCCAAATTCTTTCCGATAAATTTTTATCTACCTTTGGCGCGAATGCCGAGGCCGGTGTTTATGCTAAAAACAAGTGTTTCGCGTATTGTATCGTACAGTGTTCGAGGGCGTATCATGATGTACGGTAGCGTGGCCATTGGTGTGGCCGTAGGCGTTTTTGCGGCGGCCATGCCGGCAGTCGCGCAGCAGGTAGCAATCGTCAATCCGGCGACGCGCGCACCTGAATTCATGCGGATTTACGGTAGTTCGCAGCCTCCCTATGGGTTTGTTCGTTTTTGCGAGTCGATGCCGCAGGAATGCGTTGCGACAGCAAAGAACGACGCGCGCTTCGAAGCGACGCCCGAGCGGCTTGCGATCCTCGATAGTGTTAACCGCCAGGTTAATCACGAGATCGAACCGGCGACGGATATGGAGATTTATGGCGTCACTGAGTATTGGACGCTGCCTAAAACGCGTGGCGACTGCGAGGATTATGCTCTCCTCAAACGTCATCGCCTGATCGCACGCGGCTGGCCTGCTGGCGCGCTGCTGATGACGGTTGTTCGTGACGAGAAGAACGAAGGTCACGCCGTGCTGACCGCGCGCACGACGCAGGGTGACTTCATCCTCGACAACAAGATCGACGTTGTGCGGCTCTGGAACCAGACGCCCTATCATTACGTGATGCGTCAATCGTATCTCGATCCCAAGGTCTGGGTTTCGCTCGATCCGAACGATGCAGCGACGCCGGCCGCTCTTGCGGGCGTGCAGTCCAATCCGGCAATCGAGCGCGGCTTCGAAGGCATCGAAACCCTTCGCTAAGCAAAATCAGAACAATAAAAAAGGCCCGAAATTTCGGGCCTTTTTTATTTTAGGGCATTGCGAGACCTGGATCTGGCACGTGGGGGACAAAGCCCGCCTCATAGCGCTTCCAGTTTGCAACGTATCGGCCCGCGGCGGCGGAAAAGCGCGCTACGTCCTCATCGCTCAATTCGCGCACGATCTTGCCGGGCGAGCCCACCACCATCGAACGTGGCGGGATTTCCTTGTTCTCCGGGATCAGAGTGTTCGCGCCGATCACGCACTCCTCGCCGATCTTCGCGCCGTTCAAAATGATCGAGCCGATGCCGATCAGCGAGCCACGGCCAATCGTACAGCCATGCAGCATGACCATGTGGCCGATCGTGCAATCGGCGCCGACTGTTAGCGGAAAGCCTGGATCGGTATGCAGGACAGACCCGTCCTGCACGTTCGAACGCGGTCCGATCGTGATGAGCTCGTTGTCACCGCGCAGGACGGCGTTGAACCAGACGCTCGAGTCCTCTTCGAGTTTCACCTTGCCGATAACGATGGCATTCGGCGCCACCCAGAAGGAGCCGCCGGGGGGGGTCGAAACTCCGACGCCATCGAGATTATAGAGAGCCATTCAAAGAGCCTTTCGCCGGTCACACGCCTTCGAGGTCGACGTCCAGGATGGCCATCTGGAGCTGATACGAGATCTCTCCGTCTTCCTCTTCGCGATAGAGCGCGGCAACGAACTCGTTGTTGATGAAGACCTCGGCCATATCATCCTTTTTCGGCTGCGCTTTCACTTCAAGCGTCGTCGCGCCGAACGTTTTGCGGAGATAGCTCTGGAGCTTCGCTAATTCATCTTTCTTCAATTCATTTCTCCTGGTGAGCGGTCACAGACCGCCGAAGTTGTCGATCCAGCCCTGCTCCATTGAGCGGGCGGGTTCCGCACAGCCCGCGCTGCCGACAATCTTTGCCGGCACGCCGGCGACCGTGACGTTGGCGGGGACATCCGATAACACGACCGAGCCCGCTGCAATGCGCGAGCACATGCCGACCTTGATGTTTCCAAGAATTTTGGCACCGGCGCCGACGAGCACGTTGTCGCCGATCTTGGGATGACGGTCACCTGTTTCCTTGCCGCTGCCGCCGAGCGTAACGGCATGCAGGAACGAACAATTGTCGCCAACGACGGCGGTCTCTCCGACCACTAGGCCGGTTGCATGGTCGAGCATAATGCCCTGGCCAAACCGGGCCGCCGGGTGAATGTCCGTCGCGAAGAGACGTGAACTTTGGCTTTGTAGGTACAGCGCGAAATCTCGCCGGCCGCGGCGCCAGAGGGCGTGAGCGAAACGGTGCGTTGCCAGGGCATGATACCCTTTGAAATACAGCAGCGGTTCGATCATGCGGGTGCAGGCCGGATCGCGGTCGTAAACGGCGGCGAGATCGGCACGGAACATCATGCCGAGATCCTGATCCTCAGCGAGAACATTCTGGAACGTGTGCGAAATGACGCCCGCGTCGGCGTCGAAATGGTGGAGGCGTTGCGAGAGACGGTGGCAGATCGCGTCCTCGAACCGCTCCTGGCTCAGCACGGTCGCAAAAATGAAGCTGCCGAGCGCAGGCTCAGCCTTCATAGCGGCCTGGGCCTCGGTCCGGACTTGGGCCCAGATCGGATCGACGATTTGCACCCTGGTCGGCGCGATACTGGATTTCGACACTGGTAACCTCTTGTCACCGGCCAACACGGCTAGGCCGGGCCCGTGCGCGTACCTGCTTATTCTGCACGAAGGCGATTAACGAGCCGCAGCATTCCGGTCAATTGCCCGGCCTTTCCTCATATATACTTGGCCGCGCTCATCTGCCACCCGCGGACGCATTTGCCCGACTATCGAATACACACTAAATGGCCGGAAACACGAAAGGATCCACCGAATGTCAGACGCGGAGATCTCCGTTCCGGCTTTACGCACCTTTAAGGACGGAGCCATCGCCTGGATAACGATCGCCAACCCAGCGCGCATGAACGCGCTGACCAGCGCGATGTGGGAATCCATTCCGGCCCAGATTAAGGCGGCCGTAGCCGACCCGGACGTCCGGGTCATTGTGCTCAGAGGCGAAGGCGACAAGGCCTTCTCCGCGGGCGCCGACATTTCCGAATTCGAGAGCGCTCGAACCGGCGATGGCGCGCGGTCGTACGACGCGCTGAACGACGCGGCGTTCAACGCTCTGATTGGCTGCCCCAAGCCGACCATCGCGATGATCCAGGGCTTTTGCCTCGGCGGCGGTCTTGGAGTGGCACTTTGCTGCGACATGCGAATTGCAGATGAAACAAGCCAGTTCGCCATTCCCGCCGCCCGGCTCGGCATCGGCTACAACGCGCGTTGGGTGCAACCCATTCTTGCGGCTGTCAGACCCGATCAGGCCAAGCTGCTGCTGTTCACGGGCCGCCGGTTCCGTTCCGCCGATGCGGACGCGATGGGACTGATTTCCCAGCTTGTTTCCAAAGCCGACATCGAGGCGACGGTGCGCGCACTTGCGCAGGAGATTGCCGATAACGCGCCGCTCTCGATTTCCGCGTCAAAATTCATCATCGATGAAATTTCGCGGTTTCCGGAAGATCCGGATATGCATGCTCTGGACGCGGCGGTGGCTAAGTGCTTCGCCAGTAACGACTACGCGGAAGGCCGCCGCGCCTTTCTCGAAAAGCGCAAACCGAAGTTTACAGGCGCATGACATGACGCGCGCTCCTCAGTGCTTTCGCCGGTTTCAGATTGCAGGAGCCCTCCTCCTGCTCACCGGCAGTTCTGCGATTGCAGGAAACGCGGCACTGCAGAGCGCGTGCTTCCCTCCGAGCGCGCTTTCCGCGGTCGCTGGCGAAGAGGCCGCGCAAAAGGGCAATCGTTCTTTCGATCGCCCGGAAAAACTTGGCGACTTCAAACCTGCGGCTGGCGTCGCCCCGGAACTTCGCGGCGCGATCCGGCGTGTCGATATACCGGGCGGTCAGAAGGCGGTCGCGCTGACGTTCGACCTGTGTGAGCAGCGCGGCGAGATTGCCGGATATGAAGGACGCATAATCGACTATCTGCGCCAGCAGGGCGTCAAAGCGACGTTCTTCACCGGCGGAAAGTGGATGGTGTCCCACCAGACGCGCATTCAGCAACTGATGCTCGACCCGCTGTTCGAAATCGGTAATCACACGGAGACGCATCAGAATTTGCGGCTTGTTACGCCCGCGATCGCTCGGCAGCAAATTCTCGCGCCGCAGAAAACCTACGAGGATACGCGCGCACGTCTCGCTGCAAATCAGTGCTTGTCGACGAGCCCGTCGGCTCTCGAAAGCATTCCGCAGCAGCCTCGCGTTTTTCGCTTTCCCTACGGAGCCTGCAACGACGCCACGATGAAGGACGTGAATGACGCCGGGATGCTCGCTATTCAGTGGGACGTAGCGACCGGCGATCCGGATCCGCACGTCTCAGCGGCGGCAATTGCCAACGCGATGGTGCATCAGACGAAGCCCGGATCAATCATCGTCAATCACGCGAACGGGCGTGGCTGGCACACGGCAGAGGCGTTGCCGATCGCCATCCCTCAGCTCAAAGCGAAGGGGTATACGTTCGTAACAGTCAGCGAACTGATCGCGATGGGCAAACCGGTCATCACGCGCGAATGCTATGATCGCAAGCCGGGCGACACAAATCGCTATGACTTTCTGTCGGCGTTGCATCATCCCCTAAACGGCGCGGGCGCAGCCGACAAAGCGACGAAGGGCTGGTCGGCGGCAACCACCGTCAAGAAGCCTCAAGCTCGCGTAAAGCCCGCCACGACTGCGAAAGCCACTCGTGGCTCGAACTGACATGAGTCAGAGCTCACGAAAGACATCTCTTCAGGTCACGTTCGAACCGATGACGGCCACGGCTGCCGGTACGCTCGGCCCGGCGCTGTCGTGCATCGACCCATGGCACCACTACCGCTACACATCCGAGGCGCTGACGGCCTTTCTCGCTAACCCGGGAGCGGACGAGGCACGGTTCACAATCAATGCGGAGCGGGCGCTCGCTGGCGCGATATCGGTGAAGCGGAATTGGCTGCGCGGACCATATCTGCAGTTTCTTGGCGTGCTTCCCGCATTTCAGCGCCAGGGCATCGGCGGCCAAGTGCTCGACTGGTTTGAGCGTGAAGCGCGGCGCGGAAGTGCTCAGAATCTCTGGATCGCCGCTTCGGACTTCAACACGTCTGCGCTCAGATTCTACGAAAGCCATGGCTACGTGCGAACGGCTTTGCTTTCTGATTTAGTTGCAGAGGGAACAGCCGAAATCCTGCTGCGCAAACGCTTGGTGACGACCTGACATCGCGTTAACAGCGGCCCACGAGCGCGATTTCTGTCTCGTCTTATCTCCGCGAAGCCGATTGCCAACAAATTTTTCTGAACCTTTTGGTGCAGCGCATTTTGCGCCAAAATTCGCGTCAGCGAAGGTTTTCTGGCCTTACGATATAAATTTATTCAATCGCGCAACCTTCGGCATTGTGGTGGGTTTTGCTCCGGCCACTGATGGTTTGACGCCGAGCCTGATCTGGATTTTTTCCCGATGCCATACCGCAAGCGCGAAGTTCTTTCTCTCCGCAATGCAAAACTCTTTTTGCTTGTCAGAGAGTGCAGCTCATCGGTAGCGTCTCGTTAAACGAAAGCGGCGTCGAAACTCGTTCCTTCTGAATCAGGAGGTCATGTCATGACAGTGCAATTCGGGCTTAATACCATTGCTGCAGTTCTGTCATTCGGGTTCGTGTTCGCAATCGTCCTAGGCGTGGTCTAACGCTCTGAGACTGACTACAAAGGCAATCCTGCGAGAACCGCTCCAAGGAGCCAACGAGACGGGAAACTTTTGATGCGACTGGCGAGAGCCAGATGAACGTTCGGCGCGGACCTTTATGGGTACCGCGCCGATTTTTTTTGTTGTCATTCTCCGTCGCGCGATTTTGCGCGAGGCGACATCAAAGTGTCATGCAGCGGCGACGATGCGCGGCGCACGATCGTAGTTCAGCACCGGCGCCAGCCAGCGCTCCGCCTCTTCCACGGTCCAACCCTTGCGCGCGGCATAATCCTCAACCTGATCGCGCTCCACCTTGCCGACACCGAAATAATGGCTATCGGGGTTGGCGTAATAGAAGCCCGAGACCGCCGCACCTGGCCACATCGCGTAGCTTTCGGTTAGCTCGATGCCGGCGGAATTCTGCACGTCCATCAATTTCCAGATGGTCGCCTTCTCGGTGTGATCGGGTTGCGCCGGATAACCTGGCGCAGGACGGATGCCCTGATACTTTTCGAGAATGAGGTCATCGTTCGTGAGCTTTTCGCCCTTGGCGTAACCCCAGAGTTCTTTGCGCACCTTCTGGTGCATCACTTCGGCGAAGGCTTCCGCGAACCGGTCGCAAAGTGCCTTGGCTAGGATGCGGCTGTAGTCGTCCGTCTTTGGGATGTGCTTCTCGATCGCTTCGTCTTCGCCGATACCGGCTGTGACAGCGAACGCGCCTATGTAGTCGGCGATATTCGTTTCGCGCGGCGCGATGAAGTCGGCAAGCGCGATGTGTGCGCGATTGCGCGACGGATCACGGGCGATCTGCTGGCGCAGCGTGAACAGTTTCGCGATCTCGGTTTGACGCTTATCGTCAGCGTAAAGCGAAATGTCGTCACCGATGCTGTTCGCGGGCCAGAACCCTACAACGCCCGATGCCTTTACCCATTTCTCATCGACAATCCGCTTCAATAGAATCTGCGCATCGTCAAACAGCTTCTTGGCTTCCGCGCCGACTTTGTTGTCGGTGAGGATTTGCGGGTAGCGTCCGGCCAGCTCCCATGTCTGGAAGAAGGGTGTCCAATCGATATAGGGCACTAGCGCCGCGAGACTGAAATTCGAGAACGTCCGCGCGCCGAGGAAAGTCGGCTTCACCGGCTTGAAGTTGTCCCAGTCGACCTTGAACTTGTTGGCGCGCGCCGCGGCGATTGTGATGCGCTGTTTCTTGGCTTCGTTGGCAAGATGTGCGGCGCGAACCTTTTCGTATTCGGCCTTGATATTATCGACGTATGTCGTCTTCTCGGTGTCGGAGAGAAGGTTCGACACGACGCCGACGGCGCGGCTGGCGTCGAGAACGTAGACCGTCTGGCCCTTGTGGTAGTTCGGGTTGATCTTGACCGCGGTGTGCACCTTACTCGTCGTTGCGCCACCAATGAGCAGCGGACAATCAAAGCCCTCGCGCTCCATCTCGGCCGCGACGTAGCACATTTCGTCGAGGGACGGCGTGATGAGGCCCGACAGGCCGATCATGTCGACCTTCTCCTTGCGCGCCGTGTCGAGGATCTTCGCCGCGGGCACCATAACGCCGAGGTCGATGACCTCGTAGTTGTTGCACTGGAGAACGACGCCGACGATGTTTTTGCCGATGTCGTGCACGTCGCCCTTCACCGTCGCCATCAGGATTTTTCCGGCGGACGGCAACTGGTCGATGCCAGACGCTAACTTTTCGGCTTCGAGATAGGGTTGCAGATAAGCGACGGCCTGCTTCATCACGCGCGCCGATTTCACCACCTGCGGCAGAAACATTTTACCCGCGCCGAAGAGATCTCCGACGACGTTCATTCCCGCCATCAACGGGCCTTCGATAACGTGCAACGGTTTTTCGGCATTGAGGCGCGCTTCTTCGGTATCGACTTCAATGAAATCGGTGATGCCATGCACGAGCGAATGCGCCAGCCGACTTTCGACCGGGGCTTCGCGCCAGGACATATCCTTCTCTTTTGTCTTCCCACCGGTGCCGTCGCCTTTGAAGCGCGGTGCAGCGTCGAGCAAACGGTCCGTGGCATCAGGCCGTTTGTTGAGAATGACGTCTTCACAAAGCTCGCGAAGCTCTAACGGAATATCGTCATAGACGGTCAACTGACCGGCGTTGACGATGCCCATGTCCATGCCAGCCTGGATCGCATAGTAGAGGAATACCGAGTGCATCGCCTGGCGCACCGGCTCGTTGCCGCGGAACGCGAATGACAGGTTCGATACGCCGCCCGAGATATGCACGAGCGGCATCTTTTCCTTGATCTGCCGTGTCGCTTCGATAAACGCGATGCCGTATCCGTTGTGCTCTTCGATACCCGTCGCGACGGCGAAGATGTTGGGATCGAAGATGATATCCTCAGGCGGGAAACCAACCTTCTCGGTTAGAAGCTTGTAGGCGCGCTCGCAGATCGAGACCTTGCGCTCGATTGTATCGGCTTGCCCTTCCTCATCGAACGCCATGACGACGACGGCCGCGCCGTAGCGCAGAACCTTACGGGCGTGCTCGAGGAACTGCCCCTCGCCTTCCTTCATGCTGATGGAATTGACGATCGGCTTACCTTGAATGCACTTCAATCCGGACTCGATCACACTCCACTTCGAGGAGTCGATCATGATCGGAACGCGGCTGATATCCGGCTCCGATGCAATCAGGTTGAGGAACGTTTCCATCGCCTTCTCGGAGTCGAGCAGGCCTTCGTCCATATTGACGTCGATGATCTGCGCGCCGGATTCGACCTGCTGACGCGCAACGGTAAGCGCGCCCGAGTAGTCGTTCTGCTCGATCAGCTTGCGGAACTTCGCGGACCCGGTGACGTTCGTTCGCTCACCAACGTTGATGAACAATTGAGCTGCATTTGTCGTTGTCATTTTTCTTGTTACCCGTGCACGAACGGTTCGAGACCTGAAAGACGGAGGCGCGGTGGCAGCTTTGGCGTTTCGCGCGGCTTGTATTTGCGTGCGTGAGCGGCGATGTGCGCGATGTGATCCGGCGTCGAACCGCAGCAGCCGCCGATGATGTTGATCAATCCATCGGCCAGCCACGGCTCGATCTTGCACGACATCTCTTCGCCGTCCTCGTCGTATTCTCCCATCGCGTTCGGAAGACCGGCGTTCGGATAAGCTGAGATGCGGACGTCTGCCACCTGCGAAAGCTCGGCGACGTACGGGCGCATCAGCTCCGCGCCGAGCGCGCAATTCAAGCCGATAGAGAACGGCCGGAGGTGCCGCATCGAATACCAGAAGGCTTCCGACGTCTGGCCCGACAGCGTTCGGCCGGAGCGGTCCGTAATCGTGCCGGAAATCATGATCGGCAGTTCAAGGTCTCTCTCTTCGAATGCCTCGAGCGTAGCAAAGCCTGCCGCTTTAGCATTCAACGTGTCGAAGATCGTTTCGATCAGAATGATATCGGCGCCGCCGTCGATCAGCCCTAAGACTTGCTCTTTATACGCCTCGCGAAGCTCATCGAAGTTGACGTTGCGATAGCCCGGGTTGTTGACGTCAGGAGACAGCGAAGCTGTGCGATTGGTCGGCCCGACTGCACCCGCGACGAAGCGCGATTTGTTCGGCGTTTTCGCGCTCCACTCATCGGCGGCACTGCGCGCCAGCTTCGCCGCTGCGACGTTCATCTCGTAGGCCAACTCCTCCATATGATAGTCGGCGAGCGAAATGCGCTGCGCGTTGAAGGTATTGGTTTCGATGATGTCGGCGCCGGCTTCGAAATACTCGCTGTGAATCTGCTCGATGATCGCAGGCTGCGTCAGCACGAGAAGATCGTTGTTGCCTTTGACGTCTTTGGAATGATCCTGAAAGCGCTCGCCGCGATAGTGTTCTTCGCCGAGCTTGTGCTTCTGGATCATCGTACCCATCGCCCCGTCGATGACCAGGATACGCGCTGCCGCCGCCTTTTCCAGCGCAGCCCAACTCGCTTTACGTCTCATGTTGTAGCCTCACAATTCTTGAAAGCTGTCACGCTGCGTTGGCGTTAGCCGCCGCTGCCGGGCGCAAGCCCAGCAAGTGGCAGATCGCATAAACGAGATCAGCGCGGTTCAGCGTATAGAAGTGGAATTTCTTGATGCCTTCGTCGACCAGCCCCATCACTTGCTCAGTGGCAACGGCGGCCGCAACGAGGTGCGTCGTTCCGGAGTCGGCTTCCAGTCCATCGAAGCGACGCGCAAGCCATGACGGAACCGTGGCGCCCGCACGCTTGGCGAAGCTCGCGACTTGATTGAAATTATGAATTGGAACGATGCCGGGAGAAATCGGGACCCATATCCCAGCCGCGCGCACGCGTTCGATATAGCGCAGAAAATGTACGTTATCGAACCCGAACTGCGTGATGATGCGGTCGGCTCCGGCGTCGACTTTCGCTTTCAGATTTTCGATGTCGGCTTCGATCGTCGGGCTTTCGGGATGCTTCTCCGGATATCCCGCGACTGAGATCTCGAAATTGCCAATGCGCTTCAGTCCGGCGACGAGATCCGCTGCATTCTTGTAGCCTTGCGGATGCGGCTCATAGCGTGTGCCTGCGCCCTGTACGGGATCGCCGCGCAACGCAACGATATGGCGAACGCCTGCGTCCCAGTACTCTTGAGCGACGGCATCGACTTCGGCGCGTGTCGCGTCAACGCATGTCAGATGAGCCGCGGGGCGCAATTCCGTTTCGCGCATCAGACGCGATACGGTCGTGTGCGTGCGTTCGCGCGTCGAGCCGCCCGCTCCGTACGTAACGGACACGAACTCTGGACGCAGCGGCGCAAGACGCGAAATCGATGTCCACAGCGTCTCTTCCATCTTCTCCGTCTTCGGAGGAAAGAATTCAAAACTCGCGAGGATGTCGCCGGAGCCAAGCAGCCTGCTTTTACTTTCGGTGCTGATCGCCATCAGCTGGCCTCCTCAAGTGTCTCGATATCTGCTGTCGCAGTTGATTTTGCGAATGGATCTGCCGGCCGTTCGGCCATCCACATCGTAACGGTCAGAATGTCGGCATCGGCGACAGCGTCGCGCGTCAGATCCCGGACCTGGCGAACAACGAGCCCGGAGTCACGCAGCCAGCCCGCAATGAGATCGTGCGAGAAGCCGAGCCGCTCGTGCGCTTCTTCGGTGCGAAGGAATTCAAGTTCGTGCGGAGCGAAGTCTACGATCAGCAGCTTGCCGCCGGGTGCCAACACGCGAGCGGCCTCACGAATGGCCAGCGAAGGATCGGACAGGAAGTGCAAAATCTGGTGCATCACGACAGCGTCAGCCTGCCGGTCCGCAAGGGAGAGCGCATAGATGTCGCCATGGCGGACTTGCGCCTGCTGGCAGCCTTTGGTTTTCAAATTGGCGCGCGCATAGGCGAGCATGGCCTGGTTGACGTCTATGCCAAGACCGCGCTCGAACCGGTCAGAGAATAGCTCGAGCGTGCGGCCGGTGCCGGTTCCAAGATCGAGCAGGAAGCGGAATGGTCCGGGTCCCAGCGCTTCGAGCATCGCAGACTCGACCTCGCGTTCGGCGACATGCATCGACCGGATGCGGTCCCAATCGGCGGCGTGCTTCTCGAAAAATGTTTGAGCGGAAGCCTCGCGTTCCTTCTTGAGGGCTTCAGCGCGTTCGCGGTCGCGGCGGACGGCGGGCTCAGACGGATCGACGTCGGCAAAAAGGCGGAGCGCGAGGCGGCCACCGGGCTGACGATCGGAAATGTGAAAATAGACCCAGCTACCTTCGCGGAAGCGCTCAATCAGGCCTGCTTCGCAGAGTAGTTTGAGGTGGCGGCTGATGCGCGGCTGGCTTTGGCCGAGGATGAGCGTCAAATCCTTGACGTTCAGCTCCCCTCCGGCGAGCAGCAGCAGGATGCGCAGGCGCGTCGGCTCAGCGGCCGCTTTCAAGGCCGTTACAAGATCCGGTGTTGTGATTTCCGACAGCGGCATGGCCATAAGATATAAAGATATGTTTATGTGTCAAGGCCAATTTTGCTACCTTATCCCGCGCCGCCGTGCAATCTTGAAGCTTCGCTTAACCACGTTTTAGCGAACGCGGACTAACGTCTCCTGGCCGGTAAGGCCTGGGGGCGGATTTTGTGATGCAGCAGCTGAGCTATGAGTTTGTTGATCTTTCTTCCGGCGAAACGAGTCTCCCGATCTCGCTGAAACAGGCCAAGGCGGGCCGATCGCAGCTTCCCGGGCTCATCGTTATGCTGACGCTCGCCGCGCTCATCGTGCTGCCGCAGGTCGCGCTTGGCCTCTATGCCGTTGTATCGCCGGACATTCGCGCGACCCTCGCCGAACAACCGCTCATCGCCGTCGAACTGGCGGTTGCCTTCGCGTTCTGGGCCGGGCTCGTCTGCTGGCCGCTTCGCAATATCGTGATGGCGTTGCTCTCCAAACGTTCGATTGAAATCGGTGACGGCGAGGTTCGCGTCATCGATAAAACTCCCTTTTCAATCAAAGCTTGGCGGACGCCTCTCGCGACTTACGAGGGCATTTCGCTCAATCTCCGGTCTTCCCTATCGGGTGTGCGCAGCGAGGCCATGCTGGTGCATCCCGATCGCCGCCGCAGCGTCATCCTGATGAGCGCGCCGACCATCGGAGAGGGCGAACTTGATGCTTTGCGCCAAGCACTTGGGTTCAATCGCCGACCGCCGATGGATGGCCCGCGCTCGGCGCGTCCGGAAACACCAACAATCGGCGCTGGCGCAGAACTTGTTGCCATGACCGCCTGAGGGGCATCGTTTTGACGATATTGTTGCTTCTCTACCCCTAGTGGCTCGGCTTGAGAGGCAGCGCAGGGCTCAAGCGATCGTTTCGGCTGACTTCATTCGCCAGATTTGATAAGGGGCGACGAATGCAAAAATTGGGAAAACACATGACAGTTTGGAACGGGGGCCGGTCTCTGCAATGGCTGGCGCTGATCATGGTCTCGTTCGTGAGCTTTACGACGAGTGCCGCGTTGGCGGAATCGCCTGCTGTCTACATGCAGCGGGTGCAGAACGAATTGATTGCAGCGCAACGGAATGGCGGCGTCGTCGCCTTCAGCAACGTGCTGCGCTCACACATGGATTCGCCCGGTATCGGGCTGACTGCGCTCGGTCCGCACGCACGCACGCTGCCGAAAACCGAGCGTCCCGCGTATTACGCCGCGATGATCAATTTCATCGCCAAGTACGCGGCTAAGACAGCGCCGCAGTATCCTGTCGCCCGGGCAACTGTCGTTGGCCAGGGCCCCGGCGATGCCGGTGGCACGAACGTCGATGCGCGCATCACCATGCGTACCGGCGAGAGCTACGACATTCGCTGGCTCGTCGTGAAATCGGGCTCCACCTATAAGGTCAGGGACGCCCAGGTCGTCGGCTTCTGGATGACCTCGTTCCTCAACGATTTGTTCCAGAATTACATCAGCGAGAACGGCAACAATCCGCGCGCGCTGATCCTGGCGCTCAGCCGCTGATTGCATCCGCGGCGCTCTGCATCGTCTTTAATCGGACGATGGCGTGCGCCGCGGCAACGTTTTCGAGCTAATCCGGGGGAAAACTTTCACCTGCCGGTTGCCGTCCTCTTATCGTCACTCTTGTCACTTCCTATCTGAGGCGCGCGGGCGCCTTTCGGGCGAGCGCGCACGGCCGGTTTCCGACTGGGCAGTTGTGCTCAATTGACAAGGCCGGGCTTCTATGTGGCAACTGCGCTCCGTAGATCGGGGGACGCTGGCGCGAGCGCCGAAACGCGTCGCGGTAAGGGAGAACGAGAATGGTCTCTACGAAATTTAGCGTCCTCGCAGGCGCAGCTATCGGCGCGGCATTGGTTCTGGGCAGCGCTGCGATGCCAGCCGCATCGGATCCGGCTTCGGATTCAATCGTCGTCGCTCAGGAAGAAACGGCGCCGCCCGCAGAGGCAACCGAACCTCAGGCTGCACCGGACGATCAATCGACCGACAGCACGGAAGCTCCGGCTTCCGGAGACGCGGAGCAGCCTTCCGCGCCGCCAGAGGATGATGCCCCATCAGCCGCACCGGCTCCGGAAAATGAAGCTCCGAGCGATGGTGACGGTGCGACTGCGCCTCCGAGCGACGATCAGTCTACGAACGATCACTCGACGCATGAGCACCCGGATGCCGCCGCTGCAGATTCCGCCGCTCCGGCCGCCGCAAGCTCGGACATCAGCGCGACACAACTCAAGATCGGCACGGCTGTATTCGGTTCGGATGGAACGCAGATCGGTGAGGTCAACCGCGTCAAGTCCGATGACTCCGGCAAAGTTCAGGAAATTCTTGTCACGCTCGGCGGATCGGCCAGCATCAACGCAAAGGTATTTGCGGTGACGGCTGATAAGATTGCCAACGTCGGAGACAGCGTAAAACTTTCGCTTAGCGCGGACGAGGCCAAGCAGCTGCCGGTCATCGACAACAGCAGCGGCTGATCCCGCTCTCCACAAATGTTCATTGCAAAGCCGCGCTCCTCAAAGCGCGGCTTTTTTCTGTCCCCTTGGGCACAGACCAGTTCCGGATGCACTCGCTATGGCAATTTCGGAGCGGTGGGATTAGTCAATTCCCGTTCGCTCCGTCATCTGCTGAATTCCGGAGTTCATACGCAATGCCCATTCATTTCCGCACTGTTCGCACGTCCGTCTTGGCAATGCTCGGACTGATCGTTGTTGCTTCCGGCCCGGCTCTCGCAGCCGATGCCCTTGATGCCAGCAAGCTGCCGCGCGTCAGTGGTACCAAGGATGTATTCGCGAGCCCTGCCACCACGATTTTCACGACATCCACTCCGGTGGCGGACTCGGCTGAAGGGACGCGCAAGGCGCTCACTGAAGACGGCTGGCAGCAATACGCGCCAAGTTCGACTGCGCAAGCGAACGAGACCATGTCGCTCGCATCCTTCAAAAAGGGCGCTCAAGGTCTCTCCGTTTACGTGACGGTAGCGCCAGCGCAGAACAATGCTACGAGCGTGACGTATTCGTTCGTAAATCTTATCAACGACCTGCCGTTTCCGCCGCAGGCGACTGACATCTTCTACGATGACAATGTTCCGCGGCTGACCAGCGTAACGCCCGATGCCGTCGAAGCGGTTGCCGATTATTTCCGCACGCAGTTGATTGCGCGCGGTTGGTCTCCATGGTCGAAGGAGCAAGAGGCGAAGGCCGCTGCTGCCGACGTAAAAACCGACAAGGGTTCGTTCGCGTACTACGTGCAGGACAACAAGAAGCCGCTGGTTCTGTCGTTGCAGCGCCACGATGACGGCAAGACCTCCGTCACTCTCGAAGCCATTCCACCGGAATTGATCGTGGCAAAAAAAGCTGCGCCGGTCGAAGAGCCGAAGCCCGCTCCCGCACCCGAGAAGCCCGACAAGATCGGCGACGCGATGGATGCGCTTGCTGCTGACATTATGGACCAGGCGCGCCGGGCAACGGCCGAGGCACTTCAGGGCGTCAAGGCTCCCTCGCCCAAACCGACACCAGAAAAAAGCGAGAGCGAACCAGCTTTGACAGCGCTTGCTGGCAACGCGGCAGCGATCCCGCTCCCTGCCAACGCCGAAGGCATCGAGACCGATAGCGGCCGGCTCGAATTCAATACGACGTCGAGTGTGCAGCAGGTCGCGGCGTTCTATCGAACGGAAATGAAAGCGCTCGGATGGTCGGAGCAAAAGTCCGTCATCAATCGCTCGAACATGACCGTGCTCGGGTTTCGCAAAGGCAGCGACGAGGTTTCGCTGACGATTCTGAAGATGGGGTCGTCGGTCAACGTGATGGGTACGGGTTCGGTCTTCAAAGCCGCGAATAAAACAGCTTCAGGCGAAGCGGCTTCGGGCGAAACTCCGTCTACTGCGGATCAAAGCAACGCGGCAGATGAACCACTCGTTGCAGACGAAGCCGGCGGGTTGCCGGTGCCCAAGCCGAATTCATTGAGCGGTAGCGAGTCGACGCCCTTCCGGCGCGGTGCCAATGCCAGCGTGCGCGCCAAGCTCGCGGCCGTTCTCGATTTTTATCGTAGCGAGCTCGGCAAACGAAATTGGACTGAGGACACCGCAAAAGCTGTCGTCACCGCAGACCGAGCTGAGCTTCGTTACGCGACGCCGGATGGACCAGCCGTCCTGAAGCTCTCGCGCGCCAACGGCGAGACGATTGTCTCTCTGGCTATTCGCGAAGAAGCAAAAGCGAAAGCATCGGGCTTCATGCCGAAGCCCGGCCAAGTCACGATCCTGTTCGGCAATATTCTCGATACGCCCGCCACGATCACGATCGCTGGAAAGACTGTGAAAGTGAAGGCGGGTGCCGGGAAGAACGGGCCTGACGGTCCTAAGCTCGACGTCAAACCCGGCACCTACTCGTATTCACTTAAAGGCGCAGCGGGCGGCGACGCCGAACCTGTGACGGTCGGTGCCGACGAGATCTGGGGCCTCATGATCGGTCCTGGCGGTGTTCTCGCATTACAAATGTATTGAGCGCGCCGAAGCGCGCTCACACACTTATCGCTCGAAGCGTTTGAACTTGATGCGATGGGGCTCAACGGCCTCATCGCCCAAACGGCGCTTCTTGTCTTCTTCGTAGTCGGCGAAGTTGCCTTCGAACCATTCGACGTGGCTATCGCCTTCGAACGCGAGAATGTGCGTCGCCAAGCGGTCGAGGAAGAAGCGATCGTGCGAGATCACCACGGCGCAGCCGGGGAAGTCTTCGAGCGCCGCCTCGAGTGCGCCGAGCGTTTCGGTATCGAGGTCGTTCGTCGGTTCGTCGAGCAGCAGCAGGTTGCCGCCCTCTTTCAGAAGCTTCGCCAAGTGGACGCGATTGCGTTCGCCGCCCGACAGTAAGCCAACCTTCTTCTGCTGATCGGCGCCCTTGAAGTTGAACCAGCCGCAGTAGGCGCGGCTCGGAACTTCCTTCTTGCCGCCGAGCAGCATCTGGTCGAGGCCGCCGGAGATTTCCTCCCAGACCGTCTTCTTGTCATCGAGGTGCGCGCGGGACTGATCGACGTAGGCGATCTTCACCGTTTCGCCGAGCTTGATGGAGCCGGAATCGGGTTGTTCGGCGCCGGTCAGCATCTTGAACAGCGTCGTCTTGCCCGCGCCGTTCGGACCGATAACGCCGACGATGCCGCCCGGCGGCAGCTTGAACGACAGATTGTCGATCAGCAGGCGATCGCCGAAGCCTTTGCTCAGATCCTCTGCCTCGATGACGATGCCACCAAGGCGCGGACCGGTTGCGATTTGAATGCTGGCGCGGCCCGCCTCCTCGCGGCCTGCTTCATCCGCGAGTTTTTCATAGGCCGTGATGCGTGCCTTGGATTTCGCCTGCCGTGCCTTGGGCGACGACCGGATCCATTCGAGTTCGCGCGAAAGAGCTTTTTGCTTGCCCTCTTCCTGCGCCTTCTCGGTTGCTTCGCGCTTGGCCTTCTGCTCCAGCCAACCCGAGTAGTTGCCCTTCCACGGCACGCCCTGCCCGCGGTCAAGTTCGAGAGTCCACTCGGTGATGTTGTCGAGGAAGTAGCGGTCGTGGGTCACGAGGATGACGCAGCCCGTGTACTCACGAAGATAGCGTTCGAGCCATGCAACGCTTTCGGCGTCGAGGTGGTTGGTCGGCTCGTCGAGGAGGAGAATGTCCGGCTTCGACAGCAGAAGTCGCGTCAGCGCAACGCGGCGTTTCTCACCCCCCGACAATTTCGTGACGTCAGCATCGCCCGGCGGCGAACGCAGCGCGTCGAGCGCCTGCTCGACCTGCGCATCGAGATCCCAGAGATCCTGCGCGTCGATCTGATCCTGCAGAGCCGTCATCTCGTCCGCCGTCTCTTCGGTGTAGTTGGCGGCGATTTCGTTATAGCGATCGAGGATAGCCTTCTTCTCGGCGACGCCTTCCATGGCATTGCCAAGCACGTCTTTCGTTTCGTCGAGCTCGGGTTCCTGCGGGAGGTAGCCAACCTTGATGCCGTCCGCCGCCCAGGCTTCGCCGATGAAGTCGTCGATGCGTCCGGCCATGATCTTCAGAAGCGTCGATTTACCGGCGCCGTTGAGGCCGACTACGCCGATTTTCGCGCCCGGCAGAAACGACAGCGAGATGTCCTTCAGCACCTGCTTGCCGCCCGGATAGGTCTTCGACAGCTTGTGCATGTGGTAAACGTATTGGTGTGCGGCCATCAGGGGCGCCTCTGTGACTGAGCTTGAGGGTTTGGCGCCTTCTAGCCGATCGCGAGCGGTTCCTCAATTGCGATCAGGCACCGCAGATAGAATAGGAAGAATGGTGAGACTTCTCAAGGCGGCCTGCCGACCTCACCACGCGGGGTTTTTCACGCCCGTAAAGAAATAGACCCCGAGGCCGATGGTGAAGACGAGCCAGCCCCACAGCACGTGCTCGAAATAGACCGCCCAGAACGATCGCGTGCGCTCATAGCGCCAGGCGAACAACAATCCGACTGCGAAGGTGCCAACAACGGCGATCCAGTTGCGAAAGAGGACGTGTCCAAACCCGAACACGAACGCGTTGACGACGATCAGCGTCACGCGGCTTTTGAAGAGCGGTCCATAGCGATGGAAAAAGAAGACGCGATAGACACACTCCTGCGCCAGCACCGAGGTGAAGGGATAGAGCGTCATGATCTTCAGCCACGTTCCCGGACGCTCAGCAGCTAGCGCGAAGAGACGCTCCGGCATGACAAGGGCGACTAGGCATCCGACGACGACGCAACCGATCAGGAAGATTTTGAGGATCGAGATCAGTGTTGCGCGCGTGATGCCGCGTTGTAGTTCACGACGGAGATCAAAACTCGGGTCGAACAGAAGGAACGCGGTGAAGCCGATCAGCACAGGCGGGAGCGCGTAGAACATCGGTACGCGAAAGTCATAGACCGCGATCCGCATCAGCCATGGCATGACGAGGAACAGCACCACGAACTCGATTATGAGCCTACGCCGTCTGTTGCCAGTCGGATGTTCCGCCTCTTCCGAACGCGCAAGGGTTCCGGCCGCCGCGAAACGCGTCTGTTGCTCAGGTTGGTTCGCGATGGAGGCGTCCATGCTTGCGCTCACCGCGCCGTTTTCGGATTGACGAGACCGGGCAGCAATTCGCTGCGCCGGCGCCACCGAAGCGCGATTTCCGCAGCAATGGTCTCGGCGGATAGCAGCGGCTCGTATTGCCAGTGTTCAAGCGGCGCGCCGGGCGGCGGCAATGGCCGCGTTACGCCGTGCGTCGCGAGCGCATCATGGAAGCGATCGAACTTTTCGGCTCGCCCCTCGGGCCGAAATATGTAGATCGGGCGTCCGGTTGCAGCGGCTTCGCAGGCCATGCTGACACTGTCCGCTGTGATGACGAACATGTCGGCGTGCGCGAGAAAATCGGGATACGGGTTGGCACCCGTTCCATCCCAGAAGAGTGCGTTCGATCCTGCGAGCGCTTCGCGGAGACGCGTCACGAGACGCTCCGGCGTTCGCCGAGAGGCCGTCACCATCAGGCCTGCCTGTCCGGCGAGGGCCGTCAAGCTCTCGGCAAGACGATCCTCGTCAGCGGCGCTATAGCGGAAGTCGCGGTTCGGTCCGCCGATCAGGCAGGCGATGCGCGGTTGCGGCAGCCGGGCAATGTCAGGGGGGCATTCGGCGCGCAGGTTTGCGATCCGCTCACGGGAAAACCGATGCGGCGCCGTCAGCGTTGTAATCACATTACCGCCGCGGCGGCGGTCGTGTTCCGGAACCCAGATAAGGTCCGCGCTTGCCGGAGCCGTTCGCGGGTCCATCAGGATTACCGTGTAGGTCGCGAGCCCGGCACGCCGCTTCAGAGCCCGAATGTAAGGCACGGTCGTCCGGCCCGTAGCAAATGCGAACGCGGGCCAGGGCGGCGCGTATGCTGATCCAGGCTGGCCGAAGCGCTCTCCCGGAGCGACGGGCCCCCAGGGCGCCAGCCACTTGAACAGGCCGCGCGGCGTCACGCGCTTGACCTCGGCTTTCAGCCCCAGCGCCTCTACGACCCCTAAGCACTGCGCCTCGTGCCCCGCCTTGCCATCGGAGAAGATCCAGGCGGACGAGCCTTTGGGCAGGCGAACAGCGGGGGGCGTGGTGGATGTCATAGCCGTCGTTGTGATGGGTCACGCGGGCGAAGTCGAGGCCGCACTGCCGAGCGCCCGTTTGCATCCGACTAATAAATCAAATGCAATGCGGGCCAACGACATTCCTGTTATTACTTATCGCATTCACGCACGAGGCCCCATGCCGATAGAGCTCGACGCGACCGACTGGCGGATCCTGAAGGAACTGCAGGCGGACGGCCGAATGACAAACATCGCGCTGGCCAACCGAATCGGGCTTTCGCCGCCGCCGTGCCTCCGGCGTGTGCGGGCGCTCGAAGAGGCCGGGCTCATTACGGGCTATACTGCCCTTCTCGACGAGGTAGGGCTCGGCTTTGCGCTCACGGCCTTCGTCATGGTCCGTCTTCACAACCAAGCAGAAACCGATCTGCGCACGTTCGAGAACCGCGTGCTCTCCTGGCCCCTCGTCCGCGAAGCCTACATGCTCTCAGGCGAAAGCGATTTCATGCTGCGATGCGTGGCACGCGACCTGCCCGAGTTTCAGGACTTCGTTCTGACCGGGCTGACGGCCGCGCCCAATGTTGCGAGCGTGAAGACGTTTCTGACGATCCAACGCACGAAGCGCGATCCGGGCGTGCCCATCGGTGGCACCGAGTCGAAGGGCACCTAATACGACGAAGCCGCCTTTCGGCGGCTTCGCAATTCGATAGAGACAAGATCGTCGGACCCGATCAGGACCAGGTGACTTTCAAGATCTCGAGCGTGCGCGTTCCCTTTGGGGTCGTAACGTCGACGCTTTCGCCCTTGTTCTTGCCAATGAGGGCGCGGCCAATCGGAGACGTGATCGAAATTTTCTTCTGGCGCAGATCTGCTTCCGTCTCGCCGACGATCATGTACGTGACCTTCTCGCCGGAATCCTCGTCCTGCAGCGCGACGGTGGCGCCGAACTTGACGGTGTCTCCGGAGAGCTTCGAGATGTCGATCACCTCGGCACGATTGAGCTTGTCTTCAAGCTCGGACACGCGGGCCTCATTGAGGCCTTGCTGCTCTTTGGCAGCATGATACTCGGCGTTTTCCGAAAGGTCGCCATGTGCGCGCGCTTCGGAAATGGCCGCGATGATACGCGGCCGTTCGACGGACTTGAGGCGCTGAAGCTCTTCTTCAAGGCTTTTTTGGCCTTCCAGCGTCATTGGGACCCGTTCCATGTTCTTCTCCAACTGTCCGTACGGACACTTCACGGAGCATAGGGCTCCGCCACAGATAGTTTTTCAAGGATTGCTAGACAGGGAAACGCAGCGGAATTTGGCCGCCCGGATCGAAAGCGTTCAGTTTATAATCATTTCGAACAGCTCAACGATGCGCGAAAGCCTGAAGTGGGGCCACTTGAAGCGTATCAGAATTTAACGCTCTTATGGCTCGGGTGACCGCAACCGTCCCCGCCAATGTTGTATAATAGGGGATGTGGTGAAGCAAGGCCGTGCGTCGGATGTCCTTGCTGTCGCTCAGGGCCTTAGACCCCTCGGTTGTATTAAAAACGAGCTGCACGTCGCCATTTTTCATCGCATCGACGATATGCGGGCGGCCTTCCAGCACCTTATTTATTGCGTCGCACGCAATGCCGTGACCTTCCAAATATCGTTTGGTTCCGCGCGTTGCGATGATCTTGAAGCCCATCGACGCGAGTTCCCGAACGGGCGCCACGACACGTGCCTTGTCGCCTTCCTTGACGGAGACGAACACTGTTCCGCCCGAGGGAAGTTTTAGTCCGGCGCCAAGCTGGCTTTTCCCGAACGCCATGGCGAAATCACGGTCGATTCCCATGACTTCACCCGTCGAGCGCATTTCCGGCCCGAGAATCGGATCGACGCCAAGGAAACGTGCAAATGGGAATACCGCCTCTTTCACTGCGATATGATCGAACTGCGGCTTGCGCAGTTTGAATTCGGCGAGAGGCTTGCCAGCCATGACTTCCGACGCGATCGCAGCAATCGGCAAACCGACGACCTTGGCGACGAAGGGCACCGTGCGGGATGCGCGCGGATTCACTTCCAGGATGAACACCTGGCCGTCCTTGATGGCGAACTGAACGTTCATCAGGCCGACGACGCGCAGCGCGAGCGCAAGCTCACGCGTCTGGCGTTCGAGTTCGGCGATGATTTCAGCCGAGAGCGAATGCGGAGGCAGCGAGCAGCCGCTGTCACCGGAATGGATTCCGGCTTCCTCGATGTGCTCCATGATACCGGCGATGAACGTGTCCTTGCCGTCGGCGATGCAATCGACGTCCACTTCGACGGCGTCCGTCAAATAGCTGTCGATCAACAGCGGACGCTTGTCCGACACGAGAAGCTCTGACGGGCTATTGAGCGTCGCGGACAAGCGCGTGACATACCGGTCAATCTCAGCGCCGTCGTGGACGATTTCCATCGCACGGCCGCCGAGGACGTAGGACGGACGAATGACAACCGGGTAGCCGATCGTCTCGGCAACGGACCGCGCTTCGCCGGGCGTTCTGGCGATGCCGCTCTTCGGTTGGCTGAGTTTGAGCTTGTCGATCAGCACCTTGAAGCGGTCGCGGTCTTCCGCGAGATCGATGGCATCGGGAGAGGTGCCGAGGATCGATACGCCTGCCTCTTCGAGTGCGCTTGCGAGCTTCAGCGGAGTCTGACCGCCAAACTGAACGATGACGCCCTTCAGTTTGCCGTTGCTGCTTTCGACGCGAATGATCTCGAGCACGTCTTCAGCCGTCAGCGGTTCGAAGAACAAACGGTCGGACGTATCGTAGTCGGTCGAAACGGTTTCCGGGTTGCAGTTGACCATGATCGTTTCGAAACCGGCCGCGGTCAGCGAGAAACACGCGTGGCAGCAGCAGTAGTCGAACTCGATGCCTTGGCCGATGCGGTTCGGTCCGCCGCCGAGAATGATGATTTTTTCTTTGTCGGTCGGCGTGGCTTCGCAGACCGGCTCGCCGCTTAGGCCCGACTCGTAGGTCGAATACATGTAAGCGGTGGGCGATGCGAATTCAGCGGCGCACGTGTCGATGCGTTTGAATACGGGCGTGACGTCGAGCGCCTGGCGCGCCTGGCGCACATCCGCCTCGCTCATGCGCGCGAGCTTCGACAAACGCGCGTCGGAAAAGCCTTGCGCCTTGAGCGCGCGGAACTGCGTTTTGGTTTTCGGCAATCCGTGCGCGATGACACGCGCTTCGGTGTCGATGATGGCCTTGATCTCCGAGAGGAACCACGGATCGATCTTGCAATACTGGTGGATTTCCTCGATCGAGAAGCCTTCGCGGAACGCCTGCGCGACTTTTAAAACGCGATCCGATGTCGGGCGGGATACGGCTGCGCGAACGACATTCTTGTCGTCGCCCTGCCCTAGCCCTTCAAACTGAATGTCGTCAAAGCCGGTGAGGCCCGTCTCCATCGAGCGCAGCGCTTTCTGCATGCTCTCCTGGAATGTGCGGCCGATGGCCATTGCTTCGCCAACCGACTTCATCGCGGTCGTCAGCGTCGTGTCGGCGCCGGGGAACTTCTCGAATGCGAAGCGCGGAATCTTCGTGACGACGTAATCGATCGTCGGCTCGAAAGATGCGGGCGTGGCGCCGCCGGTGATCTCGTTCTGAATTTCGTCGAGCGTGTAGCCGACAGCGAGCTTCGCCGCGACCTTTGCAATCGGGAAGCCCGTGGCTTTCGACGCAAGCGCGGACGAGCGCGAAACGCGCGGGTTCATCTCGATGACGACAAGGCGGCCCGTTGCGGGATTGACCGCAAACTGCACGTTCGATCCGCCGGTTTCCACGCCGATCTCGCGCAGAACCGCGATCGAAGCGTCGCGCATCATCTGATATTCTTTGTCGGTCAGCGTCAGAGCCGGCGCGACGGTGATGCTGTCGCCGGTGTGAACGCCCATCGGATCGATGTTCTCAATGGAGCAGATGATGATGCAGTTGTCCGCCTTATCGCGGACGACTTCCATTTCGTACTCTTTCCAGCCGAGCAGGCTTTCGTCGATCAGGATCTGACCGACGGGAGACGCATCGAGGCCCGAGCGGACGATCTGCTCGAACTCTTCGCGATTGTAGGCAACGCCGCCGCCCGTGCCACCGAGCGTGAACGCGGGGCGAATGATGGCGGGCAAGCCGATACGATCGAGCGCGCGCATAGCTTCGACGAAACCGCTCGCGCGATCGTAGTCGACAACCTTGCCGTCCTGATTGCGAATCTCAGGCGACGATGCGATCGCGGCGCGCGGGCTTTCGAGGCCGATGCGATCCATGGCTTCGCGAAAGAGCTTGCGGTCTTCGGCCTTGTCGATCGCTTCTGCCTTGGCTCCGATCAGCTCGACACCGAGCTGCTTGAGGATGCCCTGCTTATGCAGCGCAAGCGCAGTGTTGAGCGCGGTCTGACCGCCCATCGTCGGCAGAATGGCGTCCGGCCGTTCCTTCTGCAGAATCTTCGCCACGACTTCCGGCGTGATCGGCTCGATGTATGTCGCGTCGGCAAGGTCCGGGTCCGTCATGATCGTCGCCGGATTCGAATTGACGAGAATGATGCGGTAACCCTCGGCACGAAGCGCTTTGCACGCCTGCGTTCCCGAATAATCGAACTCGCACGCCTGACCGATGACGATCGGGCCAGCGCCGATGATGAGGATGGACTTTATGTCAGTGCGTTTGGGCATTGGGCGCAGACGTTTGGCCGAGGCGGCATGCGAAGACGCCGCCGGATCGGCGATGAGGTTTCAGAACTCAGGCTAGGCTCGGCTTATAGGCAAAGGTAACCTGCGGGGGAACCCTGAAAATACTGCGGCATAGGGGTTTCCAAGAGGTGACTACGCTAATGCGCGGTCTGCGCACCACGGTCGGCCTTATTCATCGATGGTAAGAACACCACGAGCAGGCCGATGAGCGGCAGATACGCGCAGATGTCATAAACGTAGTCTATGCCTTTCGCGTCTGCGACGATACCCAATCCACCCGCTGCGATGCCGGCGACGCCGAACGCAAAACCGAAGAACATGCCTGCAACCATGCCGACCCGGCCGGGCAGCAGATCCTGCGCAAAAACGATGATCGCGGGAAATGCCGACGACAGGATAAGTCCGATCACCGCCGAGAGTACGATCGTGGCGTGGAGATTGGCGTAAGGCATCGCGAGCGTGAACGGCAGCACGCCGAGAATCGATCCCCAGATCACCGCCTTCGCGCCGAAGCGATCGCCGATCGGACCACCGATGATGGTGCCGGCTGCGACTGAGCCCAGAAAAACGAACAGCAAAAGCTGCGACTGCTGCACCGACACGCCGAACTTATGGATCGTGTAGAAGGTGTAGTAGTTCGTCAGGCTCGCCATGTAGATGAACTTCGAGAAGATCAGCAGCGCGAGGATCGTCAAGGCAAGGATCGTCCGTCCGCGTGAGAACGGCATCTCTACGCTTTCTTTAACGAAGCTCGGTTGTGCGCGCGTTTCCGTATCCCACTGGCTGACGCGCCACAGAATGATGATCCCCATGAGCGCCGCCACCGCGAACCAAGCGATGCTTGATTGTCCGTAGGGCAGCACGATGAAGGCTGCGAGCAGCGGGCCGAGCGCGGTGCCGAAATTGCCGCCGACCTGAAACAGTGATTGCGCCAAGCCGTGACGGCCGCCTGAAGCCATGCGCGCGATACGGGACGATTCAGGATGGAAGATCGCCGAACCGATACCGATCAACACCGCACCGACCAGCAGCCCGGGATAGCTTTTCGTGAATGCCAACAGCAGCAGACCAACGAGCGTTGCCGCCATGCCCATGCTCGTCGAATAGGCGATCGGGCGGCGATCCGTGAAGCTGCCGATGACCGGCTGCAGGATTGACGCCGTCATCTGAAAGGCCGTCGTCAACAGGCCGATCTGCCAGAACGTCAGCCCGTAGTTCTGCTTCAGCATCGGATAGATTGCCGGGAGCAGCGATTGCATGACGTCGTTAAGGAGATGGGAAACGCTGACGGCGACGAGAATCGAAAACGTCGCCGTGGCAGCGCGCGGCAGAACCACGGCTGGGGGCGTTGTGCCAGCATCCGGATGTGTAACGGTCATGAATGAGTCTCCGACCACGCTTCTAACGTGGCCGCCGCGCACCGTCATCCGCCGCGCCAGCATGGCTGCCATGGCGGCGGCGGAAGGTAGCAGAACTCAGGTGGCGCTTACTTCGACTCGGGCGTGGCGGGTGCCGGAGCCGCATCGGGCGCCGCTGGCGTCGCCGGGGCGGCAGATGGCGTTGACGGCGTGGACGCGGCTGCCGGAGCGGCAACGTCTTTCGGCGCTTCGATCTTGAGGTCGAGCGGGAATGAGTAGGCCGTCTTGAAGATTGGCTTATCCTCGCGGCCGGGCACCAGAAGCGCGTTGCTCACCGGCAGGCCCGTCAGCGCGTCGACGTAGAACATGCGGAAGGCCTGGCTCTGCGCCGCGGTCGATCCCTTCTCGGCTTCCTGCTCAAGCTTGTACGACATGACATCCCGGCCTTCGAACTTCGTCCGGCCTTTGCAGGTATACTTACCGATGTCCGTCTGCTCCTGCAGAACGCTTTCGTCCATCTGCGCCTTCAACTGCGTCGCGATGGCGGTCGGTACTGGCGTCCATGGTCCATCGCCCTGGCGCGACCAGGCATCGTTGCCGATGAGGATCATTTCCGTCGTTTTATCGGTAAGCTTGACCGTCACCTTCTGGTGCATCCGGTCCGGCAAGACATAGTCGACCTGCATCGACGTTGGGCCGTTTTCGGTCAGCATGAAGCTATCCATGCGAAACCACGACGAGTTGCGCAGCTTTTTAAGGGCGGCAGAAACTTCGTCGCTACAGGGATCAGCATTCTGCTTCACGCCGGTCGTGGGCGTCGGCTGGGCCGCAACGGGCGCAACGATTAACATGAGCGGGATAGCGGCAAGCACGAAGCGGCGCATGTGACTGATCCTGGATAATGCCGCGAACGGCTTACTGCAGTTTCTTTTGCACGGGCGCATTTACCGGTGCAACGATCTCGACATCTGACGGGTAGGTATAGTCAATTTTCAGTACCGGATCGGCGCCCTCATTCAGCGCGGCGATGACGTTGTATGCTGGAAGGCCGGTTGCCGGATCGACGTAAATCGTCCGTGCCATGATCTTCGCGAGGTCTGCCCCAGGCGGGATTGTTTCCGCCGTGCGGTAGGCGACGAGATCGCGGCCGTCGAGCTTGGTCTGGCCAAGACAATCGAAAGCGCCGAGATTCTTGGGCTCGTTGTGAACCGTCTGCGTGAATTCAGCGACGATCGATTGAGTAAATTGGGGCATGAGCTCTTCGAACGCGCCGCCGCTGCCAGCATAGGCGTGATTGCCGACCAGCATGGTCTGCTGTTCACCCGGCATCGCGGGCGATGTTACCGTTTGCAGCATTTTATCCGGCGGAACGTAGTCGATCTTCATATGGACGTTGCCCTCGGCACTCGGCTGAGTGAATTCGAGGCGAAACGCTTTTGAAGCGCGCTGTTTCGCGAAGGCGGCGAGAACATCCTTGGAACAATCGCCAGCCTGCGCGGGGATAGCTGCAACGAGCGGTAGCAGGGCAAGCCATAGGAAACGCATGCAATCCTCCCGGGAACTTTTGACTGCGTTATACCGGGAATAAGTGAGGATGCGATCTAAAACTTCGGCAAGGTTTGCAAGGAGATCGGCAATCGCAGCGCTTCGCGAAAGGAGCGCCGTGCATTTGGGTCTGTTTACCGCGATCGCATTTTTGCGCAGGGATCTTCCCGCTCGGTCCGGGCCGTAAAAACGAGGAAATCTGCGGCTGGCTTTCCGTCGGGATCGCGCTGGAGATACGCAGCGGGATCAGTCTTGCCGTCTTCGACTTCAACGAACATCACCGACACGATGGGCTTATCCGGCGCGCGCTGACGAATATACCATGGCACGGCCCTGTCGGATCTGGCGTGGCCAGTGCCTGCGATCAGGATTGCCGAGCCGTCGGCGCCCATTGCCCGTAACGTGACGTCGGCGAGGTGCGCATCTCTATAGCGCTGCGCGAAGGCCATGCCGCCGAATGCCGACTTCGGCATCGCGCCGCAGTGCGAGGCTTCGATCTCATCGATTGAGGCTGCGTCTGCTGCGGCGCCGAGGGGCACATCAAGCGCGAGCCGCTTCGCCTCGTCAGGCTTTAGAGCCTCAGGCCCCTTCTTCGCAGCTGCCATGATCTCAGCGCGCGGGACATCGCCGGCGAATATCGGAATCCGTGCGGCAACGACCTCCTTTAACAACGGATCGTAATCGTATTTTGCCCAGCCGGACTTCTCCCAATCCGTCATCTTCTTCAGATCGTTGATGGTGCCGAGCCGGGCCGCGGTGCGATCGAATTCGTGAAACTGATCGATCCCTGCTTGTTGGTCCGCGCGGAACTGTTCGAACACGACGCCTTTGAGACGGGGTGCATTGCGACTGAGGTCAGCAACCGCTGCCCCTTGCAACCGATGATGGATGGCACTGTCGTGCGTTTCGCCGAGGATCACGACGCCGCCGTTTGCGATTGCGCCCGTCATTGCCGAATTCAGCGCTGCGGACTGGCAGGAGAACGGTCGATCGCCCGCTGGCTTTGATGACGTTGCCCCGCGTGCATCGAACACAGCACCGCAGAGCGCGTGCGTGCAGTTTTCTTTCAGTGTGCCGATCGATGATTGCAGCTTGCCATCGGGTAGCTTGCATTCGGCGCTCGCAAGCGGCGCCGTCAGCACAAGCGTAATAGCTGCGGCCGTTGTGGCGAAAGCCATTCGGCGGCACGCGCGGAGCAGAAGCGATAGCATTATCGTTCCCGCTTCGCAGCCTGGCCCTTCTGTTCGCGCATCATGTTGACGAAGCGCGTGAACAGATAGTGGCTATCCTGCGGACCCGGAGACGCCTCAGGGTGATGCTGCACGGAAAACACCGGCTTGCCTTCAACCGCGAGGCCGCAATTGGACCCATCGAACAGCGAAATATGCGTTTCGACGACGCCAGCAGGCAGGCTGTCACGATCGACTGCGAATCCGTGGTTCATCGATACGATTTCGACCTTATCGGTCGTGAAGTCCTTCACCGGATGATTGGCGCCGTGGTGGCCCTGGTGCATTTTCTTCGTCGTGCCGCCGAGCGCGAGGCCCAGCATCTGATGACCGAGGCAGATGCCAAAAACCGGCTTGCCGCTGTCGACGAGTTTGCGGATTTCAGGGACGGCATACTTACCGGTGGCCGCTGGATCGCCGGGGCCGTTTGACAGAAAGACGCCGTCCGGATTGCGGTCCAGAACGTCCTCGGCTTTTTCGGTGGCCGGTACGACTGTGACTTTGCAGCCTGCGGACGCGAGGCAGCGCAGAATGTTGCGCTTCAAGCCGTAATCGATGGCGACAACGTGAAACTCAGGGTTCTCATTGGGCGTGAAACCTTTGCCCCAGACCCAGCGCTGCTCGTCCCAAGAATAGCTCTGGCCGCTCGTCACTTCGGGCACGAGATCGAGACCGAGAAGACCGGGCCATGCCTTGGCTTCAGCCTTCAGTTTCTCAATGTCGAATTGACCTGACGGCTCATGCGCGATGACGGCGTTCGGCATGCCCTGCTCGCGGATGCGCGCCGTGAGTGCGCGCGTATCGACGCCGGTCATCGCCACGATGCCGCGAATTTTCAGCCACTCGTCGAGGTGCTCGGCGGCGCGATAGTTTGACGGATCGGTGACATCGGCGCGCAGAATGCAGCCACGAACACCCGAGCGTGACGCAAGGTTCGACGTTTCGGTGTCCTCAGGATTGGCTCCGACGTTGCCGATATGAGGGAATGTGAACGTGATGATCTGCCCGGCGTAGCTCGGGTCTGTCAGGATTTCCTGATAGCCGGTAATCGCCGTGTTGAAGCAGACTTCGCCAACGGCGCTTCCCGTCGCGCCGAGGCCGCGGCCGGAAATGACGGTGCCGTCGTCGAGAACAAGGCGCGCGGTTAGCGGCACGTCAGTCCAAGGTGCTGGTGCGGTCATAATCATCCGGAAATTTGAGGCGCCGAGCGGATCAGGCTCGAATTGCGCCGGAACCTAAAAGAACGACCCATCAACGTCAATTGCGGCGGCCTGCGATGGTTTCGCAATGGTCACGCTTGCTCCGGCAGCCTTCGCCGCCTAAATCAGGGGCACACTTTCTGGAGACATCTAATGCGCGCGAAGATCACTGGTGACTTGAAGATGGCCATGAAGGCCGGCGAAAAACAGCGCGTCGCGACGCTCCGTCTCATCAATGCCGCCGTCCAGTCCGCGGAAATCGAAAGCAAGGCGACATTGGATGACGCCTCCATCCTGGCCGTGATGACCAAGATGGTGAAGCAACGGCGTGACTCGATCGAGCAATATACCAGCGGCGGGCGCCCCGAATTGGCTGCAGCCGAGCAAGCGGAAATCGACATTATTGAAGGCTATCTGCCGAAGCAGATGGACGACGCCGAGGTTGCGGCGGCCGTTCGCAGCGCGCTGACGGAGTCCGGCGCGCAATCCGCCAAGGACATGGGCAAAGTCATGGGCGTGCTCAAAGCGAAGTATGCCGGAAAGATGGACTTCCAGAAGGCCAGCGCCGCCGTCAAAGCCGCGCTCGCCTCGTAACTGCCGGTTTTTCGGCAGAGCTTCTGCTTCTTCTGCGGAGCAGCCTGTGGATTCTGGGGGCTCGAGCGGGCAATCGCCATTGATACCGCAGGGGCGATTTGCGAATCACTTACGAGTCTCGTGACTACAATTCGTCGAGTTGCGTCGCCCGATCTGCGGTGCGCGCCTCGACTTGTCAGACGCCGGGGCTCATGCGCTTCAGTCCGAACCTGCTTGACGAAATCCGCGCCCGGCTCTCGGTGAGCCAGGTCGTGGGACGGCGGGTTGCGCTCAAAAAAGCGGGACGCGAATTTCGCGGCCTCTCGCCGTTCAAGACGGAGAAAACTCCGTCGTTCTACGTCAACGATCAGAAGGGTTTCTATCACTGTTTCGCGTCGGGCGAACACGGTGACATCTTCACGTTCGTGATGAAGACGGAAGGTCTTGAATTTCCCGAGGCGGTCGAGCGTCTGGCGGCGGAAGCGGGCGTACCGCTGCCAAAGCAGACCGAACGCAACGTGGCGGAAGAAGATCAGCGGGCAAGGCTTTATCGGCTGCTGGAAGCGTCCGCGGAGTTTTTTACGGAGAGTTTGCGCAGCGGTGTTGGATCGGAAGCCCGCCGCTACTTCGAGAAGCGTGGACTAAAGCGGGAAACGATTCAAACGTTCCGCCTTGGCTTCGCGCCGAATTCGCGCTCGGCGCTGAGTGCGCACCTCAAGGCCGAAGGTTTCACGCCGGGCGAGATGGCCACCGCGGGCATGTTGATCGCGGGCGAAGACATCGCCGAGCCTTATGACCGCTTCCGTAACCGCGTGATGTTTCCGATCCTCGATCTCAAGGGTCGCGTCGTGGCTTTTGGTGGCCGCGCGCTCGATCCTCAAGCGCAGGCGAAATACCTGAACTCGCCGGAGACGCCGCTCTTTCATAAGGGCGGCATGCTGTTCAACGCCGGACGAGCGAGAACGGCAGCGCACACGAAGAACCGCGTGATCGTGGTCGAAGGGTACATGGATGTCGTCAGCCTGGCGGAAGCGGGTTTTGCCGAGACCGTCGCACCATTGGGAACGGCGCTGACCGAAGATCAGTTGAAGCTTCTATGGAGATTTGCCGCCGAGCCAACGCTCTGTTTCGACGGCGACAGCGCTGGCCGGAAGGCGGCCGAGCGTGCCGTCGATGTGGCGCTGCCCTGGCTGAAGCCGGGATTCAGCATCGCCTTTGCGTTCATGCCGCAAGGGATCGATCCCGATGATCTGGTTCGGCAGCAAGGCACGGATGCCATGAATGCCATCCTCGGCGCGACGCGCCCGCTGGTCGACGTTCTCTGGGACCGGGAGCTGAAAGCCGCCCCCTACTCTACCCCAGAGCAGCGGGCTGCCCTCGAAGCTCGGCTCCATGGCCTTGCGAATACGATCGAGGACCGCACGGTGCGCGGGCATTATACGCGCGAGATACGCGACAGGTTGTATCATCTTGGGCGGGGCCAAAGGCGCAGTGAGTTCGCACCACGATCGCCGTCCGGGGAGCGCTTCGAAGCCTCCTACGCTCGCCCCCGCGTTGCCCCCGACTGGCGCGGCCGCGAACGGACGAGGCTCTCAGAACCCGAACGACGCTTCACGAAAAAAATCCCGCTAACAGATATGCTTAACCCGAGCCCCGAACTTGCGCGGCAGGATGGAAAGGTCTCGGCGCGCGAGGCGCTCATTCTTAAGACACTCGTAAACCATCCGTGGTTGATCGATGACCACTCGGAGGACATTGCGGCGCTTGAGTTCTGCTCAACGGGCCTCTCTGCACTCCGTGACGAGATTTTAGCGGTTCATGCGGGGCAGAATTCTCTTGACAGCGCAACTCTGCGCTCCCAACTGAGCAAATCGGGGGTTGCAAAGGTGGTGGACCTCGTCGCGCGAACGATTACGCACATCAGCGACCGTTTTGCCGAGCCAGATGCCTCCGCCACCGAAGTCGAGGCCGCCTGGAACCATGTACTTGCGCTTCATCAGCGGCAGGACGCCTTAGAGCGCGCGCTGAAAGCAGCGGAAGAAGCCTGGTTCGAGGATTGCACCGAAGAGGCCGAGACCCGCTTGCTCGATATCAAACGCCAGATCGCCCGCGAGGTTGCGATGGATCAGACGGATAACGAGACGGATCAACCTGCGGAAGATAGTCCGATTACGACGCGTGCCAGCTAGGCCGCTTGAATTTCATCTGGATCCGAAGCGCCGTGCGGCGGGCTTCGGAAGCCGAAACTGAACAAAACGGCGGTCTCGCCGGATACGTACAAGGATACCAGAATGGCTCGCGCGCAGCAGGCAGTTCAGAAGACGGACGATAAGGACCAGGCAGCCGACGCAACAGAACGCGACAGCCCGCTGCTCGATCTTTCGGATTCCGCCGTCAAAAGATTGCTGAAGTCCGCGAAGGCGAAGGGCTACGTTACGCTCGATCAGCTCAATTCGGTTCTGCCGTCCGAAGAAGTTTCGTCGGACCAGATCGAAGACCTTTACGCCACGCTGTCCGACATGGGCATCACCGTCGTCGAAACCGAGGAAGGTGAAGAGCAGAGCGAAGGCAGCGAAGAAGGCGGCGACGAGGAAGAAGGCGGCCGCGGCGCGCTCGTTGCGCAGAACAACGCCATCGTCAAAACGGAAGCGAAGTCTGAGCCGACCGAACGCACCGACGATCCCGTGCGCATGTATCTGCGCGAAATGGGTTCGGTTGAGCTTCTGTCGCGCGAAGGCGAAATCGCCATCGCAAAGCGCATCGAGGCCGGCCGCGAAGCAATGATCGCCGGTCTTTGCGAAAGCCCGCTGACGTTCCAGGCCATCATCATCTGGCGCGATGAACTCAACGACGGCAAGATTTTGCTGCGTGACATTATCGATCTCGAAGCGACCTACGAGGGTCCCGAGGCCAAGGAAGTTCCCGAGTTGCCGGGCGATGCTGCTCCGCAGGCTCCTGGCGAACAGCGTGCCCCGGGCGCTCTTGAAGGCGATGCCGAGGACGATGACGAATTCGAGAACGCGATGTCGCTGGCCGCGATGGAAGCGGAGCTGAAGCCGAAGGTGCTCGAAACCTTCGACCAGATCGCCGGAACCTACAAAAAGCTGCGCAAGCAGCAGGACAAGAAGATCGAGCAGCAGCTCGCTGGTGAACAGGGCTCGCGTCAGCAGCAAAAGGCTTACGAGAAGCTGCGCGACGAGATCATCGTAGACGTGAAGTCGCTCTCGCTCAACAACAACCGTATCGAAAGCCTTGTCGAACAGCTCTATGCGATCAACAAGCGCCTGATCGGGCTCGAAGGCCGCCTCATGCGCCTCGCCGACAGCTACGGCGTGCCGCGTCAGCACTTTATCGACGAATACTACGGCAACGAGCTTGACCAGACATGGCTCGACCGTGTTGCCGACAACGGCAAGAAGTGGGGCCAGTTCGTTAAGAGCGAACGCGGGCAGGTTGTACAGATCCGCACGGAGATCCATCAGCTCGCGACGGAAACGGGCCTCGAAATTCCGGAATACCGCCGCATCGTCAAAGCGGTGCAGAAGGGTGAGCGCGAAGCCCGCCAAGCCAAGAAAGAGATGGTGGAAGCCAACCTTCGTCTCGTCATTTCGATTGCGAAGAAATACACCAACCGCGGCCTGCAGTTCCTGGATCTCATTCAGGAAGGCAACATCGGCCTGATGAAAGCCGTCGATAAGTTCGAGTACCGCCGCGGCTACAAATTCTCGACGTACGCAACGTGGTGGATCCGGCAGGCAATCACACGCTCGATTGCGGACCAGGCCCGTACGATCCGCATTCCCGTGCATATGATCGAGACGATCAACAAGATCGTGCGCACGTCGCGGCAGATGCTGCACGAGATCGGCCGCGAGCCGACGCCGGAAGAGCTGGCTGAAAAGCTGGCGATGCCGCTCGAAAAGGTTCGCAAGGTTCTGAAGATCGCGAAGGAGCCGATTAGTCTCGAAACGCCGATCGGCGACGAGGAGGATTCACACCTCGGCGATTTCATCGAAGACCGGAACGCGGTGCTTCCGATCGAAGCGGCGATCCAGTCGAACTTGCGCGATACGACGACGCGCGTTCTGGCCTCTCTTACGCCGCGCGAAGAACGCGTGCTGCGCATGCGCTTCGGCATCGGCATGAATACGGATCATACGCTCGAAGAAGTCGGCCAGCAGTTCTCGGTTACGCGCGAACGCATCCGTCAGATCGAAGCGAAGGCGCTGCGCAAGCTCAAGCATCCGAGCCGCTCACGCAAGCTTCGGAGCTTCCTCGATAACTGATACGAAAAAGGGCCGCGCAAGCGGCCCTTGGTTTTTGTGGGATCTGCTTCCGGGTTTAAGCGACGGCAGCCTTCCTCAAATCGAACTCGCCGCTATTCAGTTCGCGCACCCGCTGGGCGAATGTCACACGAAGCGCTTCGTCGATATCCCTCATCGTATTGGTTTCGATTTCACCGTAGGGCTGAGGGAAGATGAACTTGTCGTAGCCGTTTTTGCCTTCGATGAATTCGAACAACCGCCCCTTGTTCACGCTTCCAAAATACACGACGAACTTCCCAATAAAGTCACGGTACTGAACGCGCTCTATTGCTGCGAATTGCGTTTCATCGGTCGCAAGATAGGCCAGCCGTCTGCAAGCATATCTAAAGACGGCGAGTTCGCGGTCGGTTGTAATAACCCGCGGCGTCAACGCTCGGTCTATAATATCTTCAGCTGCTTGCTTGCTCGCCAAATCCCGCATGATCTCGACGACGGGCATGACAAGTGCTTCTTCAAACGCTGCGCGAATGAGACCGCCGTACCGGGTTTGAATTGTATTGCTTTGCAGGTTTGTCCGGCCAGCCTGCCTGAGGATACTTCTGCAAAACTCGACCGATGGATCTCGGACCTCTTGCATCAGGACTGTTCGAACGCGCTTGGACACCAACCGCATCTCCGCCATTTCCGCGATTGTTCTGGGATTGAAGTTGCTGCGGCAAACGACGAGAAGCGCATCCAATACATCGGCCGTAACGTCGGCCGAAACGTCAAGCGTTACGAACGGCTCGTCATCCATGATGTTTGTATTTTCGCAGTCCGTGAAAAATTCAAACCGAATGCCGTCGGTCAAAATTCCCAATCGGACCTGCGGCAGTGCCGTGAAATACCCTCGCAGTTGTCCACGATTGCTCGCGAGATCCGTGCCGCACTTCTTGCATTCGATTGCAATAACGGGCTCGGCATTCTGGAGAATGACGTAATCGGCCCGATCTTGAACGCCGGGCCTAAAATCGGCGGCATACTCGGGTTGCAGAACGTAGGGATTCGAACATTCGTATCCGAGTGCCTCGAGCGTCGGCAGTACGAGATGCTGCTTCGTACTTTCCTCGTTGGTGCAAAGCGATCTGATAAGCAGAGATCGTTCGGCGACGCTGCGAAGATTTTCCTGCAGCTGTGAAAGCGAACTCATGTCCTTGCCCCCGCAAAAACCTGTGCTTTTGATTCGGGGAGATTAGACCACGGTAAGCCGTTCACTCCTACGCGCCGTCAACAGGCGGCGGTGGATGCGCAGATATTGGGAAAGAATAACTCTCGCTCCCCGCCGCAGAACAAACCATTCGGCGGAATTCCCGCGTATTTGAAAACGAAATTCTACTCTATGCGGATGATTTCCGCTTCGCCGGCGCCGGCTTTGACGGTGTCGCCGACGGATTTGTCGAGCAGCGCCTGCGCGAGCGGGGAGACGTATGAGATCGAGCCGCGTGCGGGGTCGGCTTCGTCTTCGCCCACGATGCGATACGTCTGCACACGGCCGTCGTCGCGTTCCAGCGTCACGCGCGCACCGAACATTACAGCGTTCATATTGCTGACGGCGGGCTGAACCTCCGCCGTGCTTTGACGGTTACGCCAGTAGCGCAGGTCGCGATTTGCGCGTCCTACTCCATCGCGATCGTCGGATTCATGCGCTGCGGACAGTTCTACCTGAAGGCGCTCGATCTCGCGCTCAATCATGGTGAGGCCTTCCGGCGTTACCAGATTGCGATGCTCGGAAACGAGCCGGTCCGGAAGGTCTTCGACCGCGTCGGTCTCTTTTACGAATGCTCTGCTCATGATGATTATTTAGGGACTTTCAACCGCGGATGCCAGCTATGCGCCAGTTCCAGCGAATGTTAACGATCGACACGACCGGGCCCGGACTGACCGAGTTCACGCGCAGCGTCTCGCGTGTGGTTATTGCGTCCGAGGTGGGCGTTGGCCTTGCCCATATCTTTTGTAGCCACACTTCGGCATCGCTTCTGATCCAAGAGAACGCCGATCCCGACGTGCTGCGCGACCTCAACGCCTTTTTCCAACGGCTGGTTCCTGATGGCGATCCGCTGTTCGTTCACCGCGCCGAGGGCCCTGACGACATGCCCGCACACGTCAAAGCGGCGCTGACGCAGACGACGCTGACAATTCCGATCACAAGCGGGCGTATGCTGCTTGGAACCTGGCAAGGGATTTATCTGTTCGAACACCGGCAGAGGCCGCATTCCCGCAACGTCGTGGTACACATCACCGGAGATTGACCGAGCGGACACTTGTCCGAGCTCCGGGGTGGTGGAAATGTCACGTTTACCGTTACAGGCGAGTGCATAAAAGACTCGCAGCTAATCTGTTAAACCGCCCGCATACCAATCCCCATTCAGCACCCGGAGATCCCATGTCGGATTCAGCAGAATCAGAAGCCCGCGCCGCTACGGCCGCTTTGATCCGCGATTACTACGCAGCCTTCAACGGCGGCAACACGGACGGCATGCTCGCGTTCCTTACCGACGACGTGATCCATGACGTCAACCAGGGCGAGCGTCGCGAAGGCATCGAGAAGTTTCGCGCTTTCAACGCGCGCATGACGCACAACTACAAAGAAGAGCTGAAGGACATCGTTGTTCTTGTTTCCAAGGACGGCAAGCGCGCCGCCGCCGAGTTCAACGTGCACGGCGTTTACAAGAATACGGAAGAAGGTTTGCCGGACGCAGTCGGCCAGACGTACGTGCTTCCGGCTGGCACCTTCTTCGCCATCCGCGACGGCAAGATCTCGCGCGTGACGACGTACTACAATCTCACTGACTGGATCGCCCAGGTCGCGGGCTGAGAGAAAGATCGAGCATGGTAGATAGCAGCGAGAAAAAGAAACTCGACGTCAAGTCGGTCACGGGCGAGGATATTTACAAGATCCTCCCCGACCTCGCGCGTCTGCGCATCATTGTCTTCCGCGACTGGCCCTATCTCTACGACGGCACGCTGGAGTACGAAGAGAAGTATCTCAAGACGTTCGCGAGTGCCAAAGGCGCCGTCGTCATCACCGCTTACGATGGAGCGGAGATGGTGGGAGCGTCGACCGGCGCGCCGATGATCGAGCATGCCGATGAGTTCGGCGAACCGTTCCGCAAGGCGGGTTACGACATCTCGAAAATCTTCTACTGCGGCGAGAGCGTGCTGCTGAAGAGCCATCGCGGGCATGGTCTCGGACACGCGTTCTTCGATGGCCGGGAGGCGCAGGCGCATACGCTCGGCGGGTTCACGCATTCGACGTTCTGCCGGGTCGTCCGGCCCGATGACCACCCATTGAAACCGGCTGACTACGCCCCACTTGATCCGTTCTGGAAAAAGCGCGGCTATTCTCCGGTTGATGGCATCATCGCGACCTACGACTGGAAAGATGTCGACCAGCCGGGCGAGACGCGCCACGACATGCAGTTCTGGATGAACACGCTTTGACCACGAAACCGCACAGCCTGAAGATCGCGAGCGCTCAATACCCGATCGGCCAGCCGAAGACGCTTGCCGAATGGGAGGAGAAGGTTGCGCTCTGGGTGAAAAACGGCGCGGCAACTGGCGCGTCGCTGCTGGTGTTTCCGGAGTATGCCGCGATCGAGCAGGCCGCCGCGTTCGGACCTGACGTCTACGGCGATCTCAAGCTTACGCTGGCAAAAGTGGCGGAACTCGCGGGCGAACGCGTGGCCTTCCACGTGGAGCTCGCGAATAAGCACAACGTGCATCTTCTCGCTGGCTCCGGCCCACGTCTGACGTCGGACGGACGTTACGTCAACGCGGCGCAACTGATCGCTCCCAATGGCGCAATCGGCGAGCAGGAAAAGCTGGTGATGACGCCGTTCGAGCGTGACTGGGGAATTTCGGCTGGCGGGCCACCGCGCGTTTTCGAGACCGAGATGGGCACCTTCGGCATTGCGATTTGCTACGACAGCGAGTTTCCGCTGCTTGTGCGTTCGATGGCGGAAGCTGGCGCTGATGTGGTGCTTGTGCCCTCCTGCACGGAGCGCGTGTCCGGCTATCATCGCGTCAGGACTGGCTCGCTCGCGCGCGCGCTCGAGAACGGTATTGCAACGGTGCAGAGCCCGACTGTGGGCGACGCGCCATGGTCTCCAGCCGTCGATTTCAACTCCGGAGCGGCCGGGATCTACGTTCCCTCAGAGCACGCCGTTTCGGATACCGGCGTGCTGGCCGAAGGGACTTTGAACGCGGCGCAATGGGTGACGGCGACGATCGATCTCGACCGGCTCCGGCGCGTCCGCGAGACGGGCGAGATGCGCAACTATCTGGACTGGGACCTCCAGCCCGGCGCACCTGCCGCTCGCGTCAGCGTCGAGACCGTATCTCTCGTTTGATTACTTCAGCGCCCACGTGGCGGTGACACGCGCTTCGAGCGTGGCCGTGCCGCGTTCAATGGGTGCCGCTGGCGCCGACTGCGCCTTGGCAAAGCGGGCGGTCACGTATGGCGCGGGGCCTTCCGAAGAGACCTCCTCGGAGATCTGGATCACGTCACCGACTTCAGCTCCGGCGGCCGCTGCGAGCAGCTTGGCGCGGCGAAGTGCATTCGCGACGGCTTCCTTGCGCGCCTCATCCTTCAACGTCTCAGCCTTCGAGACTTCGAAGGCGAAGCCCTGAATCTGATTGGCGCCCGATGTCACCATCTGATCGAGCACGGCGCCAGCATTGGCGAGATCGCGCACGAGCACCACGACCTGATTGCTGACGCGGTATCCTCTGAGTTTGGGAGCCTGCCCATCCTTGTGGTAGTCCATCACAGGCTCGACGTTGAACGACGCCGTCTGGATGTCCTTCGCCTCGATGCCCTTCTCCTTCAACTGCGCGACGACCTTGGTCATCGCCTGCGTGTTCTGGGAAAGCGCCTCGCGCGCGGTCGGCGCTTCGATAACGACGCCCGAGGTAATCCGTGCCCGATCGGGCTCTGCTTCCGCCGTTCCCGTTGCCGATACGGTGATCGTCCGTTCCATCTTTTTCTCCTCGGCGTGGGCAGCAGAAACCGGCGCAATCGCCATCATCACGGCCGCGGCAACGCCTGCCAAAATGGCCGTGTCAAACGTGCTTCGTTGGGGTGCTAGCATAACTTCCGATCTCCTCGTGCTGGCGATAGCGGTCGCTATAAAGTCATGACGGAAAAAAGAAGGCGATAGGCTGTCGCCCGGCTGAACATCTGATATGAGAGCCCCTGAGTGGGCCCGTAGCTCAATGGTTAGAGCTGACGGCTCATAACCGTCTGGTTCCAGGTTCGAGTCCTGGCGGGCCCACCAACAATATCAGTAACTTAGTCGCGCATTTCACCGCGTCCAGAAGCTGCCCGCATCCGCGGCGAAGGATAGCCTTTGCGGACAGTGCTCGGCACTAAAGGCTGAACCGGTGGGAGCACGGTAAAGTGGCACCGCGAGGTTCGTGGGGAGAGTTCGTACCCGCGCCTAGAGATCCGCGCTCATTGGACAAGCTCCGTTACGACGTTCGCGGCAATCAGCTGCTTAGGGGTGGGATACCAGGCGCTTTCTATGGGTGTCGCAAGCATCCGCTGAATAAACGGCTCTGGAACATTCGACGCCCGATAAATCGACAGCACTTTATCGGTGCCCGCCGTAATCGAATTGCCTGCTTCGCCGCCGACGGCATGAAATCCGAGTTTCGCGTTCTTCTGTAGGTACCTGTTGTTGCCTGCGAGGAACGGGATGATGCATGCGCTCGCGCACATCTCGGTTGTGTAGGTATCGAGCTTGCGAGCCTTGATCATGTCATAGAGGCGCGTGCCAACGCCGACGTGTCCGCCGGGACTGTTCAAGACGAACATTTGAATGCCGGGATGATTTGAGAGTTCGCGCGCCACGGCGTCGAGAACGCCCCACGCCAGATGGCCCGTGATGACGAGGTTCTCATTTTCGATCGTAACCGAATAACCGTTTTGGCCGATCCAGTCCTGATCCGTTGCCTCTTCGTAGAGCGATTTCATACCCGGAGGTATTCCGCTCAGCATCAGGAACCCGGCCGCGCACACCATGGCGGCCAGCAAGCGTGCAATCCACCGGGTGATCCACCAACGCTGCGGCGCCTTCGTGCTGCTGCTGGCACGCCATGTTCCGACAAGCTGCCAAATCGCGACGCTGGCGATCAGCATGATTACGATCACGCCCTGGGTCATACGCGAGACCGGCGTATCCTGCAGGGACCACTTAGTCAGCCACAGCGTCGAGACGACATAGACCGATATCGTCAGCGCCAGCGTCCATCCAAGCAGGCTCAGCCAGAACGGCGCATCGCCCTGCCAATGCCGGACGATGAAGCGCGGTAGAAGACGCCTTCGCGGTTGCTCAACGCTTGAGCTCTCCTGCATCGTCGAGTTCCCCATAAGGCTTGGCGTCGGTCATAATAATATCTGCGGTGTCTCGCGCGTCGCGAAAGCCGACAATCTTGCCCTTGAAGCCGATCGGCATGCCCAATCGCGCGTCCATCTCCGCAAGGTCGACGGATTTTGAGAATTCGATTTTGATATCGGGCTGATTTTTCCAGATCACGTCGCCGATTTTCACGCACACGGGATCGCTGGGAACGATGTGCCAGTTGGTGAGCAATTTACGGCTTTCGGGGTGCCGGATGGTGACCTTGCGGAGCGTTCCGGCGATCGGATCACTTGGCGACAGGCATTCGCCAATCGCTGCTGCCGGCGTCGCCAGAAGCGCAATACCCGCGATTGCGGCCCAGAGGCGAATGCGCTTCGCTATCAGCAAGCTTCCTCCACGAACCCTATCGAAACGGCTGGACACTAGCCGAACCAAAGCCCTCCGCAATCGCAAAACGACGCCTACCCCGCATTCGCCTTCCGGTTAGCGTTAAGATGAAAGCTGGTTTAGCCGAGCACGCTGCGCGATTGCTGCCGTGGTGACGGCGCACTAGGTTGCCGCTCGATAGGTAGGCAGAAGGTGGTTCCGATGCGTTTTCGCTCTTGCGACCCTTCGCGGCTGATGGCGTGCGCCGCGCTCGCGTTTCTTTGCACGACCGTGTCTGCAATCGCGGCGTCACCGGAGTTCATCTGCCTCAAGTCGGGCGATGCGGCGTCCCTCGAAGAGCTCTCCATTGCCTGCTATTCGGATAAAGGCTGCGCATATGTCGAGCAGCACAAAGGCGAGGCGCTGCGCGACTATGACGAAGGAAGCGTCGCCGCCGCGCTCGGACGCGAAAAGATCGAAGGCATTGTGACGACGTCAGCGCCAATTATGAAAAAGATCAAAGGCTATGGCTATTCCTGTGTGCCGCTGCCGTAGAAACACCGAGATGATGTCTGCGACGTCGCGCGCGACCGCCTACGAGGGCCTGGAGAAGACGTAGGCGAGGCCCGCCAGCATGAAGAGGCCGACGCCAATTTTCAGCGCGGCCGTTGGTTCCGTGCCGAACCAGAACACTGCGTAGCCAGAGGCACATCCGACCAATGCCGCCAGTTTGGCGCGTCTTGGAATGGCGCCCCTTTCGCGCCAATCGCGAAGCAATGGTCCGAAGATCCGATGGGACAGAAGCCACGCTTCGAGCCGAGGTGACGATCTGGCGAAGCAGGCGGCTGCGAGAATGATGAAGGGGGTTGTCGGCAATACCGGCAGAAAAACGCCAATGACGCCCAGCATGACGAAGAACAGTCCGGCGGTGGCGAATAGAATGCGCAAATACGATGGTCTTCCGGTTTGATGATTGGCGAGGCCCAGCGCTGACGTCGTTATCAATAGCTGAGCGGCATGTTGAAAGTCAGACTGCCGACAACTGATGGCAATTGAGTTCGTCGACGTCACGTATAGCCCAGCAGACAAGATGGTCGAGCGACTCTCAGTTGCGCTCCATCACTTAATCGCCACGCTTATGCTCGCGCAGACACAGCTCGACACTCGCGCGGCGCGCGGCAGTCCGTAGGCAGAAAAATCGGGATGGTGGGTTTAGAGTAGCGTGTCAGCCGTCTTCGTGGATGGAGATGGCGACGCCTGCGTGAACACACTTCAGTTGCCGCACATCGTCGAGCGCTTGCGCCCAGACATTACACGGTCCTGCAAGGCGGATCTCGGCGCGCGTGCGCGAGAGAGGGGTTGGGCCAAAGCCGATGGTGATTGCTTCGCCATCCGGCCAGAAGGCGATATCGCCAGCCTTTACGAGCACGCGGGCATCAGGCTCTGCCTCAGACGTGACCGGGGTATCGAAATAGACTTCCTCGCCCCACGTGCGCGCTGAAGCCTCGATAGGTAGCGCAGCCCAGATGCGTTCAGCCGTCGGCGTATCAAGAAGCCGGGCACGGATTGAAACGCTTCCCGCCCGTATCACGATCTTTCGCATGCGCCTTGATCCATCCGAAGTCCGTACGGCCTACTGACCCCGGCCGCCGCGGCGCAGTCTGTCATTCGAGCGCGCGGTCTTCAAGGGTTTCGGGCCCAATTGAGGCCGAAAAACTAATCTTCCACTATTCTTCCATTTATGCCTGCGGCGGACGGTTGTCGTGACGTCCAAAGACAATACAGCCGCGAGCATTACTCATGCTCGCGGCTGTCAAAATCGTTCGCCTAACTCGTTAGTGAGCGTGCTCAGGCTGGCGGCGGTCCGAATACGACAACGGCGTTGAGGCCACCGAACGCGAATGAGTTCGACATTGCGTAGGTGATCTTCTTCTCGCGGCCGACGTTCGGCACGTAGTCGAGATCGCAGCCCTCGCCTGGCTCGTCGAGGCCGATCGTGGGTGGAACAAACGAGTCCTGCATCGACTTGATGCACACGACAGCTTCGATACCGCCTCCCGCGCCGAGCGGATGGCCGTGCATCGACTTCGTCGACGAGATCGGAAGCTTGTAAGCGTAGTCGCCGAAGACGTTCTTGATCGCCTTCGTCTCGTTGATGTCGTTGTCCATGGTCGCCGTACCGTGGGCATTCAGATAGTCGATCTGCTCCGGCTTGAGACCAGCGTCCTTGAGGGCATCCTGCATGGCGACGCTCGGTCCTTCGACCGTCGGCTTCACCATGTCCTGGCTGTCGGACGCCATACCGTATCCGCAGAGCTCTGCGAGGATCGTTGCGCCGCGTGCTTGCGCGTGTTCGAGGCTTTCGAGCACGAGAATGCCTGCGCCTTCCGCGAGAACCGTTCCGTTGCGCTTCTTGGCGAACGGGAAGCAGCCTTCCGGCGACAGAACGTGGAGCGCCTGCCAGGCCTTCATCGTTCCGTAGTTGATGACCGACTCCGACGCGCCAGCGATCGCAACATCGACGATGCCATCACGAATGTAATCGCGCGCGATGCCGATGGCGTGCGTTGCAGTGGAGCATGCCGAGCAGGTCGCGAACGTCGGACCCTTGACGCCAAACTCGATACCGACGTGCGCCGCAGCCGACGAGCCGATGATGCGCAACAGCGTCAGCGGATGCGTGGCGCGCTTGTTATGGATGAAGAGATCGCGATACGCCGTTTCAAACGTCACGAGACCGCCGGCGCCCGAACCGATGATGCAGGCCGAGCGATAGGGATCTTCTTCCGGGAGCTGAAGACCGGACATGCGCACGGCTTCATCAGCGGCGGCAGCGGCGAACCAGGAGTAGCGGTCCGCGAGCGTGATGATGCGATCGCGCTTGAAGTGCTTTAGCCGCTGCTTGGGATCGAAATCCTTGATCTGCGCGGCAATGAGAATTTTGAGATCATCGAGCGGGAACCCACCGAGTTCGCTGACGCCCGACTTTCCAGCCTTGATGCCGTTCCAGAACTCATCGACCGTCGTGCCGATAGGCGTGACAGCTCCAAGTCCGGTAACGACGACGCGGTGGCTCGCCTTACCTTTCGACATTACTTACGATCTTTCTATTTCGGGTTGACGATCGGACCGGGTCGACGCGCGCTGCGCGCCAACCCACGATCAACCGAGATCGTCCGACCGAATTCGCTCAAGCCTTTGCGGCCGATGCTTGCTTTGCAGCAATAAGCGATTTGACGCGATCAACGACTGAGCCGACCGTCTTGAACGCTTCGACTTCTTCGTTGGCGTTATAGGGAATTTCAATACCGAAACCGTCTTCGATATCGAAGACAATCATGGCAAGATCGAGTGACTCGATCTTGAGGTCAGTAAGCTGGGTGTCGAGCGAGATGTCGTCGCGCGGCTCCTTCATATGCTTCTTGAGGATTTCGATAACCTTTGTCGCGACTTCGTCCATTGGCCTCTCCCACCCTCGCAGACCGCTGCGATGGGCCAGTTTAGTTGGCTTCTACCTAAATCAAGACCACTCCGCCATCAAGCGGGGGGGTCACTTATCCTTAAACACCGGTCAAGTCCAGTTGCGGGCCGTCGGCCCCGTTCCCGCATGCCTTCCTAACCGTTCCGGCCGCATCCTAGCCTCATACCTTTTTGCCAGAGGTAAACGCGGGCCAGCACAAAAGTTGTTCAATCGGTCGCGATCGTAGCGCCTCGGAGGGAGGAATGTGTTTTGATCTCCTGGCCCCGAAGAGATGGACCAAATGGGAACAAACTCAATGACTGACGCAGCATCGTCCTCCTCGGCACAGCACCCCTGGATCGCATCCTATCCGCCCGGGGTCGACTGGTTCATGGATATTCCAACCGGTCCGGTGCCTGGGTTGCTGGACCAAGCCGCGGCACAATTTCCCAACAATCCCGCTATCAGTTTCCTTGGGCGAACCACAAGTTATGTTGATCTTGCCGCCGAGGTCGCCCGCGTAACCGCTGGACTACAGAAAATCGGGGTTGGCCGGGGAATGAAAGTCGGCCTCTTTTTGCCGAATACCCCTACATTCATCGTCTACTACTTTGCAATACTCAAAGCGGGCGCAACCGTCGTTAATTTCAATCCGCTTTATACTCTCGAAGAACTAACCTACCAAACGAAGGACAGCGAAACCGAGATCATGGTGACGCATGACCTCGCGCAGCTTTTTTCCAAGGTCGAGGGGCTGATGGCGGCTGGGACCCTCCATCGCGCCATCGTCGTTCCCTTCAAAGACGTCCTGCCGCCGCTGAAGTCCGTTCTGTTTTCGGTCTTCAAGCGGAAGGATATTGCCGACATCAAGGGGTCGGCCGTCCGGGACCGGATCGTCGATGGGGCCGCCCTTGCCGCCACGACCGAGCCGCCCGTGCCCGTCGCCATCGACCCTGACAACGATGTCGCAGTCCTTCAGTACACGGGTGGGACCACCGGCACGCCGAAGGGCGCCATGCTGACGCATGCCAATCTGACGGCCAATACGGAGCAGATCCGGGCATGGGGCATCGACCTCGTACCGGGCGAGGAGACCATTCTCGGAGCTCTGCCGCTCTTCCACGTCTTTGCGATGTCGGTCGTGATGAACATGGGCGTCGCGATGGCGGCCAAGATCGTTCTGCTCCCGCGCTTCCAACTGCTCGAAGCGTTGCGGCTCATTCACCGCGAGAAGCCGACGGTGCTACCCGCGGTCCCGACAATTTTCACCGCGATGCTCAATTCCGCGAACATCAAATCGTACAATCTCTCTTCGCTGCGCTTCTGCCTTTCAGGCGGCGCTCCTCTGCCGATGGAAATCAAACTGAAGTTCGAAACGGCGTCGGGCTCGAAGGTTGTCGAGGGATACGGACTGTCAGAGACCTCCCCCGTGCTCACATGCAATCCGATCCAGGGTCCGCCGGTGGCCGGGTCCATCGGCCCGCCCCTCCCCGGCACCATTATCTCGCTGCGCGATCTCGACGATCCCACGAAAGAAGTGCCGCTCGGGGAGCGTGGAGAACTCTGCGCCAAGGGGCCGCAGGTCATGAAGGGCTATTGGAAGAAGCCCGCCGAGACCGAGCATCAGTTCGTCGGCGATTTTCTTCGCACGGGCGACGTCGCGATCATGGACGAGCGCGGCTACTTCTCCATCGTCGATCGCATCAAGGACCTCATCATCTGCTCGGGTTACAACGTTTACCCGCGCCGCATCGAGGAAGCGATCTACGAACACCCGGCCGTCGAGGAAGTGACCGTGATCGGCATTCCCGATACCTACCGCGGCGAAGCACCGAAAGCGTTCATCAAACTCAAGACGGGTATGACGGCGACAGAGGCCGACATCCTGAAACATCTCGAAGCGAAGATTTCGCGTATCGAGCTTCCTTCGCAGATCGAATTTCGCGACACCTTGCCAAAGACGATGATCGGCAAGCTCTCGAAAAAAGAACTGGCGGCAGAAGAAGCGAAGAAGGCTCGCGGGTAGTTTGCGGCTGGTGTCGAGATAGTTCGCAGGTCGGCTTTGCCGAGTCTTACGCTGGATCCCCGGTCTTCGACGCGACTGCGTCGCGCTCGACCGAGGATGACGAGGCGGCTGCGCTAGCGATACAGATCGGCGCGGGTTGGCGGCAAGGGTGGCGGGCGCTTGGCTGACTTCGACGCGAGCGTTTGAAACAGCCGCAGCGTGCCGCGCGAGAATGCCAGGCTTACGCCCGCGAGATACGCGACCCAAATGCGATATTTCTCCTCGCCGACAAACGCGATGGCTTCCTTTTCGTGCGCCGTCAGCCGGTTGCACCAAAGTTCGCACGTGCGTGCATAGTGCAAGCGCCAGCCTTCGACGTCGTGCACCTCAAAGCCCGCTCTCTCCATTGCGGAAATCGAGTGTCCGACATCATCGAGTTCGCCGCCTGGGAAGATGTACTTCGCGATGGCTTTCTTTTCGGGGCGCATCCGGCCCTTGATCCATTGAGCGGGGTTCTTCGGCGCGCGGCGCGAGATGGCGTGATTCAAGAAGAGACCGTCTTCGCTCAGAAGCGACTGTACCTTCTCCATGTACGCCGGGATGTTTTTCAGGCCGATGTGTTCGTACATGCCGATGGACGCGATCTTGTCGTAGCTGCCCGAAATTTTCGAATAGTCGGCAAGCTCGAACGTCACGCGATCAGACAACCCCAGCCGTTCCGCCTTGGCGCGTGCGAACGCAAGCTGTTCCTCCGCAAGCGTGATGCCGTGTGCCGTGACGCCGTAATTTTGCGCTGCGTGGCAGATCAATCCACCCCAGCCCGCGCCGATGTCGAGCATGCGATCGCCCGGCTTCAGACGCAGCTTACGGCAGATCATTTCCAGCTTGTCGTGCTGCGCCGTTTCGATGCCGTTCGTCCAATCCGTGAAGTAAGCACAGGAATAGACCATCTCGGGATCGAGAAAGAGCGCATAGAAATCGTTCGACAGATCATAGTGGAACTGAATGAAATCCTTGTTGTCAGCCGTCTTGCGATTGGCGCCCGTTATCTCGCCTTGAAAGCCGTGCGCGTCGCGCGCGGGAGCGGATTTTTCGAGAAAGAAGGGTGCAAGCGCCAAGCCGATTTTGGCGACGTCGCGTCCCTTCAGCTTCACGGATTTCCGGCCGCTTTGCAGTTGGCGTCCGAAATCGATCAGCGTGCCGCCGGAAAAATCGATGCCCTTGCCGATGTACTGCAGAATGATGGAATCGAGACCCGGCTTGCGCAGGATCGAACCGATGACGCCGGGATCGCGCAACGAAATCTCGAAATTCGACGTCGGGGCGTGGCCGAGCGGCAGGCGCGTTCCGTCCCATAGGCGCACCCAGGCGTCGAGATCGAGACGATCGGCAAGACTGCGCACGAGCGCGCGCGCTGCATCGAGTTGCTTATCCGCTTTCGCGACCATCGGTCGGCCCCCGGCTGTTCGTGTCGCCGTGGTGCATAGCTTTTTATGATGGCGCTGGCGACTCTCCTTCGTCGAGCCGGCCGCCAGCGTGGCCTTGTGGCTGCGGTTTCACGCCGCGGCGCGGGCTTCGATCGTCGTCGGTGCCTCCAGGATCGCCGCAACGCCCATGCCGCCCGCGGTGCAGACGGAGATCAGGCCGCGGCCGCCGTGGATCGACAGCAATTTCGCGAGGTTCGCGACGATGCGCGCGCCTGTCGCTGCGAAGGGATGGCCGAACGCGAGCGAGGAGCCTTTGACGTTCAGCTTCGTGCGATCGATGGCTCCGAGGGGCGCGGATTTGCCGAGTTTCGTGCGGCAGTAATCGGCATCTTCCCAGGCCTTCAGCGTGCACAGCACCTGCGCGGCAAACGCTTCGTGGATTTCGTAGAAATCGAAATCCTGCAACGTCAATCCCGCGCGGTCGAGCATCTTCGAAACGGCGATAGTCGGCGCCATCAGCAAGCCGTCGCCGCCCACGAAATCGTTGGCGATATGCTGGCCGAAAGTGAGATAGGCGAGCACTGGCAGATTGTGCTCGGCGGCCCAAGCTTCAGACGCGAGCAATACGCTGGACGCGCCGTCCGTTAGTGGCGTCGAGTTTCCAGCCGTCAGCGTTCCGCGCTCGGATTTTTCATATGCGGGCTTTAAGCTCGCGAGTTTTTCGAGCGTGGTGTCGGGCCGCAGGTTGTTGTCACGATAGACGCCTGCGCACGGCACGATGAGATCGTCCATGTATCCGGACTCGTAAGCGGCAGCGCCCTTCATGTGGCTTTCGTACGCAAGCTCATCCTGGTCGGCGCGCGGAATGTGCCACTCCTGCGCCATCAGTTCGCAATGCTGGCCCATCGTGAGGCCTGTGCGCGGCTCGGCGACGTTCGGCGGCTGCGGTGCGAGTTCGCCCGGCGACAATCCTTTGAAAACCTTGATCTTGTCGATTGCCGATTTGCGCTGGCCGACGTCGATCAGGCGCTTGGAGAATTTCTTCGAAAAGACGATCGGCGCGTCGGACGTGGTGTCCGATCCAGCGGAGATCGCGCTTTCGATTTCGCCCGTCGCGATTTTAGCTGCCGACATCAGCGCCGATTGAAGCGATGTTCCGCAGGCCTGGATCAGCGTTACTCCCGGCGTGGATGGCGCGAGCTTCGAGGACAGCACCGCTTCACGCGCGAGATTGAAGTCTTTCGAATGCGTGACAACCGCGCCGCCGACGACCTCGTCGATGTGCTGGCCTTTCAAGCCGAAGCGGTCGACGAGCCCGTTCAACGCGGACGACATCATGTCGAGATTAGAGAGATCGGCGTAGAGCGTGTTCGAGCGGCAAAATGGAATGCGCACGCCGCCGATGACCGCAACGCGCCGAAGTTCTCGTGTCATTCAATCCTCCATTCGCGCGTCATGCGAAATTCATTCTGCAGCGGCGAGGCTGCTCGATGCCCCATCCGCGTTCGCGAGATTATTCTTGTAATGAAGCGGGCCACCGCGGAAGGGCGCAAATCCGGTGCCGAAGATCATGCCGGCATCTACGAGATCGGCTGTTTCGACGACACCTTCGTCGAGCGAGCGCTGTGCTTCGGCGATCATCGGTTCAACGAGTTCGCGACCCAGGCGTTCAAGCTCTTCCTTGGGAAATGTCTTGTCCGATTTGACGGGCTTGCCGTCTTTCCAGGTGTAGAACCCCTCGCCCGTTTTCTTGCCCAGGCGGCCGGACTCGACGAGCCGTTCCAGTCTTGATCCTTCCGGCGATTGACCCAGGATCTTGGCGACGTGCGCGCAGATATCGAGGCCGACATTGTCGGCAAGTTCGATCGGTCCCATCGGCATGCCGAAGGAACGCGCCGCTTCGTCGATTTTTTCCTTGTCTTCGCCTGCCTCAAGCCGGGTCATTGCGGCAAACATATATGGCGTCAGCACTTTGTTGACGAGGAAGCCCGGCACATCCTTCGTAATCAGCGGGAACTTGCCGATTGCGGTTACGAAGGCGGCGCCTTTTTTCACTTCCTCGTCGCGTGTCGTCGCACCGCGCACGACTTCAACCAACGGCATCTGCGGCACGGGCGAGAAGAAATGCAGGCCGATCAGACGGCCTGGATCGCGCAGTGGAGACGCGATGTCTTCGAGCTTCAGCGAAGATGTGTTGGTTGCGAGAACCGCATCCGGTTTGATTTTCGTTTCAAGGTCCGCAAACAGCTTCTGCTTGATGTCGAGCCGTTCGACGATCGCTTCAATGACGAGATCGGCGCGGGCCACGCCCTTGCCTTCAGGGTCCGCGATGAGACGCGCCTTGGCAGCATCGCGCGTCGGCTTGGTCTTGAACTTCTTCGCGAAGAGCTTGCCTTGCGCCTTGATGCCTTTTTCAAGCTGCTCAGCGGAAATATCCTGCAGCGTCACTTCCATTCCGGCGGCAACGCAGACACCCGCAATGTCGGCGCCCATCGTGCCCGCGCCGATGACATGCACGCGGCTCGGCCGCCATTTGAGACCCTTCGGCGCCTGCCCCTTGAGAAGCTCGGTCAGACGGAATACGCGGCGAAGATTGCGCGCGGTATCAGACACCATCAGCGGCGCGAACGCCGTTGTTTCCGCTGCCTTCATCGCGTCGAGGTCGCCGCCTTCCTTCTCGAACAGATCGATCAGGCGGAAGGGTGCAGGATAATGGTCAGCGCGGACTTTCTTCGCCGTTTCCTGGCGCATCTTGTTCGCGAGGATGCCACGCAGCGGCCACTTGGTCAGCAGAAGCTTCGCGGCACTGGCGGTTTTCGATTTCCGGTTCTGAAGCACGGCCTTCCGCGCGGCCCAGTGAAGCTCGCCCGGGCTCGATACGAGCTGGTCGATGAAGCCGAGCGCTCTCGCGGCGCTGGCGCGGATCATTCCGCCTGTCAGCATCGCCTGCATTGCGGCCATCGGCCCGACCTGGCGGATCGAGCGCGCCGTGCCGTTGAAGCCGGGAAAGATGCCGAGCTTGACCTCAGGGAAACCGACACGCGTCGAGTCATCTCGCGTAGCGATGCGGTAGTGGCACGCGAGGATCAATTCCAATCCGCCGCCGACGCAAACGCCGTGGATCGCCGCCACGACGGGCACCGATAATTTCTCGATACGGTCGAGCAGCGCGTTGACCGGCCGCAAACTGTCGACCACCTGATTTTCGGTTTCGAAGCTGTCGAACTCGCGAATGTCGGCACCGACGATGTAACCGCGTTCCTTGCCGGACATGATGACGAGGCCGCGCACGCTCTTCGCGCGCACTTCCGCTTCGACGCGCTCGATGATGGCGTTGAGTTCTTCAATGGGGCGGCGGCCGAGCGAATTGGCGCTCTCACCTTCGCGATCGAATTTCGCCCAGGCGATGTTCTCGCCGTCGATCGAGAACCGCCAGTCATGCAAAAGCGCCGTCGTCTCAGTCATCGCTTACCTCAACATATCGAAAGCGCACTCATTCGGCTGCGAGCGCATCGGCGCCGCGGACATTGTGTCCGAGGACCGCATAATTCGGTTTCAGTTCCGCCGGATCGAAGTGATCGACCGCCACGACGCGCGCGACAAGCCGCTCGACCTCGCGGAGTTGTTCGGCTTCAGATTCCGTCAGCACGCCTTTTGTGACAGCATCCGCGAACCAATCCAGTCCGTGATAACGCCGGACGATGCCGTCGCGGATTGCCTTGTCGAGTTTCTTCTCGACCGGCTCGGCGGCGATCACCTTTTCCAGTGTCACTTCGAGGATACCCATCGGATCATCGACGCGGTGCGAGACATGAATGTGTCGCGTCAGCCGATCGCGCGCTTCGCCGGGCTGTAACGCATGGCGGGCAACGACGCGCGCAAGCGCATCCGACGCGGGCTTGAAGCGCCGGCCGAGCGGGAAGACGACGATGCGCATCAGCGGACGCACCCAGAGAACCGGGAAGTTATCGATCACGCCACCGATCGCGTTTTGGAAGCGATTCAGCGCATTCAGCGCGGCGAGTTCAACGATGTGCTCGTCGCCTGCCGGGCGGCCGTCGTCTTCGTAGCGCTTCAGCGTTGCTGCGAGCATGTAGAGTTCGGAGAGCGCATCGGCCATGCGTCCGGTGATCTTCTGCCGCGTTTTAAGTCCGCCACCGAGGAAGGCGACCGTCAGATCCGCGATGAACGCGAACGACCGGCTCGCGCGGGCAAGCTGGCGATACCAATGCGACATGCTGAGCGCGCCCTCGGGCGCGGACGTCAATGCGCCGCCTGTCACGTTGTGTACGAACGCGCCCGTCGCGTTCGAGAGCGAGAAAGCGATATGATCGTTGAACGCATCTTCGAACGCGTTGAGACCGCGATCCCGGTCGAGATCCTGAGCCGCCTGCACTTCCTTGTAGAGATAGGGATGGGAGCGCAACGCGCCTTGCGCGAAGGTGATCAACGTGCGCGTGAGAATATTGGCGCCTTCGACCGTGATGCCGACCGGCACCATCTGATACGCGGACTGCAGATAGTTCGACGGGCCATCGCAAATGCCGCGACCGCCGTGAATGTCCATCGCGTCGTTGACGGCGGTGCGCATCTTTTCCGTCGTCTGATATTTCATCAGCGCCGAGATGACGGACGGCCTCTCGCCGCGGGAGACCATTGCGGCGGTCATCGCGCGAGCGGCCTCGTTGACGTAAGCGGTTTCGACAAGGCGAACGAGCGGTTCTTCGACGCCTTCCATGCGGGCAATGGGAAGCCCGAATTGCTTGCGGATGCGCGCATACGCAGACGTTACGCGCAGCATCGACTTGGCGCCCGCCGTTGCGGACGACGGGAGCGAAATCGCGCGACCTGCGGAGAGGCATTCCATCAGCATGCGCCAGCCGTGTCCGACCATTGCTTCGCCGCCAATCACCCACTCCATCGGGATGAAAACGTCGTTGCCCCAGTTCGGACCGTTCGGGAATGCCGCGCCTGATGGCAGATGGCGGCGGCCGATATTGACGCCGGTATGGTTCGCCGGAATGAGCGCGAGCGTGATGCCGATGTCTTCACCCTTGCCGAGCAGATTATCGGAATCGAACAGACGGAATGCGAGACCGACGAGCGTCGCCTTAGGGCCGAGTGTGATGTAGCGCTTGTCCCACGACAGGCGGATGCCGAGCGTGTCCTGTCCTTGAAACGAACCGCGCGTCACGAAGCCGATATCGCGCATCGTTGCCGCGTCGGAGCCGGACGTTGGGCCCGTTAGCGAGAAGCAAGGCACTTCGGCGCCTTTTGCGAGGCGCGGAAGATAATGTTCCTTCTGCGTGACTGTCCCGTATTTTTCGATCAGCTCACCTGGCCCGAGTGAATTCGGCACCATGACGATCGTTACGACGTCCGGCGAGCGCGACGCGATCTTGCCGAGAATGAGCGACTGAGCCTGCGCGGAAAAACCGAGGCCGCCGTGCTCCTTCGAGATCAGCATGCCCAGGAAGCCGTTGGCCTTCACGAAATCCCAGATCTCATCCGGGATCTCATGCAGCGTATGGCGTATCTGCCAATCGCTGATCATGCCGCAAAGCTCTTCCGTCGGGCCGTCGAGGAATGCCTGCTCTTCCGGAGACAGTACGATCTTCGGGATCGACTGAAGTTTCACCCAGTCCAGCGTTCCGGAGAAGAGTTCCGCATCGAAGCCGACCGTTCCGGCTTCCAATGCCTGCGTTTCCGTTTCGGAAACCTTGGGAAGAATTTTTTTGATACTTGCGAAGATCGGCGCGACGACAAGCTGGCGGCGAAATGAAGGGATCGACAGGATCACGAGCGCGATGAACGGCAGCCAAGCCGCGTATGCCAGCACGCCGGTGGTTCCCGACGTTGCGAGGGCCGTCCAAATGCCGGTGGCGAGAGCCCAAGCCCACATCGGAGCACGCAACATACCGAGCGCGAGCACGGCCACGATCAGCACGAGGACAAGACCCAGCGCTAGCATTTCTTAGTCTCCATCGATCCGCTTACGGTCTTCGCGGGGGCCTGCTGGACACGGTAGCAGGCGAATTCCGTAAACTATTTAATCACGTTTGGCCGCAAGCCGCTAATTCTTGGGCAAATCCCGGCGCATGGCGCGGATGCTGCGCGAAAAATCTTAAAGAAGAGGGGTCATGCCGGACGGCACTCCTCAACATTATAGGCATTTGGGATCGGCCCTTGGCGGTTTCGACCCGGAACGCCGCTTACGGTTCCGTCATTTGCGGTTCCTGGCCGAACAGATCGGCAACGGCCGCCTGATACCAGTCCTGGCTCTCCTGATAGACCTGATGGCGTATATCGTCGCTATCGTCGGGCCTGGAGATGAACTCGCCGCTTGGGGCGAGGTATGGGCGGCCCTTCAGTATCCCTGGCGCGTAGTCGCCGCCGATCTTCGCGCTATTGCCCGGCGCGACCATCGACCAGCACGTGTTGCTATACGTTCCCTTCTCCCGCGGTTTGCCGGAGAGGTCTGCGATGATGTCTGCCGCGACGACGCCTGCCTGACTGATCGCCGAGAAAGCAGACTTCGGCATGTCGGCTGCGATGGCAGCGTCTCCCAGAACGTAGACGTCACGCGCTTTGGTCGAGGCGAAGTTTTCCGGATGGATCGGGCACCAGTCGCCTTCCGTCAATCCGGCCTTGGCGGCAATCGCGCCCGCGCGTTGCGCCGGAATGATGTTTGCCACGGCCGCGCGGAATGTCTGCCCCGAGCGCGTTGTCACTTCGCCTGTTGCCGCATTCACTTTGACGACTGCGAAGTCGTCGATCTCGTTCGTGAGATTGAGCTCGATGATGTCATCGTAAAATTCTCGGAAGGCTTCTTCGAATACCGCCTGTTTCGAGAACGTCTTTTTTGCGTCGAGGATAACGAGCTTCGCGTTGCGTTTCTTTGTCTTGAGAAAATGCGCGATCATGCAGGCGCGTTCATAGGGGCCGGGCGGACAGCGATAGGGGTTCGGCGGCGCAGACATGACGACGAGACCGCCGTCGGGCATCGCCAGCAGCTTTTCCTTCAGCAGCCACGTTTGCTCCCCACCGATCCATGCGTGCGGCATCAAGCGCGCGGCTTCGGGCGAATAACCTTCGATGGTTTCAAATTTGATGTCGATACCCGGCGCGACGACGAGGCGATCATACCGGAGCGGCGCGGAGTCCTTTGCCAACGTGACGGTTCTGGCGGCGGTGTCGATTGCTGTTGCTGTGTCGTGAATGACGGTGACGCCACGCTTCCTCACGCCCTCGTAGTCGAAGGTGATCGAACGGAACGAGCGAAAGCCGCCGAGGTAAAGGTTCGAATAGAAGCAGGTCGTGTACTTCTCTTTCGGTTCGACGAGCGTGACGGCAATGTCGGGATCCGCCGAGCGTAAGCGGTTCGCTACTGCGGCCCCGCCCGCCCCTCCGCCGATGATAACGACATGCGCGGGCCCCGCAGCCAAAGCCGGACGCGAGATTTCGGGCAGCGCCGCCGCGGCGCCTGCCGCGAGCAGCGCAAATTTCCGGCGCGTTATCTCTTGCATCGTCCGAACCCTTTTCGCCGTGATGCGGCCCGAAGTACCAGACGCATAGTCCGCCCCTCTCCGAGCTGGTCTTGGCAGAGCGCAAATTGCCCTGTAACCGGTAGCTGAGCAATCGGCTTCTTAGATGACGCCACAAAGGGTTATCCGCCTTCGAGATGCCATAGTGCGTAAATTGATTACAATCTCAGTCATGGATCGCCGGTCGTTTCTCGTTTCGGCTTCTGCCGCTTCGTGCATGCTGGCGAGTATTGGCCGCGTGGCAGCCGAAAATGCTTCGGCGCCGGAGCGCAGCCTTCAGTTCGATTCCGAATTCCAGGCCATCATCGGCAGCGCAACGCCGGTTGAACACGGCCTAACCGTCGATCTGCCCGAGCGCGCCGACAACGGAAATTTCGTGCCGATCACGATCTCTGTCGAAAGCCCGATGACCGACGCCGATTACGTCAAAACAATCCATCTGCTTTCGACGGCCAATCCGGTTGCCGGAGTTGCGCGGTTTCACCTGTCGCCTCTCAACGGGGTCGCGCGCGTACAAAGCCGGCTGCGCCTCGCGAAGTCGCAGGACGTCGTTACCCTCGCCGAGCTTTCGACCGGCGACATGCTGATCGCGACGTCGTTCGTCAAAGTCTTGATCGGCGGCTGCGGGTTGTGAGGCGCTCATGACGAAACCCAATCCGCGCATCAAGCTGCCCGAGAGCGCCAAGGCTGGCGAGATCATCGAGGTGAAGACGTTGATCACGCACATCATGGAAACCGGCAACCGTCACGACAAGCATGGCCGATTGATCTCGCGCAACATTATCAATGCATTCGTCGCGCTCTTTGGTGACGTGGAGGTTTTTCGCGCCGAGTTCGGTCCGGGCGTTTCGGCAAATCCTTACGTCGCGTTTCAGTTGCGCGTGCCAGGACCCGGCGCGTTCGATTTCGCGTGGACGGACGATCAGGGCGTGACAACAACAGCGCGCGAGATCTTGAACGTCGTGACATAAGCTCGACGGCATTCGAGCGTCACATCAGCCCGCAGGCGCTCCATCCCGCAGCAGCTTGTAGTTGATGCCATCGAGCAGCGCTTCGAAGCTCGCGTCGATGATGTTTGGCGATACGCCGACGGTCGTCCAGCGTTCGCCGGTTCCGATATCCTGGCTTTCGACCAAAACGCGCGTTACGGCGTCGGTGCCGCCCTTATGGGTTTGCGTGAGGATGCGGACCTTGTAGTCCACCAGCTCCACGTTCTGGATGTGCTTCTGGTAGCGGCCGAGATCCTTGCGAAGAGCGGAGTCGAGCGCGTTTACCGGACCGTTGCCTTCTCCGAGAGAAACAACCGGCTCGCCGTCACCTGCAATCGAGACGGTTACCGTGGCTTGCGAGCGCGAACCGCTTCCATTGCCGTTTCCATTCCCGTTGAGCGCGCGGGATCGTTCGACAGTCACACGGAACGACTCCACCGAGAAAAAGCGCGGAACGCTTGCGAGGCTGCGGCGCGCGAGGAGCTCAAACGAGGCTTCGGCCGCCTCGTAGGAATAGCCTCGCGCCTCTCGCTCCTTCACTTCGTCCAGCAGCGCATGAACGCGCGGATCGTCTTTGTCCGCAGGCAGACCAAGACGCTCCAGCGCCGCCGTCATTGAAGAACGTCCGCCCTGCTTTGAAACGAGGATGCGCCGCTCGTTGCCGACGCTTTCGGGTGGCACATGCTCGTAAGTTTCAGGCGCTTTGATCAAGGCGGATGCGTGAATACCCGCTTTGGTCGCGAAGGCGCTTTCGCCAACGTAGGGCGCATGGCGATCCGGCGCTTCGTTCAGGATTTCATCCAGCACCCGGCTGGCGTGCGTCAGGTTCCGCAGCCTCTCGGGCGTGATGCCGGTCGAGAAGGCATCCGCGAATTCGCTCTTGAGCAATAGTGTCGGGATGACGGACGTCAGGTTGGCGTTGCCGCACCGCTCACCGAGACCATTCAACGTTCCCTGGATCTGGCGACAGCCTGCGCGTACCGCCATCAAGGTATTGGCGACGGCGTTTTCGGTATCGTTGTGGGTGTGAATTCCAAGGTTCGCGCCGGGCACGTGCTTCGCAACCGTTCCGACGATGCGCTCAATTTCATGCGACAGAGTTCCGCCGTTGGTATCGCAAAGGACAACCCAGCGCGCACCGGAGTCGTATGCCGTCCGCGCGACAGCGATCGCGTACTCCGGATTGGCTTTGTAGCCGTCGAAAAAATGCTCGCAGTCGATCATGGCTTCGCGCTGCGTTTCCACGATTGCGCGCACGGATTGGGCGACCGCGCCCAGGTTTTCCTCGTTAGAGATTCCAAGCGCGACGCGCACCTGATAGTCCGATGCCTTGGCGACGAGGCAGATGCTATCGGCGGCGGACTGCAGAACGGCTTGCAGGCCCGGATCGTTTGACACCGAGCGGCCGGAGCGCTTCGTCATGCCGAACGCGGTGAAGCGCGCGCACTGTAATTCGGGCCGGGCGGAAAAGAGCGCTGTGTCGGTCTCGTTGGCGCCGGGATAGCCGCCCTCGATATAGTCGATGCCCAACTGGTCGAGCACGCGCATCAGCCTGCGCTTGTCTTCGAGCGAAAAATCAACGCCCGTCGTCTGCGCACCGTCACGCAGCGTTGTATCGAACAGATAGAGGCGCTCTTTGCTCATGACGGTTTGGCGGCAGGTGCTGAACTCTTGTCGGCTGCGGCGAGCGGCTTTTTCATTGTCGTGTTTGACAACCATTGGTCATCAAGCGGCACGGAATTGCGCCGCACCGGTTCATAGCCCCGCCCGGCGAAAAACGGCACGGCCGTATCGCTCGCGTCCACCGAAATCTCGTTTGTGCCGCGTGCGGCTGCTATTTTTTCCAGTGCCGCCACCAGCGCCGAGCCGATACCCTCGCCCGCATATTCCGGATGGACGAAGAGCATATCGATGATCTTGTTGTCCTTCAGGGAGGCAAACCCCAGATACTCACCGTCGATCTGAACGATGAGCGTCAGTGCGCCTGCGAGCCGATTGAGAAATGCCTCGGCATCCACGGCGGACGCCGCCCATGCCAGACGCTGATCTTCATCGTAGTCGTCGCCCGTCAACTCTTCGATGCTTTGCGCAAAAAGATCGCGCAGGGCCATCGTATCGGCCGGCAAAAACGGACGGAGCGGGTAATCTTCGGTCATCGACGCTGTACTTACTGAACGGGTATGAATGAATCGATTATTCGGCGCGCGGTCGTTCGCAAATGTGCGTGCATGCGCGTCGCCCCCGACGCCTATCGTTGCACGCGGCGCGATGCAAGATCTTTAGCGCGGATGTGAAGATTAAGATGCGCGTGTCGGCTGCGCCGAGCTTAACGCTGGATCCCCGGCCGTCATTCGCTTTGCTCACTTGGCCGAGGATGACGGAAGAAGCTGCGGGGTTGCGGGTGCTTCGCCCTCGACCGTCATTCTCGGTCGAGCGCGGCAGCGCCGCGTCGAAGACCGGAAATCCAGCGCAAAGGTCGCCGAAGGCACGTTGGCCCTACCAGCCGGACGTCATTGGTGCGAAGCGGAGATTAAGAGACCCACGTCGGCTGCGCCGAGCTTGACGCTGGATCCCCGGCCGTCATTCGCTTCGCTCATTCGGCCGAGGATGACGGAAGACGCTGCGGGGGTGCTTCGATTTCGACCGTCATTCTCGGTCGAGCGCGGCGACGCCGCGTCGAAGACCGGGAATCCAGCGTAAAGGTTGCCGAAGGCACGTTGATGACGGAAGGGGCGTGTGGTTAGCGCGCGACTTCCCACGTCGTTTCGATTTCGCCGGTGGTCTTGTTCTTTACGTCTTTCACAGTGATGCCCATTGCAGCGAGTTCGTCGCGGATGCGATCGGACTCGGCGAAGTCTTTGCGTTTGCGCGCTTCGAGGCGAGCGGTGACGAGTTCCTGAACACGAGGGTCCGCCTGCACATCCTGGTTTCTCAATTTGTTCGCGGCTGCCATGACGTCTGTAAAGCCGAGGAGTTCCAGACCCAGGCGGAAACTCGTCAGCGCAGCTTCGTCCCCCGCCTTGGCTGCTTTGTAGAGACCATGCATCTGCGTGATGAACTGCGGTGTATTCAGATCGTCCAGCAGCGGATGCTCGTCGGGTACGCGCGCCGATATGCCGATCGTCGAAACGCCAAACGCGAGATCGGACCAGCGATTGAGGATGGCTTGCGCCTCTTCCAGTCGCTTGACGGAAAAATCGATCGGCTCGCGATAGTGCGTCATCAGCATCGCGAGGCGAAGCACTTCGCCGGGCCAGCGGCGGCCGCCGAACTTTTCCATCGTCAGAAGCTCATTGATCGTGATGAAGTTGCCGAGGCTTTTCGACATCTTCTCGCCCTCGACCTGCAGGAAGCCGTTGTGCATCCAGACCTTCGCCATCACGGGCGTGCCGTGCGCGCAGCGCGATTGCGCGATTTCGTTCTCGTGGTGCGGGAACGCGAGATCGATGCCGCCGCCGTGAATGTCGAACTCGGGGCCAAGCAACGCGCCGGACATGGCGGAGCATTCGATGTGCCAGCCGGGGCGGCCGGGCGTCGCGATGCCAGCGGGTGACGGCCACGCCGGTTCGCCGGGCTTCGATGGCTTCCAGAGCACGAAATCCATCGGCCCCTTCTTGTACGGCGCGACCTCGACGCGGGCGCCCGCTTCCATCTCGTCGAGCGAGCGGTTCGAAAGGCGGCCGTAGTCCGGCATCGAGCCGACGTCGAACAGAACGTGGTCTTCAGCGACGTAGGCATGTCCGCGCGCAACGAGGGCGTCGATCATCGACACCATGTCCTCGCGGCCGTCATCGCGGCGAATATATTCCGTGGCGCGCGGTTCGTACTTCGGTTCGAGAACGCCGAGCGCGGCGATGTCGGTGTGGAACTGCTGCTCCGTCGCCTCCGTGACTTTGCGGATGGCGTCGTTCAGCGGCAAGGTGGGATAGTCGCGCGCGGCGCGGGCGTTGATCTTGTCGTCCACGTCGGTGATGTTGCGAACGTAGGTGACGTGTTCCGCCCCATAGACGTGGCGCAGCAAACGGAACAGCACGTCGAAAACGATCACCGGGCGCGCGTTGCCGATGTGGGCGTAGTCGTAGACCGTCGGTCCGCATACGTACATGCGGACGTTCTTGTCATCGATCGGCTTAAAATCGGCCTTTTGCCGGGTTAGCGTGTTGTAGAGCTTGAGCGCCAAGATTCGTCCTCGTCGAATGGTCGGGCCGCCTGTTATGGCGGACTATGCCACAGCGCGAAAGACCGGGGATAACTTTGGCCTCAGGCTGTGGCAACGCCATTCGGCGGCGTCAAGCGCTTGAAGGGGTTTACAAAAGCCAAGCGGTCGCAATTGCTCCGCATTGACCGTCTAGCAAATGGCTGCTTAGGGTCCCGGAATGCCCGTTCGGGCACCAGACGCATGCACAAATTTGACCATCGGTTCGAGGCCCCCGGCGTGAGCCAAGCGATCGCGCATCTCCATATCATCCGCCGCCTGCTTCTCGCTTTTGTGGCGGTGGCGGCGACGCTATCGGCCGTGCCGAATGCAGCCTCGGCACAGAGCTGGTGGCCGTTTGGCGGTAATGATGAGGAAGCGCCGCGCCCGCCCGTGCCGCGCGAGCCCGTTTACCGCGAGCCGCCGGGCAATGTTCCCGCACCAATCCCGCCCGACAATCAGCCGCCGCCCGGCGCTCCTCCGGGCTATTCCAATGCACCGCGGCCGGCTCCTGGTGCTCCGTCATCCGCTGTCGGCGGCGGCGGATCGTCCACCAAGGGCCCGATCTGCTATCAGCTCGAACAGCGGCTTGTGCAGGAAGGCCAGAAGTCCGGCCAATCGCGCAACCAGCTGCCGCAAATCGAGGACGAAATTCGCACCGTCGACCGTGCGTACCGCAGCGGCCAGCAGCAGCTCGATCGCGGCTGCTACGAGTCGTTCCTGTTCACGAAGACGTTCCGCAACTCGCCCCAGTGCAAGGATCTTGCGCGTCAGGTCGAGCTGTCGAAGCGCAAGCTCGCGGACCTTGAGGCGAAGCGGCAGGACATCATGGGATCGTCAGGCCGGTCGTATCAGGACGACATCATTCGCGAACTGGCGCGCAACAACTGCGGCGCGAATTACGTCGACATGGCGCGGCGGCGCACGGACGGCATGTGGGAAGACGAAGAGTCGAGCGGCAACAACACGTGGTCGCCCTCAGCAGCGCTCAACGGTGCGCAGACGTTTCGTACGGTGTGCGTGCGCCTCTGCGACGGCTTCTATTTTCCGGTGAGCTTCTCAACGCTGCCCAGCCACTTCACGCAGGATGCGGATTCCTGCCAGTCCAAGTGCGCGGCGCCGACGGAGCTTTACTACTATCCCAATCCGGGCGGCTCTATCGATCAGTCGGTCGCGCTCGGATCACAAGAACCCTATTCGAAGATGAAGTCCGCGTTCCGGTATCGGAAGGAATACGTCAACGGCTGTTCGTGCAAGACGGCCGAGTTCGTTCCGACGGACGCAGCCGGAAAGGCCAAGAAAGCTGAGGTAGAAGCCGCGGCTGCCGCGAGTGGCGGCGCTGCCGGTCAAAACGCCGTCAATACCGGAACGATGCCGCCCGCAGCGGGCGCGCCTGCTGACGCCGGCGACGCTTGGCACACCGAAGCCCAACCGCAGTAAAGAGTTTTTGGGTTACTCGCGCGACTCCGCTTTGGGGAGCCGGAGGCGGGGTAGAATGTTTACGAGCGGCGGCCAGCGAGACGAGCGAGCGCACGCTCCCGGCCTATGAAGGGTAGAAGCGTTTTCAACTCTGGCCCCGCCTCGCGCGCCGTCAATGCCAGCCGCAACGGGTGAAACAGAGCGCGGCCCTTAGCGCCGGTCGCGGCTTTCACAGCGGCGGTCCACGCGCTCCAAGTGCTTTCGTCCCACGGCTCCGCGGGAAGCACCGCGGCTGCTGCGGCGGTCGCGTTTGGATCTTCAATCACCGGATCGATGTCGCGCGTGGCGATATCCCACCACATACGCGCATCGGGGAGAACTTCGAGGTTGCCACGTACCGCGTGCCAGAACGCTTCGCCGCCCCCGACACCAAGTTCGTTCAGGTGCCCGGCGACATCGGCGTAGTCGAGATGATGCAGAAGCTTGCCGTTGAGCGTGCGCAGCTCCGCCACATCGAAGCGGCCGGGCGCGGTCGATATCTTGGAGAAATCCAGTTTCGCTGCGAGTTCATCGCGTGACGTCAACGGCTCGATCGCGTCGGACGTGCCGACGAGCGCAGCATGGCAGAGAACCGCCATCGGCTCGATGTTCGCGTCACGGAAGCTCTGGATCGATAGAGCGCCGAGACGTTTCGAAAGCGCCTGACCGTCGGCACCGACCAGCAGCGAGTGATGACCGAACGCAGGCGCGTCCGACCCCAGCGCCTCGAACAGTGCGACCTGCACGCCGGTGTTCGTGACGTGATCCTCACCGCGCACGATATGCGTAATCGCGAAGTCGATATCGTCGATGACGCTCGTCAGCGTGTAGAGGAATGTTCCATCCGCGCGGATCAGAACTGGATCCGACAGCGAGCCGAGATCGACCGTCTGGTCGCCGCGGATCAGATCGTTCCATGAAACGAGCGTCGGCTGCGGCACGAGGCCAGTCACCTCTTCCGTGTTCGGCAGCCGGAAGCGCCAGTGCGGGGTTTCACCGGCTGCGATCCTGGCTTCAACTTCGGACAGCGTGAGTTTCAACGCAGCGCGGTCGTAGATCGGCGGGCGGCGCATCGCGAGCTGACGCTTGCGGCGACGATCGAGTTCTTCTTCCGTCTCGAAACAGGGATAGAGGACGCCCGCGCTCTTGAGCCGGACAACCTGTTCTTCATAGCGTTCCGTGCGATCGCGCTGGCGCGCTTCTTCGTTCCACGTGAGGCCGAGCCACGTGAGGTCGTCGCGAATAGCATCCGCGAATTCTTCGGTCGAGCGCGCGGCGTCGGTGTCGTCCAGGCGCAGGAGGAAATTTCCGCCGTGCTTCTTCGCGAACAGCCAGTTCAACGCCGCCGTGCGGATATTGCCGATGTGGAGACGCCCCGTTGGGCTAGGAGCAAAACGGACTCTCGGGGTCATTTGCGGGTGCTCGTTGTTTCGCGAAACCAGTTGGTGATCGGGTAGCGGCGATCTCTGCCGAAACTGCGCGCGGAAATCTTGATGCCAGGCGCTGCCTGACGGCGCTTGTACTCCGCGAGATAGAGTAACCGTTCAACCCTGCCGACCGTTTCAGCGGAATGCCCGCGTGCGACGACATCTGCAACCGGCATTTCATTCTCGACCAGACACCGCAGGATGTCGTCCAACTCGTCGTAGGGCGGAAGCGAATCCTGGTCGGTTTGGTTGGCGCGCAATTCGGCCGTCGGCGCTTTTGTTATGATGCGCTCCGGAATGACAGTGCCAGCGGGGCCGAGGCCACCTTCCGGCACGTTCTCATTGCGCCAGTTGCTCAATTGATAGACCTCGGTCTTGTAGAGGTCCTTGATCGGATTGAAGCCGCCGTTCATGTCGCCGTAGAGCGTGGCGTAGCCGACGGACATCTCGCTTTTGTTGCCGGTGGTGACGACCATGTGGCCGAACTTGTTCGAGATCGCCATGAGGATTGTGCCACGCACGCGGCTCTGTAGATTTTCCTCGGTGATATCCGAATTGGTCCCGGCGAAAATATCCTTGAGGCTCCACGTCAGCGCCGAGACCGTCGGCTCGATGGAGATCTTGTCGTAGCGGATGCCAAGCGTTTTGGCGCAAGCGGCGGCGTCTGCGAGACTCTCGTCCGACGTGAACTTCGACGGCAGCATGACGGCGTGAACCTTTTCGCTGCCCAGCGCATCGACAGCGATGGCCGCAACGAGGGCGGAATCGATTCCGCCCGAAAGTCCAAGCACGACTCCCGGAAACCTGTTCTTGGTCACGTAGTCCCTGAGGCCCAGAACGGAAGCGTGATAGGCGGCTGCTGCGCCTTCGGCGATCGGCGTCACTTCGCTCGGTTTGCAGCGCCACCCGTTCGGCGTCTTCTCCCATTCGGTGACGAGGAGGCCTTCGCGCCACGCGGGCAACTGCACCGGCAGGCTGCGGTCGCTATTCAAGACAAACGATGCGCCGTCGAACACAAGCTCGTCTTGGCCGCCCACCTGATTGACGTACATGAGCGGCAAACCGCTTTCCGTCACACGCGCAATTGCTGCGTTCATGCGATTGGAAAACTTCGGCCAGTCGAATGGCGAGCCGTTGGGACTGACGATGAGTTCGGCGCCGGTTTCGGCCAGCGTTTCGACGACCTCGGGTTCCCAGATGTCTTCGCAGATCGGCAACCCGATGCGGACGCCGCGGATGTTGACCGGTCCCGGCATCGGACCTGGCGCGAACACGCGCTTTTCATCGAACACACCGTAATTCGGCAGGTTGTATTTCAAGCTAATGCTGGCGATGCGACCGCCGTCGAGCACGGCAACGGCGTTGTGCGGCTTTTCCTTCTCTCGCCAGATCGCGCCGATGACGACAGCGGGCCCGTCCTTGCAACGCTCCGCGAGGCGTTCGAGCGTCCTCCGCGTTTCGTCCTGAAATGCAGGTTTCAGCACGAGGTCTTCCGGCGGATAGCCGTTGAGAAACAACTCAGGGAAAACGACGACGTCGGCGCCGAGCTTTTTTGCGTCGGCGTGTGCATGCTCAGCGCGGCGGGCGTTACCTTCGAGGTCGCCAACGACGGGATTGAGTTGGGCAATAGCGATTTTGAGGGAAGCCGGTGAGATCATGCAGCGTTATTAAGGCGAGCCGCTGCGCCGGTCCAGCGTCGGCCGGTCGCGCCGTCAATCATCGTCGTCATCGCAGGCCACGGGGAATTCGACATCCGGATCCCAGCAGATGCCGGGCGGTTGAACGCGGGACGCGCTTCGCCCATCCGCTGCTGCGGCTATCCCCTCAACCGTAATAACAGCGAGGAGCGTGGCGAAGACGAGACGTACCCACAAGTCCGCCCCTCCAGATAGCCGGGCGGCGGCCCAAAACGGCCGCCGCTCGATGCCTATTCATAACCTGGCCATCACCCGTTAACGGGCGATCATAACCGTGCAATGAGCCTTGCCCGCGATATCGGCCGCGACGGACCCAAGCACCAGACGCGACAGCCCATGCTTGTCGCCCGTTCCGGTTACGATGATATCGAAATCATCCTGCTCCGCATAGGCGACGATCCCGGCGGACGCCTCGCGGCTCCGTAGAACCACGATCTGAGCGTTTTTGGCGCCGGCTGCTTCCGCGATTTTTTTGGCGTCGGCAAGCGTCTTTTGAACGTCAGCGTCGTCATGGGCATAAATCTGGCCGCTGCGCGCGCCGCCGATCAAAACGTTTACGGTTGCGATCGTCAAAGCGGAACCGAGCTTGGTCGAAAGCTCAGCGGCGAGTTCAACTGCTTTGTCGGAATGCTTGGTGCCATCAACGGCACATAGGATTTTGTGAACCATATTATCCTCTCGGAGGGGGCTGGCCTTAAGGAGCTTGCGGGGAACCCGCGCTGGCATACTGCTCTAAAACAACCTGCGGTGGCCAGTCCCATTCCAACGCAAAACGTCCCGCGAAACCCGGTTAACGGCTTCGCAGGACGAATTATGACGTACGCATCCTGATGCGAATGCTAATTTGATCGTGCTAATTCAAGCGATCAGCGTTCTCGGTTCGAAGCGCGCATCTGTATCGCGCTCTTTCCTAAGCTGACCCGCCACGAGGAACGCGAGCTCCAACGCCTGGTCGGCATTGAGACGCGGATCGCAATGCGTGTGGTAGCGGCTGGACAGATCCTGCTCGGAGATCGCCGTCGCGCCACCGGTGCATTCGGTGACGTTCTGGCCCGTCATCTCCACGTGGATGCCGCCCGCGTGCGTACCTTCCGCACGGTGGATCTCGAAGAACGCGAGGCTCTCCTTGAGGATGCGATCGAACGGCCGCGTCTTGTAGCCGTTGACGGCCGAGACGGTGTTGCCGTGCATCGGATCGCATGACCAGATCACCGAGCGCCCTGCCTTTTTGACGGCGCGGATCAGCTTCGGCAGATGCGCCTCCACCTTGTCGAAGCCGAAACGGCAGATGAGCGTCAGGCGGCCAGGCTCGTCCTTCGGATTGAGCTGGTCGATCAGGCGCAACAGACCGTCCGCATCGAGCGACGGACCGCACTTCAACCCGATCGGGTTCTTGATGCCACGGCAGTATTCGATATGCGCATGATCCGGCTGGCGCGTACGGTCGCCGACCCAGATCATGTGTCCGCTGGTTGCGTACCAGTCGCCGCTGGTCGAATCCTTACGCGTCAGTGCTTCCTCGTAACCGAGCAGCAGAGCTTCGTGGCTGGTGTAGAAATTGGTCGTGCGAAGCTGCGGCGTGTTTTCGGGCGTGATTCCGCAGGCGCGCATGAACTGCAGCGTCTCGGCGATACGATCGGCGAGTTCCTGATAGTGCTGGCCCTGCGGGCTATCCTTCACGAAGCCCATGTTCCACTGATGCACGCGCTCAAGATCGGCATAGCCGCCGGTCGCGAACGCGCGGATCAGGTTCAGCGTCGCCGCAGACTGACGGTAAGCTTCAAGCTGACGGTTCGGGTCCGGGATGCGCGCTTCGGGGGAAAAGTCCGGTCCGTTGATGATGTCGCCGCGATAACTCGGCAGCTCCACACCGTCCTTCTTCTCCATGGGCGAAGAACGCGGCTTCGCGAACTGACCGGCGATGCGGCCCACCTTCACAACGGGCTGGCCACCGGCATACGTCAGCACCACCGCCATCTGAAGGAAGACGCGGAAGAAATCGCGAATGTTATCGGCCCTATGCTCAGCGAAGCTTTCGGCGCAGTCTCCGCCCTGAAGCAGGAAGCCGTTGCCGTTCGCAATCGCGGCGAGCTGCTTCTTGAGGTCCCGCGCCTCGCCTGCAAAAACGAGCGGCGGAAACGTCGTCAGACGCGCCTCGACATCCTTCAGCACGCGGGCGTCCGGATAATCCGGAACCTGCAGGATCGGCTTGCTGCGCCACGTGTCTGGCGCCCATTTCTCAGTCTGACTGGCAGATGCCATCTTGAACTCCTGAAGACAGGCCAACGCCCTTCTGCGTGGCCTGACATTCGCTCTATGTCGGGTTTATCCGCGGCTTATAAAAGATATCTCCGGAGCGCGCCAGAGAGGCGAAACAGTCCGGGGGCGCCAGAGAGACGGACTTTAGAGGCCCGCACCCATGCCGAGCTTTTGGTTGGCGCTGGCGACTCCCCGCTGGGGAGCCGGCCGCCAGCGCGATCGGCGGCGAATCAGAGCCCTGCACCCATACCGCCATCCACCGCGAGATCGGAGCCGGTGCAATACAGACTATCGTCGGAGGCAAAAAAGACAGCCGCGCCCGTCAGATCTTCCGGCTGGCCAAGGCGGCCCATCGGCGTTTTGTCGATCAACGCCTGCTTAACGGGCGGCAGCTTCAGCAGCCGATCTGTAATGGCGGTTTCGATATAGCCAGGCGAAATCGCGTTCACACGGACTTTGAAGGGGGCGTATTCGACCGCCAAGCCCTTCGTCAGCGCAGTGACTGCGCCCTTGGTTGCCGTGTAGGCCGCGAGTGGGCGCAGGCCACGGTCTGCCATGATCGACGAGATGTTAATGATGGTCGCCGAGGACGACTTCCTTAGAAGCGGGAGCGCGTCGCGGCAGAGCCGCAGGACGCCGTCAATGTTGACCTCGCGGAGCTTGGTCCAGTCGGCATCCGAGAGCTGGCGGACTTCGCCACGAACCAAAATGCCGGCGTTGTTTACCAGGATGTCTGCGTATCCGTGTTGACTGTCGACGTTGCGGATCAGGGCGGTGAGATCCTGGCCCTTCGAGACATCGACAACCATTGCGGTTGCAGCGCCGCCCTTCGCCTTGATGCCGGCGACCGTTTCTTCCGCCGTCTCGCCGTTGATATCGGTCACCCAGACGTGTGCGCCCTCAGCAGCAAAGCGTTCCGCGATCGCGCGGCCGATGCCGCCACCTGAACCGGTGACGATTGCGATTTTTCCGCTAAGCCGATTCATGGCGTCCTCATGGGGTCCGAACGGCGAGATCCATAGGCCTCCAGTGCGCTTCGATCAACCGGCGGCTTCGCCCGGAGCCACCCATTTTTCCCGCAAAGTTACGAGTTCTTCCGCGGCTGATGGATGCAGAGCCATCGTCTGATCGAAGTCAGCCTTCGTCGCCCCCAGGCGAACGGCAATCGCCGCCATCTGAACGATCTCGGCCGCGTCAGGACCGAATACGTGAACGCCGATCACTCGGTCGCTTGCCGCATCGACGACGACTTTCATCAGCATGCGTTCGTCGCGTCCGGCGACGATGGCCTTCATCGGACGGAAGCGGCCTTTGTAGATGTGGACGTCGCCGAACTGCGCGCGCGCCTCGTGCTCGCTGTAGCCAACGGTGCCGATCTCCGGCGTCGAGAAAACTGCCGTCGGTATCGTCGTGTAATCGACGGTCCATCGCTTGTTGCCGAAGACCGTGTCGGCAAAGGCATGGCCCTCACGGATGGCAACCGGCGTGAGCGCCACGCGATTGGTGACGTCGCCGACGGCATAGATCGAAGGGACCGAGGTCTGCGAGTCGGCCTCAACCACGACGGCACCCTGCCGATCGAGCTTTACACCTACCGTCTCCAATCCAAGAGAGGCTGTGTTCGGCGAGCGGCCGATTGCAAACATGATTGCGTCGGCTTCGAGCGCGCCGCCCTTCCGCAACTGGCCTGTCAGGCCTGCCGCGGATTTATCGATGCGCGTGAACACGTCGCCCGAAATGATGCGGATGCCGCGCGCGGCGAACGCAGCGGTTAGCCCGTCGCGCAGATCTTCATCGAAGCCACGCAGAATTTTCTCGCCGCGATAGATCAGCGTTACGTCCGCGCCGAGGCCGTTGAAAATCGCAGCAAACTCGACGGCAATGTAACCGCCGCCTGCGATGACGACGCGTCGTGGCAGCGTCTTCAGATTGAAGGCTTCGTTCGACGTGATGACGTGTTCGACGCCGGGAAGATTTGTGTCGACGTTGGGCGTGCCGCCCGTCGCGATCAAAATCGTCTTGGCGCAAATCGCACGGCCCGACTTTTCGAGGCGGATCTCGTTCGGCCCGCTGACGGTTGCGCGCTCGGCGAAGAGATCCACGTTATACTTCGCGAGCGTCTGGCCGTAGGCGGCTTCGAGCCTGCCGATCTCTTTGTCTTTTGCTGCGATCAGCGACGCCCAATCGAAGCGCGGCTCATCCAATGACCAGCCAAACCCGGCGGCATCTTCGAACTCATCGCGAAAGCGGCTGGCGTACACCAACAGCTTCTTCGGAACGCAGCCGCGGATCACGCAGGTTCCGCCGACGCGGTATTCCTCTGCGATAGCCACGCGTGCACCGTGGCTCGCGGCGATGCGCGCTGCACGGACCCCGCCGGAGCCCGCGCCAATGACAAACAGATCGTATACCGGATCGGCCATTCCGCTTGGCCGCGTCCTACTTCGCGCCGCCAGCGGGAGGCACGGCCGCCCTCATCTCCGCTGTGATCTTATCGCTGTATTTCATTCCGATGGCAGCGCCCTTCTGCATCAGTTCAGGCGTCATCGAAATGAACTTCGCGCCAGGGCCCGAACGATAGAAGTCTGCGACGGATTTCATTTCCTCGACGGTGAACGTCTGCGCGTAAAGCTCCGCGAAGTCCGTGATCATCTGATCTTTGTAGCTGAGGAGCTTCTTCATCGTCACATCGAACTCGGCCGAGAGTTTCTTACCGGCTTCGGAGTTGTCGGCATTCGCGCCTCTGGCGAAGCCCTTCGACATGGCGTCGACCATGCCGTCCATCTGCTTTGTCACGCCGGTCACTTCGAGGAGGTCGCGAGCGGCGGCGACGCGTGCGGGATCTACCGGTGGCGTCGCGTCGTCAGCGATGACAGGCGCAGCGAGGGCCACGGCAAAACAGAGCGCGAGGCCCAGGACGAGATTGCGCATTCATTCCTCCTCTTCGAAATCGGATTCGATTGCTGACAGAGTTTCGACGCCTTTCGGCCCGGCGATGATGCCAATGTCCGCGATGCCCAGGAAAAGGCCGCTCTCGACCACGCCGGGAACCAGCTTCAAAGCGTCGTCCAACGCTTCGGGATCGTCAATCTCGCCGAATGAGCAATCGAGAATATGGTTGCCATTGTCTGTAACGAAGGGTGCGCCGCCTGGGGCTGTACGCAGTTTTATTTCGCCTTCACAGCCGCTATCGGCCGCGAGGCGCTCAATAAGACTGCGCGACGAGCCGAGGCCGAATGGCACGACTTCGATGGGAAGCGGAAAGCGGCCGAGGACGTCCACGAGCTTGGTGCTGTCAGCGATGATTATGACGCGCGCCGAAGCGACGGCGACGATCTTTTCCCGCAGCAGCGCGCCGCCGCCACCTTTGATGAGGCGCAGGTCCTCGTCGATTTCGTCGGCTCCATCGACGGTCAGATCGAGAGCGGGATATTCGTCGAGGGTTGCAAGGGGGATGTTCAGCGCGGCCGCCTGCGCACGTGTCGCTTCCGACGTCGGCACGCAGATGACCTTCAGTCCGGCCTTCACGCGCTCGCCGAGCAGTTCGACGAATTTCGCTGCCGTCGAGCCTGTTCCGAGGCCGAGCTTCATTCCGTCTTCGACGTGCGCGAGCGCCTGCTCAGCCGCCTGGCGCTTCCACTCATCGCTGCTCATGCTGCCCCCTATCTGCCCGGCTCGCACCGCGGCGTTTTCCGGTGGCGAATGTCTAGGCCGCAGTTGGGGCCCTTTCAAGCCGCCGCCCGGTCTTTTGGGCCGCGGTGACATCCAAGGGTCGCACGGCTAGGCTAACCGACACATTTAGGGGGTATCATGAAGGGCTGGACAATCGTTTTCGATCTCGACGGGACCCTCGTCGATACGGCGCCGGACCTTGCCGAGGCGACGAATTACGTTCTTGGGACGCTTGGGCTCGAACGCATCAACGAACTCGAAATTCGCCCCTTCGTCGGACATGGCGCGCTTGCGATGATCGACGGCGCGGTGCGTGCGCATGGACGCAAACTGGGCGAACGCGAGCTGCACGATCTCTTCGAGGTCTTCCTTAGCTACTACACCGCGCACATCGCCGAACGGAGCGTTCCCTATCCGAATGTAGTCTCGACGCTCGTATCATTACAAGCCGCAGGGGCAACGCTCGCGGTATGTACGAACAAGATGGAGATGCAGGCGCGCGGCGTGCTCGAAGCGCTCAAGCTCGACGGGTATTTTGCGGCCCTCACCGGGCGCGACAGTCTTGGCGCGTATAAGCCCGACCCCAAACACCTGACCGGCACGATCGAGCGCGCAAACGGAGACGTTCGCCAGTCGATCATGGTTGGCGACAGCGAGACCGACATTCGCACCGCGAAGGCGGCCAATGTGCCCGTGGTTGCTGTCAGCTTCGGTTATAGCGTCGATCCCGTAGCGTCGTTCGGGCCGGATTGCATCATCGACGACTATCTCGAATTGCCGGCGGCGTTGGCGAAATTCGCAGGTGCGCCCCGTCAGTAAGTGAGGACTTTACTGTCGTTCGACATGATTTCTTCGATGAGATGCGCCGCGCCGAGCACGCCGCAGCATTCGGAGATCAAGTCGTCCTTGTGCATGTTGCAGATGTCGAGATCGGGCGCGAGGCAATAGAACTTCGCGCCCGCTGCGCGCGCCTCACGGATGAAATCATGGATCGAGCGCTTGCCGCCGCCGGGCTTGAGTTCGATCTCGACGGACGAGCCTTTGCACAGGATCTTCGCCGACCTTCCCGTGCAAACAACCTCGACTTGGTGAGACATTGCTGCGGCGACGGTTGCCTGGAAGATCGGTGCGCTTAGCGCCTCTCCGTCGGTTGGATCGACGTTCGCGAGAATAATGATCAGCTTCCGCGCCACTGCATCCTCACATTCCGCTGTGGAGGTGAGACTAGCCCGGCCTTTCCTTCAGTCGCAATGGGCGCGGGCTAGAAATGCTTGCTGATGTAGCGGCGGTAGACAAGAATCGTCGCTGGCAGAAAGACGAGGTCTGCGAAAAGCGAAGCGATCAACGTGACGCTGCAGACGAAGCCGAACAGCCGGAGAGACGGAAGCTCCGAGAAGATCGTGACGCCCAATCCAAAGGCAAGCACGATCGTCGTCAGGATGATCGCTGGGCCGACAAGAACGCGAGCGTGCCTGATCGCGTCCTCTGGCGTGACGCCGGGCCCTTCTTCCAGACGCAGACGGTTGAGGAAGTGGATCAGCGCATCGACGCCGAGACCGAAGGTCACGAGTAGCGCGACGACGGACGCGAATTCGAGTCCGCCCCCCAAAAGCCAGAGTAACGCACCAGACGCTACGACCGGGAACAGTCCCGGAAGCAAGCTGATGACGCCGACGAACGGCGAACGGAACGCCACCGCGAGCAATAGCCCCGCAACCAGCACGCACAGCGGAATGCTCTCGTCGAGCTGCGAGATCATGCGATAGCTGTTGCGGGCGGCGAGCGCTGGCAGCCCGGTAACCGAAATCTCGTACTCCGGATGCGCCTGTCGAATCGGGTCCAGTGCGTGATCGACGGATTTCACCACTGGCAGGATCTGGCTGGCATCGACGTCCGGCAAACGGCCCGTAACAAGAACCGCGTCTTCCTTCTCATCGATGAAGCGGCGGACGAGATGCTTGGGCAGCAAATTCACGTATTTTTTGATGGTCTCGACGTTGTCGCCGCCCATCTCACGCAGCCAGCGCCGCAGACTTTCGAGCGACCAGACGTTTCCGAGGCCCGCCGCCTTTTCGAGCGCCTCGTGCGTTTCCTTTATCACTTGAAGCGTCGCCGGGTCGTAAAGGCTGGCGCCATTCTTCCACTGGATCATGACGTGGAACGGATTGGCACCCGTCAACTTGCTGTCGATCCGGCCCGTGGCGGCCAGCGCCTGCTCGCGGTCTGGCACCTGATCGGCGAGGCGATACCTCGGCTCGAGCTGGAGGTGGAGATACGCGAAGAGCGAAAATAGCCCGACGAAGGCCAGCGTATAAAGACCGGCATGTTTCACCACGCGATCCACGATGCCACCGACGAAATTGCCGAGGCTGTCCATCATGCCATCGGCGGGCGTCACGTCACGCGCAAGCTGATCCTCGTTGCGGATAAACAGCAGCGCCAGGATCGGAAGCACCACGATCACGGCAATGAACGAAATACAGACAGCCATCGCCCCGGCTTCGCCGAAGGCGCGGATGAGACCGGATTCGGAGAATAGCAACGCCAGGAACGACAAGAGCGCTGCGCCATGCGCCAGCACGCACGCGGGGCCCACAACGTTGATGGCAAAGCGCACGGCTTCGAGCTTGTTGTCGCCTTCGCGCAGTCGAATGCGAATGGCCGAGACCATCTGCATGCTGTCTGCGAAGCCCATCACCATGATGAGCGGCGTCATAACGTTGAGGAACAAGTTGAGCTTGAAGTGTAGCCAACCGAGAAGGCCAAGCGACCAGACGACCGCGATCACCGGCGGCAATGCAGCCACCAGCATCAGCGATACGCGACGGAAGAAGATCGCTGCGATCACTGCGCCGAACAACAGGCCAAATCCGTTATAGACGATCTGGTCGCGCTCGACGGCGTTGCGGATTTCGAGCTGCATGACCGGAGCGCCAGCCAGCTTGACCGAAAGCCCGGCGGGGTTGAGGTCTTGACGTGCGACTTCTTCAATCTCACCGATGACGGACTTGGCGGATTTTTCTTCCACCACCGCGCGGTCGAGAGCCAGCACGATCATCGCAAGCTGGCCGTCCTCGGACAGGAATTTGCCTTTGACGATGTCATTGGCCTTCAGCGCCGCGATCATCTCGTCGAACGCCTTCCCCTCCGGCAAATCGTCGGGGACGACGGGCGGCGCGTAACCGGTTGGATCGGGGTGGCCGCGCGCGGAAAGCATCGAGACGATGCCTGCCACGCCGTCGGCAAGTTGTAGATCGGCAGCGGCTGCCGCGAAGGCCGTGAGCCCCTCGTGCGTCAGCAGGTTCTTCCCTTCGACGACGACCAGAACGTCGTATTCGCTCGAGGGGAAGCGCTTGTCGATTTCCTCGTATGTTTTAAATTCGGGCGTATTGGTGCGGAACAGCTCCGACAGGCTGTCGTCAACGCGGAGGTTGAGAAGGCCGAAAGCGGCGATCGCCGTTACGATGAGCGCCAGGATCGCCGTCAAGACCGGAGACTTCAGCCCGATCAGACCTAACTTGTTCAAGCCCAGCGAGAATGGGAAGGCGCGTTTCTGATCCGCGGGCGTCAACCGTCCCTCCCAATCTTCGACCTCGTGCGAAGTCCAAAGCTCCGCCTTCTGTCGGGTGATATCCCAGCGGGGAGACATGCCATTGAAGAGTGGGCGAAGGCAAGGCAGCGTGGCCCAATAGGCACGGTCAAAGCCTCAGCTTTCCGGGTATTCGCTGCTTACGCTTGTCGAACGGCAAGCACGTAGGACCAGCGGCGATTCTCCTGGAGGAGATCGCTAGTCCGACGGGCGCGTCATCCGTTCGCGAATACGATCTGGCGTCCCGGCGGATTCGCGCCTCTTCGGATGGCTTGACAGTCCGAGGCGGCCCCTCCCATAAGGGCGGTTCTTCGGTCCGGGCGGTTAGCTCAGCGGTAGAGCACACGCTTCACACGCGTGGGGTCATAGGTTCAATCCCTATACCGCCCACCATTTAACCAAAAATCGATCGACAGAATTTGCTCACTCTGTGGGCGGAGCACCGAATTTGGCCACGAAGCAGAGCCAGGACTGCGGCGGGACGGCCATCGTGGGAGAGAATCATGTCCATTAAAGGCTTCGCTTGTCTGCTCTTGACGCTCTTTGCCGTTGCGGCAGCGGCGCCTCAGAGCCAGGCGGCTTCAGCGCGCGAGATCGACGCTGGCGTTGACGAGACGCTGGACCGGTTCTTCTACAAGGTCGGCGGCGCGCGCGAACTGGCGCACAAGGCCGTGGGCATTCTGGTGTTCCCGTCGATCGTCAAGGCAGGCTTCGGCGTTGGCGGGGAATACGGCGAAGGCGCGCTGCGCGTTCACGGCCGCACTGCCGGGTATTACAATTCCATCTCGGCATCGTTCGGCTTTCAGCTTGGCGTTCAGGCGCGGTCCGTCATCATCATGTTCATGACCGACTCGGCCCTGAACCAGTTCCGTAAGACCGCGGGCTGGAAAGTCGGCGTCGATGGATCGATCGCGATCATCACGGTTGGCGCGGGCGGCTCGATCGACACGAACAAGGTCACGAGCCCCGTCGTCGGCTTCATTCTCGATCCCACGGGACTGATGTATAATCTGACGCTTGAAGGCTCAAAGATCTCGCGCATCCGGAAATAGCGCGTAACGCTCGTTCCATCGCGGGCGTATGAAACTGGGCGATCGTCGCGCGCGTGAAGGGCGCGGCGGGCCAGCCCAGATTCAAGCGTCAGGAGCGAAGCACATGGCGAAAGCGCCCGCATTCTCCCGTATTTTCAGCAGCCGCGGCCGATCAATCGCGGTTGCGGCGCTGGCAGCGGTCTCAGTGTTCGCGGCCTATCATGTTTCCAATCTTTCGGCCGAAGACGCGCGGGCGGTGCCGCCTCCCCTCGTGGATGAACCGGTGAACGCGGCCGCCTCCAGCGAAACGGCTGTTTTTGCGGGCGGGTGCTTCTGGGGCGTGCAAGGCGTTTTCCAGCATGTTGCCGGAGTTCGGAATGCCGTCTCCGGGTATGCGGGCGGAAACGCCGACACGGCCAAGTACGAGAAGGTAGGCCTCGGCGACACGGGGCACGCAGAATCCGTCAGCGTGACGTTCGATCCGCGCGAAATCAGTTACGGCAAACTTCTGCAGATCTATTTCTCGGTCGCGCACGATCCGACGGAACTCAATCGCCAAGGCCCGGACCACGGCACGCAGTACCGCTCGACGATCTTCCCGACATCTGCCGAGCAGGAGAAAGTTGCTCGCGCCTACATTGCGCAGCTCGGCGCAGCGAAGGTCTTTCCCGATACGATCAAGACAACGGTCGAGACCGGCAAAGTCTTCTACCCCGCAGAGGCGTATCATCAGGATTTCCTGACGCGCAATCCGCGCTACGCGTACATCGTCATCAACGACCTGCCGAAGATCGCAGCGCTGAAGCGCGTCTTCGCCCAATCCTATCGCGCGGATCCAGTTTTAGTGGCGCAGTCATCGCAGTCGCACTGATGGCGACCGCGGCGTCCGTAAGCGTCAGGCGTTCTTTGCAACCGGCTCGAGATCGTTGGTGTAAATCGAGTACATCGGCTCATCCTGCAGGATGACGTCGATGTATTCGCCGTAGCCGTTGAAGCGCGTAGCGAGCGCGCGGCCGTATGCGCCGATGTTGCCGATCTCGATGTAGTCGCCTTCGCGAACCGATGCCGGCAGCATGAAGGGTCCCTTCATCCGATCGATCGAGTCACACGTCGGTCCCCAGAGCTCGAAAGGCTCGAGCGGCTCGTTCGGGTCGAGGCCCGCGCGGATCAAGCGAACCGGAAAGACGAAACCCATGTTCGCGCTATCGAACAGCGCGCCATAACCGCCGTCATTGATGAATAGCTGGTTGCCCGACTTCCGCAGATCGACCTTGACGATCAAGCTCTCGGCTTCGGCGACAAGCGCGCGGCCGGGTTCGCATATCAAACGGCAATGTTCGGTAACCGGCATCTTTGCCATCGACGCCTTTATGACTTCGATGAAGTCCGAAAGACGCGCAGGAACGCTGTCGGTATAGCGCGAGGGAAAGCCGCCTCCGATATCGATACCGTCGACGACGACGCCCGCCTTGACGATGAGTTTTTTGACTTCATCGAATGCCATGGCATAGGCGTCCGGCGTCGTTGTCTGCGAGCCGACGTGGAAGGTGATGCCGAGTTCGTCCGCCACCTGGCGCGCCTTGACGAGCAAGCGCTGCGCCTTTTGTCCTGTGATGCCGAACTTATGCTCCAGCGGCACGCGGCTGTTCTTGGCCGGAACCGAGATGCGCACGAACAGCTCCAGGTCTTTCGCGCCATCCGTTTCTTCGACGATCTTTTGCAGTTCGTCTTCGGTGTCGAGCGCAAAGCACTTGATGTCATAGTCGAAGTAAGCGCGACGGATCGCGTAGCGCGATTTGACCGGGTGCATGAAATGCAGGCGCACGCCGGGGATCGTTGCAGCGTCTTCAAGCTCGGCAACGGAGGCAACGTCAAACTGCGTGATGCCGGCGCCGTAGAGCGCGCCGAGCAGAAACACCGAGCTATTGGCCTTGTAGGCGTAAGCCACTTCGCCGGGGAAATTGTTGATGAACCAGCGCGCGGCGCGAGCCGCCGCATGAGGGCGCGCGGCCAAAACCGGACTGTCCGGCTTCAGTTCCGTCACCATCTCGAGTGCGGTTGCAAATTTCTCCATCGCGAGCGTCTACCTTGTAAGCGAAAGCGGGTTCAAACCGGGCTGTCGGTGATCGGGAGTCGGTACTCCCACAAAGTTCGTGCATTTAGGATCGGCGGACCCCCATGTAAAGACATTCCGGCGAAAGACTTTAACAGGCCAAAGGGCTTCCGCGCCAAAGCGGAAATACGAGCGCCATTTGTGCGGTTTCATGACGATTTCGCAAAACGCGGCACTCAGACCGCCGATGAGCGACCAGCGCGTCACTTTTGGCCGAGGATCAGCACCGCGCGTCCGTCACGCAAAGCAACGCCGCCGGTATCGATGTCCGGGCGCCTCGGCTCGATGCGCTCTCCGCTGTCCACGCGGCGGCGCAACGCTCCCGACCGGGCAATGCGCGCGCGTTCGGCCTTCTCGGGGCTCAAGCGCATCTCGGCTTCGGTGACGAGCGTGTCCTGGATGAAGTTCTCCCAGTTCCCAAGCGCGGTGAACCGCTGACGCTCGAAGTCATGCTCAATCCCGATCGGTGGCGTGGCGCTGGTCGAGCAGCGGCCAAGCAGCGTCTCGCTGCCTTCCGATTTGAAGCGAAGTTGGAACGGCGCGGCTTTTCCCGGAATGCTGATCGGCTTGGCAGCCGTCAAACGATTGTCGCGTTCGAAATCGTTTGGAAACAAGATCGTCGCGATGCCCGCTGCGTCGACGCTGATTACAGTGAGATAACAGTCGTTATCGGCTTCGGCCTTGACCGTGATCAGGTCTCCGGGGACGGGACGCGGTTTATCGAACCAGAGGCTGAGACCAATTTCGGTTTTCTCGTCGCGCAGGAAGCCGCCGAATGACGATTGCCGCGGTTCGTCGATCCCTTGCAGAAGTGCGAACAGACGGTCGAGTTCGGGACGCGACAACACTCCGTGCAGCAGACGGCGAGCCAGCGGTGCGGCCTGCCCTTTTGCAGCAGCCAGTTCGCGCATGAAGGCGTCTCGCTCCTGGCCGGTTTCGCTCAGCGCCGATTCAAAGTCCGCATCTTCGCGGTATCGCCGCGCCAGCCCCTGGATCAATTCTTCGCCGCGTATGCGCAGGTTCAAATCGATGCCAACTGTTTTGGCTGCGGCCTGGAAGTTTTCCGTTCCGCCCAGCATCAAAAGTGCATTCTCGCTATCGGTCGCATAGAGCGGAAGCGCAGTTGCGCGGATCGGACTTCGCGGTGCGCTTGCATCCGTCGGGCCTGCGGACTTGAATTCGTCGATCGCGGCAACGAGCCCTTGCGTATGGCAGGCCTGACATTTGCCACCTGCCCGAGTCGTCGGCTCGATCGCATCGGCCTCAGCGCCAGCGTAAAGTTTTTCAATTCCGGGCAGCACACGGTCGACGCGATGTCCTTGAGCATCGAAGAGCGCGTAGGCATAAAATCCATTCGGCAGCGTGTAGATGACACGCACTTCGTCGTGCCGGAACGGCTCCGGATTGTCGCTCGCAGACTTCGGCCCGTGCGGATGCTCGAAGATGTCCTGATCGCCTGTGGCGGTCGCAAAATCGTACACCAACCAGAGTCCGCCACGTGCGCCGGGGTGGCGCTCGATCAGACGGTTCGCGCGGGTGACGGCGCTTGTCCGTCTGGCAATGCGGCGCGCGGCTCCGGATTTGATATCGGCGGCGATATCGACACCGTTTGCCTCAGCCAGATCGGATAGCTTCGCCGGCGTATCGAGCAACTCGTAATACAGCGGTGCTTCGATCGTGGCGGCGAGCCAATCTCCGTTGACGATCGCGACGTTCGTGCCCGCGGTTTTCGTAATGGCATCATCGAACGGGCGAACGAGAGTCGGCGGATAGCTGCGCGCGATGCGTTCCCAGCGCTCCGGTGTCCAGCCAATGTCGGCGAGGCGGAACGAATAAACGGTGCCCGCGGCGTCGAGCGAGGTCAGCTTCACCGGACGCGACGCATGCGAGACGCCGTTGATGAGCTTGTTCAGCGCTTGGCCATATGCCGCCATGTCCGCGTCTGAGGTGCATGCGTTGTAGAGGTGAACAAGCGAGATAAAGCGAACGTCGCCGCCCTGATCGCGTTCAAGCCGCTGCGCATCCCGAAGCATACGGGCAACGTCGGCGCTCTTTACCGGATGACGTAACGGGCATGTTGCGACGTCCGGCGCGAGATCCTTGATCCATTCGCGAACAGCCTGAATTTCTTCCGGCTGAGGTTCTGCCGTTCCAGTCGAATAGAGATCGAGCGGTGCGTGGCGGGCTTCGAACACTTCGTAAAGGCGCGATGCGTCTGGCAGACCGGGCTTCACCACCACCGGATCGCGCGCCAGAACATCAAGCGACAGAATATCGGCGAGGCCGCCCGAGGCGAGCGGACGTTCGAGGCGTCCGGCCTGATGGCAGCGTGAGCAGTATGTTTCAATAACGGTGTATGCCTTGGCGGCGCGCGCCTCTTCCGGCCGCGGCGGAACACCAACGGACGACGCATTCACGGGAGCGCTATTCTGCGCGAGGGCGCCTTTCGCACCGACGCAAAGGACGACGAGCAGGCCAAGCGTCAGCGCCGTGACCGAAATCACGTTCATTACACGTGTGCAACGCAATGAGTTTCTCGCCACTCGTCCCCGCCCCCGGCAACCGCTTCTGCATTAGCCGCCGGTCGGGGCACCATAGTGGCGCGGCGGCGGAAACAACAGGATTCAGCGCCACGCTATTCACGGGCCGTTTGCCCGAAGCGCAGTGCCGCGACGAATTGCGCGGCGTTTCTCCTGAACCGCCGACCGTCGCGCTTGTTAGCCCGAAAAGCTTGCGACCGGACACGGGAGACCGCATGCGAGACTTGTCCGCCTATGCGAACCATCCTTTTCGCTTCATCCGATCCGTTATCGGTGGCTACTTCTGGAGCCACGTCGCTATCGGGCTCGCCGTTCTTGGCGCGGTGACGTGTTCCGTTTCAACGCAGTACGGGTTGAAGCACCTCGTCGATTCACTTTCGGATCCCGCGCGCCACGCTGGCGTTTGGTTGGCGTTCTTCCTTCTGGTGTCGCTCATCGCGGCCGACAATCTGTTCTGGCGGATCGCCGCGTGGCTCTGCCATTCGACCTATGTCGGCGTATCCGGAAGCGTACGGCGAAAGCTGTTCCGCCACCTCACCGGCCATGCACCGAGCTTCTTCGCCAGCCAGGCGCCAGGCGCTCTCACGAGCCGCATCACGGCGACGTCGAACGCGCTTTACATGACCGAAACGATGGTGACGTTCAACGTGCTGCCGCCGCTGATCGCGACGGTGGTGGCAATCATTTATCTCGCGACCGTCAGCGTCGGCATGGCTGCTTCGTTGACAGCGGCTGTCGCGGTTGTTGTCTGCATCATTTTCTATTGGGCCGCTCGCGGGACGCCGCATCATCACGCCTACGCCCGCGCGGCGGCCAGTGTTGATGGCGACATGATCGATGTCGTCTCCAATATTTCCATCGTCAAATCATTTGGGCGATTGCGCAGCGAGCACTGCCGCCTCGGTTCCGTGATCGGCCAGGAAATGCGCGCACGGAAGACAAGCCTCTACTTCCTCGAAAAGCTGCGTATCTTCCACGCCGCGAGCACCGCTTTGCTCATGTGCGGCGTGCTCGCTTGGGCGATTTCGCTTTGGCAATCCGGGCGCGCAACGCCGGGCGATGTGGTTTTGGTCAGCACGCTTGGATTGTCGATCCTGTGCGCGACCCGCGATCTTGCGGTTGCTCTTGTGGACGTCACGCAGCATCTCGCGCGCTTCTCGGAAGCGCTGCGCACGCTGCTCGTTCGGCATACGCTCATCGCGCCGACCGTTGGCGTCGGACCGGCTCATTCGCGTGGCGTCGTGGAATTTCGCGATGTCCACTTCGGCTATCCCGATGGCGGCGACGTTTTCAGCGGATTGAATTTCCGCGTTGAGGCTGGAAGCCGCGTCGGCATCGTCGGTCCATCTGGCGCGGGCAAATCGACCATCTTCTCCCTCATGCAGCGCTTTTACGACAAGCAGGGCGGCGCAATCTTGATCAATGGGCAGGAGAACGCCGCGATGCCCGATGCCGCGCTCCGACGCGCTATCGCCGTGGTGCCGCAGGATGTCAGCCTCTTCCATCGCAGTCTGCGGGAGAACATCCGTTACGGCCGCCCGGACGCGACGGACGCGGAGGTTTGGGATGCCGCGAGAACGGCGCGCTGCTTCGACTTCATCGAGAGGCTTCCCGAAGGCCTCGATACGATCGTCGGCGACCGGGGTGCCAAGCTTTCCGGCGGACAGCGCCAGCGCATCGCGATAGCCCGCGCGTTTCTGAAAGATGCGCCGATCCTTCTGCTCGACGAAGCGACGTCGGCCCTCGACGCAGAGTCTGAAGAAATGATCCGCGAGGCGTTGTCGACCTTGATGACCGGCCGGACCGTGCTCGCCATAGCGCATCGCTTATCGACGTTGCGGAGCTTCGACCGGATCATGGTGATCCAGGATGGCGAAGTGGTGCAGGACGGCCGACCCGATGCCCTGCTCCGTCGTGGTGGCGCTTATAAATCTCTCGTCGATCTCGAAGTGCGCCGACTGCACTGCGTAGCCGCGTAAGTCACACGCCAAGTCACCCGTTAACGTCTCGTTAAGAGACGTAAAGAACTCGTTAAATCTACGATATGCGCGTTAGCGATGGTGCGACATGACCTTCGACTGAAAACCAAAACTCAGTTACAAGAAACTTACTCGATTGAATTCAAGGCGGACGGCGATGGACTTCAAATCGACATATGACCGAGACGCGAGGTTTCAGCGAATTGCCCATACGTGCACGATGCTCTGCCTTTGTTTGACGGGCGGCATCATGCTTGCGACGCTCATCCTTTCTCCAGCGAACACGTCTGAAGCGAACATGGTTTCGATTTCTCAACGCTAACAGTTTTTGACGATCACTCCCCCCTACCGATCCAAACTCCGGCCCTGCGATAACCTCGCGGGGCCTTTTTCATTCCCATCGGGCATGGCACCGTCGGGCAAACGGCCGCGACGGCATGGACGGGTAAAGGCGGTATAAGCGCTGCGGCGCGCCAAGGCGGCCGCAGCAACGAGGGGGTTAACAGGATGGCAAAAGTTGCGTGGCTCGGGCTTGGTGTCATGGGTTACCCTATGGCCGGGCATTTGAAGCGCCGCGGCGGCCATGACCTCGTCGTTTATAATCGCTCCGCCGCCAAGGCCGAGCGTTGGCGCGATGAATTCGGCGGCGAGATTGCCGAGACGCCCGCCTTGGCTGCGCGCGGATGCGACGCGGTGTTTGCGTGCGTTGGCAACGATGACGACGTGCGCGCGGTGACGACTGGACCGGACGGCGCATTTCAGACGATGACAGGCGGCGCGGTCTTCATCGATCATACGACCACGTCCGCAGACGTCGCGCGCGAATTGGCTAAAGCCGCGCACGGACGCGGTCTCAGCTTCCTCGATTGTCCGGTGTCGGGCGGTCAGGCGGGCGCAGAAGGCGGTGTGCTGACCGTTATGGCCGGGGGCGATGACGCAGCTTTTGCCAAAGTCGAGCCGCTGATTGCGTGCTTTGCGCGCTCGATCCGGTTGATGGGCCAATCTGGCTCTGGGCAGCTAGCGAAGATGGCGAACCAGATCGCTGTCGCGGGCGTGGTTCAGGGCCTATCAGAAGCGATCAATTTTGCGGAGCGCGCGGGCCTCGACGTCGAAGCGTTGATTGCGACGATTTCGAAAGGCGCGGCTCAATCCTGGCAGATGGAAAACCGCTGGCGAACGATGCACGATCGTGAGTTCGAGTTCGGCTTCGCGGTCGATTGGATACGCAAAGATTTGGGGATCTGCCTTGAGGAAGGCGCGCGCAACGGCGCCGATCTTCCCATCACGCGCCTGATCGACACGTTCTATGCCGAAGTGCAGGCGCTCGGCGGCGGGCGTTGGGATACGTCGAGCCTCATCGCCCGTCTCAAACCGCAAACGCCCGAATAGACTCTTGCGCTCAGGCCGGGACGGTCTGTGGCGAGTTCGCCTCGCGCTTTGGCAGTGCAAACTGAAGCGGGAGCGCGGTGGTATATTTGATCTGTTCCATCGCGAACGCGGATGACACCTTCGCGATAGCAATGCGCGAAATGAGCTTTTTGTAAAAGGCGTCATAGGCGGCGATGTCTGGCACCGCTACCCGCAGCAGATAGTCGATGTCTCCGGACATGCGATAGAATTCCACGACCTCGGGGAATTCGGCGACGGCGACATGAAATTTTTCGAGCCAGTCGAGCGAGTGTTTGTCGGTTTTGATCGAGACGAACACCGTGACGCCCGCATTGACCTGCTGAGCATCCAAAATTGCAACACGTCGCTGGATGACGCCAGCTTCCTCAAGTTTTTGAACCCGGCGCCAACAGGGCGTCGTCGATAGTCCGACCTCTTTGCCGATCTCAGCTACTGCGCGCGTGCAGTCCTGCTGCAGAATGCGCAATATCTTGACATCCATTTCATCCAGCATCCGGCGTCTCCGAAATCTCTTTTTTTATTTTTGGCTGCTTTTAGATTTCAATTCTCTTTTACAGCCCCTGTCAACCAGTGGTCCGGTCGGATTTTTCCCTCATACCGGGAAAGACTTTCCCCAGATCATGCGGAGGCGGATGATCGCGACGAGACCTCAGAATACCAACGCATGACGTGCTGAAATCCTTCGGCACTTCCTGCGCGTGCCGGCTTCATAAAATCGATTGCGACGAGCAGTGTGATATCGGCGATGGAATACGCATCGCCAGCGAGATAACGACTCTCTCCAAGACGGGTGTTCAGCCGCGCCAACTCAGCTTCCGTCTTCGCGCGGTTTGCTTCTCCCCATGAGGCCACTTGCGGCACCTCGAGGTGAGCGATCTTCGGATGAAGATGGCGGAACACGGCTGTGACTGCATTGAAAAGCCCGAGTTCCGCGCGGCGATTCCACATTTCGACTTGAGCCTTCCCAAACGCGCCACTGCCGAACAATGCGGGCTCCGGGTACATCTCTTCAAAGTACCGGCAGATCGCGACGGACTCGGCAATGGTGCGCCCGTCGTCAAGCACGAGCACGGGCACGCGCTGCCAGGGGTTCAGATCCACGAAGTCCGGAGAGGATAAGTTCTCCGTCATCATGTTGCGCTCTTCGCGCGGAACATCGATGCCTTTTTCCGCTAGGAAGATGGAGACGCGCCTCGGATTTGGTGCACGGTGCGTTTCGATGATCCGCATGGGCGTCATGATCCCGAATTTTTCTGGTGTTCGTCGCGCCACGCACGCGGCATCTGAAACTCGGCTCCCCAAAGGCCCTTCCGTGCCGCCTTTGCCTGCGCTTCTTCGCTGCGAAAGCCACCATACGACACGGCCATTCCCGCGGCGACCATTCCAGCGTTCAGTTCGCGCGATCCAGCTCTGCAATTTGCGAGCAGGCGGCCGAAGCGGTCACGCTCGCTCACGCTGCAAACGACCGTGTCGCCACCGATGAGCTGACGCAGCGTGTCACGAGCAGCATCGCCGCAATTCCAGGGGGTGCCATCGCGGCGGCATGTCTGACGGCCTTCCGGCGCGTCAATTCCTTTCAGTCGAACCTCGTCGCCGCCGACGCGGAGGCTGTCGCCATCAATCGGGTGACCTCTCCCCTCAATCGAGGGCGGGAACGGATCGTCCTGACCGGGGTGTCGGCTGACGTTTCGACCGAATATCAGGACAAGCGCAGCGAACAGCAGGATCGCCCCCTGGCGTAGGATTTGCCGCTGCCGGTACCTGGGAATTCGCGAAATTCTCATTGTTCTTCTTAGCAGTTTGGCAGGTTTTAAGCCTTGCTTTAACCAATTGGCGTCAATTTACGGCGGTCGCGGGCCCTCATCGGGTTGCTGCGACGATGCACTATGGATTGGCGGCTAACACAATGCACGACGGTAGCGAAAGCGTCGAACGGAGGATTAAAAGTCCACCGTCCCCGCTGCGACCGGCGCGATCCCGCCAGACGGACGAACTCAAATCGTTTCGTGACCGTCTTGCACATGGAACCACGCATAAGCCCGAGTTCGAATACGAACTGCTGACGATGTTCGCGCGCAACGAAACAAGCGCGCCGTTCGCCATGCCTGCGCTGTGCTTTATCTTTTATATCGCTTCGATGTTTTGGGCGTCCTTCATCGAAGCGACGGTATGGATCGCGGTTGTCTCGATCACGCGCGTTTACATGCTCGATCAGTGCCGCCGGTTGCTCTCGATCCCGCGCAGCGAAGTCAACGTCGGACAATGGCGGCGGCATTTCATCCGTATCGAGCTGATCAACGGACTGGCCCTCGCCGCATTCGCTCTGATCGGCATCACCATGACGCCGCTCGCGCAATCCAATCCGGCGACCTTCTCCTCGCATGTTTTCATTTTCGCGACGTTGATGGTCGTCTTGGCGATCCGCATGACGTTCGCATCGACGCTGCCGGGCCTCTTCCTCGCGGGCACAGTGCCGATGACGCTGGCCGTCACTGGCCGGTTGTTCACGCTGAACGAGCCATTCTACTTCGCGCTCGCATCGATGGCTGTCGGCATTCACGTCTTCTTTGTTTATCTGGCGCGCGGTCTCCACTCGACGGCGCTCTCGATGGTCGAATATCGCGCCGAGAAGGACAACCTGATCTCCGTATTGGAAGAAGCGAGCGCCATTTCCGATGAAGCGCGGCGCCGCGCAGAAGCCGCCAACAAAGCCAAGTCGCGCTTTCTCGCGACGATGAGTCATGAACTTCGCACACCGCTCAACGCAATCATGGGCTTTTCGGAAGTGATGGAGAAAGAGCTGCTCGGGCCGATCGGCAGCGAGACGTATCGCGAATACGTGCGCAATATCTACGATAGCGGCGATCATCTGTTGTCGATCATCAACGAGATTCTCGATCTCTCGCGCATCGAGGCAGGCCGTTACGACATCAACGAAGAGTCAATTCGTCTGACCGACATCGCCGAAGACTGCCAGCGTTTGGTGAAGATCAAGGCGGGCGCTAAATCGCTGCAGATCATTGAGGACTTTGCGCCGGACCTCTCCCCGGTCTGGGCCGATCCGCGCGCTATGCGGCAGATCTGCCTGAACCTGCTTTCCAACGCGCTGAAATTTACCCCGAAGAACGGCCGCATCACGATCTCGGTCGGACATACGGATGACGGCGGGCAGTACCTGAGCGTTGCGGACACCGGACCCGGAATTCCCAAAAACGAGATCCCGCGCGTGCTGCAGGCGTTCGGCCAGGGTTCGCTCGCGCATGAAACAGCCGAGGGCGGAACGGGTCTCGGTTTGCCGATCGTGCAGAACCTCATTCAACTGCACGGCGGTACGTTCGATCTCCAATCGGAGCTGCGCAAGGGCACTGAAGTGACGGTGACGCTGCCGCGCCAGCGCATTCTCAATCCAATCTCGCCGTTGCAGCCGCTCGGACAAGAGCGCCACCGCGATCCCGCTCCGCGGCCGCTAAGGCAGGGACGCATACGGGCGGCTTCGCCCTACGGTGCAGCAGCGGTTTCGAACCGGGTTGTTGGGGAGGCCTGACGCATGCCGATGTTCCTTATTCTCGTCGCCATCATCGCCGCGATTGGCAGCGCGGTTTGGGTTGCGGTGTTGAACGGCACGAACCTTGAAACGCTTCAGGGTCCACCTATTGCAGCGGTCGTCGTCGGCGCGTTGATCGTTCTCTATCTCCTGTCGTTGCATGGCGAGCGAAGCGAACGGCGCTTTGGCCGTTTGCCGATCTTCCTTGCGCTTGGCCTTGCCATTGCCGTTGCCGCGTTCACCCTTTCGATCGACCGCCCCATAATGTTGGCCGATTTCTTCAAGCCCGCCACGGCCGACATCGACGACAATCCGCTCGCGCAGCGCGCGCCAGCGTCCGTTCTCATCCGGAAAACGGATGCCGGTTTTGTGGCGAATGGCGATGTGAACGGTCAGACGCTTACGATGCTGATCGACAGCGGTGCGTCGACGGTCGTGCTCAAGCAATCCGACGCAGAGAAGGCGGGCATCGACGTGAGCCGTCTGACATTCGAGATGCCGTTGAAGACGGCCAATGGCGTCACGTATCTGGCGCCCGTTCGTTTGAAGACGGTGCACGTTGGCCAGATTTCGGTTTACGACGTCGAGGCGCTCGTCGCCAAACCCGGAACGCTTAACGAAAACTTGCTCGGTATGAGTTTCTTAAGGCGTCTCGTATCCTATCAGGTCGCCGGAGACTTCGTCACGCTTCGGCAATAGGCGTCCTTTCAACAGCGCAACTAGGCCCCGGTTATGTCTTCGGCGACGTCCAGTCTCTTTGTCTCCGTAGCTCTGGCTGCGATCGGCGCTACCGGCCTCGCTTACACGCTTGCGCATCCGGGTATTCTCGCGCGCGTCCTCACCCCGGTAAGCGAACGAACGATGCAAGCGCCCGCAACGGTCGACGGCGGCGAGGTTGGCGAGGATGACTCCAGTGCATCCCGCCCTGGCCAGCTCCCCGGATCGGCGGTCATCCAGGCGGGCGCCTACGGACATTTCGATACGGATGCGGAGATCAACGGGCGTTCGGTTCCCGTCATGGTCGATACCGGCGCTTCTCTCGTTGCGCTCACCTATGAGGACGCGGCGCGGCTCGGGATATTCTTGAAGCCCCGGGATTTCAGCCACACGGCCAAGACCGCCAACGGACTGGCGCGTGTTGCGTCCATCACGCTGGACCGGATCAGCATCGGCGACATTACGGTGCGGCGTGTGCCCGCAGTCGTTTCCGAGCAGGGGAAATCCGAGAAAACGCTGCTGGGTATGTCATTTTTAGGACGGCTTTCCAGCGTTGAAATGCGCTCAGGAACCCTAGTGCTCCAAGAGTAGTTCAACTAAATCTCTCTCCCCAACAAAGGGAATTTCGCGCGCCCGGCGCTGGTCGGTACTTCGCATGCCGCCAACGTGTGGGATTATCAGTCATCGGGATGGATTCATGCTGCCGAAGCCTCGTGCCGACCTCAAGCCCAATACCGCGGACTTTGAGCGCTTTCCTCTCGTCAAGCCGACGGGATTTCGCGAATACGACGCACGCTGGCTATTTCCCGATGAAATCAATCTTATGGGGCTCAATGCCGTTGGCCTCGGCATGGCGACGCTGTTCACCCGTCGCGGAGTGCCGCGCCGCATCGTGGTTGGACACGACTACCGGTGGTATTCAGGCGCCGTAAAACAGGCGCTGATGACCGGACTGCTGGCGGGCGGATGTGAAGTTCACGACATCGGCTTGGCGCTTTCGCCGATGGCTTATTTTGCGCAATTCGAACTCGACGTCGAAGGCGTGGCGATGGTCACCGCCAGCCACAACGACAATGGCTGGACCGGAATCAAGATGGGGCTTTCGCGCCCGTTGACCTTCGGGCCCGACGATATGTCGGAATTGAAAGAGATCGTACTTTCCGGTGACTTTGAGACGCGCGCTGGCGGCCGCTACGTTTTTGTGCCCGACATGGCGGAACGCTACATCAAATCACTCACGAACCGGCCGAAACTAAAGCGGCGTCTGAAGGTCGTTGCGGCGTCAGGCAATGGCACGGCGGGCGCATTTGCGCCGCAAGTTCTCGAAGCCCTCGGATGCGAGGTGATCCCGCTCAACGCCGAACTCGATCACTCTTTCCCGAACCACAATCCCAATCCCGAAGACATGAAGATGCTCAACGCGGTTTCCGCCAAGGTTCTGGAAACTGGCGCTGACGTTGGTCTTGCGTTCGATGGCGATGGAGACCGCTGCGGCGTGGTCGCAAACGACGGACACGAGATCTTCGCGGACAAAGTCGGCGTGATGTTGGCGCGCGATATCTCATCATTGCATAAGAATGCGACGTTTGTCGTCGATGTCAAATCAACAGGGCTGTTCACGACCGATCCGGTGCTTATCGCGAATGGTGCGAAGACCACGTATTGGAAAACGGGACACAGCTACATCAAGCGCTTCAACTTCGAGAATAAGACGCTCGTCGGGTTTGAAAAGTCAGGTCACTTCTTCTTCAACACGCCGCTTGGCCGGGGTTATGACGACGGGATCGTCTCAGCGCTGGCTGTTTGCGATATGCTCGATCGCAATCCGGACAAGACAGTTGCGGATCTTCGTGACGCGCTTCCGAAGACCTGGGGCTCTCCAACGATGTCGCCGCACTGCGATGACGATAAGAAGTACGATATCGTTGCGCGCGTGACAGAGCATTATCAGCGTCAGATGGAGTCCGGTGGGCAAGTCGCAGGGCAGTCCATTCGCGATCTCATCACCGTCAACGGTGTGCGCGTGATGCTGGCTGACGGGACATGGGGACTTGTGCGCGCCTCGTCCAATAAGCCGGAACTCGTCGTTGTGGTCGAAAGCCCGACGTCGGAAGCCAACATGAAGGCGATCTTCCGCGACATCGATCAGCAGCTTTCGCGCTTCCCGGAAGTTGGTGCGTACAATCAGAAGATCGCTGTTTGATGGGCGCTGGCCACTCCGCTGCGCGGGGCTTAGGCTAACAGAGTCCAGAGAAAGCGCGAGACGACGCAGATCAGAAATGCGGCGAACGCGAGTTCAAGCGTACGCTTCGGGATGCCGTGAGCGACACGCACCCCGAGCGGCGCGGCGAGGACACCAAGCGGCGCAACCAAAAGCGCGCCAGCGTTGACGTATCCGAGTGAATACGGCGGCAAACCGGGTTCACCCCAACCCGCGATCATGTATCCAACGAGCCCTGGCAACGCGATGATCGGTCCGATGCCGGTCGCAGTCGCAACCGCGCGGAGAAGCGGCCGGCCATAAAGCGTCAACAGCGGAACGGTGAACGTCGCGCCGCCGATGCCCATCAGCGTCGACGCCGCGCCGATGAAGAAGCCGCCGGTCTCAAGCCAGGGCCGGGGTGGCAACGTGTCGGCGATCCGCCAGTCATCCCGTCCGAGCACCATCTTGATTGCGAGCGCGCTGCCGAACACCACCCAGATCCAGCGGAGCGCAACGCTGTCGGCGTGATCTGCGATGACAACGCCGAGCAATACGCCGAAGAACACCCACGGCCCCATGCGCCAGACGATATCCATATCGACAGACCCACGTGCTCGGAATGCGGAAAACGAGGTCAAGACTGTCGGCGCGATGACGCCGAGCGTGGTGCCGAGCGTCACGTGCATGCGGATGTCTTCCGGCACACCGAGCGCGCCGAAGACCTCGTAGAGCACCGGCACGAGGATGCCGCCGCCACCGATCCCGAGGACGCCGGAGAGAAACCCGCCGAGCAACCCTGCTGCAACGAGCAGCAGAACCAAACCCACAACGCTTTCCGTCGGCATCGCCGCCAGCATTGGCAGGCTAAGCTGCACGCGCGTCCCCTTCGGCTGTCCGGCCGAATTCCGCGAGTTCGATCGCAGCGCGAAGCACGTCGACCGTTGCTTCGGATTCAGTTGCGCGTTCGCTCAACAGCCGGCGGAAGGCGCGGCCACGCGGACGACCATGATAAAGGCCAAGAACGTGGCGTGTGACGTTCGACAAGCGGCCTCCCCGGCCGATGTGCTCTTCGACATACGGAATGAGCGCCGCCAGCGCTTCTCCGCGCGTCGGGGCGGCGGATGCTTCGCCGAAGATGACACGATCGACATCGGCAAGGATGGCGGGGTTCTGATACGCAGCACGGCCGAGCATGACGCCGTCAACGTGCTGCAAGTGAGCGACCGCCTCGTCAATCGAATTGATCCCGCCATTGATCACGATCGTCAATTCGGGATGCGCCTCCTTCAATCGGTAGACGCGTTCGAAATTCAGCGGCGGGACTTCACGATTTTCTTTCGGCGAGAGTCCCTTCAGCCAAGCCTTGCGCGCGTGCACGACAAACGTCGTGCAGCCAGCTGCCGCGACTGTATCGACGAAATGGCTTAGCGACTCGTCCTCATCCTGATTGTCGATTCCGATCCGGCATTTGACGGTGACGGGCAACGTCTGGCTTGCGCGCATCGCGCTGACGCAGCGCGCGACAAGATCCGGCTCCGCCATCAAGCATGCGCCGAAGCGGCCTTCCTGCACGCGGTCAGATGGGCAACCGACGTTGAGATTGATTTCGTCGTAACCGAAGTCCGCGCCGATCGCGGCGGCTTCAGCGAGCTTCGCCGGATCGGAGCCACCGAGTTGCAGTGCCAGAGGATGCTCGCACTCCGAAAACCCAAGCAGGCGCTCGCGCTTTCCGTGAATGATCGCCTCGGCCGTGACCATCTCCGTATAAAGCAGCGCGCGCCGCGTCAGCTGGCGATGAAACACGCGCGCATGTCTATCGGTCCAGTCCATCATCGGGGCCACACAGAATCTATGCGCTTGAAATTGCACCGATTTTCCTGTTCTATCAGTGTGCACGACCGAGAACATGCACACTTTTGTTCTCTTCTGTTCTCATCTCTACGCAGTGTTTCGCAACTTCCGTGTGCACGTTTTGTGCACGAAAACGAAGGGTACGTCACTCGGACCGATGGCCTCGTTCGACAAACTCCCCTCGGGCTACTGGCGAGCCCAGGTTCGCCGCAAAGGCCAGTACGTCTCGAAGACGTTCCGGCTCAAGTCGGAGGCCGAGGCGTGGGCCATTGATACTGAGCGGGCCGTCCAGGCCGGAAAGAGCCCTGACGCAGTCCAGATCGACGCGAAAACCCTTTTCGGCACCCTCGTCGACTTGCATATCGCCGATCTGGCCGAAGTCGGCAAACCCCTTCTACGCAGCAAGGCCATGTGCCTTGAGAAGCTGCGCCGTGAGCTTGGCAGTGAGCGCCTATCGAATATTACCCGCGAACGCCTGATCAGTTTCGGCAAGCAGCGGGCACTCGAAGGCGCCGGTCCGATCACGTTGAGCATCGACCTCGGTTATATCCGAACCATTCTCGTCCATGCAGCCGCCGTCCATGGTGTCGAGGTCCCGACCGAGCAGGTGATGCTAGCTCGCGTGGCGCTGCGCCGGTTAGGACTTATTGGCAAAGGTCAGGAGCGGGATCGCCGGCCGACGCAGGACGAGTTGGACCGCATCATTGCCTACAACGACAACAACCCCCGCCAAGGCATACCGGTTGGCCTACTGGTCAAGTTCGCCGTGGCGACCGCAATGCGCCAGGAGGAGATCTGCACCCTTCGCTGGGCGGATGTGGATTTTGGCACCAGCCTCGCAACGGTTCGCAATCGCAAGGACCCACGCCGCAAGTCCGGCAATGACCAGAAGGTCCCCCTCCTCGATGCCACCGGCTATGACGCCATCGCCATCCTCAAAGAACAGAAGGCCCTTGGTCTCGGGGGGGATCGCGTGTTTCCCTACAACGGCAGATCGCTGGGAACAGCCTTCCGACGCACATGCCGCGAGCTTGGTATCGAAGACCTGCACTTCCACGACCTGCGCCACGAGGCAACCAGCCGCCTGTTCGAAGCGGGCTTCGACATTCCCGAAGTATCGCTCGTGACTGGCCACAAAGACTGGAAGATGCTGCGCCGGTATCTGAACCTGCGGCCGCACCAGTTAGTGGGACGGCGCCCGCAATCAGTTCGATACCCGCGCTAAGAATTGGCACTCGCATCTTACCAGTGCCAGCCGAATCAATGTAGGCTTTTCCGAGGAGATCAATCGTCTTGGTGGTCGCACTTGGAAAACCCGGCTTCTATCACGCTACGGCTTGTGTACGACGGCTTGGGTGCAACCCACCACAAGATGCCCACCAGCCTTGAAAAACAGATAACTGCGGGCGCTCAGGAATTCTTGGGCGCGCACGCTTATTTTTTTACTGAAGGCCGCATTCCGACGAACGTCGGGGACCATTCTCGACATTTCCACATCCACGACTTCAGGCAGAGAGATGGCAGCTGGGAAGCGCTTTTCACCGTCGACTTCTCCACTGTGGCCACTGAGTTCGCTCAGGAGTACGTTCGCGAACTGACGAAGAATATGGCTGTAGAAGCGGCATTGGGGACAAAGCTAGCCTTCGTATGGCTTTTGCATCGTTCCTATAAGTCCTGGACAGAGCGATCGCCTCTGCGTGACAGAACTTTCGATCGGATTGAGCCTGTTCTGTCTGACCTCTCTGGAAACGGCGCGCCGATCTTCGACCCGGAGCCCGATCACCAAGAACAGCGAACGCGACTGTATGACCGGACCCAATCCAGCATGACCAAAATCAGCTCTCCGATAGGCCGAGCTGCGACCCATGTCGACATCTGGATAGAAGACCAAAAGCTCGATCGGCTTGAACGGCGAATTGTAACAGAGGAAGACATCACAGCCGCACTCATCCCTTTGCGCGAGCAACTAAACCGCATCCGTCACTAGCTGACATGCGTCTGAACTATTTCCGCCGGTCTTTCAGCTGATCCTCGCTCACGGCGACTCCGTTCAGGCGCAAACTTTCCAGCAGCAGCGTCCTTACGGTCTTGCCTCGTTCGAAGGCGATGCGTGCCACTTCTCGCTTGATGTTTGCCGGTATGCGAGCCTGGAGTAGTTCTTCGCGTTCCTGAGCGGGCTGCGGCGGCGCTACGACAGGTTTGGGAGCGTCGGGTGGGGTCGCCCTCGTCGCCCGCCCCAAAATACCCTCAAGCTGCTTGGACGACACGGTTGGTGCTCCCTGACTTGCCAAGTTCGGTCGCGACAGCCGCAATATTGCGCGCAGCCGAGCCATCGGGATCGACGATGCTGGGTGCCAGCCCCCGCATCGACAGCTCTGGGAATGCGACCCGCTGCATCACGTCCGTTTCGAGGATGGGATAACCACCCTTCTCCAGCTCTTTCCTGACTTGCCGGGCGATCAACGTCCCCGGTGTTACCATGGTCATCACGAGACGTGCGTCGATGGGCGCCCTCGTCCGCTCCGGCGTGGCATTGAGTTCGTTGATCAGGTCGAGCATCGCCAGAGCCTCGCGCGCGTCTTCAGCGGCAGGCTTCAACGGGATGACGACCGTGTCAGCCGAGATGCAGGCCATGATCGTCGTCTGGTTGCGGAAACCGGCTGTATCGACCAGTACGATGGAGTGCCGGGCTGCAAGGTCACCAATGGTGGACTTGATTGTTTCGACTTCTGGGTCGGCGACGACGGTCACCTTGGCCATTAGGCCTTCTGCATCGTGAAGGCTCACGATACTCGCCTGCGGATCGGCATCTACGATGGCTGGGGTTTGGCCGACAGAAAGCCAGTGGGCCGCGAGAGAACGAACGAGCGTGGACTTGCCAACGCCGCCCTTGCCGCTTGCGAGAACAATCACGCGCGGCAGGTGAAGTGCATGAGATGATGGTTTCATAATCTCATGCTTTCACAACTTCATGCTTTGATGAAGTCATGCAACCGCCTTCGCAGTACCCTGTGCGTTTATTCTGCCACGACAGGCCAACGAACAATGGCTGCATTACTCGATAAGGTCGACAACCTTCTGATTTTCCGGCGACCTGCCTTGCATGATTTCATGCAGTATGAAGTCGTACAGTTATGATGTCATGCGCTCGATGATGTGCTGAGCAGATCCAGCTCCATCTGACGTTCCAGGGCGTGCCGGTAGTAATAGCGCCGCGTCTTGTTGCGACCGATACCGCGAACTTCTTCCCGCCAGTTCACAAGCCCGCCTGCGCGTACCATGTCGTCAAATGCGTGCCGACAGGCCACGCGAAAGAAGGACTTCTCTCGTGCCGGCATTTTGGCAACGTCCTTACCCGTCAAATGTCCGAGCATGGCTTCATCGACAAACGTGTGGCTGTTGAAGCCATCGATGTAGGGCCAGAATGACTTGGCGTAGTCCGACTTGAGCGAAAATTGCACATCGGCATTGAGACTGACCAGACGGGCTTTAAGCATAGCTTCGACAGTCCAGTCGCCGAAGGTCACTGTCACACGGTCATCGAGACCGACTCCTTCCCAGGCGATGTCATGAAGGATGTTACCCATCCGGCCTTTGCCACGGGGCAGGTGCCCGGCATTGTATTGTTCGAGCAAGAGTTCAGGATCGCCTTCGTACGCGGTCACCACGACCTTTTTGATCTCACCGAGGACGCAAACCAAAGTCGCCACATTATTCACGTGCTCAGTCAGTCCCATAAGGCGCACGAGTTCGCGCCATGTGGCGTTCGCGATAAAGCCGCGACGGCGCCAGGTGCTTTCGGGATCAACAATGAATGTCTCTTTGCGTTGGAGCCGAAATACCGCGTAAAGCGCATCGCGGTGTTGTGAGCCAAGCTCTCGGCCGGAGACCTGGATGACGGAATGGCCCGGCACGATGTAAAGCCGTTTGAAGTCACTGTCGGTGTTGAGGCCATGGCGCTTCGGCGCGAAGGCAGCAGTTCGCGTCAAACGGGCAGGGACTTTCGCCGGCTTCTTCCGGCCTCGTCGATCCGAGATACGCTTGAGCCGCCGTGCTTCGGCTGGCGTCAGAACGGGCGAGTTGTTCGTGCTCACTATGATCGAATTGAATCACAGCAAAGGGAACGACGCCATCACAATCCGGAACAGCGCCAGCATTTTTCGATGATTTCGCCAGCATGCGGCGACGTAATTTCAATGTGTTAGAGGGAGGCAATGATCGCCCGTAGAGGTCCTCGCAGATTTGCAGCGCCACGACCGCAGCGGCCATGCTTACTTTCTGAGCAATCGGCGGAATGATCCTCGCAAAAACCGTAACGGTCCCCGCAGAAACGGGAAGGGTCCTCGCAGATTACGGAATGGTCCTCGCAGAAATATTAGACAACCCTCTGATTTAATTCATGTCGGTTGGTACATAGACTTATTAGAGACTAATTAGAGACGACTTAGAGACCTGACCTTCTTCCGCAGCATGTGGATAACTGCTCGACGAAACTGCTGGCAGCGTTCTTAGCCGGGACCCTTAAAATTGCGTTCGCGGTTGAAGAAACCGCTCACAATTCTCAATCCGTTCGCCGCTAACGCTCTGAACGGCCAACCGTGGCTACGTTCCCGCTTTGTAGAACGCGTTTAAAACCAGTTTTGCTAATGAAAAGGGTGATGAGGCGAAACCGCACTGTATACATAACGACAACGCCATCCTGACAGCCTCAGACGTCCAATCGCTTGCCCCTGTGGCGTTACACACGCCAGTATCAGACGTGCTCGCGTAAGAACGCGAGCGGATTTATCCGCTTCGCGGTATCGGTGCTGATTTCCGCTAATCATTGCCAAACTCACGTTTAATCGTTGCCACATCGGCGTCTCCCCTCGCACCGCTCGGGGCCGCGCCCTCGTGAACGGCGCCGCGCAAGCAGCGCGTCGGCCGCCATCCGGCTTCGGTCGCTGACGCGGGCAAGCACGCCGCTCGCACCGGACACACATCCCAAACCAAAGTGTGCTTGCTTCGTCTTTGAATCGTATCCGATCCACCCCAGCGTCAAGAGCGGCAAGGGGGCCGCTCTCCTCCACTCCGTTCCGGCCCTGCGGGTGACGCCGAGGCCCACGGATCGGAACTCAAATCCTCATGAAGCAAGCGCGATAGGCGCGCTTTGCCAAACATGAGGAGAGCGCCACCATGCGCGATACCCAACGGCGAGACCTCCACGCCGACATTACCAACACGATCATCGCGGCCATCGAAGCCAATCCTGGCGAGCCGCAGATGCCGTGGTACCGGCCAAACGCTCCGTTCGTCCTGCCGGTCAATGCCCTGACGAAGAACCCGTACAATGGGATCAACATCGTATCGCTCTGGGCTTCATCCGACGCGTTCGGATATCAGACCCCGCTGTGGGGCACCTACCGCCAATGGGCCGAACTTAATGCCCAAGTGCGCAAAGGCGAAAAAGCGTCGCTCGTCGTGTTCTACAAGAACTACGAGACCGAGCCTGACGCGCAAAACCCCGACGACGACGGCAAACGTCGGGTGGCGAAGGCCTCGTGGGTCTTCAACGTCGCGCAAGTCGACGGATACCAGCTGGAGGAACCGCCGCCTCCGTCGAACCCGGTCGAGCGCATGGCGCGTGCCGATGCGTTTGTCACCGCGACCAACGTGGACATCCGCTACGGCGGCTCACGGGCCTATTACCGGCCAAGCGGTGACTTCGTGCAGATGCCGGACGAGCACCTGTTCACCGGCACCGCGACCAGTTCGCGGTCGGAAGCCTACTACGCCGTGCTCTGCCATGAGCTGACCCATGCCAGTGGTGCTAAACACCGTCTCGATCGCGACCTGTCCGGCCGTTTCGGCAACGAGGCCTACGCCATGGAGGAACTGGTCGCTGAACTCGGCGCCGCGTTCCTGTGCGCCGAACTCGGCATCACGCCGGAACCTCGGCTTGATCATGCCCAGTACATCCACAACTGGCTGGCGGTGCTGAAATCCGACAACCGCGCGATCTTCACCGCCGCCGCCAAGGCGTCGGAAGCGGTTGGCTACCTCAAACGCATCACGGCGGCGGAGGGGAGCCATGAGTAAGCCGTGTCCCAACATCGTCGACATCGACCGTATCACCTGGTGCCCGGTCGGGCCGTTCGATAACCCCCGCATCCACCTGATGGCGCCGTTGTTCTTTGGCGACTGCCCGATGGTGCTTCACGCCGTCGAGGTGTTCGTAGACGACGATGACAACCGCATGGTTGCCACCTCGCTGATGAAACAGAATCTCGTGTACGCCGCCGAGCTGGTCATTGGCGCGCAAACGCCACTGAAGACGGTCGTCATTGACGGCCGCGACTACCTCCTGATCACCGTGCCCGGCATCGATGGCGGGAGGTTTTCATGAGCAAGACTTCCGCGAAGACTAAAGCCCAGCCGCGCAATTCGGTCGAAAAGTTCACGTGGCGGGGCATCGAGATGTCGGCCACGCATTCGCCGAACTACATCTCGGCTGGTTGGAGCCACATTGAGCTTCGCGTTGTTAAGCCGAAGGGTAGACCAGTGCCGATCACCGATACCGGTTACCTGTCCCACTTCCTCGATGAAGCCGATCTCAAAGCCGCTGGCGGGCCAGTCGCGTTCTTCCGGGCATGGCTCGACCGCGAGGCGGACTCGAAGGCCTACCGCAAAGCACTTGCTCGCTGGCAGCAACTGGATCTGTTCGCATAATCATACGCCGATGCCGGCGCGGATCACGTCGTCCGCGTCGGCACACCTTGCACATTGGTCTGTGAGGTTGCGCGTCGCGGTCTGGATGTGTTTTGCTGGTTTAGATGATGCCGAGTACGTCACGACGCGAAAACGTGTCTAGAACGCGTTAGACGAAGTCTGGCTCACCAAGGGCCATGGCGCTTTCGCCAAGGCCATCTCCACCGCCAAGTGCTCAGCCTGCACCAATGCGTTTCCCTATCCAGCCCAAGCCTTTGGCGCGCTTCGCGCGGGCTGGATAGGGGCCCGCCGCATTGGTGCTGGTCGGCTGTGGGCGGCTCCAACGGCCATGGCGAAACAAGTTGGAAGCACTGGCAAAAATAGAAAAAGACCCGGCCGAAGCCGGGTTTCGCTATATGCGCATCATATCATTCTGTTAATTGCGTCGGTTGTCAGGATCGTAAGTGCGCGTCGACACTCAAGTCGTTGATTGGCGTCTTCAATCTGAAACACGAGATCTGTTGCGTCCTGTCCGTCAGGACCTTCTGTAAAGCGGCTGGCGCCTTGTCGAATAAGCCGCTTCATTTCCTCGGCATCGCGGGCCAAAACGGCATCACGCAACAATTGATCGAGATGCTTCATGTTGCTTGCTCCTGTCGCCCCGCATCTCGCCGGGGGCGGATGCGGAAGCCGGAGCGGCTTCATCACGAGCAGACTCTCAAAAGTTGACTTATCGGTCAATCGTTTTCATGAACTTTACTGTTCGCGCCATAATATCATCTGCCTGATCAAGAAGGGATTGCGCGTTTGGAGACATGAAAAGTCGTGGCGTACCTTTTCGCGATTGGAGCATCAATTCTGTGTACACTCGAAAACACCGGTCGTAGCAGCGCATCGCTTCTGACATATCATTTCTGCGCACCGCAGAAGTTAGAGAAAAATTCAAGCTTTCCAGGAGCACAACGCTACCAACAAAAAAGCCGTCATCGTCACACAAGCCTTTTTCCAGGGCTTCGTCACGCAATTCCAACAGCCAGCGAAAATAAGTCTTGTTACTGCCGGGCACAGTAGCATCGAGGCTGTCCGCCGTGTCGGCCTGACTTTTGACGTGGCGCACTGTGATTGCACGGACCACGTTTGGTAGCGGCTTCAAACCGGCAAACGGGCCGCTCAACAACCCGTACACCTTTTCGGGCTCAAAGGTAAAAGGCGCTGCATTCTCGACTTGCCTTCCGAACTTCTCAGCTCCAATACACTCCATGTGCCCTTGATAAATAAGAGTCAGGTTATGATCAAATTTAAGCTGTGCGCGAATTTGATCCAACGCCAATCGAAATAGCTGCGCGTCCTTCACCTGAGCTGCAAGCCATGCCGTCACCAGCGCCGTCTCACTCCGAATGTCGAAGCGGTCAGTTGCCGGAAGGTTCCAGAACTGGCCGTGTCCATCTTCAAAAACGAGCCCGAATAGATTTCGGGCTAATGGCACCGCTGTGTCATCATGCTTTTCGCGAAACCGCTGGACCGCAATTTCCTGAAGAAGCTGCCGTATTTTTTGCGGCTGGCGCAGAGCTTCATAGCCCCCGTAGCGCTCGGCGGCTTTTTTGACCGGTTTTTCCGCGCGCTTCGGTTCCTCACCGGTAATCAATCCTCCGCGCTTTGTTCCGCGCTCGCCCATCCTCACCCCCCCTTGCGGAAACTCAAAAATTGACTTTCCGGCTAAGCCCCACGGCGAAGCGACCGTCGTCTATCCCTGTGAGCAATCGCTGCAACCGCCGATCGGCCATGCCGGCCGGAGTAGCGCGAGGTGCTCTTTGAAAACCGAATAGATCGGCCACCTGGCCTGTCCGCACCTAACCACTATCACGCGGGCAGACGTTTGAAAGCGTACGCCTTACGCCATCGGACCGCCGATGACGTGAGCTGGTGCTGGGTGGAAAGCGACACCTACCGATCGTCGCGCGAAAGTGCCGCCTCGGTAGGATTCACTAGAGAACGCCGAGAAGCAATCCCCGGCGTGACGGCCCTGACCGCAGTCCTCTGCTGTCTGGTCCACCGTTAGGGCGCTGCGTGTCGGCGTCTAACGCACGGTTCAAAACTCCCATCACATCATCATATGGAGAAGAGCAATGTACACAGTGAACCTGAACGACCTCGCCCGGGCCCATTACAACGCGGAACTCCAAGAAGGAGTGACAAGCGGTGTTGGCAGTTTTGTCGCTCAGTTCTATGCGGACAGCGGGCTCGTCTGCATCGCGGAAGCTCGCCATGGAGATAGCGTCAGCCGCCTGTTCACTACCATGCGGCCTATGTGCGGCAGCCTCGAACGTATGGCCGTCTCTGAAGTCTACGGCCCTCGCATCGAATGCGACTACCCTGTTGGCGATACGTTTTACGGATATCCGATCATCTACTCGCCACAGCGTAAGCAGCTTCTCGTGGTGTCGGATGACGAGGCCAACTTTCTGGAAGTCGCACCACCCCTCGATGTCTATCCGATCCGCAACCGGCGCTAAGGCAAGTGCCGCGACTTAAACCAAACAGAGACCGCCAAGTGCGGTCTCTTTTTTTGCGCATCGTCGACGGAGGTGATGATGTCGAAGTCCTTTCCTAGATCCTCCTATAAACATCTCTGCACTCCGAAACGACTGTATCGGCGCCGGCCCCTGAGGCCGATGCTGGAAGTCAGGGCCGAACGGACGGCCCGAACCATCGCAATGGCCAACGGCCATTTGCAGCTCGCCGAACGGGGACATCCCGACGGCGACGAATACCGAAAACGCGCTGACAAGATGCTTCGGTGTAACCAGAAGCTCACGCTCAGCGACAAGCTTGAAGAAGACGGGAGTGTTCGAACCCGCGCCAAGTCTTCGTACCGCTGCAACCAGCGTAATTGCCAGAACTGCGATGCCGATCGACGGCTCAGGATCATCCGGAACATCCGGCGAATCTTCTCCGAGCTGTTCGAACGGCATGCTGGTCTGCGGTTGCTGTTTCTGACGCTGACGGTGCCGAACGTGACCGGTGACCATCTCGCCGACACCATTGATGCCATGAACGCGGCGTTCACCCGCCTCGTTCGTACGAAGCGCTGGCAGAAGGTGGTGGTGGGCTGGTTGCGCGTCCTTGAGGTGACCTGGTCATCCAAGCACGGCAACACCCATCCCCACTTTCACTGTCTGATCCTTGTGAACGGCGCCACGTACTTCAAGGGCGCCGATTACATCGATCAACCGGGCTGGAAGCAGCTCTGGGGCAACGCCTACGGCGTCGACAACCCGATTGTCGACATCCGTGCGCCGAACCCAAGGGGCAGTGAAAGTACCTTTGATCAGGCCATCGCCCAGGCCCTGAAGTATCCTTGGAAGAGTGCCGAGTTTACCGAGGAGACCGTCGAAGGCTTTCGGGTCGATCCGGACGTCCTCGACATCTTCCATCGGGCGATGAAGGGCAAACGCACCTACGCGTTCGGCGGTCTAATCCGTGAGGTCGCAAAAGACCTCAAGGTGAAGAACCTCGACGGCGACCAGTTGCCGGGCGAGGGCGATCATGCCGACGACTGGCTGGTCGATATCGAAACCGAACAGCCGCTACCCTTGCCGCATGACGACGAGCCATTGGCCGTCAAGGCGGTCGTTTACGAGCAGGGCTCGCTCTGGCATCGCCCGGCGTACGTCCCCGACACATCCAAACCCGACAAGGAGTAATCCATTGTTCAAGCACCCCGATGAGGCGTGCGTGCATCGCCGTGTCTGCGGCGAGCACACCGCCGAGGTCTATCTCTCGCGGGATATGACCCACCCCGACCAGCTGATCGTTCGCGTCGTTCTGTTCGATCGGAACGGCACGCTGGTCGACGAAAACCGTTTCACCCATCAGCGCAGCAAAGATCTTGCCTTCACCTGGAAGCGTCCAGGGCAGGCGGACTTTGTGATGCCTGAACCGGGCAACCGCGCGCCGCCCATGAGGCTGGCTCCGTCGGTTGTTCCGGTCCGCCCATCAACCCCTCGCAAGAAAAGGAGAGCCGCATGAGATAGCCGCTGATCCACGACCCCTGAAACTTCCCCCCCAACAACGCGTAACATTGGAGCTAAACATGAACGCGATCTCACTTATCGCCGGTAAAATCGAGAACATTCAATCGGGTGAAGGCCAGTACGGCAAGTTTGCCTATGCCCAGATGACTCTTAAGCCCACCAAGGGGCGTATGGAGGCCATTGAAATTCGCTTTCCGGAACACTTCGACTTCATGCAACTGCGTGAAGGCGACATCTGGCAGTTCGTGGTCGATGTTCGTCTTCGCCGCGAAGGCGACCGCATCACCGGCATGACCCGCTATGTGGTTCACGACGGCGACTTCAAGAAGCTGAACCGCAAGCTCGCTCCGAACGAGCTGCCCGGCTTCACTGCGCCCAAGGCCGCGTAAGATCTGACACGTCACACCCCCTTCGGCTTCCCTGAGCCGGAGGGGGTTTTTTATTGTCGAGAAAGGTTCCCGCACATGAAGGATGAAATTGCCGGCGGTCTCGCCGTTCTAATCTGCGTGCTCATTGTCGGCTTCGTTGCCGAGTATTGGCTGTACTTGGTGTGGACCGGTGTCGGGCTGGCCGTGCTGTTCGGTATTGTGTGCGTTGTCGGCTTTGGCATCGAACGCCTGCAAGAATTCCTGCGCAAACGCAAAGACGCGATGCCGCCACAGCCGGTGGTACTCGGGCGCGTGAAGGTGGACAGCGGTGTTGCCGTCCTAACCCGCAAGGAACTTAGCAAATACGACCGCTATCCGTGCGTTCTGACGTTGTCGCACTTCAACCGTGACGGTCGCCTTACTTCGTCGCGCGCCACCTACCTGACGTGCGGGGAAGACGAAGGAATGGTCATTGCCGGTATGCGCGGATGGCAACCGGTCTATGTGAAGACCCGACCGAACAACGATAAGCGCATCATCTCGATGTTGCAGCCTGACGGCACCACGGTCTGGCAAACGTATCCCCCAGCCGATCAACCTGAACTCACCCTGACCGCCCCTCACCTTTGGAGAAAATTATGACCAGCACCTTGTTGTGGGTGATTGGTGGGCTGTTGCTGTTGCCCGTTGTGATCTGGGCATTTTCGCAAGAGTCAGAACCAGCGCCTGCCTTCGAATATCCGATGCCGCCACCCGCATCCGGCCAACACACCATCATTGCCTGGGGCCGCGTCGATGAGGGCTATTTTGTCCTGATCCGCACGCCGCTCTGGGAATATCCATTCAACGCGGTGCTGCTCACGCATGTCGTTTTTGATGATGCCGGCAGTATCAGCCGCGCACGCTATTGCCGAGCCTCGACGATCGAGACCGGCAAGATCGATGTCGGCAAGCGCTCAGGCAAACCGGTCACCATCACGATCGGTACAGGCGCCGCGACGGCGCAGTTTTCCGAAGAGCCCACCACCATCTGGACCCATTGAGGAGCAACCCATGCCGTTTCCATTCTTCACCAGGAAAATTCAGGCCGAAGCCCTGAAGCAGGCCGATATCGCCACCCGCACGTACACCCAGGCGCGGGACGATTACTTCCGTCGCGAGAAAGAGCGCCGCGACCAAGAGGTGGCCGCACGCGACCAAGCCCAGCGGGATGCAAAGGCGGCTGAACGTGCCCGCGAGCATGCCGCCGAAGTCGAAGAGGAGCGTAAGAATGCCATCTACCGAGACCTGAACTTCCTCGAAAATCCCGGTAAGCTGGCCGACATCCTGACGCGGTATCAATCGGCAGACCAAACGCAGCAGGACACGATTAGGGAGTTTTATACCCGCGCGGCTGAGTACCACCGCGATGACCGCCGTAAAATCGATTTTGCGGGCCTCCCATTTGACGGCAAGGCCATGTTCCTGCCGGCGTACCTCGGTCTCAGCATCGGCAAAGACTATCCGCGCCTCGATTTCAATCGCAGCGATCCTGCGGCACGAACCTTTGTTTACGTGTCTCACTACGGCCCCGCTGATGCGCGCGCCTGGCGAGAACACATCACGATGGTCAATCGCTATCTCGGCGGCCGCTGGCAGGTCGAAGAGCTGGACGGCACCAGTGTCAAGCTCTGGTCTGTTCCGGAACTGCCAAGCTCCATTCCGTTCAACCGCTCCTATCTCCGCGACGGGGCGATCTTCATGGGGTTCCGTATCGATGACGGCCAGCCGTATTACTGGCCGATCAAGGATATGACCCATACGCTCGTCGCCGGCATGAACGGCAAGGGTAAGTCGGTGCAGTTGCGGCAGATGATGTGCAGCATCTCGCACAACCTGCCGATCATCGACGAAGCCATCATCGTCGACGCCAAGGGCGGTGTGGAAATGATGCGCTTCGCGGCGATGTCGCCGAAGTATCGCGTGATCAAGGATTACGACGAGCTGCCCGACATGATCGACGGTCTCGTCAAGACCATGAACGCACGCTTCGCGGAAATGCTGGCCGCGGGCGCGGTCAAGTATCCCGGCCGGTACATCTTCCTGATCATCGACGAGTACGCCGCGATCAGCCTGAACGAACCGCCGAAGACCGACAAGGAACGGTACGCCCGTCATCAACGCATGATGGAGAACTTGAACTTGCTGGCCGCCCAAGCCCGTGCGGCCAACATCCGGATCTACGCCCAGCTGCAGAAGCCGGTCGACAAGTACATCGAGACCTCCGTTCGCGAGAACCTGCCGTCAACGCTGTGCTTCATGATCCAAAGCAAGGTCAACGCTTCGACGTTGTTTGGCGAGCTGACGGAACTTCCGGCCGATCCGACCAGCCTGCCCAACGGCCAGTACATCTTCAAGAACGGTGCCGACAATCAGGTTCATCTGTTGCAAGCCACGTTCTGCGATCCGGATGACCTGGAAACTTTGAAGTCGTGCATCCCACCAGCGGAAAGGAGCTGACATGACCTCCCCGGCAAAACCTGCCGAGCCTCAAGCCTACATGACAACACCGGAAGCGGCGGCTTACTTGCGACTTTCGCCGCGGACACTTGAACGCTTTCGGGTTGAAGGCTCGGGGCCCGCCTTCCTCAAGGCCGGTACCGGCAAACGCTGCCGCGTGCTGTACCGCCAAGCCGATCTTCAGGCCTGGCTTGACGGCTTCGCCTACAGGTCCACTTCCGAATATCCCACATGACGGCGGGTCTAACGGCCCGTCGTCTTTTTTCGCTGGCACTTGAAGAGGTGGCGCGTGCGTCCAACACCTTGCCCGCCAACCTATCCTTTCAACTCAACCTACATGGAGTAAACATGAGCGCGAACTCGACCTACGACGACGTCGTCATCCGCTTTGTCGATCACTTGAAGAAGGGTGATGTCTTCGAAACGTATTACCCTTCACCGGAACACGCTCGAAACTCGCCGTCCTTCAAGCATATTCACGCTCTGTATCGCGAGCGGAAAATCTCGCTGAAGTACGTGAACGAAGTTGATGCGGTCGATATCTGTCCGCTCGATTTCGAGGATGCCATCCACGGGCGTCGATACTTCATCATGCTTCGCTAACTAGCCGCCCATTACGGGTGGCTTTTTTAGCTCCCACTCTTCCTCCCCCTCAACAACGGTGACTCTCATGAACCGACCCGAATATTTCGGGCCGGATGCGATCGCGTGTGCCGACGCATCTGCGCCAGACACCGCTACATTCAAGAACCTCTTCTTCGACCTCGAAACCAACGGCCTTCTCGATACGGCATCGACCGTGCATTGCATGGTGGCAAAGTGCCTGAACACCCATGCCGTGCGGCGCTTTGCCAATAATCCTCACGCCCGCGACATCCACGGCTCAATCGCAGACGGCCTTAACTTGCTGCGGGATGCCACGCAGATCGTGGCACACAACGGCATCGGTTACGACCTGCCGGTGCTGGTCAAGCTGTTCGGGTTCAAGCCCACGGCCACGGTGCGCGATACGCTTGTGCTATCCCGTCTGGCCTTCCCGGACATCGCACCATTCGACTACGCCCGTATCAAGAAAGGGCTTGAACTGACGGGCAAGCTGGTCGGCTCGCATTCGCTGGCAGCCTGGGGCATTCGTCTTGGCATCCACAAAGGCAACTATGGCAAGGCTGCGGATGCCTGGGACCGTTTCACGCCAGAGATGCTCGACTATTGCGAGCAGGACGTTCACGTTGCCACGCGTCTCTGGGATTATCTCAAGCCAGATCGGCTTCCGGGCGGTGCGATCGAGATGGAGCACCGCGTTGCTGCCATCATCGCACGGCAGGTGGCTCGCGGCTTCGCGTTCGATGCGGATGGTGCGCGCGAACTGGAAACGCTGCTTCGCCAACGCCAAGCCGAACTGAAGACTGAATTGCAGCTCGTTTTCCCGCCGTGGGAAGTCGATGACGGCGAGTTCACACCGAAGCGCGATAACAAGCGCAAGGGCTATGTTGCCGGTGTGCCGGTTCGTAAGACCAAGACCGTCACGTTCAATCCGGGTTCCCATGCTCACATCGTCGACCGTCTGGTCACGCTGCGGGGATGGAAGCCTGATAAGCGCACACTGACCGGGAAAACCGCTCTCGATGACACGGTGCTTTCAGCGCTGCCCTACCCTGAAGCGAAGCCCCTGGCAGAATACCTTCTTGTCACCAAACGCCTTGGGCAAATTGCTGATGGCAACCAGGCGTGGCTGAAGGTCGTGAAGAACGGCCGTATCCACGGCTCGGTCATTCCAAACGGCACGGTTACCGGCCGCATGGCGCACTTCGCGCCGAACGTGGCTCAGGTTCCGGCCGTGCGTTCGCCCTACGGTACGGAGTGCCGGTCGCTGTTCCGGGCTTCCCCCGGCTGGGTGCTCGTCGGTTGTGACGCCGATGCCCTCGAACTGCGGGACCTCGCCGGTTACATGGCGCGGTGGGACGACGGCGCCTACATCCGCACGGTGCTCGAAGGCCGCAAGGAAGACGGCACCGACATTCACTCCGTCAACATGCGGGCCTTGGGTCTTTCCAGCCGAGATGACGCGAAGACATGGTTCTACGCCTACATCTACGGTGCCGGAGATGCCCGACTGGGGATGATCAGCGGCGGCGGTATCAAGGTCGGGCGTGAGCAGCGCGAGCTGTTTCAGAAAAACCTTCCGGCTCTCGCCAGTCTCGTTGCTGCCGTCCAGAAAAAACTCAAGGACACCGGTTATCTGGTCGGCCTTGACGGCCGCAAGCTTCGGGCACGTTCACCGCACGCCGCGCTCAACACGTTGTTGCAGTCGGCCGGCGCCGTGCAGATGAAGCAGGCGCTGGTCATCCTCGACGACGACCTCGCCCGTCTCGGTCTTGCAGCCGGCATCGATTACGAGTTCGTCGCCAACATCCACGACGAATGGCAAATCGAGGCTAGGCCGGAGATTGCCGAGCTGGTCGGCCAAACCGCTGCTGATGCCATCCGCAAGGCAGGTGAGCAATTCAAGTTCGCCTGTCCGCTGAAGGGCAACTTCAGCGTTGGCAACACGTGGGCCGATAGCCACTAGATCAGCGTCACCTTTCATGTGTCAGTCAGTGTTTGTGTCACCTTCCATGAATATTTGAACAAGGAAGGACTCCTACATTGGCCACGGCCCGTAACGGTTATTTTAAGCGCTTGGTGAGTGAGTTACGCACAACCAGTCCCAAACTCATTGACCAAGGTTGGTTTTATGGCGCCGTAGCTGGTTCGTACTTTGGAGTTCAAGTCGGTGCTGTTAGTGGACCGGCAGGTGCTGCAACGTGCGCTATAATCGGTGGTGTAGCTGGTGCGGTAGGCGGCGCGGCTGTCGGTGCCGCAGTCGCGCTACCCTTCTCGGCAATAACTGCACTTGCAAAGAGCGACAAGGCCTCACGTAGCCCCTCTTCGGAATTTACTCGACAGCACAATCAGGTCCAAAGAGTAGAAGCGCTTAAGTCGGGCAATCGTAACGTGGAGCGTACGTCCTATGAACAGACACGCTCCGCAATCGAAGATAAAGTTCGCGACACGTCAATGGAACGCGATTTTCTTCCATAGGAATTGCACAAGGGGCCGGCTATGAACCGGCCCCTTGCGATTTCGAGTAACTCGCCGAAAGCGATGACTGAATCATCGGGTAATTAATTGTATACCGCAAGCCCGATGACGACTTTCAGCGGCGAAGCTTCGGAATAGGCCCCGTACGTCATCCGGGGCCTTTCCACGCATCCAATTGAAGAATGGAGCACGCGAATGATGCTCCGCTCTTTCGTATACATCAAGCGTCGCCCTCACCCTCAATACACATACTCCGGATGCTCCTCCCATTCCCCGCCCCATGGAACGGCGCAGCGCACGAACCCGACGCGGTTCACCAGATGAAACCCTGCCGCCAGATACCAGCGTCCACAACGTGTCATCGGGTCAACCACCGTCCACCACTCGCGGTAATCCGCGTCTTTGGGTATTTCCCATTTCTCCCACACATAACTTCCATCTGGCTTCGCTATCGGTAGGTACCGCCGTTCAAATACGCGCCACGGCATCGCGCGCTTGTAAGGTATTGCAGGCGGCGCAACCGGCGTCGCATCAATCAACGGCGTATCCATGAGCGCATCATCTTTGCTGCACAGCCTGCATCTCGTGATGCTCTGTCCTCCACACTCGGCGTAAAGGGTCTTGCAGTTACTGCAACGGCGAAGGTGGTTCATGACACCACCTCAATTTTTACCATTGGCCGCACATCGACGCTTTCAGGGTTGGTTTGCTCCAGCTTCCAGTCGCCAATGGCCTTGGCGAGCAACGCCAGAAAATCCAGCTCCTTTGCATCGCAAAGGTGCCCGATATCCGACATGAGGTCGGTAACGGTGTCGCCGATGGCGTCTAAGCCAACTTCCGCTCGGAAGGCGTCTAGTGCGCGTTCGGCGAAAAGCGCGCGTTTGAGATTCATCTTGTGCATGAGGTTGTTTCCTCTTGTTCTTGCTTTTTTTGTATTCAGGCCGTTGATACGGCTCTGTCGTCGTCCGCTCTCGCCTATGCTGGCGGTGCGGGTTTCACCCATCGGATGGCACTTCTCGGACAGCCTTCCGATTTGCAGACGATAGCAATGGCATGCGCAGCGCTGCTGGCGCCCTCAACCCGCAATGTGATGTGGCTGGTCTTCACAATGTAAGGACGCGGGGTACCGATGAGACGAATGGGCTCTCGCTTGGCGAGCTTCGCGCAAACGAGCCAGAAGCTCTGGACGTCTATGGGTTCCCATCCCATCCAATCAATCAGAATGGTGCGGATGTCCTGCCGAGTGAGCATCGCGACTTCGTAGGGTTTGCGACGCGTGGTCATGAGGTGATGCTTTCGTTGGGTTGTTCGTCAAGGTGGGAGAGCTTTTCAGCCTTGCCCATCCATGGCTCTGGCCGGATGGCGCGTGCCCAGTCCGCAAAGGATGGGATGCGGCCCAAGTCCTCGCGCACATGCTGCTCGCCCACCCAGCGGGTCGGAATGACCCGACCGCTGGAAAGCGTGATGGTGTTGCCGAAGATGCGCTCGGCCATGAAGATGCCTTCGGCGTGATGCCGGAGGGCGCGATGGCGGAAGTCCGCCAAGATGGCTTTGCTTTCATCGAACCAGCTATGGATGGGGAGGTAGTCCTCAACCACCCCTCCCCACTTCTTCACCGATGACAGGGCGTGATGGTACGGATGTGCCATGTCACACCTCCACCGTTGTGGTCTCAAAGCTCGTGAAGCGGTCGTTGCGCTCCAGCGTTAGCTTCCTCGTTGTGACGTTGAGGGTCACCGTCCCAAACGCTCCATCATCGATTTCGAATCCATCGTGGTGCTCGTCGAGTACCTTCCATGCGAAGTTTTCTAGGGCATCGGCCAATGCTTCGTGCGGAGGGATGCGCCAGCCATCCTGCATCAACTTGATTTTTACGAGCTTGGGTTCGAGCGCTTCGATGTCGGTGATGCCACCCTCATCGCCTATGCCGTCGTAGCCAACACGAACCTCGGTGTAGCCGAGCGTCTTGAGGTGCGCGATGAGCACGGCCTTGGCCTGCTCGATGGGCCATTCCCAATCAAAAAGGCTCATGGGTACGGCCCTCCTCTTCCTCGTCTTCGATTTGGAAGTGCGGAGGCTCGAAGCTCGGGCAATCCCGCCAGCTCAGATTGCGGTCGAGGCCCCAATCCTTCTGGGCCTTTTCCATCGCTTCATCGGCAGATGTTGCAACGATGTCGACGTTGCGGACTTCGTACCAGCCAACGCTGATGGTGTAGATTTTGCGGGGCTGGCTCATGCGACCACCTCCGCCTTGGGCATGGCATCCTTGATGCTGGCGAAGATGTTGCGCTCTTCCGTCCAGTATTTGTGGAGTTTGGCCTGTTCGACTTCTGCAGCGCGGCCTTTGAGTTCAAAGGCCTTCGCGCCAATGGTGAAGTGAAACCGGCCATTGTCGCAACCCTCGGCCCATCCGTCTGCGTTTTCGAGCGGGTGGCCATAGAGGCACATGCCATCGGGGAAGAAATTGCCGAGCACTTGGCACAGGCGGGCGTGGAATGTGAACAGGTCACCGTGTCCGCGCGGATAGGTGTCCCAAGTGTACTGGATGAAGGCGAGAACGCTTTCCAGTCCGCCGTTCCAATGCAGATAGAGGGCAACGGGATGCTGTTCGCCTTTGTCGTTCTCAAGGGTGAGGATGCAGCGGTTACCCATGGCTGGCCTCCACGGCTTGCCAGTTGCGGCCGATGAGCGTGCGCTCGTCACGCGAGAAGCTCAGTTCGGCATCGCAGCCGAAGCGGGCGAAGAGTTCGCGGGCAAGGGTTACGGCGTTGCGCTTGCCATAGGCTAGAACGTCAACGGCGGTGGGTTCGGGTGCGCGGAAGCGTACACGGTACGCTTTCATGGGTTTGCGGTTCATGGGTCTGACGTTGACCGGCATGGTGGGGGTCTCCTTCTTGTTGGTTTGCGTAATTGTCGAGGGGTAATGTCCGCGACATTACCCTCGCCCCCCGGGCGACGGGTGGGGGGTGGCCAGTCAAGGGAGGCTCCGCACGAGGGGCCCCGCGCTACTGGGGATACGTGTGGATGCCCTTGACGGGCTGGGGGGCAACGCCCCCGTTCAAGAAATCAAAAAACACGTCGCGCTCTTAGCGCGGCTCAAAGGCTGCGTTGTCTGATGAACCTTCGCTGCCAGCAATCGGCTTCTGCCGATGCATGGACGGTCGTCTTCGTCAGCCGAATAGCAATCGCATCCTGCCGATCGCGGGATACCGCAGTCGGTTGACGGCGAGCCGACGCTGTCACGGCCAGTCAGGGTGGTCACGTTCACTTCGTGGACATCCTGGCGGCCGTGGGCGTCGGCGAGCCGCGGGCCAGCGTTGGACTATTCACCGGACGCAATGGGAAGACCACGAAGCCCCCCAGACACACCCGCGAGCGCCCGAAGCTTGCGGTGACAAGCGAGGCAGCAGGCGGGCGAGCACGGCGGCGCAGCCGCCGCGCCGCAGCCCGTTTGCAACGAAGCATGGCGGGGCGAGCGAGGGGTAAACGCGAGCGGGCGGCAAGGGGGCGACCAACGGGAGCACCCGCCGCCGTCACAGGCATAGACCGGCGGAAAACCCGCCGGTTTGTTGCAACCGCTGTTCCCAGAGTGAACCCGCGCATGCGGCGTTCACCGCAAGGGCAGGTCATCGGGATAGTCCTCGGGCCACTTGCCGTTCTTCGCGTAGTTGTTTCTCGCGAAGCGGTGCTTGCGAAAGAACCCTTCGCGTTTGAGGCGTTCAAGGCGCACTTGCTCCATGCGATAGAGCAGATACCAGATGCCGGTTGCGGTGTTCATTATCGCCCAAAACGTCACGTATTTGCCGATGATGATGATGTCGTCCATGTGTTGTTTCCTTTCTTTGTTGGTGAGGGAATTATCGCCCATGGCCTTCGGGCCGTCACAGACCGGCGACACCACGTTGACAAGGAAAGCACGAGCTATTCGGAGGCTCCGCACGAGGGGCCCCTCTGGGGATACGTGTGGATGCCGAATAGCGTTGGTTACGGAGCCGCGTCTTGACGGCCCGAAGGCTTGGCGCGGTTTCATCAAAAGGGATCACACCAAGAGGGCGGCGCTCATGGCGCCGTCTCCGCGAATGCAGGAATGTTGGTGACGATGCGCCCAGCCGGATACGAATACTTCATGTAGACCGAGATCGGTGCCTTCGCGACGAAGTGCCGGTCGCGCTCGACCGGCAGACCAAGTTTGCCGCGCACGGCTTGGATTTCGCTCAAGCTTACGGTGCCGAACTCGGCGAAGCCGAGCCCCAGATCGCAAAGCCCCCAGGCGATATCCGGTTCGTCGGGCTCGATCGCAGTGAGCAACCAGGTGCAGCCGGCATCCGGCGTGAACAGCTTCACGACCGGCTTCGGATCGAAGTCTTCAAGGACGGCTTGCATACGGCCGTTGTGAAGCAGCTGATCGTATTGCGCTTGCAGGAGGAGCTTCATGGCTCAGCCCTCCTTGCCCGGCGATTGCGACCACGTCGGCGTTGCGCCGTTGTGGTCGGTGAGAACCACGTTGGGTTCGATGGCGAGGAACAGCGGCTCAATGAACGTCGTATCGCCTTCGTAGGTGACGTTGACGAGCGCCACGGCAGGTTTGCCATCGGCGAAGCAGGAGAACAGCGCGGGTCGTGCATCTGGGTTGATGAGTTTGTCGAGCGTCAAGGTATGGCTCGGTTTGATGTGGCTGACCGCAGCAGATGCTGGGGTCGTTGTCGTGCGGGTCATTGGACGTGACTTTCTTGTTGGAAGGGGCCACGCCGTGCGGCCCCGTCGCGAACGCCACGACGGGCGTTGAAGGACGGCCGGGCAAGGGCTGAAACCGAAGGCGACGAAAAGGGGATAAAGGGGCCCCTTTGCAGGCGGCCCTTGTGCGGACGGCCACGTCCGTCAGGCTCGCGACATCTCAGGGGCTTACGGCTGCTCCGGCGTCAACAGACACGTCACGTGATGACGTGCACACATCCCCACACGCCTGCGTCTCAGCGCAAGCAGGCCGGACCTTTCCTTGATCCTCAATTTAGCGCCACGTCGAAGTGGCGACTGCTCGCTTGCGCTTGTTGTATACATTTAGCTCGACTAGAATCTGCATATGACGAACATGCCTGATCAGACGACAGACCAGCTAAGGACAGCCATCGAACGGCGAAATGAATGGCTACGTGCTTGCGTGGATCACGAAGCTTCAGCGACAAGCGCTCAGGAGTCGCCGTTTGTGATGGACGTGATGGAGCGGTGCCTCAAGCTCCGGTATGAACTCGCCGCAGACCGCTTTTTCAGCAGCATCCCGCCGCATGGTCATTGATTTCGATGGCGACGGTTTTCTCCGACGCAGACGCATCATAGAACTACGTCGCATCCTTCCCGATATCGAGAATGCGCTGCTTCAGGTGGTTTCCCCAGAATTGAAATCGTACCTCGAAGAATCGAAGTGTGTCTTTGAGGCTGAGCTTATGAAGCTGATAGCCGATGAACAGGTCTCTGCGGAAACGTCAGCAGCCCGTGACTAACCGGCGGCGTTCAAGGCCATCCGGCCCATCCCCTCCGTGAAGGAGACTTACCCCACTCGCCGCCGGTATTCGCGCAACTACGTCATGACGAGCGCCTTCAACTCGCCGTTGATGCGGGAGAACACAATCATCATGTAGTTCATCCCAAGGTCTTCAGCGATGTCGAGCGTCTCGCCGTACACCACGGATTCGAGGAGTTCTCTGCGCTCCTCCGGTGCAAGCATCCTGTTGAACTTTCCCTTGGGTTCTTTGCCCGACCAGGTCAGATCATGGCCATCGAGCGTGTCGCACACCCACTGGCCTTCATCGACAACAGAGCGATAATCCGCCATGCAAAACCTCCCTACAGCAACACCGTCGCCTTGAACCCATCGTCCTGCCGCGAATACATGACGTTCAAGTAGGCAAGGCCGAGCTTCTCAGCGGTCTCGCGAACGTCACCGCGCCCAAGGGCATCCAGCAGCGCACGGCGCTCTTCCGGCGATAAACTGCGATTAGCGCCCGGCATCGACGGGCGGTGAACCTGCACAACGGTGTTCCCGTCCGCCCTTTCGGTATCCACGAAGTAGAGATCCGGTTCGTCGATCATTGGCCATTCTCCCCCTTTACAGCCCACGAAACGATTCAGGGGGAAGTCCCTCAAGGGGCTTCCGGAAGTAATCCGCATCGCGGTTGGGGCACAGGCCCACCAGGATGTGGACGCACCAGCGCGGCTTCTTGGTCCGTCGTCCGGTCTGGCTGAGTGTCGACCTGCTGTAACTGACATCGAACGACTCGATGCCGTAGAACTCCGCCATCGCAATCGGCTCGCGGCCTTCTGCAATTCCCTTGAGGAACATCAGGGCCTGCTCTTTGCTCAGCGACGGCGAACTGGCGCCATCCCTCGGCCGCTTGCCCTCGGGCCACGTGATCACGGTTCGCGCCGAACCTGAGGCTCCCCGCCAGCGTACGTCGTCCATCGCACCCTCCCTTACTGATCTACGCCTGCGCCGATATCCAACTCACCGCTGAAGGCTAGCCTGCGCTTCCAGTACAGAACGGTGCAGTGGTCGCTGCCGAAGCGCTCGGCGATATCGAGCACGTTCTCGCCGTTGCGCAGCGCTTGGCTAAAAGCTGCGAACACGTCCGGCTCGCGGTGCAACGGCACCGCGATCTCCGTCTCGCTTTCCGAGTGGGAAAGGACGGTTCCATCGCGGTCGTAGGTGGTGACCGAGCCCTGCTGCATCATCGTCTGTCGCTGCATGTTGACCTCCGTTGTTGAAGGCCTAAAGCGAGCGCGATTTTTTGCCCGAAGCAACTAAGGTATTTTTGGGATGCCACCAGTTCGTCAAAATTGCGCTGGAGCACCGACAGGCACAGCCCCCGTTAAAATGAAAACCGCCCCAGTCCGAAGACTGAGGCGGTCCATCTGATGTGCGTTTCAACACGCCGTCCTGAGCGGCGCGGTGTCTTATGGCAAGGGACGATGGCGAATTCCTGACGGGCTTACTGCTGAGCGCCCGGCAAGGTGTCAGCCCCGTTGTCCTCCTTCACATATCCAGCGTCCGCTAAATACTTCTCGGCCGGGATGGAAATCATGTCGAAGCTTTTAGACCAGTAGATGCGAAGCTCAGCATACTGGCGCGTATCGGGGTCGCCGTCCTTCGGCACAATCTCCTTCCAGTCAATGCGGTGGCCTTCGCGCGCGAGCCAGGCGATGAGTTTCATCGCCGCGCGTGTGCTTTGCAGGCGCAATGGCTTGTCCTGAGCCACGTGCAGCATCTCGTGGCCAGCGTCTGCCTCCTTCCACATCAGCTGGCGCAGGCGTTCGATATCGAACAGCTCGCGCGCGTAGGCTTCGCGGGCCTTTATCACCGCTGTCATCAGTTGCGACGGGGGTAGGCCTTCGTGCTTCATCCGCCCAGGTAGGTCTTGGTGATCTGGATACGATTGTGCCCAAGCTCTTGCGAAAGCTGACGGCGGGCGTCCTGGTCAATTTCCCACTCGCGACCGCGCAAGGTCTTCGGATCGGGACCACCTTTTGCCGGACAGTCCATCCCGCCACTTAGCTGCTTGTAACGCCATTGCGCCCAGCCATGGCGCAAGCCGTGGGTGTTCCGCAAGCCAACTCGTAGCGTTTGGTACTCATAGGCCTTGAGGTGCTCGATGTAGTTCCGGCCTTGCGGAATCAGCGCACAGGAACCGGCCAGCGCGTGAGCACAGTCCAGTACTTCTCGCTGGCGTTGGTGCGTGATCGGCACAAAACGCGGTCGACCGCCCTTGGCCCACGAGCCGCGTAACTGAATGCCGTTGCCCTGGTCGGCGTATGACGGGTTGAACTTGATCGCTTCTTCACGCCGCAAACCAAACGCTGCTTGAAGCTCCAAACTCATCGCGATGTACGGATCATCAATCTTCGTAAGCTTCTCGCGGTCAAGTTTCTGGGCTCGCTTTTCCATGCGCCGAACCGGTGCCACGCCGTAATCGGCATTGTGCCGCAACATTACGGACTTCTTGTTGACCTTCTCCGCCCACCACCGCACCGCCGACAGCCGGTTCGCAATGGTCCCGTCTTTCAACCCTTGCGATTGCCAAAGCGTCACCAGCCCCTGCACATGCTTGGGCTTCAGCGACTTCGCCCCCGGCAAATGGTAGCCCAGGCTTTTGATGTCCCGGGCCACCGCTTGCAGCATGTCATGCCGGTTGGCTCGCGTGGCGAAGCTGCCCATCTTTGATTGGGCACACAGGTTCTTCAGGTCGAACGCCAACGCGTCCACGTCATTTGAATCCTCGTTAGTTTTTATGTCCGCCTGCCATGCACGTAGCAATGGTCAGGCCGCCCGATGCTTATAATCATCGGCACAAGCGCTTCCTGCACTTGGGTCTGCGGGTATCCCGGCAAGGGGTATCCGCGCGCCGTTCACGGTTCCCGAGTTTGCCTACTTCCCTTCTGCGCTCTGCGCGCCGCTGACCGTGCCCGAAGGACCGTGTCAGACAGCAAGGGCCGCTTGGCTTCTCGTTGTTGTCCTGTGAACAGGCCACCTCCAACTGATGCCGGAGGGATGCGTCGTAGCCACGGACGTCCGTCACGTGGCTACAATTGATTATTGGGCGGCAAATGCAGTTCTGCCAGTCCCCACCCTGAAAACCCGTTCTGGCCGCGATCTGCGCCGAGCATCGGCTACACAGGTCAACACATCATCGTCGCCGAACCTGACCGACCTCGTGCCGGCCCCTCACTACCCAATTTCATTGTCTAGTGAGGGGCCGAAAAAAACAAACCGTGTCAAACGTGTCACACGTGCAATCCCTGAAACATCAGCCTTGTCGCTACATTTTCGACAGCTGCCGCCGGTCGTGTTCCGATGGCGAATGACCGCGACCGTACCCGTCCCCTCCGATCCCGATCCTCAACTGGTACATCTCATCACGCTGTTGGCATGCTCCGTCGATTTCCGAAACCAGGTGCTGGACCGGATCGCCGCCTATCTCACCCATGCTGCAAGTCAGCGCGATGCGGCGGTCGACGAAGTCATGGCCGACCACGAGCGCCACGTTCTTGGCCCTCTATACCGTCTACTCGCGGGGATGCATGAGGCCCACCTGTTGGATGGCCTGACACCCCGGCAGACCAATGCAAGAACGGCCCATTGGTTCTCCGAGCGATTGGCGGAATTCCTCGAACCGTAACCATGGCCCGCATACCTGCCGCCAGCCGCACACGCGGCGCTCTCGCTGAACAGGCCTTCAGGGCCTGGCTCGACCGTACCCGCCTCGGCTACATGATCGTCGACCAGACACCCTTCACCGTGCCGATCACTGCCTCGAAGGTCAAACGACCTGACTTTCTCGTGGGCATTCTCGATCACATGGTCGCCGTCGACGTGAAGGGCCGCGACCTGTTCGACGGCCACGGCATCATCGAGATCGACGAATACGACGGCTTCCATTTCTTTCAACGGTATTTCGGGCTGACGGTCTGGTACGCGTGGTATCCAGACCACGAGCACGATGTGGCCCTGCTGTTCCGCAACACCGACATCCGCGCCTCCCATCGCATGCGGCTTAAAGGCCGTGAGGTCTGCGCGATCCCGGTCGACGCCATGACGCAATGCCGACCGTTCGATGAAGGATTTGACTACGCCCTCTTCGTGGCTAGCTGCGAAGGATAATTTTCACACCCCCACTTGCGAACCGGACTTACCGCCCCAGACCTTGAGTGCAGAACTATCTGCAATCGTTTGGTACTCAACACTGGAGAGTGAAATGGCAAAAGGCACCAAGAAGATCGACTTCATCGTCAACCTCGTTGCCGAGCGCGACGGCCGGGACTTCTGGACCCGCGTCGGCATTGCGTTCAAGAACGACAGCGAGCAGTCGCCGGTCACGATCATCCTGAACCCCGGCGTCACCCTCACGGGTGACATCCGTCTCGTCCTTTCGGTTCCCAAGGCCAAGGAAGAAGCGGAAGCCGCCTGACACCGAACCGCTCTTACGAGCATGCCCCCGTCAGAAATGGCGGGGGCTTCTTTTTTTATTGGCGCCCCACTGGCGAAACGTCGTCACCGCCCCAGACTTCAAACCCAACCCCTCACGTTTGGAGTCTGCCATGCAGAAATACGCTGCTCTGCCGCCTTCCCCGCGTGCGCGTCGCATCCTTCGCCAGACCGGCAAGGCGCCAAGCACATGGACAAAGCTTGCCTACACGCGCTGTTATACCATGCAGTACGGCATGCGCGCGGCAAAGCTGACTGCGGTCATCGACTGCATAAAGGCCATACGCCAGGAAGGTTCGGCCCCATTGCCGTAAGCTAAGCCCCCCTCTTCAGGGGGGCGTTTCGCTACCTACTCTGGCGCGCAGGGTAAGTCGCCAATAGCAGCGCCAGACAATTTTTTCACCGGCAGCTCGCAACAAATGAACCATCAAATTGCTGAAACTTTCAAAGTGCATTCCATTTGCGTTGCCTCCAAAGGTAGTTGCGCTATAATAAATCATGCATCCCCAAAAATGGCATGCGTCGCTTGTATTCATATTGGCTTAGTCGACATCAGGCGTAATTTAAAAAATGAAAGTATATAAAATGAAGACTGCACTGATTGCCGGAGCTCTTATTTCTTTAAGCTTTGCAAGCACCGCACTTGCTGACAAGTACCACAGCGACCCAGCTGTCGATTCCGAAAAGTCGATTATACAAAAATCCTCCGTTGGCACATCCGATCTAGACGGCGCCAAACGCATTCCAGGTCGAGATTGTAAACTTTATAATGGTGGTATCCGTCAGCATATGATGCCGCAATATGAAGTGGGAAATGCAGATCAGCCTGAATGTATACCGGGTTCTGAGTAGAGCCTAGCACTGTCATAACTGTTGCAATTAGCAGTTATTGAATGACGCTCCACAAGATTCGAGCTGTGGAGCGTCTTAATCTTCCTAAATTAAGAAGTTTTCCTTTTCTATTACCCGTTACGATTTCATCGTTAGGTCTTCTTTGTAGTCAAAACCACTTGTCACCTCGGGCTGACGAGCAGATGAAAGCCGCCAGCCCTTTACCACCGCATAGATCGCCGGGATGACGACCAGCGTCAGCAGCGTGGATGACACCATGCCACCGATCATCGGCACGGCGATGCGCTGCATGACCTCGGAGCCCGTACCAGTGCTCCAAAGGATTGGCAGAAGTCCCGCCATGATGGCCACCACCGTCATCATCTTCGGGCGAACGCGCTCGACAGCTCCGATCATGATGGCCTCATTCAAATCAATGCGCGTAAATGGCTTCCCTCCGGCCCGGCACTTGACCTTGATCTCCTCGACGGCGTGGTCGAGGTAGATCAGCATGATGACCCCGGTCTCGGCTGCCACGCCCGCAAGAGCGATAAATCCGACCGCTACGGCGACCGACATGTTGAAGCCGAGCCACCAGATCATCCACATGCCTCCAATGAGCGCGAACGGCAGCGACAGCATGACGATAAGCGTTTCAGTGATGCGGCGGAAGTTCAGGTAAAGCAGCAGAAAGATAATCATCAGCGTCAACGGAACCACGAGCTTGAGCCTGGCTTCCGCGCGTTCCAGGTATTCGAACTGGCCGCTCCACACCAGATAGGTGCCGGCGGGCAGCTTGACTTGGTCCGTCACCGCCTTCTTCGCGTCGGCAATATAGCCACCGAGGTCGCGGTCCCGGATATCGACAAAGATGTAAGTCGCGAGCTTGGCGTTTTCGGTGCGGATGCTGGTCGGCCCCTGGGTTCGCCGGATGTCTGCCACCTCGCCGAGCGGCACCGTGCCTCCGCCCGGCATGGATACGAGCACATCCTTGGCAATCGCTTGTGGGTCCGAGCGCAAGTCACGCGGATAGCGGATCGCGACGGTATACCTTTCGCGACCTTCTACCGTTGTGGTGATCGGCTCGGCACCCAAAGCCATGGCGACAACATCCTGAACATCGGACACCATCAGTCCATAGCGCGCCAGGCGTTCGCGGTTCGGAGCGATTTCAAGATAGAATCCGCCGACAACGCGTTCGGCATAGGCGCTGGACGTGCCTGGGACCGATTTGAGGACGGTTTCGACCTCGCGGGCGACCTTCTCCATCTGGGTCAGGTCTTTTCCGATGACCTTCACGCCCACAGGGGTGCGGATGCCGGTCGAAAGCATGTCGATGCGCGCCTTGATCGGCATGGTCCAGGCGTTGGAGACCCCAGGAAATTGCAGTGCTTTGTCCATTTCCTGAATCAGGGTGTCCGTGGTGACGCCCGGCCGCCACTCCTCCTTGGGTTTCAGGTTGATCACCGTCTCGAACATCTCGATTGGCGCCGGATCGGTCGCGGTCTGCGCCCGGCCGGCCTTGCCATAGACCGATACGACCTCCGGAAACGACTTGATGATGCGGTCCTGGGTCTGCAGCAGTTCGGCGGATTTGGTGACCGACAGTCCCGGCAACGTCGTCGGCATGTACATCAGCGTGCCTTCGTCCAGGTTCGGCATGAACTCGCTGCCGACCTGCGTGGCAGGCCACAATGAAATCCCCAACACGGCCACAGCCAGCGCAATGGTCAACTTCTTCGCTTTGAGCACGCCACGGATGACCGGCCGGTAGACTGCAATCATCGCGCGATTGAGCGGATTCTTGGCTTCCGGAATGATGCGGCCACGTACGAACAGGATCATCAGCGCCGGAACGAGCGTCACCGACAGCAAGGCTGCTGCCGCCATCGCAAAGGTCTTGGTAAACGCAAGCGGGCCGAATAAGCGACCTTCCTGGGCTTCCAGCGTGAAGATCGGCAGGAACGACACGGTGATGATGAGCAGCGAGAAGAAGAGTGCAGGGCCGACCTCCGACGCTGCTTCGATCAGGATCTCATTCCGAGGTTTTTCAGGTGGAGCGCGCTCCAGATGCTTGTGAGCGTTCTCGATCATAACGATCGCCGCATCAATCATCGCGCCGATTGCGATGGCAATGCCGCCAAGGCTCATGATGTTGGACCCCAGGCCGAGCATGCGCATGGCGACAAACGCCAGCAATATGCCCACGGGCAGCATGAGAATGGCGACCAGGGCGCTCCGCACATGCAGCAGGAACACAATGCACACCAACGCCACGATGATGCTTTCTTCAATCAGCGTGGTCTTGAGTGTGGCAATGGCGCGATGGATCAGCTCCGAGCGGTCGTAAACCGGCACGATCTCCGTGCCTTCGGGCAGTGACGGCATGATGTCTTCAATGCGCGCCTTAACGTTGTCGATGACCGTCAGCGCATTGGCGCCGGAGCGTTGCAAGGCGATGCCGCTTGCGACTTCCCCATCGCCATTCAATTCGGTGATGCCGCGGCGCTCGTCGCCGGCCAGTTCAACGCGCGCCACGTCCTTCAGAAGTACCGGTGTGCCGCCATCAGCCTTGACCACAATGCTTTCGATATCGGCAATGCCTTTGAGGTATCCGCGTCCCCGCACCATGAACTCATGCTCGGCCAGCTCCAGCGTCCGGCCGCCGACATCCATGTTGTTGCCGCGAATGACCTCGCGGATCTTGTCGAGCGGAATCCCGAGACTGCGCAACCGGCCAGGATCGACGACGACGTTGTACTGCTTGACGAAGCCGCCCACGGACGCGACTTCGGCAACTCCCTCGGCCTTTGAGAGCCCGAAGCGAACCTCCCAGTCCTGCAGGGAGCGCAACGTCGCAAGCGACTTGTCTTTGCCGATCACGGCATACTGGTATACCCAGCCCACCCCACTTGCGTCGGGTCCCAGTGTCGGCGTAACGCCGGACGGCAGCCGCTTTGCAGCGGCATTGAGGTATTCGAGAACGCGCGAGCGTGCCCAGTAGATATCGGTGCCATCCTCGAAGATCACGTAGACAAAGGAGACGCCGAAGAACGAGAAACCGCGTACCACCTTGGAGCGCGGCACGGTCAGCATCGACGTTGTCAGGGGATAGGTAACCTGGTCCTCAACAACTTCCGGCGCCTGCCCCGGAAACTCAGTGTAGACGATCACCTGGGTATCCGAGAGGTCAGGGATGGCGTCGAGAGGCAGTGTCCGTACCGCCCACACACCCGCCACGACCGCGAAGGCAGTGGAGATGAAGACCAGCATGAGATTGCGGGCAGACCACGCGATGAGACTGGCGATCATGGTTTGGACTCCGTCGCCTGTTCGAAGGGCTTGAGAGCCGCCTGAAGATTGCTTTCCGCGTCGATGAGGAAGTTGCCGTTGACTACGACACGGTCGCCTTCGGCTATGCCATCCAGAATCTCCGCGTAACCGTCACCTTTGCGGCCGACCCTAACAGCACGAGGCTCGAATCGGCCTTCGCTGCGATCAACGAGAACGACCTGCCTTGATCCGCTGTCGATGACGGCGCTTATTGGCACCGCGACGACAGGATCTTGTTCACCGGTCGTAATGGCTACGTCGCCATACATGTCCGGCAATAGAGCGAGATCCGCATTGGCAAGTTCGATGCGGACCCGAGCCGTGCGGGTTTCTTTCATGAGATGCGGGTAGATGACCGCGACTATTCCCTTGAAGATGCGTCCAGGCCTTGCGCGCGTCGTGACCTGAACATCCTGACCCACGGCGATCGCATCGATGTCGCCTTCCGATAAATCGGCCATCATCCACACCACGGAATGATCGGCCATGCGGAACAGAACGTCACCGGACTTGAAGGCCTGGCCATCGACGGCATTGCGTTCGAGAACCACCCCGTCCAACGGAGCTCTCACCACAAAGGTGTTGGGTACTTGACCCGTTTTGCGGATGATCTCGATGAAGTCGGCCGGCACCCCGAGGTTCTCAAGGCGGCGAGCGGCACCAAAGCTACGGCCATTGCCATCACCTGCCGTCGGCGAACTGCGCCGATCGCCAATATTCTCCACGCTTAGATTGGCGGCCCAGCCGACCACTTCCTGGCTGAACAGCGTCACGAGTTCATCCCCCTTTCTTACATGGGTTGCCGTTGTTGCAGGGCCGACTTTGGCAATGAATCCGTCGTACCGCGGGGCAACGACAGCGACGCGGCGCTCGTCCAGCTCGACAACCCCTGGAGCTTTGATGGTGTGTGTGAGTACGTGCCTACCTACGAGCGTCGTCTCGACGCCGGTCCGCTGCAGCTTACCGGGAGATACCGTGACCGAGCCATCGTCCGACTCCTCGCCGTCATAGACGGGGATGTAGTCCATCCCCATCGAGTCCTTCTTCGGCACGGTCGACGTATCCGGCAGGCCCATCGGATTGCGGTAGAACTTGATCTTGCGCTCGCCGGATGCGGCCTCGGGCAGAGGCTTGGGATCGAAGCTGACGTCCTCGCTGGCCAGCACCGGAACATAGTCCCGCCCGTCGTCGGTCTTGCGGGGGACGAGCGCATAGAACGGCCGCATGTCCGGGTCGCGATAGTAGATCACCGCGCCGGAAGGCTTGGTTGAGTGTGCAGTATCCATCGCTGCGGGCGGCTCGGCCCACGGCAGGGTGAGTAGGCCATGCTGGCCGGCCCACACCCCGGCTCCCATCGCGGCCACAAGCGCCGCGACGGTCGCCATACCCCTGGATAACGGGCTCATGGCGTTGCCTTGAGGATCAGTTTGGTCTCGACCGTTCCCTCTTCACCCTGGACTTTCGCGCCGAGCGACAGCGCCCATTGCCCAGCCATCGTCAAGTCGGTCTTGAAGCGATAGACGCCAGGCTCGGTGGAGGGGACCGGCTCAAGCGGCGCGGTCATCGCCTCCATTTTATCGGGCCCCATATCGATGCGCTTAGCGAAGATCACGGCGTCCCGAATGGCCCGGCCCGAGGGCTTGTGCACAAGCTTGACCGAGACAACGGCCTCGCCCTGCTTCAGCTCCTTTTCAACGAGCTGGAACTCATAGTCCCTGATATCCGCCAATGCCGATGTGGCAATCGTGGTGAGTAGCGCGGTGCCCAAGGCAACCGCGCACAATGATGTGCGCTTCATGTCTACTTCTCCTGTTGTCGTGAACCGTCGCGACGGCCGTTATTGGCCGACACGTTCAGCGGCCACGGCAGATGCCGCAGCCGTCATGACGCCCAAAGGGCGCGGGTCAGACGCTGGGAGGGCGGAGAAGAGGTGGCACGAGGGAGCTGGCGGCAACGGCCGACGGCTCGGGCGCAAGCTTCGCGGCCACCAGGAGCCCAAGTGGCATCCCCCCCGTAAGCGGCGGCACAAGTTGCTGGAAGCATTTCACCAAGCATGTGCCCATGTCCGGACATACCTTTTGCGGGCAGTCCGGACAGGGCGACGGCTTCGCCGGCTTGTGGCAGGGCATTTCATCGGCGCTTAATTGATCAGCGTGCGTCGCCCCCGCCATCGCAACTGCAAACGTGCTGGTCAACGGCATAGCGACAAGCGCCCCGAGCATGGCAAGCATGCCGAGGACAACAAACCAACGATGGCAACTGCGCTTTCTCACGGGAGAATCCTGACACAGGCTGGCCGGATTTTCAACATTACCGCGACGAGCCCTCAGATGCCGTTAAATTTCGGTCATCTGCAGCCGCCGGTTGCCGTTCAGACCAGGCTTGCCGGAGGATCTGCAAAGACGAACTCAAAAAGAGCCCGGCCATCAGACCTGCGACCACCAGATCAGGCCATGCGCTTTGTGTTACCCAGACGCCCGCAGCAGCGAGCATGACCGCAACATTGCCGACAGCATCATTACGTGAGCAGAGCCAGACCGAGCGCACGTTGGCATCGCCGTCCTTGTAGCGCAGCAGTAACAGTACGCTCGCGCCGTTGGCGGCAAGCGCGAGAAATCCGATGCCTCCCATGATCTCAGCACGTGGCGTTCCAAGGACGAGAACCTGATACAGCGTGGTTCCAAAAACAAGCAGCCCCATGCCGAGCAGGCTGACGCCCTTCGCCAGTGCTGCGGAAGAACGCAGCGCCTGCGATCGACCGATGACGGCGAGACTGAGGCCGTAAGTCAGCGTATCGCCAAGGAAGTCCAGGGCATCGGCCTGCAACGCCTGCGAGCTGGCGAGTTGCCCTGCCGTCATTTCGACCGCGAACATCACGGCATTGATGGCGATCACGACCCACAGCACCCGCATGTATCGCCGATCCATACCGTCGAACTTCGGCGTACTGTGGCAGCCGCACGCGTGCTCGTTACAGTCTGTCTCCACGATATTGGTCACTTGCTCATCTCACAGCATAACCGCACTGCGCGGTGTGACGGTTGGAGCCCATCATGACCTGGTTTCCGTGATGGTGGTGCGGCTTGCGCGAACTGAAGTCATACCGCTTCATGCACGGGCCTTTGGCGCAATGGCCAAAGCCTTTCATGCGAGACTCTCCATCACGCCAAGGCACAACATGTGCCGTTGCTGATGTGGCGCTGAAACCAAGCAGCGCGGCGACGCAAGCAACTAGGTAAAGCCGAGTCATGATTTTTCTCCGGCGAGGACGGCGGCTCACGCCGCCGCCCGTTCGCTTAATGATGACCGTGGTGATGATGGTGATGACCGCCGCCCCAGCCGTAAATCCGCGGCACGAATCCGTAATAGCCATAACTGCGATGGCGGTGCCTCCACGAGCGGCGATGATGGTGGCCCCATCGGCGGTGACCGTGATGCCGCCAATGACCGTGATGCCGATGGCGAACCTGTTGAACATCGGACGCGCTAGTCTGGGACAGAGCGATCCGACCGTTGCCGGCCGGAACCAGAGCCGTTGCGGCAGAGGTCCCGCCGAATACTGCAAGCGCAGCGGCGAGGATGACTGCAAAACTTTGCTTCCTCATGGCACTTCCTCCTTTGGCGCTGGCTGTCACTTCTTGTGGTCGTGATCGGCGTCCTTGTGGTCTTCACCTTCGTGCGACGATGCCTCAAACGTGGCGCCGTCAATCTTCGCGCATTCTTCTTTAGTCAGTTCCTTCCAGCCCTGCTTTTCGCACGCGGCATCGCCCTGACAGACGGACGGGCCCGAGCAGTGACCGTGCTCCTCGCCCGCAAAGGCCGCTGCTGTAAAAAGCGACGCCGTCGCAATCGCGATGATGATTGGCTTGATCATAGAGATACTCCTGTTTCGCGTTTGATTGCCGTAACGGTTGTCAGTCGCGTAACCTCCTTTCAGGGATTGCCCAAATAAATGCGGAAGGTCAGCGCGCCGTGTTTTGGCGTAAAAGCCAGCGCAGTGAACAAGCTGCCAGTACCGTTCGACAGTTGATAGCGCGTCACCTGCTGACCCGGCCATGTGGGCGTGTCGTGTGGTGCCACGCCAAAACGCGCCTCAAACCCGGCCTTTACATCGTCGAAGAGATGCAGGCTGACGGACTGGGTGGTGAGCGAGCAGACGTATACTGGTGGCTTGTGGCTGCTTGCCGAATGGACCAACGCATAGGCACCGAACCTGTCGTGGAACGTCCACCCCCCGTCGATGTGGGCAGCGCCGCTTCTGCGCGTCAAGTCTTCGTTCGGAGCAGGTTTCCATTTGCCAACGAGGGCAAGGGTCTTCAGGCCTTCCAGGCTATCGCCGTGCGCGATACAGGTCTTTGCGACCAGCCGCAGAAGGTGCTCGACTTGCCGCGCATGGGCAATCTCCGTTGCAATTTTGGAGGTGTCGACCGTTGCCAGACCGCCGTCCCTGGCGCCACCGAGCAGGTCCACCAACCGCTGTCGCGCCGCAGCCGCTTCCTGGTCCTCGGCGTCGCGGCCGATGGCTGTTTCGTAGTCGCTAAGCGCCTGCTCAAGTTCCCGGCGGCGCACATGCACGATCGCGCGGTTGAAGTAGCTGTCGCTGACTTCGGGCTGCAGTCGAACCGCTTCGTCCAGGTCCTTAAGGGCTTCATCAAGCCGCCCGAGGTTGGACAACGCGTTCCCACGATTCATGTTGGCGTAGGGTAGTCCAGGGCTGATCTTCAGGGCCTCGGTAAAATCTCGGACGGCCGCGATGTAGTCGCCTTTCGCATAATGGACATTGCCACGGTTGTAATAGGCCAAGGCACTAGCCGGATTAAGTGCAATCGCGGCGTTGAAGCCTGCCAAGGCATCGTCCAGTTCGCCCTGCATGTAGTCGGCTGCGGCACGGTCATGGATAGTGGCGAAGTCGGCGGCCTCAGCAGACTCTCCGCGTTCAGCCGGAGCCCCTCGCGCCAAAGACGCGCCTGTCGCGCAAATGAGGACTGCGAAAAGGACGGCCAAATAGCACTTCGGCGTCAGGGCAAGAGGCATGAAACGCGCACTCCATCGTCAACAGGCCTGCGGGGCCGCTGGTGTCATTTCAGGGTGCCGGGCGGGTAAAGACCTTCGACGAGCGGCAAAAGTCCCTTGATCTTCGTTAGCGCGGTCGAGGCAGCATCAGCCTCGTTGTGCTCAGCGCCGTGGTGTAGCTCGTCAACAGCCTTATCGAGCTGCTTGAGAGCAGAGGTCAGCTTGGTCTTCGAGCCGTCGGCAACCATGTCCGACTTCTCCTGCAGCGTGTGCACCGCCGCTTCCATGTGCTCACCCGCTTCATGAGCCCCGGCCAGTTTATTGCCGCCAATGGCCGTCTCGGCTTCGCTCAACTTCGCCGTGATCAGCGTCCAGGCCTCTTTGACGTTGGCTGGTGGCGTGACCTTGAAGTGGGCCTCGTCCTTCCCGTGCGCGTGTTCCTTGCCGTGGTCATGGCCCTCTTCGGCCATCACAGGCGACGACACGGCAAAGACGACAGCGGCTGCGGCAGCCAGGATTGTTCGGATGGTGCTCATGCGACATGCTCCTTTGCAATTTGGGTTTCTGGTTCGGCTTCGGCGGTGAACTCTTCGTTGAGGCAGAAGCGCTTGTAGAGCGCCGGCAGCACAATCAGTGTCAGCAGCGTGGCGGTGATCAGACCGCCAATGACGACCGTGGCCAGCGGCTTTTGAACTTCGGCGCCCGTTCCTGTCGCGATCGCCATCGGAACGAAGCCGAGCGAAGCGACCAGCGCGGTCATCAGAACAGGTCGGAGGCGGGTCATCGCACCTTCGATGATGGCCAGTTCGCCTTGGATGCCCTTGAGCCTCAGCTGGTTGATGTAGGTCACCATTACGAGACCGTTCAGTACGGCCACGCCGGACAGCGCGATGAAGCCGACCGCGGCGGAAATCGAGAAGGGCATGTCACGGAGATAGAGCGTGAGGATGCCGCCTGAAATCGCGAGCGGCACGCCGGAGAACACCAGTAGTGCCTCGCGCACTTTGCCGAATGCGGTGAATAGCATCAGGAAGATGATGAAGAAGCACGCCGGTACGACGATCATCAACCGGCTGCGGGCCGCTTGCAGGTTTTCAAACTGCCCGCCCCAGGCCAGCCAGTTGCCTGGAGGCACCTGAACCTCGGTATCAATGCGACGCTGCGCCTCTTCGACAAAAGAGCCGATGTCACGCCCGCGCACGTTCGCCTGAACGACCACGCGGCGCTTGCCGTTTTCGCGGCTGATCTGGTTCGGGCCTTCCTCGACCACAAACCGCGCCAGAGTCTTGAGCGGGATGAATGATGTCTTTGCGCCGTCGCCGTCGGTATCCGGTACGGGAACCGGCAGATTTTCCAGGGTTTCGAGATTGTCGCGCAAGTGGTCGGGCAGGCGCACCAGAATGGCGAAGCGGCGGTCGCCCTGGAACACAAGCCCCGCTTCGCGCCCGCCGACCGCAATCGAGATGACGTCCAGAACATCCCCGATGTTAAGGCCGTAACGAGAGATGGCCTGCTTATCGAGCTTGACGTCCAACATGGGCAAGCCCGTGGTCTGTTCCACCTTTACGTCGGCTGCGCCCGGCACCTGCCGCAGCACGGAGGCCACCTTGGTCGCCGTGGTCCCAAGCTCGTCAAAGTCGTCACCGAACACCTTGACGGCCACATCGCTGCGCACACCCGCGATCAGCTCATTGAAGCGCATTTGGATCGGCTGGGTGTACTCGTAGTTGTTGCCCGGCAGCAGGCCGACAGCCGCCGCAATCTTTTCGACCAGCTCAGCCTTGGTCATGCTCGGATCTGGCCAATCCGACTGAGGTTTGAGGATGATGAAGGTATCCGAGACGTGAGGCGGCATCGGGTCCGATGCCATTTCCGCCGTACCGGTCTTGGAGAATACGAACGCTACTTCGGGGAATGCACGAACCGTCGCCTCCACCTTTAATTGCATGTCCTGCGACTGGGAGAGGGACGTTGAGGGAATGCGCATGGCATGCATGGCGAGGTTCTTCTCATCCAATGTCGGGATGAATTCCTGGCCAAGGCGCGTGAACAAGAACAGCGAGAACACGAAAAAGGCGACCGACATCCAGATGACGCTGGTGGTGTCTGCCAGCGCGTTGCGCAACGCCGGTTCGTAAACCCGCTTGGAATAGCGGATGATCGCGCTTTCCTTTTCTTCAACGCGACCGGTTACGAACAGTCCGATCATGGCCGGGACGAAGGTCAGTGACATGACGAATGCTGCTAGCAGCGCGATGATGACGGTCAGCCCCATCGGTTCGAACATTTTGCCTTCTACCCCTGTGAAGGTGAGGAGCGGCAGATAGACGGTGATGATGATGATTTGCCCGAACACCGACGGCTGGATCATCTCCTTGCTGGCGACCATCACCTCATGCAGCCGCTCGGAGACGTTGAGCAGCCGGCCTTCGTGGTGCTGACGTTCGGCTAGTCTGCGCAGTGCGTTTTCGGTGATGATCACCGCGCCGTCGACGATGAGCCCGAAGTCGAGTGCGCCAAGGCTCATGAGGTTGGCGGAAATCCCGGCTTCCACCATCCCGACCGTGGTGAAAAGCATCGTGATGGGAATGACCAGCGCCGTGATGAGTGCGGCGCGCAGGTTGCCGAGCATCAAAAACAGCACGACGATAACCAGCAGCGCGCCTTCCGCGAGGTTTTTGGCCACCGTCTTGACGGTGGCATCAACCAGAACCGTGCGGTCAAGCACCGTCTTGATGGCGATATCCGGCGGCAGTGACTTGGAGATCGTTTTGATCTTCTCGTCAACAGCGGCGGAAACGATGCGGCTGTTGCCGCCCTTCAGCATCATCGTGGTGCCGACCACCACCTCATATCCGTTCTCGCTGGCCGAACCGGTACGAAGTTCGCGGCCGATTCCAACTTCTGCGACGTCTTTCAAGTAAACCGGCACACCGTTGCGATTGGCGATGATAACATTGCCGATGTCGGTCGCTGTTTCGAGGCGCCCGTCGGCCCGGACGATGTAGGATTCACCCTTTTGCTCGATGTATCCGGCACCGACGCTGGTGTTGTTGCGCTCCAACGCGGTGATGACGTCGCTAAACGTCAGCCCTAGCGACAACAGCTTCTGCGGATCAGGCTGTACCTGGTATTGTTGCTCGTAGCCGCCGATGGCATCCACCTCGGCAACGCCGGTCACGCCTTTAAGCTGGGGCCGGATGATCCAGTCCTGCACCGTGCGCAGGTACATGGAAAATTCGAAGTCCTTACGCAGAACCAGGCCTTCCGGCGTCAAGTAACTGCCATCGCTCTGCCAGCCTGGTTTGCCGTCTTTGACCTCAGCACCCTTGCCGCGCGGATGTTCGAAATGGACGGTCCACATGTAGATTTCGCCGAGGCCCGTTGAAACGGCACCCATGCGTGGTTCAGCCCCCGCCGGCAGATTGGCTTTGGCCTGGTTCATCCGCTCCGAAACCTGGGAGCGCGCAAAGTAGATGTCGACGTTGTCCTCAAAGACCGCCGTGACCTGCGAAAACCCGTTGCGCGATAGCGAGCGCGTGTAGGAGAGCCCCGGTATCCCCGCGAGTGCCGTTTCGATCGGGAAGGTGACGTTCTTTTCGATTTCAAAGGGCGACAGCGCCGCCGCTTCCGTGTTGATCTGAATCTGGTTGTTGGTGATGTCCGGCACCGCGTCGATCGGCAGCCGTTGCAGTGAATAGAGACCGAATGCTGATGCGGCAGCGACCAGCAAGACCACCAGCACGCGGTGCGTGAGGGAGAAACTGAGGATGCGTTCAATCATGGCTGATTCCCTCCCCTCAATGCTCATGCTCGGCTTCGGCTTTGCCGAGCTCGGCCTTGAGCGTGAAGGTGTTGGAGGTGGCTACGGTCTCGCCGAATTCGAGCCCTGACACGATCTCGACGTTTCGCGAATCCTCGCGGCCCGTTGTCACCGGCCGCGCACGGAAACCGCCGCTTTCGCTGACGAACACCACCTTGGAACCCTTTACCGTCTGAATGGCGCCAGCGGGCACCAGAATGTCGACCTCCTGCTCTGACGCGATGAGGCGCGCATCCACATAGTCGCCGGGCTTCCATGTGCCGGCTGCATTGTCCACCTCGGCAATTGCTTTGGCGGAGCGCGTCTCCTGATCAATCACCGGGCTGAGCGCAATGATCGTTCCGCTTGCCTGCCTAGTACCCGACTGCACGCGTATCGTTTGACCTTGTTTGGCAAACGGCAGGTCATTGGGCGCGACAGCCAGCTCAATCCAGACCTTTGCCGGATCGGCGATCGTGAACACCTCTTTGTCGGTTCCAACAGTCTGACCGAGCACCAGGTCACGCGCGGTGACCTGACCGGCGATGGGCGCCCGCAGATCGTAGATGCGAAAACTGCTCTCATCGCCGACCTTTGGCAGCCGTTTTATTTCGTCGTCAGAGAGTCCGATCGCGTGCAGGCGTTGATGGGCAACATCGAGCCTGATTTTGGCTTCCGCATGGGCGTTGCGGGCGGCGAGGTACTCCTGCTCCGCAGTCACCTTCTGCTTCCACAGGCGCTCTTCCCGCTCATAAGTTGAGCGCGCCAGTTCCTCGGTACGCGACGCCGCCAGAAAATCAGCCTTTGCATCGGCCATTTCGCGGCTGTCGATCGTGGCAAGTAGATCGCCAACAGCAACGGTTTCGCCAAGTTGCCGATCAACGCTCGCCACGGTACCGGTCAGTTTGGGTACAACCCGGGCCTGGGCGTTGGCATTCATCGTTATCCGGCCCGGTGCAGCAACCTCCTTACTGAGCTTGCCGGAAGCCGCCGGCTGCATCTCGATCGTTGCAGCCTTGATCTGCTCGGCACTGAGTTTGATCAGCCCTTCCGAAGATTCGCCTTCTTCCTTGCCGTGGGCATGGCCATCCGCGTCCTTTTCCCCGGCAGCCTCCTTACCGTGGGCATGACCGTCCGTGCCCTTCTCGCTTGCAGTCATTTTACCATGGTCGGCGTCCGCTTTCGCAACCGGCGCCATCTCTGCGCTGGAAGGCCAGACCGATTCCCAAACGGCCCGGAAAACTCCGTCCTCACAGACCTTCGTGCCAAAGCCTTCGGCTGCATGACCAGCGTCTTGCTCCTCGCCATGACCGTGGCCATGGCCATGCGCATCCACTTTCGCGGGTCCGCACATGGAGCTGGTCTCGCGATACGCCACGAACAAGCCCAAAAGTGCTGCTGCAAAGGCCAGGGTCAGTTTCGGGGTGAACTTCATTTAGCAATGCTTTCCTGGAATTCCTTGATGTCGCGCCCGATCAGGGCCTCGACCTTGACCCGTGCCTTCTCGTAGTCGGCGCGGGCGTTTAACAGATCGAGCCGCACCTCGAACACCGAGCGCTGAACATCGAGAACATTCAGAAGATCGAACTTGCCTTCGTCGTAACCGATCTTGGTCCGATCAAAGGCCGTCTGCGCGACGGGCAGCACGTCGCGCTTCAATCCATTGAGCTGCGTTGCCGCAACTTCAAGCTCGCCAACAGCCTCAATCAAGGCTCTCAGCAGTTCATCGCGGACAGCCAGCGCATCGGTCTCGGCTTTCGCAAGCCGGCTTTCGGCGGCGGCAATGTTGCCGTCATTGCGATCAAAAATCGGTAGCGGGATCGCGACGGACGCAACGATCGCCGTCGAGTCGTTCTCATTAAACTGACGGACCCCGGCGCCAACCCGAAGGTCGGGGATGGATTTGGCATGCTCCAGATCCACTTGGGCAGCACGGCGGCCAACCTCATCACTCCAGCGCGCCAGCGTTGGATTGCTATTGAGGAAGGTTTTCAATGCTTCCACGGACGGCACGCTGGTATCGTTGCCAAGCCGGCCAGCTGCAGCGCCGAAATCGGGCGCATGCGCGCCCCACAGCGTCGAAAGTTTGCGTTTGGCCGCATCCAGCCGGGCTTTCTCCGCACCTTGAAGGGCCTTGGCTCGCGCCGCCGCTACCAAAGTACGATCCAGCTCGATCGGGCTGGCCTTGCCGGCCTTGACGCGGGCATCGACGCTTTTGCGTGTCTTCTCCGCTATCGAGACAAACTCACCCAAAACCTTTACCCGCTCTTGCGCGGTGAGCACGTCCACGAAGGACTGGGCGGCCAAGGTCGCCATCTGCACGCGGATGCCCTCGTAGTCCCACGTGGCAAGTGACGTTTCGAGCTGAGCGGCCTGCAAACGCGCATAGCGCTTGCCACCGAGTTCAATGAGCTGGGTCAGGCTCGCGGTTTCTTCGGCGACATCGAAGTCGCGCTTATCCTTAGAGCCGCCGAAGTTCTCGACCTCCAGCAACAACTCCGGATTGGGCCGGCGTGAGGCTTGAAAGGCTTCGCCATCACGCGCCTGGATTTCGTGGTAGGCCGCGCGAACCGTAGGATTGTAAGCCAACGTCCGGCTGACTGCGTCGCGAAGCGTCAGCCGGTTTTCATAGCTTAGGGTCGACGTGGCGCTAACAGACGGAAACAGCGTCGGTCCGGCTTCCCCGGACACTGCCGTTTCCGTGCTCCAGCCGGAAAGTTCTTCGCCCGTGGCGCTATAGCCCGAGCAAGCGGTGGCCAGTGCCACAGCCAGCAAGAGATTAAATGTCGTACATTTCGCCATAGGGCCCCCAGGCATCGAATCATGTTTTGCGCCGTCAGCGAGTGTGCCGACGTGCGCAGCCAAAGATCAGACGGGAGGCGCTAAATGAGGAGGATAACCGTGCTCAGGGCGTCAAGACGCGGGTCGCTGGACACATGCGGCACAGCATAGCGGCTCGAAGCAACACGAATTTGCTCCGGTTGGAACGCGAGAGGTATAGGTGCGATTTGCAACGGCGAATTACCGCCGTCATCGGTCGACTGCTTCTTGATCGAGGAGAAGGTGACTGTTGTTGTTGCCTGAAGAGCAATATCGACGCAATCCGGACCGTTCTTGAGACTGTCGGTTTGCGAGGCCTTTTCATGCGCAAGGTCAGCAACTTGGTCGTTCTGGTGGTGCATGGAGCTGTGGACGAACTCCACCATCCGGTGGCCGTCGTTGCCGATGCACAGGCGCATCGACCCGGCAACCAGGGTGGCCGGGATAAATAGCGCAAGCAGCAGAGCGGTTAAGACGCGTCGCATGATGTGGTTATATTCTCCTCACTAAGAAGCACTATCACGATTTTCTGCTGCATGGAAATCCGGCAGAGCGAGTGTTGCCTGTTTGCACATCAGTTATATTTCTGTAACGAGGAGATCATATGGGCGCCGGTCACGATCACGGGCATACGTCATCCAGCGCGTCTGCGCTGACCAAAGCCCTGGCGCTGACCGGGACGTTCCTGGTCGTTGAGGTGGTGGCCGGTATCTTGACCGGCAGCCTGGCGCTCATTTCCGATGCCGCTCACATGCTGACCGACACGGCCGGGCTCGCAATTGCGCTCGCCGCCATTAAGGTCGGCGAACGGCCTGCCGACAGCCGGCGGACCTTCGGCTACCGCCGCTTCGAGATTCTGGCCGCAGCCTTCAACGCGATGCTGCTGTTCGGTGTGGCTGCGTACATTCTGTATGAAGCCTACCAGCGGGTTCTCGCCCCAACAGAAGTCCAGTCTATACCAATGCTCGTGGTGGCGTTCCTCGGACTTCTCGTGAACCTTGCCGCCATGCGGCTGCTGGCAGGCAACGCGCAATCGAGCTTAAACGTCAAAGGTGCCTATCTGGAAGTCTGGAGCGACATGCTCGGCTCGATTGGTGTCATGGCCGCTGCAACGATCATCTGGTTCACCGATTGGCGTTGGGTTGATCCGGTTGTCGCTGTGGCAATTGGATTGTGGGTGCTGCCGCGAACTTGGCAGCTCTTTAGCGAGACCATGAACGTTCTGTTGGAAGGCGTCCCGGATGGACTTGACCTCGAAGCGATTGCCTCGGGCATTAAAGCGACGCCTCACGTTGCCGACCTCCACGATCTGCACGTCTGGGCGCTGACGAGCGATCTGCCTTCACTATCAGTGCACGTCATCGTTACGGATGGCGCTAGCGCCGATGACGTGCGCCAACAGGTAGCAGCAACGCTTTCCCGCCAATTCAAGATCACTCACGTGACGATTCAAATGGAATCCACAGACTGCCGTGACGGCGTAGATCACCACGGCCTGCATTAGGCGTCGCACAAACGGTCATTCATGCAACGTGTGGAACCGTGGAACCTTTTGCGCGGAAATCCGCAGCCGATCCATCCGGCTGACGTTGCGGAATGACGTTGCAGTATCATGATGCAGGAACGGTCAAGTGTGCAGACCCGCAACTACCCCTATCGCGAGTTAGACAGCATCCGATTGTATTCATCGCCCTGAGGGCATCGTCATGGCATCCTCTTCGCACGATGAAAGTGTGAAGAGTGAAAATCGGATACGCCCGCGTCTCGACGACTGACCAGAACCTCGACCTTCAATTTGATGCTCTGGTCGATGCCGGCGTTAGCCGCGAGAACATCTATGAAGACAAGTCTTCCGGCAGAAACGACAACCGGCCCGGCCTTGATGCGTGCCTCAAGGCACTCCGTGAGGGAGATACCCTGCTCGTCTGGAAGCTCGACCGGCTCGGCCGGAACTTTCGCCACCTGATCAACACCGTTCGAGGGCTGCAAGACCGAGGCGTCGCTTTCATTGTCCTCACTGGACAAGGCGCCAACATCGACACAACGACACCAAACGGCAAGCTGACATTCGGCATCTTCGCTGCGCTTGCCGAGTTTGAACGAGACTTGATTTCAGAACGCACGAAGGCCGGGCTTAACTCGGCTCGTGCACGCGGCCGTCGCGGCGGTGCCAAACCCAAGATCGCGCCCTATGCTCTCGCGGGCGTCATGGCTAAAGCAGATCAGGCGGCGATTGCCCGAGACAAAGAGTTCTCTCTGGCAAAGGCAGCAGCTGAACTTGGCGTTCACCGTTCGACGTTGTGGCGCTCTCGTCGGCGCGCAGAGAATGCTGCGATGGACGATTCAAAACTTGCTTGAATGCCTTCTAGCGGCGCCCCGCCAGTTTGCCTTAAAACCTACTCGTCTTTACGCAAATATTCGCAGTACGTGTGTGCACGTTTCGTGCACGGCAGCCTCTAACCTTTTGATCTGATTGATCAGTCGCAGCCATCCATCATCGGCGCGACGGAGAATCTATGTGACTGAAACTGCAAGGCTTTCCTATTCTTTAGTGTTCTCGAACGAGACCGTGCACAATCTGATCGCATCTTGCGTGCGCACGTTGTGCGCGCCGGAACCTACCCGCAATAGTCTCACGCCAGCATTCGATAAGCTACCTTCCAGCCGTTGGCGAGCGCCGCTCCGTCGCAAGGGTTAGCATCCTCCGAACCTTCCGACTGGTCGAAGAGGGGCCGGAGCGTCGAGACCGAGATCGGTCGTAACCCGAGCGACGACAACACGTTCGCGATCGCCACGATGTGTCAGGAGGGGATTTGCACGATGCTCTGTGACGAAGCCGATCATCCTCGACCCTGCATGCGTCGCCACCTTCCAAATCCTGACGTATCGCGTGGCAGACGAGGACAGGTTTTCCGCTCCGTCGAAGCGCGCATGAGTCCTTCGGAAATTTCGCGGAGCGAACGTTAGCGTTGGATGATGTTGAAGTGGGATCGAATGTTGTCTTGAAGTCGATGTTGTTCGACATCCTGCTTTACATGAGGCAATTACAGAACTCGTTGAACGAGCAGAAATTCTTAGATTTACGGAGTACGAACTTGTTGTCCGGTACATCGCGCGCAGAACTTGAAAGCCTCCTTTACGACGACGTTCCGAATGGCGATCTGACGACTGAAGGCCTCGGCCTAGCGCGCATCGCCGGCAAAATGACATTTACGGCTCGCGATGAAATGGTGCTTGCTGAAGTCGAGAGTGCCGCGGCGCTGCTCGAAATGGCCGGCTGCCACGTCTCACTCGACGTCCAATCCGGCAATCGTATCGCCGCAGGGCAGACGATCCTGACCGCGCAAGGCAAGGGCGGCAGCCTTTTCGCGGCGAGTAAAGTGGCCCAAACGCTCATCGAAACCTGGAGCGGCGTTGCGACCGCAGCCCGCGCCATCGTCGATGCGGCCCAGGAAGCGTCTCCCCGCATCATCGTTGGTTGCACGCGTAAACACGTTCCCGGAACCAAATCATTTGCTGTACGCGCGGTCCGCGCAGGCGGTGCCACGATGCATCGGCTCGGACTTTCTGAAACCGTCCTGGTATTTGCGCAGCATCGCGCCTTTTTGCACGATGAACCATTGTCTGCGCTCGTAGAACGTCTGCGGCGAGCGGCGCCCGAACAGAAACTCATCATCGAAGTGACGTCGCTCGACGAAGCGCGTGCAGCACGCGAGGCCGGGTTTGATGTCATTCAAATCGATAAACTGAAGCCTGAAGCAGTCGCCCAGATTGTGTCTGCCATCGGTGCTGGAACACCGCGCCCGATGATTAGTGCGACTGGAGGCATTAACGTCGGCAACGCCGGAGCTTACGCTAAGACAGGCGTCGATATGCTTGTCACATCCGCTCCCTATTTCGGACGGCCGTGCGATGTCAAAGTCGATATTCGACCTGCGTGAGGAATTGTCATATCCGCGTCGCCTGCCAACGGCGGCTATTTCTTCTTCGCGCCGCTTGCGACCTTGCCGTAGACAACGGAGATGGCAATTGAAATGACGCGTGGCGGAGCTTCGAATGGAGCGCTGGCCTCAACCGTCTTCATGGCGGCTACATCGAGTTCGGGCTGGCCGGATCCTGTCTCGATGCGCAGCGTGCCCGGAGCGATCGCGCCGTCGGCCTGGAGGGTAAAGGCGACACTTGCGGTGCCTTTCAATCCGCCTTTCCGACCTGCATCGGGATAAAGCAAATTTTCCTGCACTTTTTTTGTGAGCCTTCGAAGATAGATGCGTAGGCGTTCTGTCTCTTCCGCTTGTTCGGCGGCGAGCGTCTGCGCTTTTTTCTGTTCGGCTTCTCCTTCGACGTTCGCGCTGCCGGTATTGCCCGTGCTTGCCGGTGCTGGAGGCGAAGGTTGCTGCTGCGGCGGGGATTCTTGCTGTTTCTGCTCAGCCTGCTGCCGAATTCCATCCTCGGAGGTCACCTCTTGCGGCTCCTCTGGTGTTGGTGTCGGCTGCTGTACTTGAGGCGTTGGCGGCGTCTCGGGCGCCGCAGCTTGTGGCTGTTGCGGCGCGTCTTCGCCCTTGGTCTGCTGTTGGATTTTTTCTTCGCTCTGGGTTGGAGCTTCGATGCCCATCAGCTCGACGACGAGAATGGGTGGTTCTTCCGGAGGCTCGGGTTGAGGCAGCATGAATGGCAGCACAAGCGCACTGTGCAGCGCAATCGAGACGATCATCGCATGCCAGAATGTGAGGTTCACGGCTCCGAACTCGCAGGCTTACTTCTATCGTCGGAAAGCTCTTGAACGGACGGCTTCCCTGCACTGCCGACGCTTTGTGTCTGGACGCCGACTTTGGTGAAACCACCACGCTTCAACGCGTCAGCGACATCGATGAATGCCTGGAACGGAATGCTCTTGTCGGCCCGGATAATAAAACTGGTGTCCTTGGGAAGATCCCCAAGGCGCTGCTCTAGCTCCTTGAGGCCAACAGGGCTGCCGTCGTAGTGGACGATTCCGCCGGGCGCGATCTCGATCGTCGTTTCCTTTTGCTTCTCAACTTGCGTTGGGGAAGCTTGCGGCAGCGCTATAGGAATGCGGCCAACTGCGACAAACGTCGCCGTCGTCAGCACCATAGTCAGGAGCACCAGCATAATATCGACGAACGGAATGACGTTCAGACTTTCGAATGGTTTGTCATCCATGGCCGCTCTCGTTATCTCTGCGCAACGGGTTCAACGCTGGCGACCTGCGCAATTTTCCAGCGCAGCATGAGAACCTTCGCCCGCCGCAACAGTCCGTTGTAGGCGACGACTGCGACCAGGGCGACAACGAGACCCATCGCTGTTGCTTTAAGAGCGAGCGCCAGGCCGACCATGATTTTTCCAGGATCGGCGCCCTCTGCAAAATCCATACTGTAGAATGTCAGCATGATGCCGAGCACTGTGCCGAGCAGACCAATGTAAGGCGCATTCGAAGCGACTGATGCGACAATCACGAGACGCTTGGTGAGATCGAGTTCGAGAGCTTCCGCGCTCGTGTAGGTGGCGAGTTTTAACCGCGCATAGAATGCCAGCCTCTCAAGTATAATGGCGACGACGAGCACGCTTGAGATTGCGAGCAATCCAATGACGCCGTAGTCGACGAGGCCACTCAGGCCTTCCAGATCCATTGTCACGCGAATGCGTCCCTTCAGAACGTAATGCCAGCCTGTAGGAGGCCAACGGTCGATCCGCGGCTATATGATTGCGTATCGCTTGACTCGTGGATGGTGTGCGCGAGATAGGCTTTCAGCATCAGCGCGCGACCGGGGCTGTGTTCGTAGGTTCCGTAGTACCCGATGCCGATGTCGGCAGTAGAGAGATAGTCAGGCTGCGTTGTCGTGTAGTCGCCATTTTCCAGCGCAACACCTCCGACATCGATGAACACGCTTGCGGCGTGGTGCCATGCGTAGATATCAGGCAAGGCATATTTCAACTCTGGCGTAATCACCCATCCCGAGTCGCCAGAGAGTCCCTCATTCAATGAACGTATGCCGTAGATGCCGCTGAGACCGAACTGTTCGCTCGAGTCGAGATTGCCCGACAATGATTTCTGCCCGCGAGCATCGACAACAAGCGAAAGCTTCTGCGCAAGTGCCAACGTCAACGTGATGCCGCCGGAAATCTTCTGGAAATCACCAGCAGTGTCGGCGCCAGCCTTATTGAAGGCGAGCTGGGCCGCATCGGGATATTCGACATTGCCGATCGTCAGACCGAGATTGGAGCTGGTGACAAGAGGAAGCCCGAACAGTTCACCGACACGCTCTCGGTTGATCGAAACCGTGCCTTCGTTGATCTTCCGATAGTTCGTAGACATATCGAGAACGAGATCGTTGAGGCGCTTGTAGTTATAAACCGCCGACACGACGATCGTGTCTTCGCGAGAGCGCAACAGCGGATAGAACAGGGCACCAGAAATGCCGTCGACGGTGCCGGCCGCGTCAAGACTTGCGAACTGGTCGCCGAGCGCATAGTCGGTGCGATAGACCGCGGCTTCTGCTCTTAATCCATCATAGCCAATGGGCACGGAATAGGCGACGCGCCCATTCATAAGGTCAGTGTTTTCGGAGATCATTCCGAACACCGACAATCGATCTCCGAGGCCGAGCAGCGAATTGGCGTTGATACCGGCCATAGTGCGCCAGCGTCCTGTGTATGGCGTGCCAAAGTTGTCCTCGAGCACAAAGCCATCGAAGCGGCGGCCCTCCGGAACTTCGAACTGAAAGTCGGACGTACCCTGCGCCCGACCTGCGCCCATCACTGAGCGCGGCATGCCCGCACCGGATAGGTCAGAGATGAGCAACATGGCGCGCTCAAGCCCGTTCTTTTCAATCAACGGGCCTTCCGTCACGCCCTGCTGAACGAGAATGCCGTCGATGACATGGTCGCGGATAAGCGAGGCGTTATTGACGGTGACTCGACCATAACGCCCCGGCACGAGTTTCAAATTGAGCGTGCCGCCGCGCGCGTCTTGCTCGGGAACATAAACCTTGGCCACCAGATAACCGGCTTCGCGATAGAGCGCTGTGATCTTGTCGGCGACCTCATAGATTTGCGCGAGCGACAACCTGCGGCCTTCGTACGGCTTCAATAGCGCACGAACACTCTGCGATGGCACGAGGTCATCTCCGCCACTAACGGCGATAGTTCGGATATGCAGCTTCTCTCCCTGGGGCATATTCAGTTGTGGCTCGACTAGCTGTGGCAGGTCCAGCACGCCCCCCCGTTGCGGTTGCGGCGCATACTTCTGCGCTTGCTCGCCCTCGCGCGCTGCGGTTCCGGCGTCGTAGTTCTGTGCTGCGACTTGAGGAACGAGCGCCGCACTTGCAAAGAACGCCGTAGCGACCTGACGAGCGCGATACGAATATGCAGAGCGCGACATGATCCGTGACATCGATTTATTTCCCCAACTGCGCACCACACGCCTCATCCAGACGGGCACGAAGGGCATGTCCTTCGTGATAATTGACCGAGAGGTGAGCTATTTCCCGAGCGACGTTGCTCGATCGAGCGCCTGCCCGAAGCCTTTTACCGAAACGCTGAACGCCAACGGCTGTTTCGCGTCATTCTGGGCACCAATCGAGAGCGGCGCATTTTCAGCTCGCAACAAGGCCAATGATTTCGCATCAAAGCTGAATGGTACGAGGCAGCCTTGCGGTAGACACGTCTTGAAGCGCAGGGAGCCGAGAGACGTATCTCCGACTTTGAACGTCACGCCCTTGTCGATCAAAATCCCGAAGGGCAATACCAACACGCCATCTGCTTTCTCGCCCTTGGGCTGTAGTTCGATCGCAAGGAGCCGTTGCCGAGTGTTGGCATCGGCTTGCTGTTGGCTGATCGAGCAGCGCTTACCACCATCAGACGAAACGCACTGCACCATCCAATCCTGAAAAGCTTCGTTGATCGCCTGCGCGCCACCGGGAAGCACTGACGGTGCGGCGGACGGGGCGGCTTGCTGTCCTCCGGACGGCGGTGCAGTTGTCTGCGCCAGAGCTGTCAGCGGCGCGACCACGAACGTGATACCGCCTGCCAGAATATTCAGAACTTTGCGGCGCAGCCTCCTTGGCGGGTGGCTGCTACGGATATTCAAACGCGCTTTCATCGTCCCCTACTCTCAACCAATATGCTGATGTGTTTGTCGGCCGTGCGTCTCATGGCGCGCCGGAGGGCGGCGCCGCAGTTTCGCCACCGTCAGGACTCTCGTCCTTCTTTTCGAGATCGAACCGCTGTCCATCGACGTCGATCGATTTGATCTGTGCGCCATAGTCGGCATCAGCAGCAGGCGCTGCTGCGCGCTTTGCCTTTTTGCGGCGTCGCTGATCATCGTCCGAAACCTTCGTCGTCGCCGAAGGCGCCTTTGAAAGATCGATTATCTCGTCGAGTTTCGGAGCGGATTTTGCTGTCGTCTGCGCGACACCAGCCTTGGCATCGGAAGGCGTAACCTGGTCCTCACGCGCCTTCTCAATTCCGACAGTTGCCGAGACGGCAGCTGCACCAATTGACGAGACGTACTGTTGAGGCGTCACACCAGTTGCTGGCGTGCGTGTCGGACGCGTCGGTGAGACCGGCGTTAAGCCACCACCGCCGTTTCCGGTGCCAGTTCCACCGCCCGTCGGAATCGGCGAGCCACCGTTCATGATGCTTTCTGTGCTCTTCGCCAGCGCTGCCGGATCGCCGGACTGCTGCTGCAACGTCGCAGCATCGCCCGAGTTCACACCGACCGCACCGCCGTGGAACTGAGCGGGCGTAAGATTGGTGCCATACTGAGCGTTGTAAGCATCGACGATAGGTGTGCCTTCTCCAGGTCCGTGGTTGGGCTCGTAGTTGCCGCCGCCGTTCGTCGAAATTCCACTCGTTTCGACGTTCCAGAAGTTGCCGACTGCCATGCCGTGCAGTCCGCTAACGACCATTCCGGAAAAGCCGCCGACATAGGTGTGATCTCCGAGCGCGGATCGTACGCGACCGGACGAAGATGAGAAAGCCACGCTGCCGTCATAGATCATACCAACGAAGCCACCGGCCGCGTCATCGCGAGCGTATACGGAATCGTCGAGATAAACGTCGCCGCTTGCTTTGGAGTTTGAAATGAGCGTGCCCATTTCAACGTAACCAGCAAAGCCGCCTACATATCCGCCCTTCGCTGTGACATTGCCGCTTGCAGACGATGCAATGATCGTCGTGCCATGCGAATAGCCGACGAAGCCGCCGACATGGGCTTTGGTTCGTCCAAGACTATCGAACGCAATACTGCCGAACGCGTGGCTGTTCCCGATGTATCCTGAGCCACTCTCACCGGTGAGACCACCGACGTAAGCAAAGCCCGCCGTCGTCAGATCTACGGTAGAATAGTTGTTTTTGGCGTACCCCGAGAACAAACCGTAAAGCCCGCCAGCGCTGCTCTGCGCGGAGTTGGACGCCGTGTAGCGCGCGTTGATCTTTCCGGTCGAGAATACATTCGTCATTTGACCTTCTGCGTATCCCGCAAGACCGCCGATGGAATAGCTGCCGTTCGCGACGCAATCTGCCGTGCAATCCACGTTGACGTTGACAACGCCAACATTGCTCACGCCTGCGAATTCTGGAACGACGCCAAAGGCAACCGTCGGATCCGACACCGACGGCGCGCCTTCATCGAATTGTGCGCGTCCGACATGTTCAAACAGGCCATTTCTCGACGAGGTGAGGTTCGACACTGTGTGTCCCATTCCGTTGAACACGCCGTCGAAGGAAACTGTGCCGCCACCGGTCACGCCGAGCGGCGTCCAGTTATCGATTTCTCCCAAGTCCAGATCCTTGCCCAACGCATAGCGCTTGCCGCTCGCGAAGTTGTCGGCGCTGTCGTTGATGGCCTGGAGATGGTTGACCGAATTGATGACCGTGTAAGCCGTCTCGTTTCCGGTGCTGCCCATCACGAGGCTACCGGAACTCTGAAAGTCGATCTTGCCTTTGAAAGCGTTCGTAGGCTTGCCGGCGGCATCAGTCGCATAAGCCATGTTAATGCCGTGCAGTGTATAATCTCTGACGGGTTGCGTAACACCGAGCAGATTGCCCGACAGATGCCTAACGAAGGTCGTGATGCCGTAGGACGCAAAGAGGCTTGCGCTGTCAGTCACCGTCATGACGTTGCTGACATTGATGTCGCTAGGCGAGACGAGGCTCAGGGTATTTTTCGACCAGGAGACGGCGTCTTTAACGTTCACGTTGCCCGTATTGGATCGGACGTTGACGTCGAGGCTACCGAGCAGTCTCGTCAGATCGGCCCCGCGGATGTTTGCTCCAGCAGCGATGTTGAAATCGCCGGGCGCTTTCATTTGCCAATAGCCATTGGCGAAGCCCGGTGCTCCGGACGCGGAGAGGGAGAGATGCGGAGCGAGCGTAACGTAGCCAGCGGTTTCGATGACGCCGCCATTGCCGACGTTTGATGAGACGTCGATCGTGCCGCCAATGTTCACCCACTGATTGGCTGTCGCGATCGAAAAATCAGTCAGGTGGCCATCAGCGTCGACCGTAAGTCCGATCCCGGATCCGCCAGCCAGAAGGACCTTACCTCCGGCGGCCTTGATGGCACCGTGGTTTGCGACACCATTTCCGATCAAGCCGACGTAGCCGCCGTCGCTGACGGTAATGTCGCCATGGGCCTCAACCCATCCCGAAGCCGCGTTCGCGCCGAAGACGTAGCTGCCGCTGAGGAAGCTCGTATTCGTCATATCCTGGGTGGATGCGATCAGCGATCCGACGTTTACTCGAGAAGAGCCTGTGAACAGCACGCCTGCCGAATTCACGAGGTAGACGTGCCCCGGTGCCGTCATGGCGCCAGAGATGACGCTCTCTTCGTTACCGATAACCCGATTCAGCGTTACGGCCTTCGAACTCGGCTGATTGAATGCGACCGTATAGCCGGTGCCGATATTGAAGCTGTCCCAGTTGATGATCGCTTTTTGCGAACTCTGGCCAACGGTCATCACCTTGCCGTTGGTCGCGACCGTCACGTTATCTCCCGAGATAACCTTCGGCCCTACAGGCAATGCCGCCTGATAAATGATGGCAAGTCCGGTCGCACCATTCATCGTGTAGTTGGAATTCCCGCTCGCGGTCAGTGCAGCAAGCGACATGTCATAAGTTCCGACACCGTTGCCGGTGATGAAACCTTGGCCATTCAATTGCACGCTGATCCCCGTGTTATTAACTTGCGCGGAAAGCACAGCGTCAGCAGCGCGCGCGGTCATGATGACCTGGCCGCCGTCTGCCTTGATGATCTGCTTATTCTCGACCAGCGCGTTGAACACCCCCTTATCGATCGTCACATCGACAAGCGAGTTGCCGCCGAAATTCAACGTCGTCTTACTGCCCGCAGACAAGGCCACGGTGCCAAGCGTCGCCGTGATGGCGCCTTGGTTTGAAACGGTCTTTCCAAGCAGCGAGACGTATCCGCCTTGGGTGGCGCTAATGGTGCCCTTATTGACCACGGACGCGGCAGATGAACCTGCGAATGTGTAGTTTCCAGCCAGGAAGTCGTCGTTCGAAATGTCGAGTGTGGAGGCGACAATGCCGCCTACGCTCACCTTGGCAGCATCAGAAAACAGAATGCCGTTTGAGTTGACGAGGAAGATCTGACCGTTCGCGTTAAGCGCGCCCTGAATGATCGAACTTTCGTTTCCAATCACACGATTGAGCGTCACCGATGAAGCATCGGGCTGGTGGAAGTTGACGGTCTCATGCGGTGCGACCGAGAATCCCTGCCAGTTGATAATCGCTTTGCCCGTCGTCTGGTTGATGTTCGTGACCGGACCAGTCTGCGAGATGCTCGCGGCGCCGGAAACAACATTGCCGCCGGCCGGTTCAGCGAACGCCAAATGGGGCGTCACCAGGCTTGCGATCGCCGTGCAAGCCACAAGCCGATGAAGTATTCCGGCTGAGAAATCTTTGGGACGCCAGAGGCTTGCTCCCACTTTCTCTCTGGCCGGCTCATCTGCTTCAGCGCGCATGATCAGCGCTTCCGCGCGACAGGACGAACGCATTAGTCCCCCAAACATAACGACGATCAGCTTAGTTGCTGCCGATCGATATAGCCAACAGGATATAGAATGGGTCCCGTAGCATGGGGTCAAAGGAGGGGGTGATGATCTCGATCATACGAGGTGGGAGAATTCAGCTTCTCATATGCAAAATCGCAACAGATGGATGTGCCGACCGCAGAAAATCTCATCCGCGCGCGGCATTTCGTTACTTGAGATCGATAAGCCGAATTGCATTATCGTCGCGCTCGATCTCTCCATCATCGGTCATCCGAGCGAGCGACCTGTAGAGAACTTCGTGCGTCAGACCTAATTCTGCTGCCAGATCCTTCAACGGCCCATTGATGACGACCGTTCTGTCGTCATCCGCGGCATTGAGGGCGAGAAAATGCCGAATGCGATCTCTTGCGGAATGCAGCATGAGCCGCTCGTTACGCTCTCGCACAGCTATCAAACTACGAGAGACCATCATCGTGTAGGCTTTGGCAAAATCTCCCCTGCGCTCAAACTCGGCGAGGACCTCCTTTTTCGGATAGAGCCGCACGGTCGATTGAACCAAAGCCGTGGCTTCGCAATGATAAGCGTCAGCGAACAGCGATGCTTCCGCAAGAAAATCGCCCGGTCGCGCCACATATAATGAGACGAGCTTTCCCGTGATCGTCGGGCGCTCCATGCGTACCCGCCCGCGTAGAACTTCGTAGAACCCCACAGATTGACCGCCCTGCGAAAACACGACGCCACCAGGCGCAAATGTTAGAATCGAGCTCGAAGATCGAAGCGACGACGGTACCCATTCCTGGAACGACACTGCGATGGATCCTCACTGCGTGTGACATTGACAAGTTCTTCGGGCCGCCGATTAAGCGCATCACGTCGATCGCGAGTTCATGCGGTCGTAACTTCTCACACCACCAAATCGTCCGCGTTTGCGTCGCAGATATGTGAATGAGGAGCCCGGCACAGCTTAGACGTAAATTTCAGCGGACGGTCTGGTCTTTTTTTGATCATATCGATATATCGGAGACGATATATCGCGTTGTAAGCTGCCCTTCCTTGCAACCATCCTATCGGGGCTGCAGGGAGGTTAGAGATGCTGTCACGACGTACAATGCTGATCGGCGGCGGTGCAGGTGCGGCGGTCGCCGGAGTCTCCGTCAATTTTCCTGCATGCGCTGCCGAAGGCGGTGGTCTCGAAATTCTAGCACCGCATAATGCGGCTAGCATTCTCCTGGCTTACCTTGTCGAGAATGGCGACCTTGCGAAGGTTGCGCCGGGAATCACCTTTAGAACTTGGCGCTCGCCGGACGAGTTGCGGGCAGCCGTCGTTTCCGGTCGATCCCGAGTTTTCGCAACGCCGACACACCTGCCCGCGACGCTGTTCAACCGCGGGCTTCCGATGCGCCTCGTCGCTGTGCTTGGCATGGGTCATCTTTCAGTCGTGACCAGCGATGAGTCGATCAAGAAACTTGAGGATCTGAAGGGCAAGCCGGTCCTCATGTTCTTCAAGAACGATATGCCAGACTTGGTGTTTCGAGCCGTCTCCAAGATGGAGGGCATCGATCCCGATCGAGATATGAAGTTGAGCTATGTGCAATCGCCGATGGAAGCGGCGCATATGCTCGCGGCTGGCAAGGCGGAAACCGCAGTTCTTGCCGAACCTCCCGCCACGGGTTCCATTCTTATGGCCGCGAGTAAGGGCCGCAAACTTCGCCGCGCGATCGATTTGCAGGAGATATGGTTCGCTCATCGAAAGCAGCGCGTGCCGATGATCGGGTTAGCTGTCGATGCCAGCCTACGCGAAGAGCACCCGGACCTTATCGCAGCATTGCGGGAGGGCCTTCCGCGCGAGAAAGCGTGGGCATTCAATAACCGAGCCGAGGCCGGTGCGCTTGCTGAGCGTCGGCTCGGAATGCGTCCGGAACCCTTTATCGGAGCGCTAGACCATTCGCGCATTGAGATCGCTTCGGCCGAGAGCATGAAAGCTGATCTGGCAGCATTCTATCAGACCCTCATCGATCTCGATGCGCGCGCGATCGGCGGCAAACTTCCCGGCGACGACTTCTACGCCTCGTTATGATGCACAGCGATTTATCAAAGTTGCTTTGGGCGTCTGTCGGTATTTCGCTGTTCCTAGCGACTTGGCAGATCGTTCACCTCGTCTCTGGCCCATTTGTTCTCCCATCGCTCTACGAGACGTTGTCTGCGTTCATTCGGATTACGCTTACCGGAGACGTGGCACCGGCTGTTATTTCAACCGCCAAGCAGGCGCTGGCGGGATGGATCATCGCTGGCGCCATCGGGTTTGGTCTTGGGCTGCTTTCCGGATTCATCAAGCCGGTCGGCGACGCTCTCTCGCCCTTGGCGACGATGATCCTTGGTACGCCGCCAATCGTTTGGGTGGTGTTGGCGCTGCTCTGGTATGGCCCAGGCAGTATTGAGCCGGCGTTTGCAGCCGTCATGTCGACATTTCCGATCGTCTTTGCCGCCAGCCAACAAGGCGTGAGAAGCCGCGATACGAATCTGGATGAGATGGCTCGCGTTTTCTCTGTGTCCCGAACACTGCACACGACCGACGTTTTACTACCGCAACTCTGGGGATACGCACTGCCAGCTTTGACAACAGCCCTCACCTACTCGTGGAAAGTAGCAATCATGGCTGAAGTGCTGGGCGGCGGGACGGGGATCGGCGGACGCCTGGAGACCGCTCGCGCCAACCTCGATTTGCCCGAGACGATGGCTTGGATCACTGTCATCCTGGTTCTGGTTCTTATCTCCGACGGGCTTTTGCTTCTTCCTCTACGCCGCCGCATCAATGCGCGTTTTGGCCAGACGCGAGGCGGCTGATCATGCTGCGCTTCGATGATGTGAGCCTGGACTTCGGCACAACGCCGGTCATTGATGGCCTCGACCTTACGGTCAACGCTGGCGAGCTTGTGGTCATGCTCGGCCAGTCTGGTTGTGGCAAGACGTCCGCGTTACGGATCGCAGCCGGACTTTTGCAACCGAGGCGCGGGCGCGTTCTGAATACATTTACACGAACCGCCTGCGTCTTTCAGGAGCCGCGACTATTGCCCTGGGCAAGCGCGCTTGAAAACGCATCCTTCGCAATGAAAGCTCTCGGCATGGAGCGCGGCGAAAGGCTTGCGCGCGCAAAAGCGCTTTTGCGTCGCTTCGGGTTGAAAAATTCCGATCTCAATAAACGATCTGGAGAATTGTCCGGGGGCATGGCTCAGCGTGTCGCTACAGCGCGTGCGCTGGCGATCGATCCGCAGCTTATTTTGATGGATGAGCCATTTGGCGCGCTCGATTCCGGTCTCCGGCGCGAGATGCAGGACATGGTTCGCGTCGCAGTACGAGAAAGCGCCATCGCCGTTTTATTTGTTACCCACGACGTGACCGAAGCCGTTCGCCTTGCCGACCGCATCATCGTGATGGCACCAACGCCAACCAAGGTCGTCGCTGATCTTTCGAATAGCCCCCCATCTACGCAAGTCGGCGTTTATGAAGCATCCGCAGAAATACTGCGCCACCCAGCCGTCGTGGCGGCGCTGATGACTTCTGATGCTATCGCAGGCAGCTTTGAAGCACAGTCTTGAAATGGATGGAGACACACGCGCGCCCCACCAATGCGGTGCTTATGTCTTGAGTAGACTAGCGCAATCTCAAAGAAAGTCTGACTTACGTCCGAACCGTGCCGTCACCCCGCTAGAGGTCGTTCGACGAGGACCGCTTCGATCTCGCTGAGGATTGCCGGATCGTCGATGGTTGGCGGCATCTTGTAGTCCGCGCCTTCGACGATCTTTCGGATCGTCCCGCGCAGGATTTTTCCGGAGCGGGTTTTCGGCAATCGCGCGATCGTGCGCACCGATTTGAACGCGGCGACGGGGCCGATGCGCTCGCGCACCAGCGCGACGACCTCGTCTTCGATCTCACTGGCAGCACGGCTGACGCCTGCCTTCAACACAACAAAGCCGACCGGAAGCTCTCCCTTCAGCGCATCGGCGGCTCCGACGACGGCGCACTCGGCGACATCGCGGTGCGATGACAGAACTTCCTCCATTGCGCCGGTGGAAAGACGGTGGCCCGCGACGTTGATGATGTCGTCCGTTCGCCCCATGATGAAGATGTATCCGTCTTCATCGCGATAACCCGCGTCGGACGTTTTGTAGTGACCCGGAAAATCATCCGTATACGTTTTACCGAAGCGATCTTCTGCGCCCCACAGAGTTGGAAAGCATCCCGGCGGCAGCGGCATCTTGATAACGATATTTCCAAGCTGACCTGCTTCGACCTCAGTTCCTGCATCGTCCAGAATGCGAACGTCATAGCCGGGCATTGGAACGGTGGGCGAACCGGGTTTGACCGGCAGCGCACCGAGACCGATAGGGTTGGCAACAATCGGCCAACCCGTTTCCGTCTGCCACCAGTTGTCGATGACTGGGACGTCCAGATAATGTTCCGCCCATGCGATCGTCGCGGGATCGGCGCGTTCGCCTGCAAGGAAAAGCGTTCGCAGGCTGGACATATCGTACTTGCCGATCAACGCGCCGTATGGATCTTCTTTTTTAATCGCGCGGATCGCGGTCGGCGCTGTGAAGAGCGCGGCGACTTTGTATTGGGAAATAACGCGCCAGAAGGCACCGGCGTCGGGCGTGCCGACGGGCTTACCCTCGTAGATGATTGTGGTGTTTCCGTTCAGGAGAGGGCCATAAATGATGTAGGAGTGGCCAACCACCCATCCGACATCGGACGCGGACCAGAACACTTCGCCGGGCTCCACGCCGTAAACATTTCGCATGGACCACGCGAGCGCGACCATGCCACCGGTATCTCGGACCACGCCCTTTGGCTGGCCGGTGCTGCCGGACGTGTAGAGGATATAGAGCGGGTCCGTTGCTTGAACGGGAACGCATGCGGCCTTGCCGCCTGCTTTGCGCGTTTTGTCGACGAGCGTTGCCCAATCGAGATCGCGGCCTTCGTGCAAAGTGGCCGTCTCGACCTCGCGTTGAAGAACGATGCAATACTCCGGTTTGTGTGCAGCCAGTTCGATCGCCGCATCGAGCAATGGCTTGTATTTCACGACGTGCTTGGGCTCGACTCCGCAAGATGCCGAGATCACGACTTTGGGTTTTGCTTCGTTCAAGCGGATGGCAACTTCATTCGCGGCGAACCCGCCGAAAACAACAGAGTGGATTGCACCCAATCGCGCAACCGCGAGCATGGCGATCGCGACTTCCGGCACCATCGGCATGTAGATCAGGACGCGATCGCCTTTAGTGATACCAAGCCCGGCCAGCGCGGCGGCAAAGACTTCGACGTCATCGAGGAGTTGCGCGTAGGTCAACGTGCGGCGGGTGCCGGTGACGGGGCTATCATAAATGATGGCGAGTTGATCGCCACGGCCAGCGCCCACGTGACGGTCGAGGCAATTGTAGGCCGTATTGGTCTCGCCGCCGATGAACCAGCGCCCGTATGGAGCAATCGTGGAGTCGAACGTGCGCTCGGGTTGTTTGAACCAATCGATGCTTTTCGCCTGTTCGGCCCAGAAACCTTCCGGGTCCGCGAGCCAAGCATTGTAGACGTCCCGATATGCGGTCATGGTGTGCATCTCAATTTTCATGCGCGGCAGCAGCGCGGGCACGCGGCATGCGTTTTCCACACGCCGCGTCCAACGTTTCAATGACTAGATGCTGTCGATCGCTTCAGCGGATTCCGGAAGGATCTGCCCGCCGTCAACAACAATGGTCTGGCCGGTGATGTAGGATGCTTCGTCAGACGCCAAGAACAGCGCCGCGTTGCCAATATCCTCCACCCGGCCCAATCGCTTCAGCGGAATAGCGGCCGCCATGCCGTCGAGATAGGCTTGCCCGAGATCCCGCAAGCCTTCGGTGATGATGTTGCCGGGCATGACGGCGTTGATCGTCGTGTTGTAGCGCGCGAGTTCCATTGCAGCAGTTCTCAGGAAACCAAGCTGACCTGCTTTCGACGCACCGTAGTGCGCCCAACCCGGGTAGCCGGTGATTGGACCGGTGATCGATGACGTCACGACCACGCGGCCCTTTCCCGCTTTCTCGAAGGCTGGAATGCAAGCCTTGACGCACAGGAAGGTGCTTTTGAGGTTGGTCGTCATGACGTGGTCCCACTCGTCAGGACTGAGTTCGACCATCTTCTTCTGCGGAAAAATTCCAGCGTTCGAGCAGAGGATATTGACCTGACCGAAGACTTCGATCGTCTTGGCGACGAGACGCTGAACGCTTTCCCAATCGGAAACGTCAGCCGCGTGGGCCACCGCTGTGCCGCCGGATTTACGGATTTGCTCGGCCGTTGCTTCGGCGTCAGCCAATCCGCGCGCCGCAACCAGCACCTTCGCGCCTTGTGCCGCGAACACCTTCGCGATGCCCTTGCCGATACCCTTGGAGCCACCTGTCACGATGACGCTCTGGCCTGCAATCGAGGTCAGCATTGTTTCGTCCCCTTATCAGTTCAGTGTTTTTGGTTTGAAGCGATTTAGGAGATAGGGAATCGCGAATGCAATCGCGACCATGATGATCGAAGCGGCGACCGACAGCATGCCGACGGTTGGCACGAGCGGCGAATAGGCGGACACCATCTTTGCGTAAAGCCATTCGGGAAGCGTCGAGTCGGCGCCGGTGGTGAACAGCGACAACGGGAAATTTCCCCAGCTCAGAAGAAACGCGAAAAGACCGGCCGTTATGACGCCCGGCATCAGCAATGGAATCGTGACTTCGCGAAGAATTTGCCACGTAGAGCAGCCCATATCGCGTGCAGCTTCCTCTAACGCCGGATCGAACCCATATGCGCGAATAGCGACGATTAGCGTTGCGATCGGCGTGATCCACACGAGATGCGCAATGATCGCGGTATGCCAAGTCGGAAGGATGCCGACGGCGTTGAACCACATCAACAGCGCGAGACCGAGAACGGATTGCGGAAAGAAAATCGGAAGCAAAATAAGCTTCTGGTAGAGGCGGCGGTAGCGCCATTGATACCGCGCGAAGGCAAGCGCACCGAAGAAGCCGAGAACCATCGAGATGATGGTGACGATCAGCGCGATCTTCAGAGAAATCCAAAGCAGGTCTGAAACCGTGCCGCTGTGGAGCGCCTGCACGTACCAGTTCGTCGTGTGCTGGCGGATCGGAAACGAAAGATAGCGCGCTTGCGATACCGATGCGAAGCCGATGGCGACCAGCGGCAAATAGAGGAACGCGAGGATCAGCGCGCCGTAAATATAAAGAGCGATGCGCCCGGTCTTGGAGGGTTGCATCAGCGCTTCCTCCCCATGATCGCGTCGAGGTCGATGCGAGAGACGCCGAAGATCGCCAATGCGCCGACGACGGCGATCAGCGTTACGGCCAACGCCGATCCGAGCGGCCAGTTCTGGCCATATGTGAAGGCGCGCTCGATTTCGTCGGCTATCACGATGACTGCGCGCCCGCCGAGAAGTTTCGATTCAGCGATTGCGCCTGCCGTCAGAACGAATGTGATGAGGCAGCCGACGACAATGCCGGGCGCGGAAAGCGGTAAGTCGATTTCGCGGAAAATCTGCCATCGGCTCGCGCCGAGATCGAATGCAGCTTGCCGCGCATCGTCCGGCACCATGGCGATCGCCTGCGCCAGCGGAAACAGCATGAACGGTAAGTAGACATAGACGAGACCGAAAATGATGATCGGCACATTATAGAGCAGACCATCGAACGTCCCGCCGGTCCAGTTTCGCCAATAGCCTTCGATCAATCCGCCCTTCATCAAGGTCAGAACCCAGCCAAACAGACGGATGTTTTCGGACACGAACAGCGTCATCACAACGCCGATGGTAAGCACCAGCGTGAAGCGTCCGAAGACTTTCGCCATGGCGAACGCCAGCGGCCAGCAGATGACGAACAGGATCAGCGTTGCGGCCGTCGCCATCGCGAGGGAGGTAATCAGCGATTGCCAATATCCCTCCTGCACCATGATCGCGTAGGACGAAAAATCGGGGAGGTTTCCAAGAGAAAAGACTTTTTGCGGCATCACCGAGAAGGCGGCGACGACAAACAGAGGCGCAAGGAAGCCGAGCGCCAGGAACAGGCTGACAGGTAGCGCACTCAATAACCCCAAGCGCTGATTGAGCCGCTCCACGTCACGCCTCCGGAATGAGATGCGCGCGATCGAGGTCGAATCCGAACCGCATCCGATCGCCCTCTTTCCAAGAGATCTGGTTCTCGCGCGAGAGTTCGACGGTCAGCTTGTAGCCATCATCAAGCCGGACAAGATATTGCACGCGAGAGCCGAGAAGATATTCGGCTTCGATTTCGCCTGTCGCGGTTACGTCCGCGCGATCTGCCGGACCGAGCACGCGAATGCTTTCCGGTCTCGCCATGAGACGGCCTTTAAAGTTCGGCGGAATTTTCTGAGCTGCGTTAGAGCTCGTATCGATCGTCACATGCTCGAAGGACGCGGCGCTGCCGTTGGCGATGGACCGGAAGAGATTTACCTCACCCATGAATTCAGCGACGAAGGCGCTTGTTGGCCGCGAATAAATTTCTTCAGCGGGGCCGAACTGCTCGAAGCGCCCGGAGCGCATGATGGCGATCCGATCCGACATCACCATCGCTTCTTCGAGGCTGTGCGTGATGTAGATGAAGGTCTTTCCGGTGCGGCGGTGAAGGTCTTTCAGTTCCTTTTCGAGCATTTTGCGCAAGCGGAAATCGAGCGCGGACAACGGCTCATCGAAAAACAAAATCTCGGGATCGAATGCGAGCGCGCGAGCGAGCGCAACGCGCTGACGTTCGCCGCCCGAGCACTGCTGGATGCGCTTGTCGTAGTAATTTGCTGGCAGGCGCACGAGTTCGAGCAGCTCCAGCGCGCGTGCGCGACGGACGGCCGGATCGACGCCTCGGATCTTCAACGGAAACTCGATATTCTGACCGACAGAGCGATGCGGAAACAGAGCCAGCGACTGGAACACCATGCAGGTCGGCCGCTGGTTTGCGGGTACGCCGTCGATGCGCCGGTCACGAAGCCAGATTTCGCCGCTCGTCTGTTCTTCCATGCCGACGAGCAGCCGGATGAGGGTCGTCTTGCCACTGCCGGACGGGCCTACAATGGCCAGGAACTCTCCGTCCGCGACCGTCAGGTTGACGGAGTCGAGGGCAGTGAATTGATCGAATGTCTTTTTCAGATCGACGATGCGGAGGATTGGCTGAGTGGACATAGCTACAGTTCTGCACGGGTCGGTCTGAAAAGAAAGGTCCGCCGTGTTTGGATGGCGGACCTGATGGGCCGGCTCTGCGTTCATCGACGCTTGGCCACGGTATAGATTTTGAGAAGCTCTTCGTAATCGGGGACGATCGAGAAATCGACCGAGCGCGAGAGTTCTTCCGTCAAGCTATCCCACTGGATCGCGTCAAGCTCGACATTGCTCCACATTTTGAACGTATCCGGATTTCCCATCTGGCTAACGGGATTGTACGTGCCTTCCGCGAAGCTCACGGCCTTCGCGATTTCCGGCTTCTGAACAAAATGCAGGAACTCTTCCGCCAGCGGACTGACGTCCGGATTGTTGACGACCGAGGTCAGCTCGATCCAGACGATTCCGCCCTTGCCATCGACTGGGCCGCTGTTCGGCGTAATAGCGCGGATGTTCGTTGCGCCATCGAAGCGCGCCGGGCTTGCGGTGTATGTTCCGCCTGTGAAGTAGGCGTCGATCTCGCCGTTGATAAGGGCGGTGTTCATCGCGACGAGATCGTCGCTCAGCATCTTCGCGCCTTCGAAAACCTTTTTCGTCGTGTCGGTGAACTTCGTGACGCCGTCAGCACCGACGGCCTTGAACGGGTTAATTCCCGCCGTCAAACAGAGATGGATCACGTTCCAATTGTCGTACGTCAGAACGCCGAAGCGGCCTTTCATTGCCGGATCGAGAAAGATCGACCAACCCTGATCCTCGGCAGTTTTGCGGCTGATCTTATCGGTATTTACGACGAAGCTGAATGGGCCATAGCGCTGCGGCATTCCAATAAGCTCGCCACTTTCTGCAAATGCCAGCGGATAGGGTGCCGAGAATTCCGGTGACATCGTTGCGAAATACGGAAGGAAGCGATCTTTCGAAAGCGGCTTGATCAGCTTCTCGGGAAAAAGCTGCTGACGGGCCCATGGCTGATTGACATTGATCAGATCCCAAACCTTCAACTCACCAGCGCGAAGCTTGTTGATCATATCGGGATCGGACGTGCCGCTTTCAGCGCGCGCCGTTACGCCGGGAAAGGCTTTACGGAAAGGGCCAAGCACGTTGTCCGTGTTGTAGCCTTCCCAGCACAGGATATTCATTTCCTTGTCGCGCGCGGCGAAGGCCTGTCTTGCGTGCGTTCCCAATGCAGCGAACGCTGCTGCGCCGGCAGCTGTTTTGGCGAAGTGACGACGTGTCAGTTCCATCGAAGCCTCCCATATCGATCCGGCGCCGAAAACGAGCGCTCATCAATTCAACGCCGAGCTAAGGCCGCATTGAATTCGGTTGATCTACGTTCCACGATATGTGTTGCGAAACGCAAGCAAAATGTTGCAGGTCACAGAATTTTTCTTTATTCCTGCACAGCGTATAGGCAGGACGAACAAATGGCAGGCATGTACGAGAACGAATTTGTTGAAGCGTTGCGCCAAGGATTATCGAATATAATCCACGAGTGGGATCTGTCTTCGCACTGCAGCGTAACCACCCTCAACATTTCCGAGAACGCCACCTTCAAAGCGGTCGATCCCCAGACCGGCAAGCCAGCGATCCTCCGGGTGCATCGTCCCGGCTATCACGACATCGACGAGATCGAGAGCGAACTCGATTGGATTCACGACCTGCGCCGCGAGAACGTTGTCGTAACGCCGAAGCCTTTGCCGCGCGCTGACGCCACTGCGATCGGCAGCATGGTTGCCGCGGGCGATGTTCGCCATGTCGTAGCGTTCGAATTCATGAGCGGAGCCGAGCCTGCTGCTCAAGACGACAAGATTGTCGAAGGGTTCAACGAGCTTGGAAAGATCAGCGCGCGTCTGCACCTGCACGCACGCGCATGGCAACGCCCGGAAAACTTCCGTCGTACAACCTGGAATTTCGAGAGCATGCTCGGAAACGCGCCGCTCTGGGGCGACTGGCGTGATGCGCTCGGTCTCACGGCAGACGGCAAAGCCATTCTCGAACAGACCAGCGCCGTGCTCAAAAAAATGCTCGCCGAATATGGCGAAGGGCCGGAGCGTTTCGGACTGATCCATGCGGATCTTCGACTTGCCAATCTTCTCGTCGACGGCGATCGGCTTGGAGTCATCGATTTTGACGACTGCGGCTTCAGTTGGTTCGTCTACGATTTTGCGTCTGCGATCAGTTTCTTTGAAGACGATCCCATCATTCCCAAGCTGCAAGACGCCTGGGTTGCGGGATACCGGGAAATCGCGCCGCTCTCCGACGAGGACGTCGCGGCGATCCCGATGTTCATCATGCTGCGGCGCATGCTTTTGACCGCATGGGTTGCGAGCCATGCGGAAACGCCGACGGCACAATCGCTTGGTAGCGCGTTCACCGACGGCACCGTGAAACTTGCACAGACCTTCCTCTTACAGCACGCCGGACAAGGCCAGCCGACATGACCAAAAGTAATGCGCGCGCCGCGCGGCAAATTCTGGATATGAACGCTTACGATGCCGGACAGGCGGGAAAGAATGCGAACCCGCTTCTCGCACAGCGTATCGCCAATGTGGGCGCAGCGTCGGTCCTTTTCTATCGCGAGCCTATCGAAGTCGTGTCGGCAAGCGGCTCCTGGATGACCGCGGCGGACGGCACGCGCTATCTCGATTTCTACAACAACGTTCTGTCCGTGGGTCACAGCCACCCACGAGTCGTCGCTGCGGTAACGATCCAGATCTCGCGGCTCAATATCAATTCGCGGTATCTGAACTCCGTCGTTGATCGGTATCTCGATGCGCTGAAAGCGACGCTGCCTGATCCGCTATCCAACATCGTTCTCTCCTGCAGCGGCAGCGAGGCGAATGATCTTGCGATCCGTATCGCTGCTGCGACGAGCGGCGGCACGGGCATCATCGTTAGTGCGAATGCGTATCATGGCAATACGTCGATCATTTCCGATATTTCGCCGTCTGCTCTAAAGCGCGGTTCGCTGCCCGATCACGTGGTGACTGTTGCGGCGCCGAGCAGCGCGGGTGAGCATGCTTCGATCGATGACGCGTTCGCTGCCGAGATCGACCGCGCGATCGCCGAACTCAAGCGGCGCGGACATTCGCTTTCCGCGTTTATCTGCGACTCGATTTTCTCCAGCGACGGCGTTTACGCGGACCCGCCGGGATTTCTGCGCAAGGGCATAGACCTCGTTCGCAAGGCGGGCGGAATTTACATCGCTGACGAAGTGCAACCCGGATTTGCCCGTACGGGCGAAGCCTTCTGGGGCTTTGCGCGCCATGGCGTCATCCCCGATATCGTGACGATGGGAAAACCGATGGGGAACGGGTTTCCGATGTCGGGCCTCGCGACGCGCCCTGCTCTGCTTGAGCGCTTTTGCGCGGATACTGGATACTTCAGTACATTCGGTGGCAATCCGGTTGCTGCGGCCGCAGGCATGGCCGTGCTGAACGTGATCGAAGAAGAAAGACTGCAGGCGAACGCTCTTCGTCAGGGCAACTACATCAAGGAGCGGTTGCGTTCGCTAGCGGAGAAGGACGACCGTATCGCGGACGTGCGCGGTGCTGGACTGTTCCTCGGCATCGAACTCAGTCAGCCGGGCCGCAAGGATGATCCCAACGCCGAGCTTGCTACCGCGGTCATCAATGGCCTCAAGGAGCGTCGCGTTTTGATCGGCGCTGCGGGAACGTACGGAAACACTCTGAAGGTCCGGCCGCCGCTGTCTCTTTCGCAAGAAGAAGCGGACATCTTCGTCGATCGGCTGTCTGAGACGCTGGCAGACCTTCCAGCAAAGGCGGCGGGGAAGAAATAGCGCGAGAAGCGCGAGCGCGCAGTTCAATCCGACTGGGCAATTTTGATTTCGACGTCGGCTGTCTGCATCGCCTTACGCAGCGCCGATTTCGGCGATTGATCGGTCACCAGCTGATCGATCTGGCTCCAGGCGGCGTAGCGCGCGGTAAACATCTGATTGAATTTGGAGGCATCGGCCACGACCATGCTGCGGTTTGCGCGGCCAATCATGCCCGAATAGACGTCGGCCATTTCGATCATTGCATCGCTTGGGCCGTCGGGCGCGATACCGCTGGCGCCGAGAATTGCCCACTCCGCGCTGTACATTTCGAGGAAGCGCAGCGTCTGCGTTCCGTACACGGCCCCCTCGCCTGAATGATAGAATCCCGGTGTCATCAACACCTTGATCGTCGAGTTGGTGGCAAGTGCGCTCGCGATGGCGTGCGCATGGGTGATGACCGTAATGTTCTGCATGCCGGACGCCATGCGGCGCGCAACGTGGAGCGTGGTGGCGCCTGAGCCGAGCATGAAGACGCGCGCATCCCGGCATTCGAAAAACGCCGTGTTTGCGATGCGCGTGCGTTCTTCGATGAGCAGATTGTGCCGCTGCGCGGCTGCGGGTTCAGCGACCAGGCGAAGAATAGCGCCGCCATAAGTCCGGCTGATCAGCCCCCGTTCCGTCAGTTCATCGAGGTCACGCCGGATCGTCTCTGTCGTGACGCGAAGCATTTCAGCAAGCTCGCTCACCCGCAACGCCGGGTGGTCCGCCAGAAGAGAGACGATCTCCTTCTGGCGCACGGTCTTCTTACTTGTATCAGGCCTGACGTTGATATGAATGACCTGCACCCCAGCCGGATGTCTTACGCAGATTGGTGTCGTTGCGCCTTTCGCAAAGCGCAACGACGAGCTCCAAATACACTCCTAGCGCCGACGCCGGTTCTCCGTCCATAGGTGAGCGTCGCTTATATCCGGCGAAGGCTAACTCAACCTCAAAACGCGGTCTGGGCGGGCGACGCGCCGGTTTCCTCGTTCAGTCTTGCAATCTCCTTTTCTCCGAACATCAGGAACAGCACGGGCGTAACAAAGGCGTCGAGCAGGACTGCCGAAATCAACCCTCCGAAAATCGTCACCGCGACCGGGTGGAGGATTTCCTTGCCCGCTTCGTGCGCGCCTATCAGCAGCGGTATGAGCGCCATTCCTGCGGCAAGGGCCGTCATCAATACTGGCGTCAATCGTTCCAGGGTGCCGCGCACAACCATCTCGCGGCCAAACGGCTGGCCCTCCAACCTCACGAGATTTATGTAGTGGCTGATCTTGAGGATACCGTTGCGTGTGGCAATGCCCGCGAGCGTAATGAAGCCAATGGCGCTCGCAACGGAGAACGGTTCATTTGCGATCCAGAGCGCGGCGACAGCGCCGATGAATGCCAACGGCACGTTTGCCATGACAATCAAAGCCAGTACCGCCGAGCGGTAGCGGGAATACAGCAGCAGAAAGATCATCGCGAACGACGCTGCCGATAGCAGACCGATCAAGCGCGATGCCTCCTCCTGCGCCTGGAACTGCCCTTCGACGCGCGCAAAATAATCTTGCGGGAAGTCGAAGGTAGAAACGGCTTCGCGAATTTCTTCAACGATCTGGGCCATGTCTGAGCCGTTGGTGTTGGCAAAGACCGCAATGCGGCGTCGACCGTTTTCGCGCTGGATCTGGTTGGGACCATCCGTTTCAACGATATCTGCAACGGCGCCAAGCGGAACACGCCCGGCTGGGCTTTCTATCGGCATATCGGCCAACGCAACGGTATTGCGATTGGCATCGCTTATGCGAACGACGACGTCGAAGCGTTTCGACTGATCGACGATTTGCGACACGACCTGACCGTTCGAAAGCGTTGCCAGCGCTTCGGTGATCTTGCTCGGGTTCAGGCCATAAAGCGCCGCCTTGTCATAGTCGACGCGAACCTGGAGCTGCGGAATGCGCACTTGCTTCTCAGTCTGCAAATCGACGACGCCTGGAATGGAGGCGAGCCGCGATTGAAGCCCCGCCGCGAGACGGCGCAGCGTGTCGTAATCCTCGCCGTAGATCTTCACCGCGATCTGCGCTTTCACGCCCGACAGCATGTGATCGATGCGGTGGGCAATAGGCTGACCGACCGTAACACTCGCCGGAAGCGCGGAGAGGCGCGTGCGAATATCGGAGAGAACATCCTCACGGCTGCGCTCGGATGTTTTCAAATCGACATCGAGTTCGCTGACGTGGACGCCCTCCGCATGCTCGTCGAGTTCGGCGCGCCCTGTGCGGCGGCCGACGGAGTGAACTTCGGGCACCGACGCCACGAGATTCTCGGCGATGCGGCCCACACGGTCAGACTCGGCAAGGGAAATACCGGGCTGCAGAGTCAGGCTGATAAGCGCCGTTCCTTCGTTGAAGGGCGGCAAGAATGCTCGCGGCAGCATGATGCCGGCAACGATTGCCATGGCGACCGCAACGATCGGCACTCCTATGACGAAAGCCGGACGTGCGAAACACCATTTGAGGCCAGCCTCCTGGGCACGTTTAAGAACGCGCACCAGCGCGGTGTCATGCTCCGTGAGCGATTTCATACGCGGCAGAAGCCAATATGAAAGTACGGGCGTGACGGTCAGCGATACGACGAGGCTCGCGATAATCGAGACAATGAAGGCAATCCCGAGCGGCGCGAACAGCCGCCCTTCTATTCCCGACAGCGCGAACACCGGCAGAAACACGAGCACGATAATCATCGTCGCGTACAAGATGCCGGAACGCACTTCCATTGAAGCCGACGCGACGACCTCTTCTAGCGAGCGTTTGTCATTTGCGCCCGCTTTCCGGTGGAGACCGAGACGCCGATAAATATTCTCCACGTCAACAACCGCGTCATCGACCAATGCGCCGATGGCGATCGCCAATCCGCCCAACGTCATCGTGTTGATCGAAAGGCCCATGAGGCTAAACACGACAAACGTCGTCAACACCGAGAGTGGAATCGCCATCAGCGATATGAATGTCGTCTGCCAGTTGAGCAGGAAGATGAACAGAACGATCGCGACGCAGACGAGTGCTTCGACGAGCACGCGCTTGACGTTCGCAATCGACGTTTCGATGAAGGTCGCCTGCCGGAACTGTACAGTTGTAGCCGTCACGCCTTCCGGCATGATGCCCTGAAGCTCCGGCAGCATCGTTTCGATCCGCTTCGTGATCGCGACGGTGTCGGCGCCTGGCTGCTTCTGCACAGCGAGGATGACGGCCGGCTTGCCGCCGAGTCCTGCATCACCACGCTTCGTGCGTGCCGCAAAATCTACGTCCGCCACCTGATCGAGCGTGATCGGCTGACCGTCATGGTAAGCCACGACGAGTTTCTGAAGATCCTGGATCTTTGTCGTGCGGCCGATGTTGCGAATGAGATATTCGCGCGACGAGAGGTCGACGAATCCGCCACCGGTGTTGACGCCGAACTGGCGCAACGCCGATTGCACCGTCTCGAACGCGACATCCATCGTCGCCATTCGGCGCGGGTCGGGCACGACGCGGTACTGGCGCACCTCGCCGCCGATCGGGATGACCTGCGAGACGCCCGGCACCGTCAGAAGCTGCGGCCGCATCGTGAAATCCGCTAACTCCCGCAGCGTCATCGGATTGACGCTCGTTCCCGACATAGCGATCAACATGATCTCGCCCATCACCGACGAGATCGGGCCCATCTGCGCGGATACGTTGGAGGGAAGCTGCTCGCGAACGAGGCGAAGCCGTTCCGAAACTTCCTGGCGCGCGCGATAGATTTCAACCGACCAATCGAATTCGACATAGACGATTGAAAGACCGACGCCGGAGACCGAGCGAACGCGTGTTACGCCCGCCATGCCGTTCATGGCGGTTTCAATCGGATAGGTGACGAGTTGCTCCACCTCTTCGGGAGCAAAGCCCTCGATCTCCGATATCAGCGTAACTGTCGGGCGGTTGAGATCGGGGAATACGTCAACGCTGAGCTGACGGAGACTGTAGAGCCCGTAAGTCGCGATCGCCAACGCGCCGACGAGAATGAACAGGCGATGACGGAGACTGGCGCGAATGATTGCATCAAACATGATCTGCCTCACCGCACCTGATTGATGAATTCGGCGCCTTGGACGGCGACACGATCGCCATCTTCGAGACCGGCGACGACAAGGACGCGCGTTCCGTCCAGCGGAAGTGTGCGAACCGGGACGGGCCGGAAGACCTCGGCTCCCGTCTTGACCCAGACCTGCAATAATCCGCTGGTTCCGCGCACGACCGCGTCGGACGGAACGACAACGCCCTCCACGGCCTCGCCCTGTTCGACAAAGACTTTGACGGCGGAACCGATGATCAGGCCTTCGTGGATTTCATCGACCTTGAACTGCAACGACAATGATTGCTGACGCAGCGACGGTGCACGCCCAATGTAGGACAGCTTGATCGTGTGGCCATCCGGATCGACGGCGTGCGCGTTCGATATTTCGGGCGACGGGTGCGCCGAGACGCCGATCGCTTCGATCCATAGTTTGTTGGGATCGACGATTTCGAAGAGCGTATCGCGCGTGGTCACGACCTGTCCGGCGCGCACGTTGGCGACGGAGATGACGCCATCAACGGGCGCTTTCAGCTCAATGCGCTCAGCATCCTTTGGCGCGAGAACGCGCTGCTGTTCACGCAAGGCTTCGAGTTCGGCACGCGTGTCGTCGATGTCCTTCTGCGGAACGACACCGGAGATACGCGTTAAGCGCGCAAGCTTCTGTTCCGCGATGCGCAGCTTGCCGACAACTTCTGCCGTCAATTGCTGCATAGTTCCGAGATCGGCAATGGGAATATTCGGATAGAGCAGCGCGAGAACATCGCCGGCTTTGACGTGTTCGCCGATGTGTGAAATGCCGCGTTGGGTGAGTTCGATGCGGCCGTCCATCGGTGCCTGTACCTGACCGAATGACGACGGATCGGGCACCACCTTGCCGATCAGTTCACGGGTCTCTCGCGCCTTTTCGATGACTGCAACGCGCGTGCGAATGTTTAGCAGACGCTGCGAGGGCTTCGGCATGAAGACGTCGCCATCCGAAAGTGCGTGAGGCCCCACGCCGAGAAGCGGCGGCATTTTCGTCGTGCTTGACTCGTCATGGTGATGATCGTGGCTGTGGCTGGTGCCCTCGCCGTGGTTGTGATCATCGTGGCTGTGGCCGTCACCTTCAGTGTGTTTGTGGTCGTCGTGGCTGTGGGTGGCGCCTTCGGTGTGCTTGTGATCGTCGTGATTGTGGCCGTCGCCCTCAGTGTGTTTGTGATCATCGTGGCTGTGGGTGGCGCCGCCCTCGGTGTGTTTGTGACCATCGTTGGGTTCTGCTTTGGCGGGCGTGTTATTCGCAGCCAGGATGCAGAAGCCAATCAGGAGCGCCAGTCGCGCCGGGCGAAATGCGAAGGCGACGACAAATCCGATGACTGCAGCAAATCCCAGCGCTAACCAGGCAATCGGGCTTTCGAACAGATCACTGAGCGCATGCGCGTGCCCGGCGTCCGCATCTTCGGCTGGTGCCGGAATTTCGAGCTTACCGTCGAGGGAAACCGTCTTCCCGTCGTGTGTAATCGTAAATTTGACCGCCTTGGTGCCGGGTGCTTCGGCCCAATGCGCTTCGGCCATATAGGTGCCTTGGCCCGCGGGCCGAGCCGCTGCGGTTTCGCCTCCGTCTGCGACGACGCTGATCGTCGCGCCGTCGATAGGCTCGTTGGTGTCCGATTTGTCGAGATAGATCGTTAAATCGTGGCCCGCGGAAACAGCTACAAGCTCCAGACCGTCTCCGGTCACTTCCATACGCGGAAGCTGCACGGCTGCTGGCGCGTTCGCTTTCTGATCTTCGTGGTCGTGACCCTCGTGCGCGGCGAGCGGCGCAGCGAAGGCAAACAGGCAAAGTACAATCGTGAGAAGTCGTGGCATGGCGTGCCGTCCTGATATTCGAAGCATCGGGGTGGACCGGCGAGTCGCGACGCATATGCGCCGCCGAGACCGTTGAAGGTCCGACGATGACTGCACGCCACGTGGCGTGCATCAAATCAGGCGATGGTTTTTGGAGGCCGCAGCAGAGGCTGGGTTAGTTCGCCATAGGGCAGCGCAGCGGCGCGTTTGCTCGGCGTAGACGTGAGCACCGGTGTTTGGGGACCCGAATTGAACGCCGTTAGAATAGCGACTGAAGCGCAGCAATGAGCATGGGCTTGGCAGCATCCGAAATCGATGCCGTTGTGCTGGTCGCCATGCTGGTCGAGCGCGTCCTGTGCAGCAGCCACCCACGCCGACGCGGTGACAACTTCCTGCCGGTGCGTGTTTTGCTCGCTCGTCTGCTGGATGTCGTGAGCGTGCGAGTGAACGGCCGCATGCAATATGGGCAGCCCGGCGCCGCCGAACAGCGGCACCAGGAACAGTACGGCAATCAAAACCTGTTGGACTGTTCTCTTCACGTGCAGAGCCAAACAACCTTCAGTCTGAATCGTCAAGAGGCACGGACACATTCCTGCCTTAACCTCCCGCCAGAGCGCCGACGATCAGGAACGGCTGCGCGCCGGTTGCCACAGCATCGGGCAGCGGCCCGTCGGCGGGGGTGTGCGAGAAATCCTGTTGGCAGGCGAAGAACCTTAAGAACGCGCGGCGCCGCTTCGTCTCATGGTCGCGGATGGCGCCGCGTAGCATCGGATAGGCCTGTTCCAGTGCGTCGAGAACGGAAGACGGCGTCACCGGCCCGTCAATAACGAGTGTCACCTCGCCGTTGACGTTGGCGTGCATCTTGAGGTGGGCCGGCAGAACGACGCGGATCATGGCAGGGTTTGAACCTCGACGGAGAGGACGGGTGGCAGATCGCGCACGATTGCCGACCACGTGTCGCCGGAATCGGCGGACGCATAAACCTGTCCGCCGGTCGTTCCGAAATAGACGCCGCACGAGTCCATCTTGTCGACGGCCATCGCGTCTCGCAAAACGTTCACATAGCAGTTCGATTGCGGAAGCCCGTTCGTGAGCGCTTCCCACTCGTGACCACCCGAGCGGCTGCGCCAGACGCGCAGCTGACCGTCCGGCGGGAAGTGTTCGGAATCGCTTTTGATCGGGACGACGTAGATCGTTTCGGGTTCGTGGGCGTGGACGTCAATTGCGAAGCCGAAATCCGTCGGCAGATTGCCGCTCACCTCGTGCCAAGTGTCGCCAGAGTCGTCGGAGCGCATCACGTCCCAATGCTTTTGCATGAAGAGGACGTTCGGTCGCGACGCGTGCATGGCGAGGCGATGAACGCAGTGGCCGACTTCTGCTTTGGGATCGGGGATGTACTCGGAATGGAGGCCCTTGTTTATGGGACGCCACGTTTTGCCTGCATCGTCCGTTCGGAACGCGCCTGCTGCCGAAATGGCAACGAACATTCGCTTATCGTCGCTCGGGTCGAGAAGAATGGTGTGCAAGCACATGCCGCCGGCGCCTGGCATCCAATGGTCTCCCGAACCATGCCCGCGCAAACCTTCCAGCTCCTCCCAGGATCGGCCGCCGTCACGAGACTGAAACAGAGCGGCGTCTTCGACGCCTGCATAGACGGTGTCAGGATCTTTCGCTGACGGTTCGAGATGCCAGACGCGCTTGAACTCCCAGGGGTGAGGCGTTCCATCGTACCATTGATGTGTGCCTGGGACGCCTTTGTAGGCGAAGCTGTTGTCGACAGCCTCCCAAGTTTTTCCGCCATCGTTCGAGCGTTGGATCTGCTGTCCGAACCAGCTGCTCGATTGCGAGGCATAGATGCGATCGGGATCGGCGGGAGAGCCGTGCAGATGATACATTTCCCAGCCCGCAAAGAACGGACCGTCCACACTCCACGATCTGCGATTTCCGTCGGACCGCAGAATGAAGGCGCCTTTGCGCGTTCCGACCAGCACACGTACGCTGCCCATGCTGTCTCTCCCTGGCGATTGCTTCCATTACAGAACCAGGACGAACGGGCGCGCTCGTTCCCGACATGATCGAGAGAAATAATTTGCCGGATTGAAAGGCGTAAGCAAGGCTCATCGAACGCGAGATGTAAGATACCGGGCAAGCTTATGCCACTTGCCTGCTTTGTATTGCTGTTCAATGGGTTATCGAGCAGCGGCCAGACTGTAACCGTGCCCGCCGCTTTGGCTCAGTACGCTCTAGGGTTCCGCCTTCACCGTCGAGCCGACGACAGCCGCAACGGCCTTGGCGTCCTGTGCGTCCAACGGCTGATCGGCTGGTTCCTCGGTCGTTTTCGGTGAACTCTCAATCTCGTCGAGCCATCGCGCGGAGCGTGCGAAATCTCGATCCTTGCGGAATGCGTCGCTGGGGTTGAACCCGTCCAGGCGGGTGATTGCCTGGGCTACCAGTTTGCGAAATTCTGGCACGTCAAAGTACGACGCGTGGACCAGTTCTTTCCAGGTGAAATAGGTGCTTATGGCTGAGTCCGCCGAATGGCGCGGATCGGCGAAGGTGATCTGGCCGATGGCACGGCGGAATTTCGCAATCGAAAGGCTCGCCGCCTGATTGCTGTAGTTCGATACGAGTCCGGCGATCGGTTCCGGAAGGCGTATCGGCGAAGCGTCGAGCCAGACTGGCCGGTCCGTCGCTCCGAGAGCGACCTCTCCTTCCGTGTCGTTGCCGAAGGCCGCGCGTTTCACTTCCGAATTGGTGATGCGATTGAGAAGATCGCTCACCACGCGGCTGACGATTGTTGCAATCACTTTGATGACCAGCATCAAGACCAGCGCGAATGCTCCGAGGATGACCGGCACCATGACCGCGGGAACAACGAGCGACCAGAACCAGCGCCGGCGCCGGTCTTCCACGTCAGCCGCGCCCAGCGCCCATGACAATTCATCCGTCACGACATGCAGCAACAGTCCGCTGTTGATGGCAAGGTCGCGGCCGCCTCCACATAACTTGTTGTCGGGGCACGGCTGGCCATTTCTCTGAAAGAAGCGTTGCTTGAAGCGAATGCCGCGTTCGATCGAGTCGATGTTAGGAAATTTTGCTTCGAGTAGATGCCGCCTCTCGCGATACGTGCGCCATATTTCTCGACGGTCTACGTTCGGCCCGAACCTCGCTGGGTTGGCTTCCGCTGCGTCGGTCAGATCTTCCTTCTTGCGTGTCAGCGCCAGTTCCTCGCGTAACGCTTTCAGCGCCGCCTCTGCTTCCGGAGTGGCACGCGAGTCGTAGATTTCGGTTTTTAGCCAATCGGCAAGAGCGACCATCGTTGGCGGCGAAAACAACACCGCAAAGTAGATGATCGGCAGCGTCACGACTGACAAAAGCGTGATTGCGGAGACGGCGAACGTCCGATCGAAAAAGGCCAGCTTGGCATCGGGGAGAAGCGATAGCCCCTGGATCGCCTCATCATCAGGATGCGCGAGAGAGAGCCAGCGCGGACCAAAGTTTTCTTTCGTCCGTTTTCGCACGCGCGGATTGTGAGCGAGCATCGAGCGGCGCTCAAGATAGCGTAGCGCGATATAGAAGATGATCGCCGGGAGGCTCATCATCACCGCGGTGACGACGCGGATGCGTGGGAACAGTCCGCCGAACAGCATTTTGTCGCCGCTCGTCATGATCGCGAACATGTAGACCAGGAACATGAGCAGGAGCATCATCGAGGCGACGAAGATCACCTTGCGCATCAGGTTCAAACGGGTGAGCAGAAAGAGCTCTTTGCGCAGGCCAAGGAATGGCGTGCCTATCGTGATCCAGCGCTTTAGGTTCGGCAGACCTTTTTTGCGCGAAGCGGCGCTCAGCAGTGCACTCGATATGACCGACCCGCCGTGACTGTGTCCGACGACGCAGTACGGTTCGCTTTTTGTTTCGAGATCGCGCATGACACGAACGAGCTTTTCACCCGCCTCGCGCCGATCGACCTCGCTGTTATTGCCGCTCCACACGAAAGGAACGATGTTGAGCTGGCCGTCTCTTGACTCGACAAGCTTGCGAATGTGCGTGTCGAACGTGCTTCCGGTCTCCCACCATTGAAGCTCGGTTTCGCCCCCTTCGGCTTCAACGGCCGTGGGGCGCGCAAACGTGCCGTGTACGATGATGATCGTCGCCATTTACGCAGCCCCGTACGTCCAGCCTACCTCAACCCAAACACGCGCCAATCCGAGCGTCGCCGTTCGTTGCAGTCTCTTGGACTTATGATGGCTTAAGTTGGAAGGCGTAGCACCCCAGGTGCGCCGGAAAAGAAAGCAAAAGTAACAATCTGTGGCAGTAAATCCGCTATTTGCCGTCCGACACAATCCAAGTTCGAGACGTGTCAAATAGTCTTAGCCCATGTGGCCAGTTTACAATTTTGTAATAGCGGTTAAGCGCGCATCGGGTTTATCGGTCTGTTTTAAAGCATCTCCCTGCCATCCTATTTTCACAGCCCAGCCAAGCGAGAAATTGGAATGGAACTCTTGTTCTGTGCGGAGTGTTTGCATGCTGAGTAACACTGGATCACCAACGGGAGACTAGAATGCGCCACGATGCTCAACGTTCGATCATCCATCTTCTGCGACGCGTCGATCAGTGTGCCGCCCAACTCTATTCCACAGAAGCGTCCGACTCGGATTTGACGCTGAGGCAGCTTGCAATTCTGACCGCAATTTCTCAGGAACCTGATCTCAGCCAGACCGACCTCGTCGTAAAAACGGGTATCGATCGTTCGACGGTCGCGGGGATTGTCAGCCGCCTTATCGGCAAGGGCTTGCTGGAACGCCGTCGCTCTCCCGAAGATGGCCGGGCCTATTGCGTGCGCCTTTCCAAGCGCGGAGTCAAAGCAATAGCCGGAGCGGACCGGATTTACACTCGGATAGAGAAGAAGCTGCTGTCCGGACTTCCCTCGGGCGAAGCCAATCAATTCGTTTCGTCGCTCAAATCCATTCTCAGCGCACAGACAAACTAAAGTTTGCCTTTCTGCGCCCGCATAAATGCTGATCTGATCTTCATACTTAGCATTGGACGCTTTCAGGCGTCGCTCTATCATTTCGCAGTTTGGCGGAGTGAAACCTTTTGACGTTCATCGGCAGATGCGGCGGGCCAGCGCTTTCTGACGGCTCAGATTCGAAGCTGATTTCCACATCGCAATTGCACCCCCGCGACCGTTTTGATTACTGGCATGAGATCGCCTGTCGAGCGACGACGCCGCACGAATGCCGGCCTCGAAATCGCGCCGCTTTTCAAGGCGAAATTCATGCGGAAACTTTAGCGGGGGGCTCGCTTACCTCTGTCAGCCATAATGGCATTACCACTTGGCGGACGCGTCGGCAGATCGCCCAGGCGAACGACTGCGTGTTTCTTTGTCTGCAGTTGGTAGGAAGCGCGCGGTTCAGTCAGTACGGCCGGGATGTCTCCCTTTCCGATGGTGATCTTGCGCTCGTCGATAATGGCTTGCAGGCCAACATGACCAGCTCGCTCAACTCCCATAAGCTTCTGCTTGAGCTGGGTCGTAGAGATTGCGAAGCCCGCCTCGGGAAAATTCAGCAATCGGCCGCGCGTCGGATTGATGGCTCTCGTGGCCTTGGAAAGCTTCTTTCTACTTTCGTACAAGGTCTGCGCGGACAATCCTCGCAGTTGAGTTCCGGCGCTCAGGCGCAGATCTCGCTGCAGGTGATTGATCTCGTCGCCGTCGCTTTGTCGGAAGGCGAAAGTGCTGGCCCGGTGCAATCGTCCGGGCGGCTTGCTTCCCTGCTTCGGCTCAAGTCCGTAGTCGATGCCAACCTTTCGAACAGCAACGTGACGTGCGAGGATCTTGCGAACGCCGCTGGCATTTCGGTGCGCTACGCCAACCAGCTTCTTGACGCTGAAGATACGTCGCTTCGGCGGTTGCTGTTCAGCAGGCGGATTGCGAAGTGCCAGGCGACACTGGCTGACAAGACGCAAGCGCATCGGCAAATCAGCGACATCGCTTACTCCTGGGGTTTCGACGATCCTTCGCACTTCGGCCGGCTTTTCAAAGACGCTACGGGAATGACGCCACGTAGCTACCGTATGCAGGCGCGCCAGCCTTAGAGCCCCATTCCGCCCTCCCAACATCTTGGTAATGCTCGCGGAACTCCCGGCATTCGAAGTTCGTTATCCTCGGGCCTCGCTCAAAATGGGCGGCCTGAACGGCTTTCTGCCGCCCTAATCAAAACGTAACCCAGAGATGAGACACTAATCGCTGGCGCCGCGGGGCCCGCCGGTACAGTTGGAGCTTGATCGTGAGCACCCGCCCAGAGTTGCTCATACGCCAGTTTAAGAGACGCGCCAAAGTGCTGCGGACTTCGGCGCTGGCATTTCGCGCGCGGGCGCAAACATCCGCGAACAAATTTCGCATCGTGGCGCTGGAGCGCGCGTCACGCTTCGCAATCAAGACATCGGACAGGTTATCGCGAGCGGTATTCATCGGACTGATTGCATTGGCATGCTCACTGCCGTTCGCGATCAAGCGCGAGACGCTCATTGCATCCGCGCCGCCCTCCGAAACGCTAAAGACGCGTTCGGCCGTTCCGCAGGCCGTTTCCAGCACGTCGCCGAAGCCGACTGCCGCACGCGAAGAAGAGCCCCCTTCTCTCTCGGAAACGAAGCCGGCGATGGCGCTGCCGGACCCCAAAGAGGAGAAGCCAGTGCCGCCCTCCGAGCAGCAAGCGCCGCCTTGGAGCGATAGAGAAATCGCGGCGGCAAAGAGCGAGTGCGACCGTCTTCTTGAAAAGGTTACCTACGTTGCGGAGGAGCTTCCTCCTGCGCGAGAAGGCATATGTGGTGCGCCGGCTCCTCGGCTCTTGAGAAGCCTTGGACCAGACAAGACAAAGATCGATCCTCCTGCCACGCTGTCGTGTCCGATGATTGCGGCTATGAACACCTGGGTCAGCGAAAAACTTCAAACGGCGGCGAAGGAGAACTTTAACTCGCCCGTCGTTCGCATCATCGCCGGATCATATTCGTGCCGGAACCGGTATGGGCTTGCGCGTGCGCCGATCAGCGAGCACGCGCTGATGAACGCAATCGACATTTCGGCGTTCGTGCTCGCCAACGGCAAAGTCATTCGCGTGTCGAAGGGCTGGAAGCCACCGCACGAGCCGGAGAAGAATACCGCAGACACAGAGGAACAAGACGCGAAAACCGATAAGGCAAAAGCTATGCGGTCGGCGGCGGCGAAGCTTGGCGGCGGCGCGACCGCTGCCGCGTCCGTCGTCGTCAAAGTGAAGGTGACGGTGCCGAAGCGCGATAAGCAGCAGGAAGCGTCATCTGCTTTTCTGCATCAGGCCCATAGCGATGCCTGCTCGTTGTTTGGCACGGTGCTTGGGCCCGAAGCGAACGAGGCTCACCGCGATCATTTCCATCTCGATATGAAAGCCCGGCGCTTCCGCTCTATCTGTCATTAGAACAGCAGAACGGCGTTTCAGCGTCCGGTTTAGTCAGCCTGCTCAGAGACCGTGAATGGCTTCGGAGGTTCTCCGGCGCGCATTAAATTCGCCATCGTTTCGAATGCGCTTTCGAGGTTCCGAGTGTAGCGCGCGGTATCATACAGCGGCGCTGTTTCTCGCGCAGCAGACAAGCGCTCGCGAATGCCCGTGAGCATCTCTGGATTTTGCGCCAAGGCTAACGCCATCGCGCTGTAATCTTTCAGGTTCGCCGTCACAAGTTCCGGCAAGCCCATCACCCGCAGCAGGCTTCCGGCGACGCGGCCAGAGAACGTCTCGCCCGTAATCGTCAGCACAGGCAGCCCCGCCCAGAGCGCGTCACTCGTCGTCGTATGCGCGTTGCACGGCACGACGTCGAGGAACAGATCCGCCAAGCGGTGCCGCGCCAAGTGCTCCGCGGTCGGGAGGCGTTTTGCGAAAACCAATCGCGATGGGTCGACGCCGCGGCGGGATGCTTCCCGCCGAAGGTTCTCATGGCAACTGTCTGTCGGAACGAGGAGCCACAGAACCGAACCCGGAACGCTTTTGAGCAGCGTCATCCAGATGTCGAACATCGTGGGGTTGAGTTTGTAGCTATTGTTGAATGAGCAGAACACGAATGCGCCATCCGGCAGGCCAAAATCGGCGCGCGTCATGGGCGTTTCGGCGATCTCGCGACGGCGGTCGTTCGGCTGATAGCAGTTCGGCAGGTGCACGATGCGCTCGGAATAACCATCCTGATGCGCCATCGGCGCTACCGTTTCATCAGCCAGAATGTAATCGATGAAGTCTGCTCCCATCGTGGCCGGATAGCCGAGATAGTTGACCTGCAGGGGCGCCGGTCGATAGGCGAGGATTTCCGTTCGCGCGTCGCGGGTATAGCCCTTCAGGTCGATCAGGATGTCGACGCCGTCGCCATGGATTGCGCGGGCGGCGCTTCGGTCCGTCAGACCGTGAATGGGGACATGCTTATCGAAGGCTGCAAGTGTCCGCCGACGCAATGCGCTACCGTCTTCATTGCTGTAGCAATAGGCTATGTTCTCGAAGCGGGTGCGATCGAGGCTTTCCAAAACCTCGACGAGAAGCATTGCAGTTGCGTGCTCGAAGAAATCGGACGACAGCCAGCCGATGCGCAACGGACGCCCGCCCGCGCCGAGGGTGTTGCTGTAGTCAGAAAACCGAACCGCGTCGGGAACCGCGAACAGCTTACTGTATCGCCGTGCGGCTTCGAGTTGATCGGCCCGGCTTGCGGCGCCCGCTATGAGCTGAAATGGCGCAATGGCCGCCGATCCTGCACGGAACAGGCTGAGACTTGCGCGCTCGTCGGCGTCCAGGCCGTCCCAATCGCATAGCGTGCGACGCAGGTTGATGAGTTCGAAGCGATTGCCAACCGAATTGGGTGCGAGCTCGACCGATTTTGCGAATGCCGCGCGGGATTCGTCGTAACGGGAGCGGACCTTCAGCGTCACCGCGAGATTGTAGTGTGCCGTTGCCGAAGCCGGATCAAGCGAGATGGCATGTTCGAGCGCCTGGATCGCGCCATCATGCAAATTCATTGAACGCAGAAGGTTGCCGACGTTCGTGTAGGCGTCGGCGCGATTGGGGTCTATTGCGAGCCCAGCCTGATAGCTCGCAAGCGCCTCTTCGCGCCGCCCCAACGCTTCGAAGGCCAACGCCATGTTGAACAGCGGTTCCGGGCTCGATGGATCGGCGAAGCTCGCGCGACCATAGACTTCGATTGCTTCCTCGTGACGAAACGCAACGCGCAGGGTCGTGCCGAGATCGTTGAGGGCGCTTGCGAGATCGGCTGCACTGGTCGAGTCGGCGGCCAAACTGCTTTCGGCATCTTCGATCGATCCCGTCATCGCCAGGATGCGGCGCTCAAGCTTCTTGGCTTCTGCGTTTGCGGGATCGGCCGCGAGAGCGCGACGGCAATAGGTCATCGCCGCTTCGACGTTGCCGGCCTGAAGCATCAAAGCGCTCAGGCGAATGAGCACCACTGGTTGATCTGGCTTGAGGCGAAGCGCCGTTAGATAGGCCTCCGTCGCTTCGGCGCTGTTCTCAGCATTTTTGAGCAGATTGCCGAGGACGGCGTAAGCTTCGGAATTCTTCGGCTGCAACGCGAGCGAGCGCTTGCATGCGGCGATCGCATCGTTTGAGCGACGCAGCTCTCCGAGAATTACCGCGAGATTGAGCCACGCTTCGTGATAGCTCGGATCTGCGTCGACGCTCTGGCGAATGTAATCGATAGCCTGATCGGGCGCGGAGAGCTGGTAAGCGATAAGGCCAAGGTGGTGAAGGCTCGGCGGATGCCTTGGCGATAATTCCAGCACGCGGCGGTGTGCAATCGCAGACCGGTGCCAGTCGCCAGCCCGCAGATACTCGACGGCCGCGCGGAAGTCCGCCGCGGCTGCGGAGTTCGTGTTGGACTTTCCTGTCGTTCGACTTTGAGCCTGAGCCCGCCGCCGCGCATTGCGATTCATCTGCCACTCGTCGATCTGCTGGCTGGCATGATCTAACGAGACATGACTCGCGCAACGTGTGCGGAGCTTGCGGCGCCGGGAGTTTTCCCGGCGCGCTGCATTTTCCTAGTTATTCGCCCGGTTGGGGCGCGTGCTCCCCTGCCGTCGCGCGGCGGCGGCGAAGGCCCGAGAGCCAACGGCAAAGCACGTAAAAGACCGGCGTGAAGATCAGGCCGAAGAACGTGACGCCGATCATTCCCGAGAACACGGCGGTGCCGAGCGCCTGACGCAACTCGGCGCCTGCGCCGACGGCCCAGACCAGCGGAACCACACCAAGAATGAACGCCAGCGACGTCATCAGAATTGGCCGCATGCGAAGGCGTGCCGCTTCCGTCGCTGCTGCGAAGCGATCGCGACCCTGCTTCTCCAGCTGCTCCGCGAACTCGACGATGAGAATCGCGTTCTTGGCCGCCAAGCCTATGAGGACGATAAAGCCGACCTGCGTGAGGATGTTGTTGTCCATCCCTCGCAAGATGACGCCGGTAATCGAGGCGATGAGACTCATCGGCACGATCAGAATGACGGCCAGCGGCAATGTCAGACTTTCGAACTGGGCCGCAAGCACCAGGAACACGAACATCACACCCAGCGCGAACGCGAAGGCGGCCGTGTTGCCTGCCCGGATCTGCTGAAATGCAAGGTCGGTCCACTCGTAGGAGAAGCCCGGCGGCAAGGTTTCGGCGGCCATTTTCTGCATGATCTCGATCGCTTGCCCTTGCGAGAAGCCCGGCGCGGCGGAGCCATCGAGTTCAGCCGCCGGATACAGGTTGTAGCGCGGAACGCGCGACGGACCTGAGATGTCGCTCACCGTCGTGAACGAACCGAGCGGAACAGCCTCGCCCTTGTTGTTGCGAACGCGGATGTTCAACGCATCCTTGCTCGTCAGGCGGTACTCGCTATCGGCTTGCGCAGTGACGCGGAACGTGCGGCCGAGAATGTTGAAGTCGTTGACGTAGGCCGAGCCGAGATACGTCTGCAGGGCCGAGAACACGTCAGCGACGTTGATGCCGAGCATCTGGGCTTTGACGCGATCGATGTCGAGATAGAGCTGTGGCGTTGCCGTTTCGAACAGCGAGAAGACCTGCTGGACGCCTTGCGTTTGAGCGGCCTTACCCATCATGGCATTGACCGCGCCCTGCAGCGCTGCTGACCCAGCTCCGGAGCGGTCTTCGACCATCATACGAAAACCGCCAGCGCTGCCCAAGCCGCGCACAGGAGGTGGCGAGACGACGAGAACGGTGCCTTCCTGGATCTCGGAGAACTTCTTGAACAGCGTGGCCTTGATAGCCTGTGCTGAAAGCTCCGGCGTTTTTCGTTCCTCGAATGGCTTCAGCGTGACGAACACCGCACCGGCGTTCGACGCATTCACTCGGGTCGCGCCGGAGAAGCCGGTAAAGCTCACGGCATGGGCGACGCCCGGTGTTGCGAGCGCGAGTTCCGAAACGCGCCGGTTCACTTCGTCCGTGCGTGCAAGCGATGCCGCGGGCGGCATCTGAATGACGGTGATCAGGTAGCCGCCATCCTGATCGGGAATGAAGCCGACCGGCGTCTTGCGGAACTCGTTCAGGCCGAATGCAATCAATCCGATATAGATGACGAGCATTACGCCTGCGAAGCGCACGATGCGTCCGATGAACCAACCGTAGCCGGACGAGAGCTTATCGAAGCTCCAGTTGAACATGCGGAAGAACGCGTGGATCGGCCACATGTACCAGCTCGTGCTGTGTCCGGCGGAATGCGGCTTCAGCAGCAATGCGCAGAGAGCTGGTGACAGCGTGAGCGATACGATGAGCGAGATGATCGTGGCGCCGGCGATCGTCAGTGCGAACTGCTGATAGAAGCGGCCGGAGATGCCGGTGATGAATGCGGACGGCACGAACACCGCCGTCAACACGAGCGCGATCGCGATCAGCGCGGTGCCGACTTCTTCCATCGTCCGGTACGAGGCTTCGCGCGGACTGAGCCCGTTGGCGATGTTACGTTCGACGTTTTCGACCACGACGATCGCATCGTCCACCACGATGCCGATCGCGAGAACAAGCCCGAACAGCGACAGGTTGTTCAACGAGAAGCCGAACGCTGCCATTAGGAAGAACGTGCCGATGAGCGAGATCGGAATCGCAACGATGGGAATGATCGCGGCGCGCCATGTCTGCAAGAATAGCACGACGACGAGCACGACCAGAACGATGGCTTCCAGGATCGTGTGAATAACGGCGTTGACGGACTCCTGGATGTAGTCTGTCGGGTTGTAGACGATCGTATATTCGACGCCCGGCGGAAATCTCTTGGAGATCTCCGTCATTGCGTCCTTGATCTTCTTGGCCGTCTCGATGGCGTTCGTACCCGGCAACTGGAAGATGCCGAGGCCTACAGCAGCCGTTTTATCGAGATACGAATTGGTGCCGTAGTCGAGGGCCGCAAGCTCCACCCGCGCGATATCCTTCACGCGGACGATTGCGTTCTCCGTTTGCTTGACGACGATTTCGCCGAAGGCATTGGGATCGGCGAGACGTCCTAGCGTCTGGACCGTGATCTGGAACGCACCCGGATTCGGCAGCGGCGGCTGATTCAAAACACCGGCGGCGACTTGAACGTTCTGGCGTTGGAGCGCCGTCACGACGTCGCTTGCGGTCAGCGAGAGTGATTGCAAGCGGTCAGGGTCTAGCCAGACGCGCATGGAATAATCGCGTCCGCCAAAGACGTTGATTGAACCCACGCCTTCGATACGAGACAGGGTATCAACGACGTTGACGCTGGCCCAGTTCGATATGAACAGCGTATCGCGAGAGTTGTCCGGCGAGAGAAGATGCACGACCATCATCAGGTCGGGCGACGCCTTCGCGACCGTTACGCCGATATTGCGCACGTCGGCCGGCAATCGCGGAGTTGCGATTGCGACGCGGTTTTGAACCTGCACCTGCGCGATATCGAGATTGGTGCCGAGGTCGAACGTGACGGAGATCGAGAAGCGGCCGTCATTCGTCGAGTTCGACGACACGAACAGCATATGCTCGACGCCGTTGATCTGCTGCTCGAGCGGAGACGCAACGGTTGCCGCGACGACTTCCGCGCTTGCGCCCGGATACTGGCCCGTGACGTTGATTACTGGCGGCGCGATTTCAGGGTATTGCGCGATCGGCAACCGCAGCACCGAGACCGCGCCGAGGATTATCAGCACGATCGAGATGACTGCGGCAAAGATCGGCCGGTCGATGAAAAAGTGCGAGATGCGCATTTAAGATTCGCCGATCAGTTGGTGCGGACCGTCTGGTCTTTGGCGGTCGTCGCCTCGGCGGAAGCCTGCTGGGGCGCAACTTTCGCTCCCGGCTTCACACGCATCAGGCCGTTGACGATGACGGTGTCATTGGGATCAAGACCGGCGGTAATGACGCGAAGGCCATCAACGGTCGGTCCAAGCGTGACGTACTTCGGCGTCGCGACGTTATCGTCGCCAACAGCGTAGACGAACTTGCGAACCTGCTCTGTGCCGATGGCGGCGTCGGGCACGAGAAGTGCCTGCGCGGGAGCCGAGGCGCTGATCCGAATGCGGCCAAACATGCCCGGCGTGAACTTGCCGGTGGGGTTGCTGAATTCAGCGCGGGCACGGATCGTTCCGGTCGAACGATCGATTACGTTGTCGACGAAATCAATTCGTCCTTCGTGCGCGAAGTCGTTCTCATCGATCAGCTTCAGCTTTGTCGGAATCGACATACCGCGGTCCACACTGTTTGCGGAACCGGCAGACGCGGCACGCAGATAGCGGAGATAAGAGGCCTCATCCATCGTGAACTCGAAGCGGATGGGATCGACGGAAACGATTGTCGCGAGCAGCGTCGTGGAGCCAGCGCTGCCGCCAGTCACCAGATTGCCGATGGACACACGCCGATCACCGATGCGGCCGGAGACAGGCGCGGTCAGCTCTGTGAACTGGAGGTCAAGATCTGCCTGTTCGGTCGCAGCCTTTTGCGCCGTCACGTTGGCTTCGGCCACGCGCTTACTCTGCACGCGCTGATCGAGCGTTTGCTGCGTAATGGTCGTGCCGCGCACGAGGCTTTCGCCGCGTTTCAAGTCGGCTTCTGCGAACGCCAGATTGGCTTCCGCCTGCTCGACTGCGGCATTCGCCTGATTGAGTGACGCCTGGAACGGACGGCGATCAATCGTGAACAGCGGGTCACCCGCCTTCACCATCTGACCGTCCTTGAAGCGGATTTTATCCAGGTAGCCAGAAACACGAGCGCGCACTTCAACGAAATCGACCGCAACGAATCGGCCGACGTATTCGTCGTAGTCAGACACAAGCTTCTTTACGGGCTTGGCAACGGTAACGGCCGGAGCGGGGGGAGCGGCGGCCGTTTGTGCGTTCGATTTATCCTCACTGCAGGCCGAGAGGCCCAGTAGCAGCAAGATCAATGACGCAGCTAATGGAACTCGTCTCACGGTCTACAATATCTCCGTCTTGCGCCGTATCGCGTAACGTTATTCGCAATTGGCCGTATAAGGATTATTCTATTCGTGCACGGGGGTGCATAAGCGAAGCTGCAAAAACACGAATGACAAATCTCAGGCAATCGTGCTATTGGGTACCGATCGGTACCACCTAGTTACCGACCGGTAACTTTCTCGTCAAGGACCATGAGCACAACGCAGACCTCCCATTCGCGCAGAGCAATGCCGGCGGACTTTGCATCGCTGCCACCTCGAGAGCGCATTTTGATCGCCTCCCGCGATTTATTTTACCGAATTGGCCTGCATCAAGTTGGTGTGGACGCCATCGCGGAGGCGGCGCTTACGAATAAAATGACGCTTTATCGGCATTTCAAGTCAAAGGACGACCTTATCGTCGCCTACATCGAACTCCTGGCGAAAGAAGGTGACGATATCTGGGAGCGTATCCTCTCGGAACACAAAGGAAATCCCGATCTCCAGCTTAATGGCTGGGTTGATTATATCGAAGATGTGCTGACGAATAAGTACGAGCGCGGTTGCGCGCTTGCCAATGCCGCTGTCGAACTCGACTCGGAACATCCCGCCAAAGCGCTCATCGAGACCTACAAGCGGCGCAAACGCGCGAATATCGTCAAGGTTTTCAAAGCCGCGCGATATGCGGAGCCAGAGCGTCTGGCTGACGAGGTTTTTCTTCTGTTCGAAGGTGCACGGATCAGTATCCAATGCGGCGGCAAAGGGCCTGCCCGGAGAGTCGTCTCGATGCTGCGAAACCTGCTGGCGGCCGGGCGGCGATTGCAGCCAGAGGCCGCTCAACGAGCCCAATCGGCACGTTAAGCCAATTTCTCCTGAATTTTTCGGCGGTTAACGGTCGAGCAGAAAGACAGCGGATTGGCTTGGCGCGGCCCTCTGTTGAAGATGACCGCGACACCATATTGTTGTAGTATCCCGGGAACTTTTCCGGGCTCGGACGTTCTCAGTTTCGAGCGGCAACCAAGAGGAATGCGATGCGCAGCGCTGCAATAAAGCCTTTGATTCTCGGATCCCTCGCCGCCGTCTTCACGGCAGGTGCCGTTTTCGCAGCGGCCGCCGATGACCGCAGCGAGACTTGGGACAGCATCCGCAAGGACATGTACGGCACGCGTCAGATCGAGGACGGCACCGGCAAGATCGCGCTCGAAACGCCGATCCGTGCAGAAGACGGCGCTGTGGTGCCGATCAGCGTCCGGCTGCCCGCGGACTTCGCGAAGGACGTCAAATCTCTCACCATCATCATCGACAAGAACCCTGCTCCGCTCGCCGCCACTTTCACCTACGGCGAAGCAGCGGGTTCTGCCGATCGCGTGCTCTCCACGCGCATTCGCGTCGATCAGTACTCTGACGTTCGCGCCATCGCAGAGAAGAACGATGGCAGCCTCTTCATGACGACCAATTTCGTGAAGGCATCCGGCGGCTGTTCGGCTCCCGCAAGCAAGGACGCGGAAGAGGCTGCAAAGTCGCTCGGCAAGATGCTCATCAAGACGACGCTGAAAGATCCTGCGGATCCAGCCCTCACCGAAGCGCAGGTGATGATCCGTCATCCCAATACGTCGGGCATGGCGATGGATCCTGTAACGCATGGCTACCCACCGCCGCGCTTCTTGTCGAAGATTTCGGTGAAGACCGGTGGGAAGCTGGTTTTTGCAGTCGAGGGCGGCATTTCGCTCAGTGAAGATCCCAATTTCCGTTTCACGTATCAGGGCAACCCATCGGATGTGATGGAAGTCCAGGCGGAAGATTCCATGGGCACGGAGCTGAGCGGGCATTCGACGCCCAGCCAGTCGTAAACGGTCGATCCGCGTTAACTGCGGCGAAGGCGCCTTCGAGAGAAAGAGCGCCTTCGCGTGTCGAAGCGACCCGTAGCGGCGGCGCCGGCGAATTACCGCAATAAAACTGTCATAAATGTCTCAATTCGGCCCTCGGGAGCCGTTTGCTAGATCGCACTCGCGCGGCGATTTGAAATAGTGTTGAATTAAGCGGTCGCGTGTCCTATCTCCCGCTCCCAGCGTGAGAAATCGCTTGTCGCGCCGGCCGTGCCGGATGTCCGCAATTCATTTTCATTTTCTTGGAGCAGTCTTGGAAAACGTACTCATCATCGGGGCCGGTGCAGCGGGTTCGGTCGTTGCAAAAAAATGCGCGATGAACCGCGATGTCTTCAAAAAGATTCATCTCGCTTCGCGTCGCCTCGAAAGCTGCAAAAAAGTGCAGGCGGAGTGCGAGACGCCGATCGACATTTCTCAAGTCGATGCCGACAACGTTGCGGAAACGGTGGAGCTCATAAAGAAGGTCAAGCCTGACCTCGTCATCAACATGGCGCTCCCTTATCAGGATCTGCCGATCATGGACGCGTGCCTGGAAGCGGGCGTGCACTACATGGACACGGCGAACTATGAGCCGCGCGACGAAGCGAAGTTTACCTACAAATACCAGTGGCCCTACCACGAGAAGTACAAAGAGAAGGGCCTGATGGCCGTGCTCGGCTGCGGCTTCGATCCCGGCGTGACGAACATTTTCTGCGCCTACGCGCAGGAGGAACTGTTCGACGAGATCCACACCATCGACATTATCGATTGCAACGCCGGCAGCCATGGCAAGGCGTTCGCGACGAACTTCAATCCCGAGATCAATCTCCGGGAAGTGACCCAGCGCGGCAAATACTGGAAGAACGGCGAATGGATCGAGATCGATCCGCTCTCCATCTCGACGATGATCGACTATCCGGAAGTCGGGCCGGTCAAGTCGTACCTCATCTACCACGAGGAAGAGGAAAGCCTGGTCGAGAACATCAAGGGCCTGAAGCAAATCCGCTTCTGGATGACCTTCTCGGATAACTACATCAAGCACCTCGAAGTGCTCGAAAATGTCGGCATGACGCGGATCGATCCGGTCATGCACAAAGGCACGCCCATCATTCCGATGGAGTTCCTCAAATCGCTGCTGCCGGAGCCCTCTTCGCTTGCTGAAAATTACACAGGCAAGACGTCGATCGGCGTCGTGATCAAGGGCGAGCGCAAGGGCAAGAAGAAGCGCTACATGATCTGGAACGTTACGGATCACGCTGAGACGAACAAGGAAGTCGGCGCTCAGGCCGTTTCCTACACGACCGGCGTTCCAGCAGTTACCGGCGCGATCATGCTGTTCAAAGGTCTTTGGAAGGGTGAAGGCGTCTTCAACGTCGAGCAGCTTCCGCCGCAGCCGTATCTCGAAGAACTTGGCAAGCAGGGCCTGCCCTGGCACGTCAAGGAAATCGAGAAGCACGACCAGAAGAAGCTGTTCGCGGTCGAGACCTGATGAGCGAAGCCGAGATCTTTTCACTCCGCAACGAACTGACTGGGCTAGTCATCTCGGTCGTGTCGGTGAGTTTTGGAATGATCTCGGCGTATATCGCGGGGCTTTGGCTGTTTCTGCGCGAAGCTCCGATTTCGCTTCGGCTTTTGGCGTTCGGGCTGCTCTCGTTCGGTCTTGCGTTCATGGGCGCGCTGACGGCCGGGCTGAATGAGCTTCTGCTTGGAACGAACCGGGCGTGGGCGACGATCGTGAACCCTGCGAGCGGAATCGCAAACTTCGGCGATGTTCGCCCATCCTGGCTCTACGGCTTGTCGCTTTTTGAAGCTTCTGCGTGCCTCGGAGCGGCATCCTTCGGCGCGATCTATATTGCGCTCGCGTATCTCACTTTTATCTACTCGTGGCCCGGAACAACTGCCGGGCAAGTGCGCGTGGCGCACTAACGTCTTTGGCTCTCGCTTCTTCGGTGATCTGATTGTCGACGTCCTCAAAGATTCATGCCTCGACCTTCGATTGGGCACAGTCCATCGCAACGCCCGCCTACGTGCTCGATGCGGCTGCGCTCAAGCGCAATCTTGCGCATGTCTCCACGATCAAGGCTGAGACCGGCTGCAAGGTGCTGTTGGCGACGAAGGCGTTCGCGCTTCCGGCCGCGTTTCCGCTCATGCGCGACGTGCTCGATGGAACGACGGCGAGCGGTGAATACGAGGCGCGTCTTGGCAAGGAAACGTTCGGCAAGGACGTTCACGTTTACTCGCCCGCTTATGCTCCGGGCGAAGTGGAACGACTGACGGAACTTGCCGGACACATCTATTTCAATTCGCCCGAACAGATCATCGCCCACCTCGACGTTCTGAAGCGGCATCCGGATGTCGAGATCGGCATTCGCATCAATCCCGGATACTCGAACGCTACCGTCGGCGGCTCGCTCTATGATCCGTGCGCGCCCTTCTCGCGTTTCGGCGCGACGCCCGACACGCTGGACCAAGTGCCTTGGGACGATGTCGATATTCTTCACACGCACGCTTTGTGCGAGTCAGGTGATGCGGGTTCCGTTGGGCTCATCGAGCACGTGGCGCGCGAGTTCGGTGACTACATTGGCCGGGTAAAGGCCGTGAACTTCGGCGGCGGTCACTTCCTCAACAAGCCGGGCTATGACATCCGCAAGCTCATCGCCGCCATACAGGCATTCCGGCGCGCGTTCAACGTGGACGTCATCCTGGAGCCGGGTGGCGGCCTTGTTGTCGATACCGGGTATCTCGTCGGAAGCGTTCTCGCCGTGCATCACAACGAGAAGAACATCGCCATCCTCGACGCTTCGGCCTCGACGCATATGCCGGACGTTCTGGAAGTGCCCTATACGCCGCTTATTGTCGGCGCGGGTGCGCCGGGAGAGAAGGCGCACAGTTACATTCTCGGCGGTAAAACGTGCATGACCGGCGACATCATCGGCGAGTATTCGTTCGATGCGCCGCTGAAGGCGGGCGATCGGCTGATCTTCCGCGACATGATGCAGTACTCGTTTGTAAAAAATAACACCTTCAACGGTGTGCCGTTACCCGATCTCGCAATCCTGAAGGAGAATCAGGAATATGAGGTGATCCGGTCATTCGGTTACGACGAGTTCCGCCGCCGTCTCGGGTAGCCGGCCTAGAACTTTGCTCCGCTGGCGACGGCTCAAGCGAGAGAGTATACCAACCCATTCGATCCCTGGATCCTTCAGGGACAACCTCCGGCATTGCGACACCCATGGAAGCTGAAGGCCCTCAAACAATCCTGTTGGCTGACTATCAGCCGCCCGAGTACCTGATCGAAACCGTCGAACTCGACATCGCGCTCGATCCGACACGGACGCGGGTGGCTGCGAAACTATCGATCGTTCGCAACCCTGCTCTCAAAACAGTCGGCAAGGTTCCGCTGAAGCTCGACGGTGAGCTTATGGAACTCGAAAGCATCGCGCTTGATGGGCGGCAACTCAAAAAGCCAGCCTATCGCGTTGATGATACGAGCCTGACGATCCCTTCCCCGCCGCAAGAGCCGTTTACTCTCGAAACGGTGACGTACGTCAATCCGCAGGCAAACACGGCGCTGCAGGGCATTTATCTTTCGCGCGGCGTCTATTGCTCGCAATGCGAGGCGCAGGGCTTCCGCCGCATTACCTATTTCAGTGACCGGCCGGACGTGCTCGCGCGCTTTACGGTGCGGCTTGAAGCAGACGTCGATGCGGCACCTGTGTTGCTGGCAAATGGCAATCCGGTCGAACGCGGCACGCTTGCGAAACGTAAACGCCACTATGCGATCTGGCATGACCCGCATCCTAAGCCTTCGTATCTGTTCGCCATTGTCGGTGGCGATCTCGGCTCCGTCGCATCGACGTTCAAGACCGCGTCGGGTCGAGATGTGGATTTGCGCATCTATGTCGAGCACGGAAAGGAAGAGCGCGCGCATTGGGCGATGGATTCGCTCAAGCGGTCGATGCGGTGGGATGAGAAACGCTTCGGCTGCGAATACGATCTCGACGTTTTCAACATTGTCGCCGTGTCTGATTTCAACATGGGCGCGATGGAGAACAAAGGCCTCAATATCTTCAACGATCGCTTAGTGCTTGCCTCGCCCGAGACCGCGACTGACGCCAACTATGAAGCGATCGAAAGCGTCGTCGCGCATGAATACTTTCACAATTGGACGGGCAACCGCATCACGTGCCGCGATTGGTTCCAGTTGTGCCTGAAGGAAGGGTTGACCGTTTTTCGCGATCAGGAATTCTCGGCTGAAGAACGCAGCCGCACGGTGCAGCGGATCTCGGACGTACGCCAATTGAAGTCGCTGCAATTTCCGGAAGACGGCGGGCCGCTTGCGCATCCCGTTCGCCCCGACAGCTATATCGAGATCAACAACTTCTACACGCCGACGGTCTATGAGAAGGGCGCGGAAATCGTGCGCATGATCAAGACCATTCTGGGCGACAAGACATTCCGCGCGGGGATGGATCTTTATTTCGAACGGCACGACGGACAGGCGGTGACGATCGAAGATTTCGTCGCGTGTTTTGCTGACGCGAGCGGGACTGACTTCTCGCAGTTCATGCGCTGGTACACGCAATCGGGTACGCCGGAGCTGGTCTGCGATCTCACTTACGACAAGCGGCGGAAATCGGCCGAGCTCACCGTGCATCAAACGCTGAAGGCGTCTCCCGGAAAGCAGAAGAAGCAACCGCAGTTCATTCCGCTCGCGATGGCGCTGCTGGGCGAGAACGGCAAGGAGATGGACGTTAAAGTCACCGAGGGCCGAGAAATTCGCGACGGCGTTCTCGCTGTTACGGAGCGGACGAATACGTTCAAGTTCTCCGGTGTCACGTCGCGGCCGGTGCCTTCTCTCCTGCGCGGATTCTCGGCACCCGTTAACATCAATATCTCGCTGTCCGACGGCGATCTGGCGTTTCTGATGCTTCACGACAGCGATCTTTTCAATCGCTGGCAAGCTGGCAATCAGTACGCAACGCGCAGCATTCTCGCACTCATCGAAGCTAAGCGGCCGAAAGCCGTCCTTGGCGCAAAGGCGGCGAAATTCGCGACGGCGATCAGAAGCGCGCTTTTCGATGACCGCTTGGACGACGCCTATAAAGCCGAGTTGCTGAAGCTTCCGGGAATCGCCGACGTGGCGCGCGAGAAGTCATCGAAAGTCGATCATTCTGCCATCTTCACCGCGCACCGGAGTTTTTCGCGCGCAATTGCCGAAGCGCTGAAAGACGACCTCGTCGAAATCTATGATCGTAAGTCGCGCAGCAAGACGTTTTCGCCGGATGCAAAAAGTGCGGGGCGGCGCGCCCTTCGCAACGCGGCTCTTACATTGTTGACGACGTGCGATGGACCGGAGGATTACGCGCGTGTCGCCGCGCATTACAAGCGCGCGTCGAACATGACGGACTCAGCCCATGCGCTCGTTTTGATTTCAGGCGTCGACGCGCCCGAGCGTGAGACCGTGCTTCGCGATTTCCACGATCGCTGGAAGGGCGATCATCTTGTGATCGATCTGTGGTTTGCCGCCCAGGCCCAGTCCCCGCGTTCTGAAACGCTCGATGAGGTCAAAGCGCTTACGCGAGATCCACTCTTCAGGCTGACGACACCAAACAAAGTGCGAGCGCTGATCGGCACGTTCGCGATGGCCAATCCGGTGCAATTCAACCGGCCTGACGGCGCGGGCTATCGTTTTCTCGCCGACATGGTGCTGGAGATCGACCGGCTCAATCCTCAGGTGGCGGCGAGAATGCTTGGCGCGTTCCGCAGTTTCCGGTCGCTCGAGCCCAAGAGGCGCGCACTGGCGAAGGCCGCCTTGCACCACGTGGCAGGCTCCTCCCCGCTCTCTCGCGATTGCCACGAGATCGTTACACGCATGCTTGACGATTAAAGTTCGCGACGCCGATCAATCGTGCGCGTGCGGTCCGCACCAGCCGGGTAAGAACGAAGCGTCTGCACTTTTGGCAAATTCAAGCGCCAGACGCAGACCTTCGTCGAAATCATTTTCGGCAATCTTGCGTGGAACTCGGCGGCGCAACGCATCGGCCCAGAGGAACTCGCTGAAAGGTGCCGTGTCCTTCGCGAAGCCGCCTGCAAAGCGCAGTTCTCCGGCAAGGCTGCGATAGGGATCGTCATCAAGATCCGCGACTGTTTTCGGAAGCTCGTTGCGCGTCTGGCGTTTCCCATTATCGTCGAACGGGTGCATCCAGCCCCGATTGTCGAGGAACGTCCAGAAGGCATCCTTGTCGAGCTTGCGCAGATCTGCGACGGCGGAAATGAGAATGTCTTTCACACCTTCTTCGTGCAAAGCGCGGGCAAGATGATGATGATCGATGATATAGGCGCGATCTTTCGGCCCGCGAACAATCGGCACCATATGCCGACCGAGGAACTCGGCTCGTTTGCCGTCAGCGAGGGTGCGCCATTCCTTTTGTTTGCGGCGAACTTCATGCATGCCAACCGTCATTTGCGTTGGCCGTAGATCGGCAATTGCTACGGAATGCAGTATCGGACTCAATGCTTGCGCCATGGCGCGCTCCGGGGTTGCAGGATTTTACTTCGCGTTTCGCTCGCTCCTAAGCTTCGCCCAATAGTCCAACCGCTTTCTGACTTCCCGCTCGAAGCCACGTTCCGGTGGGTCGTAGAATTTCGGACGCTTCTTGAAGGCATCCGGAAAATAGTTCTGGCCCGAAAACGCTTCGGGTTGATCGTGATCGTAGAGATAGTCCGAGCCGTACCCCTCATCCTCCATCAACTTGGTTGGCGCGTTGAGGATTGTTTTCGGAGGCGATACGGAACCCAGATCCTTGGCCGAGCGCATGGCTGCTTTATACGCCACGTAATTGGCATTCGATTTCGGCGCGGTGGCCATGTAGATCGTCGCTTCGCTCAGCGCCAGTTCGCCTTCCGGCGAACCCAGAAAATCGTAAGCGTCCTTGGCGGCGTTGGCGATAACGAGCGCTTGGGGATCGGCGAGGCCAATGTCTTCGATCGCCATGCGAACAAGCCGGCGAGCGATGAACAGGCGATCCTCGCCGCCATCGAGCATGCGGCAAAGATAGTAGAGCGCGGCATCGGGATCAGAACCGCGCACGGCCTTATGCAAGGCCGATATCAGATTGTAATGCCCTTCGCGCGACTTGTCGTAGAGCGGCGCGCGGCGCTGCACGAGCTTGACGAGCGCTTCCCGATCAAGCGGCTTTGAACCCGGCGCAACACCAGCGAAGACGTCTTCTGCGAGATTGAGAATGGCGCGGCCGTCGCCATCGGCCATACCCTTGAGCGCCTCGCGTGCGCCGTCGTCCAATGGAAGCTGCCGGCTTACTTCGGTTTCCGATCTCTTCAGAAGCGTCTCGAGAGTTGCATCATCCAGACGGTTGAGCGTCAGCACCGTGGCGCGTGACAGAAGAGCGGCGTTGAGTTCGAACGACGGATTTTCTGTCGTCGCGCCGACGAGCGTGATGGTGCCGTCTTCCATGTGTGGCAGGAATGAATCCTGCTGCGAACGATTGAAGCGATGAATTTCGTCGATGAAAAGCAGCGTGCCTTTGCCCTGCTCGCGATGCGCCTTGGCGCGGTCGAACGCCTTACGCAATTCCGCGACGCCGGAGAAGATTGCCGAGAGTTGCTCAAACGCGAGATTGGTTTCGCCCGCGAGCAAGCGCGCGATTGTCGTCTTGCCGGAACCGGGCGGGCCCCAGAGAACGAGGCTTGGGATGCGCCCGGTCTTGAGCATACGCGTCAGCGTTCCGTCGGGTCCGACGATGTGATCCTGCCCGGCAACTTCGGGCAGCGATTTTGGGCGCAGGCGATCGGCGAGCGGGCGTGGCGCGCTCTTTTCCAGTCCTGCGGCTTCGAACAGATTGGCCATTGCGCCAGTATATAGAGGCCCGCGCCTGCCGCTCCAAATGCTTAGAAAGGCCAATTGTCCTATCGGATACCGGTTGCTCGCCGGATAGGTCAGGCGGCGTTTACTTCGAGCGCTGCCAGAACGGCGTCTGCCCGCGCGGCAACGCCGACTTTCGGAAGCACGGCGAGGCGATATCCCAGCGCCGGATAGGCATGTTCGAGCCGCCGATACTCGCCGAGCGCGTCGTCTAAGCCGTGCCGCCGCTCCGGGTCCGAAGCGTAGATTTCGGGCCAAGGCGGCGTAAAGAACACCGTATGATGATAGCGGTGCGGTCGCCCATATCGTTCGATCGCGGGTTCCCCGGTTGCGTGTTCCAACGCGACGGCAGCGTCGATCAATCCTCGATCAAAAAACACCCACCCCGCTGACGCCGCAGCCGCGACCCGATCCGCAAGCGACGTTTCGATCGCACGGCGTGCGAATGCCGCGATATCAACCCAAGGGAGGGCCTGGCTTCCGCTCGCCATTTCTGACTGGATGATCCGCCTGCCCGGCTCTTCGACCACTGCGTATCCGCGCCGCCGAAGTTCTGCGAGGATCGATGACTTTCCGCCACCTGAGCACCCGGACAGCACGACGTAACGTTCGCTCACGCTGCCCCCTTATGTGCGTAAACTCTCGGGGCGACGGCTAGCGCCTGCGTAGAGCTAAATCCGAACGGCGACGTTCACGGTTTTTGCCGGTCCGGAACTCGCGCCCGACGCGTCCGTCACCAGAACATCGAACGCTGCTTTTTCGCTGTCTGTGCCGTCATGCGCAAAAAACACTTGTCCTCCCGCAAGATCGGCCTGCGTGAACGTCGTGACGTGCTGGCTGGGCGCGGCGCCGAGTACGACGGAGCCACCGGCGGCGTTCGAAACTTCGAACTTCAGATCTTCCGGTTTATCGTCGGGATCGACGGCATTCAGATCGGCGAGCGTGATGCGGACCGATCTGCCCTTGTCGACGGTCAGGTCAAGATCGCCTGCGAGCGTTGGCGGGATGTTGCGGACATGAGCGGACAGTTCGCTCCCCTCTTCCATCGACAGACGGCCGTAGCGGATTTTACCTGAAGCGCTGCCTGTACGCTTGAGCGCGATCAACTGCTGCACGCGAACGTCACCCTGCACCGTGCCGCGAATTTCCGCGGTATCGGAATTCACCTGCCCGAAGACCTTACCGCCTTCCTGGACGATGACCTCGGATGCGTTGACGCCGCCTTCGATGTAGCCCCAGACCTCGACCCGGCGTCCGTCTTTGACCTCGCCTTTGAGGACGGCACCTTCGCCGAGGATCAATACGCCACGATTGTCGGACATCGGCGAACTCCAGGTTACGCGTTACATGCCACAACCTCCGCCATGAATTTGTCAGCTTCTCGACGGGATGCCGCGAGCCGTGTATCCCAAGTGGTTAATGCCGCACGATTTTGTCGAGCTTTTCTCTCGAATGCGACGCGGGACTGGGGCATTGCAGCGGCTTCCTCAGCCATAGGTGTGCCGCTATAGCTTCCCAGCGTCTATCGAAGGACACGAACATGAAGCTGCTGCTGCTCGCTTCAAGCGGCGGTGCCATCGGCGCCGGATTACGCCATCTCATCGGTCGAGCGTTCATGCATCAGGGGTTGGTCAATTTTCCCTGGGCGACCCTGGTGATCAATATCTCGGGTTCATTCCTGATCGGCGTCCTGATCGAGGTACTCGCGCTGCGCTATAATGCGTCCAACGAGCTGCGAACTTTTCTCGTGACCGGCATCCTTGGCGGTTACACGACGTTCTCGGCGTTTTCGCTTGAGTTCGCGACGCTTTACGAACGGGGCGATCTGGTTCAAGCGTTCGGTTATGTCTTGGCGTCGGTCGTACTCAGCATTCTCGCTGTGTTCGCAGGGCTTTGGATTGCACGAGGACTGCTGGCGTGACGACAACTGCAAGCAAAGTCGAAACCATTCGGGTGAGCGACTCTGAAACGGACATGCGGCTCGATCGCTGGTTCCGCGTTCATTTCCCCGAGGTCGGCTATACGTATCTGCAAAAGCTGCTGCGCTCGGGCCAGGTGCGGATCGATTCCAAGCGCGCGCAGGCCAACGACCGTCTGATCGCTGGCGCCGAAATCCGCGTTCCCGCCGTTATTCGCGAGCCGAAAAAGCCGAAGCTCGATGGCCGCGCGCCACTTGGCGTTTCCAAGGGCGACCGCGACGCGATCGAGAAAATGATCCTCTACGAGGATGAGTACGTGCTCGTGCTCAACAAGCCATTCGGCTTGGCTGTCCAAGGCGGCACGGGTACCAAGAGGCACATCGACGGAATGCTGGAAGGCATGGCCGATCGGTTCGGCGGCGAGCGCCCGCGCCTCGTCCATCGTCTCGACCGGGATACGTCCGGAGTCCTACTGGTCGCGAAGACCCGCGATGCGGCTGGCCGTCTAGGCAAGACGTTTCAATCGCGTTCGGCTGCAAAGACCTACTGGGCACTCGTTCGCGGCGTGCCGAAGCCGCCTCAGGGGAAGATCGAGGCCGCGCTGGTTAAGGCCTCAGGCCCCGACGGCGACCGCGTGCGCAAATCACGGCCCGGAGAACAGGCGCAGGCGATGCACGCGACGACGCATTACTCCGTCGTCGATCGCGTTGCGCACAAGGCGGCGTGGGTGTCGTTGAAGCCCGTGACGGGACGGCAGCATCAGTTGCGCGCCCACATGCATCTGATTGGGCATCCCATCGTCGGCGACAATAAATACGAGGGCGACGTCAACTTGCCGGCGGAGAACATCGAGAACAAGTTGCATTTGCACGCACGCCGTCTCGTGATCCCACATCCGAAGACCGGGCAGACCATCGACGTCACTGCGCCGTTGCCGGATCACATGATGGCATCGTGGGATCTTCTGGGGTTCGATGCCCGCCGCTTCGAAGACTGACGACGACTAAGCGTCCCCAAATTTGTCTCGCACTTAGGCCGCCTACGGGCGGCCTTTTGCTGCAGCCTCCGCGTTTCCGGACACTGCAGGAAGAATAGTTTTTCGCCGAGCCTCGTTTCTAAGCCAATTCCGCCTCACATTTCGCATTTGCGAGCGCGTTGACCATTGCGAACTTCCGTAGATTAACAATACTCATACGTCTGTATTATTGAAATAATATCCTATTCTTGTTTGGTTATAAGGCTTCTCATGAGAATGTTTTGCCCTTATGTATGCTGGCATTGGGAGGTCGCCATGACATTGTTCGAGGCCGTTTCTCCGACCCACAGCGGATCGCAGACGGATGAGCATACCGCAGCGCAGCAAGCCCGTGCTTCGCGCCTCGATGCTGCGCTTCAGGGTCTGAGTTCGCTTGAGGACCGCGTGCTGGCCATCCGTGCGGCGATCGAGGGCCCGGTCGCCTTCTCGTCCAGCCTTGGCATCGAGGATCAGGCCATTACGCACGCCATCGCGAAAACCGGCGCCAAGATCGACATCTTCACGCTCGACACCGGGCGGCACTTCCCCGAGACGCTCGACACTCTTTTCGAGACCGAAGGCAAATACGGACTCAAGATCCGCGTGATGTTTCCGGATGCAGCCGAAGTCGAAGAGCTTGTCGCGAACGACGGTATCAACGGCTTCCGATATTCGGTCGAAGCGCGAAAAGCGTGCTGCGAAATTCGCAAAGTACGTCCGCTCAACCGGGCACTGAAAGGCGTTTCTGGCTGGGTTACGGGTTTGCGGCGCGATCAATCACAGGGACGTTCTCACGTTCCGTTCGCGAGCTACGACGCGGCTCAGAAACTCATCAAGCTGAACCCCATCGCCGACTGGAGCTTGGAGCAGCTTGAAAACTACGTCGCCGCCAACGCCATTCCGATCAACGCGCTGCATGCTCAGGGCTTCCCCTCCATAGGCTGCCAACCGTGCACGCGCGCCATCAAACCGGGCGAAGACATCCGAGCGGGACGGTGGTGGTGGGAAAGCCAAAACGGAAAGGAATGCGGTCTCCACACGCAATCCGACGATCCAGGATTTGAACCGAAGGACCGCGCAGCATGACGGTTTCGCCATCTCATCTCGATATGCTCGAAGCAGAGAGCATTCACATCTTCCGGGAAGCTGCGGCGCAGTTCCGTTTGCCGGTCATGCTGTATTCGATCGGCAAGGACTCCACTGTTTTGCTGCATCTCGCGCGCAAAGCATTTTATCCGCAGCCGGTCCCGTTTCCCTTGCTGCACGTCGATACGACCTGGAAGTTCCGGGACATGATCGCGTTTCGCGACCGGCAGGCGAAAGAGCTTGGCCTGGATCTTATCGTTTACACCAATCACGACGGCATCAAGCGCGGCATCAACCCGATCGACCATGCGCCGTCCATTCACACCGACGTTTTGAAAACGCAGGCTTTGAAGCAGGCGCTCGACAAGTATGGCTTTGACGCTGCATTCGGCGGCGCACGGCGTGACGAGGAAGCGAGCCGCGCCAAGGAGCGCGTATTTTCATTCCGCGCCGCTGGGCATCGCTGGGATCCGCGACGGCAGCGTCCGGAAATGTGGGATCTGCTCAACGGGCGTCTCGGCACCGGCGAAACAGTTCGTATCTTCCCGATGTCGAATTGGACGGAAAAAGACGTCTGGCGCTACATCCTGCGCGAGAAGCTTGAAGTCGTGCCGCTGTATTTCGCAGCCGAGCGTCCGACGATCGTGCGCGACGGTCAGATCCTGATGCAGGACGACGAGCGTCTCCAGCCGCGCGAGGGCGAGAAAGTCGAAATGCGGAAGATCCGCTTTCGCACGCTCGGGTGTTACCCGCTGACGGCCGCGGTCTATTCCGACGCGGAAACAATCGATGACGTTGTTGCAGAAACACTCAACGCGCAGACCTCTGAGCGCGAAGGCCGCCTGATCGATCACGATCAAGTTGGCGCGATGGAAAAGAAAAAGCAGGAAGGCTATTTCTGATGACTGTGCACACTTTGGCGACTGCGAAGCGCGCGACACGCACAGTTGCGCCATTGGAGACAACGCCTCCTGCCGTTCCCGGTCTTGTCCGCGAGCTTCAAGGTATTACGCATCTTCTAACGTGCGGCTCGGTCGATGACGGAAAATCGACGCTGATCGGACGGCTTCTTTGGGATGCGTCCGATCTTTACGAAGACCAGCGTGAGAGCGTGCGTCGTTCCGGGCGCAAAGCTGCGGGAACGGACCTTCCCGACTATTCGATGCTGCTCGATGGCCTCGTAGCCGAACGCGAACAGGGCATCACGATCGATATCGCGTGGAAGTATTTCGATACCGACGCGCGCCGTTTTGTGATCATCGATTCACCAGGCCACGAACAGTACACGCGCAACATGGCGTCTGGCGCATCCCACGCGGATGTCGCGATCGTTCTTGTCGATGCGCGCTCCGGCGTGAAGAAGCAGACGAAGCGGCATGCAGCCATTCTTGATCTCGTCGGCGTCAAGCACGTGGTTCTTGCCGTCAATAAGATGGATCTTGTCGGTTGGTCTGAAGACGTGTTCCGCAAGATCGAAGAGGATTTCAAGACGCTGTGCTGGAAGTTCAACTTCTGGGACGCGACCGCTATTCCTCTCTCCGCAGTGTTCGGCGATAACGTCACGACGGCGTCGAAGAACATCGATTGGTACAGCGGGCCGACGCTCATCGAACATCTCGGAAAGGTGCCGAGCCGCGCGAGCGAAGCGGGTTCCGTCTTCCGCTTTCCGGTGCAGATGGTTCTGCGCGATGGGCAAGATTTTCGTGGGCTCGCCGGTACGGTTTCCTCAGGTTCCGTCAAAATCGGTGACGCGGTTACGGACGTCGTCAGCAACGCGCGTGGCAAAGTTATTCGCATCGCGACGATGGACGGCGATCTCCAGTTGGCCAGTGCCGGTCAAGCCGTAACATTGCAGCTCGACGTCGACCTCGATATTTCTCGCGGTGCGGTGCTCTCGTTGGTTGAGAATGCACCGGTTGCGGCGCAGACGATCGACGCGCGCTTCGTCTGGCTGTCGGAAGATGCCTTCAATCCGTCCGCCGGATATCTTCTCCGCACCGCGACGGATCTCGTCACCGTCTCGAATATCGAGATCAAGGCTTTGCTCGATCTCGAGACAATGGCATCCCGTCCGTCGCGGAGTTGCGCTGCGAACGATATCGCGATCGCGAAAATTTCCGTCGGCAGGCCGATTGCTATCGACGTATTCACGGAGACACCGGCGACGGGCACGCTGCTGCTCGTCGATTCCGTCACCGGGTCTACTGTGGCGGGCGGAATTGCAACGGGCGTCAACGCGAAGGCTGAAGAACCCGTCGAAGGGCATTTCGTTCTGAAGCGCGATGTTCTTGCCAACGGACTGAATCGAGATCTTTCACTCACGTCGAAGGATCGCGAGGAGTTCATGCGGCGCGCCAACGAAGTCGCGATCATCCTGCGCGCAGCTGGTGTGTCAGTTGCCATCGAAGCACCGCCACCGCTCGACGATGGTATGGATCCCGGTCTTTGAGCTCTCAATAAGTGTATCGAAACGCGCCGATCTTCACAGCTTCGGCGCGTTTTGCAGAGAGCACCTCCAAAACATCGCCAACACTAGTCATCTGCAATTGCAGACCACGATGATCTCGCGTACGTCATCATGGCCTGCCGCGACGGTGGACTTCCATGCCGGAAATCGATCTGCACAATTTATGGCCCATGATCATATCGGGCGGTTTCGTGGTCGGGTTCCTCGTGGGAATGACAGGCGTCGGCGCTGGCTCGCTGATGACGCCGTTTCTCATCACGCAGATCGGCGTCGGCGCGCCACTCGCGGTTGGAACGGACCTGCTGTTCGCATCGATCACGAAGGCGTCCGCGGCTTGGCCTCACCACACATTCGGGAACGTCAACTGGCGCATTGTCGGATGGCTCGCGCTCGGCAGCGTGCCGGGCTCAATCGCGATGCTTATGTTTTTGAGTTATTTCGATCTCGACACCGAGTTGATGGCGCTCGTCATCAAGAGATCGCTCATCTTCGCGCTCGCGCTTAGCGCCCTTGCGATCCTGATCTATCCGATCATCACGCGTCGCGGCGCCGATGTTGTTGAGCCCAAGGAAATCACGCTCCGGCGGCTGCCGACGCTGGCGCTCGGGCTTGTTCTTGGATCTGTCGTTACGATCACATCAGTCGGCGCCGGGGCCATCGGCGTTGTGGTGCTCACGCTGTTATATCCGAATCTGCTGACACGCCGCTTGATCGGTACAGACATCGTTCATGCGGTACCGCTGACGCTGATCTCCGGCCTCGGGCATATGTCAATCGGGAATACCAGCTTCGGGTTGCTCGGCTTGCTTTTGGTCGGTTCGATCCCCGGCATTGCGCTCGGTTCACGGCTGACCGGCAAGCTCCCCGATTGGCTGCTGCGTCTCTTCCTTTCGGCAATTCTGTGCTTCGCGGCGTACCAGATCTGGATCCACCTCTGACGTAATCCCGATGCGCTGGCTTAGCCGGGCACCTGAAGCTGCAGCACGCGCGCTCCACGCTTTACGGACACCTGCCAAACGCGCTGCCGCGTCGCCACGGCCGTCTCGGCGTCGAGCACGTTCGTGATGTTCTTCCCTTGGATCGATACGATGATGTCGCCCGGCTGGAAGCCGAGGTTCTGCGCTACGGACCCGTTGCGTACCGAAACGATGGCGACGCCGTCCGTCTGGTCGATGCTGAGTTCATCCGCGACCGATGGCAGAATGTTTGAGATACGTGCGCCGTCGAGAGGATTATTTCCGGACAAGTTACGCGCATCGTTCTTTCCCGGTTTCGGCGCCGCGATCAGCGGCAACGAAATATCGACGTTGCTACCGTTGCGGATCACTACGAGTTTCGCAGTCTGCCCGATGCCGCGCGTTGCAAGGCGGTAGTAGACGGCGCGTGCGTCCGCCACTTCGACGCCATCGACGTTGGTGATGACGTCGCCCGCATTCAAACCAGCATCAGCCGCGGGACCCTTATCGTACAAGCGTGTGACGACTGCGCCGCTGACACGCTTCAGACCCAGCCCTTCGGCGATATCGTGCGACATGGCTTCGAGCTTCGCGCCGATCCATGGGCGTTCCACCTTGCGGCCCTGCGCGGCGCTTTCGGCGTAAACGCGAACGAGGTTTGAGGGAATTGCGAAGCCGATGCCGACCGAGCCGCCCGTCTGCGAATAGATCATCGTGTTGATGCCGACGAGGCGGCCCGACATATCGACCAGCGCGCCGCCGGAGTTACCGGGATTGATCGCAGCGTCCGTTTGAATGAAGACCTGGCTATCGGATTCCGCCATCTCGGATCGCGAAAGCGCCGAGACGATGCCGCTCGTCACCGTTTGACCGACGCCGAATGGATTGCCGATTGCGAGAACGAGATCGCCGACCTCAAGGCTGTCGGAATCATCGAACTGCAGAAACTGGAATTTTCCATCGCCATTCTCGATCTTCAGAACGGCGATATCCGCCTTCTCGTCCTGCGCGATCACCTTGGCATCAAACTCGCGTTTGTCCGACAGCGCGACACGAATTTCCGTTTCGCCCCGGCCTTTGACGACGTGCGAGTTCGTGACGATCAAACCATCCGGGCTGACGATGACGCCCGAACCCAGCGAACTCATCACACGCTCGGACGGCTGCCCGAATGCTTCGCCGAAGAAGCGGCGGAACCACGGGTCATTGCCGAATGGCGTATTGAACGTTTGCACGCGACTGCGGACGTAGACGTTGACGACTGCGGGCGCAGCGGCGCGCACGATCGGAGCGTACGAATACTGTATTGCCGGACGCGAAGGCGGCGGGATCTTGTCCTGCGCAAACGAAAATCTATCGGCCGGACCGAAGGTGAAAACCGCGAGCGCGGCCAGCACGGCCATCGCCAAGCCGAACGTCGATTTCTTCATCGTCATGCCTTTGCCTTGGGTGTCGCAGCCTCGAGACTCACCAGATAACTGGTAGCGGTTGTAAAAATACGGCCGCGTGCGTCTTCAGATCAACCTAAGGTCTCGTAATGATCGGACAGCGGCGGTCGCCGCTTCATCAGCATCCCTAAGGCGTAAACCCAACGCGCTTGTAACGTGCGCGTTCGTGTAATCTTTTGTCGCGCCAAGTTCCGGCAGGATCGTTCGCATCCGTTTGTCGACATATGCGAGCGCGCGGACGGCGGCATCGGGAAGTTCGAATTTCGGCACCTTGGAGCTGAGTTCGGGATACTCGCGGGCAAGGATGCGCCCCAGTTCAAAGAGCGTCAGCTGCCCCGAACCGACGAGAAAGCGGTTTCCAGCGGCGTCAGGGCGCTCTGTGGCCTCGGCATGCGCGAGAGCGACGTCGCGCACATCGGCTACCGGAAAGCGTATGCGGGGCGCCGCCGGATAAACGCCGCGCGCCATCAGGCGATAGAGTTCGTGCGACGTCGAGAGATCCGCGTCGGGCGCCGGACCTTGCACAAAGCCAGGATTGATCACCGCAAGTTGAGGCGCAGCCGCGTTCTTCTGTACGAAGTCCCATGCGGCCTTCTCGGCGATCGTCTTCGACTTGATATAGGGCGTCAGGTCGGTGCGCGTCTCGTCGGTGAAGTCGGCTTCGGAATAGATGTGATCGGACGGCAAATCGCGGCCGTAAAAAATCGCGACGGACGACGACGTCAGCACGAAGCGCTGCACGGCTGCTCGCGTCGCCGCTTCCAGCACGCGGAGTGTGCCGTCGCGTGCGGGCCGTATAACGTCTTCGGGATTGTCTGGCTGCGCCATCGGAAAGGGCGACGCCGTGTGAATGACGATCTGGCTGCCGGCGACGGCTTCATCCCAACCGGCCCGTTGCTCAAGATCCGCGACGACGAATTCAAGCTGAGCTGCCTCGCCGCCGAGGCGCTTCACAGCGCGCCGGACGTCGTCGGCCTTCTCCATCCGGCGCAGCGTGGCGCGAACGGCATGTCCGCGTTTTACGAGTTCGGCGATGATGTGTTTGGCGACAAGCCCGGTCGAGCCGGTGACGACGACAGGAGGTCTATCGGACATGGCGCTGATACCTCGGTGCTGGCAATCATCGCGATTGCAGAGCGCGATAATTGGCCAGATGAGCGCACGATGGCAACGGGCGATCGATCCGCGAATATGAAATGAAAAACCCCGGCGCAGGACGCACGGGGGTTTCTCGAATTCGGGTTGTTGGTGGCCTGCTCCGAACTGGAACCGGCCAACGCAATCAGCTCGCTGCTGCTTCTTCAGCAACCTTCGCTTCGTGACGGGCCTTGTCCTCAGCGCCCTTCACCGACTCATCGCGATCGACGAGTTCGATAACTGCGCGGGGCGACGCGTCGCCGTAGCGGAAACCAGCCTTCAACACGCGGGTGTAACCGCCATTGCGGGTCTTGTAACGCGGGCCAAGCACGTCAAAAAGCTTCTTGACCATGTCCTCGTCGCGCAGGCGAGCGATGGCGAGACGGCGCGAGTTCAGATCACCGCGCTTAGCGAGCGTGATGTACTTATCGACGACGCGCTTCAGGTCTTTCGCCTTCGGCAGCGTGGTCACGATCTGCTCATGCTTGATGAGAGCGGCGGCCATGTTCGAGAACATTGCCTGGCGGTGGCCAACGTGACGGCCAAAGCGGCGGCCAAGCTTCTTGTGTCGCATAGTGTCTTCATCCTTACATTGTTGGCCCTCGGCATATGCCGGGGCTTGCGTTGACCGTCGGCGTTCTTGCCGTCCGGTTCGGCGCGGGAGGTTCTATGGCCTCACCTTCGCCTGTCTTTGTTTGTGCTCGGCGACTCCCCTGCGGGGAGCCGGCCGCCGAGCACGGTAGGGTACTTTGTTTGCGCTCAGCGCTCCCCTGAGGGGAGTCGGCCGCCGAGCACGGTAGTCGTGTTCGACTTAGTACTGATCTTCGAAGCGCTTCGCGAGTTCGTCGATGTTGTCCGGCGGCCAGTTCGGCACTTCCATACCGAGATGGAGCCCCATCGTCGCCAGGACTTCCTTGATCTCGTTGAGCGACTTGCGGCCGAAGTTCGGCGTGCGCAGCATCTCGGCTTCCGTCTTCTGGATCAGGTCGCCGATGTAGACGATGTTGTCGTTCTTCAAGCAGTTCGCCGAGCGAACCGACAGCTCGAGCTCGTCGACCTTCTTCAGAAGCGCAGCGTTGAACGCCAGCTCCGGATGACGCTGCTCTTCCTGTGCCTTCTTCGGCTCTTCGAAGTTGATGAAGACGGCGAGCTGGTCCTGAAGGATACGAGCGGCGAGCGCGACAGCATCTTCCGGACGGACCGAACCATCCGTCTCGACAACCATCGTCAGCTTATCGAAGTCCAGAATCTGACCTTCGCGCGTGTTCTCGACCTTGTAGGAAACCTTCTTGACCGGCGAGTAGAGGCTATCGACCGGGATCAGGCCGATCGGCGCATCTTCCGGACGATTGCGATCTGACGCGACGTAGCCCTTGCCGATATCGGCCGTGAACTCCATGCGGATCGACGCGCCCTGGTCGAGATGGCAGATAACGTGGTCCGGGTTCAGCACTTCAACTTCGGACGACGCCTCGATGTCACCAGCGGTGACAGGGCCTGCGCCTTCCTTCTTGAGCACCATACGCTTCACGCCTTCCGAATGGATGCGGAGCGCAATTTCCTTGATGTTCAGAATGATGTTCGTCACGTCCTCGCGAACGCCGGGGACGGAGGAGAACTCATGCAGTACGCCATCGATCTGGACGGTCTTGACGGCGGCGCCCTGCAGCGACGACAGCAGAACGCGACGCAGCGCGTTGCCGAGCGTCATGCCGAAGCCACGCTCAAGCGGCTCTGCGACGACAGTCGCGATACGCGAGCGATCGCGGCCAATCTGGATGTCCAGCTTCGACGGCTTGATCAGATCTTGCCAGTTCTTCTGGAGAACGTTCACGGGGAGCCTCGTTTCGTTTGGCGCGGGCGGCGGAAGACCCGCGACTTAAGCGAACTTAAAATATAGACAGAAAAGCGCCACCCATCTGCGGCGGCGCCTTAATCAAATTAAACGCGGCGGCGCTTGCGCGGGCGGCAACCGTTGTGCGGGATCGGCGTGACGTCGCGGATCGACGTGATCTGGAAGCCGACGGACTGCAATGCGCGGAGAGCCGATTCACGACCCGAGCCCGGACCGCAGACTTCAACTTCGAGCACCTTCATACCGTGCTCTTGCGCCTTCTTGCCCGCGTCTTCAGCGGCCATCTGCGCGGCGTACGGCGTCGACTTGCGCGAGCCCTTGAAGCCCTTCGTGCCCGACGACGACCAAGCGATCGTGTTGCCCTGCGCGTCGGTGATCGTGATCATCGTGTTGTTGAAGGACGCGTTGACGTGCGCAACGCCCGACGTGATGTTCTTCTTCTCGCGCTTTTTGACCTTGCCGCGCGCTGCTTCTTTTGCCATTGCGATCGTCACTCCTAGCCTGCCGAGATCCGGAGGCAAAAAACCAGTTAGCGCGCTTCAGAAGCGCATTAGATGCTGCCCTGTGAGGGCAGCAGATTACTTCGTCGCTTTCTTCTTACCAGCGATCGCAACAGCCTTGCCCTTGCGGGTGCGGGCGTTCGTGTGCGTGCGCTGACCGCGGACCGGCAGGCCCTTACGGTGGCGAAGACCGCGATAGCAACCGAGATCCATCAGGCGCTTGATGTTCGTCTGCACTTCACGACGAAGATCGCCTTCAACCGTGTAATCACGGTCGATGGATTCGCGGATCTGCAGGACTTCGGCGTCCGTCAGCTGATTCACGCGGCGGTCCGAAGGAATGCCGCACTTTTCGCAAATCTCTTTCGAGAATTTCGGGCCGATGCCATGAATATAACGGAGCGCGATTTCAACGCGCTTGCCGGTGGGAATGTTGACGCCTGCGATGCGGGCCACGTGAATCTCCTGCCTTATCTCGTCGTGCTGTTTTGTCTCAGTCGAATTTCGTCGAATACCGAACCCAGGCATGCCGCCCGGACCCAAATTTCTGCCCTTCAAGTGCCAAAAGGGCGCAACGACCGCGGCTCCCGGGGCCTAAGCCCAGGTCCGGATCAAGTTGAGCCTAAAAGAAGTGGGGTGTTGTAGCTCGACCGTACCCTTTCGTCAATGTGCGGCATTTAGGTTAAGCGGGCTGATGCTCCTTCAAAATACCGTCAATTTGAACGCCGACCTTGTCGATTGGCGCCATGCCATCGACCGTCTTGAGCAACTTGTGCGCGAAATAGTAGCCGATGAGCGGCGCCGTCTCGCGATAGTAGGCCATCAAGCGAGTCTTGAGGGCCTCAGCATTGTCATCGGCGCGAACCGTTCCGCCTGCGGCCAGTGTTTCCCGGGCGCGGCATTCGATGCGGTCTACCAGCTGCGTGTCGTCCACTTTCAGCTCGATGACGCAATCGATGACGCGGCTCTTGGATTTCAGAAGTTCGTCGAGTGCGTCCGCCTGAGCGAGCGTGCGCGGAAAGCCGTCGAGGATAAAACCCTTGGCGCAGTCTGGCTCGGAAATGCGATCAGCGATGATTCCGATCACGATCGCGTCGCTCACCAGGCCGCCTTCGGCCATCACCTTTTTTGCTTCCAGACCGACCTTCGTGCCCGCTTTCACGGCGGCCCGCAGCATGTCTCCCGTGGAGAGCTGAGGAATGCCGAGCTTCTCTGAGATCAGCTGAGACTGGGTCCCCTTGCCTGCGCCAGGTGGACCCAACAGCATCAAGATCATCGACGCGCCCCCCGAAGCTTCGCTTTCTTGATCAAACCTTCGTACTGCTGCGCGATCAGATGGCTCTGAACCTGGGCAACCGTATCCATCGTGACGCTGACGACGATCAGAAGAGACGTGCCGCCGAAGTAGAGCGGGATGCCAGCGTAAGCGGTGAGAATTTCCGGCATGACGCAGACCGCGGCCAAGTAGAGGGCACCAACAACCGTAATTCGCGTCATGACGTAGTCGATGAATTCGGCCGTCTTTTCACCGGGGCGAATACCGGGCAGGAACCCGCCGTACTTCCGCAGATTGTCGGCGGTCTCTTTCGGATTGATGACGACGGCCGTGTAGAAGAACGTGAAGAAGATGATCATGCTCGCGTAGATCACGAGATGAAGTGGCTGTCCGCTGCCGAGCATCGCGACGGTCGTGTTGAGCCATTCCGGACCCTGACCGGCCGAGAACTGGGCGACAGTGATCGGCAGAAGCAGAAGAGACGACGCGAAAATCGGCGGAATGACGCCCGACGGGTTGAGCTTCAGCGGCAGATGCGAAGCCTCGCCCTGGAACATCTTGTTGCCGACCTGGCGTTTTGGATACTGGACCAACAAGCGCCGCTGCGCGCGTTCGAAGAACACGATGACGGCGATAACGGCCAGTGCCATCACGAGGAAGAAGACAACGATTGCAGGCGCGATCGATCCGGTCCGCGACAGTTCGAAGAGCTGCGCGACGGCGCCCGGAAGGCCCGCAACGATGCCGGCGAAAATGATCAACGACGTGCCGTTACCGACACCGCGCTGCGTGACCTGCTCGCCCAACCACATCAAGAAAACCGTACCGCCAACAAGCGTGATAACGGTCGTGGCGCGGAAGAACATGCCAGGATCAATAACGACGGCGCCAGCCGCGTTGCGCGATCCTTCAAGACCGACGGCAATGCCGTAAGCCTGAAGTGCTGCAAGCACGACAGTCAAATAGCGCGTGTATTGGTTGATCTGCTTGCGGCCCGCCTCGCCTTCCTTCTTCAGCGCTTCCAGCTTCGGCGAGATCGACTGCATCAACTGCATGATGATCGCGGCCGAGATGTACGGCATGATGTTGAGGGCGAAAATCGCGAGGCGTTCGAGCGCGCCGCCTGAGAACATGTTGAACATGCCCAGGATGCCGCCAGCCTGCGATTGGAAGGTAGCCGCGAACGCCGCCGGATTGATACCGGGCAGCGGAATGAACGTGCCGAGCCGATAAACGATCATTGCGCCCAGGGTGAACCATAGGCGCCGCTTCAAATCTTCAGCTTTAGCAAAAGACTTGAAGTTGAGGTTCGAAGCAAGCTGCTCGGCAGCGGAAACCATTGCTGTCTTCTCCTAACGGTCGCGTCGTCGTCCGTTGAGGATAACGCCGCACCTTAAGCCCGGTCTACGCATTGAGCGCTCACGGGGGAACGGATCACGCGGCGAAGGTTCGCCACGCCGCGCAGCCGTATTATTCGTCGCCCTTTGCAGCAGCGGGCTTCTTGCCCTGAGCCGCCTTTTTGTCGGCCGACTTTTTGCGCTTGGCTTCGTCGGCCGCGAGAATTTTCTTCTCGATCACCGAGACGCTGCCGCCAGCCTTCTCAATCGCGGCCTTCGCCTTGGCGGTCGCGTGATTGACCGTGATGGCGATCTTGGCCTTGATCTCGCCGTCACCAAGAAGACGGAGACCGTCCTTCGGGCGGCGGACCAGACCGGCCTCGACTAGCGAAGCGACGTCAACCGGCTTGGAGCCGTCGAGGCGCTTGTCGTCGATGGCCTGCTGCAGCGAGCCGATGTTGATTTCGTTGTAATCCGCAGGGCGCCACTTGTTGAAGCCGCGCTTCGGCAGACGACGATGCAACGGCATCTGACCGCCTTCGAAGCCGCCGATGGCAACGCCGGTACGTGCGGTCTGGCCCTTGCCACCGCGGCCGCCCATCTTGCCGAGACCCGAGCCGATACCGCGACCGATGCGAACACGCGTTTTGCGCGCGCCGGGGTTGTCTTTAATGCCGTTGAGCCGCATGGGACCCAAGCTCCTTCTCGTTTTGTATTTTCACCTTCGAGACCGGCTTCATAAAAACCGGGCCGAAAGGCGAAGAAAAATTACTTCCCGTCGACGACTTCGACGAGATGCTGGACCTTCTTCAGCATTCCGCGCACGGCGGGCGTGTCTTCCAAGGTTGCCGTGCGGCCGAGCTTGTTGAGACCCAGCCCGATGAGAGTCGCCGTCTGCCGTTCCGGGCGACGAGCTGGGCTCCGCACCTGTTGCAGAGTGATCGTTTTCTTAGCGGCCATAATCCCTACCTCAAACCATTCTCACGGCATGCGCGCGGCATGCCTCGATCCATCGTATTGCGATCAGCCTTCGGCCGTCGCTTCTATGGCCGAACCGTCGCGACGACGCGAGACGATGTCAGATACCTTCTTATTGCGCCGGGCTGCAACAGCACGGGGATTTTCCTGTGCCTTGAGCGCGTCGAACGTTGCACGGACGACGTTGTACGGGTTGGTCGAACCCATCGACTTGGCAACGACGTCGTGCACGCCGACCATTTCGAAGACAGCGCGCATTGCGCCGCCAGCGATGATGCCGGTACCTGCCGGTGCCGCGCGGAGAACAACCTTGCCCGATCCGTGACGGCCAACGCTGTCATGGTGGAGCGTACGTGCGTCGCGCAGCGGAACGCGGAGCAAGTTGCGCTTGGCGCCTTCCGTTGCCTTGCGGATCGCTTCCGGCACTTCGCGTGCTTTGCCGTGGCCGAAACCGACCCGGCCCTTCAGATCGCCGACGACGACCAGCGCGGCAAAGCCGAACCGTTTGCCGCCTTTGACGACCTTGGCGACGCGATTGATGTGCACCAGCTTATCGGTGAACTCGCTGTCGCGCTCTTCGCGCTCTCTGCCACGGTCTCTCTGGGGTCCACGTGCCACGATTTCAGTCCTCTCGGGTGAGTCTTAAAATTTCAATCCGCCTTCGCGGGCGGCGTCGGCGAGCGCCTTAACGCGCCCGTGAAAAAGGAATCCGCCACGGTCGAAGATGACCTCGCCGACACCCGCCTTGACGGCGCGTTCAGCGACGAGCTTGCCAACGGCAGCTGCGGCGGCCTTATCGGCTCCGGTCTTCAGCGCGCCCTTGACGTCCTTCTCGAGTGTCGATGCGGCGGCGACCGTTACGCCCTTCACGTCATCGATCACCTGAGCATAGATGTGCTCAGACGTGCGATGTACGGAAAGCCGCGGACGACCGTTTCCGGCGCGCTTCAGCTCACGGCGAACGCGCGCGCGGCGATTATTGTACTTGTCGTTGACCTTAGCCATTGCTGCGGTTCCTACTTCTTCTTCCCTTCCTTGCGGAAGATATATTCGCCCTTATAGCGGACGCCCTTGCCCTGGTAGGGCTCCGGCTTGCGCGAGGCGCGGATGACGGATGCGACTTCGCCGACGGCTTGCTTATCGATGCCGCTAACGTTGAGCAGTTCCTGCTTAGCGCCGCCGACCTTGACGTCGACGCCCGCCGGGATCTTCAGCACAACGTCGTGGCTGTAGCCGACCGACAGCGTGAGCGTATCCTTGCCCTTCATCGAAGCCTTGAAGCCGACGCCATGGATTTCGAGATCCTGGCTGTAGCCGTCCGTCACACCCTTGATGAGGTTCGCGACCTGCGTGCGCGACATACCCCATTTCGAGCGGGCGGGCTTGTTGTCTTCGATGAGCGAGATATCGATGCCCTCGTCCGTGCGCTGAACCTTCAGAGCGTCCGGCACGATAAATGCCAGCTCGCCTTTCGGGCCTTTCACTTTCACGGTCTGGCCGTCGATCGTCGCCGTCACGTTCGACGGAACAGGAACGGGCTTTTTACCGATGCGCGACATGACTTCTCATAACCTTCGTTTCGTCCGGCCGGCGAACCGGCCCGAGATTTAGAATATGCTGCAGATCACTTCACCGCCGACGTTGGCTTCGCGCGCCTTGGAATCCGACATCACGCCCTTCGGCGTGGAGAGGATCGCGACGCCGAGACCGTTTGCAACGGTTGGGATCGTCTTCGCCGGTGAGTAAACGCGACGGCCAGGCTTCGAAATGCGCTCGATCTCGCGGATCGCGGGCTGGCCGTTGTAGTACTTCAACTCGATTTCGAACTGCGGGAGCTCGCCCTTGAGTTCAACGCGGCTATAGCCACGGATGTAGCCTTCTTCGGCAAGCACGTCGAGGACGCGCGCGCGGAGATTCGAAGCCGGCGTTGCGACCTTCGGCCGGCGACGCATCTGAGCGTTCCGGATGCGAGTCAGCATATCGCCCAATGGATCATTCACGGACATCGTGCGTTCCTTTTACCAGCTCGACTTGACCATGCCGGGGATGCGCCCCTGGCTCGCCAGCTCACGAAGCTGGTTGCGGCACATCCTCAGCTTGCGGTAGTTGCCGCGCGGCCGGCCGGTGATTTCACAGCGATTGCGAATACGGACCTTCGAGCCATTGCGAGGCATTTCGGCCAATTTCAGCCGTGCCGCGAAGCGCTCTTCCGGTGTCTTCGTCTTGTCCTTGGCGAGCGCCTTCAGACGCAAACGCTTCGGAGCCTGCGCCAACGCCATCTTGCGCCGGCGGTTATTCTTTTCGATAGAACTGGTCTTTGCCATTACATCTCCTCCAAAGGCCTTTCGGGCGGCTTCATCGCCTAATCCCGAGGTCCTTTAGCTGCGAAACGGGAAGTTGAAGCCTTTGAGCAATTCGCGGGCTTCGTCATCGGTATGGGCGGATGTGCAAACAATCACATCGAGACCCAGCACATCGTCGACTTTGTCGTAGTCGATTTCCGGAAACACGAGGTGCTCCTTGAGGCCGGTGGCGTAGTTGCCGCGGCCGTCGAAGCTCTTCGCGTTCAAACCGCGGAAGTCCTTCACGCGCGGCAGCGCGATCGTGACGAAGCGGTCGAGGAACTCGTACATGCGGTCGCCGCGCAGCGTCACTTTGGCGCCGATCGCCATGCCTTCGCGCAACTTGTAGGTCGCGAGAGCCTTGCGGGCACGTGTGACGACCGGCTTTTGACCGGCGATAAGCGCGAGATCGGAAGCAGCGTTATCGACCTTCTTACGGTCGTTGACGGCTTCACCGACGCCCATATTCAGAACGATCTTTTCGATCTTCGGAATCTGCATCACGTTGGCGTAGCCGAACTTCTCTTTCAGAGCAGCACGGACAACGTTCTCGTAATGCGCCTTGAGACGCGGCTTGTAATCCTTCGGGCGCGGCGTTGCGGCTGCGCGCGGTTCGGCGCTGGCGGCTGCCTTGGAAGCGCCCTTCGCCTTCTTAGCTTTGTCACCGCCCGGGGCGCCGCCCTGGGGCTTTGCGGCTTTCGCCGGCTTTGCATCCTTAGCCATAGCTTACTTCTTCTCCGGGATCTGCTCGCCCGAGCGCTTCGCGACGCGGATCTTCTTCCCGTCGTTCAAAATCTTGAAGCCAACGCGTGTCGGCTTTCCGTCCTTGGGATCCTCGACGGCGATGTTCGAGATCGCAATCGGACCTTCCTTGGAAATGATGCCGCCTTCCTGGCTGGCAGACTGGCGCTGATGGCGGCGAACCATGTTGACGCCACGCACGAGGGCGCGCTGCTCTTTCGGGCGGATCTCGATGACCTCGCCGCGCTTGCCTTTATCGCGGCCCGCCAGGACAACGACGTTGTCGCCCTTTTTGATCTTAAACGCGGACATCAAAGAACCTCCGGAGCGAGGGAAACGATTTTCATATGGTTCTTGGCCCGCAGCTCGCGCGTCACGGGTCCGAAGATGCGGGTGCCGACCGGCTCGCCGTTGGCGTTGATCAACACGGCAGCGTTACGGTCAAAGCGGATGAGCGAGCCATCAGCGCGGCGAATACCCTTCGCAACGCGAACGATGACGGCCTTCATCACCTGGCCTTTCTTGACGCGGCCCTTCGGAATCGCCTCCTTCACGGAGACGACGATGGTATCGCCGACAGTTGCGTACTTGCGCTTCGACCCGCCCAGCACCTTGATGCACTGAACGCGACGCGCGCCAGAATTGTCGGCGACGTCGAGATTGCTCTCCATCTGGATCATCGCGTCGTTCCTTCTCTATGGGCTAGCTCAGAGCCCTATTCTCAAACTTGCCTTAAGGCTCGCGGGGTCTTGGGGGAAAATCCCAACTCTCCGACGGCTCAAAAAGCGCCCGAACTGTACTCGCGTCCGCTGCTCACCATTGAGGCCGAAGCCTCACTCAGCAACCGCGATCCAGCGTTTGTTCTTGGAGATCGGCCGGGTTTCTTCAATCGAAACCTTGTCGCCCACCTTGAACGAATTCTTCTCATCGTGTGCGTGATACTTCTTCGTACGACGCACGGTCTTCTTCAGCAGCGGATGTGTGTAGCGGCGTTCGACCTGAACTACGATCGTTTTTTCGTTCTTGTCAGAAACCACCACACCCTGCAGCACGCGCTTCGGCATAATCTCGTTCTCCCTTACGCGCCTTTGGTGACGCTGCCGGCGCGCTTGGCGCTGGCTACGGTTTTGACGCGCGCGATATCACGGCGAATGAGCCGGATGCGCGCAGTATTCTCAAGCTGACCCGACGCCCGCTGGAAGCGCAGATTGAACTGCTCTTTCTTGAGCTTCATCAGCTGATCGTCGAGCTGATCGAGCGACAAATCCTTGAAGTCGCTAGCCATGACTGTTCCTCACTTCGTCCCTTCGTGCGGGTCTCAAAATTAATCCAGGCGCGTTACGACACGCGTCTTGATCGGCAGCTTTGCGGCGCCAAGGATCAAAGCTTCCTTGGCGACCTGCGGATTTACGCCGCCGATCTCGAAAATGATGCGGCCAGGCTTGACGCGCGCCACCCAGAGCTCAGGCGAACCCTTACCGGAGCCCATGCGGACTTCGGCAGGCTTCTTCGTTACCGGCACATCCGGGAAGATGCGGAGCCACATGCGGCCTGCGCGCTTGGTATGGCGTGCGATGGCGCGACGTGCGGCCTCGATCTGGCGCGCTGACAAGCGCTCCGGTTCCATGGCCTTCAGGCCGATTTCGCCGTAGGCCAGCGTCGTGCCGCTTTTGGCGGCGCCGTGGATGCGACCCTTGAACTGTTTGCGGAACTTCGTCCGTTTCGGCTGCAGCATGATTCAGTTGCCTTTCGGGTCTCAAGATTCCGGCGTCGACGAGCCGGCATCGGTGCCTGCAGTCGACGGAGCACCGCCGCCTGCGCCACCACCACCGCCGGTACGTCCGCCACCGCGTCCACCGCGGCCAGGGCGGCGATCACGGCGATCCTGCCGGTCGCCATCGTCGCGACGCGGGCGCGGTGAGCCGCTCTCTTGCATTTCAGCGTGCTTCTTATCGGCAGCCATCGGATCGTGCTCGATGATCTCGCCTTTGAAGACCCAGACCTTGATGCCGATGATGCCGTACGCCGTACGCGCGACGCCGTAACCGAAGTCGATGTCGGCGCGGAGCGTGTGAAGCGGCACGCGGCCTTCGCGGTACCATTCGGTACGGGCGATTTCCGCACCGCCGAGACGGCCAGCGACGTTGATACGGATGCCGACTGCGCCGAGACGCAGAGCCGACTGAACAGCGCGCTTCATCGCACGACGGAATGCAACGCGGCGCTCGAGCTGCTGGGCAATACCTTCAGCGATCAGCGTGGCATCGATTTCCGGCTTGCGGATTTCGAGGATGTTCAGGTGAACTTCCGAGCTCGTCAGGCGTGCGAGATCCGAACGCAGGCGCTCGATCTTATCACCCTTCTTGCCGATCAAGATGCCGGGACGGGCGGTGTGAACCGTGACGCGGCACTTCTTGTGCGGGCGCTCGATCACGACCTTAGAGATGCCCGCCTCGCGCTGCTCTTTCATGATGTGAGCGCGGATGGCACGGTCTTCGTGCAGCAACTTGCCATAGGTCCCGCGCGCGGCGAACCAGCGGCTGTCCCATGTACGGTTGATGCCGACGCGAAGTCCGATCGGGTTGACTTTTTGACCCATATTATTTGGCCTCCTTGGACGTCGCAGCAGCCTCGTCCGATGCTGCCTTTGCGGCAGGCTTACGAGACGTTGTCTTGGCGGCCTTCTTTGACGGCTTCTTCTTGTCTGCCTTGTCTTCTTCGACCTGGCGGACGATTACGGTCAACTGCGAGAAGGGCTTCAGGATCGGCGCGCCGCGGCCGCGGCCGCGAGCGTGGAAGCGCTTCATCACGAGGTTCTTGCCAACAAAGGCTTCGGCCACGATCAGGTCGTTCACGTCGAGAGAATGATTGTTCTCGGCGTTCGCAACAGCGCTCATCACGCACTTTCTGACGTCGCCCGCGATGCGCTTCTCGCTGAACTCGAGTTCTGCGAGCGCACGATCGACCTTCTTGCCGCGAATAAGTCCGGCAACGAGGTTGAGCTTCTGCGGCGAGACACGCAACGATCTCACGACCGCCTGTGCCTCGTTCTCCGGGAGGCGTCGCTGATGGCTTGGCTTGCCCATTACTTCCTCACCGATTTCTTATCGCCGCCGTGACCGTGGAAAATACGGGTCGGGGAAAATTCACCGAACTTGTGGCCGATCATGTCTTCAGTCACGACGACCGGAATGTGCTTCTGACCGTTGTGCACACCGAAGGTGAGACCGACGAACTGAGGCAGGATCGTAGAGCGACGGCTCCAGATCTTGATCACCTCGTTCCTGCCCGACGCGCGCGATTTCTCCGCCTTCTTCAGGAGGTAACCGTCGACGAACGGGCCTTTCCAAACTGAACGTGTCAAAATGCGTCTCCTTCAGGGCGCCGCTTACTTCGCCTTCTGGCGTGAGCGAACGATATATTTCGTGGTCGTCTTGTTCTTGCGAGTCTTGAAGCCCTTGGTCGGCTTGCCCCAAGGCGTTGCCCAGTGCTTGCCGCCCTTCGTACGACCACCGTTGGGGTGATCGACCGGGTTCATTGCGATCGAGCGAACCGTCGGACGGCGGCCCTGCCAGCGTGTGCGGCCAGCCTTGCCGGTGACGGTGTTCATGTGATCGGGGTTCGACACCGCGCCGACGGTCGCCAGGCATTCGGCGCCGACCTTGCGGGTTTCACCCGAGTTAAGACGCAGAACTGCAAAGCCAGAGTCACGGCCAACGAGCTGAACGAACGAACCAGCCGAACGAGCGATCTGACCGCCCTTGCCGGGCTTCATTTCGACGTTATGGACGATCGTGCCGATCGGCATTGCCGAGAGTGGCATTGCGTTGCCCGGCTTCACGTCAACCTTCGAGCCCGACACGACTGTGTCGCCAACGCCAAGGCGCTGCGGCGCGAGAATGTAAGCCTGCGTGCCATCTTCGTACTTGATCAGTGCGATGAAGGCTGTGCGGTTGGGATCGTATTCCAGGCGCTCGACGTTTGCCGGCGTGTCGAACTTGCGACGGCGGAAATCGATCCGGCGATAAGCCTGCTTCGCGCCGCCGCCGATGTGGCGAGACGTGATGCGGCCGTCGTTGTTGCGTCCACCCGTCTTCGACTTGCCCTCAACGAGCATCTTGACGGGCTTGCCCTTCCACAGCGTCGATTTATCGACCTGGATCAGGTGGCGGCGTCCGGGCGACGTCGGGTTGTATGTCTTAAGCGCCATAATGCGTTACCTTTCAGAGCCCTGTCGTCACGTCGATCGACTGCCCGTCTTCGAGCGTTACAACGGCTCTCTTCGTGTCGCTCAACACGGCCTTGACGCCGCGGAACGTCCTCAGCTTGCCCTTGCGAACGATCGTGTTCACGGCTTTGACCTTGACCTTGAACAGGGTCTCGATCGCAGCCTTGATCTCGGGCTTCGTCGCGTTCGGGTTGACCTTGAAGATCACCTGGTTTGCTTCGGACGCCAGCGTCGCCTTTTCGGTGATGACCGGCGCAACGATGACGTCATATGCGGTGCGTTTCAGCGTCATTTGAAGCGCGCCTCCAGCGCAGCAACGGCCGCCCGCGTCAACACCAGCTTCTTACGACGGAGAATGTCGTAGACGTTGATGCCCTGAACAGGGAGCACGTCGATATTCGGAATGTTGCGGGCCGCACGGGCGAACGCGACTTCGAGTTCCGCACCATCAATGATGAGCGCGTTATCGAGCGAGAGCGCTGCGAACTGCTTCTTCAGAGCCGACGTCTTGCCTTCGGCCGACGTCGCCTTGTCGATCACAACGATCTCACCGGCCTTGGCTTTCGACGAAAGCGCATGACGCAGAGCGAGCGCGCGAACCTTCTTCGGCAGCTCGATAGCGTGCGAGCGCGGCTTCGGTCCGAACGCCTTGCCGCCGCCGCGGAACTGCGGAGCCGACTTGTCGCCATGACGAGCTCCGCCAGAGCCCTTCTGCTTGACGCTCTTCTTGCCGGTGACGGCCACTTCAGAACGATCCTGAGCGTGATGCGTGCCAGCCATACGCTTCAGCGTCTGGTAGCGCACCATGCGGTGAATGAGATCGTTGCGGACTTCGAGCCCGAAAATCTCATCCGGCAAATCGATATCGCCAGCCTTGGCGGCATCGATGCTCGTGACTTCGGCTTTCATCACGCGCCTTCCTTCTTCATTTCGCCGCGCGCCTTGAAGGCGCCGGGCTTCGGCAGATCAGCGGGCGCGGCTTTCTTCACCGCATCGCGAACGACGACCCAGCCACCCTTCGATCCCGGAACTGCACCGCGAACCATTACAAGGCCACGTGCCTTGTCGATCTTTGCGACGACGAGGTTCTGCGTGGTGACGCGTTCGTCACCCAGATGACCCGCCATCTTCTTACCTTTGAACACCTTGCCGGGGTCCTGACGCTGACCGGTCGAACCATGTGCACGGTGCGTGATCGAGACGCCGTGGGTGGCGCGCATGCCGCCGAAGTTCCAGCGCTTCATGGCGCCCTGGAACCCTTTACCCTGCGTAGTGCCCGTGACGTCCACGAACTGACCGGCAACGAAATGGTCGGCCGTGATTTCGGCGCCCACCTCGATGAGGTTCTCAGGACTGACACGGAACTCTGCTATCTTCCGCTTCGGTTCGACTTCGGCCTTCGCGAACGTGCCGCGCTCAGCCTTCGTCAAGCGCGAGGGCTTCCGCGTACCGCCGCCGACCTGAATCGCGGTGTATCCGTTCTTCTCGTCCGTACGGTGAGAAAGAACCTGCAGGCCATCGAGCCGCAACACGGTCACCGGGACATGCTCTCCCGCTTCCGTGAAGATGCGGGTCATGCCCACCTTCTGTGCAATTACCCCGGAACGCATGTGCATTCCTTCCTATCGTTGGGGCCGTTCGCGTTACCGCCAGAGGGCCCTTTTATTGGTTCAGAGTTTGATCTCGACGTCGACGCCGGCAGCGAGATCAAGCTTCATCAATGCGTCGACCGTCTGCGGTGTCGGATCGACGATGTCGAGAAGCCGTTTATGGGTGCGCATTTCAAACTGCTCGCGGCTCTTCTTGTCGATGTGCGGCGAGCGGTTGACTGTGAAGCGCTCGATGCGCGTCGGCAGCGGAATCGGGCCACGGACTTCGGCGCCGGTGCGCTTCGCCGTGTTCACGATCTCGCGGGTCGATGCATCAAGAATGCGATGATCGAACGCCTTGAGCCGGATGCGGATGTTTTGGCCGTGCATTGTTTGCTCCACTCTCCCCTTCCCCACCGCTAGAAGCGGTGGAGAAAAGGAAGACCCCTACTACTCGAGAATTTTCGTAACGACGCCGGCGCCAACGGTGCGGCCGCCTTCGCGAATTGCGAAGCGCACCTTCTCTTCCATGGCGATCGGCGAGACGAGCTCGACAGTTACGGAGACGTTGTCGCCCGGCATAACCATTTCGGTGCCTTCAGCGAGCTGGACGGTTCCGGTCACGTCGGTCGTACGGAAATAGAACTGGGGCCGGTAGTTCGTGAAGAACGGCGTATGACGGCCGCCTTCTTCCTTGTTCAGGATGTAGGCCTCAGCAGCGAACTTCTTGTGCGGCTTAACAGAGCCCGGCTTGCAGAGAACCTGGCCACGCTCAACAGCTTCCTTGTCGATGCCGCGCAGGAGGCAACCGACGTTGTCGCCGGCTTCGCCCGAGTCGAGCAGCTTGCGGAACATTTCGACGCCGGTAACAACCGACTTCTGCGTGTCGCGGATGCCGACGATTTCGACTTCTTCGCCAACCTTGATCACGCCGCGTTCGATACGGCCGGTGACGACGGTGCCGCGACCCGAGATCGAGAACACGTCTTCGATCGGCATCAGGAACGGCTGATCCTTCGGACGATCCGGGATCGGAATGAAGGTGTCCATCGCTTCGTAGAGCTTGATGATGGCTTCGTCAGCCAGCGGGCCCTTTTCGCCGTTCAGCGCCTTGACGGCTGCACCGCGGATAACCGGCGTGTCGTCGCCCGGGAAGTTGTACTTCGAGAGAAGTTCGCGAACTTCCATTTCGACGAGGTCGAGAAGCTCTTCGTCTTCGACGATATCGCACTTGTTCAAGAAGACGACGATCTTCGGAACGCCAACCTGGCGAGCGAGCAGGATGTGCTCACGCGTCTGGGGCATCGGGCCGTCAACGGCCGACACGACGAGGATCGCGCCGTCCATCTGCGCGGCGCCGGTGATCATGTTCTTCACGTAGTCGGCGTGGCCTGGGCAGTCGACGTGTGCGTAGTGACGGTTCGGCGTCGCGTACTCAACGTGCGAGGTTGCGATCGTCAGAATCTTCGTCGGGTCGCGACGGCCTTGCGATTCAGATGCCTTCGCAACTTCGTCGTAAGCGATGGAGGTCGACGTCCAGCCGCGATCGGCCGAAACCTTCGTCAACGCGGCCGTTAGCGTCGTCTTGCCGTGGTCGACGTGTCCAATTGTGCCGACGTTGCAGTGCGGCTTGTTCCGCTCAAATTTTGCTTTGGCCATCGTAGGCTCTCCACTTTAGCTATCGTTCTTGGGCTTACTCGGCCCATCTTAGTTCAACTTTCAGCCGCAACGGTGATCTACCCGATCACGGCCGAGGCTTGCCTTTCGGCTGTTCGTATTAGGCGTACTTCGCCTTCACTTCGTCGGCGACGTTCCTTGGCACGTCCGAATAGTGTGCGAACTGCATCGTGTATTGAGCACGACCCGTCGACATCGAACGCAGTGTGTTGATGTAACCGAACATGTTGGCCAGCGGCACAAATGCGCGGATTACGGTTGCGTTGCCGCGCATCTGCTGATCGCGGATCTGACCGCGCCGCGAGTTGATGTCGCCGATGACACCACCGACGAACTCGCCAGGCGAGACCACTTCAACGTCCATGATGGGCTCGAGCAGCTTAACGCCAGCCTTCTCACAACCTTCCTTCATCGCAGCACGCGTTGCGATTTCGAAGGCGATGGCGGACGAGTCCACTTCGTGGAACGCGCCGTCATAAAGGTTGACCTTCATGTCCACCATCGGGAAGCCGATCAGAATGCCGTTGTCCCAGACCGACTGAACGCCCTTTTCGACGCCCGGAATGTATTCCTTCGGGATCGAACCGCCGACGATCGTGGTCGAGAACTCGTTGCCCTTGCCGACTTCGTTCGGCTCGAGCTTCAGCTTCACGCGAGCGAACTGGCCCGTACCGCCCGTCTGCTTCTTATGCGTGTAATCGATGTCCGTCGCGCGGGCGAGCGTCTCGCGATAGGCGACCTGCGGTGCGCCCGTGTTCGCTTCGACGTTATAGGTGCGCCTCAGGATGTCGACTTTGATGTCGAGATGAAGTTCGCCCATGCCCTTCAGAATCGTTTCGCCCGATTCCGAGTCGACCGAGACGCGGAAGGACGGATCTTCGAGTGCCATCGTATTGAGGGCAATCGCCATCTTTTCCTGGTCGGCCTTCGTCTTCGGCTCGATCTTCATTTCAATGACGGGATTCGGGAATTCCATCTTTTCGAGAATGACGGGCTTCTGCGGATCGCACAGCGTTTCGCCGGTGCGGGTATCCTTGAGGCCCTGCAGAGCAACGATGTCGCCCGCAAACGCTTCCTTGATTTCTTCGCGATCAGCGGCGTGCATCAGATACATGCGGCCGGCACGTTCTTTCTTGTCGCGCGTGGTATTGGCGAGCGCCATACCCTGCTCGAGCTTACCCGAGTAGATGCGGCAGAACGTGATCGAGCCAACGTGCTCGAAGCTCATGATCTTGAACGCGATGAGCGAAAGCGGTTCGCTATCGGACGGACGGCGCAGAAGCTCTCCGCCGGTCTTCGGATCGATGCCCTTATAGGCTTCACGATCAACGGGCGACGGAAGGAAATCCACGACAGCGTCAAGAAGAGGCTGGACGCCTTTGTTCTTAAACGCCGAGCCGCACATCATCGGATAGAATGCGCGCGTAACGGTCGCTTTACGGATCAGCTTGCGAAGCGTTGCTTCGTCCGGCTCTTTGCCTTCGAGGAAGGCTTCAAGCGCAGCATCGTCCATCTCGACGGCAGCTTCGATCATGCTGGCGCGGTATTCCGCAGCCTTGTCGGCGAGATCGGCCGGGATCTCACCCTCGATCATCGTCGTGTCCTTGCCGTCGCCGTCCCAGGTGAGGGCCTTCATACGGATAAGGTCGATCACGCCACGGAAGTCCGCTTCCGCGCCAATCGGAATCTGCAGCGGCACGGCTTTCGCGCCAAGCTTGTCCTTGATATCGGCGAGGCACATGAAGAAGTCAGCGCCGGTCTTGTCCATCTTGTTGGAGAAGATGATGCGCGGAACGTTGTACTTGTCGCCCTGACGCCAGACGGTTTCCGTCTGCGGCTCGACGCCCTGGTTGGAGTCGAGAACGCACACAGCGCCGTCGAGCACGCGCAAGCTGCGTTCGACTTCGATGGTGAAGTCGACGTGGCCTGGGGTGTCGATGATGTTGAGGCGATGCTTCTTGTTGTTACGAACCCAGAAGCACGTCGTAGCAGCGGACGTGATCGTGATGCCGCGCTCGGCTTCCTGATCCATAAAGTCCATCGTCGAGGCGCCATCATGCGTCTCGCCGATCTTGTAGTTCCTGCCGGTGAAATAGAGGATCCGCTCAGTCGTCGTCGTCTTGCCAGCATCAATGTGAGCCATGATGCCGAAGTTGCGGTAGTCCTCAATCGCGTATTGCCGGGCCATTCTGTGCCTCGAAATCCTTAGAGCAAAAAGGTCAGTCCGCGCCGCCTACCAGCGATAGTGCGAGAAGGCGCGGTTGGCTTCAGCCATCTTGTGCGTGTCTTCACGCTTCTTGACGGCCGTGCCGCGGTTGCTTGCGGCGTCGAGCAATTCGCCCGAGAGCTTGTCAATCAGCGTCGATTCATTGCGCGAACGAGCGGCTGCAATAAGCCAACGGATCGCGAGGGCCTGACGACGCTCGTTGCGAACTTCGACCGGCACCTGATACGTGGCACCGCCGACGCGACGCGAGCGGACCTCAACGGCCGGCATCACGTTGTCGAGCGCCTGACGGAACAGGTCGAGCGGGTTTGCTTTGCCCTTCTGTTCCATCTTGTCGAAGGCGCCGTAAACCATGCGCTCGGCGACCGACTTCTTGCCGTGTTCCATCACCGCGTTCATGAACTTGGTGACGACGAGGTCGTTGAACTTCGGATCCGGGATCACTTCCCGCTTTTGCGCCGCGTGACGACGAGACATTATGGCTGGCCCTTCGCTTCAATTCTAATGTTGGTGGGCCAGATCGTCCGGCCCGATTTGCAGCCTATTACTTAGGCCGCTTCGCACCGTATTTCGAACGCCGCTGACGGCGTGCCGCAACGCCCTGCGTGTCGAGCACGCCGCGGACGATATGATAACGGACACCGGGAAGGTCCTTTACGCGGCCGCCGCGGATGAGCACGACAGAGTGCTCCTGAAGGTTATGACCTTCGCCCGGGATGTAGCCGATTACTTCATAGCCGTTCGTGAGACGGATCTTCGCAACCTTACGAAGCGCGGAGTTCGGCTTCTTCGGTGTCGTCGTGTACACGCGCGTGCAAACACCGCGTTTCTGCGGGCACGCTTCCATGTGGCGCGACTTCTCGCGATAGACCGGCTTTACCCGCGGCTTCCGGATCAACTGTTGTATCGTCGGCATTCGCCCAATCCTGACTTCGGGACGCATCCATTGGAATGCGCCAAACAAACCTGCCAGGTGCGCGAAGTCCGCCCCTAGCAAGTAAAAAACCAGAGGATCATGCCGCCCTTTGTAAGGGTAACAGATCTTGGCCCGTCGATGTGCTCTGCTTTATGGACGATAGCGTTTAGACCAGGAAAAGGCGCGAAGCGCCGAAAGGTCTACCACCTACCGTGAGAGTGGGCGGAGCTATATACACACCGGCCATATTGGTCAACAGCCACTCGGCGCGGCATCGAAATTAATTTCAGAAATTCGCGCGCTTAAAGGCAATTTCGACCTGCGACCCGTTGTCGGATCGATCGTTTCTTGCCGTTCCAACCCGGATTCTTTTCGCATCGCGGGATGTAATTTCTTTTTAAGCCGGGAATCGGACTGCTCGGTCTCAGCCCTGACCCCGCCAAGAAGAAGGCCGCCCCCTTGCGAGGAGCGGCCAACAATTCTTGTGATCCGAGAAGACGAAGGCTGCCCTACTCGGCGGCCTCTTCCGCCGGACGGCGGCGACGGCGCGCGCCCGGACCGGTCGCCCCATCGGGTGACGGCAGGTTGGCGGATTTCGCCTTTTCCTTTGCGATCAGCTCGTCACGCTGCGTTGCAACCTTGCGGAGCTGACGCAGCATGCCGCCCGTGCCCGCCGGGATGAGGCGGCCAACGATGACGTTCTCCTTCAGGCCTTCGAGCGTATCCGACTTGCCGTTGACGGCGGCGTCTGTGAGGACGCGTGTCGTTTCCTGGAAGGACGCTGCCGAGATGAACGAACGCGTCTGCAGCGAAGCCTTGGTGATGCCCAGGAGCACTGGGGTTGCCGATGCTACGCGCTTGCCCGCCTTCTCCGCTGCGGCGTTGACCTCATCGTACTCGATGCGGTCAAGCTGCTCGCCCTTGATCAGCTCGGTCTCGCCCGCGTCGGTGATCTCCACCTTCTGCAGCATCTGCCGAACGATCACTTCGATGTGCTTGTCGTTGATCGTCACGCCCTGGAGTCGGTAGACGTCCTGGATTTCGTTGATCAGGTAGTTCGCGAGTTCCTCGACGCCCTTGATCGCCAGAATGTCATGCGGAGCCGGATTGCCGTCGTAGACAAAGTCGCCACGCTCGACACGGTCGCCGTGCTGAACCGCGAGGCTCTTGCCGCGCGGGATCAGGTATTCGACCGCTTCAACCGTTTCGTCATCCGGCTTGATATGGATGCGCTGCTTGTTCTTGTAGTCCTTGCCGAACTCGACCGTGCCGGAGACTTCCGCGAGGATCGCGTGATCCTTCGGACGCCGGGCCTCGAAGAGTTCCGCAACGCGCGGCAGACCGCCGGTGATGTCGCCCGATTTTGCAGACGCGGTCGGAATACGCGCGAGAACGTCGCCCGCCTTGACCTCCGCGCCGCGATCGACCGAGAGCACAGCTTCGACTGAGAGCAAGTAACGCGCATCACCGCCACGCGCGACCTTGATCGGCTTGCCTTTGCTGTCCTTGATGACGATCGCCGGCTTCAGCTCAGCGCCACGCGGAGACGCACGCCAATCGACGATGACGCGGTTCGACGTGCCCTTCATTTCGTCGGTCTGTTCGCGCACGGATGCGCCTTCGATCAGATCTTCGAAATCGACGGTGCCGTTGGCTTCCGACAGAATCGGACGGGTGTATGGATCCCACTGCGCGATCTTGGTGCCGCGCTTCACGGTATCGCCTTCATCCACGAAGATGCGGGCGCCGTAGGTGATCTTGTGCGTCGCGAGTTCCTTGCCGGACTGGTCAACGATGATGACCGACATGATCCGGCTGGTGGCGACGTTCTGACCCTTCGAGTCCTTGGCGATCGCGCGATTCTTCAGCTTCACCGTGCCGTTGAAGTTCGACTCGATGAACGATGAATCGACGAGGTTGGCCGTGCCGCCGATGTGGAACGTACGCATCGTGAGCTGCGTGCCGGGTTCGCCGATCGACTGAGCCGCGATGACGCCGACGGCTTCGCCGATGTTCACCGGCGTGCCGCGTGCGAGGTCGCGACCGTAGCACTTCGCGCAGACGCCGCTGATCGTTTCGCAGGTCAACACCGAGCGGATGCGAACTTCCTGAATCTCAGCCTTGCCGATGGCTTCGGCGTGCCGTTCCTCGATCAGTTCGCCATTCTCGACGATGACTTCGCCCGTCGTCGGATGCTTGATGTCTTCTGCTGCCGTACGGCCGAGCACGCGTGCCGCGAGCGACACGATCACCTGACCGGCGTCAACGACCGCCTGCACGTTGATGCCTTCGTCGGTTCCGCAATCGACTTCGGAGATGATGGCGTCCTGCGCAACGTCGACGAGACGACGCGTCAGGTAGCCGGAGTTCGCCGTCTTCAAGGCCGTATCGGCCAGACCCTTACGGGCGCCGTGCGTCGAGTTGAAGTACTCTAGAACGGACAGGCCTTCCTTGAAGTTCGAAATGATCGGCGTCTCGATGATTTCGCCCGAGGGCTTCGTCATCAGGCCGCGCATACCGGCGAGCTGCTTCATCTGCGCCGGCGAACCGCGCGCACCCGAGTGGCTCATCATGTAGACCGAGTTGATCTGACGTTCGCGACCGGCCGAGTCCTTCTGGACTGCCGAAATGCGATCCATCATTTCCTTCGCGATCAAGTCCGTGCAACGCGACCAAGCGTCGACGACCTTGTTGTACTTCTCGAGCTGCGTGATCAGACCGTCCTGATACTGCTGCTCGAAGTCGCGAACTTCGACGTTGGTCTTTTCGACGATCTTCTCTTTGGTGTCCGGGATCTGCATGTCGTCCTTGCCGAACGAGATGCCGGCCTTGAACGCATGGTGGAACCCTAGCGACATGATCCTGTCGCAGAAGATCACCGTCTCCTTCTGACCGCAGTTACGGTAGACGGCATCGATCATGCCGGAGATGTTCCGCTTCGTCAGAAGCTGGTTGGCGAGTGCGAACTTCACCTTGCCCGACTTCGGCAGATGCTCTGCGAGGAGCAAGCGGCCCGGAGTCGTCTCGTGGATTTCGATAAGCTCGTTACCTTCATCATCAACCGTGACGAAGCGGCCCTTCACCTTGGCGTGCAGTGACACAGCCTTGGCTTCGAGCGCGTGATGCACTTCGTTGATCGAGCCGAGCATCATGCCTTCGCCCGGTTCGCCGTCACGCTGCATCGAGAGGTAATAGAGGCCGAGAACGATGTCCTGCGAGGGCACGATGATCGGCTGGCCGTTCGCGGGATGCAGAATGTTGTTCGTCGACATCATCAGCACGCGCGCTTCCAGCTGCGCTTCAAGCGACAGCGGAACGTGCACGGCCATCTGGTCGCCGTCGAAGTCAGCGTTGAAGGCTGCGCAAACCAGCGGATGAAGCTGGATCGCCTTGCCTTCGATGAGTTGTGGCTCAAACGCCTGAATGCCGAGGCGATGCAGCGTCGGTGCGCGGTTCAGCATCACGGGATGCTCGCGAATGACTTCGTCGAGGACGTCCCAGACTTCCGGCTTTTCCTTTTCGACGAGCTTCTTCGCCTGCTTGACGGTGGCTGCCTGGCCGAGCGTCTGCAAGCGCGCGTAGATGAACGGCTTGAAGAGTTCGAGCGCCATCTTCTTCGGCAGGCCGCACTGATGCAATTTCAGTTCGGGACCGACGACGATGACCGAGCGGCCGGAATAGTCGACGCGCTTGCCGAGCAAGTTCTGACGGAAGCGGCCCTGCTTGCCCTTCAGCATGTCGGCGAGCGACTTCAGCGGACGCTTGTTCGCGCCCGTGATGACGCGACCACGACGGCCGTTATCGAAGAGCGCGTCGACAGCTTCCTGAAGCATGCGCTTTTCGTTGCGGATGATGATGTCCGGCGCGCGCAGTTCCATCAGCCGCTTCAGACGATTGTTGCGGTTGATGACGCGGCGATAGAGGTCGTTCAGGTCGGACGTTGCGAAACGGCCGCCATCCAGCGGAACGAGCGGACGCAATTCCGGCGGGATGACCGGAACCTGAGTCAGGATCATCCATTCCGGACGGTTGCCCGATTCCATGAAGGCTTCGATGACCTTCAGGCGCTTGCCGAGCTTCTTCGGCTTCAGTTCGGTCGTCGCTTCGGCGATTTCCTGACGCAGATCGATGGCGATCTTCGGCAGATCCATCGCGGACAGCAGTTCGCGGATCGCTTCAGCGCCGATGCCGGCGGTGAAGGTGTCGGCGCCGAATTCCTCGATCGCCTGATTGTACTGCTCTTCCGTGAGAAGCTGGCGCTCTGCGAACGGCGTCGTGCCCGGCTCGATGACGACGTAGTTTTCGAAATAGAGAACGCGCTCAAGATCCTTCAGCGCCATATCCATCAGGAGGCCGATGCGCGAGGGCAGCGACTTCAGGAACCAGATGTGTGCAACTGGCGCGGCGAGCTCGATGTGGCCCATGCGCTCGCGACGGACCTTTGCGAGCGTCACTTCAACGCCGCACTTTTCGCAGATCAGGCCCTTGTACTTCATGCGCTTGTACTTGCCGCAAAGGCACTCATAGTCCTTGATCGGACCAAAGATGCGCGCACAGAAGAGGCCATCGCGCTCCGGCTTGAACGTGCGGTAGTTGATCGTCTCGGGCTTTTTGATCTCGCCGAAGGACCACGACAGGATGTCCTCGGGCGACGCGATCGAGATACGGATCTGATCGAACGTCGGGATCGGAGCCTGCGATTTGAAAATATTGGTGATTTCGTTCATTCGGCTGTCTCCTAAGGGGATCGGCCCGCGAAGCCGCTCCCGTGGACAAAAATGTTAGTGTCGGAGGCCTCCGCTCCGGATCCCGGAACGAAGGCCACTCGTGTTTCTTACTCGGCTGCTGCGGGCGGCAATTGCGCCTGTGGCGGTGCCTCCGGTTCCTCGTCCGGCGGCGTGGCATCGTTGGCCGGTGCATCGGAATTGAGCAGCTCGACGTTCAATCCGAGTGCTCGCATTTCCTTGACCAGAACGTTGAAGCTTTCCGGCACGCCTGCTTCGAATGCATCGTCACCACGCACGATGGCCTCGTAGACCTTGGTGCGGCCAGCAACGTCGTCTGACTTGACCGTCAGCATTTCCTGCAGCGTGTAAGCAGCGCCGTATGCTTCGAGCGCCCAGACTTCCATTTCGCCGAAACGCTGTCCGCCGAACTGAGCCTTACCGCCCAACGGCTGCTGCGTGACCAGCGAGTACGGTCCGATCGAGCGAGCATGGATCTTGTCGTCGACAAGATGGTGCAGCTTCAGAACGTACTTGTAGCCAACCGTCACCTTACGATCGAACGGTTCGCCCGTGCGGCCGTCGAACAGCGTTACCTGTCCCGACGTATCGAAGCCCGCGAGTTCGAGCATTTCGACGATGTCCTTCTCGCGTGCGCCGTTGAACACGGGCGTCGCAATCGGAACGCCGGTCTTCAGGTTTTCAGCAAGACCCGCCAGCTCTTCATCCTTCATCGAGGCTTTGATCTCTCCGGCGCCGTAGACTTTCGTCATCTGGTCGCGCAGCGCCTTCGCCTGTCCGCTTTCGTGGAACTGGTGCAAGGCGTCATCGATCAAGCGGCCCAGACCACGGCACGCCCAGCCAAGGTGCGTTTCGAGAATCTGTCCGACGTTCATGCGGCTCGGCACGCCGAGCGGATTGAGCACGACGTCGACCGGCGTTCCGTCTTCGAGGAACGGCATGTCCTCAGACGGCACGATCATCGAAACGACGCCTTTGTTGCCATGGCGGCCGGCCATCTTATCGCCCGGCTGGATCTTGCGCTTCACGGCGACGAAGACCTTGACCATCTTCATGACGCCCGGAGGCATCTCGTCACCGCGCTGCAGCTTGTCGACCTTATCGGCAAAGCGAAGACCGAGGCCCTTCTTGGCGTCCTCGTACTGCTTCTGGATGGCTTCGACCTCTGCCTGTGCCTTCTCGTTGGCCAGGCCGATTTCCCACCACTGGCTGCGCGGAATATCGTCAAGGATCTCGAGGTCGATCACCGTGCCCTTGCGAGCATTCTTCGGACCCTTGGAGACTTCCTTGCCCATCAGCGCGTCTTTGAGACGTGCGTAGACGTTGCGGTCGAGGATCTGCAATTCGTCGTCGCGGTCCTTCGCGAGACGTTCGATTTCCTCGCGCTCGATCGCCATCGCACGTTCGTCTTTTTCGACGCCGTGACGGTTGAAGACGCGCACTTCGACGATCGTTCCGGCCACGCCGGGCGGCAGACGAAGCGAGGTATCGCGGACGTCAGAAGCCTTCTCACCGAAGATCGCGCGCAGAAGCTTTTCTTCCGGCGTCATCGGGCTTTCGCCCTTCGGCGTAATCTTGCCGACGAGGATGTCGCCCGGATGCACTTCGGCGCCGATATAGACGATGCCAGCTTCGTCGAGGTTCTTCAGCGCTTCTTCCGAAACGTTCGGAATATCGCGCGTGATTTCTTCCGGCCCGAGCTTGGTGTCGCGAGCCATCACCTCGAATTCCTCGATGTGGATCGAGGTGAACACGTCTTCAGAGACGACGCGCTCGTTCATCAAAATCGAGTCTTCGAAGTTGTAGCCCATCCACGGCATGAACGCGACGAGCACGTTCTTGCCGAGAGCCAGTTCGCCGAACTCGGTCGAGGGACCATCGGCGATGATTTCGCCAGCGCGAACGTGGTCGCCAACGTTGATCAACGGCCGCTGGTTGATGCACGTGTTCTGGTTCGAACGCTGGAACTTGCGCAGACGATAGATGTCCACGCCCGGCTTCGAGGGATCGGTCTCTTCCGTCGCGCGGATAACGATACGCGTTGCGTCCACCTGATCGACGATGCCGGTGCGGCGCGCAGCGATCGCTGCGCCCGAGTCGTGCGCCACGCGCTCTTCCATGCCGGTGCCGACGAGCGGCGCTTCCGCCTTCACGAGCGGAACGGCCTGACGCTGCATGTTCGAGCCCATCAGAGCGCGGTTGGCGTCGTCGTTCTCAAGGAACGGGATGAGCGCTGCCGCGACGGAGACGAGCTGCTTCGGCGACACGTCGATGTAATCGACGCGATCGGTCGGCACGAGCATGACGTCGCCCTGGTGACGAACGGTGACCAAGTCTTCCGTCATCTTGCCCTTGGCGTCGATCTCAGCGTTCGCCTGAGCAACGTGGTGGCGCATCTCTTCCATGGCGGAGAGATAGACGACATCGTTCGTCACGCGGCCGTTGATGACCTTGCGGTATGGGCTTTCGATGAAGCCATACTTGTTCACGCGCGCGAACGTCGCGAGCGAGTTGATGAGGCCGATGTTCGGACCTTCCGGCGTTTCAATCGGGCAGATACGGCCGTAGTGTGTGGGATGCACGTCGCGGACTTCGAAGCCTGCGCGTTCACGCGTCAAGCCGCCCGGTCCAAGCGCCGAAAGACGACGCTTGTGCGTAATCTCGGAAAGCGGGTTGGTCTGGTCCATGAACTGCGAGAGCTGCGAGGAACCGAAGAATTCGCGCACGGCGGCGGCCGCCGGCTTCGCGTTGATCAGGTCCTGCGGCATCACGGTGTCGATGTCGACGCTCGACATGCGTTCCTTGATGGCGCGCTCCATGCGGAGCAGACCGACGCGATACTGATTTTCCATCAGCTCGCCGACCGAGCGAACGCGGCGGTTGCCGAGATGGTCGATGTCGTCGATCTCACCCTTGCCGTCACGCAGATCGACAAGCGTCTTCACGACCGCGAGGATGTCTTCCTTGCGGAGCACGCGCATCGTATCGGGCGCATCGAGTTCGAGGCGCATGTTCATCTTCACGCGGCCAACAGCCGAGAGATCAAAGCGCTCCGGATCGAAGAACAGGCCGTGGAACAGCGCAGTCGCGGCTTCGATCGTCGGCGGTTCGCCAGGACGCATCACACGATAGACGTCCATCAGCGCTTCCTGCTGATTGGCGTTCTTATCGATGTTGAGCGTGTTGCGGATGAAGGCGCCGACATTGACGTAGTCGATGTCGAGGATGTTAAATTCCTTGACCTTCTGTTCCTTGAGCTCGGCCAGCAAGTTGGCATCGAGTTCGTCGCCTGCTTCAGCGAAGATCTTGCCCGTTTCGAGATCGACGATATCTTCGCCGATGAAGCGGCCCGCCAGATCGTCAGCGGAGATCAGGATTTCCTTCACGCCGTTTTCGGCAAGCTCACGCGAGCGCCGCGCCGTGATCTTCTCACCCTGACGGGCGATCACTTCGCCGGTCTTGGCGTCTGCGATGTCGGACAGAGGTGTGATGCCGCGGAACTTCTCGGCGATGTACGGCATCTTCCAGCCGCGCTTCGATTCCTTGATCAGAATGTGCTTGTAGAAGTGCGACAGGATCTGCTCGTCATCGAGGCCCAGCGCATACAGCATCGTCGTCACCGGCAGCTTGCGGCGACGGTCGATACGCACATAGACGTTGTCCTTCGCGTCGAACTCGAAATCGAGCCACGAACCGCGATAGGGAATGATGCGAGCAGCGAACAGCAGCTTGCCGGACGAATGCGTCTTACCGCGATCGTGATCGAAGAAGACGCCCGGCGAGCGGTGCATCTGCGAGACGATTACGCGCTCGGTGCCGTTGATGATGAAGGTGCCGTTGAGCGTCATCAGGGGCATGTCGCCCATGTAAACGTCCTGCTCCTTAACGTCCTTGATCGACTTCGAGCCGGTTTCTTCGTTGATATCGAACACGATCAGGCGCAGCTTCACCTTGAGCGGCGCTGCGTACGTCATGTCGCGCTGCATACACTCGTCGACGTCGAACTTCGGCGCTTCGAACTCGTAGCTGACGAATTCGAGAGTCGATTTACCGGCGAAATCGGAAATCGGGAAAACGCCCTTGAACACCGACTGCAGGCCGAAATCATCCTGACGGCCGCCGGGCGGTTCTTTCACCATCAAGAAGTCATCATAGGACGCTTTTTGAACCTCGATGAGGTTCGGCATCTCAGCGACTTCGCCGATCGAACCAAATTGCTTGCGGAGGCGTTTGCGGCTGGTGAGGGTTTGAGCCATTTCGGTCCCTTCGTGCTCTCGTAAGCGGGGGCGGACCCGCGATTTAATTGCGACGCCTCAGGGTCCCTGAATACCGGGACCGCCTGAAACGGTTCACCGGAAGGCCCTTTCGAGGCGAGAAACCTCAAGGACCCTCCGGAAAACCGTTTTTCTTTGCTCTTGGCGACGCCCCTTCGGGGAGCCGGCCGCCACGAGCAGCGTTTTGTTTTGCTCGTGGCGACTCCCCTTCGGGGAGCCGGCCGCCACGAGCGGAAGAGTGTGCACAAAGCGCTTCGGCGCCGACCGGAAATTCCGATCGGCGCCTAAGGCAATTACTTCACTTCGACGACAGCGCCCTGATCTTCGAGCTGCTTCTTCAGCTTTGCAGCTTCGTCCTTCGTGACGCCTTCCTTCACGGTCTTGCCACCGGCCTCAACGAGGTCCTTGGCTTCCTTCAAGCCGAGGCCCGTGATGGCGCGAACTTCCTTGATGACGTTGATCTTCTTGTCTCCGCCCGACTTCAGAATGACGGTGAATTCCGTCTGTTCTTCAGCGGGGGCAGCACCGCCACCAGCAGCCGGAGCAGCAACAGCGACGGCTGCAGCAGCCGAAACGCCCCACTTCTCTTCCAGAGCCTTGGCAAGCTCAGCGGCTTCGAGCACGGTGAGGCTCGACAAGTCTTCAACGATTTTCTCAATCTTGGACATATATAGGTACCTTCCGATTTGAACCTAGTGGTTGAGTTGCAGCACCCTTGTCGCGGGTTGCTGCGTTTCGATCCGGGTCTCTAAAGAGCCCCACAACATTCCGTCCGGCTTATGCGGCCTCGCCTTGAGCTGCCTTCGCCTGGATAACACGAGCGAGCTGGGCACCCGGCTCCTTGACCGTCCGAGCGATTTTCGTCGCCGGAGCGTTCAGGAGGCCAATGAGCTTGGCTCTCAGTTCATCAAGCGATGGTAGATCGGCGAGCGCTTTCACGCCGTTCGCGTCGAGGATGGTCTTGCCCATCGCGCCGCCGAGGATCACGAGCTTGTCGTTCACCTTGGAGTACGTGACGGCTGCCTTCGCCGCAGCAATCGGATCTTTCGAAAAGGCCAGAATGGTCGGCCCCGTCATCAGTCCCGAAAGTTGTTCGGCGTCGGTATCCTTGAGCGCGAGCTGCGCCAGCTTGTTCTTGGCCACTTTCACAGATCCGCCAGCTTCTTTAACGCGCTTGCGGAATTCTGCGGATTGAGAGGCCACCATGCCGGTGTTGTGGGCGACCACGACCACGCCGGTGCTTTTCAGCTCGCCGTGAAGATGGTCGATGAGCTCACGTTTCGCGGCTCTATCCACGTCTCGTCTCCTTGCTGCGAAACTTCATTTGCGAAGTTTCGCGGGTTGCACCTTGCCGCCTGATCCCGAAGGATCGGACGACGCTTGGTCTGTCCTCGTTCCCGTGGACCGCAACTTGCGGCACGGTGCTGACCCAGAAGGTTCAAATCGAATTGCGGGCTCTCGCCCTAAATTCGATCAACTTCTGTCTCATGCAGGCTCTCGAAAGAGAGACTTAGGCTTCTCCAGCGAACTGGAAGCAGCACCCGCAATCTCGGACAGTGCCGAACCAGAGCGAACTCCGGTTCGGAGTTTTCCGGGTTGCCCCGGAATTGGCGAAAGTCTTTAAGCCACCGGCCCCGATGCGACGGAGGCGGTTTCGAGCTTCAAGCCCGGCCCCATTGTCGAGGACAGCGATACCTTCTTGAGGTACGTGCCCTTCGAGCCGGTCGGCTTGGCTTTGACGACGGCGTCGACGAAAGCCTTGATGTTCTGGACGAGCGCTTCTTCGGTGAAGCTTGCCTTGCCGATGCCGGCGTGGACGATGCCAGCCTTCTCGACACGGAATTCAACCGAGCCACCCTTCGCACCCTTGACGGCGCCCGTGACGTCCATCGTGACGGTGCCGACGCGCGGGTTCGGCATCAGGCCGCGGGGGCCAAGCACCTTACCGAGGCGGCCGACGAGGCCCATCATGTCCGGCGTCGCGATGCAGCGATCGAAATTGATCGTGCCGCCCTGGACGATTTCAACGAGGTCTTCCGCGCCGACGATGTCTGCTCCGGCTGCCTTGGCTTCTTCAGCCTTGGCACCCTTTGCGAAGACGGCAACGCGCGCCGTGCGGCCTGAGCCGTTCGGCAGATTGCAAACGCCGCGAACCATCTGATCCGCGTGCTTGGGGTCAACGCCGAGATTGACAGCGACTTCGATCGTCTCATCGAACTTCGCCTTGGCGCGTCCCTTGATGATCTTCACCGCTTCTTCGATCTCGTAGGCTTTGCTGGGATTGAGACCGTCCTTGACGGACAGCATCCGCTTGCCACCTGCGAGGCGCGTTTCCTTGACCTTTTCGGCGCTGATTTGAGCTTTTGCCATCGACTTACTCCACCACCGTCAGGCCCATCGACCGGGCGCTACCCGCAAGCGTGCGAGCGGCGGCATCCAGATCGTCGGTGTTCATGTCCTTGAGCTTGCCCTTGGCAATCTCTTTCAGCTGCGCGATCGTCACCTGACCGGCAACGGCGCGACCCGGCTCCTTGGAGCCCGTGCCGCCCTTACCGGTGGCACGCAAGCCTGCAGCCTTTTTGATCAAGAACGTTGCGGGCGGCTGGCGCATCTCGAACGAGAACGAGCGGTCAGAATAGACCGTGATCTTCACCGGGATGGGCGTGCCCTGGTCGATGTCCTTCGTCTTGGCGTTGAAGGATTTGCAGAATTCCATGATGTTCACGCCACGCTGGCCAAGCGCGGGACCGATCGGTGGCGACGGATTGGCCGCCCCTGCCGGTACTTGTAAGTTGATAAAGCCTTCTATCTTCTTCGCCATGGTTCCCCTTTAGCGTTAGAGACTGGATGCCTTGCACCAGACTCAGGGTTAGCGGTTCTGCGGGCCGTGGTTCGCAAACGAACTCAGCCCTCCCGCACAGCTTCGCGCTTCAGATGATCCAAAGCGCGTATTCCGCCCTCTTTCGAAGGCGGAAATTCGAATTCCGTTTCTACGTGCCAACGGCACTCCCCAGTGAACCCGCCCTCAACCTGGCACCTTCTCGACCTGGCCGAACTCGAGTTCGACAGGCGTCGGGCGGCCGAAGATCGACACAGCCACCTTGACCCGCGAACGCTCCTCGTCGACTTCCTCGACGACACCCGTGAACGACGCGAACGGCCCGTCTGCGACCTTGACGTTTTCTCCGATCTCGAAGGTGATCGTCGGCTTCGGCCGCTCCACGCCTTCTTTGACCTGGTTCAGAATGCGCAACGCCTCATCCTCAGGGATCGGCATCGGCTTGTTATCAGCACCCAGAAAGCCGGTGACCTTCGGCGTGTTCTTGATCATGACGAAGGCCGCGTCCGTCATCTTCATCTTGACGAGGACGTAGCCCGGCAAAAACTTGCGCTCGGTTGGAATCTTGCGACCACGCTTGACCTCGACGACCTCTTCCGTCGGCACCACGACCTCTTCAAAGAGGTGCTCGAGTCCGCCCGCTTTCGCGCGCTCGCGAATGGCGTCAGCGACCTTGCGTTCGAAGTTCGTATAAGCGTGCACGATGTACCAGCGCGTACCGGCGACCGTCGTTTTTTCTTCGCGTTGCTGCGCGACAACCATTCTCAAACGCCCTCTTGCGCGTCACCGAAGCCAAATAAAAATGGGACGACCTTAGCTGCCTACCCCCAGGACGAAGCGCACGATATGGCTCAACGCCTGATCAACGAGCAAAAAGAAAACCGAGGCAAACGCGACCATGATGAGCACCATCACAGTCGTGATCCACACCTCTTTCCAGGTCGGCCAAGTGACCTTGGAAGTTTCCTGCCGAACTTCCTGAATAAAGGTAATGGGGTTGAACTTCGCCATAATAGTGCTTTCTGTCAGCAAATGCGACAACATGCCGCTCCCAGCCCCATCCTTATGATCGGGTTGGTCGGCACATCAAACCTTGGCGAGGCTGGCAGGGGCGGAGGGTCTCGAACCCCCGACCTTCGGTTTTGGAGACCGACGCTCTACCAATTGAGCTACACCCCTAGCACGCTACACGAGCAAAGCCCAGCGGCGAACAGCCTCTTTCGCGGCCGCTTTGCTTAACCGATGTTTTTAGGGTTGTCACCCCGTTGGGAATATTTTTTCGCGCGGCAAGTGCTCGCGCCGCCTCGAAAATCAGCTTTGGGATGCGGGCAGCGGCTCAATAATCACCGCGGAGCCGTAAGCCAGCACCTCTGTGACTGCTGCGGCGATCTCATTGGCGTCATAGCGCATGGCGATGACGGCGTTGGCCCCCATCTCCTGAGCGTGCTGGATGAGAAGATCGAACGCTTCCTGGCGCGCTTGCTCGGCGAGACTTGTATAAACAGAGATATTTCCGCCAAAGAAAATCTGGATCGCGGCCCCCAGATTGCCGACGACACTGCGCGACCGCACCGTTAGGCCGCGAACCATCCCGAGGTGCCGGACAACGCGATACCCCTGGATGTCGTTGGTCGTCACAACAAGCATTGCTGATCCCCTTGGTTTGCGGCCCTGTCTGAGCCGTCGATGGACTTAGGTTAATGCAGGGCTTAGCTGATGGCGATGGCGACGTTCCGGTGCTCTGACGTCCTGCTCGCCCAACGCTAGCGGACATTCATGTATTCCGCGTGTTCCCTTGGGCATTGCCTGCGCGCTTTCCAACGAACGAGGCATCCAATAATCAATGGGCGGAGCCTAAGTTACCCCCTACTTCATTTGCCATTTCATCAGCCGACAAACAAATGCCACGCTGCCTGCGATAGAACCGCCCGCCTGCCTCGTTGAACCCCATTCCTGCCAAGATCGGCCAAGCATACCAACGCACATGACTTTTCCCCTCAATCGTCGTGACGTCCTTGCCGGAGCCATTGCTGCTTCCGCCGCATCCTGGACGTCCTCCGCGATCGCCGACTCATCCGTCGGACCGTTCGCGCTCGGTCCGGCCGAACCCTTCTCGTTCGATATGCTGAAGGAGCGCGCCAAGGCGCTCTCGACGAAGCAATATGTGCCGCCCCTGCAGCCGTCCGATTCCGATCATCTGCGCGGCATGACCTTCGATACGTTTGCGCAGGCCGTGTTCAAGCCCGAGATGGAACTCTGGCGCGACGTTCCCGGCGCGCAGAAGGTCCGCCTGTTTCCCCAGGGGCGTTACTACGCGGAACCGGTTGCGATCAGCGTTCTTGAAAACGGGCAGTCGCGGTTGATCGAATACTCGCCCGACTTCTTCAAGATGCCGGACAATCATCCGCTGCGGAAACTGAAGACGGCAGGGTTTGCAGGTTTTCGTTTGATGAGCCGCGGCGGCGTGAGCGATTGGCTTGCGTATCTCGGCGCGTCGTACTTCCGAGCGTCCGATCCCAACGATCAGTATGGCGCGTCGGCGCGCGGGCTTGCGATCAATACCGGACGGCCCGAAGAATTTCCGCGGTTCACCGCGTTTTGGCTGGAGCAGAACGGCAGCGGGCTCACGATCTACGCGCTGCTTGAAAGCCAGAGCGTGACTGGTGCCTATCGCATGGATAGCCGGCGCGTTCAGGGTGGCCAAGCCGGTGCGGTGCAGGACGTCGAGTGTGAGTTGTATTTCCGTGCACCGGTTGACCTGCTCGGCATTGCGCCGCTGACAGGTATGTTCTGGTATGGCGAGAATTCGGGCCATTTCCGCGGCGACTGGCGTCCGGAAGTTCACGATTGCGACGGGTTGCAACTCTGGACCGGTCGCGGTGAGCGCATCTGGCGGCCGCTCGTCAATCCGCCTCGCATCGTGACGAACAGCTTCAGCGATGAAAACCCCAAGGGATTCGGACTGATCCAGCGTGATCGGGATTTCGAGAACTACCAGGACGATAGCCTCTTCTACGATCGCAGACCGAGCATCTGGGTTGAGCCTGCGCCCGGCTGGGGTAAGGGCGCCGTCAATCTGGTGCAACTGCCCTCGCAGAATGAGACCGAAGACAACATGGTCGCGTTCTGGACGCCGGAGAAGCCGGTGGTTGCAGGTTCGGTGATTAACGCGCGCTATCGGATGTATTGGGGCGTCGAAGCACCTCCAGCGGGTGACGTTGCGCGCGTTGTTGCAACGCGCGTCGGCCTCGGCGGGCTTGGAGGGCGCGATCTCGATCTGCGCCACACCAAGCCTGGCGCGCGCAAGTTCATGATCGACCTTGAAGGCAAGGCGCTTGAAGATCTGACGCGCTTCGATGGCACGCGGACGGCTGTTACCACGTCACGGGGCACGATCAGCGGCGTGGAAGCGTTCCCCGTTGTCGGCACGAACCGTTGGCGCATGATGTTCGACCTGTCCGATCTCGACGGTCAACCCGCCGACTTGCGTGCCTACTTGGAAAAGAACAACACGCAGCTCAGCGAGACGTGGATTTACGAAGTCTTCCCCTGAGCGGCTCCAACCGTATAAACGCGCGTCGGCGGCCGCCTGATCGGCGTCTCGATGCGACTGCGACGATGAACGCGCGTGATTGAATCGGTTTGAACGATTGCAGGTTCGACGGAGCTGTGCCAGAAACCGGCTTCGTTTCGAGAACCTGAGCGTTCTCTGCGGGTGTAGCTCAATGGTAGAGCAGCAGCCTTCCAAGCTGAATACGTGGGTTCGATTCCCATCACCCGCTCCAACCTCCCTCCCCCGCTAAAAGTGCCGACGTGACGCTGAGCAGCCGCTGACTTCGGCGCAGGCGTTTTTTGCGCGTCTTGCGCGCCACAGCGGTTCTTCGTCCGTGTCGTCTCGAAAGCGCCTCTGGACGAAACAGGGTGAGGTCTGGTGTCATGGACTTGCAGCGCCTATCGCCGGGGAAGCCATGACATCCATTTTCATTTTCTCACTCACCGCAATTCTCGAGATCGCGGGATGCTTCGCTTTCTGGATCTGGGCGCGAGAGAATGCTTCGGGCTGGTGGATGCTGCCGGGCGTCGCTTGCCTGATTGGCTTCGCATACCTCTTGACGCAGATCGACGTTAGCCACGCCGGGCGGGCCTATGCCGCTTACGGTGGGATTTACGTCGTCGCGTCTCTCGCGTGGCTGTGGGGCATGGAAGGCGCGCGTCCGGATTTCTGGGATTCGGTCGGCGGCGCGATCTGCGTGCTGGGTACGCTCGTCATTCTATTTGGACCGAGAGCTGTCGCGTCTTGATATGCGCCCGCGACGTCAACCGATGATGCCGCGACTGGCCTGAATGCCGAGATGCAATGACTCCGCAATGCGGCGCGAGCGGTCGATGAATAATTTTGCTGCGGCGGGTGGGCAATCACGCTCTACCGTTTCCGCGAACAGCGCCAGCCAGCGCGCGAAATGCTGCGGCGTGATTTCTTCGATCGCGACGTGAACCGGCATCGGGCGGCCCTTGTAGCGTCCCGTCATCAATACGACCGACGACCAGAACGCTTTGAGCTTTGTCAGATGCTCATCCCAATCTTCGACGCGGGAATTGAACACCGGACCAAGCAACGGGTCTTCGCGGACAGCCGCGTAGAAGCGGTCCACAACCATCGCAATCATCGCTTCGTCGATGCCCGCTTCGATGCCGGGAGCTTTGGGATGCGGCGGGCTCAGTGCAGTTTCGGTCATGTGTTCACCAAAAGATGCAAACGTAATGTATCTTATGGACTCTCCCGCCATTCCGCAATGACTCCGTCGCCGGATCTTCTGCGGCGCAGGGTCCCGCTCAGCTCCCAGCCATCACGAGCGCGACAATACTTGGAGTTGCGATAACTCTGGATCGGCCGCAGAGTGACGATCACGGGTTTACCCGCCCTATCCGAGCCGCGCCGCGCGCACCTTAGCTCGACGCCCCTCGAACGATCTCTACGTTGCGAACAATTGCGCGCCGCTTGACGCGACAGCACCATGCTGTGCGTCCGCTGCGAACGAACAAAATATTTTGGAGGGGACTATGTTAAACACACGTTTGACTGAGCGGCTTTCGCTGCGCTTTCCGATCATCAACGCACCGATGGCGTTTGCTGCTGGTGGCAAGCTCGCGGCGGCGGTGACTGCGGCCGGTGGTTTCGGACTGATCGGCGGCGGCTATGGCGACGCCCAATGGCTTGAACAAGAATTTCGCGCGGCCGGAGATCAGAAGGTCGGCTGCGGTTTCATTACTTGGTCACTTGGCAGACAGCCCGAACTCCTCGATCTCGCGTTGGCGCATAAGCCGCGCGCCGTTCTGCTGTCATTCAGTGATCCCGCTCCTTTCGCGGATCGCATCAAGGCATCCGGTGCGCTGCTTTTCTGCCAAGTCCAAACGCGGCGTGATGCCGAGCGCGCGATTGATTGCGGTGCTGATGTCGTGATCGCCCAAGGTTCAGAAGCGGGCGGACACGGAGAGAAGCGCGGCACGCTTGCGCTCATTCCGGAAGTCGCGGATCTCATCGCGGCCAAAAAATCAGACGTTCTTCTTTGTGCCGCGGGTGGCATTGGCGATGGACGCGGTTTGGCTGCCGCGCTTCTTCTCGGTGCCGACGGGGCAATGATCGGTTCGCGCCTGTGGGCGTCAACGGAAGCGAACGTCAGCGAGGGAATGCATCGCGCCGCCCTTAACGCGACGGGTGACGATACCATTCGCTCGCAGACGATGGATCTCGCGCGGAAGCTGCCGTGGCCGCAGCGCTATTCGGCGCGTGTTCTGAAGAACGCTTTCATCGCGCGCTGGCATGGCAATGAAGCCGAGCTGATGACGGTGGCCGACGAGGAAGCCGCCAAGTATCGCGCGGCCTGGGCCGAAGGCGATCCCGATCGCAGCAATACGTTTGTCGGTGAGGTTGTCGGATTAATTCGGGAGATCGAACCGGTGTCGACGATTATCGAGCGCATGGTGCGCGAAGCGGAATCGGTGCTACGGGATTCGCAGCGGTTCATCTCAAGCTGAGTGACGGTTCCGCACAATTCAAACGCGACTGTTAAGCTGGCTTTCGGGACACGCAACCGGCTGCCATAGCAGCCGGCTTCGCGCCGAAAATCAGTTGTGACGAGGTTTCGCTAAACCCCTCGTCGAACCAATCGCAAAACCAAGAGCAGCAGAATGGCACCAATCGCGGCTGTGATAATTGCGCCGAGGATGCCGCCGCCGAGAGAAAAATGCAGGCTCGGGAACAACGCACCCGCGATGAACGCGCCGACGATTCCGACGATGATGTCTCCGACGAGGCCGAAGCCGCCGCCTTTGACGATTTGTCCAGCCAGCCAACCGGCAACGGCGCCGACTATCAACCAGATGATCAATGCTTGGGGATCGATATTCATTAGCTCTTCTCCCTGTCCAGCACGCTCACGAATCGGACCGCGACAATAATCCGCGCCATCGAGACGATTGACAAGGTGGATTGGGATAGAGGCCAGGCAGCACTGCGCGAATCACTTCGCGCAAATGCCAAATTCGCATCAGTCGTAATGCTTGATCGTGCCGTCCAGCCATTGCGTCAGCTTCGTAAAGTCAGCTGTGCCCGAGAACGTCGTGACGGAGCCGTCGCCCGCGACAAGTCTCGTGTAGGGGAGCTCGCCTTGCCAGTCATGGTCGACTGCAAAGCGGAGCTTTTCTTCGTATCCGTCAGCAAGAGCAAAGCTCGGCAGATGTCCGAGACCCGACTCGGTTAGCGCGGTGCCCATCCGTTTTCTGTCGGCGTTGCGGCGGTCCCAATTGACGAGCACGATCTCCGTTCCGGGATGCTCGGCAGCGAAGCGGCCCCAATCTTTAAGTTCGACCATGCAGTTGCCACACGTCAGGCCCCAGAAGTGCACGATCATCGGGCGACCCTGGCGGCTTTCCGCGAAGGCTTTCCAAGTCGCCGCGTCGAGGTTGCGGAGGGGCTCGGCAGCCCACACCGCGGTAATCGATAGCAATGAGGCTGCCGCAGCGAGAAGCGCGACGGCCGTGTTGCGTCTGCGTGGGGTTGGCGTGGCGCCCTGGAATACGTTCATGATTGTGGCTCCAGCGGAATGAGCCGATAGCCGTCTTTCACCGTCATCCAAGATAGGTAGGCATTGCCCGTTTTGTCGGCAACCAACAGGGGATGATCCGATTCATCGCCCGTCGATGCTGCGACGCGCGGAGCATCCCACGTTTTTCCCGCGTCCGCCGACGTCATCAGCTCGATGTCCGTCTTTTCGCCGTCGAACGATTTGTAGACGAGGTAGACCTTGTTCGCCGTGGCCAAGACGTAAGGACGAGACGTCTGCGTTCCAGTACGTCCGAGATGCACCGGCGTTGAGAACGTCTTCCCGTTATCTTCCGAGCGGGCGTAGTAGTTGCCTTTCAGTTTGCGGCCGAGCGCAAACCACGTCGCGTGATAGACATCCTGCGGGCCGATGGCGAGGGTGGGGCCTTGATGCGGACATGCGTCGATCTTCGCGTCGTCATCGCTCACCCGGTGCAGTTCGCCGGGCTTGCCTGCGTTCGAAAACGCAATGACGGCGTGATCGCGAATTCCACCATCGAAGATGTTGCGGAACATGACCACCGGCTCGGACGCGGCATCGAACGCGACGGAGATGCGGCAGCACTCACACGTGTTGTCGCGCGCGATCGTAGCTGTTTCGAGCTTGCCGCCGGTCTTGTCGCTCCACGCATACGCGAGCGCTGCGCCCTCATAAGGTATGCCAGCCTTTTTCGCAGCGGCCATGTTGCGTTTATCGATCCAGGCAACGAACGCGCGGCCATCAGGTGTAATCACCGCCGTTTCGAAGCGCTGGCTCGGTGAGTTCGACGTGATGGGTTCGGGTGTCGCAAATGTTTTGCCGCCGTCGTTCGAGCGCGTGATGAATGCGTGGCCATTGTATTTTTCATCACGCGTTGCGAACGTCACGATCACTTCGCCTGCGCTACCCACCGCGATCTTCGCGCGCGCATCGGGGCCGTCGTCGAGGCCAGACTCGGTCTTGGGCAGCATAACAGGTGTCGAAATGTGCTGGCCCAGGTCCGTCGAGCTTGCAACGGAGATCCGACCGCCTGCAGCCCATACGAGCCACAGCTTTCCATCGGATCCGAATGTTGTCGAGACGACACTCGCGCACGCAAGCTCTGTCGTCTTGCAGGCGGTTGCGGGGCCGTGATGATGACCGTTGTGCGCCTGCGCGGCAGGCGGAGCGGTGATGAGTGCGAGCAATGCTGCGCTCGCACCGGCAAGAAGATACTTACGCATACTCAAAACCTCACTTTCATACCGCCGTAATAGGTTCGCGGGGCGCCGGAATAGATGGAGCCTGGCGCGTTCGCCAGCGTGACTGGCGTACTGGTCACCGCGTCGGTGATGTTATTGGCTGACGCGATGTAGGTTTCGTCGAATATGTTGCGCACTTCGACGTAGGCCATCAGCGAGCGGATCGGGCCCCAATCGAGCTTCTTTTCGTAATGCAGGTTGACGTCGACCAGCTGATAGCCGGGCGCCGTCAGCAGGTTTGCGTTCTCCATGTAGAAACCGTCGTGCCACTGATATTCGACGTAAGCACCGACGCCTTTATAAAGGCCGGTTGGCACATCGTAGCTCAGCCGCGCCGTCAATTCATGGGGCGAAACTCCGGGGATCTTATTGCCGTTCCGGCTGACCGGACTGGCGGCGCCCGCGAGCATTTCGGCATAATCGGTGTAAATCTGGTCGTTGAAGAGATAGGCGGTCGTCAGACGCGCACCTCCGCCCAGATCGATATTGGCGGCCACTTCAATGCCGCGGTGCTCAGAGCCTGGAGCGTTAAAGGTGAAGTTCGGCAGGCCCGCAGTCGGCGGCGCTTGCGACACGAGTTCGTCGTTGAAGAACTCGTAGAAGCCTGTGACGCTCAACATCACGCCGTTGACCGGGGTCCAGTCCGCGCCGAGATCGTAGCCGACGTTCTTCTGCGACTTGAGATCGGTGTTGTTGCCCGGCGTGCCCTCTGGCGTCACGAACAGGTTCGTGAACGCGGGCGTGCCGTAGCCTGTGCCGACGCGAGCGCGCAGTTGCCACTGCCGGTTTGCCCGGTAGAGAACGCCAAGCTCGGGAGCGATGTTCGTCATTTCGCGATCCGCCGAGACCGATGCCTCGCTCAGCAGCGAGCCGTCGGGATTATAGCGGAAGCTCCGTTGCGATCCGTTCAGCGCCGTCCGTTCGACAGTCGCTCCACCGACGACAGAGATCGCGTCCGTCAGTTGCACTTCCTGACGCGCACGCGCGCCGTAGTTCATCGTCGAGCCGATCGTTCGGGATTGCAGCAGACCAAGGCGGGCATTGCCACCCGGCGCCACGTTGTACGTTAGCCCGTCGACCGGCAGGTAATTCCAAAACGCGCCGAGGTATTGAAGCGTTGGCAGGCCCGCGAAGGTGGCGCGGTTGGTGATGCCGGTGCTCAAATTGTACGACAGGTAATCGCCGATCGAACTGGTCGTTCCGGTCGGCTGACTGATGTTGCGGTCGTCGATGACGAATTGGATCTGTCCCGTCGTCGCGGCGTCGAAATCATGCTCCCAGCGCATGCCGCCGATGCTTCGGCGATCGTTGCGGCCAGCGCCTGCTTCCTCCGCGGTTTGCGGCGTGCGTGTTCCCGAACCCGTTGCCGAGAAATTGTTGATGACGCAGCCCGGCGCAGCGGTGGCGGCCTTCTCGCATCCTTTTTGATAGGGATTGAGCTTGAAGTTGTTCAGCGACATGCGGAACGGCAGCTCGGTGTCGACTTCGTTATTGATCGCCTTCAGCGTGATCCTGTCTTTGGATGTCGGCATCAGCGTGATGAGGGCGTTGATGGTTTGCGTGTCGAACGCGCTGTAGCCAAAGTTGCCGTCGCCGCGCACGTCACTCATGAAGACGGATGCTTCGTAGCCGTCGCCACTTGTGCCGCCGATCACATAGTTGTTCAGGTAATTCGAGCTGCCGACATCAACGCCGTATTCGACGCCATTGATCTCGCCGCCCGGGCGGGTGCGGAAATTGATGGCGCCACCGGTCGCGTAGTTTCCAAACAGCGCTGACGATGGTCCGCGCCAGACGTCGACGCCGGAATAGGCGCGCGGATCGATCAGGTCGCTCCGCGAAAGGCCATCTGGCTGCGTTACCGGAAATCCGTCATCAAAGATAACGATGTTGCGAATGGCGAAGCCGTTGCGGGCGTTGGATCCGCGGATCGATATGCCCATGTCGCGCGGGCCATTGCCCTGCTTCAGCGAAACACCCGGCACGTCGTGCAGAATGTCGGACACCGAGAATACCGGCGTGTTCTCGAAGCGCTTCATGCTGGCGCTGGTTGCGGTTTGTGCGCCTGCCGAGTTGGCTCCGGCGATGCCTGCAACGCCGGATGACGGCGCTCCGGGATTGCTCTCAGCCGGGCGAAGGCTGGCAGCATCTATAGTCAGTGGGAAGTTCGGCTCGCTCGTTGGAAGCGACGCAGGTTGAACGGGCTGCGCGACCGGCTTCGCTGGTTTTTTCGCGGCTGTTTTGTTCTGCGACTTCTGCCCCTGCCGTGGCTTGGCCGCAGCTTGTTGGGCAGGCGTCTGCTGCACGGTTACGTCCGGCAGCGAGATTTCGTCTTGCGCAGGCTCGGCGTCCTGTGCCGACAAGGCTGTGGGACCGGTGAAGAACGCAGCGAGCGCGCATAGAGCGACTGCTGCACGGCGTGAGTGGCCGTTTGTCGGATTGCGTCGCACCTCGCGCGCGGTTTCCGGACATCGGCTGGACTTAGGAAACATGGATGTATTCCACTGAAACTGATGCTTCGAGAATGCGGTGCGGCGTCTCTAAGGACGACCTGCGGCCGCGGCAAAATACTCGGAACTGTCAGATCAAGCGGTCGGTGGCCCTCGGGCGGATCGGGCGCTCGGCAACGGCGTCGCGCTGTAATGATCGGCGATGATGCGATAGGCGACCGCAACGTATTCAACTGTCCGAGCGAGGCTGGGCAGCGCTTCGGACGCGGGTGCGGTTGCGCCTACTGGCGTATACGGACAGGTGTCCTTCGCGGAGACAGGCGACTTCTCCGGCACCGAACTATCCGAATCGGCGACCGTCATGCTTTGCAGGCCGTGGCCGGTGCAGATGATGATTTCAATCCCAGCGCCCTGCACCGGTGATGCAGCCAGCATGAAGCCGACGGGCAGCATACAGCGAACCGCAAAGACGAAGCCGAATAAGATTTTCAGCAAACGGTGCATCGTTGACCCGGTCGACACGAGAGTCGATGCGACAACAATAATCTGCGAACTGGTGTTCTGCAACTCACGCGCGTGACTTTATCGTCACGTAAAACTACGCGCACAGTGCCTTTTCTCGGGCACGGTAATGTCGGATGAACCGGGCATTGTTGTATTTAAGCCGAAGCATCGCGGGCGCGCTGTGATATGCTTGGGCAACGACGGGCATTTGGGTTTACTAAATTATGCTGCACGAAGACGTCATCCTCGTTGATAGCGAGGACCGAGAGCTTGGGATCGCTGAGAAACTAGAGACGCACCTGCGCGGCGCGCTGCATCGTGCATTCTCGGTGATGATCTGGGACAGGAATGGACGGCTGCTGCTGCAGCGACGCCAGATCGACAAGTATCATTCGGGTGGCCTTTGGACGAACTCGTGCTGCGGGCATCCTCGCCCCGGCGAGAGCGCGGGGGACGCGGCGTTCCGGCGGCTCAATGAAGAGATGGGCTTCTCGTGCCCGCTCGCGCCCATCGGCACATTCACTTATCGCGCCGAACTTGATGGCGGCCTGATCGAGAACGAACTCGTCCATATCTTTAGCGGCAGGTATGACGGAGCCATCGCTCCCAATCCGGAAGAGTGCGACGGCTTCAGCTGGTCGAGCCCGGAGGTGATCCAACGCCAAGTGTCTGCGGTTCCGGAGGCGTTCAGCGCGTGGTTTCGCAAATACGTCGCCGCAGGTTGGCCCATAGTGCCTCCTTCCGAGACGGCACTGCCGCAGCGAAGCACGACTGCCGCCGCGGCGCGGGTGCAAGACTAGGCAATTTTCCGGCGTGCGCAGCTTTCGGCGCGCGGAGCGGTAACGGCACGGGGTTCGGGCGCGTACGGTTTAGCGTATGACAAGCCGCGCTCCCGCGTGGCGGCCCAAACCGTAAACCGAGATTTTGCATGCTGCTGCTCCTGCTCGCCTACCTCGGCGGTGTTCTGACCATCGTCAGCCCCTGCATTCTGCCGGTCCTTCCGTTCGTATTCGCGCGCGCCGATCGTCCGTTTTACAGCAACGGGCTGCCGACATTGATCGGCATGGCGGTGGTGTTCGCGCTGGTCGCGACGCTTGCGGCGGTCGGAGGCGGATGGGCCGTGGCGGCAAATGTTTACGGCCGCTATATCGCGCTCGCGGTCATGGCGCTGCTCGGGGTGACGTTGATTTTCCCAGAGCTTGCAGAGCGGCTGTCGCGGCCAGTCGTGGCGCTAGGAAACCGCTTGTCGCAACGCGCGGATGCAACGACTGCTGCTGGCGAAAAGCAATCGATCCTCTCTCCGCTGCTGCTCGGCGGCGCTATCGGACTTCTTTGGGCTCCGTGCGCGGGACCAATCCTCGGGTTGATCCTGACGGGCGCGGCTCTCAACGGCGCGAATGTGCAAACGACGGGTCTGCTCGTCGCGTATGCGGCCGGCGCCGCAACGTCGCTGGCGCTCGCGCTGTTAGCAGGAAACCGCGTCTTCCAGGCGATGAAGGGGTCACTCGGAACGAGTGAATGGATTCGCCGCGGTCTCGGCGTTGCCGTTCTCGCCGCCACGGCTGCTATCGCGCTTGGCGCCGACACCGGCTTCCTGACTCGGCTCTCCACGACCAGCACGGCGGCAATCGAGCAGCGCCTCGTGGATGCGTTTCGCAAACCGCGTGGATCGGGCGACGATGCAAAGGTTGCACACACGTCAGATGATCTGGCGATCGAAGGCATGTTGCCGTCGCTTGGCGGCGCGGTCGAATGGCTCAATTCGCCGCCGCTCAGTGCCGACGAACTCAAGGGCAAGGTGGTGCTCATCGATTTCTGGACGTACTCGTGCATCAATTGCTTGAGGACGATCCCCTACGTTCGGGCGTGGGCCGAGAAGTACAAGAATGACGGCCTCGTCGTCATCGGCGTGCATACGCCGGAGTTCGCGTTCGAGAAGGATGCCAACAATGTTCGCCGCGCGCTGACGGACCTCAAAATTTCCTACCCCGTCGCGATCGACAACAATTACAGCATCTGGCGCGCATTCAAAAATCAGTACTGGCCCGCGCACTACTTCATCGATGCGCATGGCAACGTGCGCTACCATCATTACGGCGAAGGCGAATACGAGCGCTCTGAGAAAGTCATTCAGAAGCTTCTCATGGAAGCTGGCCAATCGAACATTCCGCAGACGACCGTTGCGGTGACGGGTTCGGGCGTCGAGGCGTCTTCACAGCTCGATCTCGTCAAGTCGCCGGAAACGTACATCGGCTACAATCGCGCGGAGAATTTCGTCTCGCCGGGCGGCGCAGTTCGCGACGTTGCGCACGACTACCGTGCGAGTGCGTCAACGCCGATGCTCAATCAGTGGGCGCTGGCTGGCAAGTGGACGATCGGCGGTCAGCATGCGCGGCTCGACGCGGCGCCCGGTTCGATCGACTATCGTTTCCACGCACGCGATCTGCATCTCGTGCTTGGCCCTGGCGCGGATGGAAAGCCCGTGCGGTTTCGCGTGACTATCGATGGCAAAGCGCCTGGCGCTGACCACGGCGCGGATACAGATGCCGAAGGCAACGGCACCGTCACAAACAACCGCCTGTATCAACTCGTGCGGCAAGCCGACTCTACGCGCGAGCGGACATTTTCGATTGAGTTTCTCGATCCCGGTGTCGAAGCGTACGCTTTCACGTTCGGATAGCTGAAGCGATCACGCTGAGCGCAGTCGAAAGACGGGCTTATCGACGACCGTATCGATGAAGCCGACAAAACCGGGTGGCATCAACGGTCGGCCACCCGAAAACTGCAGCAGGGTACGCACGCAGTGTGCTCGCAACGTCATTCTGCGCCTGCAAAAAAACAGGGTTACTTGGAGAATGTCTGGAAGGCGTTAGCTCTCCAAATTCGCTAACGCGTTGGAAAGTGTTGGTCGGAGCGAGAGGATTCGAACCTCCGACCCCTTGCTCCCGAAGAAACCCGTCTTCCGTGTTTTATGGCGTTTTCACGCTATTGACTGGCGATTCGTTCGCTTCGCGTTCACGCCTTTCACGGGCGGTAGCACGGGCGGTGGATCACACCACCAGAATGAACGTCACGATCCCCACGCAAGCGAGGAACACCTGAGTTCCGGGGCAAATGCCTGCGGTTACTTTCCTCCATAGAGACGGACGAGACCGGCGACCACGGTCGACCAGCCGACTTTCTCGCTCAGAGCTGCGAACACCATCGCCAGGCCCGAACCAGCCATCATGAAGTCTCTGGGCTGCCACTTGGGGGATTCGCCGCTCCGGTCCGTAGTCTTCGCTCCACGTTGCCGAATGAGGGTTTCCAAGCGGGTAACCCGGCGCTCGATATTGAGCATCCAGGGCCAGCTCGGTGGCAACCCGTCGGAGTTTTGCATGGGTCATGATCTTTCGTTCCATGTTGGGAACGCAGGCACTCGTTAGTAGGTGAGAAGTGTAGGGCGGTGGCGCGTCCTACCCCTTGCAGATACTGTCCCAGGCGCGATTGTGAGCGACCACTTCACGCTGCGTTTGCGCAGTGTCCTGCCGACTCCAGTGGATCGGAGCGAAGCTTTTGCAGCCGCTATCGATCGGCAGGCTCGAGCAGCCGCTAATCGTTGCGCCGATAACGGTCGTTAAGCTGATCGAGAGGAACCGTTTCGACAGAGCGGCGCGCGGCGGTAGCTTTTTCGACATTGGCTGAGTTCCGTTGTTCGATCTTCGAGATAACGCGGTTTTCAACCTTACTGTCGTGGTGATAGAGCCAGCCGAACCACGCGCCGGCAATGAAACCGATGACGGCGAGACGGCCCAAGGTCGTGCCGAACCATGGGATCAGGCTTGCGAGAGCGGTCATGTCGGCGTCTCCTGTTTCTTCGGCAGGTAGTGGCAGATGAGGTAGTAGAACCCGCCACAGGCTGCGATTGCGAGCAGAGCGGAGAGCGGCACACCGGCGGAGGCCCAGCTGTAGAGGCCGTGTCCCTGATCGCTGATGCCCTTGACGCGCTGGCCGGTCTTCAAGGCGGTTTCGACGGAGGTCAGCGGATCGGCTGGCATGAACTGAGCCACGCCCGTAGCGGCGCTGACAGCGACAGCAGCGACGGTTTTGCGCGAGGGGGGGTCAGCGCTTTCCGACACGACATGCGGCATGGCCGGTTCTTCCGGCGCAGCCATCGGCTTCTGAAAAAGCGAGGCTTCCCGTGTACGCCGCGACGTGAGCCCTGCGAGCGCGACTTTCTTTCCTTTGACGGTCGCCTTGTTCCATCGGCCGAACTCGGCCACAGCGCCCTTCCTGTCGCCCTTGTTCAACTTCTTGAGCAGCGTTGAACCCTTGAACCCGGCAACGCCGATGTTGTAGGCGAAGCTGATGAGCGCATCCGCTTCGTTCTGATTGATGGAGACAGTCACCGCTTCCGTGACGGCCTCTTCGAAGCGCCCCATTTCCTTGGCGAACATCGCTTCGCCTTCGGCCTCGGTGACGACCATGCCGATCTTCACACCCGTGGTGCATCCGGCATAGATCGTCGGCACGCCAGCAGGGCAGAGATAGGCGGCATAGCGGCCATCTCCGAGCGCTTTATGAAGCCCCTCAAATGAGTAGATAAGCCGTTTTCCTTCGGCCGAAAGCTTCGCCATTGTGGTATCTTTCTCAAATGGAACAATGGAAACGCATCGACTTCCTGCCCGGATATGGCGGGGTGATAGAGGTGTCAGATCGCGGCCGGATGCGGGTTTCGAACCGCCGCTACCGCATACGGACTAAGTGGGGCACCGTTAGCGAACAAACTAAGCCCGATCAGATGATCGCAGGCGAAGTCGGCAACCACGGTTACCGCGCCGTCGCTTTTTACGTTCAGAGAAAAAGGCACCGTTTTCTCCTTCACCGATTGATCGCTCAGGCGTTTGTGCCGGGGTATGATCCTCAGCTTACGGTCAATCACATAAACGGCGACAAGCTGGATAATCGAGCGACCAATCTTGAATGGGTGTCGCTAGAGGAAAACACGCAGAAGCAATGGGAAACAGGATTGCTCGATCTGCGCGGCGAAAAACACCCGAGTGCGAAGCTCTCTGACGCGCAGCTGCGTGAGATAATCGCGCGGCTGGACGCCGGTGGCGTCGTATTCCGCCGTCTCGCTGCAGAATACGGCGTGTCCGACTCTCTGATTTATAAAATTCGGAAGGGGCGGAAGCGCCCTGCGTCTGAGAGCTTCATGCCCCACCCCCTCCGCCAAGTTTCTTTTGCCCCTTAAGAAGCTCGACAAGCGACGTGTTGACGGCTTTCACTTCGACGTCCTGGGCGTCGATGGCGCGCGCCTGACCGATGACCGTCTGTTTCAGAGCGTCGATCTGGTCTTGTATGGGTTGCAGGTCCACAGGCGCCGATCCGCCGGTATCTCTCCGGGACACCATCTGCATCTGCGGTGCCCGCGCTCGCACATCATCCGAAATCTTTCTCGCCACGTCTTCGGTGATCTCGATCGAGCCTTCCGGCATTAGTCGCTTCACGCCGTTGCAGGCGCGCGGAAAACCATCCTCGCCGTCCACCTGGAACCAGCCCATTTCTTCAGGTTCTCTCATTGTAAGCCTTCCACATGATTGCTTCGTCGATGCGTTGCGCGTGGTCGCTGTCGATCCAGACCGGCCCGCCATTGGCGGATCGTCGCCATGCGTCCCGGTAGGTTCGGTCGTTCGGAAGGTCGTCGATGTCGATAATCTCTAGGGCGCCGCCCAAATGCCCGCAGTCGCGCTCCGCAATGAGCTGGATCGCATCTCGTCGCGTGCAGCCGCCCGTTACCATCATCCGGCAATAGCGGTAGGCAGCCCGGGGCAGGACACCGCGCGCGATCATGCGATTGAACTGGACGATCCAGAACCACCACGGACGTCCGTGCCAGGGATGGAACGGATCTGTTGATCCGCGCATCAGGTAACTGATCCCGGACTCTGCCGGACACGTCACAGCCACCCGGCCGTTGGCGCGGGTGTCGAGAATGCGCTCACGCGTCATTGATCACCAAGGCCAGACCAGTGCCACGCCCCCGGGTCGCTCAGCCCGTCAGCGTCCTGACGCGTGGTACAGGCGAACTCGACGGCACCTGCGGATTGCCCCCCCGAAACGATCCCGGCAAACTGAATATTGCTGCCGCTCGCGTTCGTCAGGAGCGCAGCGCACGCCCAAGCGTTGCTTGAGAAATCTGTCGCGATGGTCGCCGTCAGATCCCCTACACCCGAATCGGTGATACTGGTCATATTGAACGACGCAACGAGACTAGGATTGCCGCCGGAAACGCTCGCCTTGCCCCACACGGACACGGCAGAGGGATGCCACTGCTGCGTGCCGGGCGTAACTGCAGTGTCGTTCGCCGCCGCGGCTTCCTGAGACGTTTGGTTGGCGACTTTCACCCGGCCAGCGCGGCCCGTCGTTGCGTTTTGCGAGACCCAAGCTGAATCCTGAAACTCATAGTAGAGGTTCTCGTCTTGCACGAAGACGAGCCAACCGCAGTCTGTGTACGGCGTAATGCTGACCCAGCCTGCCCCGGTGTAGAGCGCGATATCTCCCGTGGTGAAGGTTGACCACGAACCACCGACGCCCGTGAGGAGATAGGCTGATCCAGCGGCTGGCGATCCCGGAGACGTCGCCAGACGATCGACGATCGGAATGACGCCCTGGCTGTTTTTGATGAATGGGGTAGTGTGAGCTGAGACACGCCAGTTGCCGCCGTCCGACGTGATCTCGCAATCCTCGCCGTTCAGCGCCAGAGCAAACGACGCGCCGCCATAGGTCTTGGTGCCTTCGTTGATCGATTGCCCAGACCCGGACTTTCTGACGATGATTGCCTGGTTGGCCGATCCTGCGTGCTGGACCTTTATCTTCCATCCATTGGCGACATCGGTTGCGGAGGGCAGCGTCAGTGTCACGTTTCCAGATGAGCAATTGACCAGGAAGGTCGTGTTCTGGTCCTCTGGAAGTACGGTGTAACTCAGCGACTTCGTGACGACGGGGAATATTGCAGTGACGGCGACATCGACCGATGAGGCGGAAACCGTAGCTCCGGGGCGGTTGTCCTTGGTTTCGATGACGACGCCATTGGCGTCTTTGATGACGACCTTGTAATCGGCCGGTCCGACGAACACGTCGGTTTTTGCCGTTCCATTGGATGTTGGGCACCCAAGAGAATCGGTGACGACGGACGTTCCCAACTCGACAGAGAGGTCACGGTCGGCGTAAACGGTTTTAGGGTTGGTCGACTGAGCGTCGAAGAATTGAATGGTCGCCCCGATGATGGGAGCACCGGTTTCAGAGTCGGTTAGGCGATAGCCCGGAGGCCATACGGCAACGGCGTCGGTCATATGGGGGATTTCCTAATGTTCCGAGGCGATCCAGAGCGCTGGAAGCCACTATTCATGTTCGTCTGTATGACGATCGGCATGGGTCTGCTGGGCGTGTTCGTTCGCTTCGCCACGTCCCCGGAGAACTGGCACTGGTACGCAGGCTTCTGGGTCGTAATGGGCGTGATTATCTGGAAGTTTTGGGACTATCGCCCGCCGGATTAACGCCTATGCTGATCTGCCTGCGCGCCACCGAGCACATACGGCGCAACATTCGGCCGAACAGGCCTTGCAGTTGACCGCACCGCCTGCTTCGCGGCTGCTGAATTCCAGGCGTTGCCGATACCCGTTCTCTCCAGCACCGCCCGCGCGGGCGTTCCAATGCCAAACGAGTCAATGATCCTAAGAATGCCTTCCTTGGCGAAAGATGCAGCGGTATAGCCTGATCCCGACGCATTTGGCGGCTTGTAAGACACCGTTTCCAGCGCCTTGAGCATCTGGGTGATCTGTCGCCGTTCTGGCTCGGTGTATAGCGTCTGCATTACGCTCGCCTGATTGTGGAGAGCCGATTTCAGATTACTTGCCATTGCGGTCGGGCCGAGAAGATCGCCGTTCTTCCCAGTCACGAGCCGCGACCAGTACGCAAGCCGAATATCGTTCCAAGCTTGCGTTGCGTGCTGAGGAGCGAACCGGTCTAGCGCGATTTTGACGTTGCGCAGCGCATGAACCGCCCCGGACGGAACATCGCGCGAACCGGGCGTACCGATGAGATTTTTAATGACGCTCTCGCCGCTATCTGCCTTGGCTCCATCGAGCGCTGCAATGATTCTGCGACCGGCGCCGGATCGCGTTCCATCAGCAGCGCGCGGCTCAAAAATCTGACGCACCTCTTTGGTAAAGGCCCGCGCTTTGACGAGTTGCATCGCGGCTGCGGGGTCACCCGCGAGAAGAGATTTGCTCGCCGCGTCCCCGATCCAATCGTTGAAGGCGTCGTATATCTTTCCTGCTTGGTATTTGTCGGCATCCGGTGCCGCTTCGACAAGCTCACCGAGCCTCCGCCGCATCTGGTCGACCGTCTGCACGGGCTTTAATTCGATGCCCCCGGCCGCATTCACCGGCGCTTTGCCTTCTGCGAACTCTCCGAGCACCTTTGCCATCGCTTCGCCTGTCGGCGTGAACGCCGTCTCGTCAGCGAGAGCCGCAGTGATGTTCGGGCGCAAGGTTTCGAGTGCTTCGGGAGTTGCTGCAAGGTTCTTGACGTTATCGTCCCAAAGTTTGGATTCCTGCTGCTTCGCACCTTGTCTGGCAGACTGCAACGCATCCTGCACGCTCTCGCCTAAAACGCCTGGTGCACGGTCGGCTTGTCCGCCGCCGATGACGCGATCGGGATTGATCCGTCCACCGATGCCCACAAAATGACTGCTGTCGTCACCAAATGCAGCGCGTTCGATCGCTTCTGACTGACGCTGATCAAAACCGCGCATCGTGTCCTGTGCACTCTCGCCGTAGAGACGGCGGCGCATCCCTTCCTCTTGCGTGAGGAGATACGGATCTTTCGTGATCTGCCCACGTGTTGCCGGAATATTGAACTGGGACAGACTGCCTTCGGTCGCCGCTTCTGCGGAATTACCCGATCTCGCAAGCGATTCCGAGAACGCCTTGGCGAAATCCGGTTCGATGTTGGTCGTGTCAATGCCCGCCGATTTTGCGACTTCCATCCCTTTCGGCGTCAGCTGACCGGTTGATCTATCGATTAGACCTGGGATGGTGACGAACCGGCGCCAAAGCGCGCCAGCGGCCGCACCAAGCACCGGCGCACCTGCACCGAACGCGGTCATCGCCCCAGCCTTGCCAAGTTCGACGAACTGATCCGATCCGAGTGGAATTTGCGCCACGTCACCTGCAACACTCGTAGTTCCCGCGCCGACGCCCTGGGAGATCGCCTGAATGCCAATACCGGCGCCGCGTGTAGCCGCGCCGATCGCACCCCCGACGAGCGCATACGGCAGTGTCCCGCGAATGGCGCGCGTCACGTCTTCGCTGTCCAGGCCAGGCTTATTCAGGTAGCCGCGTTGCTCTTGGCCATCCTCACCTTTAGTGACGAAGATGTCGTAACCGTTGGCGTCCTGCTCTCGACGGATGAATCGATCGCCAAGCTTCTTCTCAAACACATCGCCTAGTTGCGCGTCGGAAGCTCCAAGAAAACCTTCCCAACCGCCCGCCGCTTCGAGTTCGCCGGGGAATTGCTGGTAAACGGTCCCAAGATCTTTAAAGCGTTGATCCTGACGGCCCTGGATGTCTTGCTTCCGACGTCCCCACCATGTCGGTGCGTCAGGCGTCGCGTTGGGGTCGGCGGCTTTTGGGTCTACGGATGGCGATCCGAGCAACTGAGAAGAGTATTTGCCCGGTCGTGGCCCGTTCTGCTCCGACGCTTGATCGGCTACCGGGTTTAGTAGTGCATCCGAATATTTCCCCATCAGATGCCAAACTCCTTGGAGAGTTGCTTCTTCGTGGCGCGTTCCAACGACATCGGGTCAATCTTCGGGTTTTGCGCCTTCAACTTCTGCTCGATTTCATGCCCCCGTTTGTCGATCGCTGCAGGAACATCGTCGAGGCTGAGAAACTGCTCAGCGGTGTTTCTGTCGAACTTTAGACCGCGTGAACGCATGAAATTCATACGTGCCATGGCGGCCCGAGCAACACGCTCTCCGTTGTCGAGCTTCGACTGCAGAGTAATCGGATCGTCACCATCGAAAATCCCTTCGCCAGGATTCGGCTGAACGAGTTTTTGCCGCTGGAGTTCTTGCGCGGACACCGCCGTGCCGGACAATTCTTTCAAGAGCATGTTGAAGTTATTGTAAGCCGTCGATCTGTAGGCCGAATAATCTTTGAGCATCTGCGTCGTGCCCGCACCGAATGTCTTATCTGGATCGGCGCCAAGAAATGAACTCCACGATGCCCCAGACATTTTAAATTTACCCGCCAGAGTTTGAAATTCTGGCTTGAACCCTTTCCTTATGTCGCTCAGTCGTCCGAGTGTATTCGCTGCGCTAATAATGCCCTTGTCTAAGTCGGTCTCAGCCGGTTTAGCGAGTTGCCCTGGGCCGCCTGAACCTTCTTTCGCAAGATCAACGAGGATTTTTCCGAATGCTGCGCGCTTCGGGTTGAGGGACATCTGCGCGCCAAGTTGCATTGCATCGCGGCGCGACATTGGCCCCATTGGGGTATCGATTTCCTCATCGCCTCCGACCGCCTGATGTGGTTCTTGATCACCACCGTCGGATAGCGTGTCCCCGACAAGCTGAACGCCGGGCATCAGGCCAGACTGTGGCTGCGGAGATGGCGGCGGCGCTCCGATGGTGTTGTTGATATTCTGCAGTCTCGGTTGTTGCGGCGCGCCCTCAAAGCTTTGCTGCTGCATGTAGGGGACCGGAGGTGCGGGACGTGGTGCTTGTGATGGCGACTGCAAGCCGCGCATCCGATCTGCGATCATCGTGTCAATCGGATCGATTGGATCGCGGCGATTGTAATAGTCAATCTCCGCTTGCGTCTTCCGAAGACCGAGCTCCTTCTCTTGTTTGTCCAGCTGGTCTGTAAACTGTCCCGCCTGTGCCATCATCAACTTTGGGCCGGTAACTGGGTCTAGTTCTTCCGGTGTCAATCCATCGGTACCGTGTTTGGCGAGAACGGACTGCCACGCCGCGGCTCGCTGTGACCCCTGCATCTGTTCCACTGCACCCGCCTGTTTCCCGAATAGCTGCACGGCCTGCAGCTTGTCCTGCTTCTCATCCCGTCCATGCCGGTACTGCTGTTCTTGATCAGCCCGGTCGCTCTGCTTCTGCTGCAGCTCGAACTGCCGGTTGGCGTTGTTCTGCGCCGTGATGCTGTCGAGCGCATTGCCGATCGGTGAGAAGTTAATCGGGTTCGTGTTCGGCTGGTATGTCGGAAGGTTCGCGAAATAATTAGCCACGGCTCAGCCTCCCGCTTTCGGCATCGGGACATTGCCAATTGGGTTCACAAACTTCGCTGCGGTACCAAGGACGCCGAGCACGTTGTTAATTCCAGCATTTCGGGTGCTGGCGATGGCGTTCCCGTAGTTGATTGAATTGGCGGCTTTGGTGGCTCCATATCCGTAGGCGTTGTCACCTTGTGCCGTGCGGATGCCCGCCTTCTGTCCGGTCGCTCGGAACCCCTGCTCTCCAAGGTTGGCGTAACGATCAAGCCAATTGCCGTAGTTTTCTGTCAGCACGCGTTGACCGGCGAGCGCCGCAGCCCCACTGGCTCCCATGCCACGTGCATTCAGGTTCTTCAGGACGTTGTTGCTATCGAGCGCGAACTTTCCGCTCCAAAGCGGATCACTGGTGATCGTGCCCTGTGCTTCGGCGCGTGCGTCGTCGCCATTCAGCCCAAGCACGTTACCGTAGAACGTCGAGGCCTTGCCGCCCTGATCGACATAAGGATCGAACGAATCCGCTGCCTCGTCGTAATACCCCTGAGACGCGTTATAGCCTTTATCGAGCGCCGCATTGGCTTTGCTGTTCGCAGCGCTGATGTCTTTTCGCGATGATGCGCCAGTAAAGTCCGCAAAGAACCCCATGGGATGTCCTATTCAGTCAGAGGGAGAAGTAGGCGCGTCGACAAGAGAGCCGTTGACGCTGAAATTGCCGCCGAAGCCCTTGTTGCTGGCGAATGAAGACGCAGGACCAGAGAGATAGACCGCAGGCTGGGCGCCCGTTGGCAGGGAACCGTCGAGACCTAAAAAGACCGGCTTACCCAACCCGGTGCGGAATTTTGCGAGGTTCGCTGGGACCGTCAGATCGAGGTAGGTGGTTGTAAACCACAGCTCGGCAACATCGGCGTTGAGCCACGCCGGGAGGTTTGCGCCGCCGACGTTTCGACCAATGCGGGGCGTGTCACGCGCAAAGTTGATGCTGTTGCCGGAGGTAAACCCATTGGTGGCAACGCCGTCGATGAAGACCGTCGACTTGGAAGACCCATCGCCAGAAAAAGCCAGATGTCGCCACACCCCGTCATTCGTCGGAAGCGTGTTGACCGCGGAGACGCCACCAATAACTGTCGAGCCTCCACTATTCGTCACTGAAACGCGGAATCTATCCGTCGACGGTCCGTCTTGATAGAAATCGACAACCGGATTACCCCCGCCTGAGTTCTTAAGGCAGAATATCTGTTGCCCAGAGCCGCTCGGCGCCGCGCCATTGAATTTGACCCAACACGAAAACGTGCACTTATTCCCCGTTGGAACGCCACTCAAAGCCGACGTTCGCCCCACATACGTGGTTGCCCCGTCAAACCTCACCGCCCTGGCCTTGTACCTTGCGGCGCCAGCAATGATCGGGAATGCGCCGGGTATCATTATGTGGGATTATTCACGACGGCCGTGACGACGATATTGGATGCGTCATCAACAAAGTAAAAGAGATACGCCGTCTTACCGCTATCGATAGTGACCGGAAAAATAAGATCCGACGTGCTTTTGTAGTTCGAGCCGATACTGAGTGTTCGGTTCGCAGCGGAGGCCGTGACTTTGATGCATCCGCTCTGCCCCGTCTTGGCGTTCGATGGATTGCCGAGCGTTCGGTTGCCAGCAATCGAGACTGAGAAATTGAACCCGGTTGCCATGTCTACGGCAATCGTTGCGCCATCTGTTAAGGCGACATAGGCCGCAGCGTTCCACACCGTTGTCGGTGTCAGCGCGAGAAACCCCGCGGCTTTCCCTTGGTAGTCCGCTACCGACGCTTCGCCCGCTGCCGATTTCGCCGTCTGGACCGCATTCTGCTGCAGCGAACTAAGCCATTGATACGCCCGATCGCTCAGCGTTCCGTCTTCGGTCGTCATAGACCGGGGTGGTGGTGGCGGAAGAAGGACCATTATTCGCCGTCCTTCGTTACATCAGCCGCCATCGCATAAAGCGCACGGTCCACTTTTGCTGACCATGACAGCCGATAGACACGGCCATTCTCTGGTGCTTGCCCGAGACGGTGCGCCCGCACCCGCGTCAATGCTTTGCCCTGCGGTCCGAGCTTCAATGTCCGTTGAACGTGGAACGTCTCTCCGCCGTCGTGGCTCCATTCCAGCATGAGAGACGGATCGACATCCTGAGCAGCCCCTTGCCCGGTTCCAACGCCACGCTGCACGTCGATATAAAGCGCGTCATGCGTCAGCCGATAGGGGAACGCATGGACGGGCGGCAGCACCACGGACGAGACAAGCGGGTCGCCCGCATCGTCGGCGAACTGCGGCCCCATCTCGAACAGAGCACCCGTCGTCGCATCTCCCGCAATCAACCGATTGCCGAACTGCACAACGAACGACACCCGCCAGCAGGGACGGTTGTATGTCTTGCGCTGGTGCCACCGTTTCTGCCGGGTATCATAAACCCAGGTCCACTCGGGGCAGGTGATCTTGTAAAACGTATGTCCGCCCGAAACCCACGAGGTGGCATTGATCGTGCTGCCATCCTCAACTGTCTGGATGTCGCGCTCTACGTCAGGATCGGAGATGATCGACGGCGCGTCACCCGCGGCCAGCATGCGCACAGTGCGATCATGCGCGACCCAGGCAATCGTTCCGTCAATTGTTGCAACTGAGTTCGCGGCAAAGATGCCCATCGGGATGACGAACGAACGCTGATACGCAAAATCGCCCCCGCCGGTGTCCTGCCAAATTTCGACGGACTTTTCCCCGAATAAGAGGAACTGCCCTTGGATCGCAGCGATGCGCACGAGGGAATCGGGATCAGCATCCGCCGTTGCGAAATCCAACCTATCCCAGGCACTCGCATCGTCGATCGCGCCGATCTGCCATTTGTTTTGCGCGGTCGTGATACCGAAGTATCCGTCCGAGAACGCCAGCGTGATCGGAGACAGCAGGTCTGTATCCGTGACCTGGGTCAGCACGTCTGCACGGCAGTAATACATCAGTCCATCGCAGACGATGCCGATGTCGGTTGGAACGCGACGATTGCGCTCCATGAACACCGGAGCCGTCGTCGAAATGTTCATGGACCCAATCAAGGTCTGCACGCCGGTGTCCGTTACCTTGTAGAGACTGACACCGGCGACGACATAGAGCGCGCCGTCGAGGACGAGACCAGCCCGGCAACCCAGTCCGTCGGCAACGCTCTGCAACAGACAAAAGCCCTGCAGCCCATCTGATGCATAGATCGCTCGCTGGACCTTTCCTTCTTCCCCGATTTCCGAAACGTAGCAGTTGTTCAGCTGAGCCGAGCCCCCTTGCGGAAACTTGGCCTTGTTCGAACGAGTTGGGAGTTGCAGCGGGATCAGCGTCAACCGTCAACCCTCCGCCAGCACCATTCAACGGTTCCGTCGGTGATCGACGCCGCCGTCCCTGTCGGTCCACCGCTTGCCCCCGATGTGCCTGCGGTAATGCACTCGTAGATGCTGGCATCGTTGACCACGAAGGTGCGCAAGTCGTAGGCCGTAGACGCCTGCCAGGGCAGGTAATTCTCATTGCCGTTGCTCAAACGGCGATAGCGTGTGCTGACCAAAGCAGGATCGAACCGCGCTTCTGGCGTCGAGAGGAACGCTGCCTGGATCTGCGCCCAACCATTGCTTGCGTCGCGCGTCAGCACAGGGCCGGGCGTTTTGCCGTAGTCTTCCGCCATGCGCACCGCGAGCATGGCGGTGACACCGGCTTCAAACCGGGCATCGAGCGGAAGCACGTCATCCGTCAACCCTTCGGTTTCCCAACTCGCAATCATCGCGTTGAGCGCATCTGTTGCGTCCGCCACGTCCTCTGCCGTCGGCGTTTCCCCGGCACCGACAATGCGCAGACGCTTCAGCGCCTTGGTGGCAATCTCAGTTGCTGTCGCCATCGCTCACCGGCTCGTCGTCTTCTACCTTCTTCGCTTTGGCTTTCTTCTTGCTGGTGTCAGCTTCCGGCTCGTCCTTCCAAGGCGTTTGCGACCACCCTTCAGGAAACGGTGCACCGTCGGGCAGGTCAAACACCCGGAATTCGCAACGTTTGCCCTCCATCGTTTCGATGCAGGACAGGACCGAGTCATCGGCCGCCAACCGCCACAACATGCGTGCGTGTTGCATTGGGTTCTCCACAATGGTCGGGGACGGATCATCCGTCCCCGAACCGTTGATCAGGTTGTTGTTGCTGATGGCCCGCATCAGCCCGTGAGCCTCACAGCCAATTCGGGATAGATGCACTTCACCCCGTAGAGGATATCGAGACGGATGATGTCTCGATCGAGGTCGATGTCGTACTGCTTGATGACACGAGCTGAGAGGTTGTTGGCAGACTGCCGTGCCTTGAACGCAGCGCCATCCGGCAGATCGAGATCGGCCATGACAAGAGCAAACGCGTTCTTGTGGAAGCAGAGGTTCTGCGCATACGACGTTGACGCCGTGCCGGTGACCACCTGGATCGGCGCATCGTCTGCCGGGCCAGCCGTGACGTTCTGGTAAGGACCAGAGGTAACGATGGCCGGCGAGATCGTCAGAGCCGCCGGACCGGTCGACGCACCCGAGTTCACGTTCGCAAGAACGACGAACTGCTTTTTATATCCCAAGTCCTGATAGGTCTTGGGGTTGATGTCGTTGACACCCGTGATGGTGATGACATCGCCAGCCTTGAGAACACCCGTGACGCTGTTGGACCAGCCGTCGGTGTTCAGCGTCATTGAGTTGGCCTGCGGTGTCGCGTTCGCGTTCTGCGACGCGCCCTGAACCAGAGGGGTTCCGGCGAACGCGCCGACCGTGTGGTTGACGATCGAAGCGCTTTCGTAGGTCTCGAACCCGGCATACTTGCCAACGCGAACACGCTCCAATGCCGTCTGCGTCTTCTGCTGGGTGAACAGCGCCTTGAGGTCGTTGGCGACTTTCAAAGACGCAGCGGGATTGAGAACCGCATTCAACGTGTCCTGCGGAGCGGCGTGCTCGACGAGTTTCTGACGAGCGGCGCCCAGTTCAAGGAACGTCGACGGAACAGTGCCAGCGGTACCGGTCCACATCGGGACCTGATTGTAGAGCCCCATCAGCGAGCTTTCGACCTGCTGAGAGAGTTCGATCATCGCGGGCTTGATATAGCGTTCCGAGTAGTCCTCAACCGTCAGGGTCAAGTCCTTGGACGAGAAATCCCAAGAGACATGCTTCTGCTTGTCGACGACCAACGGCACGGTGCCCTCGAGCACGTCGGATGAGACGCGCGTCGCACCGTCCGAGGACCGGAATTTCACCGGCTTGCGGATAGAAACGGTGTCACCGACCTTGGTGAATTCCTTGGCGAAGTCGCGATGGACGAGCTGGCCCATCACGAGGTTGTTCTCGAGCTGCATCAACGCCTCTTTGGCGATGACGCTCGGGGTAATCAGGGTGTTGGAAGAAGCGGCCATTGTCTCAAAATCCTATGAGAAAGGCCAAGGTCACGACGCCTGTCCCATGCGGATCTTCTTGTAAGTTTCGTAGTCGGCCGTTGCGAGGTCGACTGCGGCACTCTTGGAAGAGCCGCCGGACACGGTTTGAACCGGTGCGGGTGCTTGGCTGATGCGTTTGGTTGGGGTGGCTTTGACGCCAGCAGCGAGCTTGCCGATCTCGATAAAGACGGTGGCATCGTCTGCACGGCAGAGGCGCGCGGCTTCGCGCGGATTCTTCAGCAAATGATACGCAACCAGCGCGCCGTTTTCGACGCGGGACAGAGCTTCTCCCATGGTCGGCGTAATGCTTGGCCCGCCGGCCGTATCCGGGAGAAAGATCTTGTCGATATCCGGGATGTGCTCCCGCATCTCTTCGACCTGCGCAGCAATGATCTGCTGCGTCGTCTGCGTTGACCGGGATTCGAGATCCCGTACTTTCGAAACCGTGTCCTCAAGCTTCTCGGCTTTGATCGCGCGCCGGATTGCTTCGGTCTGCTGACCTTCGAAATCGGCGGGGTCGATCTGGGACTTGGCGCTGAGCTGCTTTTGGAGTTCAGCCGCTTCGGCTCTTAAAGCCGCGACATCGCGCGCCGTGTCATGCTTCTGGCGCGTGAGTTCGTTGATCGTCGACTGCAGCTTTTCAACACGGGGATGCTTCGGCAGAAACTTGCCTTCGGTATCCCGCGGTTGTTCGGCTTTGCCGTCTTCGACTGATGGTTGAGCACCGTCCACCTGTTCGGCTGACTGTGCGTCGGTTTCGCTCGTGGCAGGCGCGTTGGCCTGAGCATTCGGGTCAACTACAGGCGTGGCGACAGCTTCCGCTGCCGGTTGGGTCGTCTCAGACATGTGGGGAAACTCCGGGATGTGGCGCGGCTAATCCGCGAAAGAACGCACGTCTTACTGCGAGGTTTTTGACGCCTCGGATTGGCTTGGCTCTGGCGTCATGAGTTGCTTCGCTTTCAGAGCGTTATCGAGATGCGCCGCGTCGAGACCGTTGAGCCGTTCGGCGTGATCCATCGGCGCACTATGCAGTTGTGACTGTTTGATCAGGTTTTCGAGGTACTCGCCCTTGATCTGAACCTTCGTCAGTTCGGTCTTGGCCTGTGTTTCTTCAACCTTGGCCTGTTCACCTGCGATCTGAAGCTGCGCCGCCTGCTGCTGCATTTGCTCGGCCATCTGCTGCGCCGGATCCGGTGGCGGTGGCGGTGCGTTCGGATCTTGCGTTGCCTGCTGGGGCAGCATCGCCTTGAGCCGTTTGGCCGCTTCCTGTGCGTCTGGGATATCCATGTTGCGAACGGCGATATCGGCCAGCAGCGGCGCGAGTTCGGGCGGCAAGGCTTTCATCAACTCAACAATGGCGTCGGCGGCTTCAAGGCGCTTCGATGCGTAACTCGGGCCGATCGTCACCCGCACGTCGAACCGTCCTTGGTTCAGGTCGTTGACGATGACGGGCTGGCCCTCGTTGTCATAGAGCGTCTTGTTGATCGGGATAAACTGTTCTGATCCGTCCTCTGCCAACATCCGAGCCGTGCGCTCGTTGTCGTAAATCTTCGGAATGAGATCAATCAGGACGCGACCGCACTGTTCGATCGAGCGTTGCAGGTTGTCCTGGTAGTGGAAGTTTGCCGTGTCGCCCTGGTTCTCACGGCGCCGAATGGCGACGCCGGAGGTTTCATTGCTGCGTGCGCCAAGGCTCGCATCATAGATGCCGGTCGTCGCCTTGATATCATCCGTCGCCATCTCGCCCTCTTGCCAAAGGGCCTGCGGCGGTTCGGGGGCGTTGATACGATCCGGCTTCATGCCCGGCGCCGTCGGGTCTGGCGTATAGCGGAGATAGGTGCGGTTCTTGGTGTTGAGCGAATCCCAGTCCGACTTGTGCTTCGCGATCATCGTGTCGGTGACGAGGTACGGGCTCTTCGGGCTGAGCGCGATGTGTTCCGCCGCAGCCGAGCGATAGAAGTTGTACAGCTGTTGTGGGTCGCGCGCATTGCGGAGAAGCCCGTGGCGGATCGTCGTCGTTTCTAGCGGGATCTCTGTTCCGATGACGGCAATGATCGGAATGTGATTGCCAGGCCATTTGTTCGGGCCGGACAGCACCTCCGATCCGGACACGAGGCTTTGCTCGATGCGATAGCCGTTGGCCTCCCGCTTCTGCACGATCGGACCGAACTGCATCTGCATCTGGTAGAGCCTGATCATGTCAAGCCCGGTGATGTCGGCGGTCGCCCCGCTTTCGAATGCCGCGATCGTCTTCTTCTGTGGCTTCTTGCACCAGTATTCCGCAATCAGCACATGGTCGTTCTGCGCCCAAAAGATGCTGCTGGACATGCCATTCGCGCTGTTGAAAGAGCGGATCGCGTCGACACTGATCGGCTGCGCATCAGGATATTTTTCCTCGAAGGTATCCTTCGGTATCATCTCGACGACGATGCACCACATAGCATCTGAGCGATCGGGCTTGACGGAAGCAGGGTCCCAATAGACCGAGAACGGATATGGGATCAGCTCGATCGCGACTTCCTGATCGAACCCGTCGTCTTCAATGTACTGGGTCGTGATGCGCCAGTGGCCGATACCGCAGGCGGCTGCGTGGTAAGCCGCCGTCGCATAGACGTGCTTGGCGCTCGACCGGTACTGAATATCGGAGATGATACCGTCATAGGTCTTCGCCAGCTGCGGATCGGTGTTGCCATCAACGGGCGTCGCTTTGATCACCGGTGCATTCTGGCGAATGTCATTGGTGACCTGGTGTAGGAACTGCGGGAGCTTGTTGACCGTCAGCATCGGCCGGTTGACGCGGGCCTGCTTGGCATATTCCGGCCATTGATCACCGGCGAGAAAGCGCATATCTGCGGCGCCCTCTTCACGGTTGCCCCTGTCGTGCGTATAGGCGCGCTCCAACCGCTTGCGCACGGTCCCAACGAGGTCTTCGGTGGGTTGCTTTGCCGTTTCAGTTGCCGGTCGATTGCCGGTCACTTGCGGCGGTTGCGCCGCTGGCATCGCGTTATCGTAGATCAAATGTGATCTCCACGCGGACGCGGGTCGCGTCGCTCTCGATGTCATGCGATTGCACAAGCCGTTCGATGCGGACGTTGCTTGCCTTCAGTTTTTCTAAGGCGTCGGTGATCGTGTCTTTGAGGCGTTGCTCGTCCATCACATCCCCATCCAGGCGCCTTCGCCGTAGCTGCGTTCGTTGTCTTCAACCGTTTCGCTGAGCAGGCTCATGTCGATGGCGAACGTCAGCGCCGCCGCATCTCCGAGATCGGGAGAGAACATCAGTCTATCGCGGATCTTGTCCTTTGGCTCGATGATCAACTGCCCCGATGAGTTGAATCGCGTCGCGCCGTTGCCGCGTTGTGGTGCACAGACATCGCCTTGAAACACATCTTCGTCCGGCACCTGCACACCAGCCGGGTCTTCGAAGAACTGCCGAAGTCCGTCCCACATTTCCGCGCGACGGTTGGCGTAAGCTTCGTGATCGAACGCGCGCGCGCCAAAGTTGACGCCCTCAACGAGATCGCCCAGCGTCTCACGCAAGCGGTCATAGAGCCCGGCCCCGAGGCCAGTGGTATCGACGACGACCTTCTTGAGACCGAGCGGGATGAGGCGTTTGACTTCCCGCTGAACCTCGCCCGCCGTTGCCATCAGATCGTTGTTGTCGACGCGGCGGCAAACGTGCTCACCCAGTCTGCGGCCTTGCCGTGTGATCATTCCGGTCTTGTCACCGCCGCCGCGCGCCGGATCGACGCCGAGTATAATCGGCCCATAGCCTTGCACGCTGTTCTTGCGGGCCTTCAACACCTTGACCGGCTCGATGAACGCGAGATCGCCCGCGGTCTGGAAAGCTTCCTCGGCTGTCGCCGGGTATTCCTGTTTGAACTTCCAGCACGGCTCGTCGGGAGAACCACCGGCGATTGTCGCCATGTCCCGGTTCTTGAGCCATGCCCAATAGGTTTGCGACCGTTCGAGACCGTGTGCGTCCTCGTATTCGAGAAACGCCATCGGGGGCTCCCAGCCGTCCGGCGGAGTGGCGCTGTATTCTTCATGCCAGAACCACGGAATGAAGATCGCCTCGTATTCGCTATCGCCGCGCTCTGCGGCCTTCCATTGCGAATAGAAGCTGTTGCCTATGCCGTTAGCGGTGCTCTCGCGAATGTCCTCCGTCTCAGGCGCGTTCGCGATCGCTTGCCCGATACCAGCTGAGTGGTTCTCGGCGTTGGGCCAGAAGGCAACCTCGGAGCCGTGGAACAACTGGATCGTCTCTGAGCGCCCAACCTCAGCACTGCCGGCCGTCGCGACCTTGTAGCCGCTGTCCAGCTTAGCGAACGAAAGTTCCTTGGCGTTCGCTTTGCCGGTTTCGGGTCGGACAAGATCGGGGCAGCTCTCATGAAAACGGCGTGCCATCCCAAACAGATTGTCTGAGGCTGTGTCGAGATGCGTGAGGATGAACGCGCGTACGCCGAACTTATGAGTGATCTTCCAATAGAAGCGCCCGCCGATGTAGGTGGATATTCCAACCTGGCGCCCTTTGAGGACGAGAGCACGGACCTTGCCCTTTTCTCGCAACTGTTTTTCGAGACGCTCATGCAGATAGCGCTGCGAGCGGTTGAGTTGGAAGGCGTTGACATCTCCCGCCTTGGTACGAATGCGCAGGCACTTTGTAGCGTAGTGAGCGAAATCATCCTTGAGCTTCTGCCGTATGGCGCGCTCGCGGTCAGAGAGCGTGCTCACTCAAGATCCCGCAGGGCTTCTTCGTGGTGGTGATGGAGGTTCATGGAGCCTTCCACACTCTGCAAATCAGGGATTGTTTTCTTCAAAAGACCAAGCGCTGCAGTGACTTGCGTTTTCTTCACGTCAGTCCCGTTAAACACATGCATCTGCAAGAAGTTTATGAGCTGACTTGCCTGGATTTTTGCGCGCACATCTTCGGTGTGTCTGACCTTCTTTCGAGCGGCCATATTCGTCGTCCTGTCGTGGCGTGGTTGCCCACGGGGTTAAACGGTGATGTCTCTCGGGAGCGTCCGAGACGTTGTGATGCTCGTAACCTTTGGCACTGGGGATGTGATCTGCTTGGTCAGCGCCTTGTCGCTCGTAATGTCTGCGTCGAAGCTCCGGCCAGTGGTGACCTGCGTCCCGAAGTCCGTCGGACTTACGATCTCCGTGTTCAGGGAGAAGCGGGTGGTGAGCTCTGGCCGCCCGAGCGTTGGTGTGAGACGGATGCCACGGGCAACGAGCCCATGAATTGCATGAAGACTGGGACGGCCGAGACGCGGTGTCGTCGTAAGGCCGAGTACTGTGAGATCGTGCTGTTGCTCGAGAGCCGGTGACCCAAGCCGGGGAGTCGCCGTTACCCCGATTGCCGCGAAACTTTCGTCCTGGGGGATAACCCCGCCGATCGGTGCCCCGACGAAACTACCGATCATCGGACGTTATTCCTGGTTCTTGTCTCAGTCAGGCCAGACGATTGCCGGGAGTTCGGAAATAAACTCAGCAATTGATGGCTGGGCGCGCTGTCCGGTGAGGACTTTGGCTAGCTCGCTGTAGGCGTAGAACCACACAGCATCACGCCAAGCGACGAACGCTTGAGCCTCCGCAGCCCATCCGGGAACGGTGCTCGCCACGTACGAGGCAAGTGAAACGCCATCGGCGTAGTTGCGACTGCGCGCGGCGGCGTCGATGTGCGCCTGCACTGCGTCTTTGTAATCGTCCTGTGTCGGTGCGGACGGTTCTACCACTGGTGCGATGAACTTCTCGCCATCCCAAGTATCACCGACGTTTGCCGCGGCCCTGATGAGTACCAAGCCTTCAGGAACGGTCCAATCTGCATCGTCATCGAGCATGACGGTATTCACGACGACGCCTTCGCTATCGATCAGCGATACGACGCCCATCAGTAAAACTCCTCGATAATGACGACGCCCGCACCGCCTGCACCGCCATTTGCTGCGCTTGTCGACGTTGTCACGATGGCGCCGGACCCGCCGCTCCCGTAACCAACAGCATCGTTACCAGCCAAATTCGCTCCGCCCCCCCACTGGCGCTTTGCAGCAGCCGCACCCCCAAACGCAGACGGAGCACCAGCACCTGAGAGGCCTTGAGCCGCCTCAAGCATGAAGCCCGCATCTCCGCCGTTACCGCCGCAATTGATGTCGCCGTTGCTCGCAGCGCCACCGGCTCCGCCTTGTGTGGTGTACACACCCGCATTACCGGTGGTAGACCCACTCCCTCCACCACCGCCATCGGCCTTGCCGTAGACGTTACTCGTTCCGAGCCCCGATGTGCCGCCAGCACTTCCGTTACCGCTTGTTCCGCCGGCACCGCCTGCACCAACGGCCACCGTCAGCGAGGAAATCGAAGTAACGTCCAGCCACTTGATGACGAACCCGCCGCTTCCACCACCACCGCCGGAAGCGCCCTTAGTAGCGCCGTTTGGCTGCACAAACCCGCCGCCGCCTCCGCCACCCTGTATGGTCGCCTTGATGAGCTTGCAGCCTGTCGGCTTCGTCCACGTACCAGATGATGTGAATATTTGCTTCGTTGGCGCGCTCTGGAAGAGCCACTTACCAAAGAACTCTCCCATATCGGAGAACCCACGCAGCTTCGGGTGCGACGGCAGCGGTTCGCTATCACGTGTGGTGTGGTTCACAAAGATATGGTCGCCAATGTCTCCCGGTCCCGCAACGAGGATCGTGTTCCCCATAAGCGAACAACCATAGAAGAAATTGTTCTGTGGGAACGGGTAGGCCGCATCTGTATTGAGCAGGCAGAGAGGGTGGCCCTGACCGGTACCTACGACGTTCGAATCGCACTCGATGAACGTATTGCTATCCGCCATCCCCAGCATAATGCCGTAGGAGTTTTGCGTCGTCTTATTCACCTGGATCACGACGTCAATAAAGGTGTTTCGGTGCGGATCGCGGTTGCTCGTGATGTCACCGTCCAGATAGAGACCGGCCGCGTAGCTTCCGTTCACATCAGAAGTGATGCTGATGTTCTTGAACGTATTGTTGGCGCACCACGATGGGATATTACTGTCTGTCGTTGCGCGCCCGATGAGCGCCAGACCGTTTGTCGTGAACTGTTTGAGCGTAAGACGTTCAAAGTCAGAGTGCGAGACGCCGATCATGTAAAGGCAGGCTGACGCAACGCCGGACCCATCAAGGGTAAAGCCCGCCATCTTGATGCCGCCGATACCGCCGCGAACGTCGAGCATTCGGCCGCTGCTTCCCGACCGCGCTTTAATCATCGTGCCCGATACGACGCCGCTGCCCGGCGGCAGATACGCATTTTCCCCAGCACCGAGGATGCACTGGCAGTTTTTGGTTGAGTAGGCACTCGTCGTGCCGTTGCCGAGAATGAGTGTTCCGGCGTCCACCATGATGATCCCGGGCGGCAGGATCAGCGGAAGCCCGGAGGACTCCATGGCAGCAAATGCAGCAACCATCGCTGCGGTGTCATTGGTCGTTCCATCAGCGGTAACGCCGAACCATTCTGCACGAAGTTCGGTCTTCCCGAAGCCGAGCGTGGTACGCGCTGCCGATGCGTCTGCTTGTGTTAGAAGGGACCGGCCAAAGGATGCCGTAGACAGTGCAGCGATAGCGGTGAGATCGCCATCAAGCGGCTGCGCATACGCAACGAGATCATCGGACGACACCTGTTTTTCAGCAGGGAGATCGTTCGTTAAATCCTTCACGCCTGCTGAGAAGCTAACAAGACTGTTGCCGTTTGAGCTTTCGACAACCGTATCTCGGACGAGCGTCGTCGCATTGGACATGTGGCCCGTGCCACGCTCCCACTCCGAGACATCCCGGTTTGAGATGAAGTAATAGAACCTATCCGACCCGCCGGTGCCAAAAGCACCGCCGAACGTCTGTTTTCCGTTCACGGCCGCGAGCGTGAAATTTCCCGTTCCCGTGGTTGTCGAAACCTCATGAACGAGATTGGCAATGTCCGGCATTAGGCATTCACCGCGTCGGGAATCGTCACATCGAAGGCGGCCAGCGTGAACGTGTTGCCGTTGGTCACGGCCTGAGACGATGAAAGCGATCCCGTTGCTAGCAGTCTGGAATTGGCCGTATCGACAATGGACCAATGCGTGGCTGTACCAGTCCCGGTAACGTCACCGTTGCTGATCGCCGCAACCGTCACCTTGCGGCCGTTGGGCGAAGCATCCGTTGCCGATCCAATGGACAACGAGGTTTTGTTGCCGAGCGTGTAGGTGCTCGTGGCCCCGGCGTAAGAAACCGGTTCCTGAGAACAAATGTCGAGGCGGTTGCCATCCGTGTCGAGGATAGCAAGCGCCGCGTCGAGAATGGTGTCGGAGAGAAACGCCATCAGATGCTCTGCATAAGCCAGCCAGCGAGACCCACTTCCCACCAGGCATGGTTGAAGGGGACATTGACGCCAAAGAACATGATCACCCCGACGATGATGAGGATCTTGCCCAGTAGCTGCGTAAGCGGCCGGACGGGCTGAAGCGCGGTGTTGAGGTCCATTAGGCAAATGCTCCAGACGTACGAGGCTGCAGAAGCGCAAGAGCGCGATCTGCGTGAGAGGCCATGTCCTTGCGAAGCTGACTGATGCCGCGCTCATCGGTGATCGAGACGCTGCTGTGAACACCGGGAAGCGAGCCCGCCTCAGTCGGCAGATGGGCGCCTGACCGGCCGGCCGTCTCCGCAAAACTTTCGTACGGATACGACGCCTCTTCCTTTGCGCCGTAGATCCATTCGTCCAGCACACCCGGGCGCCGGTTGAGTCCCGCGCAGAGGTAGAACATCGGAGCGAGCAGCAGGAACGCAATCGAGCTTGCGCCCATGATGCCGGTGTTCGTGGCTTCGCGCTCATCCGTCGTAACGCTCGATACGAACTGACCGCCGACGAGGCTCACAGCCTTGTAGAGGGTGTCCGTGTGGTTCACCGCAGTGGATGAGACGTAGTTCGTCGCCTTGGCCGTAGCCCGGGCTTTGTCGAGGCCGGTCTGAGCCGCGAGCAGCATCGATTCATGCTTGCTCAGCTCTTCCGCCTTGCCGGCACGTTCCATCACGTCGGCAAGTTCTTTCTTAAGGCCGAGGCACTTGGGGCCGCAGCCGCCGCGACGGGATTCCTGTGCAATCGCTTCTTCAAGCGCGGGAGCCTGAGCCTTGAGGCCATCAGCCGACACCGTCGTGATCCAGGGGTTTGCGTCCTTCAGAGCCGCGATGCGATCGGAGAAGAACTTGATCTTGCCTTCCGCGTCAGAGACAGCGGCGCGGGTGTCCTCGTATTTGACGTTCGAGACCGAGGACTGCTGCATGTCGCCAACACGGATCGAAGCCGAGTAGCCGACGTGGGTAAGCAGCGCGACCATACCGAGCGGGATGCAGGCAACGCCAATCCAGCCTGCGGTTGCCTTCTGACCTTTGCGAAACTCCATAGCCGCCACGTCCGGCAGGATGCAGAACGCAAGCGCGACAAGGCCGAAGCCGATTGCGTGCAGGGAGCTGAGCGTCGAACCGAACTCGTAGGCGATGCCGCTATCGACCGCGATGGCGAAGAGCGCGAGCACCCAGAGCATCTGCCCGAACGGTGTGTATTGCTTCCACTGAGCGGAGAGGAATGCGCCAATACCAACGATGAGCATCGCGATACCGCGGGGAATGGCCTTGAAGAGCTGCCAAAGGGACATGGGTGTGTCTCCCGGTTTGGGGGTGTATTTGCGGGAATCGGGCACGGGAAAGGGGGCCGCTGCGAACGGGCCAGAAACGGCTTGAAAGGCGGGTATCAGGAGAGTGGTCCGATCAGCACGAGGTGACCGGCACCGCCGCAGCGAATGCGAATTGTGTGGGGTTGTTTTAGGGACAGTACCGGCGTGCGCCTAATTTGGCTGGGATGACGAGCACGCTGTCCGGCAAATCCGGATGGGCTACGTCCTTAGGGTACACACACCCTGTCCCGTAAACGCGAACTATGACGTTTAGAGACTGATTTGCACTGTCAGCACAAGAGGATAATTGGCGGAATCTAAGCGCAAAGCGACGGGTGTGATTCGAGAGTCACTAATGGCTGCGGAATAAGATCCCCTGGCCATATATCGAATCATTCTATGAATGAGTTTGGCCGGGAACGCTTGCAACGACCCGGCCAAATATCAACCCGCCGATGGCCGACGGGCTCATGATAGCGAAGCAGAGTGTACACTTACGCGGAGTCGGGTCAAGCGGCCATCGGCTACCCACAGAAAGGGTAGCCTAATGAGTTACATCGATTGGCCAGCAAAATCTGGCGCATCCTATCGCTATTGGTTTGTCGATATGAGCAAACCGTTCAATAGAGTCGCTGCGAATTACGTGTTTGCGAAGCAGCTGCCGAACGGAAACTTTTCTCCGCTCTATTTTGGTGAAACCGGCGATCTAAGCTCCCGTATGCCGACGCATGAGGTTTGGTCTCAAGCCATTCGTCTCGGAGCTACCCATGCACTGGCGCACTCCACGCAAGGCGGAGAACAGGCCCGCCGCGCCGAGGAATCCGATTTGATTGCGCGTTGGAATCCTCCGCTGAACACACACTATCGAACGACTGGCTAACGCCAGAAGTCGGTTGCAATTGACAGGGGCTTTCGGCACCGGTTCTGGCCGGAACTCCTGTCATACGCAGGAGGATCTCAGCATTGATTTTTGATGATTTATCCATCCGTCAAGACAACGTGAGTCTGGTTTAGAAGTTCCTAAGAGGTAGCCATCCTCTCGGTCACCGCCGCCCATCAACCTCGCTTCCTCCCCGTTAGTTCCTCGATCACGCCGAGGAGTTCCGGTCTCGCCTGAATGAGCCGGATGATCAATGCGACCGGCCCCGGTACGGCGACGCTCGCCCAATATTGCCCGGTGCGCGGCTTGGCCCCCAACATCTCGGCAAACTCTGTCTGAGTGTACTTCAGCGCCTTCACGGCTTCACGGTATGCGGCCGGGCTCATCGGGATGATTCGCTTTATGTTGCCAATACGCAACCTTTAGCACGAAACCCGGCTATATCAAGACAAAGATACGCAATCCTTGTGGATTCCCTCTTGACGAAACGCGCAATAATTGCGTATTGTAACAATCGAGCCCCAGAAGCGCGCGAACGCTCCCGAGGCTCTTGATCTCCACCTTGTCTCGAAAGGCAAAGACCCAATGGATACCCTAGCAACTCTCGCCCTCCTCGTCATCCTCGCGCCGATTGTTTTCCTCGGCCTCGCGGTGACCATCTCCTTTATCGTCGAAGACTCCGTGCGTTCGGAGATCGGACAATGACCAGCTCCCTCCGCGGACGCGCTCTTGCGCTCATCGCTGGCGCTGCCTTCACGGGTGGCGCTCTGACCATCCTTCTCGGACCAGCCCTGCTGACGCCGTGGGACTGGTCGTCCTACCACGTCCTGACAGTGTTGAGCGTGTTCGGGACCATCGCTGCCGGTCATCTACTTGCAGAGGCAGGCTTCAAAAACCCCGTCGCTGCAATCGGCTTCCTGATCCTGTTTGTAGGCGGCACGGGCCTCGTCGTCGCCAACAGTGTCGGCCGGCAGGCAACCGCGTTTCAGGAAACGAACCTCTCGGCAGAGGCGACGAACACCGCCATCACGGAGAAACTGGCCGAACTGAAAAGCGCGCGCGCACGGCGGGACTTTGCCGACGCTCAAGTGCAGAAGGAAATGACCGGCTCTCGCTGTGGCAAGCGCTGCCGGGACTGGAAAACCAACTCCGCCGACATCTCGGTCGTCATCGGCCAGCTCGAAGCCTCGATCCGGTCGCTCGGCCCTCAGAAGCCGGTGAACGCCAAGGCGGAACGGATGGCCGACCTTGCCGCCCTGTTCGGGATCAGCAAGGCCAAGGCGATGGCGATGTACATCCTGCTCGAGCCCCTGCTCAACTGTTTGTTCTACGAGCTGGGGTCAATCGTCTCGCTCGGGTTTGCGTTCCGGCAGGGCAAGCGTCCGTTGGTTGCCGCCAACGATCAATTGCCGAAGCAAATCAATACGATTGCCTCAGTTGCCGAACAGTTGCCGGAGGCTCCAGAACCTCCGAAGGGCAAGCGTCGCAAACCGTTGCCGAGGGAGGTAATCGACTTCAGCAATCATCCCGTCGTCAAAGCTCTGCGTGAGAATGGCGGTTCCGTTGCCTCGCATCAGGAACTTGCGCGGTTGCTGAATATGGACGAGGGCGCAGCGTCTCGGCGTCGGCAAGAAGTTGAAGATCAGTTGTGTGTCACACGTCACGGCAAGCAACTCAGAATATCACTCAAGGCTGCGTAACGATTGCTCTGAGAGATCATCAGCCCTCGCTGGAAACGGCGTGGGCTTTTTCGTTTAAGCGGTCCACCAATTCCCGCAGTCTTCACAGTCGTATTCGTAAATCACTCCGGGCATGAACCTGGGACGATCAACAATCGGCCGCCGCAACGGCGATGACCTGCTCACCGACTGAGACCCGCACTCGGGACAGGGAATATGATCTACGTTCGTCTGTAGTCGCAGATCACGTTCGTCTAGCGGTGGCCCGATCGTGTGGGACAGAGCCATGATCTGGACATGCTTGCCATTGCATCGGCTGCACCGGAGACGGCGCCTGATCACCTCGACTGGTGTGTTGGGGTCGTCCCGGTCGGTGATGATCGACGCTACGTCTACGGTCCGATCCCGGTAGCAGTTTGGACAGTGGAGCCGGACGCGCTTGGACTCACCTAATACGCTCGTCACGCCGCCTCCAGGCTCTCCAGCAGAATGGTGGCGACCTCTGTCGCTCCTCCGAACAACTCCATCATGATCGTAGCCTTGCGTCCGCGCAACCCGACCACCTTCACGATCCTGCCGAAAAACGCGCCGTGCGTGATCTCAGCCATGTCACCGGGGCGTAAAGCCTTGTGCGTGTTCACTGAGCGCCCGTGCGGGATGGATTGTCCAGTAAGCGATTTCAGTTTCGCAATCGCTGCTTCCGAGATCGGTGCAGGCTTGCCGTCAAACCCCACGACGCCTTGGATCACGGCAAGGCGTGCGAGATCGTACCAGGGCGGCTCGCCTTCGAACCCGACAAACACGTATGACCGCATCATCGGGTAGGTAACCGCAATGCGCTTGCGCTCGCGGCTTCGGGAGCGGCGGATCTTTGTCTCGACCGGCACGAACACGTCATGTCCTCGCCGCCGCAGAACCATCTCTGCCGCGAATTCTTTCTGAGGGGTCGTCATAAGCGCGTACCAGATCAAGGCACTCTCCGGATCGGTTTCTGCTTCTTGGATTTTTTTGCACGTATGGCCGCGCTCGCATCCCTGTAGATGGGGAGCATCTTTACTTTCCCGCCTTTTATCTTCGCGCCCTTGCCGAGCTTGATGACGTAGCCGGTCATTGTTTCTTCCCAAAGATTGATCTCAGCGCTTCGGTGGTCTGCGGCGCTGCTTTGGAGAACAATTTGTCATCGATCGATTCTAGCTGGCGCCGAGCATCCACCTCTTCGGAATACCCGATGCGCGCACACGTATCCGGGTTGGAGAGCAAATGGTCTAGAACCGCCGCTGCATCTTTCGCTTCGTCAGCCAGCCAGTTGATCATAACTTCATTGATGGGCAGTCTCTGATTGGCAGGATCTCGGATCTTCGTTCCTATGTCAGGAAACCTTTTGTCGTTCTCGATCTCCAGCAAAAGCCGACCGCGTTTTCTCATTTTCGCATCGTGCTCGGCCATGAGGGCGTCGGCTCTGTTAGGGTTTTCGAGCGCAATGGCGATGCGCTCCAGAACAGAAATCAGATCTTTCATCATTCTGCAGCCTCACGAAACTGCTGTGTCAAACCAACTTCAGCGCGGAACATCTCAAGCTGCTCTTCGTCCTCGCAGATTTTTGACCGCTTGTCGCTATCGAGGATCATCTCTCGCGCAACCTTGCGAAGCATGCGGGGATTGACCCCTGCGTCCTTTGCTGAGTTCACGAGGTCTTTGATGGCCTCTTGCTCATCGGCAATTGTCCTGAGATGCGTTGCGAGCGTTGTGGCGTAGGTTTTCACGGTCATCGGTTTGTAATCCCCATTAGAGCGATTTTCGCCTGTTCAAACAGCCAGAGGACGGTTCCGCCGTCGGCGGTCGTCGATGCGAAATACAGGTCTCCGTCCTTGTCGTAACCAACGACAATCGCCGTATTGAGCTCCGACCCAAGCGCCTTGCTGAGTATCCGCTCCGCCGGGATGTCCAACGTCGTTTCGCAGTTGAGTTCGACGACGTTGCTCATATCTGATCCTTCAACATCGAAATCGAGGGCAGCGTCACCGGGATTTTCCGGTTGGAGATGCTGGAGGCACGCGCCCCACGAATGCGGCCGCGCGCCTGGCTCTTGGCTGATACGGTCACGTGGTAGCCGGCACGCTTCGCCGTATCGAGAAGGTTGTAAGCATGCGCTTCTGTGATGCTGAAGCGGCGTGCGATCTCCTTCGTGTCGCATCCGTCGAGGAATAGGGAGCGGATTTGATTGGCGTGGATCATGCGGCGTTGTCCTGTGCAGCGGCGCGGTTCTTTTCGATCAACCGGCGGAGGAAGCCACTGAGGTCGCCGCCTAAGAGATTGGCTTTCTGCCATTCAGCAGCGCGCTGGTATTGCGCCGCCTGATCCCGGGCATAGTCGACCCATTGTTTCGGGGGCATCAGGCTGTCGATATCGCCATAGGCTTCGCCGAGAAGAATTCGCTTCATGACGGTCAGAACCAGATGGCTGCGGAGTTCTTTGCCCCATCCCTCGGAGATCGCGCTCCGCACCCACGGATGCGGCAGGAAGCGGTCCGCGAACTCGTACCCAACAGGCTCCATCTTTCCCGAGGTTCCGTGCCGACGCATCGGGTTTACGAAGCAGCGCGCGCGATATTCGGCAAGGCGTCGGAATTCGAGAACTTCCTCGGCCGTTTTGCAGGACTTGAGCGATTCAATTGATGACATTGGTCAGCCCCTGCTCGATCATTTCGAGCGCGATGCGCTCCTTCCAATCATCGTCGCAGCGGATGCGCGGCGGGCTCTGCGGTGCGGTTGATTTACGGGCCGCGTCGCTGCTGTAGGCACCGTCGTGGACCTTTGCGAACGACGAAGCCTGCAAGAGGAAATCCAAGCTGGCGCGCCATTTTCCGTCGCCCCCCTCGCCCTTGAGGAACGGCGAGGTTTTGATGTTTGCGAGTGCCCGGTGCCAGCCGTCTAAGCCGAATTCCTTCAGCCGAGCGATGATTTTTCGCTCGCGGTCTGGCGTCATTCGCGACGCTTGCGGGATGGCGCACACGAGCGCCGTGTCGTTGTAGGCGTGGAAGGCTTCCAGCGCTTGCGTTCGACCGAATTCGGGTTTGGGTTTTTGCTTCTGGGGGGTAGGGGGGATATTATTATTTAAATAACTTACTTCCGAAGGAAGTTCTTTAGTCGCGCGTGTAGTTATATCTCGGGCGCACGAAGGCTCCGGCTCTGAAATTCTCACTGGTGAGAATGGTGAGACGGTTTTTCCCGTTATTTTCTCATCAGTGGGAATTGTGGGATTCTCACTGGCGGGAATTGTGAGAATGGTAGAGTTCTCAGTTTTCTCACCAGTGAGAACGGTGAGACTCGTGGGAATGAGGTCAAACCCGTGCTCGATGAACTCATTGTGCGCACGATAAACGGTTGACTTCGGCAATCCTGTAATTGCGCAAACGTCGGCAACTGAACGCGCACCGGTTGCGCACATGATTGTGCCCACGTACTTCGCCGTGGCGGAAATCGGCAATCGACCAATGGCCTTGAAATCGCCATTGCCCTCGACGATATTATCCATGTTGACTGGTCCTGAGTTGTTGAGCGTTGCCGGTCAAGTTTGCACCCCCCAAAATCGACTAGTGTTCTGACCCTCGCTCTGGTTGCCCCTGGAGCGAGGGTCTTTTCGTATGTGTGCCGCCCAAAAAGCCCAGGGCTGGGGAGCCCTGGGAAGTTGAGGGAGGAAACGCCCAAGGAGGGCTACGCGCACACGGCAGGAAGCGCTGAGGGATGACCAGTCCGCGGGGATGCAACCGCGTTGCCCTTTCGGGCGCACCTCAACGCTCCCGGCGGTAGGCGCCGGAACACACGCAACTGAACAGAACTGGAAACGCGCGCCCCGAACCTTCAGACTGAGGGTGTCAAAGCCAACTCAACAGAAGGAACGGGACGCAATGCAGGAACATGAGATCACGATCGCTGTCCGCACTCAGGCGATGGAGACCGTGATGACGGAAGTGGTCGGTGCCATGCTCTCAGTCTCAGGACTGTCCGAAGCGGCCATCCAAGAAATGTATCGACGAGTGACCGCAACCACGGATGGCGTGAGTATTTCCGGCGTCGATCCAGTCGAATCCGATCACGTCGCAGGCGAATTTCAGGATGCAACGCGCTATCTGGTAAAAGAGATTGAAAGCGCTCGCCTAAGGCATCTCCGTCGAGGTCAGTAGCGTCTGTCATGCGACCCTCGTTGCACATCAAACCGCACTTGCAAATAAGCTGCTAATGAGTTTGACGATGCCATTACCGTAACTTGACGTTACCGTAACTGTGCGGTACGGTCAAGCCTACGGAATGCGGACCAATAATGTCCGTGCACGGTGGCCAGTGGATAATCACTCTGGCCCTCATGGTTACGAGCAGACACGAGAAAATTATGAAGACCTTCGCCAAGCGACTGAAGCAGGCGCGGAAGGAAGCGGGATACCGTTCCGCTGAATCGTTCGCTGCTGCAGCAAGCCTCGAACCACACACATACCGAAAATATGAACGTGCCCAGAGCGAACCGAACTTCGAAACGCTGATGCGGATGTGTGAGCTTTTGAAGGTACCTACGAGCTTCTTGCTCCCGCTCGAATCCGAAAAAAAAGCGCGGAGCGGAGTTGCAGCGGCCGCCTGACGCCGAGCGATGTAAACTATCTCGCTTGGCAACGCGACGCCCGGGACGAAGGCGTCGTCTTGCGTATCCTACGGCGCAGCGGGCTTTTTAATGCGTCCGACCAGGGACGCCCTGATGACCAGGCCGATGACTAAGGACAGCTCGCCCTCGCCTGCCATGAGCGACCTCCCGAACCGTACCGTACGTTTACGCTTATCACTCAGCAACAAGTCCGCCTTTTCTCTGTCCAAATAAATCGTAACCGTTAGTTACGATTTATATTGACCTGCATGTGACCGTAACGTATGGTTACGCAATCACCGGCGCGAACGACTGTCCCCGAACCAGTCCCTAGCTCGTACCGGAGACTCCGCCGCCCGGACTCCCAATGGTGGGATTCCCGTCTTCACGAACGACCGTCCGGGCGGCGGCTTTTTGAAATTCAGGTTTCGCGCGGGGAGTGGTCCGAGGGGGTTCAGGCCACGAGCTGAAGCGGGGAAGTCCGGAACGCATCGAGGTGTGTGGTGCGTTCCGGTCCCCAATCTCAAAGGGCAAAGCTGATGAGCACTGAGACACCAGCACTCACCAAAACAAAGATCCTCGCGGTTCGCGCCTACATCGGCGTCGCCATTCGGAATTTGAGCGCACTCAGCGCCGACGACAAAAACGAAACCGGCATTGCCGACACCGCGAACGAAGCGGGACAGCTCCTCGCTCGCTGCCATGCCGACCTCACCGATCTTCTGAAGCTGCAGGATCAAAAGCCAGCGGCTGCACACGACAAAGTCGCGGCATGAGCGGCCTGACCTCTCAGGAGGAAACCGCGCTCGCCATGCTTCGTGCCGGGCGATCGTTCGAGGAAGCCTCCGACAGTACCCACGTCGATTTCAAGCGTCTCATCGAACTCTGGAAGCTGGAAACAGCACCACCCAAAGACACCGAGGGCTCCGCATCATGAACCCCATTGCAGATTACGCCGTTGAAATCCCGTTCGAGGAAATCGGCATTCAGATCGATGGCGCCGACGTCGGCATGTTCGACGGAACCGCGCACGTCGATCAACACGGATCAGTCGTTGGTCTTGAGATCGACGGCTATGTCACAGACCCGGTGAACCCACTTGGCCGGCGCAAGCAAGTGACGCGCTACCTCAAGGTCCCATTCTGGAATGGACCGGCGCCGACCAACTTCATCGACATACTGGCGAAGCACCTGGCGCACGAGATCACCGTCTCATGCGAACCGGAGATCAACGACAAGCTGAACGACTGGTCCGTCTCTCTCGCAGAGAAGGAATGGCACCCGGAGCAAGCAGCATGACGCGCTTCGATTGGTGGTTTGGACTTCTCGTCTACGCGGCTCTTACGCTGCTCTTTCTCTACGCACAAATTCTACTGAGGTGACGCCATGGATCGCAGGCTGATCGAGGCGTTTGCCCTCGCAGTTCTCGCGTCAAGTTTCGGCCTGTTGGCGTTGGCCGTCGTTTTCGTTCTTGGGTGAAGCGGGGTTTTCTGATGCTGACCAAAATCGGACAGGCACTGGGATTGAACGATGCGGACCCGACCGCGCGTCCCGCTCGTGCCAGCGCCTTTCGCGACATGCTGGAACGCGCGTCGAAGACGGAAACGAAACCCGCCGCCGTCGTTCGACAACTCTATTCCCTCGACCAGTTGGCAAAGCGGGCGCTGAGCCTAACGCCGACGGTGATCGACGCCCAGGTGAAACTCGAAAAGCTGCAAGCTGCCTATCGCGATGCGGTTGAGGAAGCGAACGCCTACCTCGAAAAGCTGAAAGAAGAATTCGAGGCGCAAATCACGACAGCCGAGATCGATCTCAGCAAGGCCCGCATCGAACGGCGGCGCGCACAGTACCGCTTGATCCGCCAGCAGGTCGAAACCGGCTGCTTCGAAGATGTCAAAGACCTCAGTGAACTGTGCCGGTCCAAGGAATTTCTCGAGACGAATGAGCAATGAGACGTCCGACGACATTGGACGAGCAGTTGGCCTGGTGGCGTTCAAATCAGAATGGCTCGGTTCACGCTGACGGACCCGAGTGTGGGTATTTCAAACGCCGCATGGAGGCGTGGAGCAAAACATGGATACCGGTTCGAATTTATCTGGAACAGCCGATCGATTGGGAAACGGGCGAGCTCGCAGCGCCGGAACAATTTCGGCTCGACGCGAACGGACGCCTGCTGACGGATCACTGGACGATATGGGAAGCGTGGCAGCGTCTACGTCCGGTGACGATGGACGAGTGGAAATGGCTGACAGCACGGCAATCCCTCAGAAGTGGAAGCCCAGCGACAGCGTATATCTCAGACTTGCGAGAGCGCAGTCTGATGTGAGGGTGATCACGCTCGATGCTGATATCGAGGTGAAGAAGGAGGGAAAGACCGTCGCCAAGTACAAAGGCGTCACCTCTGCTCAAGTTGTCACTTTCGCAAAAAGCGCTCTACTCGCCAACGGCATTGTTTTCTACCCCGTCATGAAGCGCGACGGCGTACAGGTCACCGGCAATAAAACTGCCGTCTATATCGATGGTCACTTTGTATCGGTCGATGACGATACCGACCGCATCGTAACCGGCGCATGGGGTGCGGGTACCGATTTCAACGACAAGGATTACTCGAAGGCGTTTACGAACGCCGTCAAGAATTGCCTGGCCAAGATGCTCGGCATGTCAACGCTTGAGGACGATAGCGCCGAAGCGACGCCGCATGAGCCCGAGCACAAACCGCGTGCGGTCAAGAATGCTGAAGCCCTGACAGACGTCGCCATTAAGTCGTGGGCGGACGCTTTCAAGGTTGCTCTCGACGGTTGCCGGAGCCTCAAACAACTGAAGCAAGTGAGGGCCGACAACGCTCCGATGATGAACAACGCGGGCGTTCCTCAAATCACGAAGGATTACTTCCTCGACAAGATTGCAGCTCTGGAGGGTGTTCTCGAATGATGGACACCCTTGGCACCTTCCTGTTCGTCTTTGTCTTCGCGCTCGTAACGATTGCGATCTGCTCAAGCGTTGCACCGTCTGACGGCATCCATGTCCGTTCCGTAAAGACGGTTGTGGTCCACACCGACGATGAACTCGATCAGATTTACAACGGAGCCGACCGATGATGCGCGCGCGCCTTTTGGCCGAGAACCCAAACGATATCGTTTTCACAATGAAGATTTCCATGACCGCTGGAGAATGGGAAGCGCTCCGCGACGCGCTGGACGCCATCCGCAACAGCGGCCAAGGCGACCACAACGTTTACCGCCTAATCTCCGCGGTTTCTGAGCTTCTGTCCGACGCGCGCAAGACGTTTTGGTGCGACGAACCCGACGGGAAAGAAGTGACATGACAGATCTCTTCGACAAACTGACCTCCATGAGGGAACGCATCGACGAACTGATGCAAGGCGAACAAGAGCGGGCGGAAAAGCTCCAGCTTGAGATTGCCGACCTCAATGACCGGATCGCACTCGCGAACGCTCTCGCGGCTTTAAAGGCTGCAGCATCCGACTGCCGGCACGAACGTGTGCGTGTTCAGGTGAACGGCGCTCGGGATCAACTCGTTAAAATCCTGGGGGCAGCGTGATGGCATCAGAGGTTCCGCGCGAGCGCATCTACGGGAATTTCCGTCCGTCGGTAATGCAGAGGTCCAAGGCGAAACGAATGGCGCCGAAAGAGAAGCGCGCGAAGCGGCCGGGGAACAGCGATGCACACAAGCTGGCAATCCAAAAATGCCCCTGCTGCATCCCGGGCTGCAATGTCGTTGGCGTCGAGGGGCATCACTTGAAGCACGGCCCGGCAGCAGCTGAGCGCTCAGTCGGTCGGAAAGCAACTGACCGTTGGCTACTCCCGCTTTGCCACAACCATCACATCAACGGCGTCGAGATCGATGCACCGAACGCAAAGCGAGAACCAGGATGGTTCCGAGATCGCGGGATCGATGAACCGATCGAACTTGCGGCAGCGCTGTGGGCAGTGAGCCCGAACGCAGCTGCGATGACGCGAATTATCCTAGCACACAAGGAACGCCGATGACCACCGCGTTCATCGTCGCTGCTTACTTCCACAAGGATACGGACAATTGGCCATGACAGACACGCAAATCGATACCAACCGGCTTTCGCAGATCACGGTTCTCGGAGAGGGTTCACATACGTCATTCGATGATGGACTTTGTGCAATGGAAGCTGTGGCGTACATCGCAGGCGAACCCTGGTCGGATCATCCGGCGTGTGCATGTCCCGTCATCGCAGCATTTATGAGATCATGGAACGACGGGCTACCGAGCGACGAAGATCGAAATCGGCTATTGCTCCCGCTCGTGCCGAAACTCGTCGGTACGCGCGCCACGCCGGAAATCGAACAGCGGCGCGCGACGATGGCCGCCGACTGGTTGATCCGCACGCATACGGTTGCGTGGTTGCGGCTAGCAAAACTTGATGCCCAGGCCGATGCGCTCGCCGCGTTGCCGGAGATCACCGACTTTGCTCAGTGCCCATCTCTTATGCCGACGCTCGAAGCGGTGCGGCGTGATGCGACCGCTGCTAGGGCCGCTGCCTGGTACGCCGCCGGGGCCGCTGCCGGGGACGCTGCCTGGGACGCTGCCTGGGCCGCTGCCTGGGATGCTGTCGGGGCCGCTGCCTGGGATGCTGTCGGGGCCGCTGCCTGGGCCGCTGCCAGGGCCGCTGCCGGGGACGCTGCCTGGGACGCTGCCAGGGCCGCTGCCGGGGACGCTGCCTGGGACGCTGCCTGGGACGCACTGAAACAGACTACGGCCGAACTCCAGATCTCGGCTGTCGCACTCGTAGAGCGAATGATCGCTGTGGAGGCACAATGACTGAAGCAAAAGCACCGGCACCGGCACCGGACTTCGCGCTGCCTCTCAAGGTGACGCGTTCGATAACCGGCGCGGCGGTAGAAGACGCGAACGAAATGATAGTGGCTTTTGGGATGAAGCCTCACGATGCGGAAGCCTTCGTCGCCGCCGTCAACAACACCGCTGCGAAAGACGCAGAGATAGCGCGGCGGAGAGAAGCGCTGAAGGAATCGAAAGATCGCGTGATTCACTATCAGAAGATCGCGGGAGAGCAGGGCACGATGCTATTCCGCAAAGACGTTCTGCTGAAGACCGCACGACAATTCGGTGTTTTGTCTCGCGCGTATGATGGCTCCGTAGCGGTAGCGATTGCCGACGCAATCGACGCCGGAACCCCGCTCGCATGGCCGAGCTCGCCATTCGCTCAAAGGTGGCTAAACGAACATAGTTATTCCGACTGCCGCGGGCTTGTCGGAATGCGGATCACAATGAAGCTGGCTGACGGTGTCGAAGCGGGTGACGACGGCACGGCTCTGAGCAGCATCCCTACGGCAAGCGATACGGCTGCACATGATGCAGAGACCGGGGAATAGATGGTCGCGATCAATTTTCAGCGCAATTTCGCCGCCGACATTCGGTCTGGCCACAAAACGCAGACGATCCGGCAGAGCGCGCGCTGCAAGACCGGCGACACGCTGCAACTGTACACCGGGCAGCGGACGAAGAATTGCGAACTGATCGGCACCGCGACGTGCGCGATCTGCGAGCCAATCACGATCGCCGAGGATTATCTCGCGACCGGCTATTTCCGATTGCCGTCAGGCGACGCGCATCACATCGCGAAGATTGACGGCTTCCCAAACCTCGCTGCGATGCGTGACTGGTTCCGAGAGCGCTACGGCCTGCCGTTCCAAGGTTACCGCGTCATGTGGAATGACTTCGCACCGGCCGAGAAGGGAGCGGAGTGCTAATGCCATCGCAGACAGAGCTCTTTCCGAGGCCGCCCCGTCCGCACGTCTGGCGCATGCACGTACACGATGCGGGCGACCGCGTAATCGAGTTCCAGTGCCAGCGCTGCGGGCACAACACCGGATGGATCGATTGGGACAACGGCGTCGCAAAGGCAAAGCGCGGCATCCCATGTCCGAAGTGCAATGCAGAGACGGCCGAGAGCATTCAACAGAAAGGACAATGACATGACCGACCACCAGCCGATGCCCGTGAAGGGCTACCAGCCGCAATCCGACGACAATGTTGCTCTGGCCAACGAAGGCAAGCTGCTCGAAGAACAATATCTGCGCTGGCTCGACAAACTCGATGCGCTCCCGACCGCCGCGACAACGCAGGACGGCCGCGAAGCAAAGGGCATCGACAAGCGGATGGTTGCGCTCGCGCGCACGAACATCCAGCAGGGCGCGATGTGGGCTATTCGCTCAATCTTTCAACCGAAGCGGATCACCGACTAGCGGCAGAGACGGCCGAGAAGGGAGACGTGACGTGAGCGAGACCGAAACAAAACCAGTTAGCATCGCAGCAGGCTTCCGCGCGATGTGGGGAGTGATTGCAGACGCGGCCGACGCATCGCGCGGGCGGAACGCCGATGCACGATACTCTGCAATGCACGATGCAGCGACCAAGGCCAACCTTTGGCTCACGTCACGCAACACGATCGGCGCGCTGATGAATACCTGCGCGAAGCACCAAGACGAGATCACGTCTCTACGCGCACAACTCGCTGATGCGAAGGCAAAGGCCATAGAGGAATGCGCGAAGACCGCGGAAGCCTTCGGCGAAAATCACGGCGTACAGTGGGGCAACCGCAAGCGATTTGAGTTGCGCGATTTGCAGCGGGCAATGCGCGGCGCGTGCAATCTGATCGCCGAAGACATTCGCGCCCTCGCCTCTCTCAAGGAGGGAGAGTAGATGCTGATCTGGTGCTGCACTTGCGCTCGCGATGTCGAGGCACGACTGACGAGCGGCGCGGAAGTCTATCCGCATCGGTCAGATCTTGCTGACGTTCCGCGTTGGAAATGCGACGGCTGCGGCAATCACGTTGGCACACATCACAAGACCAAAAACCCAACAAAGCCGCTCGGCAACATCCCGTCCAACGAGATCAAATACGCGCGCATCAAAATCCACGAACTGATCGACCCGCTTTGGAAGTCTGGCCTCCTACGCCGCGGAAAGGTCTACGCGAAGATGAGCGATGCGCTTGGTTACCCCTACCACACTGGGGAGATCAAAACGATTGACGAAGCAAGAGATGTTTACCGCGCTGCTCAAGGGGTAATTCGAACAGCTATCGCAACTCGGGAGGGAGAGTAGATGAGATTTCGTAAGAAGCCGGTCGTGGTCGATGCCGTTCAATGGAGAGGGCGCGAAGACACGAACCGCGTTCTGAACTGGCTGGCACAGCAGGGAGCGAGCATCGCAGGATGGCTCTTCAACGATACCGACATCACAATACCGACGCTTGAGGGCAACCATCGAGCGACGCCGGGCGACTGGATCATTTGTGGCGTTAAGGGCGAGTTTTATCCGTGCAAGCCGGACATCTTCGAAGCGACTTACGAGCATGTATTTATCCCGATCGGCTTGGCGCCAGAACTAACTGAGGAAGCGCCAGATCCGCGCAGCACGACGGGGGAGATCATCGGGTGACTCGCATCGAAACACTACGCTCTTTGCAGACGCGACTCCGGGAAGCAACAGGGCCCGATAGCGAGTTGGACAAGGACATATCCACGGCACTCAATCACTATGATGATAGTTTGGTGCCCTGGGGTGGCGACTTGCACCCATATGATTACACCACCGACCCTGACGGCCTTGGAGCGTGCGTGGCGCTGATGCGGAGTGTCTTGCCGAGGTGGCTATTCGACATCCGCCAGCAGCATCAAGACGACTTTCAGGCGCGGGTCTATCGGCGCTGTTTGAAGCGGACTCCGCATGACGATGTTTTCGCGAGCCATCGATTAGCTACGCACGCCACGTTGCTCGCAATCGTGTCCGCGCTCATAGCGATAGAGGAAGCAAAGGAGAAAGCCGATGTCTGAGACGACGCCAAAAGACGACCGGATCGTCGTTGAAGCGTGGATGCTGTTCGAGGGGCTGGCGGTAGAGCTCGCAAAGGTTGCAGGCGATGTCGATGCCACGCAAGAACTTGCGCAGCACGTAAAAGGCATCGCCGAAGCGCTCCGCGAACACGGCGCCTCTCTCCCATCCAGTACGGAAAAGGAGGGGTAGATGGCGGTTCCGTACGCGAGCGCAACCAGTGGTGACAAAGCCCGCGCTGAGATTACCAAGATGCTGCAACGATTCGGATGCGAAAGCGTCGGCATCATGGACGACTTTGCCGAACACTCCGTTCTGTTGGCGTTCAAGCACAGGGGCCGCGCGGTGCAGCTAAAGGCGTCCGCCAAAGGTTGGGCCGCAATGTACATGCGCGAGCAACCGTGGAACCACAAGCGACGCGCGAAACGGCAGGACTACGAAGCAGCCGCGCTGCGCCAAGGCCAGATCGCCGTCAATTCAATGCTTCGCGATTGGGTCAAGGGACAGCTTACCGCCGTTGAATGCGGGCTGATGTCATTCGAGGCTGTGTTCATGCCTCACATGCTCACACGTGACGGCCAGACGCTTCTAGAACGCGTGGCCGATGCGAAGATGCTGCCCCCGCCTGAAGATAAATAGCGCCGCCCTCTCACACCAGGAGTCTGAATAGAGACATGGCAGACATAAACACGAGACCTATAGACCCGATCTCCCAACTCACAGCGAGAGTAGAAGAACTCGAAGCGCGCAACGCGATGCTTCAACGGAAGTTGTGGCAGGTCCTCAAGGATAGGAGAGACACGACGATTCAGTCCGCCAGCAACGCCGCATACGATCTCGAATGGGCAATCAAAGAAGGGCTCAATAGTCACCTTCCGACCATCGAAGACGTTATCGCTAACGGACCTTACGTGCGCGTTGGGTGGAACGAGTCAATTGAAGAAGCCGATGCACGCACGGCTCTCGGCACAGCGGTAAAGGACGGAGGGAAATAGGATGAGTAAGGAAGATTCAATTCAATCCGACACCGAGCGCTCTGCTTCGTCAGAACGGTCAACGGAACATTGGTGTGCGCTTGAAGAATTTGCGCAGCGCGACCTCAAATCTTACCAGAGCCATCGTGAACGTACCGCCTACAGAGCGGGCCTGTCGATGGCGGCTGCTGTCTGCGATCATGTTGCCGTTGATTACGGGGCATCAAAGCCTGTGACCAAGAAGGCGGCTAACCGGTTCGTTGTCGCACAAATCTGCGGCGACCGGATCATGGGATTCCATCAGCAGGTCAAATCTTCCGATGACCGTGACGTAGACACCGAGCGTGCTGGCGTCAGCGTGAACCAAACCACAGAAGAGACGGAGTAGAGGGATGGCGGACATTGAACCCGTCTATTCACTGAAAGAGGCCGTGGCGAAAGTGTTGCGGGGCCGGTGGACCGTTGCCTCCTTGCGCACAGAGATTCGCAAGGGCCGGTTGAGGCCGACCCGCATTGCGGGCAAATTGGGCGTAACAGACTCGGCTCTGGGGGAGATGCTGAAACTATGCCAAGACGCGCCAAAGGCCCAAGACTGTTTCTCAGACCCGCCCGCCATCAAAGACAGGCAACCTGGGTCATTGTCGACCGAGGACAAGAAACTAGCACTGGATGCAGCGAGGGAGACAGCGAGGGCGCTGAAAGCGCGCTTGCCCGTTACATCACACAGAAGTACGAGCCGCCGCGCACCAACGGACGCCTGAGCAAAACCGCCATCCCCGACGTCATCAACCTCTATCTCACCGAGCACGCCCCGAGCACATCCGATAAAGGCGTGTGGATTGGCTACATGGCCGTCTCAGTTCTCGACTGGTGGGGAGAAAAGGTTCTCTCGGATGTCAACAAAACGTCCTGCGCGGACTATGTTAAATGGCGGGTCAAACAGAATGTGACCGACCAGACCGCGCGCCACGAGCTCAAGACGCTGCGTGCCGCGATCAACTATTATCACGCCAGTTCCTACGGGCCTCTCGACGCCGTTCCCGTCGTCACCCTGCCGGCCAAATCCCCGCAGAAAGTCGATTATTGGCTCACCCGTAAACAAGTAGCCGACCGTCTACGTGCGGCCCGGCGAATCCCGCGCTGCCAGCACGTCGTTCGTCTGATTCTTATCGGCGTCTATTCTGGAACACGCCCGGGGGCCACAATGGCGCTCAGGTGGATTCCGTCGACAACGGGTGGCTGGATAGACCTCGACAGCGAAACGCTGCACCGACGTGCGATCGGAAAAAAACAGACAAAAAAACTTCAGCCGCCGGTTCGGATTCATCGCCGATTGCTGCCCCATCTCCGCCGCTGGCGCGAAGCCGACATGGCGAAAGGCATTACGAATGTGGTGCATTATTTCGGAGGGGAAGTGGCTGACGTCCACAAGTCGTGGGCAAAGGTCGCCACGGGCGCTGGCCATAAGCCGGACGGGCCGCACATCACACGTCACACCTGCGCGACGTGGCTGATGCAGTCAGGCGTCGATCTCAACGAAGCGGCGAGCTATCTCGGGATGAGTCCGGAGACCTTGTGGAACACATACGGTCACCATTCGCCAGCCATGATGGGCAACGCCGCACGCGCGGAAGGGCGCCGAATTCCAACGAGCACCGTTGCCTTTCCCGGGCGGAAACCCGGGCGGTGACCGGACGATGTTCATCTAAGCTATTGAAAGTGTTGGTCGGAGCGAGAGGATTCGAACCTCCGACCCCTTGCTCCCGAAGCAAGTGCGCTACCAGGCTGCGCTACGCTCCGCCCGACCGACAGCCTGAATTTAGGCTTCCCGGAGGATACGCGTTCGCGGATGCTCCAGAGAGGGGCGTTATAGCGATCCGATCGCGGGGCCGCAAGCGCCCCTTGCGCGGCTAAATGCAATCGAAAAAAGTCGGCCACGCCATGAGTTGCGCAGGCCTTCGAAGCCTCCTCATCTCAGTTTCCGGCCCTTTTCCAGCCCAACTGGACGCATCCGCCATCGATCGAGCTGGATTCGCTCGGACCGGGGCAAATTGCTGCGCCGGTTGCCAGCGCCCCCTCCGAGACGCCCGGAATGGAGGGGGCGCGACGGAGCGCAATTTTGCGTTGTCATACCCGCGTCTTTGCCGGCCTTGCCCTGACGCGCAAACGCCTTTAGGAAGCCGCGAGTGATGGGATGTAGCCAAGTGGTAAGGCAGCGGATTTTGATTCCGCCATTCCCAGGTTCGAACCCTGGCATCCCAGCCATCGCTCCTCCGGTTGTTGCACAAAGCGTTGCAAGTCCGCGCAAATGAAACAATCGCCAGTCTCTTTGGCGTGACGGCGAAGCTCGCGATGGGCGGACGAATCCTCTCGACATCATTCGATTGACGCGGTGGAGAGCGGATTGCGCGCCTATGATGGTGCGCTGCTCGTTGTCAGCCATGACGAGGTCTTTCTGCGGGCGAACGGCATTTCGCGCAGGCTCGAACTTGCACCGATGCAGGTGTGATCGCAAAAGGACGGGGCGCGCGGGTTCTGGGGCCGCAAATAGGCGATATTCGTCGAGAGTATAACTGCTCGTGCACAAGCCGCTCGGCGCCGGGCCTAGCAATCGCCCGGGTTTCTGAGTATGGCACTCGCTCATAATTGCGGCGCCGACGTTATTCGACGGTGCTAGTTCTTCTGTGCGCGTGCTCCAGCGTCAGGCCGAAACCATAGTCAGGCGAGAATGACGATGTCTTTTCCAACCGACCTTCGCGAACCGTCGGTCCAGGTGATCCTGGTCGATGGACGCGGGATGGTTACAGACGTGCAGCAGCAGGGTCCGGAGCCGGGCTATGGCAAGTCTGCTGCGTCGAGCGGCGACTATCAGGCTGGACAATCCTATTTCGATCATTGCGACGATGAACATCGCACCGATGTGCAAGCGCTGCTGAAGCGGAAGAGAAGCCTTCTCTCGTTCGTCATTTCGAAGCGCACGGGCCGCGAAAAGAACTGGTTCGTCGTGGTCGGCGTTCCGGCTGGCGGTGACGCGGGCGCTGGCGCGCTGCTGATGCATATCGATATCACACCCTGGATTCAGGAGCGTGGTGGTTTCAACGATGGAGATAGCGCGCCGGGCTGGGACATGCCGGTGACGCTGAACCCGATGCTCGTTCAAGACACGATCGCCAAAGCGTTGGCAAAACAGTTCGCACAATCGATCCCGGAGCCGAAGCGCGGATCTATAGGCTTTGCCGCGAAGTCCACGCCGGTCGCGCATGCGGACGTTGACAGTCTCAGTCCGCGCCAACGCGAGGTGCTTCTTCTCGTTGCCGCAGGCAAAAGCAATCAAGAGATTGCGGAAGACCTCGACTGCTCGCTGAATACCGTAAAACGCCATGTTACTGCGGTGTTGCAGAAACTTCGTCTGCCGAACAGGACGCGCGCGGCAGCGTTGGTCAATCAGTTGAATTTGCTTCCAGCCGACAATCGGCGGTCGCGCCGCTAGCTGTTGCTGGCCGTCTCTCGGCACGGACGCGTCTCGGTCGTTGTTCACATCGGCACCAGGATTTTTGATTGCTTCGCTGCGCCGACCGCAGTCGATTTGCGGTGCTCGATATGTCGGCGAACGAGGTATTCGGAAATGTTGGGCGTGCGCCGCTCACACATCATATGAACGGCCGTACGCGCGAGCGCACCGTCGCCATCAGCGTCATTTTCAATTGGCGACAGGACTGACATTCTCAGCACGGGCGCCTTCCGCCCGAGGTTTTTTCCTGTCGTTAGCTTGGCACCGATGAATGCGGTCGCGACTGGAACTGCGAACGCGCCAGCAACTTGATCGCGCCGCTAGGCTAACTCCGATCGCATTCCTTCGTCTCCCTAGAATCGAAAAGTATTAACACTAAATTACTATAAATCAGGAGCCACACAAGATATGTTCGAGCGCTCACGTCGGAAGTCGCACCGGCGACGCTTCCGTTAATACCAAAATAGCACTTTAGTGTTATTTGTTTGCTCTCTCGAGGCGCCGCGTGCGCTCTCCCATCCGCGTCAACTGGCAAGGAGCGACCATGAAGAGTTTGCGCATCACGGGGCAGTTCCTTCGTAGAAATGACGAACGGCTTCCGCTTCAATCCGCTGCCATCTTGGAATGCCGGGGCGTGTCCCGCCGCATCGCCATCGTGGATTTTTCGAGCACGGGATTGCGCGCCGATCACGTTACGGGACTGGCTGCGGGAGATGCCGTTACCATTGCTCTGACGCCGGAACTGGCTGTTGAGGGGACCATTGTTTGGCTCGTCTGGCATAAAGCCGGTATTCGCTTTTCGCGCCCTCTGGCGAACTCCGATCCCGTTCACGCTCACCTTGCCGCTGAGGCTGCGAAGCTCGTGCTTGCGCGTTCGCGTGCGGTCACGGCTCTGGCACAGAGGGACGCGAGCCGAGCACAAGCCGAAAGCTGCTCCGATCCGAATGGACCCCGTGCGTAGGCACGCGCCATCGTGGCTTTTGCGCAATCCGATTGAAATCCAGATGCTTTCCTGCCCGCACAATGCGCGCGGCGGCATCGAGCCTGCTTGCAACCTCCTCGTGATTTGTTAGGCACTGTGCCGGCTGGTATTTGCCGTGCGCCGAATTTGGCCTCAGGCAAATGCGGACTCGGCGCACGCTGGTCCGTCGCCGCCGCACCGGAGGTTTGGAGGCAATCGCTTGGCCGCACTCGATTTCAAGACCGATATGGCCTTCGCCTATGGCGAACCTTCGCCGATGGGTCGGGGGATCTTGCGGATCGTTGCCAACAATCCTGGCCCGTTCACATTCAAGGGCACAAACAGCTACCTCGTCGGCTCGACGTCACTCGCCATTATCGATCCAGGCCCGGATGATGCTGACCATCGCGCGGCCATTCTGCGAGCCGCTGGCGGCCGACCGATTACGCACATTTTTTCAACGCACGCCCATCGCGATCACGTCGATGGTATCTCCAAACTCAAAGCGGAAACCGGCGCGATTGTCGCCGCCTATCCACGCGATTCTGATGCCAGCAGGATCGCCCTCGCGGATAGTCCATCGGGCAGCATCTTCGTCGACTATGGGTTTCTTCCCGATATTCCGCTGGCTGGCGGCGATAGCGTCTCGGGAGAGGATTGGACCCTGACGGCGATCCATACGCCAGGACATGCACCGGATCATCTCTGCTTTGCGCTTGCGGACCGGCCGATGCTGTTCTCCGGCGATCATGTCATGGCGTGGAATACAACGGTGGTTGCGCCGCCCGAAGGGCGAATGGTCGATTACGTCACGTCGCTCGAAATCTTGCTCGATCGCCGGGACGACGTTTTTCTTCCCGGTCACGGCGGCCGCATCTACGACCCCCAGCGCACTGTGAAAGCGTACCTTTTGCATCGGCGCTGGCGGGAGCAATCCATTCTCTCCGCGCTCTCAGAAGGCGCCATGACTATTCGTCGAATTGTCCCCGTGGTCTACCAGAACCTCGAACCGAAGATGCTCCCGGCTGCGACGCTTTCCGTTCAGGCCCACGTCGAATTCCTGCGCGAGAAGGGTCTGGTCGCCTGCGATCTGCCTTTGACGCCGGACCGCGAGCTTTCGGCGATTTGACCTTGTTTTTCTCCGCCTTTGCCTTGCGCGCCGCATCCTTCTCTGGATCCGGCACGGACGCTTCGTAACGCGCCGCAATTTCTTTCAGCAGACCGCGCACGCGTTCGGCATTCCGGCCAAAATCGTTCTGTCCGTAGCGGGCAGCCGATCGCACGTCGATGCGCGAGGATCCTTCTCCGGCAAGAACGCGCACGACAACGTCGTCGAAAAGCCCGAGGATGAGCGAGTGATCGGAGAACTCGATAAAGCCCGGTGCGTTTTCCTCGTCCTCGGGCGGGAGTTCCAACGTCGTGCGATATTTCAGTTTCGTCAGCGCCTGCAGCACGATCTCGTAAGATTCATCCGTCGAGCGTGGAAGAACGAGGCTCTTCAAGTCCGGGTAGTTCTGGCGTTGTAGATCCGCGACGCGCGCACCTGGATAATCCGTCGGGTTGGCTTTCGCGTCGCGCGCTTCCTTTGCGTCGGTGAAGTCAGGCGGCTCGTTGACGTCCGTTGAGATGTCGCTGATTTCGGGCCAGCTCCAGCTCAGCACCCAAAGTCCCGCGGGGATCGCTAACAGCATCAGCGCGACAAGCGCACCGCAGACGACACGCGCCGTTCCCTGGCGACCCGTGATCCAGATATCGAGCCCTGCGAAGGCTGCCATCACGAGGGCCAGGATCGCACCGGCGATCACGGCCGCAGCGATCGTCATGGCGACGGGCGTGGCAATCATCGTCAAGCGATGCAGGACAGCCGTCACGAGAGCGGCGACAGCAGCGAAGATCGCGAGGCGGCTTGTCCAGACGGCCAACGCCAGCGGCGGCTGACCAGCGGCGTAATAAACCCGCGTGGATTGGACACGGTCGCGCGGGCGCCGCTTTCTAGGCCGTTCCTGCGCAACGCTCTCCGTCAACATTGCCGGTCCCATCCCCCGTCGCGGCGTCTTTGAAACCCATTATCCCGTAGCGGCCAAAACGGAGCTTTTTTGCGATGGCTCCGTCGGACACTCAGGGATAGAGGCGTGTCTTGTGCCAGGAATCGTGCGGCGCGTCGCGGCGAAAGACAATCCGGTTATGCAGGCGGTAGTCGCCGGCCATCCAGAATTCGATTTCGACCGGCACCACGCGGAAGCCACACCAGTAAGGAGGGCGCGGCGTCTCACCCTCTCCGAACTTCGCTTCGTAGTGCTTCACCTTGGCCTCGAGCACCTCGCGCGACGATAGCGGGCGCGATTGCTGCGAGGCCCATGCGCCAATGCGGCTTTGGGGATGGCGCGTGGCAAAGTACCGGTCGGCTTCCTCGTGGGACACGAGAGAGACGGCGCCTCGAATCCGGATCTGGCGCGACAGCGATTTCCAATAGAGGAGCAGAGCTGCCTTTTGCGACGCAAGCAACTCGCGTCCCTTCGCGCTTTCGATGTTCGTGTAGAAGTGAAAGCCGCGCTCGGCGACATCGGGTTCGTCGACACCTTTCAGCAGAACGGTTCTGACGTTCGGCAGGCCGTCCCCATCGACCGTCGCCAGCGACATGGCGTTCGGGTCTACGCTTTCGGATTTTTCAGCCTCAGCCATCCAGACGTCAAATAATGCGAACGGATCATCCGCAGCCGTAAAGTCCGGTTCCTGCCCGCTCGCTTCAGTCATGCTCTCACTGCCGCTCATGTTGCCTACTCAATCATTGATTTTAACGCGTAACGACGCCTGAAAATAGTACAGCGCCCCCGCGATGTTCAGATCGCCTTAACCATAGCGAGTCACACTCGCTTCGTCGCCCTGTCGGCGATTGTTTGTAGCGGTTGCGTCAGAGAGTCGAGTTATGTCCTCAAATGCGTCTCTTTTTCCCCTTGCCGCGACTGGCGCCACAGCTGTCGCGTTAGTCGCGGCCATTTTCTTCATGAGCGGTTTCGCGAGAGCCGCTGAGCCAGCCGCCGCGGCGCCGAATTGCCCCGCGGTCAAGGATGAGCGCCCGTTGGCGCCGTCCAAACTTGCGATCGCCCCTCCCCCGCTCGACGAGGTCGATGAATATGCGGCCCTTGAAAGCGTGCAGTACGCGCTGACCCAGGTTGCCGACGGTTCGAGCTACGTCTGGCATCGTGCCCACGGACGCCTCTCAGGCCTCGTGAAGCCCGTCTCCTCGTTCAAGGATACGCACGGCTCTGTTTGCCGCCACGCCGTTGTGGTGCTTAGCGGAACCGACGTGACCAAGCGCACCGAGATCGTGGCCTGCCGCCTTCCCACCGGCATCTGGCAAGTCTCGGGTTGAGGGTGCTGGGCCTTCGCGAACGGTCGAGGCCAACGGCGCTTTAGTGCCGGGCGGAGCCGTGGGTATGGACGCCGGGGAGCATGTGGCGTGATCCGCGTTCGTTGCCGACGATGGCGTTTGCGACGACCGTTCCGATAACGGTCACGATGATCCCGATGACGATCTGCGAAAACCAGCCGCGCATGTTCGATCCCCGTTGCGTTGACGCGCGATAGCGCATGCCGTGGGTTCAACAACCGTCTCGGCACCTGAAATCCGTCGCGCGAATGATGCGCAGCGCACGACGAGCGCCTCTGTACTCAGTCTCATTTTTGCGGGTGTGGAAAACTGCCAATTGCCCCGACTTGCGGAACGAGACAAGAACGTGTAGTGTACAGACACGATATGTACCGCGCATGTGCTTGCGTTTCGATGGGTACGCAGGTTGCGCGAATAGCGCCTGCCAAGCTGACAGACTGCTCAACGGGGGCGAGAACTCACTCGATGCTGACTGAAAAACAGAAAGACCTGCTGCTGTTTATCCATGGACGGATGCAGGAGCGCGGCGTTCCTCCCTCCTTCGACGAGATGAAGGACGCGTTGGATCTACGTTCCAAGTCCGGCATCCACCGGCTGATCACGGCACTGGTCGAACGTGGTTTCATTCGCCGCCTGCCGCATCGGGCACGCGCTATCGAGGTCATCAAGCTACCTGACAACCAACCGGCCGCTTTCGCTGCACCAGCGCCGGCCGCCGCTGCAACGCCCCAGCGCGGATTTCAGCCTAGCGTCATCGAAGGCTCCGGGCCGCCGCGGAGCAGTCTTGGCTCCACGCCTCCGTCACATGTCATCGACGCGCGCACAGTTTCGGTGCCGGTCATGGGCCGCATCGCGGCGGGTACGCCCATTAGTGCCATTCAGAATCATACCCACGACATCGCCGTGCCACCCGACATCCTGACCAACGGCGAGCATTTCGCGCTGGAGGTCAAAGGCGACTCGATGATCGAGGCCGGTATTCATGACGGCGATACGGTCATCATTCGGCGGTGCAACACGGCCGAGAATGGCGACATCATCGTTGCCCTGGTCGAAGGCGAAGAAGCGACGCTGAAGCGGCTGCGCAAAAAGGGCTCGACGGTTGCGCTCGAAGCGGCGAACCCCGAGTTCAAGACGCGCATTTTCGGGCCGGACCAGATCGACATACAGGGTCGGCTTGTCGGTCTTATGCGGCGCTACTGAAATTCGCCCTCGTCCGCGTCGTGCTCTGCTTCGCCGGGATCATCGTAGTGTCCGGCGGACGGCGGCGGGGACCTGGCGTCGGACGGGGCTCCTGCGTTTCCGCTAACGGCCTCGGTCTTGGATGTTTTTGAGCCCGGGCCGTTTGCAATGTTGGGCACGGGCAAGGTATTCGATGACGCCGCGCCTGCCGGTTTGAGCCTTGCGCGATGCACGGCGCTGCGTTCCGGCGTCGGGCTCCAGGGGCGGACGCCACGGCGGGCCGCCACCGTTTCGAAGCGCACGCGCACTTCTGGATTGTTGCTCTCCTGATCGAGATAGAGTGCGTAGGCGCCGTTGCGCCAGCGGTCGAACACGTCAATGACGGTCGCGGGTACGGCGCATTCGGCGGGCTTCGGCGTAGCGAGAATAAGCACGTCGGCATTCAAGCAATCGTCAGGAACTGCGGCCGGGTGCCGGGCAACGGCGATCGTTGCGCCTTTGACGCGTGCGGTGCAGCCGACGCTGTCACACGTGAACGCCGACATTTTCTGAACTTCGGCGGCGCTGCGTGAATCGCCGTCGTATTCAAGCCAGCGTTCGAGATCGTATTTCGCGTTCTTCACCGGAAGCGCCGAGAGGCTGCCTGATGCGTCCCGTACGGCGACGAGCGTTCCTTTCTGCGCGACAAAGATATCGGGACGTCGCATCCAAGGCGCGATCATCACGCCGATAACTGCAATGCCGACGCCGAGCAGTCGCAACCGCGTGCGCCAAAGCGCAAGCCACATCCCGCCCGCAACCATCAACGCAAACGAGGCGAGAGAGATCTCAGGGAGATGGCCGACCGCACCCGGCAGCGCGCCGACGTAGTTTGCGCACCACGTCATTCCCTGAATGCCCCAGCCCATCGGCACCAGCCCCAAACCTTCCAATCCGAGCGGCATGAGAAACATCGCAACGAGTGCCGCTGGCATCACGAGCAAGTTGCAGATGGGGATCGCGATCATGTTCGCGAGCACGGCGTATTGCTGGCTCTGATGGAAATTGTAGGCGGCAAACGGCGCGACGGCGAAACTTGCAATCAGCGTGGAGGCAACGATCCCGGCGAAGAACCCACCAAGCCGCAATACAGGATTTGGGCGCGCGCGCGTTCCGGCGAACCGGCGCAACAGTTCATGCGAGGCGATGAGCGCCGTCACAGCCGCGAACGACATCTGAAACCCAGCGTCGAGCAAGCTCTCTGGAAACACCACCAAGATCAGGAAGGCCGCAAGCGCGACGTTGCGCAGGGCGAGCGCGGGCCGATCGATCAAGACAGCACCGAAGATAATCAGGATCATCAGCGCTGAACGCACGGTCGCGAACGCGCCGCCGGAGATCGCGAGATAACCGATTGAGCTGAGTATGCCGCCTGCTGCTGCGATTTTCTTGATCGGCAGTGTCAGCGCGACACGCGGAATGGCGGCAAGCATCAAGCGCAATGAATAGAAGACCGCGCCCGCCGCGATCACCATATGCAGGCCCGAGATCGACAAGATGTGAAAGAGGCCCGAGTTCTTGAACGCGTCGTTGGTCTCAGCGCTGATGCCGCCGCGTTCGCCGGTGATGAGGGCCAGTGCGATTTCCCCGGATTCGTCGGGCAGCACTGCGCGGATTTTTACGGCAATCGACTGGCGGATATTTTCAATGCTGCGGCGATACCATTCGGAAAGGCTGCCGGTTTCGGCATGTGCCTCGATCGCGGGTGCCGCGAATGCGTATCCCACAGCTCCGATGGAATCGAACCAGGCCGTGCGTGCGTAGTCGAAGCCTCCGGGCAGTGCGGGGCGCGCCGGAGGCGAGAGGTTTGCTTTGATGCGAATGCGGTCACCGGGCGATGCGAGAACGCGCGACGACATCGTCCGGATGCGCACGACGGCGGGCGTCATCTCCGCCGATACTCCGGAGATTGCCGGATCTCTGATCGTCAGCCGCTGCCCGCGCGGCGTTTTCGCTTCGACCATCACGACGGTTCCGGTCACTTCGACGTTGCGCATCACCTTGGTCAGCACCGGCGCGCGCACCCATTCGGCTCGCAGCTTGGCGATGAGGAATCCGGTTCCCGCCAATATCATTGCTGTCAGAAGAACCGATGCGAGTGTGCCGCGTACGGTCACCGCCCGCAGAATGAGCATCAGCAGAAGCGGTACGGCTGCGACGAAAATGGATGGCTCGGCAGGCATTGCGAAATAGGCAGCGATCCCTGCGCCGAGACATACGGGCGCCCAGAGAAAGAACTGCTCACGCTCACGATCGATCGCTGCCGCCAGGAAGCGCGGCGTAGTCTGCGATGGTGCAGCCATCGACTCATCGATGCCGCGCGTTTCGATCGACATGATCCCGCCCGCCGTTCAAGGCCCGGGCAGTTTCCCCCGCCCCCTTAACTTGTCAGCCCCTCCATGCTACGAGCGGTCTGAAAATCCCTCAACCTCCGTTTAAGCAAAAGGTCCAATGGCAGAGACCCTGAATTCCGACGCGCCCGTTGTTCGCTTTGCGCCCTCACCAACCGGATACCTGCATATCGGCGGCGCGCGCACGGCGTTGTTCAACTGGCTCTATGCGCGCGGACGTGGCGGAAAGTTTCTGCTGCGCATCGAAGATACGGACCGTGAGCGGAACAATGAGCAGGCCGTTGCCGCGATACTGGATGGCCTCAACTGGCTTGGGTTGACGTGGGACGGCGAAGCCGTTTCGCAATTTGCACGTGCCGACCGGCATCGCGAGGTTGCGCAGATGCTCCTGGAGCGTGGTGCGGCTTACTATTGCTACGCGTCGCCCGCCGAGATCGACGCCGCGCGCGAAAAGGCGCGTGCTGAAGGTCGCCCGCATATCTTTCTATCACCCTGGCGCGACCGCGATCCGAGCGAAGCACCGAAAGACGTGAAGCCGACCGTCCGCCTGAAGGCTCCGCGTGACGGTGAGACGATTGTTGCCGATCATGTGCAGGGGCGCGTTGTATTTCCCAACAAGGATCTGGACGACCTCATCATCCTCAGGTCCGATGGGAATCCGACGTACAATCTCGCGGTCGTCGTCGACGATCACGATATGGGCGTGTCGCACGTCGTGCGCGGCGCCGATCATTTGACGAACGCCGGCCGGCAGACGCAGATTTATCACGCACTCGACTGGGCGGTGCCGGAGTTCGCGCATGTTCCGCTCATTCACGGCGCGGACGGCGCCAAGCTCTCGAAGCGGCACGGCGCGCAGGGCATCGAGGAATTCCGCGCGATGGGTTATCTGCCCGAGGCGCTGCGGAACTACCTCGTGCGGCTTGGCTGGAGCCATGGCGACGACGAAATTATTTCGACGGACGACCTGATCCGCTGGTTTGATATCGATGACATCAACAAGAGCGCCGCGCGTCTTGATTTCAAGAAGCTCGACGACCTCAACGGGCATTACATCCGCGCGGCGGCCAACGAAGATCTGATGAACCATGCGCGCGAGATGCTGCGCCACATGGATGTGAAAGCCCTTTCCGCCACAGCAACCGATCCCAAGGCGCCTTTGCGTTCCGACGTGGCTCTTGCGCGTGAGATCGAGCGGCAACTTCCGGATATTTCGACGGGGATGGAGCTTGAAGCGCGTTTCGCGGCGAAGGGTTGGGAAAAATTTGCGCGTGCGATCCCCGCGCTGAAAGAGCGTTCGAAAACACTTGCGGACCTCGTCGGCGGTGCTCTGTTCATCGTCGCCGAGCGGCCGCTGAAGTTTGAGGACAAGGCGGCGAAGCTCCTGAACGATGAGGGGCGCGCATCGAACGGCTCGGTTCACGAAATTCTATCCGGCATCGAGGCGCATAGCTGGAATGCATCCGCTCTCGAAACCGCGATCAAATCTCACGCGGAAGCAAACGGGCTGAAGCTGGGCGCCGTTGCGCAGCCTCTCCGCGCCGCATTGACGGGGCGCGCGGTTTCACCGCCCGTCTTCGACGTGCTGGAAATTCTCGGTCGTGAAGAGTCCCTGGCGCGCATCAACGCAACCAGCGCGTGAGCCGACCGGACAAGGTTAATACTGCCGTAACGTCTCGGTTGCCGCAGTGCAAAAAAACCGTTAGACCGGCGACGTGCGAACGATTTTTGGTTCGGGTTTAAGTCGTTAACGGTGTCCCTGCACGACGCGAACCGCCGAAGCGGAGAACTCGGGAAAACCCCGTTCCGCCCGGCTCGAAATCCAGGCGAGGTGGCAATGAGCGATCGCGAAACGAATGGTGCGGGCTCGCCCGGCGAGGCGACTAGGCAGCACGCGACCCTGACTATCGGCAACGAGCAGTACGAGCTCGACGTTCGGCGGGGCACAATCGGTCCGGACGTGGTCGACGTCGGCAATCTCTACAAGCAGACCGGCCGTTTCACATACGATCCCGGCTTCACCTCGACAGCCAACTGCAAAAGCTCGATCACGTTTATCGATGGCGACAAGGGCGAGTTGCTCTATCGCGGCTATCCGATCGATCAGCTTGCTGAAAACACGAATTTCCTCGCCGTCTGCTATCTGCTGCTCTACGGCGAGCTTCCGACGAATACCGAGTTCATAAACTTCCGCCGCACCATCACGAACCATACGATGGTGCACGAGCAGATGACGCGCTTCTTTACCGGCTACCGGCGCGACGCGCATCCAATGGCGGTGATGGTCGGCACCGTTGGCGCTCTGTCGTCGTTCTATCACGACTCCACCGATATTACCGATCAGGAGCAGCGCGAGATTGCGAGCCATCGCATGATCGCGAAGATGCCGACCATCGCGGCGATGGCGTACAAGTATTCGATCGGGCAGCCGTTTATCTATCCGCGCAACGATCTCGATTACACGTCGAACTTCCTTCAGATGTGCTTCGCGGTTCCGAGCGAGCCGTACATCGTCAATCCGATTATTTCGCGCGCGCTCGACCGCATCTTTATCCTGCATGCGGACCACGAGCAGAACGCCTCGACGTCCACGGTGCGCCTCGCCGGGTCATCTGGCGCAAATCCGTTCGCGTGCATCGCGTCGGGCATCGCTTGCCTTTGGGGTCCTGCACACGGCGGCGCCAACGAAGCGGCGCTCAACATGCTGAAGGAAATCGGCTCGGTTGACCGCGTTCCGGAATTCGTCGCCAAGGCGAAGGACAAGTCCTCGGGCTTCCGGCTGATGGGCTTCGGCCATCGCGTCTATAAGAATTACGATCCGCGCGCGAAGGTGATGCAGAAGACGTGTCACGAAATTCTCGACGCGCTCGGACATCGCGACGATCCGCTGCTGAAGATCGCGATCGAACTCGAACGCATCGCGCTGCAGGACGAGTACTTCATCGAGAAGAAGCTTTATCCGAATATCGATTTCTATTCGGGTATCACGCTCAGGGCGATCGGCTTCCCGGTCGAGCTGTTCACCGTGCTGTTCGCGGTTGCGCGCACAGTCGGCTGGATCGCTCAGTGGAAAGAGATGATCGAAGATCCCGAGCAGCGTATCGGCCGCCCGCGCCAGCTTTACATCGGCCCGCCGCGGCGCGAATTTCCGGCCGAATAAGTTTCGGCAACCGACAGGACGACATCCGCCGCGGCCATGCTTGGGCTTGAGGTCGCGAGGCGTAGCTTGCCGGGCGTTTCCGCGAGGGCTTCGAGCTGCGCGCGGCGCTGAGGCGTATCGGCAAGCAGCGGCAACAGTTCGTTGGCGAGATTTTCCGATGTGCAGGCTTCCTGCAGCAGCTCCGGATAGACGTTCTTTTCCAGAACGAGGTTGGCGAGAACGACACTCGAAACCTTGAGCAGGAATCGCAATCTCGCAATGACTGCATCAACTTTGTAAGCCACCACGCTCGGCGTTCCGGCCAGGGCCAGTTCCAGCGTAACCGTTCCTGATGCTGCCAGCGCCGCCGTCGCGAGACGCATGGCTGCGTACTTGTCGGCCGGGGTGGACTCGATGATCAGCGGCTTTGTCTTCCAGTCCTTCGTTTTCTCAACGATCAGATCACGAACGTGACGAACAGCCGGAATGACGACATCAACCGGCCCCGCCTGTTCGGAGACACGCGCGATTGCCTCGCCGAAGACGTCGATGAGGCGCGTCACCTCTGACGTACGGCTGCCGGGTAGAACGAGCAGAACCGGGCGCGTGCCGTCGAACCCGAGGCGCTGAGCCAACGCCGGCGCGTTTGCGTTTTCGATCTCGTCGAGACGTTCGATCAGCGGATGGCCGACGTACGTGCATGCTGGGCCGCCGAGGCGCACGTGTGCTGCGGGCTCGAACGGCAGCAGCGCCAGGATGTGATCGACATACGGGCGCATGCGTTTCGCGCGACCAGGACGCCACGCCCAAACGCTCGGACTCACGTAATCGACAATCGGAATGTTCGGCAGACGCTTGCGGATGCGCTTCGCGATCGGGTGCGTGAACTCCGGGCTATCGATGATGACGACGATATCCGGCTGGAAGGCGACTGCCGCATCGACCGTGCGATAGACGCGGCGGACGATGCGCGGCAGACGCGGCAAGATCGAGAGTGGGCCCATCACCGCAACGTCATCGATCGGAAAGAGCGACGCGAAACCGTGTTCGCCCATATCTTCTCCGCCGACGCCCGCATAGGTGATGTGCCCCGCATAGCGGCGGTTCAAAGCGGCGATCAGCTTGCCGCCGAGTGCATCACCCGAATACTCACCCGCGACGAGGAATATTTTCAGAGGACGCGTGGAGCGATTGCCGGTGCGTTCGTCATTCATGTCCGCTGACTCCCGTTGCCGCCCTGCGAATGCTCTGCAACAGCAATGAATAAACGAAGCGCGCGTGCTTGAGCGGCAAGCTCGTTAGCGATGTTCCAACCGGCGGGTTGCGCCACGACAACGCCCGCGAGATGGCATGCGTCGACCGCAGCAAGAATTTTTTTGTCAGCAGTATATCCTGGCGCAAGCACCGCGACGCCTGCGCGTCTGTTCGTGCGCGTGCGCAGTTCTACCGTTCGCGCAAGAAGGTCGAGCGGCGTTTCGTTGGCGCCGACGGAGATAACGCGGCCGCGCACGATGACAACGGCTGATGCTTCAGCGAAGGGAGAGAGCGCCGCCAGAATTGCAAACGCGCGGCGACTGTCGGCTTCGGTCTGGGCATCAACTCGTGCGCGCCCCGTGATGCGGATCGTTTCCTTGCCGCTATCGTTTACGGACGCTTTTGACTCTTGTGTTTGGGCGATACCGGATATGAACATCGCCTTCCGATCGGCGTCGGCGATCATGCGGTCGCGTTCGGCTGCAAGTACGCCGCCCGCCATCACGGCAATTCCAGCGAGGCCCGCCGCGCTGGCGTTCGCGACGGTGTTCGGTCCGATCGCCGGGAGATCAACGCGCAAATCTTGTCCGGGCTTCGGGCATTTAACGAGGACGCCAGAGGCTTCCGTATAGTTCTTCGCCGCGCGGGACCGCGCCACGCGCGCGAGCATACGATCCGTGCCTTCAGCGCCTTCGATGGCTTCCACGCGACCGCCTGCGACGACAGCCCCCTGCCCGATGTCATAGCGCCCGAGAGTCGAGATCAACGCGAAGCCTTTTTCGATGTCTGCGGTTGCGTCGGCGGTTGGATGCGCAGCAGTCAACGTGTCCGCGCTGACGAGCAATTCCGGCGCAACGTCCGCGACGCCGACAACGCGGAACCCTTCGCTTCCAAACAGACTGACAAGTGCGCGCAGAACTTTGTCGTCCCCGCCGCCGCGGAAGATCGGCAGAATGCGCGGGATCGCGCGGACAAATCCGAAATCGGGGCGGGCGTTGCGAAACGACGGCCGCACCGCGCCGCCAAGCAGGATGATGTCGCGAATGCCGGACGCTTTCAGAGCTGCCGTCGTGCGGCCGAGTTGCGCCCAGTTGACGTGCGTGTGGGGAAATTCGGTGAGTGCCGGATCCGCATTGCCGTCGGGCATGATGACGTGAACGAAACCGCCCCGCCCAACGACGTGCCGCGCGACCTCACCCGGCAGCGACCCTGATCCCGCGATGATGCCGATACGTTTGACGAGGCCGTCCATGGCCACGCCTCAGCTTTCGGTGCCGTTCTTCGGCGTGCACAGCGAGCGTTTTCCGCCTTCGCGAATGAAGGCGAGGATTTCTTCGACCGACGCATGGCCAGCGAATTCGACGGCAACGTCTTCCATGCGTTCGCTAAGCGTGCCTTCGGCGGCGAACAGCAAGCGATAGGCGCGGCGCAAATCATGAATGTCGGCGCGCGAAAATCCACGCCGTTGCAGGCCCACGATATTGAGTCCCGAGAGGTAAGCGCGGTTTCCGAGCGCCATGCCGTATGGGATCAGATCGTTTTCGAGGCCCGACATGCCACCAACGAAGGCATGATGCCCGACGCGTGCATATTGGATGACGGCTGCGCCGCCGCCGATGATTGCGTGATCGCCGACGTTGCAGTGCCCGGCAAGCATGACGTTGTTAGAAAAGATGACGCCATTGCCGACGCGGCAGTCGTGACCGACGTGGCTGTTCGCCAGGAAGGCGCAGCCATCACCCACGGTGGTGATCGACCCGCCGCCCGCTGTGCCGGGGTTCATCGTGACGCCTTCGCGGATGATGCAGCGCGCGCCGACCGTCAACGAACAGGGCTCGCCCTGATACTTGAGATCCTGCGGCTGATGACCAATCGATGCGAATGGGAAGATGCGCGTTCCGGCGCCGATTTCGGTCGTGCCCGCGACGACGACATGGCTCACCAGTTCGACGCCCTCGCCCAGGCTGACGCCTGGGCCGACGACGCAGAACTGGCCAACCTTGACGCCCGCCGCAAGCCGCGCTCCGTCTTCGACGATGGACGTCGGGTGGACGTGGACTTCAGCCATTTTTGCTCGCAAAAGCGCGGGCGTCGGCGCTGTCAGCAAGCATGGCGCTGATCTCGGCTTCCGCCACGACCTGCCCGTTCACCTTCGCCTCGCCGCGGAAACGCCAGACGCGGCCGCGGTTGCGGACCTTCTTGACGTGATAGTGCAGTTGGTCGCCCGGCAGCACGGGCTTTCTGAACTTGGCGTTGTCGATGCCCATGAAATAGACGAGCTCGGCGCGATAGTCTTCGCCGACGTTCGAGACGCAGAGAGCGCCAGCCGTCTGTGCAAGACCTTCGATGATGAGCACGCCCGGCATCACCGGGAACTGCGGAAAGTGACCTTGGAAGAACGGTTCATTGATCGTGACGTTCTTCACGCCAACACAGCTTTCGTCGCGATCCATATCGTACATGCGATCGACCAGCAAAAACGGATAGCGGTGCGGCAGCAGTTTCATAACGGTTGCAATATCGGCAGTTCCGAGTTTTTTGCCGTCCGTTTTCGTATCGTCCATAACCTTCAACTCCAGACCGTTCGCAGGACGCGAACGCAGCATCGCTTAGTCTTCGCTTGAGCCTTTTGGCCCGTCGTCATTGTTGCTCTTCTCGCGCGCAACGAGGCGCTTGATGAGCGCTTGTTCGCGTGCGGTTTCGCGCAACGGTTTGGCCGGGGTGCCGAAGTATTTGGCACCAGGCGGAACGTCGTGAGCAGGGTGAGACGAACCACCGATCTGCGCGCCTGTGCCAATCTTGATGTGCCCAACGGTTCCGGATTGGCCGCCCATGACGACATAGTCGCCGAGCTCCGTCGAACCCGAGATTCCGCACATCGCGACGATCACACAGTGCCGACCGACGACGACGTTGTGCCCGATCTGGACGAGATTATCAATTTTGGTGCCCTCACCGATCATGGTGTCCTTCAGCGCACCCCGATCAATGGTTGTATTTGCCCCTATTTCCACATCGTCCTGGATAATGACGCGGCCAATTTGCGGCACTTTCAGGTGCCCGCCTGCGCCCATGGCGAAGCCGAAGCCGTCCTGGCCGATGCGAACGCCGGAATGGATAATGGCGCGGTCGCCGATGAGGGCGTGCGTTATGGTTGACGCGGCGCCGATATAGCAGTTCCGGCCTATCGTCACGCGCGCGCCGATGATGGCTCCGGCGGCGATCCGGGTTCCGGCGCCGATCTCAGCCTCGCGGCCGATGACGACCCCTGGCTCGATCAGCACGCCCTCTTCAAGGCGGGCGGATGGGTCAATGGCTGGCGCACCGGGCGTCGCTACCATCGGCTGCATGGCCGAGGGATAGAAGAGCGCCAGGGCCCGCGCGAAGCCGTGATAGGGCTGCTTGGTGATGAGGGCTGCCGTTGCCGCCGGCACGCGGGCGACGAGCGCAGGATTGACGAGGCACGCTCCAGCCGAGGTGCTGTCGAGCTGCGTCAGGTACTTCTTGTTATCGATGAAGGAAATGCTGGAAGAGCGAGCGTCGGACAGACTGCGAACGTCGTCGATCATCAAAGCGGGATCGGCACCCGGCGCCAATTCCGCGCCTGTGGCTCTCGCAACTTCGGAAAGCGGAAATGGCCCGGTCCGCTCGAAAAATCCGGGATGCTCCATATGCCCTCCGGCGCGCTGAGGCTTGAACTCTTGCTTTCGATTGTTGGGGTTGAATGAACGACGCGGACGCTGTTGGCAAGAGCCGAGGGCCGCCGATTGTCATCCAAACACAGCAAAAAGCCGGCGCTGTGGGCGCCGGCTTTTAGGCATTTGCGAGAAATCAGAACTTTGTCGAGGCGCCGAAGCGGAAGAACTGCGTCTCGTCGTAGGACTCTTTGGTCAAGACCTTCGCGAAGTCCATTCGCAGGGGACCAACCGGCGAGTTCCACATCAAGCTGCCGCCGACCGACGAACGGATCGAGCTGCTGTCGCCGATTTTACAAGGAACACCAGGTTTCGGACCTGCGCAGGTCGGATCACTCAGAGCAGTTTTGGCACCGCCCGTTGCGTCGAAGAGCGAACCTGCGTCGGCGAAGAAGGCGCCGCTGAGGCCCATATCCTCGGGAACGAAGGGCAGCGGGAAGCGAACTTCAGCCGTTGCTGCCCAGTACGTCTGGCCACCGAGAGCGTCGAACCGTCCACCGGGCGTAAGATCGCGCGGACCATAACCGGCGCGGTCGAAGCCGCGGACCGTCTCACCACCCTTGAAGAAGGCGTCAAGCAAGCGGACGTCTTCTCCGCCCCAGCCCTGAATGGTGCCGCCGATGGCGCGACCAACGAAGGTGATCTTTTCGGTGATCGGGTAGTAGCCGCGTGCTTCAGCGTTGAAGCGAACGTACTGCGCGTCACCACCGAGACCAGCGAAGTCCGTACCAGCTTCGAGGTAGAAGCCGCGAGTCGGGTTCGTCGGATGGTTACGCTTGTCGTAGGCGATCGTCGTGCCGACGAGCGATGTCCAATACGCGTTGTCTTTGCAGTCCGGCGCATTGCCGTAGTTCAGACTGGTACCGGTCGCGCCGCACGCTTCCTTAATTGCACGAGATGCGTTGTAGGCAACGCCGAAGATCTCGTCGCGCGACAGGCTATAGGCCGTCTGCATCCACAGGTTTTCAGCAATCGGGAAGCCGAGGCGAACCTGACCGCCGACCTTGCGCTGCTGGAAGCCAGCTTCATCGCCGTAATCGAGCTGCTTGTAGTAGAGGTCGAAGCCTGCCGACAGATTGCGGTCGAGGAAGCGCGGCTCGGTGAACGACAGGTCAACCTGCATACGCTGGAAGGAGCCAGCGAGTCGCAAGCGGAGGAACTGTCCGTTACCGAACAGGTTGCGCTCGGAGATCGACACGTCGCCGATCACGCCTTCGTTCGTCGAGTAACCGGCACCGAACGAGAGTTCACCCGTCGACTGTTCTTCAACCATCACGTCGAGAACCACGCGGTCGGGCGCGCTGCCCGGACGACGCTTGATGTCGACGTTCTTGAAGATGCCAAGCGCCTGCAAACGCTTCTTGGAGCGATCGACCATCAAAGTGTTGAAGGCGTCGCCTTCCGCCAAGCGGAATTCGCGGCGAATGACGAAGTCTTTGGTGCGCGTGTTGCCGATGACGTTGATGCGCTCGATGTAGACGCGCGGACCTTCGTCAACAACGTAGGTAACGGCGATCGTGCGATTGGCAGCATCCGGAGCGGGCCGCGGACGGACGCGTGCGAAAGCGTAACCGCGATCAGCCACTGCGAGCGTCAGTTTTTCCGTCGTCTTGTCAACCTGCGAGGCGTCGTAGACAGCGCCGCTCTGCGTCAGCAGCTCGCCCATATAGGCGGAGGGCTCAACGTCAGGCAGTGAGCTTTCGATATTGACCGCGCCGAACGTATAGAGAGCGCCTTCGTCAATTGCGAACGTGATGAGGAAGCCCGTGCCGTCCGGATCGATTTCAGCATTCGCTGCCGTTACCGACGCGTCGGCGTAACCGTTCTTCAGGTAATACTGACGGATCAACTCGCGATCGAGATTCATACGATCCGGATCGTAGATCGACGTACCCTTCAGGAAGTCGAACCAGCCCTGCTGCGTCGTCGAGATGATGTCGCGCAGTTGGCTGTCGCTGAAGGCGTGGTTGCCGACGAAGTTGATGCCTTTGACTTTGGTCGCGCCGCCTTCGGTGATTTCGAAGACAAGATTTACGCGATCCTGCTCAAGCTGAATGATCTTCGGTTCGACGCTGGCGGCGAACAGACCCTGGCGGCGATAGACGTCCAGGATGCGCTGCACGTCGGCCTGAGCCTTGGCGCGCGTGAACACCGTGCGCGGCTTCAACTGCACTTCGCCGTTCAGCGTTGCAGTGTCGACTTCGCTGTTACCCTCAAACGCGACCTGATTGATCACAGGATTTTCGCGGACAGTGACAACGACCGTCGGGCCCTTCGGCACGATCGAGACGTCAGCAAACAGACCCGTGGCGAACAACGCCTTGATGGATCCGTCAATTTTGGCGGCGGAGTAGCCCTCGCCAACATTGAATTGCAGATATGAGCGGACGGTCTCGGGCTCAACACGACGGTTGCCCACGACCTCAATGTTACGAATGACGCCCTGAGAGTACGCCGCGCCTGAAACCCAGGCTGCGTCTCCCATCGCGATCACTGGCGAAAGGAGTGCAAGCGCAAGGATCAAGCGCAAGCCCGCCAAAATGACCTTAATTCTCTGCATACGCGGATTAGCCCCCGTGTGCCGCCGACCCCCGGAAATTCACATGCGAGCTGTCGGCGGCAGCGTCACACTCATGCGTCGTTTCTTATTGTTGTCTTCTGTTTTCGTTGTCGTCCGTCGATACGCAGTCGTCTTACTGAAGTCCCCTTAGGCCTTGTTGCGAAACACCGTTCGGTCCCCCCGATTCGGATTTCGGCACAGTGGCCATCCCCTTGCTTTTAACGATTCAGTGAGGACCCGCAAAGTTGTAAGTTTACGTCACTCCCGCATGATTCTGCGGGGCTTTAGCCGGTCCCAGTCAGTCTGCGCCAAACGTTCATAATGTCGTTGAAATTCACAAAAACCATCAACAGGGTCAGCATCACCAGACCGACCTGGAAGCCTGCTTGCTGCAGCCGCTCACTCACCGGTTTCCGCCGAATGGCCTCGTAGGCGTAGAACATAAGGTGTCCGCCATCGAGGATCGGAATTGGCAGCAAATTCAAGAAGCCAATGTTCGCCGAGATGAAAGCGATCCAGCGTAGCATCGGGTCGATGCCCAGTTCCGCGACCTTGGCGGTGACTTCCGCCATCATGATCGGACCACCCATCTGCTCGGCCGACTGACGGCGAGTGATGATTTCCCAAAGCCCAGCAACGGTCTGCGAGATATTGCCATAGGTTTCGCTGACGCCGAGCATAAGCGCTTCCGGCAGCGACACGTCCTTGGTCACGATCTTGCCCGGCGCTACCGAGCGCTGGATGCCGATGATGCCCCGGCGGAAGGTGCGCCCGAAGGCGTCGCGCTGCTCATCGGCATTCGGCGTGGCGACGAGCGGCAGCATTTCACCGCCGCGCTCGACCGTGAACGTCAATGGCTGGCCAGCGCTCGAGCCAACGATGCGTTGTAGATCGTCGAATCGCTCGATCTGCCTGCCGTCGATCGCGACGATGCGGTCACCGGACTTGAAGCCTGCTTTTTCGGCGGGCGAATTGGCGACGACCGCGTCAACGTATGCGGGGAGAATGTGAACGCCGACGGTGGCGTTCAAACCGGCATAAATGACTGCTGCCAATATAAAATTGGCCATCGGACCGGCGGCGACGACAGCGGCGCGAGCGGCTACGGATTTCGACTGGAATGAGCCTGCGCGTTCGGCAGGCGAAAGCCGATCCGCTGTTTTGCTGCCGGAAGGCTGGGACGACGCGTTGTCGTCGTCGATGAATTTGACGTAGCCGCCGAGAGGAATCCAGGCGAAGCGCCAGCGGGTGCCGTGCTTGTCGTAGAAGCCGTAAATCTCAGGGCCGAAGCCGATCGAGAACGCCTTGACGGTGACGCCGCACCAGCGCGCAACCAGAAAATGCCCGAGCTCATGGATGAAGACCACCGCGGTCAGCACCAGCAGGAACACGATGCCGTAGCTCCAGATTCCGGAGGTCAGGGTCGTCAAAAAGTCCATCTAAGCTCAGTCCTTCAGCGTGTTCGCGGGGAGCGCGTGTCAACCGTGCGGGCGGTCGAGGACGTTACACATAGCGTTGTAAAGCTTCTTCAGCCAGTTGCCGCGCGCAATCATCAACGGCCAGAACGTCGTCCAAGCTGGATGCGGGGGCGATCGCGCCCTGGCGCTCAGCGATTTCGAGCGTGTGCTCGACGAGGTTCGCAATATCCAGGAATTTGAGCTTGCCGCCCAAGAACGCGCCGACAGCGATCTCATTCGCCGCATTGAGGACGGCGGGCGCCGTATCGCCGCGGTGCAGCGCCTCGCGCGCCACGCGGAGGGCCGGGAAACGCTCTTCATCGGGTGCTTCGAAGGTCAGCGAGCCGAGCTTGGCAAGGTCGAGCTTCGCGGTCGGCGCTACCATGCGTTCCGGCCAAGCCAACGCGACGGCAATCGGCGTTCGCATATCGGGCGCGCCGAGTTGTGCCAACACTGAGCCATCGACGTAGCTCACGAGGCAATGGACGACGGATTGCGGATGCACGATGCAATCGAGCGCATCCACGCCGACAGGAAAGAGGTGGAACGCTTCGATCAGCTCGAGACCCTTGTTCATCAGGGTCGCGCTGTCGATGGTGATTTTTGAACCCATCGACCAGTTCGGGTGCTTCAGCGCCTGCTCGGGCGTCACCGATTCGAGCGCCTCGCGCTGCCACGTGCGAAACGGTCCGCCGGAAGCAGTCAGCACGATTTTCTCGATCGTATCGGGGTTGGCTCCTGCGAGCGCCTGAAATGCAGCGGAGTGTTCGCTGTCGACGGGTAGAAGCTCGGCGCCGGAGCGGGCAACTTCGGCGGTGAAGACGTGCCCGGCCGAAACGAGGCATTCCTTGTTCGCGAGCGCGACGCGTCCGCCGCGGGACGCTGCAGCGAATGTCGGGCGAAGGCCAGCAGCGCCTACGATTGCCGCCAGCACGCAATCGGCCGGCATTAATGCGGCTTCAACAAGCGCGTCCGCTCCTGCCGCAGAAAGGATCGACGTTCCTGCGAGGGCTTCACGCAAATCTGGCAGGCACTTTTCGTCGCCGATGACGGCGAGCTTTGCGTTGTGCAGGCGGGCGAGCGCGGCAAGCTCGCGCGCATTCGACTGCGCGGTGAGTGCTACGATTTCAAATCGGCCGGGCGAGTGCGAGACGAGATCAAGCGTGCTTTTGCCAACGGATCCCGTGGCACCAAGCACCGTCAACCGCATCGGGCGTGCTGAGTTTTCGCGCACCTTCGCTACCGCATTTCGCGACATTTCATTTCCTGGTGCACTTACTGAAATTATCATTCAATTACGATCCGTATAGCAGCGCGCGCGCCGGAGCAAACGCATCAATCGTGAAAGCGGTGATAGCCGCCAAAACGCTCGCAGTTACAATGCCGTCGAGCCGATCCATCACGCCACCGTGACCAGGGATCAGATCGCCCGAATCTTTCACGCCGAAGTGGCGTTTCATGGCCGATTCCGCGAGATCACCGGCTTGCGCAACAGCGCCGAGAATGAGTCCGAGAAACGCGAGCCAGCCTACATTTCCGCTACCCGAGAGAATCGAGAAAAGCGCTCCCGCGACGCACGCTCCGCCGACGCCACCGATGAGACCAGACCACGTCTTGTTTGGCGAAACCGCGGGCCAAAGTTTTGGTCCGCCAATTGTTCGCCCTGACGCGTACGCCGCAACATCCGTGACGACGACAGCGACGATGACGAACAGGACAGCGAGAAAACCCAACGGCTCATCGCCACGGAGCCAGCCGAGAGAGATCACGGGAAGACCGGTATAAAGCACGCCGAGTGCGGACAAGCGCGCCTGTCCGCTGCCGACCGAAAGTGCGCCAGCGGCTATTGAACCGATGAGCGTTACGGCGATGCCAAGGCCCGCCATATCACTGACGGTCAATGCGACTGCGGCCGCAACTGCCAGTGCGTGCACGATGCCCGCAGCGTCGGGCATGGCTCCGCGCACCATGCGGCCCCACTCCCAGGTCATCGCGACTCCGGCGAGAAGCAACAGCAGCGCGAAGACGAATGGGCTCCAATACGTCAGCGCCAGCGCGGCTACGCCGATGACGACGCCAGAGCCGATCCGTTGTGTCAGTTCGGGCGAAAGTCCGCCCAATTGATATGTGCGCGGTGGGTGAGGCTTGCCGGGATCATCTGAGGACATAGACGCCTCTCATGCGGTCGAGCGCTGTGTGAGCCCGCCGAAACGGCGCTCTCGCGCGTGAAACTCTTCGATTGCACCTTCGAACGCGGCCTTGTCGAAATCAGGCCAGTAACAATCAAGGAACACGAACTCGGAGTAAGCGGTCTGCCATAGCAGAAAGTTCGAGAGGCGCATTTCGCCCGATGTCCGTATCAGCAAATCGGGATCGGGAATGCCGGACGTGTCCATCGCGTTGGCCATGACCTCCACGGTGATGGCGGATGCTTCAAGCTCTCCGTTGGCGACCTGGCTTGCCAGCCGCCGCGCCGCGCGCGCGATCTCGCCCCGCGATCCGTAGTTGAAGGCGATGATGAGGATCAAACGGTCGTTCTGCTGGGTGAGGTTCACGGCCTCGTCGATCAGCGAGGTCAGTTCGCTATCGACATGCTGACGCTCGCCGATGACGCGGATCCGAACGCCCGCCTTATGCAGTTCTGCAAGATCGCGGCGGATGAAGCGCTTCATCAACCCCATCAGGTCGTCGATCTCTTCGATGGGGCGCTTCCAATTCTCGGAAGAGAAACTGAAGATCGTGAGGTAGGTGATGTTCAGCTCGATTGCGGTGCGCACCGCTTGGCGGACGGCTTCGACGCCCTGGCGATGCCCGAGCGTTCGTGGCAGGCCGCGCTCCTTGGCCCAGCGCCCGTTGCCGTCCATGATGATAGCGACATGGCGGGGCGACCGGAGACGCTCGGCCCCGCCGCCTTCTGATCGTTTGGCTATCAGTGCCACTGGCCCTCGGGAATTCGATCGCGCAAAAAGTCCGCGAGCCGGAGTGGCCCGCGCACTAGATCAGACTTTCTGAATTTCAGCCTCTTTCGTGACAAGCGTCGCGTCAACCTCCTTGACGAGGCGGTCAGTCAACTCTTGCACTTTTTCCGAGTTTCCGCGGTGGTCGTCTTCGCTCATCTTGCCGTCTTTTTCGAGCTTCTTCAGAACGTCCATCGCATCACGGCGCACGTTGCGCACGGCAATCCTCGCCTGCTCGGCATACTTATGCGCAAGTTTGACCAGTTCCTGGCGGCGGTCGGCCGTCAAAGCCGGGATCGGCAGACGCAGCACCTGGCCGTCCATAATCGGGTTCAAGCCGAGGTTGGCCTCGCGAATGGCCTTGTCGACAGCCATTACGTTGCTGCGATCCCAGACCTGTACCGAGATCATACGCGGTTCAGGAACTGATACGGTTGCAACCTGATTGAGCGGCATACGCGCGCCGTAGACCATCACCTGCACTGGTTCGAGCAGGTTGGCGCTGGCGCGGCCGGTGCGCAGGCCGGAAAATTCACGTTTCAGAGCGTCGAGCGAAGCGCGCATGCGCCGTTCAACGTCCGCGATATCATGCGTAGGGGCAGCCATTCTCTAAATCCTCCCAGCGGGCTCGGGCCAAAGCTTTTGCGGGCGCGAAAGCAGGCGCTGTCGTAAAAACTCGAAACCCGGGTTCAGCCGGGGCCCTCGATAATCGTCTGGCGGGCTTCGCCGCGCAGCGTCTTCAAGAGATTTCCCGGTTCCTCGATAGAAACCACAATTAGCGGAAGTCCATTATCCCGGGCAAGTGCAATGGCCGCACCATCCATCACTTTGAGATTCTTAGCCAAAACTTCGGAATAGCTGAGGCGGTCGTAGCGCGTTGCGCTCGGGTCTTTCTTGGGGTCGGCCGAATAGACGCCATCGACCTGAGTGGCCTTTATAACGGCGTCGCAGTTCATTTCGATGGCGCGGAGAACGGCGGCCGTATCGGTGGTGAAAAACGGGTTTCCTGTGCCTGCCGCGAACAGCACGACCTGCGGCTTTGACAGATAGCTCAATGCTTTGGGGCGCACGTAGCTTTCGCAGATCGTCTGCATGGGGATGGCCGAAAGGACGCGTGCGGGCACATTGCGATGGTCGAGCGCGTTTTGGAACGCGAGTGCGTTCATCACAGTCGCGAGCATGCCCATGTAATCCGCCGTGGCGCGGTCCATGCCCTTGGCGGCAGCACTCAATCCGCGGAAAATGTTGCCGCCACCGATGACGATGGCAATTTCGGCACCCGCTGCGGTTGCTTCCGCCACGTCATTCGCCAGCCGATCGGCAACCGTCATGTCGATGCCGTAAGCCTGATTGCCCATCAGCGCTTCGCCGGACAGCTTCAGCAGCAGCCTTTTGTATTTCAATTTCGCCGCTGCCATCGTGCATTCTCCCATCAGATAACAAAAAAGCCGGCCGGTTCAGGGAACCAGCCGGCTGATACCTACAGCGGCAAAGCCATTTCGACTAGCGTCCGCCGCCCGCGAGTTTGCGGACTTCCTCGCCGAAATCCTCTTCCTTCTTGTCGATGCCTTCGCCCAGCGCGTAACGGATGAAGCCCGTGATCTTCACGGCGCTGCCGACGCGGCTCTCAGCTTCCTTGACGGCCTGAGCGACGGTCTTCGACGTGTCGTGGATGTACTGCTGCTCGAGCAAGCAGTTCTCCTTGGCGAACGCCTTGATGCCACCCGAGATGATCTTCTCGAGGACCTCAGGCTTCTTGCCCTGGTTCTTTTCAGCAAGGATCGCCTTTTCGCGTTCGATCACGTCGGCCGGAACCGCGTCGATGTCGAGCGAGACGGGAGATGCAGCCGCGATGTGCATCGCGATCTGGCGGCCAAGTTCGAATAGCGTCGGCTCATCGCCAGCGCTTTCGAGCGCGACGAGAACGCCGATCTTGCCGAGGCCATCAGCGACGCGGTTGTGGATGTAGTCGGCGATCACGCCTTCCTTGACGGAAACAGCCGACGTGCGGCGCACGGTCATGTTCTCGCCGATGGTCGCGACCATCTCTTGAACGTGCGTCTCAACGTTGTTCTTGGTGCCGGGATAGGTTGCGCTGAGAAGCTTCTTCAGGTCGCCGCCAGCATCCGCCGCCAATCCGGTGATGTCGCGAACGAGCGTCTGGAACTGCTCGTTACGTGCCACGAAGTCCGTTTCGGAATTGACCTCGACAACAGCACCCACACGACCCTTCGCAACGACGCCGATCAGACCGTCGGCCGCGATGCGTCCCGACTTCTTGGCGGCCTTGGAGAGACCCTTCTTGCGCAGCCAATCGACGGCGGCTTCGATGTCGCCGTTCGTTTCGGTCAGCGCCGTCTTGCAGTCCATCATTCCGGCGCCTGTCATGTCGCGCAGCTTTTTCACGTCTGCAGCGGTGATCGTCGTCATCCTGTCACCTATTAGGTTTGAGGCGCCAAATGGCGCCTCTATTGAATTTGAATATCAAAGCCCGGCCCGCGTTTGGACCCGAAGCCACAGTTATGCGGCGGTGGCTTCGACCAGCTTCTTCGCCTGTGCGGTCCAATCCTCTTTCGCGATCTGACCTTTCAGCTTCAGAAGGCGATCGAGGGCGGCCACGTGATCGTCATCGAGGTCGGCGATCTGCCAGAAGTGGAAGACGCCAGCGTCGTTCAGGCGCTGTTCGATCTTCGGAGAGACGCCGGTGATGCGCTTCAAATCATCGGCTTCGCCACGCGGCGCTTCGATGCCCTTGAACGTCACCTTCGGAAGATCTTCGGCCGGCGGCGCTTCAGATGCACCGATGTCAACGCCTGCGGATCCCTGCGAACGCTCAAGACCGTCGAGTGCTGCGCGTGCCATCAGATCGCAATAGAGCGTGATGGCGCGGCCGGCGTCGTCGTTGCCCGGAACCGGATAGTCGATGCCGTCCGGATCGCAGTTCGTATCAACGATGGCGACGATCGGGATGTTGAGCTTGCGTGCTTCCTGGATCGCAATCGATTCCTTGTTGGTATCGATGACGACGAGCAGGTCCGGCGTGCCGCCCATGTCCTTGATGCCGCCCAGCGCCTTGTCGAGCTTCTCGCGCTCGCGCGTCAGGGTCAGGACTTCTTTCTTCGTACGGCCCTGCGGGTCCGCGAGAATTTCATCGAGCTGACGCAGACGACGGATGGACTGAGAAACCGTCTTCCAGTTCGTCAACGTGCCGCCGAGCCAGCGGTGATTGATGAAGTACTGAGCGCTGCGCTTTGCAGCTTCGGCAATGCCGTCGGATGCCTGGCGCTTCGTTGCAACGAAGAGCACGCGACCGCCGCCAGCGACGGTATCAGAAACCTTGAGCAGAGCCTGGTGCATCATCGGCACCGTCTGCGTCAGGTCGAGAATGTGAATTTTGTTGCGCGACCCATAGATGAACGGCGCCATCTTGGGGTTCCAGCGGTGAGACTGGTGGCCGAAGTGAACGCCAGCTTCCAAAAGCTGACGCATATTGAAGGCAGGAAGTGCCATCGTTCGTTCCCTTTTCCGGTTAGACCTCCGCGAGACTTGAGAAGAGATATGCAAATCCTTTCAAAGACTTGCGAAATCTCCACCGGAGCACGATGCGGGGCTTTCAATCCGCAGGCGCGTAATGTCTCGCGTGTGAGATGGGGGCTCTATACGGGGGAACGCGTTCGCGCGCAAGCGTCGGGAGGCCGCGTCTGGTCTGCGGCGTGCGCGGTCGTCAAGTTGTAACACCTATCCCGCGCATGAAAAAGACGCACTCCGGCTCCGCATTCTCGCGGCTCGCAGTGCGTCTTCGATGATGGGGAGATAATCTATTCCCTCACGCGGGGACGAGGCCCGAGCGCGGGTGAGCCCGTCTTGAGTGCTATTTGCACTTCTCATCGAGCGCGGCCATGCTTTCGTCCATCGCCTTGGCTTCCGGCGATCCGTCGGCGGCGTCCTGCCCGGCATCCCAAGCATTCATGAAGTCATCGCCGAGAGCCTTGAAGTATCCGTCGATCTCATCGCCGGCAGCTTCAGCTTTCTTTTCGTCGTCGCCAACTTCATCCATCTTTTTCGACATCGCGCAGTAGGCTTTGACCTTGTTTGCGTCAGATGCCGTTTCGCTGAGGATGTTCTTGATGTCATCCGCGCTGATCTTCTTCTCGTCGGCCGCCTGGGCCCCGGAAGCGAACAGCAAAGCAGTGACCAAAGCGGCAGAGAATTTCATCATATCATGCCTCGTTTTCGGCTGGCTCAGGGAGCGGCACTATGCGCTCAAACTGGGTGATAAGAAGGCAGTGGCAAAGCACTGCCTTCCATCGGGAAAGGGGCTGACGGATTAGCGCCAGAAGCAGTGACGGTGGCCGTGACGATAGCGGCAAACCCACTTCTTCTTGTGCCACCAGTTCTTCTTGTAGTGGCGCTTTTTGTAATGACGGTGATCGCGACGGTACTGCACCTGCTCTGCGACTGTCGTATTCGCGTGGGCGCTAATGCCGTTCAGTCCACTCGGAACACCGGCGCTTGCGGAGCCTGCGGCTCCCAGAGAGATTACGGCGAACGCTGCCGCTGCTATCAGGCTCTTCTTCATAGGAGTCTCCTATCTAGTTACCGACGCTTCTCACACGTCCACACAGCTAACGCTCAACGAGCCGGCAAGCCGTCGCTGATGTGGAGAAAAATTTTCGGTGAGATGTGGTCGCTTCGCGTGCAACCAGACGTTCAGAACTCGACGATCTCGGTGACGACAGGAAGAGCTTCAAATTTTCCTGCATCCTGCTGCGAAACTTCGTAGCGGCCAGGAAGAATGAATTGCACTTCGCGGCCGCGATCCTGCAACGGCAATACCAATCGGATTTCGCCACCGCGCGATGCAGGCTTCAATCGTGCGCCGATATCCATGAGCCGCGCGCCAGCCGCGCCTGCACATTGCCGTTCGTCGAGCACCATCGTGAAATTGCGCGGAACGCTTTGCGCCGCCTTGTCGAGCGCTTCGAGAGACTGCACGCGCATTTTCAAAGTTTCGCCGTCACGCTCCGCCTCGACAGAGACGATGACGGGCTTACCCGGCTCGAGAAGATCGCGACTGACTGCGAGCGTATCGGAGAAGATCACAGCCTCGAACTGACCTGTCGCGTCCGAGAATGATGCAAAGGCGAATTTGTTGCCCTTTTGCGAACGGCGTTCGCGCGCCGCGATGACGATGCCCGCAAGCCGCGCCGCGGTGGCACCACGCTCCGCCATCACTTCGAACTCGCTGAAGCGGCGCACGCCGAGTTTCTTCAGCACGCTTTCATACTGATCGAGCGGATGACCTGAGAGATAAAAGCCGATCGCCTCGAACTCGGCGGACAGACGCTCCATCGGCGTCCAGCCTTCCGTCGAGCGCAACACGAGATCGGATGACATGCCTCCGCCACCGAAAAGGTCCGTCGTGCCTTGTGCCGCATCGGCACTGCGTCGCTGAGCTGAGGCGACTATCGTATCGGCGTTCGCAGCGACGGCTGCGCGGTCGCCGTGCAAGGCATCGAACGCGCCGCCCTTTGCCATCGTCTCGATCGCGCGCTTGTTAAGAGCTTTGGCATCGACGCGTCCGGCGAAATCGCCGAGAGAGGTGAACGGGCCGCCCTTATCGCGTTCGTTGACAATCGTTTCGACGGCGCCTGCTCCGATGTTCTTCAGCGCCGCGAGCGAATAGCGAATTGCGCCCGGTGCTCCGTCACTGCTTGCCGGTTCTGCGCCGAAATCCACGGCCGATTGATTGACGCATGGCGGCAGCATGCGAATGCCGGACTTGCGTGCTTCGGACGCGAACATTGCGAGCTTATCGGTGTTGCCCATGTCGAGCGTCATCGAGGCGGCGAAGAATTCCTCGCGGAAGTTCGCCTTCAAATAGGCCGTGTGATAGCTGACGAGCGCATATGCGGCGGCATGCGATTTGTTGAAGCCGTAGCCCGCGAACTTGTCGACGAGTTCGAAGATGTAGATTGCGTCCTTTTCCTTGACGCCGTTCGCAGTCGCGCCCTCGACGAAGCGCGCTTGCTGCTTCGCCATTTCAGCCTTGTCTTTCTTACCCATCGCGCGCCTGAGCAAGTCAGCTTGGCCGAGCGTATATCCGCCCATGACCTGCGCGATTTGAATGACCTGCTCCTGGTAGATGATGACGCCGTAGGTTTCCTTCAGGATGCCTTCGAGCATGTCATGCAGGCAGTCGACCTCTTCCTCGCCGTGCTTGCGATGGATGTAAGTCGGGATGTTGTCCATCGGGCCCGGGCGATAGAGCGCGACCATGGCGATGATGTCTTCGAAGCGGTCCGGCTTCAGGCGCTTCAAACTTTCGCGCATGCCCGTGCTTTCAAGCTGGAACACGCCTGCCGTGTCGGCTTTCGCCAGCATCTCATACGTCGGACGATCATCCAGCGGCAGCGCCGCGAGATCGACTTTGATGCCGCGTCCCTTTTCGATCAGGTCCACGGCTTTCTTCAGAACGGTCAGAGTTTTCAGGCCGAGGAAGTCGAACTTCACCAGCCCTGCTGCTTCGACCAGCTTCCAGTTGTATTGCGTGATCGGGAAGTTCGATTTCGGATCGCGGTAGAGCGGCACCAATTCGTCCAACGGACGATCGCCGATCACCATGCCCGCCGCGTGCGTCGAGGCGTGGCGATAAAGTCCTTCGAGCTTCTGCGCGATTTCGAGCAAGCGCGCGACGATCGGCTCGCGGTCGCGTTCTTCCTGCAGCTTGGGTTCAGCTTCGATGGCCTGCGGAAGCGTGACCGGATTGGCCGGATTGTTCGGCACGAGTTTGCAAAGACGATCGACCTGACCGTACGGCATTTGCAGCACACGGCCGACGTCTCGCAGCACGGCCCGCGCCTGCAGCTTGCCGTGCGTGATGATCTGCGCCACGCGATCCGCGCCATACTTCTTCTGCACGTAGTCGATCACGCGGTCGCGTTTTTCCTGGCAGAAGTCGATGTCGAAGTCCGGCATCGAAACGCGCTCGGGATTGAGGAAGCGTTCGAACAGCAGACCAAAGCGGAGAGGATCGAGATCGGTAATCGTCAGCGCGTAAGCGACGAGCGAACCGGCACCCGAGCCACGGCCCGGACCAACCGGCACGTCGTTCGCTTTTGACCATTTGATGAAGTCGGCAACGATCAGGAAGTAGCCGGGGAACTTCATCTGCGTGATGACGTCCACCTCGTATGCGAGGCGACTCTCATAGTCGTCGACTGTGAAACCTTCCGCCGGACCGGTAGCTGCGAGGCGCTCTTCAAGGCCCTTCTTGGCTTGGCGTTTCAGCTCGGCGGCTTCGAGGCGGAAGTTTTCGATTTCGCTCAGGCTGTCGTCGCCTTGCACGAAGCGCGGCAGAATTGGCTTTTTGCCCAATGGCCGAAATGCGCATCGCACCGCGATTTCAACCGAATTGGCGAGCGCTTCAGGGATGTCGGCGAAGAGCGCCGCCATTTCGTCTTCGGTTTTCAGATAGTGTTCCGGACTCGCGCGCCGGCGATCATCTTCAATGACGTAGCGGCCACCGGCGATGCACAGCAGAACGTCATGCGCCTCGTAGTCGGAGCGCGCGGCGAAATAAACTTCATTGGTCGCAACCAACGGCACACCGCGCGCATATGCGAGATCGATGAGCGCAGGCTCGACGGCCGCTTCGTCCGGCAGGTTGTGACGCTGCACTTCGACGTAAAGGCGATTGCCGAATATTTTTTCGAGCGTCTTCAGGCGTTCGGCGGCCAGGTCTTGCTGGCCGTTTTTCAACGCCATATCGATCGGGCCTTCTGGACCGCCCGTCAGTACGATGAGGCCGTTCGACAGCTCTTCAAGGCGCGCGATCTTTACGTGCGCGGGCTCGTCTGGCGCGGGCTCGAAATTCAGCACCTTCGACAGACGCATCAAATTGGAAAAGCCGTCAGCGTTCATCGCCAACAGCGCGATCTTTCCGGCTGGCCGCGTTCGCGGCTCGTTACTCAGCGAACGAAGTGCTGACGGCTGCGTCTCGCGATTGTCGCCGAAATCGATGTCGAGCGTGCATCCGGCAATCGGCTGTACGCCGGACTGCCAAAGCTTCTCGGAAAATTCGAGTGCACCGAAAAGATTGTTGGTATCGGTCAGGCCGATCGCGGGCAGGTTTTTCTCAACCGCGAGCTTGGCCAGCTTCGAGATCGGCAACGCGCCTTCCAGCAGCGAATAGGCCGAGTGGACCTTGAGGTGCACGAAGCGCGGATTGGGACGAATCAGTTCAGCCATGCGCCATAATCCGCCACGCAACGGCGCGGCGCCATTGCCCTAAAAGGGGCTATCCACTTGCAGTCGATAGCCGACGTTCAACCGATCGAGGCCGGAGCAATCTCGACGAGTTGGCCCTCATGCATTTGCAATACGCGGTCCATGCGCTTCGCAAGCTGCATGTTGTGGGTCGCGATCAGCGCGGCAAGCCCCTGGCGGTGGATCAGGTCGAGAAGCTCGCGGAAAACGTGCTCGGAGGTATGCGGATCGAGGTTGCCGGTTGGTTCGTCTGCGAGGAGCAATCGCGGCGAGTTTGCCAGTCCGCGGCAGATCGCGGTTCGCTGCTGTTCGCCGCCCGACAATTCGGCCGGGCGATGTTCTGCGCGCTCGCCGAGGCCCAAGCCGGACAGCAGCGTCATTGCGCGCGCCTCCGCCGTTTTGCGGCTGTGCCCCTGAATGAGCTGTGGAATGACGACGTTTTCGAGCGCCGAAAATTCCGGCAGCAATTGATGGAACTGGTAGACGAAACCGATCTCGCGGCGACGCATCCGCGTGCGGTCGGCTTCCGAAAGCGTCGCGCAGTCGCGTCCGTTGACGAGCACGCGGCCCGACGTCGGCGCTTCGAGAAGACCCGCAATGTGCAGCAGCGTGGATTTGCCTGCGCCTGAGGGCCCGACCATCGCCACGGCTTGTCCGGGCCACAGCGCGGCGTTGACGCCTCTCAGCACGGTGATGTCGCGATCGCCCTGGCGGAACGAACGCGTCACGCCTTCGAGCTGCAGAACAGGAACGAATGTGGTGCCGGCCGGTGTCGTTTCCATTGCCATCACTCGTATCGAAGCGCTTCGACGGGATCGAGACGGGAGGCCCGCCACGACGGATAGAGCGTGGCGATGACCGAGAGTGCAAGGGCCATCAGCACGATGCCGCCCGTTTCATGCACGTCGATCTCCGCCGGAAGCTTCGTCAGATAATATACACTCGGATCGAAGACCGTCGTTCCGGTGATCCACGATACGAACGTTTTGATGTGGTCGATATTCCAGCAGAAAATGACGCCGATTACGAGACCGGCAAGCGTTCCGACGATGCCAATCGATGCGCCCGTAATCAGGAATATTCGCATCACCGCGCCTTTGCTGGCGCCCATCGTTCGCAGAATGGCGATGTCCCGGCCCTTGTCTTTAACGAGCATCATCAGGCCAGAGATGATGTTCAGCGCCGCGACGAGCACGATGAGCGACAGGATGATGAACATCACGTTGCGCTCAACGGAGAGGACGTTGAAGAATGTCTCGTTGCGTTGTCGCCAGTCCGATACGGCAATCGATGGCCCAATCGCATCTGTGATCGCCTCGCGGTAGCCATCCACCTGCTCCGGGTCTTTGACGACGATCTCGATGACGTCGACCTCTCCCGGTTTGGAGAAATATTTCTGCGCCTCGTTGAGCGGCATGAAGATCATCATGCGATCGTACTCAGACATGCCGAGTTCGAAGATCGAGGTGATCTGATAGGCTTTTGAGCGTGGGGCATTTCCGAACGGCGTGACTGCTCCGCGCGGCGTCACGAGCGTCACCATATCGCCGAGGCCGACGCGCAATTGGTTCGCGAGCCTCAAGCCAATGGATATGCCCTTCTCCTGGTCGAAGTGATCGAGCGTGCCAGCGCGGATGTTTCCCGAAACGAGCTTCAGAGCCTGCAGGTCACTTTCGCGGACACCGCGCACCAAGCCGCCAAGCGCCTGCGCTGGAGAGGAGACCATGACCTGGCCTTCGATCACTGGCATCGCCGCCGTAACGCCCGGCAGCTTTGCGATGCGCGCGGACATCGGTTCATAGTCGTCAAAGGTGTCTGTGATCTTCTGCACGATGACGTGGCCGTTCAGGCCCATGATCTTGCTGAAGAGATCGTGGCGGAAGCCGTTCATCACCGCCATGACGATGATCAACGTTGCGACGCCGAGCATGATGCCGAGGAAGGAAAACCCGGCGATGACCGAGATGAAGCCTTCCTTCCGTCTGGCGCGAAGGTAGCGCCCCGCGATCATCCATTCGAAGGGCGAAAAGGGCTTGGTGTCGCGCGCGTCCGTCGTCATAGCCCCTCGCTCCATCTGACACCTTGAGCGCGCCGCATTGCACCCCCCTGTGTCGCAGTTAAGGCCGCCCCCGGCTCCGTCCGCTTTTTAGCAGAGAGGTGCGCTAATAGGCGCGTGCGATCAACACGTATTCCTTGGCCGGTTCACCGGAAAAAATGCACTTCCCGGAGATTTCCGGCTGACCAATTGGCGCATTTCGGATCGTAAGCTTCAGGCCCTTCAGACGGTCGGCAATCGCTTCGAGCGCCGCGCCTTCCGGGCGCGACCAGGGCACGCGCGCCCAGCCTTTGAAAGCGCCAGCTTCGTCATCATCTGATTCGGCCGGACCGAAATAATTCATGAGATCGTCGAACGAGGCGAGGTTCGAGACGATGTTGCCGTCGAGACGTGCTTTCGCTTCCGCATAAAGCGTGTCCTGGATGTCCTTCAGCAGCGCCGTTGCCTCGCTAACGAACGCGGCGCGCTCCTTCGTATGCGAGATCACCTTGTCGCCGTCGCGCAGGCGATCACGGCGCATGAACGTGACGTTGCCACCGGACGCATCGCGGCCGCCGATTTCGACGATGATCGGCGCGCCACGGCGCACCCAGTTCCAGCGCTTCTCAGCGGACTTCAGCGGCTTCGTATCGACGAGCGTGCGGATGCCTGCCGCCTTCAATTCCTTCTCGAGCGACGCGCAGTACTCGATCAGCGCGGCGTCCTCCGGCTTTTCGCGCAGCATCGGCACGATAACGATCTGGCGCGGTGCGATCATCGGCGGCAACCGAAGGCCGTCATCGTCGCCGTGTGTCATGATCACGCCGCCGATCAGGCGGGTGGAGACGCCCCAGCTCGTCGTATGGCAATAGGTGAGCTGGCCCTGCGCATTCTGGAACTGGATGTTCTGTGCTTCGGAGAAGTGCGTTCCCAGATAGTGCGAGGTTCCGGCTTGCAGTGCCTTGCCGTCCTGCATCATCGCTTCGATGGAATAGGTGTTGTCGGCACCCGGGAAGCGCTCGTTGGCAGGTTTCTCGCCAGCGATCACCGGCATTGCCAAGACGTCTTCCGCAAACGTGCGATAGACTTCGAGCATCTTCAGCGTTTCGCCAACGGCGTCTTCGCGATCCGCGTGCGCGGTATGGCCTTCCTGCCAGAGGAATTCGGCGGTGCGCAGGAACAAGCGCGTGCGCATTTCCCAGCGCACGACGTTGGCCCACTGGTTCACGAGTAGCGGCAGATCGCGATAGCTCTTGATCCAACGCTGGAACGCGTCACCGATGATGGTTTCCGACGTCGGCCGGACGATCAGCGGCTCTTCGAGTTTCGCGTCGGGGTCAACCACTAGCTTGCCGCCCTCGTTCTTGAGGCGGTGATGGGTGACGACAGCCATCTCTTTCGCGAAGCCTTCAACGTGCTCGGCCTCTTTCGCGATGAAGCTCATCGGAATGAAAAGCGGGAAGTAGCAGTTGTCGTGGCCAGTATCTTTGATGCGCGTGTCGAGTTCGGCCTGCACGCGTTCCCACACGCCCCAGCCCCACGGCTTGATGATCATGCAGCCGCGCACCGGGCTCGTCTCGGCCATGTCGCCATCACGGACGACGGCCTGATACCACTCCGGAAAGTTCTGCTCGCGGGATACGGAAAGGGCGCGCTTGCTCATCGATGGCTCAGCTTTTAGTGAAGGAAATTAGGCTCGACGAGGTGCGAGCCTGCGGAACGAGTCAGCGCCGAATAGCCCGTTACGCCAAAGCATGCAATGGCGGGAGCCCGATTAGGACGGGATCGCGAACACGCGCGCTCCCGGCCAGCGTATGCGCGCCCCAAGCTGGATACTCAGCCGAAAGATATTAGATGCTGGCAATCACGCCGTAAACGATGCCAAAGGCGATGATCGCCACGACAGTATTCACGCAGATCACCTTGAGCGGATTGACCTTTGCAGGCGCGCCTTCCGGCGTTCCGGGAACGACTTCGCCTGCTTCTTCCTGGCTATGGGCGAAGAACGGCAACACCACAAACAGCGTGATAAACCAGAGGCAGAAGAAGGTGGCGATGGCAACTGAAGCTCGCATGCGGCCTTATCCTTTTCCGTCAATCAGGCCCGCCCAAGCCCCGTTCAAACTTGCTCCAATTCGACGAGAGTACCGCAAAAATCCTTGGGATGCAGGAATAGCACGGGCTTGCCGTGGGCACCGATCTTCGGCGTTCCATCGCCAAGAACCCGGGCGCCCTGCTCCTTCAGGCGATCTCGCGCCACGATAATATCGTCTACTTCGTAGCAGACGTGATGGATCCCGCCGTCGGGCGTTTTTTCGAGAAATTTCGCAATCGGCGAGTTTTCGCCGAGAGGTTCCAGAAGTTCGATTTTGGTGTTCGGCAGTTCGATGAAGACCACTTTGACGCCGTGTTCGGGCTGGTCGAACGGCGCGCCTACGTTGGCACCCAGAGCGTTGCGATAAACCGCGGAAGCCTTGTCGATGTCCCGCACCGCGATCGCCACATGGTTCAGTCGTCCGATCATTGTCTTCACGTCTCCCTAGACCTTCGCTGCGCCCGCGATCAGCCGACCGCTTCAGCTTCTGGTTTCGAGCACGGAGACGAGCACTTTGACAACCGGCTTCTTGCCCCAGGCTTCGTTAATGGTCGCGCGGACGGTCTTTTGGACGGCTTCCTGGATCATTGCGATATCGCCGCGCCGCTTTTGGGGGATCGAGCGGAACGTCCCGTCGATCGCGTCGAGCACGCGTTCGTGCATCGAGTCTCCGTCGCAGTCTTGCGCCGGAATGCCTTCGAGTACGACGCCCGGCTCGGCCAGGATTTCTCCGCGCCGCGATAGGCTGAGGGAGACGACCGCGATGCCGACAAACGACAGCTTGCGCCGCGCTTTCACCGGCCCCTCGACCTCCGGGACGATCAGGTTTCCATCGCGGTAGAAGCGGCCGACGGGCGCTTCATCAACGACAGTCGCCGGATCTGGCCAAAGCTTCAGGACTTCACCATCGATCATGGTGAACGTTTTCGCGGCGCCCGCTTCGCGCGCGAGCTTGGCATGTTCCCGCAAGTGGCGCGCTTCGCCGTGCATCGGAACCGCAATTCGCGGGCGGAGCCAGGCGTACATATCTTTCAGCTCGTCGCGACGTGGATGGCCGGTGACGTGCACCAGCGCATCCGCATCGGTAATGAGATCGACACCAAGCCGCGCAAGCTTGTTTTGCACGCGGCTAACGGCCTTCTCGTTTCCGGGAATGGTGCGCGACGAGAAGATGACGAGGTCACCCTTGTCGAGCGAGATGTCGGGATGAGACTCATCGGCAATCCGCGCGACCGCTGCGCGCGGCTCGCCCTGGCTGCCGGTGCTCAACACCACAACCTTGTTACGCGAGAAATCCTGAAAGCGCTGCTGGTCAACGTGGGCAAACGATCGCGGCAGGTATCCCGTCTCGATCGCTACTTCGATAATGCGATGAAGCGCGCGACCGGCGACGACGAGTGTTCGTCCGGCGCGTTGCGTCGCCTCGGCGATGGAGACAACTCTGGCGACGTTCGAAGCAAAGAGCGTGACGGCGACGCAGCGTGGCGCGTCTGCGATAATCTTGGCAAGCGATCTTGCGACGTCTTCCTCGGACGCAGACCGGCCTTCGCGCATCGCATTGGTCGAGTCGCCAATGATTGCGAGAACGCCTTCTTCTCCCAGCGCCTTGAGCTTCTCGACATCGTGCGGCTTGCCGACAACCGGCGTCGCGTCAAACTTCCAATCGCCGGTATGGAACACCAGACCTGCGGGCGTGCGAATTGCGAGGCCGTTTGGCTCAGGAATCGAATGCGTAAGACTGACCATTTCGACATCGAAGGCGCCTGCTTCGAAGCGCCCGCCAATGGGAATTTCGCGGATCGGCAGGGCTGAACGGCCGGCCTCGATCGCTTTGATCTTCAGCATCCCGGCGGTGAATGGCGTTGCGAAGATCGGGCAGCCGAGCGAAGGCCAGAGGTCGAGAACGGCGCCGATGTGGTCTTCGTGCGCGTGCGTCAGCACCAGCCCAGCGAGGTTTTTGCGTTCCGAAACGATGTAGCGGAGGTCCGGCAGAACGACGTCGGCACCGGGTTCCGATTCACTCGGGAATGTGATTCCGAGATCCACCATCAGCCACGAACGAGATCTTTTCGGTCCGAACCCGTAGAGGTAGGTGTTCATTCCAATTTCGCCGAGGCCGCCGAGGGCGACGAACACCAATTCGTCCGCTTTTGCGTTATCAGGCCGGTTTCGTGGCTTCGCCCGCTCGTTCATACGTCCCCATCAGGCACGGCGCTGCCGCCGAGCATTACATCGCCGTGGTTGATCTGGCGCGCCGCGCCATCGATTTCTGCGAGCAGCGCGCCCGTTTCCGAGAGGCCCCTATAGGTGCCGGATAACCGGCTGCCGTCCGGGGCGTGAACCGTTACCGGCTCACCCAAGGCGCCCGCACGCTTCATCCATTCTTGTCGAATAGAAGCAAAATTCGCGCCATTGTCCCACGCATCGAGCCAGTCTTTGGTTTTGGCTGCGAGCGCAGGGAACACCGCATTACGGTGCGGCGCGGATGTGTGGTGCGCAATGGCCGTTGCGGTTTGTTCAAGACCAGGCGGGGGCGCTTCGATATTCAGGCCAAAGCCGATAACCGCGAGGAATCCGGGACTGCCGCGAGCGGTCGTGCTCTCGACGAGTATCCCTCCCATCTTGGCTCTCCCCACCAGAACGTCGTTCGGCCATTTGAGGCGTAGTCCCGCCTCGCGCGCAAGGTGCGTTGTGGCGCTTACGGCATCAAAAAGTGCGATTCCGGCAACAAGGGACAATTGGCTGGCCGCATCTGTTGCGGCATCGCAACAGAATGCCACGCTGGTGTAGAGATTGCCCGCTGGCGATTCCCACGTGCGTCCTGAGCGGCCCCGCCCGGCAGACTGACGATCGGCTACGATCCAGAGCGGGAGCGGCTCGCCTTTGACGGCCAGCCGCATCGCGTCAGCATTGGTCGAACCGGTTTCGGCGAGATGCAGAATGTGTGCGCCGAGCGGTACTTCCATATCCGATCAGCGACCGGGAGCGGACGTCAACGCCGCGGCTGCGGCCGTTGCGGCGTCGACAAGATGGCCGCCGATCATCGGAAGCACGAAAGCGAGGACGAACACCGCCGAGAGCATCATCACCGCGGAGGCTTTTGTTTCGCGCGGGACGAACGCTTCCGCCGGTTCATCGAAGAACATGATCTTGATGATGCGCAGGTAATAGAACGCGCCGACCACGCTCGTTACGACGCCGATCACGGCGAGCGGATAAAGCCCCGCCTGGATCGCCGGAAGGAACGTGTACCACTTCGCCCAGAAGCCAGCGAGCGGCGGGATTCCAGCAAGCGAGAACATCAGCAGCGCAAGCACGGACGCGAAGGGCAAATCCCTGCTGGCGAGTCCGGCGAGATCTGAGATGTCTTCGACCTGACCGCCTTCGCGGCGCATTGACAGCACGCAGGCGAAGGCACCGAGCGTCATCACGACGTAGATCGCGAGATAGATAAGCACGCCAGCCGTTCCCTCAGGGCTGTTCGCCGCGAGGCCGACGAGCGCGAAGCCGATATTGCCGATGGCAGAATAGGCAAACAGCCGTTTGATGTTCGTCTGACCGATGGCCGCGAAAGCGCCTAGCGCCATCGAGGCAATCGATACAAAGATGATGATCTGCTGCCACTGTCCGGAAATGCCGGGCAGCGCGACCTGTACGAAGCGGATGACGAGAGCCATCGCAGCGACCTTAGCCGCGCTCGCGAGGAATGCCGTCACCGGCGTCGGTGCGCCCTGATAGACGTCCGGCGTCCACATGTGGAACGGAACGGCCGAAATCTTGAACGCCAATCCGACGAGCACGAACACGAGGCCCGCCGTCAACCCGATGTTCGACATCATTTCGGGTGCTGCAGCGGCGGCTGCGATTTGCGCGTATCCAGTCGAGCCGGTGACGCCATAAATGAGCGAAGCGCCATAGAGAACCAGGCCGGATGCAAGCGCGCTCAGGACGAAATATTTCAGGCCAGCTTCGCTCGACCGCACGTTGTCACGCTTGAATGCCGTGATGACGTAGAGCGCCAGGTTCTGCATTTCGAGGCCGAGATAGAGCGCGATCAGGTCATTGGCTGACACCATCAGCAACATGCCGAGCGTGGCGAGCACGACCAGAACCGGGTATTCGAACACCATCAGACGAGCGCGTCCGAAATCGTCGAATGTCAGCAGCAGCGACATGGCTGCCGCAACCAGGATGAGGATATTCAAAAAGCGCGTCATGGCGTTCGAGATGAGCGCGCCTTCAAACAAGGTGACGCTTCCGCTTTGCGCGAACATCGCGACGAGTGCGGCCACGAGAAGACCAATCGCCAGCCACGAGACGCCGCGGCCCGTGCGCTCGCCTGCGGTGGCGAAGACGCCTCCCATCAATAAGGCGATTGCACCACCAGCCAGGATGAAATGCGGCAATAGAGTATGGAGCACAGCGCTATCCATGGAATTCGGTCCTCATCGCGCCAGCTCGGCGGCCGCGCTTTGCTGCGCCGACTGATAGTTTTGTACGAGGTTCTTGACGGAAGCGGACGTCACGTCGAGGACCGGCGCCGGATAGACCCCGTAGAAAATCGTCAGGATAATCAGCGGGGCCAGTATGATGATCTCGCGCGGTGAAAGATCGAGAATGGCCCGCAGCTTCGGCTTGTCCAGCACTCCGAAAATCACACGCCGATAAAGATAGAGCGCGTAGGGTGCCGACAGGATGACGCCCGTCGCCGCCAGAATCGCGACCCAGGTGTTGGTCTTGAACGCGGCCATCAGCGTCAGAAATTCGCCGATGAATCCGCTCGTGCCGGGAAGACCGACGTTGGCCATGGTGAAGACCATGAACGCAAATGCGTACTTCGGCATGCGGTCGGCCAGACCACCGTAAGCGGCGATTTCGCGGGTGTGCGTGCGATCGTAGATGACGCCGACGCAGAGGAAGAGCGCCGCGGAAACGATGCCGTGAGAGAGCATCTGGAAGATCGCGCCATCGATACCCTGCTGAGACGCGGTGAAGATGCCGAGCGTAACGTAGCCCATATGAGCGACGGACGAATAGGCAATCAGCTTCTTCATGTCATCCTGCACGAGCGCAACGAGCGACGTGTAGATGATCGCGATGATCGAGAGCGCGAATACAAACGGCGCAAGCTCAGCCGACGCGATCGGGAACATGGGTAGCGAGAAGCGCAGGAAGCCGTATCCACCCATCTTCAAGAGGATGCCCGCCAGAATGACGGAACCGGCCGTTGGCGCTTCGACGTGCGCGTCCGGCAGCCAGGTGTGAACCGGCCACATCGGCATCTTGACGGCGAACGACGCGAAGAACGCTATCCATAACCACCACTGCATGTCCGCTGGGAACTTCGTCTGCAGCAAGGTCGGGATGTCGCTCGTTCCTGCGTGCAAGTACATCGCCATCATGGCGAGCAGCATCAGAACCGAGCCAAGCAGCGTGTAGAGGAAGAACTTGAAGCTGGCGTAGACGCGCCGCTTGCCGCCCCAGACGCCGATGATAATGAACATCGGAATCAGGCCGCCCTCGAAGAACAGGTAGAACAGCACGAGGTCGAGCGCAGAAAAGACGCCGAGCATCAGCGTTTCCAGAACAAGAAACGCGATCATGTATTCCTTGACGCGGTCCTGAATGGATTCCCAGCTCGCCAGGATGCAGAACGGCATCAGGAACGCGGTGAGGATGACGAACAGCATCGAGATGCCGTCGACGCCCATCTTGTATTTCAACGAGCCGAGCCAGGCGTATTCCTCAACGAACTGGAAGCCGGCGTTCAGCGGATCGAATTCCCACCAGATCACTAGCGAGAGCAGGAACGTGACGATCGTCGTCCACAGCGCGATCCAGCGTGCGTTACCCTTGGCTTCGGCATTAAGCGTCGCGATGAGCACCGCGCCGACGAGCGGCAGGAAGGTGACGACAGAGAGAATGTTGCTCATCGGGCCACCCCGCCGAAGAAGCCATTGTACGTAAGCCAAGTCAGGATGGCGGCGACTCCGATCAGCATCATGAAGGCATAATGGTAGAGATATCCGGTTTGCAGCTTCACCACGCGCGCGGTGACGCGGCCGACTCCCGCTGCAGTACCGTCGATGGCGCCGTCAATCACTGCGCCGTCTCCGCCCTTCCAGAAGAAGCGGCCGATGGCGAATGCGGGACGCACAAAGATGAGGTCATAGAGCTCGTCGAAGTACCACTTGTTGAGCAGGAAGAGATAAACGGGGCGGAACATGCGCGCCGTTGCGGCGGGGAGCCATGGCGCGCCGATGTAGTAGACCCACGCCAAAGCCAGACCGAGCAGCATCGCGATCAACGATGAGAACGGGACCCATCCTGGAACCTCATGCATCGCCTGCAGGATATGGTTGTGCTCCGAGCGGAAGATCGCTGCGCCCCAGAACTCGCTTTCCGAGTGACCGATAAACTGGCTGGCGAACACAAGGCCCGCAAGCGTCGCTCCGACCGACAGCACCGCAAGCGGCACCATCATCGTCGCCGGGCTTTCGTGCGCATGATCGTACGTGTGATGATCGGCGCGCGTTTCGCCATAGAATGTCATGAAGATCAGGCGCCACGAATAGAACGACGTCATGAAGGCTGCGATGACGAGAAGCCAGAACGCGTAATTGTTCGGCGTGCCGGCCGCGTATGACGCTTCGATGATCGCGTCCTTGGAATAGAAGCCAGCGAAGCCCGCGAGATGCGGAATGCCGACGCCTGTCAATGCCAGCGTGCCGATGAGCATGGCGGCGAACGTCCAAGGAATTTTCCGGCGCAGCCCGCCCATCACCCGCATGTCCTGCTCATGGTGCATGGCGTGGATGACCGACCCGGCGCCAAGGAACAGCAGAGCCTTGAAGAAGGCGTGCGTGAAGAGGTGGAAAACGGCGACACCGTATGCGCCGATCCCGCAGGCGACGAACATGTAACCGAGCTGCGAGCACGTCGAATAGGCGATGACGCGTTTGATATCGTTCTGCACGAGGCCGACGCTGGCAGCGAAGATCGCGGTGATCGCGCCGACGTACGTCACAATCTGCAGGGCGAACGGCGCCAGTTCGAAGATCGGCGACAAGCGCGCGACCATGAAGACGCCTGCCGTCACCATCGTCGCCGCATGGATCAGCGCCGACACGGGCGTCGGGCCTTCCATGGCGTCCGGCAGCCAGGTGTGCAGCAGAAACTGAGCTGACTTGCCCATCGCGCCCATGAACAGCAGGAGCGAGAGCGTCGTCAGGATGTCGACTTCATAGCCGGCGAAAACAAATGTCTTTCCAACGGCGCCGGGCGCGGCGGCGAAAATGGCGTCGAGGTTCACCGTCTGGAAAACGTAGAACAGCCCGAAGATGCCGAGTGCGAAGCCGAAGTCACCGACGCGGTTGACGACGAATGCCTTGATCGCCGCGGCGTTTGCGGAAGGCTTCTTATACCAGAAGCCGATGAGCAGATACGACGCGAGGCCAACGCCTTCCCAGCCGAAGAACATTTGAATGACGTTGTCGCTTGTCACCAGCATCAGCATGGCGAAGGTGAAGAGCGAGAGATAGGCGAAGAAGCGGGGACGGGAATCGTCCTCGTGCATGTAACCGATGGAATAGAGGTGCACGAGCGATGAAACGGTGGTGACGACGACCAGCATGACAGCCGTCAGCGCGTCGACCTTCAGCGCCCACGAGGTGTCGAGTTCACCGGACGCGATCCAACGCATCAGCGTGACGGTGTGTGTCTGATGGCCGAGCGCCACCTCCACGAACGTCACCCAGGACAGCGCCGCCGAGATCATCAGGAACGCGGTCGTGATGATTTCGCTCGGACGGTCGCCGATGAGACGGCCGAACAATCCAGCGATCAACGCGCCGAGAAGCGGCAGGAACACGATCGTCGCATAGATCATGTGCGGTCCCCAGTGTCCGCTGCGAAGTTCTTAGAAAACCCCACCCCGTTACCCCTTCATCATGTTGATGTCTTCGACCGCGATGGAGCCGCGGTTGCGATAATAGACGACGATGATCGCCAGCCCGATCGCAACTTCGGCAGCAGCAACGGTCAAGATGAACAGCGTGAAGACTTGCCCCACCAGATCGCCGTTGAAGTGCGAGAAGGCGATGAGATTGATGTTCACCGCGAGCAGGATCAACTCAATCGACATCAGGATGATGATGACGTTCTTGCGATTGATGAAGATGCCGAAGATGCCGAGTGTGAACAGGCATGCGGCGACCGTCAGATAATGGCTGAGCCCGATCGTCATTGCCCCTCCCCCCACGTAATTTCTTGAATCGTTGTCATTCGGCGGGCTCCGCATGCCGCGTCGATTGAGGAACGTGCGATCCCCCGCTCGGCACCTTGATGACTTCGAGCCCCGTAGCCGGGCCGCGCGCGACCTGGTCCGATATCGACTGGCGCTTGACGCCCTTGCGATGCTGCAACGTCAGCACGATGGCGCCGATCATCGCGATCAGCAGGATGAGGCCCGCGACCTGAAAGAAGTAGACGTATTTCGTGTAGAGAATTTCGCCGAGCGCTTGCGTGTTGGTGATGCCGGTCGGGATTGGCGCGGCTGCTGCGCTCGTTGCGCCTGGGGCCGATACGAAGCCGCTGTACGTAAAGAGTGCGACGAGTTCCGCGAGCACGATGCCGCCGACAAGCGCTCCGACTTTCGCGTTCTTGATGAAGCCCGCCTTCAATTCCGCGAAATCGACGTCCAGCATCATGACGACGAACAGGAACAGAACCGAGACGGCGCCGACATAGACCACGATGAGTAGCATCGCGATGAACTCAGCGCCGAGCAAAACGAACAGGCCCGCCGCGTTGAAGAACGCCAGGATCAGAAACAGCACCGCATGCACGGGATTTCGCGCAAGGATCACCATCGCGCCGGAGGCGACCGCCAGCACGCTGAATAGATAGAAAAACAATGCCGCCGCCATCGTCGTCGCTTCCTGATCGTTCCGTTCCGCTTGCGCGGGATTCAGTCTTCCGGGATGCCGCGAGCGAGCATCCCTCCCCTCGCCAGCGCACCACGCGCAATGGAAAGGGATTTAGCGATATTTCGCGTCGAGCGCGATATTTTTAGCGATTTCGCGCTCCCACCGATCCCCATTCGCGAGGAGCCGATCCTTATCATAGAAAAGCTCTTCGCGGGTCTCAGTGGCGAATTCGAAGTTCGGGCCTTCGACGATTGCATCCACGGGGCAGGCCTCCTGGCACAGACCGCAATAGATGCATTTCGTCATGTCGATGTCGTAACGCGTCGTGCGACGCGTGCCGTCATTGCGGCGGGGTCCCGCCTCGATCGTGATCGCCTGTGCCGGGCAGATCGCTTCGCAGAGCTTGCAGGCGATGCAGCGTTCTTCGCCGTTCGGATAACGGCGTAGCGCGTGCTCGCCGCGAAAGCGTGGCGACAGCGGACCCTTCTCATAGGGATAGTTCAGCGTCTTCTTCGGAGCGAAGAAGTAACGCATCGTCAGGAAGAACGCGGCGACGAATTCCGTCAACAGCAGCGATTTGGCTGCGCGTGCGACGCTCATGTCAGGAAGCCTCCGAATCTCAGCACGGCGGCGGTGATGACAACCATGGCAAGCGACAAGGGAAGAAACACTTTCCATCCGAGCCGCATCAGCTGGTCGTAGCGGTATCGCGGAACGATGGCCTTGGCCATGGCGAACATAAAGAACACCAGGACAACCTTGAGCAGGAACCAGAGGAACCCCGGTACTTCGTTCAGCGGCCAGATATCGAGGGGCGGCAACCAGCCGCCGAGGAACAGGATCGTCATCAGCGCGCACATGCCTGTGATCGAAACGTATTCGCCCAGCATGTACAGGAGATAGGGCGTCGATCCGTATTCAACCATGAAGCCAGCGACGAGTTCCGATTCCGCTTCGACGAGATCGAATGGCGGGCGGTTCGTTTCAGCCAGCGCCGAGATGTAAAACACGACGAACATCGGGAAGAGCGCCAGCCAATACCAATCCAGGAACGAATTAGTGAGGCCGAGGCGCGTGCCGACGCCGTGCTTCTGCGCATTGACGATGTCAGTCAGATTCAAAGATCCGACGCACAGCAGCACGCAGATAATGACAAAGCCGATCGATACTTCATAGGACACCATTTGCGCTGCCGAGCGCAGGCTGCCCATGAACGGATACTTCGAGTTCGACGCCCATCCGCCCATGATGACGCCGTAAACGGCAAGCGAAGAGATCGCGAGCAGATAGAGGATGCCGACATTCATGTCGGAGATGACCCAGCGGCCCCAGCTATTTTCGTTCACCGGGATCACGGCCCACGCCGAGAGCGCAAACATGGCTGTCGCCAGCGGTGCGAGCAGGAACACTGCCTTGTCGGCACCTGCTGGAATGACGGGCTCCTTGAAGACGAACTTCAAGAGGTCGGCGAACGACTGAAATAGTCCGAAAGGTCCGACGACGTTCGGGCCGCGCCGGAGTTGCACCGCGGCCCAGACCTTGCGGTCCATCAGCAGCAGGTAGGCAACGATCATCAGCAAGCCGACGAGCACAAGCAGCGACCAGCCGATCAGCGCCAACAGGTGCCAACCGTAGTCGGTCATAAAGGTCGCGAGCGTTTCGAGCATGATGTCCTATTCCGCCGCGTTGAGCTTTTGATCGTGTGAACTCCGCAGTGCGCTCAATCCTGCCATGACGGCGGACGCGCGCGCGATCGGGTTCGTCAAATAGAAGTCCGGAATGGCAGTCGCGAATGGCGCGGCCGTTGGCTGTCCGGAGAGCTTCGCCAGCGTTTCCAAACCTGAGACGACGCGCGTTTCTACAGCGTCGAGCGCGGCGAGCTGCGGCGCGACCCGATACATCGCTGCGCGCAGTTCCGGCAACGTGTTGTAGGGGAGCGTTTTGCCTGTGCGGTCCGAGAGGGCGCGAAGGATCGTCCAATCCTCTTTCGCACTGCCCGGCGAGAACGCCGCTTTGAACGTCTGCTGCGCGCGGCCTTCAGTGTTCACGTAGGTCGCGCTTTTTTCTGTGTACGCAGCGCCCGGCAGAATGACGTCAGCGCGCTCAGCACCGTTGTCGCCGTGGCTTCCCTGATAAACGACGAACGCGGAACCGAGATTCGAGAGATCGCATTCATCGGCGCCAAGCAGGTAGACGAATTCCATGCCGCCACTGAGAATTCCGGCCGTGTCTTTGCCGCCCTTGCCGGGCACGAAGCCGAGGTCGAGACCCGCGACGCGCGCGGCCGCGGTGTGCAGCACGTTGAACGCGTTCCAAGCCGCGTCCTTGCCGCTCGATATCGCGAGCACGAGACGCGCTGCGAGCGAAAGCACTGCCAGGCCGTCTTCGCGCGCAAATGCCGATTGGCCGACGATCACCATCGGCCGTTTCGCGGCCTTCAGTGTTTCAGCAAACGGATGCTTGCCACTCGCGACGTCTGCGAGTGTGTCGGGTCCAGCGCCGAGATAATCGTACGGAAGTGTCAGATCGACCTTCTGACCGATCAGCGCAATTTTCGTCGGCTGGGTGCGCCAGCGTTTACGGATGCGCGCGTTGAGCACCGTCGCTTCGATGCGCGGATTGGAGCCGACGATCAGGATTGCGTCCGCTTCCTCGATGCCTTCGATCGAAGAGTTGAAAACGTAGCTGGCGCGGCCGAGCTTTGGATCCAGCTTGTCGCCCGCCTGTCGGCAATCGATCGACGTTGCGCCGAAGCTGCCGAGCAAGCCCTTGAGCGCGAACATCTCTTCGGCACCGGCGAGGTCGCCGGCTATCGCGCCGATCTTATCGGGCGCTGCGGCCTTCAGTTTCTCAGCAACGAGGGCGAGAGCGTCCGGCCAGCTCGCGGGATAGAGGCGTCCATCGCGACGAATGTAGGGCTGATCGAGGCGCTGGACTTTGAGGCCGTCGGCAACGTGCCGGGTCTTGTCCGAAATCCATTCCTCGTTCACGGCGTCGTTGTTGCGCGGAAGAATGCGCATGACGGCGCCGCCGCGGGTATCGACGGAAATTGCAGAGCCGAGCGCGTCCATCGCGTCGATGGTCTCGACGGCGTCCATTTCCCAGGGTCGTGCGGCGAACGCCCAAGGGCGATGCGTCAACGCGCCGACGGGGCAGAGATCGACTGCGTTGGCGCTCATTTCCGAATGAATGCCGCGTTCGAGATAGGTGGTGATCTCGGCGTCTTCGCCGCGGCCGATGAGGCCGAGTTCTTCGACGCCCGCGACCTCGGTCATGTAACGAACGCAGCGCGTGCAGTGGATGCAGCGCGTCATCATCGTCTTGATGAGCGGGCCGATATATTTCTCTTCGACGGCGCGCTTGTTCTCGAGGTAGCGAGAGCCGCCCATGCCGAACGACATGGCCTGATCCTGCAAATCGCACTCGCCGCCCTGATCGCAAATCGGGCAATCGAGCGGATGATTGATGAGCAGGAATTCCATCACGCCTTCGCGCGCTTTTTTGACGAGCGGCGTTGTGGTGCTGATAACCTTGGGCGAGCCATCCTTGTTCGGCGGCAGGTCGTTGACCAGCATGGCGCAGGAGGCGATGGGCTTCGGAGAGCCCTGCACCTCGACCAGACACATGCGGCAGTTACCAGCGATCGAGAGGCGCTCGTGATAGCAGAAGCGCGGAATGACGGCGCCCGCCATTTCGCAGGCGTGCATCAGCGTCGTGCCGTCTTCGACTTCGATCTCAACGCCATCGACGATAAGTTGTTTTGCCATCAGGCTTGGCCCTTCCTGTAGGCGGCCAGCATTTCCACCGAAACACTGAGTTCTCGCACGCTGCGCAGATCCATCTTAATCACTCCGCTGCCACGCGCGCGTGCTTCGCCTGATAGGCGTCGATGCGGGCTTCGATGACGGGACGGAAGCTGCGGATCAAACCCTGCACCGGCCAGGCCGCGGCGTCGCCAAGCGCGCAGATGGTGTGACCCTCAACCTGCTTCGACACGTCGAACAGCAGATCGATTTCACGCTTATCGGCCTCGCCGCGCTCCATGCGCTCAAGCACGCGCCACATCCAGCCCGTACCTTCGCGGCACGGCGTACACTGGCCGCAGCTTTCATGTTTGTAGAAGTAAGCGATGCGTCGGATCGCGGCGATGATGTCCGTCGATTTATCCATGACGATGACGGCCGCGGTTCCAAGGCCGGAGCCGAGTTTGCCGAGCGCGTCAAAATCCATCGTGACGTTCATGGCCTGCTCAGCCGTGATGCAGCGAACGGACGATCCACCCGGAATGACCGCCAGCAGGTTGTCCCAGCCGCCGCGAATGCCACCGCAATGCTTATCGATGAGTTCCTTGAGCGGAATGCCCATTTCCTCTTCAACGACGCATGGGTTTTCGACGTGACCGGAGATCTGAAACAGCTTCGTGCCGGTGTTATTCGGCAGGCCGAGCGCCGCGAACCAAGCGCCACCGCGGCGTAGAATTTCGCCAGCGACGGCGATGCTTTCCACGTTGTTGATCGTGGTCGGTGCCCCATAGAGCCCGACGTTCGCGGGGAACGGCGGCTTCAGACGCGGCTGGCCCTTCTTGCCTTCGAGGCTTTCGAGCATCGCGGTTTCTTCACCGCAGATGTAAGCGCCGGCTCCGTGATGGACGTAAAGATCGAAATCCCAGCCGTGAATGTTGTTCTTGCCGATCAGGCGCGCTTCGTAGGCTTCGTCCACCGCGCGCTGAAGCGCTTCGCGCTCACGGATGAATTCGCCGCGAACGTAAATGTAGCTGACGTGCGCACGCATCGCGAAGGCGGCCAGCAGCGCGCCCTCGACCAGCAGGTGAGCGTCGTGACGAAGGATCTCGCGATCCTTGCAGGAGCCGGGTTCGGATTCGTCGGCATTGATGACGAGATAGCTCGGACGGGAATCGGCCTTCGGCATGAACGACCATTTGAGCCCCGTAGGAAAGCCCGCGCCTCCGCGCCCGCGAAGACCGGACTTCTTCACCTCGTCGATGATGAAGTCGTGCCCTTTATCGATGAAGAACTTCGTGCCGTCCCACACGCCACGACTCTTCGCGCCTTTCAGACTCGTGTCGTGAAGGCCGTAGATGTTGCGAAAGATGCGATCGCGATCCTGGAGCATGCGCGTTAGTCCTTCGGCCTTTCACCGGCCTTGTTTTCGGGACGCCATCCCGACGCAAGCTTTGCCGCCTGCTCGGTCCATTTGTCCCGCGTAACGCGGCCCTTAAATCCTTCGAGCCGGGCTTCAAACCAAGCGACGTCTTCGGGCGTCCAACGTGCGATCTGATCGAAATGCCAGACGCCAATCTCATTCAGCTTTTCGACCATCTTATCGGCGACGCCCCAGATCAAAGACAGATCGTCGGCTTTGCCGTCACGCGGCTCGGTCAAAAGTTCGGGCTTCGCAGCCGCTGCACGGGCGGCCGCGATCGCGCGGTCGCGGATGAAGTCTGATTTCAGCCGGTCGAGTTCGCCGGATGACAATGCCTTGCCGTCACCGCGCTCGTTGAGTTCCTTGACGAGACCTGCATTCGCCATTGCCGTTAGGGCCGCCGGATGGATCGGTGCGGCGCTCGCTGTCTTGTCGGGAGACGATGGCGACGTGCCCTGCTCTACTGCTGCCTTGTGCGCGGGAGATGCGAGCGCTGACGCGGGCTGCGTTTCCTTGGCAGCGTCGTCGGACGCGCCTTCCGTTTCTTCGAAGCGCTTTCGCCATGCGCCGATCGTCGAACCGTCATAAAGCGTTTTGTCGCTCAGCGTTGTCGGACCGGTTGCGGGCGCGGATGCCGTGCGGCCGGTTTGCGAGCCCGGCTTCGGCGTGCGCCCGGCTTCGAACTCATTGATGATGGCTTCAAGACGCTCAGGCGTCAGGTCTTCGTAGGTATCCTTGCCGATCTGCACGACCGGGGCGTTTGCGCAGACGCCGATACACTCGACCTCTTCCCAGGACAGCGAACCGTCCGCATTCGGTATATGCGCATGCGGACCAATGCGGGACTGGCAGACGGCGACCAGGTCGCGCGAACCGCGCAGCATGCACGGTGTCGTTCCGCAAACCTGCAGGTGCGCAGTCGTTCCCACGGGCGAGAGCTGGAACATTGTGTAGAAGGTCGCGATCTCGATGCCGCGAATGTAGGCCATGTCGAGCATGTCACAAACCGCGCGAATGGCAGGCTCCGGCAGCCAGCCGCCCGCCTGCTCCTGCGCGCGCCAAAGCAGCAGCAGGATCGCGGACGCCTGCTTCCCCGGCGGATACTTCGCGATCGTCTCACGCGCCCACACCATATTTTCCGCCGTGAATGCAAACTCAGCGGGCTGGTCGGGACACAATCTGCGAACGGCCATCAATGGCTCCCGGTAACATCTTCGCGCGGCGCTGGAGCAGAGTGTTCCCAAGGTATTCGGGTCCAACTCACGTCCGATAATTCACGCCGACTCTTGAACTACTTTAGACTGCGAGCTTGAGTACGGTCCAGTAGAGGCAACGTGCCCTCGACACAAAGACTTGTGTCGCGCATCGCTCGTTGCCTCCAACAAATTGCGTTTTAGATCAGGTGCGACGAAAAGCGGCGAGATTGAAACGACGACAATTGCTGCTCGCAACTCATGGGTTCGGTGCGGTGGGCGTGTGCGGATCGACAGTGGGAGATGGATTCAAAATGCCCCGCCGCTCGAGCGTTTCTGAAGGGCGTTCCGTTGCCCAGCGCCGCTCCGAATATCCAAGTGGAACGGCGAGCCAACCAAGCAGCAAAAGAAACGTCGCGATGGGCGCGAGGATCAGAGCGAGTTGGGACGCGACACGGAGTATCCCTGTCCAGATCATCGCCAGCAGAACGCCGAATGCGATGATGACCCAGCCGCCGTCGTCGGCGCCGCGTGCCGTCGCGAAGATCAGCCCAGCAAAGAGACCGGCCAATCCAATCAGTACCGGAATGAACGGCGCATCCGCCTGCAATGCTCCCATCGGCCAGGCGCGCGACTGAGCGAACAACCGATACGTTGCAAGGCTCAATCCCCAACCGAAGGCCGCGACAGCAAGCAGAAAGAGGTTATCTACGACGGGCGTTGCATAAGGGATCATACGCGGCCACCTTCCAGGTGCTACAGGACGAAAGACGAAAGACGAAACCTGCTTTTGCCAGAGGGTTGTGGCGTTGGCTAGCCGCCACAAATGTTCGCTCTAGGCCTTTGGTATAAAAGTTCCGGCCGGTAAGAAAAACCTTTGCTAGCGGTCAATTTCTCCGAAGACGATGTCGAGCGATCCAATGATGGCCGAGACGTCGGACAGCATGTGTCCGCGGTTCATGAAGTCCATCGCTGCAAGATGCGGGAAGCCCGGCGCGCGGATCTTGCACCGATAGGGTTTGTTCGATCCATCGGCGACGAGGTAGACGCCAAACTCACCTTTCGGTGCTTCGACGGCCGCGTAGACTTCGCCGGGCGGAACATGGAAACCTTCAGTGTACAGCTTGAAGTGATGGATCAGCGCTTCCATCGAACGCTTCATCTCTGCACGCTTCGGGGGCACGATCTTTTTGTTGTCGGCAACATGCGGTCCTTGCCCGCTGGCTGACTTCAGCAGCTCGCAACACTGTTTCATCAGCTTCGTGGATTCGCGCATTTCCTGCATGCGGATCAGATAGCGATCGTAGCAATCGCCGTTCTTGCCGATGGGAATGTCGAAGTCGAGTTCGTCGTAGCACTCGTAGGGCTGCGCTTTTCGCAAGTCCCACGCGGCGCCGGAGCCACGAACCATCACGCCCGAGAAGCCCCACGCGAACGCGTCTTCGAGAGATATGACGCCGATGTCGACGTTGCGCTGCTTGAAGATGCGGTTTTCGGTCAGAAGTTCGTCGATGTCGTCAACGACCTTCAGGAAGGGATCGCACCACGCATAAATGTCGTCGATCAGCTTTTCCGGAAGATCCTGGTGAACGCCGCCCATGCGGAAATATTTGGCGTGCATGCGCGAACCCGATGCACGCTCATAGAACACCATCAGCTTTTCGCGCTCTTCGAAGCCCCAGAGCGGCGGCGTCAACGCGCCAACGTCCATGGCCTGGGTCGTGACGTTCAACAGATGCGAGAGCTGACGACCAATTTCGGAATACAGCACGCGGATGATCTGCGCACGTCGCGGTACCTGCAGGTTCAAGAGACGTTCTGCCGCGAGACAAAATGCGTGTTCCTGATTCATCGGCGCGACGTAGTCGAGCCGGTCGAAGTAACCGATCGCCTGCATGTAGGTTTTATGTTCGATCAGCTTTTCGGTGCCGCGGTGCAGGAGGCCGATATGGGGATCGACGCGCTCCACGACTTCACCGTCGAGCTCCAGCACCAGGCGCAACACGCCGTGCGCTGCCGGATGCTGCGGTCCGAAGTTGATATTAAAGTTGCGAATTTCGGTCTCGGCCATTTTATCCTCGATCGGTGCCGGCGTTAGTCGGCATTTCCCTCGCTGGTATATGCGCGAAGAATTCGGCACCCGTCATCTTATGCGTTTCGTCGGCAAATTCGTAATAGGGCAGCTTGTCGTCGGTAACGTTTTCCTCGACCCGTGCAGGCTTGTCACCTTCGGCGATGCGTCCAGCCGCGATGAATCGCGGTTGTTACCCTCGATTTTGGTGAAAAGCGTCGACTTGAAGAACTGGAAATAGGCTCGGTCGATGCTCTCGGCCAATGCGTAGGGCTGGATATGCTGCGCCCCAGTGAACGCAATCGGGCCTTGGTGCGCAACGACCGTCATCGGCGTCGATTCCCTTTAGCCTGCGTTGCGGCTGATGGGTGAGAGGCGAGCGCGGCGGGCTTTGTCGTTTACGCGCTGCTCGAATTTGGTCCAGTCGACAATCACTCGCTGATGCTCGCCCTCGCCAATCAGATCAATGCCGTCATGTGCTCTAACGCGGAAAGACACGCGGCGACCGTCGATCGCGGTGCATTCGGCGTCAACTGTCGCCGTTTGACCCGGAACCGTTGCGGCGATGTGCGAGACGTTAATGTGAACGCCGAGCGATCCTTCATTTTCTTCGAGGTGCGGCGCCAGGATGTGAAGGCACGTCCACTCCATAAGGCCAACCATGAAGCCGGTGGCAAAAACGGTCGGCATGAGCTGAAACTCTCGCGCCTCGGGATAGAGGTGCGGCACCGTCTTCGTTGCGGGGATGCGGAACGAAAACTGCGTCTTGTCTCCGACCTGGAGCGACGGTTTCACGAGAACCTCACAGCCTGTCTTTCAGATTTCGCATCGTAATATAAAGATTGGATGCCGTGGCAGCGACCGAAAACAAGCCAAGCACGAAAGATCCGAAGCTCGGCTCCGACGTGCGGCCAATCCATGGATAGATGAACTCTCCGGTGGCCGCGATTGCGATCACCCCGATGGGTACGAAGATCGTAGCATAGGGCAGAAAGCGGCTGATCGCGCCGAAGATCAGGCCTGCAAGCGCGCGCGGCCAGTCGAGCGCAAAGGCGGTAGCGAACAACGCGACTGAAATGACGGCATTCGTCTCAAAATCCATCTTCCTGTCCGGTTGCCGAAGATTTCAGGACGGCAGCAAATCGCAGAGTCCGCGGTTCGCCTTAACAACGCGTGTCAGGAAGTCCGCGGCGCCTTCTCGTCACCCGGCAGCACGTAGTTCGGTCCCTCCCAGGGACTTTCGAAATCGAAGTCGCGGAATTCCTGAGTGAGTTTTACGGGCTCATAGACGACGCGCTTTTTCTCATCGTCGTAGCGCACCTCGACATAGCCGGTGAGCGGGAAGTCCTTACGCAGCGGATAACCCTGGAAGCCGTAATCCGTCAGCAACCGGCGAAGATCGGGATGCCCGGTGAAGCGGATGCCATAAAGATCGTAGGCTTCGCGTTCGTACCAGTTGGCCGCCGGAAAGACGTCATTGACGCTGGCGACGGGCTTCGTCTCGCTCGTCGAAAGTTTGATGCGGATGCGGTGATTCAAACGCGGCGACAGCAGATGGTAGACAACTTCGAAGCGCTCAGCCCGCTCCGGGTAATCGACGCCGCAAATGTCGATCAGAACTTCGAAGAGGCATTTGGGATCGTCGCGCAGAGCCGTCAGCGTTTCGACGATAGACTCGCACGTCACGGTGATCGTCACCTCTCCGCGGGTCGTCGACGTCGCGACAACGGCCGGGCCGAGTAAAGCGGCAGCGTGATTTGCAAGCACAGCGGGATCGAACTGGGTCATGGCGGCTATGGCTTCTTATCTGTTCGGGTCAAGTCGGAGCACCCCGCCGTCGCTTCGGGGCCAGCTTCGACATAGCAGGCAGCGACATGATCGGGGCCGAGGATGCGGCCGTGCGTGGTGCCTTTGCTCGTTGGCGACACCCAGGCGAATGACGTGTTATCGGGATAGACGATGCCGAAAAAATCCTTTCGGCCATCCTCGTAGACGAAGTACCCGCGAAAGCGGCGATCGGTTTGCTCGCTGATGTGGACGATCCGGTCGCGCGTTCTCAGGCCGAAGATATCGCCGATCGAATCGGTTTTGCCCTTCCAGGTGCCGACCAGGTTCGGTGCGTCGTCAGCATGGGCGATCGCCGGCACGCTCATAGCACCGGCAGCCCCCAATAAACTTCCAACAATGGCGAATAACCGATGGAGCACTTGGCCTCCGCGGACGAACTTAGCGTTCGATTGTACCTGTTCGACGGATTTTGCGTTGTAGCAACAGCACGCCATAAACGAGCGCTTCAGCCGTCGGCGGGCAGCCGGGAACATAAATGTCGACGGGCACGATGCGATCGCAACCGCGAACGACAGCGTATGAATAATGGTAGTAGCCGCCGCCGTTGGCGCAGCTTCCCATCGAGATGACGTAACGCGGCTCCGGCATCTGGTCGTAGACCTTGCGCAGCGCGGGGGCCATCTTGTTCGTGAGCGTACCGGCGACGATCATCACGTCCGACTGGCGGGGCGAAGCGCGCGGCGCAAAGCCGAAGCGCTCGAGATCGTAACGCGGCATGGATGCCTGCATCATCTCGACGGCGCAGCACGCAAGGCCGAACGTCATCCACATCAGCGAGCCCGTACGCGCCCAGTTGATGAGGTCGTCCGTCGTCGTGACGATGAACCCCTTGTCGGCGAGTTCATTGGAAACGTCAGCGAAAAACGGGTCTGGCGCTGCGCCCCGAACCAGCGATGTGCCAGGGGCGGCGGCCGCCATGCGGTCGCTCGTGCGGATCACTCCCATTCGAGTGCTCCCTTCTTCCATTCGTAGATGAAGCCGATCGTGAGAAGGCCGAGGAACACCATCATCGACCAGAAGCCGAATACCCCAATTTCCTTGAAGGCAACGGCCCAAGGAAAGAGGAAGGCAATCTCAAGATCAAAAATTATGAAGAGGATCGATACGAGGTAGAAACGCACCTCGAACTTCATGCGCGCGTCGTCGAAAGCATTGAAGCCGCATTCGTAGGCGGACACCTTCTCGGGGTCCGGATTGCGGATCGCCACGAGAAACGGCGCAATCATCAGGGCCGCCGCGATCACCAGCGCGACGCCGATGAACATCACGATAGGCAGGTAGTGAGAGGCTAGATCGATCATCGCGTCTCGTCCGGTGAACATGCGCCCTGGAAGGGACCGACTCAGTTGCAGCGCGCCGCGCACGCCGTGTCTTTCGGTGTTAGCCTAGGACGTACTACGGCGCAACTGCAGGAAAGGTCACGCTCTCTTTGAAGAGGTCGCACCCTTCCTCCATTTCTCCAGACGAGCGATCAGGCCGGAACGGATCCGCCGCGACCAGGCTGGCCGCCTTGTCCGAGATGGCGGCGCAGGCGAAGCGAGAAGCCGACGATCAGCGCGCCATAGACGATCGCGAAGGCGCCGATGACCGATATCAGCGCCAATGCGCCAGCCTCCGGTCGAAGTATCAGAAGGATGCCGAACAGCACCGATATGACGCCCGACGCGATCAGAAGCCATTCGCCCTCGATTTCCTTGCGCAGGCGGATGGCGCCGATGATCTGGAAAATGCCGGAGACGATCGACCAGGACGCGATGAGAAGCAGCAGGATCAGTGCCGTGATGCCCGGCCAGAGGAACGTCATCGCACCCGCGGCGATGCCAATCAGCCCGACCAATGCCAACCACCAGCGTGGCGCCGGTGCGCCGCCCTTGACGGCGGCAATCAACGCGAGAATTCCGTCTGCGAGCGCGAAGGCGCCATACATGATGACGAGCGTCATGACGGTTACGCCGGGCCAGACGAGGGCCAGGATGCCGAACGCGATGGCGCAGAGCCCGCGCAGAAGAATAAGCCACCAGTTTTCCGCGAGCGCGTGAATCATCGTGCCAACCGCGATGGGCGTAGGGCGAACTTCAGAGAGTTCCATTGATGACCTCATTATCTGCCGAGCATGGGCGTAGCGTTGAGTGGGCTGCCGTAGCGAAAAGACGGTCATCTCCGACACATCTCAGTGCGAGCAACCGGACGTCAGGCGATACAGAAATGAAATGCGATTTCGAACGCAGCGTCTAATGCAGAATGAACGCAATCTACCGGGCCAGGACAAAACCTTCAACTGCTGGCAAATGAAGGATTTCCGTCACCTCTAAGCTTTTAGCGATCCCGTTCCACTTTGGAGGATGGAGGTATTGGGATATTAGCCATGATGCATAACCGCGATGTCCCTCCCGGTTACTCGGCCCCACCGGACGGTCCGTCTCGATCCGTCTTCGCTTCGTGCCACGAACACAAGGAACGATAATGCCGACGAAACAGCTTCTTTATTATGTCACCGCTCTTGCGATTGCGCTCTCTGCGCTCATCGGCACCGCGCATGCGAATGAACCGGCGCCCGTATCAAGACCCTACCAAGATCAGAAGGCCCTCTACCATAATAACGGCCGGGGCCAGGACAGTCCGGCGTATTTCAAATCGCTGCTGAAGAATATCCAGAATCATATCGAAGCCGTTGGGCAGGGACACATCGACATCAAGGTTGTGAACCACGGCAACGGCGTTACGCTTTTTCAGCTTGCAGAGACCGACAAGACGTTTGCGGACAAGATCGATGAACTCCGCAGCAAAGGCGTGCAGTTTCTCATCTGCAAAAATACGCTTGCCGAACGAAACCTCGATTGGAAGCACCTATACGGCGTGAAGGAAACAGACCTCGTGCCGAGCGGTGTCGCCGAGCTGATCCGCTTGCAGCAGCGGTCATATCTCTACATTCACCCGTAACGGTTCTTCCGTCCGGTAGACTATGGCGGAGAGGCCAGTCGGCGGGTGCTTACGCACCGGCCAGCGCGCGGACCAGTTGTCCGCGGCTACGATAAAGATTTGCTGATTTTTTCGATGGATTGGCGCGAGAGACGGGACTTGAACCCGCGGCCTCCGCCGTGACAGGGCGGCGCTCTAACCAACTGAGCTACTCCCGCAATCCAGAAAGTCACGGGCGCCGAAGCGCCCGCAGTCACCCGGCCGGAATACGTGAAGCGCAACGGCCCGTCAAGCCGGATCGGCGCTTTCTGAAGGGCCTTATGTCACCCTCCGGCGCGACTTAATTGTGCGACTTGATCTTTTGATCCACCTCGGCCTGCATCTTGGCCGTCATGACGTTGAAGTCATTGCGCAGCTTGTTGCAGGCTTCCGCTTCTCCGTCGCAGACGATCGACATCGTGATCACGAGATTATCGCCCTTATGGATGGGCTTGCGGCATACGGCTGCGGGGAACGCCGGATTGCCCTTCGCGGTGAAGGTGTACATCACCGTGCTGTTCTTCTCGTCGTCGCTGTAGGCCACATACTGGTCGCTCTTGTAGACCTCTTTCAGGCCCGCCTTGGTCGAGTAGCGATTGATGAGGTCCTCGGCGCTGCCAGAGGGGTCGCCGCAAAATGCTTCGGCGGCGGAAACGGTTGGCCCGGCGGTGGGCATCGGCGTCGGCGCGGGCTTCACGAGCGACTCATTCGCCGCTGCCGGAACAGACAGGCATACGAGCGCGGCAAGGCTGAGAGAACGAATGCGAACCATGGGCTAGGCAACCTCCGCTTGCGAAAGGGCCTATATACCGTTTTTTCCCGACCGAACCAGGAAAATGCCTAGATAAATTAATGGCAATGCGTACCGAACGCTGCTCTGCCCCCGAAACGCGGCGGTCAGCTCGACAGGCACGCTTCGATGGCTTTCAGGGCATCGTCCGCCTTGGCACCGTCGGGTCCCCCCGCCTGCGCCATGTCGGGACGGCCTCCGCCGCCTTTGCCACCCAGCGCTTCCGCACCCGCCTTGACCAGATCGACCGCGCTCCACGCCGGAATGAGATCCGCCGTAACACCGACGGCCAGGCCGGCCTTGCCGTCTTCCGTCACGCCGACAACGGCGACAATGCCCGAGCCGACCTGCTTCTTGCCGTCGTCGATCAGGCCGCGCAGATCTTTCGGGTTCAATCCCTGCACTGTGCGCGCGAGAAGTTTCACCGAGCCGATATTTCGGATAGCGGAGTCGCCATTCGCGGCTGCCGATGCGCCGCCCGCGTTGCTGCCCAGCGCGATTTGTTTTTTTGCATCTGCGAGCTGCTTTTCGAGAGTCTTTCTTTCGTCCACCAGTGCCCGGATCCGTTCAACGAGGTCGTCCGGCCGGGTTTTTAACAGGCTCGCCGCGTCCTTCACGCGCTGATCCTGAGTGTCGAGGTAGCTGCGCGCGCCCTCACCCGTCAGCGCTTCGATGCGGCGGACGCCAGCGGCGCTCGCGCTCTCGCCGACGATGCGCACGAGGCCGATATCGCCCGTACGCGCAACATGCGTGCCGCCGCACAACTCGACCGACCAGGCCTTGTTTGCGCCCGGCTGCATCTTGCCCATCGACACGACGCGAACTTCGTCGCCGTACTTTTCGCCGAAGAGCGCCATCGCACCAGACGCGCGCGCTTCATCGAGCGCCATCAGCCGCGTTACGACGGGCGTGTTTTCGATCAGCACGGCGTTGGCCATGTCTTCGACCGACTTCACCTCTTCGGCCGTCATCGGCTTGGTGTGTGAAAAGTCGAACCGCAGCCGTTCGGGCGAGACGAGCGAGCCCTTTTGCGCGACATGCGTGCCGAGCACCTGACGCAACGCTTCGTGCAAAAGGTGAGTTGCGGAATGGTTCGCTCGCGTTGCGGACCGCCGCGCGTGATCGACCTCAAGCTCAACCGCGTTACCGGCAACGAAGCTGCCCGCTTCGACCACACCCCGATGCACGAACAGATCGCCGAGTTTTTTCTGCGTATCGGTCACGCGGAAACGCGCGCCGTTCGGGCCTTTAATGATGCCTGCGTCGCCGACCTGGCCGCCGCTTTCGCCGTAGAACGGCGTCTGGTTCAGCACCAGCGCGCCTTCTTCACCAGCCGACAGCTTCGCGACTTCCTTGCCGCCTGCGACCAGCGCCGTGACAATTCCTTCGGCCGTTTCCGTGTCGTAGCCGAGGAACTCGGTCGCGCCCGTCTTGTCGCGGATTTCGAACCAAAGGCTTTCCGTCGCGGCTTCGCCTGAACCTTTCCATGCGGCGCGCGCGGCGTCTTTCTGCTTTTTCATCGCCGTTTCGAAAGCGGCGGTGTCAACTGAGATGCCGCGCGGTTTCAGCGCGTCTTCCGTCAGATCGAGCGGAAAGCCGAACGTATCATAGAGCTTGAACGCGACGTCGCCGGGGAACACAGCGCCCGACTTCATGTCGGCCGAGCTTTCACCCAGCAGCTTCAGGCCGTGGTCCAGCGTCTTCTTGAACTTCGTCTCTTCGAGCTTGAGCGTCTCGGTGATGAGCGGCTGTGCATTGACGAGTTCCGGATAGGCGTCACCCATTTCGCGCACGAGTGCGGGAACCAGTGCGTGCATCAGCGGATCGTGACAGCCGATCTGGTGCGCGTAACGCATTGCGCGGCGCATGATGCGGCGGAGCACGTAGCCGCGACCCTCGTTCGACGGCAGCACGCCGTCGGCAATCAGGAAGCTCGTGGAGCGCAGATGATCGGCGATGACGCGGCGCGCGACGCGGACGAAATCAGGCCCGACATCGCCGCCCGAGTCCGGTGCGCCAGCTTTCGCTGCTTCCTGACGGATCGCCTGAATGAGGTTCGCGAAAAGATCGATATCGTAGTTGTCGTGCTTGCCTTGCAGAACCGCCGCGATGCGTTCGAGGCCCATGCCCGTATCGATCGAGGGGCGCGGAAGATCGACACGATCACCTGGCGCGCGCTGCTCGAACTGCATGAAGACGAGATTCCAGATCTCGGTGAAGCGGTCGCCCTCAGAATCCGGCGATCCTGGCGGGCCGCCCGCGATCTTGTCGCCGTGGTCGAAAAAGATTTCCGAGCATGGACCGCATGGGCCCGTATCGCCCATCTGCCAGAAATTGTCGCTCGTCGGGATGCGGATGATTTTCGAATCCGGGAGACCCGCAACCTTCTTCCAGATCGCGAATGCGTCGTCGTCCGTGTGATAGACGGTGACGAGCAGGCGGTTCTTGTCGAGGCCGAAGTCTTTCGTCAGCAGGTTCCACGCGAGTTCGATCGCGCGGTCCTTGAAGTAGTCACCGAACGAGAAATTGCCGAGCATCTCGAAGAACGTGTGGTGGCGCGCCGTGTAGCCGACGTTATCGAGATCGTTGTGCTTGCCGCCCGCACGGACGCACTTCTGTGAGGATGCGGCGCGCGGGATACTGCGCGTTTCCTGGCCGGTGAACACGTTCTTGAACTGCACCATGCCGGCGTTCGTGAACATCAGCGTCGGGTCGTTGCGCGGTACGAGCGACGACGACGGCACGACCTCGTGTGCCTCTTTGCCGAAGTAGTTGAGAAACGAGGAACGGATTTCGCTGACGCCAGCCATGTGGTGCTTTCGAGCCTTTTCGGGACGTGATCTTTCGTCCGACGTGTCCGGAACGGATCAAGGCCGCCGTTGTAGCGGCGGCCTTGTAAGGTGTCCAGAAACGGCGACGGGCATTCATGGGGATGGCCCGGCCCGAGGCAGAGACCATTGTCGCAGCCTGTCGCGGCCCAAAGGAAAAGCGGGTTTGCCGCGCTTAGACGGTTAGCGCTTTCCCTTTGCGATCTTCTTGCCGCTGTCGTCGTCCGGCAACACGCCGTCCTCGTCCGGCTCCTCGCCATCGTCTTCGCCGGCTTCTGGGGTCGCCAGCATCTTTTCGACGATGAGGCCGGCGTTGGCGCGGATGGCGTGCTCGATCTCGGCTGCCGCCTTCGGGTTTTCCTTCAGGTAGGTCTTGGCATTCTCGCGGCCCTGGCCGATGCGGTCGCCATTGTACGACAGCCATGCGCCTGACTTCTCGACGATGCCCGCCTTGACGCCAAGATCAAGCAATTCGCCAACCTTCGAGATGCCTTCGCCATACATGATGTCGAATTCAACCTGCTTGAACGGCGGGGCGACCTTGTTCTTCACGACCTTGACGCGCGTCTGGTTGCCGACGGATTCCTCGCGCTCCTTGATCTGGCCGATACGGCGGATATCAAGCCGGACGGACGCGTAGAACTTGAGCGCGTTGCCGCCTGTCGTCGTTTCCGGGTTCCCGAACATGATGCCGATCTTCATGCGGATCTGATTGATGAAGATCACCATGCAGTTCGACTTCGAAATCGAACCCGTCAGCTTGCGGAGCGCCTTACTCATCAGGCGGGCCTGCATGCCGGGTTGCATGTCGCCCATTTCGCCTTCGAGCTCTGCTTTCGGCGTCAGTGCGGCGACGGAATCGACCACCAGAACGTCAATCGCGCCAGATCGCACGAGCGTGTCGGCGATTTCCAGCGCCTGCTCACCCGTATCGGGCTGCGAGATCAGAAGGTCTTCGATTTTGACGCCGAGCTTCTTTGCGTAGGACGGATCAAGCGCATGCTCAGCGTCAACGAATGCGCAAATGCCGCCCTTTTTCTGCGCTTCGGCGATGACGTGCAGCGTCAACGTGGTCTTGCCGGACGATTCCGGCCCATAGATCTCGATGACCCGGCCCTTGGGCAAGCCGCCGATTCCCAGCGCGATATCGAGCCCGAGCGAGCCGGTCGATATGGCCTCGACATCCATTTTATCATTGGCGCCGAGGCGCATAATCGACCCTTTGCCGTGCAGCTTGTCGATCTGTGCGAGTGCCTGCTCTAGCGCCTGCTTTTTGTCCATTTTGCCCCCTTCGAGCACCGTCAAATCCGATCGGTCCATCGTCTGTGTCCTTCAATATGGCAAGCGCGCCGCAGCTTCAATTCAGGACATATGTACATGATTTGTTCTCCACAGGTCAATCACGTTTTGTTCTTATTGCCTTTTCCTCAGCGGGCGGGGCGGCTCGCCGCAAAATTCGACTCAGCGCCTATAGGTAGGAGACAACAGGAGGTCCGACTATGCCTGAGATCCGGTATTGCAACGTTTCGGAGCTGACAGAGGATGAACGCTGGCGACTTGCCACCGAAGTTGAAGCCCGGAATACCGCTCGACGCATGAGCATGACCGACGAGGAACGTCGACAAAATCCGCCTTGGAAAACGGAGGATGTGCCGGAGGAGCGTCAGATCGTTCTGAGAAAGCGATAACCGCCTCAATTTCCAGCCCGGAGACGTCCGTCGTCTCCGGGCTGATCGCTTTGCCACCCACCGACCGCTAGCTCGCGAGTTCTTCTTTCACTTTGGCGGCGAGTTGCGGGAGGGAGAACGGTTTCGGGAGGAAGGCGAAGTCGTCGGAGCCCATGCTCTCGCGGAAGGCTTCGTTGGGATAACCCGAAACGAAGATCACCTTGATCGATGGATTGCGCTTGCGTAGTTCCTTGAAGAGCGATGGGCCGTCCATCTCCGGCATGACGACGTCGGAGACAACGATGTCCACCATGCCTTCGTTCTCGGCCATGATTTCGAGAGCTTCGACGCCATCGGCCGCTTCGAGCACCTGATAGCCCTGCCGCTTCAGCGCGCGCACGGCGAACTGGCGGACTTCGACTTCGTCCTCGACGAGCAGCACGCGGCCGGTTCCGGTGAGATCGGTCGCGTTCAGATCGCGGCGCGCGGCGGCCATTGATTGCGGCTGCTGTTGCGGACGGTCGGTCTCGTCATTCTCGTCCGCGAGGTAACGCGGCAGCAGCAGCTTGAACGTCGTGCCTTTGCCGATCTCGCTTTCCGGGAAGATGAAGCCGCCCGACTGCTTGACGATGCCGTACACCGACGCAAGGCCCAAGCCGGTGCCTTTGCCGACACCTTTGGTGGTGAAGAACGGCTCGAAGATTTTGGCCATCACTTCGGGGCTCATGCCGGTGCCGGTATCGGCCACTTCGACCAGCACATACTCGCCCGAAGCAATGCCGACGATGGCGCCCATCTTCTGGCTTTCGCGCTCATTGACGTTGCGCGTGCGGATCGTGATGGAGCCGCCGGAGGGCATCGCGTCGCGCGCGTTGCGAACGAGGTTGAGCACGATGTTGAACAGCTGATCGCTGTCGGCGCGCACATACCAAAGATCACGCTCGGGCTGGATCTTGAGTTCGATCCGGTCGCCGACCTGGGTCTTCAGGATCGGCTTCATGTCGGCGGTCAATTCGCCGAGATTGACGGTCGTCACCTGCTGCGTCTGCTTGCGCGAGAAGCCGAGCAAACCGGCGACCAGGCCAGCGGCGCGATTGGCAGCCGACTGGATGTTCTTGATGTCTTTGTAAGCTGGGTCGCTCGGGCGATGCGTCTGCAGCAGCAGATCGGAAAAACCGATGATCGCGGTCAACACGTTGTTGAAATCGTGCGCGATGCCGCCTGCAAGATTGCCGACCGCTTCCATCTTTTCAGACTGAGCGACGCGGCTTTCCAACACTTTCTGCTCGGTTGCGTCGATGACGTAGAGCACGGCTGCCGCGCCACCGGCGATGGCTGCGAGCGGCGACATGAACACGCGACAGGTGATCTGCTTCTGATCGCCCGTCGTGATCTCGACGGGCTGCACGTTGCCGCGTCCGGCAAGAACTTCCGCAAGACCGGTTTCGATGCGCGTGCGATCGCCGCGGTCAGCGGTTTTCGCGAGTACGTCGAGCGCAAACATGTCTTGTGCGGGGCGCCCGTCGAGTACCAGCCGCATGAAGGCCGCGTTGCAGTTCGCGATCCGGCCTTCGCCATCGAGAGCCGCAATGCCGAACGGGGCGGACTGGAAGAATTGCGAGGCGCGAACGTCCTGATCGCTGCGGTCGACAAGGCCGGCTGTTACGCGGTTGATGGCCGTGATCGTGAAGCCCAGCGCAACGCCTTCCTCGGCGGGTTCTACGAGCAGCGTCAGGGGCACCATGCGTCCGTCGCGACGCGTCAGGTCGAGATCGACGACGCGCTGATCGGATTCCGGGATTTCGGCCAATTGCTTCAGCAGGCGCGCGCCTTCCGGTCCCGCGAGATCGGCAAGGGCGAGACGGCGCGAGCGGAGCGTGCCGGTTTGATAGCCGAGCCATTGCTCAAAGGCTGCGTTGACGTGCCGGATCGTTCCGTCAGCGCCGGAGATCGCCATGAAGCCCGCGGGCATGGCGTCGAACGCCGTCAACGAGGCTTGGAGATTGCCGATGCGCTGTTCTTCGTAAGCTTTTTCGGTCGAGATGTCGGCAATGCGCCAGAGGACGAGGCGCTTGTCGGCGGACGACGCGTCGGCATCGCTGAGTGGCGCGGCGAACGGACGAACGGCGATCCGGACGAACGAGGTGCTGCGATGCGCGGCGGGGCGCAATGGGATTTCTTCGGTGTGCGCTTCACCGCGCTCTGCTGCCCGCATCAATCGATAGAGAGCTTGCGCGGCCTCCGGGTCGGTGTTCATCGTGCTTTCGAGCGCGGCGAACGGGCCAACCTCGTGGCGGCCAAACATCCGCTCCATGGCTGCGTTCGCGTAGACTACGGTGCCGTCGTCATGCGCGATGATCTGGGGCTCGGCGGCGGAATCGGCAGCGGCTTTAAGAAGGTCGCCCGGAGCGACACGCGGCCCGACGCGAATGTGGCCTGCCGCGACGCCGAAGAGCAGAAACATGCCGAGCATCGCCAGCACGGCAATGATGGTCAGCAGCAGAGGCTCAGCGGAGCCACTGGCCAGCAGCCCGAAGACGAGAGCCGCTGTGGCGGCCACAATAATAATGGTGGGTAGGAAGCTGCCGAACCCCTCCGCCGTAATCAGCGGATCGATCGGGGCGGCATCGACCCTCAACGCCTCGCGATCCTTCATGGCACAAGAATCTAACTGATTCTCGATCAGGGGAACGTCGGACTGAATCATGTGACTGGAACTCAAACGCAACTGCAACTGTGCCGCAACGAGTCGGCTCTTTTCTGTTGCCTAAGACTTCCTCCAAGAGGGTTAACATGCAGTCAACTCCCGGGTAACGAACGTTGCCGATTGTTGAATTTTCTTGGCGCGCCAGCTGGCCCTAAAAACGAGGCAGGGATGCAGACCTATATTTTCTGGACGTTCATTTTAGCGGTTGTGGCGGCGCTTATCGCGGGGATCGCGGTGTTCGTTCGCGCCTATCTCGGCGGAACGACGCCTTCTGCGCTCATTTTCCGGCCCAAAACGGAGCGGCGGCTTGCGGTCGTTGAATTCGCCAATGTCGATAGCCGGCGGAAGCTCATTCTCATCCGGAGAGACGATGTCGAGCATCTCATTATGACCGGCGGCCCGGTCGATGTGCTCGTTGAATCGGGCATTGCCAGCAGACAAGCGGCGCCAAGGGCCGAGATTGCCCCGGTTGCGGAAGCCGCTCCGGTACGGCGAGCATCGCTTTTCGGGCGGAGTAGAGAAGCACCGGAACGCGCTGAGCCGCAGCCGCCGGAATTCTAGGTCCGCTTTGATTTCAGGGTGTTGCGCTACCTGGCGCTGTCAACGTCACCGAAATCGGCCAGCGTCAGAGTGCGGAGATCGAGCGGCGCAACGGCGCTTGCGATCTTACCGCCTTGAAGCATGTGCCGGGGTTTCAGCGTTACCGTCAGTGACGCGGGATGCGCGATCCCACGGAGCATATGCTCGTCCAGTTTTGGCGAGGTTTTCGACGGCTCCGCTACCACGGGCGTCGCGACCGCTCCGACGGTCGTTACGGCCGCCAATATGCGCAGCATAGAAAACATATCGATCACACTCTGCTGTTCGGACCCGCAATTCTGGCCCAATCTGAAGAGTGCCCACGAGAAGTTAACAAAAAGTAAATCGTCGTCTGGAAATGGGGCGCCGCTGGAGCGGCTACCCCCTGGCTAGCGCGCCTTATTCTTCGCGATAGACGCGTTCGCGGCGTTCATGGCGCTCCTGCGCTTCGACGGAGAGCGTGGCTATTGGACGAGCGTCGAGACGCTTGAGACCGATCGGTTCGCCGGTATCCTCGCAATAGCCATAAGTGCCGTCTTCAATCCGGCCGAGTGCAGCGTCGATTTTGGCAATCAACTTCCGCTGGCGGTCGCGCGTGCGCAATTCCGTAGCGCGATCGGTTTCCGACGTCGCGCGGTCTGCAAGATCAGCGTGCTGAGTTGAATCCTCGTGCAATATCGCGAGCGTTTCACGCGTTTGCCGCAGGATTTCGTCTTTCCACTCGATAAGACGCTTACGAAAATACGCCCGATGCATATCGTTCATAAAAGGTTCGTTCTCTGACGGCCGATAATCTGGCGGCAGAGCGATATCGGCAATCTTTACGCGCGGAGCCATCTTCCTATTCGTACCCTCTGATTTTTTCGACGCTACTGATTTTGCGGCCGCTACTGTGCGCGCCGGAGCGTTTGCTTTTATTGGTTTGGCTACCGCCGGTTTCGCGGTGGTGGCCGCCGACTTTTTCGCCGGTGTTTTGGCTGCCGCGACCTTCGGTGCGGATTTCACAGCCTTCGGCTTGGCGGCCGCAGGCTTGCTCGCCTGTGCTTTCCCGCCTTTCGCCGTTGCGGAGGCCTTGGCCGTCTTCTTAGCGGCCGCCGCCGTTTTTCCCGCCTTTGCGGTAGTCTTGCTCATCGACCGCCTCCCCAGAGGCTACGTGGGCTCGAGCTTAAATCTGTCCGTCTGCGAGCCGTCGATTCGACCACGCTTTCCGGCCGACCCTTATCTATGGGGCGGGGGGCGAGTGTCAAGCATTGCAATGCGATCCAGGCGAATTATGGAGTGTTCATTTAATTCAATAAATCCAACTGTTTAACGGCACATCGCGCGTGCAGCAACGCGGCGGCGGTGGATTCGTCCAGCTTTGTCGTGCGCTTCGGTCATCTTGCCCGCTTCCGGTGCCGACCATTAGGCTCGTAAGCAGCCATTCCCACTAGGACAGATCATGAAATTTGAAGGTACGTCCTCTTACGTTGCAACCGCCGATCTCAAGGTCGCGGTGAATGCTGCCGTCACGCTGCAGCGGCCTTTGCTGATCAAGGGCGAACCGGGCACGGGCAAATCCGTTCTCGCGCAGGAAGTTGCGCAAGCGCTCAACGCGCCGCTGATCGAGTGGCACATCAAGTCAACCACTAAGGCGCAGCAGGGCCTCTACGAATACGACGCGGTATCGCGTCTGCGTGACGGGCAGCTTGGCGACGAGCGCGTCAAATCGATCGGCAATTACATCAAGCGCGGAAAGCTCTGGGAGGCATTCGCTGCGGAACATCGCTCCGTTCTTTTGATCGATGAAATCGACAAGGCCGATATTGAATTTCCCAACGATCTATTGCTCGAACTCGATCGCATGGAATTCTTCGTTTATGAGACGGGCGAAACGATCAAGGCAAAAACGCGGCCGATCGTTCTGATTACATCGAATAATGAAAAAGAATTGCCGGACGCATTTCTGCGCCGATGCTTTTTCCATTTCATCAAATTCCCCGACGCGGAGACGATGCGTCAGATCGTGGAGGTTCACTTCCCTGGCCTGAAGAGCCGGATGGTGAGCGAAGCGCTGAAGATTTTCTACGAATTGCGCGACGTTCCGGGCTTGAAGAAAAAGCCGTCCACGTCTGAATTGCTCGATTGGTTGAAGCTGCTACTTCACGACGATATCGACCCGGCTCTCGCGCGCGAAAAGGATCCGCGCAAGCTTGTTCCGCCGCTTGCCGGTGCGCTGATCAAGAACGAGCAAGATGCTCATTTGCTTGAGCGTCTCGCATTTGTCGCGCGCCGAAAGGGTGAATAACTCACCACTCCCTTGTCGAATTGCCAAAATTTGCCAATTTATCAGGGCGTGCAGGTTCGAAGATCGGCTTGCTTTCCATCAACAGTTACCCATCTATGCCCGATTGCGACCTGAGAAACAGAACTGCCCGGCTAAGACTAGGGAGAATTAGATGAGAAAAGTTCTAATCGCTTTGGCTGTAGTTGGCGCGCTCGGCGCCGCCGCTTGCGACAGTCAGAAATCTGAATCCGAGAAGGCTGCAACCGATAACGCCGCTGCAGAAAAGGCCGCTGCTGACGCGAAAGCTGAAGCAGACAAGACCGCTGCCGATGCGAAGGCTGCCGAAGAAAAGGCCGCTGCCGAGGCTAAGGCTGCTGAAGAGAAGGCCGCTGCTGACGCCAAGGCTGCTGAGGAAAAGGCTGCTGCAGATAAGGAAGCTGCAGAGAAAGCCGCGGCGCCCGAAGCACCGGCAAGCGAACCTGCTCCGGCGACGACTCCTTGATCGGAGTGGCGTGCATTGCGTGGCTCAATCGTGGACACGCGATCAGCGCACTGAAGAAATTTGGGGGCATCGGGCGCACGCCGTCCGGTGCCCTTTGCTTGTGCGCCTTTGTCGCGAGATTCGACCACCATTCGGCAATCGACTGGCCATATAGACGATGGCGCGTGTAAATATAACGCTGTTAAGATCACGGCGAGCTTTTCAATGGCATCCTTCCGAAACGGAAGTGGCGCTCGCTATCACCGGTACATGATTGTGCCTATCGGGCTTTGCCCAATCTCTCACCCAGTTTGGAAAAGCGTATGTGTGGAATCTTCGGCATCATCGATCTGAATGGACGGCGGAACATCCCGTCATCTGTCCTGAAGCGCGCCGCAGACGCCATGCATCACCGCGGACCCGATGAAGAAGGGTATCTCCAGCGGCCCGGTTTCGGTTTTGCTTCGAAGCGGCTCAGCATCGTCGGAATATCTGACGGTCATCAGCCGATGCACAACGAGACCAAGACGGTCTCGGTCGTTTTCAACGGCGAAATCTACGATCACGACGACTGGCGCAACGATCTCACAGCGCGTGGGCATAAGCTCGTTACGCATTGCGATACGGAAATCCTTCCGCACATGTGGGAGGAATATGAGCGCGATATGTTCGCGAAGCTCAATGGGCAGTTTGCAATCGCACTGTTCGACGAGCGCAAACAGAGTTTCATTCTCGCGCGTGACCGGTTCGGCATCTGTCCTCTCTATTGGACACGAACGACGCGCTTCGGAACGGACTGGCTGATCTTTGGATCAGAAATCAAAACGATCTTCGCGACGGGGCTCGTAGAACCGAAGCCTGATCGGCGCGGCATCGATGCGGTGTTCAACTTTCTGGCGGTTGCAGGTCCGTTCAGTTGCTTTGAAGGCATCAACATTCTGCCGCCGGGACGCTTCCTGACGATCGAACGCGGTGGCTCGAACGACGAAGCGAAAATCAGCGAACGCACATACTGGGATATGGATTTCCCGGATCAGGGACAGGAATCGCGCCCGTCAAACGAGACGGAATACGTCGACCGGCTTGAAAGCATCTTGCACGACAGCGTTCGACGCCGTTTGCGCGCAGATGCTCCGGTCGCGTCGTATCTTTCGGGCGGCGTGGATTCGAGCACCGTCGTTGCGATGGCCAAGGACATCCTTGGTAAGGCGCCTGCGACCTATACCGTCAAGATCCGCGATCCAAAGCTCGACGAAACGGAGCAAGCGGCAATTATTTCACGGCATCTCGACGCGCATCCGCGGGTCGTTGCCTGCGGTTCAGACGAGATCGTTGCGAACTATCAGAACCTGCTCGTCGCTACCGAAACGCCGGTCACAGATACCTCGTGCACCGCACTTATGATGCTTGCGAGCGCCGTGCATGAAGACGGCTACAAAGTCGCTTTGACCGGCGAAGGCTCCGACGAATGGCTCGCCGGGTACCCCTGGTACAAGTTCCAGCGCGGTGTTGAGTTGCTCGGCAAAATTTCCGGCGGACGGCTCGATAACGCCGTCACGGAGCGATTTTTTACGTGGCTCGGTTGCAGCAAGGAAGCGGGTGCCTACTTGCGCCGCTGCGTGACCTCGGCTGGCGGTCCGCATGCGTTCCAGCGGTTTTACGATCTGCTCGGAGCGTCGCGCTTCCGCTTCTACAGTTCGCGCATGCTTTCCGAACTTTCTGCGCATGATCCGTATCTGGCGTTCCAGCCCAATCTCGATCGCCTTCGCCGTTGGCATCCGATCAATCGCGCCGTTTACTGGGGCGGCAAGATCCATCTGCCGGGACAGCTTCTCAGTCTCAAGGGCGACCGGATCGCGATGAGCCAATCCGTCGAGATGCGCTATCCGTTCCTCGACAACAACGTGTTCGACTTCCTTGCGGGTATTGATCCGAACCTCAAGCTGAAGGGCTTCCGAGAGAAATATCTGTTGCGGCGCGTTTCGGAGAGGTGGCTGCCGAAATCTGTTGCGTGGCGTCCGAAGGGCATGTTCCGCGCGCCGCTCGACGGGTTTTTTCTCGATCAACGCCTCCCCTACGTCGATGAACTTCTCAGCGAAGAGTCGATCAAGAAAGCGGGCTACTTCGATCCCGCCGAGGTCACGAAGTGGCGTACGCAGTACACTGAGCTGTCGACGCGCTTCTATCAACGCAGCTCGATGGAACTCGGCCTCGTCGCGGTACTGGCGACGCAGCTTTGGCATCACACGTTCATCGATCCGACACTCGCCAACCTTCCTGATTGGCGTACGCTTGCCGGTATCGATACCGATTATTCCGACCTCGATTTTGCCGAGCCGCAGAACGCTGTCGGTTGAGGTTTAGCCGCGCGCCGCAGGCCCATAGGCAGCCAGAAACATTGCGACCGCGGAGTCGACGACCGTGTTGATCTCGGCTTCTGTCGGCGTCTCGGTGATGGCGCCGTAGAGTCGAGGGCGGAAGATGAGCGACTGGACGAGCTCAAGAAACTGCGCGGCAGCCAAGTATGAATCGGGCACGTGCAAGCGGCCTGCTTCGACATGAGTATCGATGAAGCTCGCAAGCGCGACTGCAGTCCGCTTCGGACCAGCTTCGAAAAACTCCTTCCCGATTTCCGGCATACGCTCCGCCACACCGATAACGATGCGATGCGCAGCAATGACGAACGGCGTAGACAGCAAAACCATCATCTGCCGGCCGAAATGCCGAAGAGTTGCATCAACAGGCTGGGCTGGATCCAACAGCGTGATCAGCTCTGAAATGTTCCTGTCGCGCCGCTCCGCGCAGATGGCGGTGAACAGGTGCTCCTTGTCTTGGAAGTAGACGTAGAGCGTCGCCTTCGAGACCTGCGCTTCCCTAGCAACGTCGCTCATGCTGGTCCCGTCGAAGCCCAGCGTGGAGAACATCCGCCCGGCTCCTTCGAGGATCTGGCGGCGCTTGGCCGGGTCGGTTCCGGCTGCGGGCCGACCGCCGCGGCGTTCGGTGGCTGGCGCGGCTTGGGCTTCAGTCGTGTCCATAGCTTTGATTCCAAACTGGTTTTTCGGGCTATCCAAAATGCCTCACAACATTAAGAACCGTACGGTTCAGTTTCCACTTGATATCGGCCTTTACCGGGTCTATGTCAACCGCGAGAAACTAAACCGTTTGGTTTGATTTGTACGCTGAGGAATGGGCGCTATGAGCCGCGAAACTGCAAACCGAGTATTTCCGGACCAGATTTCAGATTCCGAACCGGCGGCCAGCCGTTCCGATTTCCGGCTGCGATCCGTTCGCGGCAGCAAGGATGCCGATGGCTCTGGCGCAGCTACTCAGACGACCGTGGCCGAAGCTCAGCCGCTCGCCGAACAGAAAGAACCCCCAGCAGCACGTGCGCCAGAGGGCGACACGGCGCTCGCCGCCGGTGCCGAAGAGAAGCCGCGCCGTAGCCGGAAGCCGATTTTCATCGGGGTTGGCGCGATCGTCGCGTTGGCGGCTGCCTGGTTCGGCTATCAATACATTACTGTCGGCCGGTACATCGTTTCGACGGACGACGCTTATGTCGGCGCCGACATGGCGCTGATCTCGCCTAAGGTTCCGGCCTACGTTTCGGACGTTCCGATCGTCGAAAATCAACCGGTCAAGAAAGGCGACGTTCTCGTTCGTCTCGACTCCGGCGACTACCAGCTTGCGCTCGATCAGGCTCAGGCGAAGCTCGCGACGCAGAACGCCAACATCACGACATTCGAAGCACAAATTCGCGCGGCGGATGCTACCGCCGAGCAGGCACGTGCGCAGCTCGATTCCGCGAAGGCAACCGTTCTCAAGACGGAAGCAGACTATCAGCGCACAAGCGCGCTGACCGCGAAGGACTATTCAACCAAGGCCGCGCTCGATGCGGCGATTGCGGCACGCGACAGTGCGCGTGCGCAGGTGAAGTCAAACGAAGCGGCCATTCAAGCGGCCGACGCCAACATCGTTCTCCTTCACGCTCAACGCGATCAGGCCAAGCAGCTTGCAAAGGAATTGAAGGTTACCGTCAATCAGGCCGAGCGCGATCTGTCGTTCACGATCATTCGCGCGCCGTTCAACGGTGTGATTGGAAACAAGAACGTACAGGTCGGTGACTACGTCACGCCCGGCAAGCGGCTAGCGGCGGTGGTTCCGCTCGACAAGGTCTACGTCGATGCCAACCTCAAGGAAACGCAGCTTGCAACTGTGAAGGCAGGTCAGGAAGCCGAAGTGTCCATTGATGCACTTGATGGGCAAAAGCTGAAGGGCACCGTTGAAAGCGTGGCGCCGGCATCTGGCTCGCAGTTCTCATTGCTTCCGCCTGAGAACGCGACCGGCAACTTCACAAAGATCGTGCAGCGCGTACCTGTCCGCATTGCCGTTCCCGCAAGCGAAGCGCAGGGCCGGTTGCGGCCCGGGCTCTCGGTCGTTGTCGACATCGATACCGTACGAGTCCGAAAACCGAACAGCAGCACGCCGCGAAATAAGGGACCGTTCGCAAACGGTGAACTCCCATGAGCAGCGCATCCGACATCGCAGGACCATCCTCGTTCCCGGCTTCCAACGTATCGCCGGAAACGCTGCAATGGATCGGCGTGACGCCGCGACAGCTCGCGGGCTTCATTGCCATGGTCTTCGGCATGTTCATGGCGATCCTCGACATTCAGATCGTGTCGGCGTCGCTTTCGGAAATTCAGGCTGGGCTTTCGGCCAGCGCCGACGAAATTCCGTGGGTGCAAACGGCCTACCTGATTGCGGAAGTCATTATGATTCCGCTTTCGGGTTTTCTGGCGCGCGCGCTCTCGACACGCGTGCTGTTCCTCTCCGCTGCGATCGGCTTCACGGCGGCAAGCGCGCTTTGCGCCACCGCAACGACGATCGATCAAATGATCGTTTATCGCGCGCTGCAAGGCTTTATCGGCGGCGGTATGATCCCGAGCGTATTCGCGGTCGCGTTCTCGCTCTTTCCGCCGTCGAAGCGCAATGTCGTTTCGCCGATCATCGGTCTGGTCGCCACGCTGGCACCGACCGTTGGCCCGACCGTTGGCGGCTATCTGACGAATTCCTTCAGCTGGCACTGGCTGTTTCTCGTCAACATCATTCCCGGAATTCTGGTTTCGATTTCCGTCTATTTCCTCGTCGATTTCGACAAGCCCGACCATTCGCTGTTCAAGCGTTTCGATTTCATCGGCCTTGGGTCTATGGCGGTGTTTCTCGGCTCGCTCGAATACGTTCTCGAGGAAGGGCCGCGCTATGACTGGTTCGACGACACGACGATTGCGACGTTCGGCGTTCTGACCGTCATCGGCGCTGTTGTCTTCTTCTGGCGGGCGTTGACTGCGCGATACCCCATCGTCGAACTCCGCGCATTCCGAAACCGAAACTTCGCGTTCGGTTCGGCGTTCAGCTTTACGCTCGGCATTGGCCTCTACGGGCTGACATATATCTACCCCGTCTATCTGGCGCAGGTGCGCGGCTACGATGCTTTGATGATCGGCGAGACGATGTTCGTTACGGGCGTCGCCATGTTTCTGACCGCGCCGATTGCCGGTCGGCTCTCGCAGTTTCTTGACGCCCGCGTGCTGCTGATGATCGGCTTCGCGGGATTTGCCACCGGCACGTATCTGACGACGGCGATCACGTCCGACTGGGATTTCTGGGAATTGTTCGTGCCGCAAATTTTGCGCGGCTGCTCGTTGATGCTGTGCATGGTGCCGATCAACAACCTCTCTCTCGGCACGCTGCCGACAGATCAGTTGAAGAACGCGTCCGGGCTGTTCAACCTGACGCGAAATCTCGGTGGGGCCGTCGGCCTTGCGATGATCAACACAGTGCTCAACAAGCGGCTCGACCTGCATCTTGAACGGCTGCACGAGAGCGTATCGTGGGGACGCGATGTCGCGCTCGATCAGCTTTCCAAGATGCAGCAGTCCGTTTCCCAGGCGCTGCCGGACGGCGATCTCGCGGCGATGAAACAATTGAGCATGCTGGTGCGTAAACAAGCGAACGTGATGTCGTTTGCCGATCTCTTTCTACTGCTCACGGTGCTGTTCGCCGGGGCCGCACTGCTTACATTGATGATGGCGAAACCGTCTGACGTTCCTGCGCGAACTGGAGGACACTAGCCGCCATCTGTTTCGCTCCTCGTCTCTCCCCCATGACGAGAGAGCATGAGCAAGGGACGCTGCGTCTCCCCCGTGGCGCGGCGTCCCTTGCTTCGCGTTTGCCGATTTGAGCGCGCTCGCGCTTTGCCACGATTTCCGAAGCGGGACGTAACAGGAAGTTTACCCTGTGCGGGCGCAGTTGCGGCGCAGATTCCCTTGGCCCTCTTGCCATTGGGAGTGATCTGACGCATTGCAGCATCATACGTTTGATATCCAGATATTCAAAGTTACCTCGTCTACGCCTTTTCCCCCACCGGCCGATCGAGGACCATGTCTAAACAAAAAGCCAACGGCGGAAGCCGCGAGAAGAACGTGCTCGTGCTGCAAGGCGGCGGAGCCCTCGGCGCGTATCAGGCAGGCGCATACGAAGTTCTTTCCAAGGCCGGAATCGAGCCCGACTGGATTGCGGGCATTTCGATTGGCGCGATCAACGCAGCAATCATCGCAGGCAATCGCTTTGAAGACCGCGTTCCGCGCCTCCGCCAATTCTGGGATCGCGTTTCGAGCCGCCTAACGCTGCCGCCGCTGGCGACTGACGATAACTCGCGCAAGCTCTTCAACGAAACGAGCGCGGCGATTGTCGCGTCGACCGGCGCACCCGGCTTCTTCACGCCGCGCTATCCGCCCGCCGTTTTTTATCCGCCAGGCTCGCTCGACGCGATCAGCGTTTACGATACGCGGCCGCTCAAAGAGACGCTGCTTGAGCTTGTCGATTTCGACGTTCTGAATTCGGGCGCGATCCGGTATAGCGTCGGCGCTGTGCAGGTCGATACCGGGAATCTGAAATACTTCGACACCCGACGCGACACGATCACGCCCGAGCACATCATGGCGTCGGGCGCGTTGCCTCCTGGGTTTCCGCCAATCGAGATCGACGGCGAACTCTATTGGGATGGCGGCATCGTTTCGAATACGCCGCTGCAGTACGTTTTCGAAGGCGGCTTCCCGCAGGACAACACGTGCGTCTTCCAGATCGATCTGTTCAGTGCTCGAGGGAAAGTGCCCAAGACGCTGTTCGACGTACAGACGCGTGAGAAGGAAATCCGATACTCGAGCCGGACGCGACTTAACACTGACTACTTCCGGGTTCTTCAGTCTTTGCGCCGCGCTGTACGCCGGCTTGATGCTCACATTCCCGATGCCATCAAAAGCAGCTTCGATTGGGCGCTTCTGTCGAAGTTCAGCAGCAGCGCCGCCGTCACACTCGTGCACCTCATTCACAGGCGCGCTGTCTATTCCACGCAATCGAACGACTACGAATTCTCGCGCTACACCGTCAACGAGCACTGGCAGGCCGGGCGAGAGGATGTGGAAAGCACGCTCGAAAGCGACGATTGGAAAAATCGCGAGCCGCCGAAGGACGGCGTGCTCGTGCTCGATTGCACTAAGGACCTCCAGCCCCCCTCGATGGAGAAGCCGTCATGAAGATATCCGACGTCCGCAAGACCGCTTACGCGATGCCGCTTACGAGCCCAGCATTTCCACCTGGTCCATATCGCTTCATCGATCGGGAATATCTGATCATCACGTATCGGACGGACAAGGCCGCTCTTGCGAAGGTTATTCCGGAACCGCTGACGTTCGACGATCCGATCGTGAAATACGAATTCATCCGGATGCCCGATTCAACCGGCTTCGGCGACTACACGGAGTCCGGTCAGGTCATTCCAGTCAAATTCAACGGCGTTGCTGGCGGCTATACGCACGCGATGTTTCTGAATGACGGTCCGCCGATCTACGGCGGGCGAGAGCTTTGGGGTTTTCCAAAAAAATATGCGCAACCCACGCTCGGCCCCGACAAAGATACCTTCGTCGGCACGCTGGACTACGGCAATGTCCGGATCGCGACCGGCACAATGGGCTACAAGCACAAGGCGCTTGATCTAGATGCGATCGCAAAATCGCTGGCGATTCCGAACTATCTTCTAAAAATTATTCCGCATGTTGACGGCACGCCCCGCATTCTGGAGCTGGTTGATTACCGTCTCGAAGACGTCGTCATCAAAGGCGCTTGGAGTGGTCCAGCCGCGCTGGATCTCAGGCCTCATGCACTTGCTCCGGTCGCCGATCTGCCGGTGCTCGAAGTTATTTCGGCTACGCATATCCTTGCCGACATCACGCTTGGACTTGGCAAGGTCGTCTACGATTACCTGGAAACGAAGTAAGGAGCGTGCGTCATGAAACTCGACGGTAAAGTTGCCCTTATCACGGGTGCTGCAAGCGGCATCGGCCATCAGATCGCACGGCGCTACGTTGAAGCGGGCGGGCGCGTCGCCATTGCCGATCTCAATCTCGATGCAGCGAAAGCGGCAGCGAAGGAACTTGGTGGCGACAAGGAAGCCATCGCCGTTGCAATGGATGTGACGAAGGAAGACGAGGTCAATGCGGGCGTCGACAAGACGTTCTCGACGTTTGGCCAGATCGATATTCTCGTATCGAATGCCGGAATCCAAATTGTGCATCCGATCGAAGATTTCCCGTTTGCCGACTGGAAGAAGATGCTCGCGATCCATCTCGACGGCGCGTTCCTGACGACGAAAGCCTGCGTCAAGCATATGTACAAGCAGGGTTCCGGCTCTTTGATCTACATGGGATCAGTGCACAGCCACGAAGCCTCGCCGCTCAAGTCTGCTTACGTCACGGCGAAGCATGGGTTGCTCGGCCTGACGCGCACGATGGCCAAGGAAGGCGCGAAGCATGGCGTGCGTGCCAACATCATCTGTCCCGGATTCGTTCGCACGCCGCTCGTGGATAAACAGATCCCCGAACAGGCGCAGGAACTCGGCATCTCGGAAGAGCGCGTCATCAAGGAAGTCATGCTCGGCGAAACCGTCGACAAGGAATTCACGATGGTGACGGATATCGCTGAGGTTGCGCTGTTCCTTGCGGCCTTCAAAACCAACGCGCTGACGGGTGAGAGCATCATCGTCAGCCACGGATGGCACATGAACTGATCGCGCCTAAAACGCGAGCTTGCCGAACAGCCGGACATTCGCGCCGGGCGCCAGCACTTCATCCTTCTTGAACGAGGCGCTGTTGCGGATGTCCTCGTTCAAAAGGTTTTCGCCTTTGAGGCCGATGACGAACTTTGGCGTAACGCCACCTTCGGGATCGAGCATCATCGTGAAGCTCACCTCGGCGTTGAGCAGCGTGTAGTCCGCCGTTGGCGTTTCGTGCGGCGCGATATCGTCCTGACGGAACGCATAGAGCGACGTCAGTTTCGCCTGCCAGACGTCGTCGCGATAGTAGATGCCGCCGCCAAGGCGATGCGGTGCGATGCGCGGCACGTACTCGCCGTTCTCAAACTGCGCGTGCACGAAGTCGTATTGCCCAGAGACGCCCCAGAGTCCTCTGAAGATACGCGCGACGTCGTACTCACTTGCCAGCTCGACACCATAGAACGTCGCGTTGCGCTGATCGAAGATGACTTCCTTGAACTCGTTGTCTGGATCGCCAGATCCGCAGGTATTGATCGTTTCGCCGCACGTTTCGCCGGTGAGATCGCGGAAGATGTATCCGTCATACTTCGTGTAGTAGGCGGACGTATCGAAGCGCCAACGGCCGGAGGCTTTGTTGAAGCCAAGTTCAATTGACTTGGCGGTCTCTATGCCGATGTCGGGATTGCCGATCTCAAACGTTCCAGTCGCTTCGTGCGCGCCTTTCGAAAAGAGTTCCTGCGCCACCGGCGCCCGCTCTGCGTATTGTCCCGTCAACCGGGCCACGATTCCGTGCGGCAGATCGTAGAGCAGACCGAGGCTTCCGCTTTTCGGATCGAAGGATTTCCGCTGCGCGACGAGGCTATCGGGCTCTGGATCCAGAATATCGTCATACATCGTGCCCCGAACATCGTCGTGCTCGATGCGCAATCCCGCCTGTAACCTGAGCGGCTTCGAGATCCGCAGTTCCTCAAGAAAATATCCGCCGATGGTGTCTGTCGTGTTGGGTTCGAGCAGGCTGTCGCCTTCGAAGCTCGTGCCGGTGAGTTTGCGATTGCTGATCTGAATGCCCGCAGTGCTGGTGAGCGCGCCGAACGCCGTCATCACCGGCATACTTTCGATTTCGGCGCGTGCTTCGGTGTATTTGTTCGTGAAGCGCGAGGCCACGGCATCGGCGTTCTCGTCGGCTTCGAACGCCAGTTCGTTGTGCGCGTAATTCGTCCACCCGAACCAGCTGCGCACGGCTGCGATCCCGAGGCTCGGCGCGCGCCATTCGCCCTTAGCGCTGATCTTGTCTTGCCCCATGTCGATGCGCGATTTTTCTTCGGCAGATTCAATTCCGGGCACGGCATAGAGGCTGTCAAAGCGCGTGTAGCTCACGCCGAAGAAGCCGTCGCGCCAGATATAAGAGCCGCCGATGGACGCGCCGCGGCTATCGACGAACGAGTTCTCTTGCTTGCCTTCCGGCGTATCGTAGTCATCCGCGTGCCGTGCGAACCCATCGGCATGAACCACGAAGCCTTGCGACGCGGCGGTTGCTTTGAATGCTCCGTCACGGCCGTTATCAACCGAACTCAGGCCACCCATGATTTCGCCGCTGATGGCGTTATAGGGAATTTCAGTCGGGATGCGCTGGTTCTCCGCGCTCACGACGCCGCCAATAGCATTCGATCCGTATCGCACCGTTGCCGGGCCACGAATGACAGTCACGCTGTCGGCACTGTAGGGATCGGTTGGGACTGCGTGATCCTCGCTGATGTCCGATACGTCGCCCGTCGCGATTCCATTTTCCTGCACACGGACGCGACTGTTATCGAGCCCGCGCAGAATTGGCCTATTCGCACCCGGCGCAAATGTCGAACCAGCAACGCCCGGCTGGTTCTGCAATGAATCCGTCAGCGTCGCGCCGTGCGTCGGCAGAATATTGCTGGAAGGCGTGATCGTCGTCGCGTTGCCACTGGTCTGCGGCGCGATCAAAGAACCAGGCGGCGGCAAGTATCGCGCCTCTGCGGAAGCCGCTGGTGCGGACTGCTCGATTGCGTCCTGAGTCGGCGGCGTGGGCTCAGGATAGCCGGTGGCGGAACCCGGTTCCGACGATGCGGGCGCCTTCTTCTTGGCGACGTGTTTGTTCTTAGCAGCCGGCTTCTTCTTTTGCCCGGTCACGACGACGGCGGGCAGTTGCGCCACGCCATCGACCGTCGGCGGAGCTGCCTCGCCCTCGTTTTGCGGAGCAGCGGCCCCACCATTGTGATCTTGCGCGAGCGCAGCGCTCAACGCGCTCGCTGCACCGACGGCGAAAACAACTGCTGAAACCGAAGCGCGCGCGCGCATCCCTGCCCCCATGAAACCGACTTCGCGGCTACCCCAAGCCGCGTTTTTGATTCCGTATATTATAACAAACAATTCGTGTCCAGTGCGTTCAATCAGATTTCGATTGGTTCGGCTCCTCACAGCCCTGCGCCAAGCGAATAGCTGAACCTCAAATCCCCCCAGAAATTGCCAAACTTTCGCGACGCGACTCCGGCTACGCCTAGTTATCAGGATGAGATTCGTTCCGCTCCGTGAAGCCTGTTCGCAGTTATTCGCAGCGTACGCGCAGCTTCGAACAGAGGTTTGAGTCAAACCCGTTGCAAATCATGGAGGGTCGCCTTGCGCGAACAATCCGTCATCCGGCCGCTGGCTTACGCGATCGTGTTTGTTTTTGCGATGTCCCTCGGCCTTGGCAGCGCCTCGGCAAAGCATCATCAAAAGTCGTCGACACCCGCCGATCCCTGCGCGTCCATGACGGTGACGATGAACGGCATCCTTCGCCAGTTGAAGACGGTCAACAAAGCGATATCTAACGAGCAATCCGCCCCCAAGACGCTCGCGGGTGTGTTCCAACTCATGCAGGGGCAGGCCTACGTCGACCAGGACAATCTCGAGCGAAAGACGCGCCTGCGACAGGAAGCGGACGATCTCGACAAGGCGATGCGCGTTGGAGGATGCACGCCGGTCGACATCAATGCCGAGCTCGCGAAGCCGTTCGTTCCCACCATTCACTGATCGCAACGCCTTCGAGTTGCTGATCGGACCCGTTTGCAAGTGGCTGCCTTATCTCGTCTCGCGACTATACGGTTGTTAACGATTTGTTTACCCGAAGCGCCTCGACTGGAGCCCAACTTCTTCTGAAGCGGGTTTTGCGCCGTGACGACCTCCCAGCTCCACATCACGATTGCCGCCGCCGTCTCAATTGCGAGCTTTGGCTTCGTTGGGACCAGCGCGGCGCAGGGTATGCTGACAACCGGATCCATTTCTATCGAAGTCGCCTGGAGCGGCGGCTACATGGGTCTCGGCGGCGGGCTCGTCAAAGCAATTGATGATGCTGCAGAGGCCTCAGCGCAGAAAGCTTCACGCGAGGCCCCTGCTCAAGCGGCAACTGAGAAAGTGGCCGAGAAGGAACCTGTTCGCGCCGCGTCCGAGCCGCCACGCAAGCGCATTCGGCACAAGCGTGCCGCAGCAGCAGTTGCTGTCCGTCCTCATCAAGTTGAAAATCGCGCGCCGGTGACTCTCATTTCCGAAACGCTTGATCACACCGGACTGAACATCAGCACGCTTACCGCGCGTCAGTCAGCTCGCTGAACCGGAGCTTTTCCGCGCTACCGTTGTGATTGGCGCTTCCGGTCGGCATCACCTTTTTCAGTGCGATCATCGGGGTCATCGGTCGGCTGGAATTTCGGCGGCTTTTCATCAGCCGGTTTATTCTCGCGGCGCTCTACGTCCGGCAACTCATGTTCCAGCGGCTTCGGTTTATCGGCGGACATTGTGCATCTCCTTTCCATTTGAAAAGGCGGCACAGCTCTTTTGGTTCCGAACAACGCTACGCGTTCAGCTCAAGCGGCGATAAACACTGGAATTCGCGGAGCGCTCAGCTCGGAACGGAAACCTTCATACCGAAGGCGTTGGACGCGGCGTCCTTTGAGACGACGTCTCCGTAGTGAGTGTCGATATCGCAAAGATTGACGCGGTGAGAGTCGGAACAGCTATCTCCGACGCATTCCTTTACGACAATCACGCGGAAGCCATGCTGAATGCCATCGACGGCGGTTGCGCGAATGCCGCTACTGGTCTTGCCACCGGCCAGCACGATCGTATCGATCCCCTGCTCGCGCAAAATCTGCTCAAGGTCGGTTCCAAAAAATGCGCTCGGATACTGCTTGGTGACGACCACTTCACCAGGAGCGGGCGCAACGGACTCGCAAAACTCCGATAACGGATTGCCGACCTTCATCACGTCCAGCGACGGAATCTTTCGGAACCAGACGCTGTCGTTCAGAGCGCCCGTTTCGGCATACTTCATGTTGGTGTGAATGACAGGGATATTGCTCTCCCTGGCAAACGATAAGAGCTCCGACGCCGCGTCAACTGCACGCGACATTCCACTCGCATAAAGGCAGGACGACGGACTGGTGTACGCTTGAACGAAATCTATCAGAAGCAAGGCTGGCCGCTGCCCGAAGCCGAGCCGATTTTCTCTCAATACCGAGTTGTCGATTTCAATCCAGAGCATTTGTCCGTCTCGCTTGCCGAGGAAGTGGCGAGAAAAGCGTTGCCTGTAACGCTATTTTTTCGCGCGCCTTGCCGAAAGACTCGCACACTTAAAACAAGAAAGCCGGCGCAGAAGAATTTGATCTTTGAAGGATCAAGGCTCCTGGCGCCGGCTCCTCTAACGTTTGGCGTAGAGTTCACCAAACAGGCTTACATCAGGTCGTCTCAAGAGCTTTCGCGTTTGAGAACTTCGACGGAATCGTGTGGGTCGCGACGCTTTCCTTACCGGCGTACGCACCACGGTACTGCGCGGCCGGATGGGTGGCTTCAACCTTGCCGTCCTTCGTTCCGAGGAACTTGTCGCGAAGCGTACCCTCTTTATACGACGTCTGAACGCGACCGCGCTTGCGCAGCTCCGGCACGACGTAGTCGATGAAGTCCGTCGTAGAACCCGGCGTGACAGCGTATGCGAGGTTGAAACCGTCGATGCCGCCTTCGTCGACCCAACGCTCCAGTTCGTCGGCAACCTTTTTCGTGCCACCAACAAGAACCGGGCCCAAGCCGCCGATGCAGCGGTTGCGGATCACTTCCTGAACCGTCCACTGCCGGTCGCTGCCGGACGTGAGAGATTCAAGTGTGGTGCGCAGGCTGTCGTTGTCCATCGCCTTCAGCGGCTCGTTGGGATCGAACTTCGAGAAGTCCTGGCCCGTCCATCCGCCGAAGAGTGCCAACATGCCTTCCGGAGCAGCGTAAGACAGATATTCTTGATACTTGCGCTCGGCAGCTTCGTCTGTCGGGCCGGTGACGACCGTGAGCAGCATGAAGATCTTTACGGAATCGCGCGAGCGGCCCTGTGCTTCAGCCTGGCTGCGGATGTCGTCCGTCATCTTCCGCGCTTGTTCGACATTGGTCGTCAGAATGAACATGCCTTCGGCATGCTTCGATGCGAACTGACGTCCACGGCCGGATGCGCCTGCCTGGAAGATCAGCGGCGTACGCTGCGGCGAGGGTTCGCACAGATGGAAGCCCGGCACCTTGAAGTATTTGCCCTCGTGCTTGATCGGATGGACCTTTGCGCCATCCGTGAATACGCCCGTTTCCTTATTGCGGTGAACGGCGCCATCTTCCCACGAACCTTCCCAAAGCTTGTACATGACTTCCATGTACTCTTCGGCGATGTCGTAACGTTCGTCGTGGCCGATCTGCTTGTCCATGCCGATATTGAGAGCGGCGCTGTTCAGATAAGACGAGACGACGTTCCAGGCGACACGGCCCTTCGTCAGATGGTCCAGGGTCGAAAGGCGGCGTGCGAGAAGATACGGCGGTTCGTATGTCACCGCGGCGGTAACACCGAAACCGACGTGATTGGTTACGGCAGCCATTGCGGAGATCGCGGCGAACGGATCGTTGACCGGAACCTGAGCCGCGTCGCGAAGCGCTGCTTCGGCAGAATTGCGATAAACGTCATAGACGCCGACGACGTCAGCGATAAACAGCGTGTCGAAGCAGCCGCGCTCCAATTCGCGCGCCATATTCGTCCAGTAGTCGATGTCGTTGTACTTCGATGCCTGGCTGGACGGATGCCGCCAAGTGCCCGCCGCCTGATGGGTGACGCAGGTCATATCGAAGGCATTGAGGATTATCCTCGGTTTCATCGCGTTTCCTCGTTCTTTGCGCTGTCAAGGTTGTTGTCTTGCACCGTCAGTCTTCCGGTCAGGCTCGGATCCGTGGCTTTTTGAATGCCCGGTACCCTTTGCCTGGATGCGTTCGCTCCTCATTCAATTGCCTTCGAAGCAGCCGCGGCCACCGGTTGGCCCACAGCCCGATCATCCGTGAAGTTCGTTGGGTGGGGATCGGCCGGCCCTCGCAACTTCCCGAACAATTGCATCTCAAATCCTGAACTTGTACCGACCGGTCCACATAATCAGGATTTTAGTGGGAAGCAAGCAACAAACGTATCAATTGCAATCGAGTGAGCCTCCTCAGCTAACGACGCGCGTAAGAAACGAGACCGATTCGTTGATGCGTGAGCGCTCTAAATGCGTGCTGAGTTCAAATTTCTGCGCTCTCACTGCGAAATAATGGCTGCCGTGATGAAGAATTCGATTTGACTGTTGCCGATCCAGTTAGCCCGCTGACGAACAATTACTTTTCGGTTGTACGCCTCCTTGCGAATAGCATCCAACCTTAAGCCCCTACAGTTATGTACCGTCCGGTCGCTATTTTAATATGTTTGTACCGTTCGGTCGGTTTGGTAGCTTGCATTATCGATTCGTGATGGGGAATGATGGCACTACGAAAAAAGACAACAGCCGCCACGGCTGGAATTGTGTTGGCGGTTGGCGCACTGAGCGCTCTGCCGGCACAGGCGGCCGATTTGGGCGGCAACTGCTGCGCGGATCTCGAAGAGAGAATTGCGGAGCTCGAGGCAACGACGGCCCGGAAAGGAAACCGCAAGGTTTCGCTTACGGTTTCGGGATGGGTTGCGCAGCAAATCGTGAATTGGGACGACGGTGTTGAATCCAACACGTATCTCACCGGCCTCGGCACGGCATTCGCGAGCAACGTCAACTTTACCGGACGCGCACAGATCACCAACGATGTGAGCGCTGGTTACGTCTTGCACATCGAATTGATCGACAGCGACGTCTATTCGACGAATGCGAATAGAGCGAACGGACCCGGCGTTACCGGAAGCCCGAACTCCGCTCAGGTCCACTACTCGTACTGGTTCCTGAAGAGCAACACGTACGGCCAAGTCAGCGTCGGCAAGCAATCGCAGGCGGACGATAACGTTGTCGTCTCGCTCGATAGTTCTGGAACGCTGGCTGCTGCGTACTGGGTTGGCTACGACGTCTTCGGCTTTAACGTTCGCGGCAACTTCGCACCCGGCCAGTCGATGATCTGGGGCAACGCATCTTCGTGCCGTGGCTGGGGCGGTGGTCCGGGCGACTGCGACGGTCTTCCCCGAAACGTCGTCCGTTACGATACGCCCGCAATTGCTGGATTTTCTGGCGCGGTATCTTGGGGCGAAGACGACGAGTGGTCTGTCCTCGGCCGTTACTCCGGCAACATCGGCGATGTGAAAGTTGCCTTGGCGGCCTCGTATGGCGAAACGAACGATCCGAACCTGGGCGCTACCTTCGGCGGCAAGCTGAAGTACACCCAGGCTGGCATCTACCTGCAGCATATGCCGACCGGAATATTCGGCACTGCCGGATATGGTCACCTGACCGAGACGGCCAATCTGATGAATAACCCGGATACCGATACCTGGTATTTCAAGGGCGGTGTCCGGCTTAAGATGACGCCTATCGGCGCTACAATTCCTTACGGCGAATATCTTGGTGCCAATAACAGCGCCATGATCAACGATAGCATCACCGATACATCGCAGGTGGTGGAAGGCTCTAGCACGACCTGGTGGGGTGTTGGCGTCGTCCAGGAAATCGATGCTGCGGCGATGTCCGTATGGCTCCGTTACCGCGATCACTCGGTCGATGTTCCCGGTGTCGATACCAAGGACATGTCTACGATCGTAGCCGGCGCAATGATCAGTTTCTGACCTGCCCAGAAACTTCGAAAAACCTCTCCCTAGACTACGTCCGGAGCCTCACGGCTTCGGACTTTTTTTTAGGAATTGTGCGTACGAAACCGCCAGGAACGACAGCGCTTAGAATTCTGCAAAGAAGGCGAAATTCAACACTGAAGACATTCACCAGATGGCAGATTGCGCTTGCGTCTGGAGGATTTTCAAATAATGATGGACCGATCGATACAAACAATGAGCCAGTCATTTGGTTCGATAGAAACTGCAGGAAACGTTCGATGCTAACGGTGGTGAAAATCAACGGTAGTCCCACGCAGCCCTCGAAGACGGGGATCCTGGTTGACGCTGTTGCTGACGCGATCGCGAAGGTGACTCCCGTCGAGAATTTCTCGATCGCGTTGTCGAACGTTGGGCCGGAATTCATGTGCGGCCTCACCCGCCCGGACATCAGCGCAAAGGGCGAAGAGCTTCTACGCCTCGCTGAAAGTGCGGATATCTTGATTATCGGAACGCCCGTCTATCGGGCAGCGTACACCGGTATTCTCAAACACTTCTTCGATCTGGTTGATCGTGACGCCATGCGCGATCGCAAAGCGGTGCTGTGCGCGACCGGCGGCACCCCGCTGCATGGTTTGGTTATCGAGCATCAGCTTCGTCCGCTTATGGGATTCTTTGCGATCCAAACGGCGACGACCGGCCTCTACGGTCTCAGCGAAGATTTCGCTAACGGCGCAATCTCCAGCTCAGCGCTGCAAAGCCGCGTCGATCGTGCTGCGCGCGAAGCTGTCACTCTTGTCGATCATTCTAAAGCAATTCCGGAACTGGTACAGTAAGCCGGCTTTCGCTGGTTTGGTGTCATTCGTCCACACCGAAAGGTATTTTTTGGGATGGGCCCAAAGACCATAAGTCCGATGAAGTTCGCGCATTGGGTTCCCAATGTCAGCGGTGGCCTCGTCGTCAGTAAAATTCCTCAGCGTACCGACTGGGGACTGCAGTATAATATCAAGCTGGCGAAGATCGCGGAATCCGTCGGCTTCGAATATGCGCTTACCCAAATCCGATTCATGGGAAGCTACGGCGCCGAGTATCAGCACGACTCTTTGATATTCTCGACCGCCCTCCTCGCTCATACCGAGTCGATCAACATCGTGACCGGCATTCTGCCAGGGATGTTTCATCCCGGCGTGATCGCGAAGCATGCCGCAACAGCCGATCAGATTTTCAACGGTCGGTGGGCGATCAATGTCGTGAGCGGTTGGTATCGCCGGGAATACGACGTGTTGGGCGTGCCGTGGCTCGAGCATGACGAGCGCTACGTTCGCTCGCAGGAATTCATCGAAATTCTGCGCGGCGCCTGGAGCGAGGACGACTTTTCCTACGCTGGAAAATACTGGCAGATTGACGGTTACACACTGAAGCCGAAGCCGTTGGTAATTCCAGGTCGGCCGATGCCTGAGATTTTCCAAGGCGGAAATTCTGCTGCCGCGCAACGGATGGCTGCATCGGTTTCCGATTGGTATTTCATGAACGGCAATTCGCTGGCCGGCTTCAAAGAGCAGATCACCAACGTTAGTAAGCTTGCAGCCGCCAAAGGGCGGACTGTGAAGTTTATCGCCAATGCTTTCGTGATTGCCCGCGAGACTGAAGCCGAAGCGAAGTCCGAACTCGACCGCATCGTACATAGTGCCGATACCGAGGCCGTCGAAAACTTCCGCGTTGCCGTGAAAGAAGCCGGGCAAGCGACGAAGGACGGCAAGGGCATGTGGGCGAAATCCACAAGCCGCGATCTGGTTCAATACAACGACGGCTTTAAGACAAATCTGATCGGCACGCCGGAGCAGATTGCGGAACGCATTTATGAAATGCAGAAAATCGGCGTAGATGCCGTGCTCTGCGGGTTTCTACACTTTCACGACGAGACTCGTTTCTTCGGCGAGCGCGTCATTCCACTCGTGCGCGAATTGGAAGCCGCGAATTCGGTGAAGAAGACTGCGACTGGATAAGCTTAGAAGCGGCCCAATCGACGCCTTGTGTAATATGGGCAAGGAAACAAGTAATGAACGTCATGTTCACCAACCACGATGCGGATGACGGTCCTTCTGCCGATATAAGTTCGGCCGAAGAGATAATTGAAGAAGCGCGCTCCGGCCGGTGTTTTATTCTGGTGGATGACGAAGGCCGCGAGAACGAGGGGGATATTGTTATCCCTGCTCAGTTTGCGACCGCAGACATCATCAACTTCATGGCCCGTCACGCACGCGGGTTGATCTGCTTGGCGCTAACGCCCCAACGCGTCTCTCATCTCAAGCTGAGCGCGATGGCACAGAGCGCGCAGGGTGGTTTCCAAACTGCCTTTACGTTGTCGATTGAAGCGCGCACAGGCGTAACGACCGGCATTTCCGCGGGTGATCGCGCGCGAACGATTGCGGTCGCAATCAATCCGGAAAGCACCTCGAACGACATTGTCACTCCGGGGCACATTTTCCCGCTGATCTCGCGTGAAGGCGGCACGCTGGTCCGGGCCGGACATACTGAAGCCGCTGTGGACGTATCCCGCATTGCGGGCCTCAATCCTTCCGGCGTGATCTGCGAGGTCATGAATGACGATGGATCGATGGCGCGGCTGCCGGATCTTTTGCGGTTCGCCTATCGCCATCAAATCAAGCTCGGCACGATCGCTGACCTGATCGCGTATCGGCTTCGGCACGAGCGGCTCGTCACTGCGGTTGCAACGTCTGGGATTCATCATCCGAGCTTTGGCGAGTGGGAGCTCGTCATCTATCGCGATACCGTCGATGGCTCGGAGCACGCTGTGCTCGTAAAAGGCAACATCACTGAAGAGCCCGGACCTATTCCGGTCTGTCTGCACCGCTCCGATCTGATCAGCGACGTTGTTCTTGCGCGCGACGGCGAAGGCGTGAGCAGCGCGATGTTTAAAATCATGAAGCGCGGCCGAGGCGTAATCGTTCTGCTGAACGATGGGCGTCGCGGTGCGCTTTCGGAACGCGTGCGCAACTGCAGCCCGCACTCCCGGCCCGGCACTCAACTTCGCGAATATGGAATTGGCGCGCAGATCCTGGTCGATCTCGGCGTCACCGAAATGGTTATGCTGGCCAATCGCGAACAAACGCTCGTTGGCATCGAAGGATACGGACTGACGGTGACCGGCCAAGAGACCTTGTGAATTCGCCGTAGTCATTCGGCCAAGCAATCAAGATAGAATAGTGAGAGAGACGATAGCTATGCAGATGGGATCAATTCGTTCGGGCGGCGGGGCATCGAACGAAGCCGCAACTGGAGTTGATGCAGGCGCTTTCCGTGGCGTGATGCGGCAGCTTGCGGGATGTGTGACCGTTATTTCGACGGAAGAGGAAGGCACGCTTTACGGCTTCACCGCCACCGCGGTTTGCAGCGTGTGCGCCGAGCCACCGACAATTCTCATCGCCGTGAACAAGACCGCCCGCACTCACCCGCACATCGACCGCAAGGGTGCGTACGCCGTCAACATTCTGGCTGATGGTCAAAAGCACATTGCTGAGCACTTTGCAGGAAAGGGCGACGATCAGTTCGCTACCGTTGAATATGCTTTAGGCGCTCATGGCGTGCCCTTGATCAATGGCGCGGCCGCCCATCTCGAATGTGAAATTACCCAGAGAATTGAGATCGGCACCCATACGCTTTTCGTTGGTCACGTGATCGGCACGGGCGTGGATGCCGTCAAGCCACTGATCTATCATGACGCAAAGTATGGCCTGATTTCTCACCTTTAACGAACCGTGCGGACGCAGCATCCGCTTCGCGTCCGTAAAAATATTGAAGCGATACGCCTTTAGAACGTCGCTTCAATTTCCGATATAACGACCGGCAACCGTCATTCGATCGTCACTCATGTTCTGGACGTTGCAGACATTATCCGATTTTCCGGACCGCCTGCGGGGCGCATACGTCGTTGTTGGAAACTTCGACGGCGTTCATCGCGGGCACCGAGACCTTCTGCAGCGCGCCTCCAAGTTTGCCGAGATCGACGATCGATTCCTTGTAGCGCTGACGTTCGATCCGCATCCGCGATCCGTTCTCACGCCTCGCGCACCATTTCTTCAGCTCACGAGCCATGAAGAGAAATGCCGTCTGTTGAAAGAGGCGGGCGTGGATGATGTCGTTACGCTCTCCTTCGATGCCGAGCTTGCTTCGCTCTGGCCGTCGGCATTCGTCGAACTGGTTCTGGCCGAACATATGGCCGCCAAGGCGATAGTTGCGGGCCAGAATTTTTGCTTCGGTTTGAATAGAGCGGGATCGATTGCCGAGCTTGCTCAAGTCGCGCCTGACGCGGGCCTCTCGGTCCACATCGTTCCTCCTTTGTGTTCGATGGATGGCGGCGAGATCATCACGTCGGAACTCATCAGGTCGCGGCTAACTGTTGGTGACATAAAAGGCGCCAATCATCTTCTCGGCCGGCGGTGGACGATCGAAGGTGAGGTTGTGCACGGAGATAAGCGCGGACGGCAGCTCGGTTTTCCGACGGCCAACCTCGCGCCAAATCACAATGCCCAGTTCGGCTTTGGCATCTATGCCGTGCGCGTTCTCTTGAATGGCGAGATCTTGAACGGCGTTGCCTGCTACGGCACACGCCCGCAATTCGATGACGGCGCGCCGCGAATCGAAGTCCATATTCTGGATTTCGCTGGCGACATTTACGGCGAGAGACTGCTGGTCGAGTTCGTTGCCTTCCAGCGTTCCGAACGGACGTTCTCCGGTGTCGAGGCGCTGATGCAGCAGATCGATCAGGATTGCCTGATGACGCGTCGTCTTCTCAGCGCCGACCCGGAGGTCGATAGCGTCTTGAAGCGGCGTGCAGGCACCTTTGCCAGTACGGCAGCAGGCGCGCGCGGGCAGTCGGCCATAACTCTCTAACATCGGCGTCTGCGAAATGCGTTTCCCCGGCATCGAAATGGATATCGCCGTGGACTTTTATTGTACCGCCTGATACATACAAATAAATGAATTCGCCGTTCTGTAGAGAGGTCCGGGTGTCGAACGATCGAGACAGCGAGCCAACGATTTCATCCAACGTCGAGGAGGATTGCCCGTGTCGCGACGGCATGAAGCCTCATGTCGAACTCAGTCGGCGTGGCTTGCTCATGTCCGCCGTCGCCGCCTCTGCATCGGGCGTGATGAGCGCAACCGCGATGGCCGCTGACAAGACGAAAGCGCCCCCAGGCGCCGCTCTTTATGACGTGCCGGACGATCCGACAAAAGTGATGGGCCGCGGCGTTCATGAGGACGGCGGTTACGGCACGCGTTCTCAATTCGAGACGGAGGTTCGCGAAAAAGAAGACAGGCCGCTTGACGCTACGTCGTGGACCTACACGCCTCTCGCGGCGACGATCGGCAATCTAACGCCATCGGGATTGCACTTCGAACGCCATCACGGCGGCATTCCGACGATCGATCCGTCGCGTCACGATCTGTATCTCCACGGCCTCGTAGACGTTGCGAAGAAGTTCACGATGGCGGACATCAAAAGTCTGCCGTCGATTACGCGCCGCTACTTCATCGAATGCTCGGGCAACACGCTTTTCGAATGGCAAAAGCCTACAGGCAAAAACGTTCAATTCACGCACGGCCTGCTGAGCACTTCGGAGTGGACGGGCGTACCGTTTGCTGCGCTGGCGCGGCAGGTCGGACTGAAGGAAAACGCGGCTTGGGTTCTGGCCGAAGGCGCTGATGCTGCCGTGATGACACGCAGCATTCCTCTCGACAAACTGATGAGCGACGCGCTGATCGCGTATGGGCAGAACGGCGAAGCGTTGCGGCCAGAGCAAGGCTATCCGCTTCGCTTGATCCTGCCAGGCTACGAAGGCAACACGCAGATCAAATGGCTCCGCCGCCTGCAGGTGAGCAATCGCCCGTTCCAAACGCATGAAGAGACTGCGGCGTATACCGATCTCATGAAAGACGGTCGCTCCAAGCAGTTCACACTGCAGATGGATCCAAAATCGGTCATCACGTTCCCGTCCGGCGAAATGATGCTGCCGAAGGCTGGGTTCTATTTGATCTCGGGGATCGCTTGGACGGGGCGCGGCCGTGTCAACGCCGTCGACATCTCGCTCGATGGTGGGAAGTCCTGGGCACCGGCGCGTCTCGATACCGTCCCCGAGCCCAATTGTACGGTTCGCTTCAGCTATCCTTGGCACTGGGATGGGAAGCCTGCGGTGCTGCAAAGCCGGTGCATCGACGACGCGGGCAACGTTCAGCCCACGCGTACGGATCTCATCAAGGTGCGCGGCTTGCATTCTGTCTATCACTATAACGCCATTCAAAGCTGGGCCGTTGCGGCAGACGGCAGTGTGTCAAATGTCCATGTTTAAGTCTCTCTGCGCCGTCATATTGCTTGGTATCGCGCCGATGAGTGCGCAAGCGGATCCAACAGGGATAGACGTCGGCACACCCATGAGCGCCGATGACCTGAACGCGTTCTTTGCCATTGAGGTCGATGGAACGGGGCTGCCGCACGGAAAAGGCACCGCGGCAACCGGCAAAGAGATCTATGCCGAACGCTGCGCGCACTGCCACGGCGAGAATCTGGAAGGCTCGAAGGAGCTTGGCGGACCGCGGCTTATCGGCGGGCGCGGAAGTTTGACGACGGACAAACCTCTCAAGACTGTTGAGAGCTACTGGCCGCACGTCTCGACTCTTTACGATTACATGTGGCGCACCATGCCGTTCGATCAACCCGGATCGCTTTCGCCGGACGATGTCTATGCGCTGGCAGCGTACATTCTCTCTGCTGGAAAGATCATCGACGACAAGACGGAAATGAACGAGAAGACGCTTCCGAAAGTCGTCATGCCCAATGCCAACGCATTTTTCGACGCCTCGGGGACTACGATCGATCTCTATAACGTGCAGCCGGTCGCTCCGAAAAAATGAGCGCTTCGCGTGAGTTTGCGTCGGAAGCTTTGCAGCATGCTGCAACCTCGCTACCGATCGAACTGGGCGGCAAGACCGTCATGCTGGACGCTCACGCCTACAGCGATGGCGTCGACCAGCTTGTTGTTCTCCTCCATCGCGCCGCGGATATTTGCAGCGACCATATTCCGATCGTTCGTATCCATTCAGGATGTGTGACGGGCGATATATTTCATTCGTTGCGATGCGACTGCCGACAGCAGCTACAGGCGGCGCTGCAGACGATTTGTGATTGCCCGTATGGCGCGCTCGTTTATTTGCCCTATCACGAGGGGCGCGGCATTGGTCTCTTCAGAAAACTAAAGACCTATGCTCTTCAGGATTGTGGGCTCGACACCATCGAAGCCAATCTCGCGATCGGCGCGCCGGTTGATGCGCGCGATTTCACTCTGGCGAGCCGCGCGCTGGCAGACCTCGGCATGAGAGACGTGCGGCTCTTGACGAACAATCCGCTCAAAGAGACGGCGCTTTCCGGTCTCGGAATCCGTGTCGTGGAGCGCGTTCCGCTCAGGGTACTGGCTAACCCTCACAACGAGCGGTATCTGGAAACGAAGCGGCTGCGCATGGCGCACGACTGCTGACTATGTCGGCGCCAGGCGGCGCACATTCCTACGGCGCGGAGCGGTCGGTGGCTTCGGCGGCGGCCAAGGCCATGTCGGCGAAGATGTCGGCGATCTCGCGCGATGATCTTCTTCCCGACGGCTTGAGCCAAAGGAAGCTGTAGAAATACATGCCAAGCATGCCCTTGATCGCAACCGTCGGCAGCGGCCGGAACAGACCTTTCTTCTCGCCTTCGCGGAAGGTGTTCATCCAGATATCCTGGTAGGCCTGATGCAGGTCGGAAACGATGCGGTGCCTCTGGCCCGTCAAGCAATCCGCTTCGCGGAAGCAGACTGTCATCTCTGGTAAATTGGCAAATATGGTCGCCATCAGCTTGCGACTAAGAAGGTAAATCCGCTTCCTCGGGTCGGGCTCAGATTCGAGCGAGTCCCGGCCTGCAGCCACCAAGTCTTCGATGTATCGAACGACGATGCTGAACAGCAGATCTTCCTTGCTGCTGATGTGATAGTACAGCGCGCCGCGACCGAGACCGACCGCTTCACCAATCTCCGCAACGCCGACCGCGCGATACCCTCTCGTCGCGAACAGATCGGCGGCAATTTTTTGAATCCGCTCAAATTGCGGACCGCCCGACACAGCCATCTTGGAACCCGCGTTAGACCATTCTGTGTGTGGACTAGTCGGTACACCAGTGCTATGTGTCAAGGAAGATCGTTTCCGCCCGGCCTGGGACGAGATCTTCACATCTGAACGTGACAATGAAGCCTCCAAGATTAGTCAGAAGTCGAATTTGAATCGCCTCCAGACACCGGTGATAACAGCACATATTTGGAAGTTGGGCGACCCCTAGAATATGCTGCAAGATTCATCGGAAGTCGATTTGAATCGACCCCGGGAAGTCGTGATAACGGTACATAAATAGAAGCTGGCCGACCCCAAAATATATGCCGCATTAACACCCTTTGGGACGTGCGGAAATGGCAAGGAAAGTCCGTCGCGTTGAGTTTCCTGGAACCATATTCGTCGAACGCCCTGCCGGATAAATTCCGTGGGTTCATTGGAGCCATACTTTGAGCACGAAACTATCTTCGATCTGGGACCAAACGCTCAAAGGAAAACCGGAAGTCGGAGCGCGGGCGCGCCGGTCACGCGTGACGTCGCAGGATGATATCGCCAGATTTTCGGAAATGACCGGCGATTTTAATCCACTGCATTATGACGCTCAATTGGCCGAAGCATCTGTGTTTGGACGCCTCATCGTTCAGGGCGGTGTAACGTCGGGACTTCTCAATGCAATTGTCGCAGAGGATTTGCCAGGGCCCGGCACCGTATTCCTCGGTGTGAATTGGCGGTTTTTACGTGCTGTCGGCGTGAATGAGGAAATTACGGCCGAGGTCGAAGTCATCTCCGTTCGCGACGACAAACCAATTTGCGAATTAGCGACCACGATATATGCGCAAGACGGGCAGCCGTGCCTTTCGGGAACGGCGACGGTCTATGTCACGCCGCTGCGAAATCTCGCGTCATCCCCACAGAAAGCTTCGAATTGAGGAGCGATATGACGGCCTCTTCCCAGCCCGTTGCGCAACACGCCAGCGGATCTCGATGGTTCACGCTCGCAATTCTATGCTTGGCGATCGTGCTGTCGATGACGACGTGGTTTTCGGCAACCGCAATCGTACCCGAACTTCGCAATGTCTGGTCGCTCGATGACGGCACCGTCGCTTGGCTCACGAACGCCGTCCAGATTGGATTTGTTGTAGGAGCGCTCGGCGCGAGCTTCTTCAATCTTCCCGACATCGTGGCCCCGCGCATTCTGATGTCTGCATCCGCGGCACTTGCGGCTGCCGCCAATCTTGCTCTGCTCGTTGCTCCGACGGCAGAGACAGCCATTGCCCTGCGCTTCATCACAGGGCTAGCACTTGCGGGAGTTTATCCGCCCGCACTGAAACTCATTTCCACATGGTTTGTGCAGGCTCGCGGCTTGGCGCTCGGCTGCGTGATTGCGGCTTTAACACTGGGCTCGGCCTTTCCGCATTTGCTACGCGCGCTTACGAACGATTTGAACTGGAAGATCGTCGTTAGCTCGACGTCGGCCATGACGGTGGTCGGCGCACTGCTGATGGCTCGATTTGCAGTTGAAGGCCCGCATCCGTTTGGCCGGGCGACATTCGATCCGCGCAAGATCGGACAGGTGCTTCGCGACCGTGCCGTGATGCTCGCGAACGTCGGCTATTTTGGTCACATGTGGGAGCTCTACGCGATGTGGGGCTGGTTCCTCGCGTTTACGCAAGCCACGTTGCACGCTCGGGGATTGATGACACCGAGCGCGTCGATCATCACGTTCGTTGTCATCGCATCGGGGACCGTCGGATGCGTCCTCGGTGGCTTTATGGCCGACCGCATCGGACGCACCGCGACGACGTCCATCATGATGACGATTTCTGGCTTGTGCGCGCTTCTGATCGGCTTCGCGTTCAACGCGCCACTTTGGGTTTTCATTCTGGTCTCCATTATCTGGGGAATTTCAGTAATTGGAGATTCCGCGCAGTTCGCTGCGATCGTGACGGAGGTTGGCGAGTCGCAATTCGTCGGCACCGCGCTGGCGCTTCAGTTGGGCCTGGGATTTGCGCTGACGGTTATTGCGATCCGCGTGATGCCGATCCTCGTCGACTACCTAGGCGGATGGCAATGGGCCTTCATCGTGCTCGTTCCCGGACCCTTCATAGGGACGTTGGCGATGCTGGCGCTGCGACGGCTGCCGCAGGCCGTGAAGATTAGCGGCGGTCTGAAGTAGGACCGTCGCGCGGTCGCGCCTACTGGTGGCGACTCCGCCGTCAAAGCTATTGTTTGAGTCTGTAATCGACGTATGGGCGGCGGCATAGTTTGCCGTCTGCGTTTGCTGCTCTGAGCAGATACTGCGGCCGAACGATATTTGTATTTTAGTCCGCATACAGATATTTACTGTGCAGCTTCCGAAAAACTAACACACACCCACAAATTTGACGCGCAGCGCGTGTGACTGCGCTTGCGATGTGATGAGCGTCTCGTTGCGGAGTTTCACAATCTATCACCGACACATCTCCGAACCTGTGTTGACTTTTTGTTTTAGCGTATAGAGTATGGACCGGTCGATACATAAAAATGACCAATCGACTCTTAGGAAACGCCAATGCTCAGCCATATTGAGAAAGCCGTACCGGCCTAGAGGGACGTCCAAAGTCACTTTGATGAGACGACAGCAATCGGCGGCGGGTCACCCGCGCCGACGGATTGCGTGCGCCCTCGTGAAGAGACCTGGAACGCGGACGGCAAGACCGATCCATTCCCCGACGGCACAGCAATCCCAGCGCTCAGCATAAGAAAACAATCAAAGGAGGATGACGATGTCGGTAACAACGCCAACGGCGGAAATAGCGCCGTTTCGGTTGAATGAGGGCGTCCGGGGGTTCTTGTGGATCTACGGTCTGTCGATTGTGTCGTGCTATCTCGTAAACCTTTGGGTGATCGCAAATCCCATCGGTCCGTGGGTTGGCGACGACATCCAAAAATCATTCTGGCTCGACAACGTCAGCTGGCAGATTTTCTCCGCATGGTGGGCGTGCCTGTTCGTTGTTAGCGGCTTCTGGCCGTTCAACGGCATCGAAAACACAACCGTTCGCGGTATAGTTCTTGTCGCCGTCTCATGGTTTCTCGGATGGTGGAGCGCGAAGCTCATCTTCCTTGTCGGCCCCGGAGCCGACGGCATCTTTCCGCTGGTCGGCACCACGTGGTTTCTTTTTGCTTTCTTCTGCTTCGCCGGAAACAACTTCCTCGTAGCGAAGCTGCCGCCTCACCGTCAGGTTTACATCCACCTGCTGGTATTTGCGGGCCTCACGTATCTCATCACGCATTCGGCCATTAAGTGGGTTCCGGCGTGGTGGTTCCCATTCCTGCTCCTCGGACTTGGCACAGGAACGCTCACATACCTCACCCGGGGTTTGGCACAGCCGGCGCGCGCCGTCGTTATGATGTCGATCCTGTTCGCGACGGCCGCTCTCTGCTTCCAGATTTCAGCGCTCGCCGGGCTTTGGGAATTCGATAAGTCGCCCATTTCGTCGTTCTGGTCGATGGGCCATTTCACAGACGGCAATTTCTGGCTGCTCTGCTTCATGACGGCGACATCGATCAACTACGCGATGCCGGTCATCACGCACAACTGGCCGTTCACGATGATCGCGATGCCGTGGGGCGGCTTGCTTGCCTGCGCGTTCTATCTGGTGCTGGACGTGGTTGTCGCGAGCTTGCTGGTGAAGCTGGTCGGACCGGTCTTCTCGAGCATGGAGGAACTGCTGACCTACGCCTACATGGGCGTGAACTGGTCGATGATCATCCCGCTCGTGTTCGGAATTGGCTTGCAAGAACCCTATCTCTGGACCGGTCAGAAAACGCCGGGCCAATGGGGTGACGTAGCTTGAGGTGTCCTCCTCTCAAGCTCTCGTGAGGATGCCCGGCGGATCGAGCCCATCGCCGGGCATCCTTCTTCTATCTGCGATCACTTCCGCAAATTCGTTCGCGCCGCAGACGCGATGTCGACAACCGCCGCGCAATCAAGCGCTGCTCATTGGAGTTTGTACGAATGGAAACTGTTGCTGGTGTTATTCCCTTCAAAGCCAAAGTCGGACAGGGCGAGACGGTGGCGCGTCTCATCGCTGCCGCTCTGCCTCACGTTGAGAACGAGCCCGGGACACCGCTTTGGTTGGTTCTCCGCTCGAATACCGATCCGGATATGATCTTCCTGGTCGACCTCTTCAGCGGAACGGCTGGTCGCGATGCTCATATGACGGGCGAAGCGGCAAAGCTCATTTTCGCAACAGTGCCGCCGTATCTCGAAGCCGCGCCTGAAATTCATCCCGCCGACGTCATCGCTTCCAAAGGCCGGTGACGCAGCGCCGAAGCGCAACTGTCGAATGACTTCCTGGTCGTACGTTCGGGCCGTGGGGCGTGCAAATCCCGCGGCCTGAATTTTCGTGAAGTGCGCTGGCTCAATCCCCGGCTCTGCTGTTGACGAAGTCAGCGCGAAGCTCGACGCGCACGGCACATTCTCAGCTTTTCTTTCCAAGGCTCTGCACGAGGAAATCGATAAAGACACGCGTCTTTGCCGCGAGGTAGCGATTGGGCGCGTAGAGCGCGTGGATATCGAGATCGGCAGGTGCATGCTTCGGTAAAATCGAGCGCAGCCGACCTGCCGCGATGTCCGAACCGACGATGAATTCCGGAAGCATCGTGATGCCGATGCCAGACACGGCCGCGTCGCGCAGAACGTCTCCATTGTTCGATGCCATGTAGCTCGTGACGGATCTGGTCGTCAGTTTTCCGCTGTCAGCGAGCGACCACTTCTGCATCGACGTCGTATGGCCGTAGGTAAGACACTTGTGGGACGAGAGATCCGCAGGTGACTTCGGCGTGCCGTGTGTTTTCAGGTACTCTGGCGATGCCACCATCAGCATCCGCGTCGAAGATACGCGCCGGGCAATTAAGCTCGAGTCTTTCAGCACGCCGATCCGTATCGTGACGTCCACACCCTCTTCCAGCGGATCGATGTAGCGATCGGTCAGTGTCAGCTCGACTCTCAGGTCGCGATAGCGCGACATGAATTCGCCGACGACCTTTCCAAGACAGCGCGTTCCGAACGACAGCGGCCCGTTGATTTTGAGAAGGCCTTTCGGCTCATCATGAAGGCGGGATACCTGCTGCTCCGTCTCCTCAAGCTGGGCGAGGATTGCGAGGCAGCGCTCGTAGTAGGCGAGACCTGCTTCTGTTGGCGCGACGCGTCTCGTCGTTCGGTCAAGTAGACGAACGCCGAGATGATGTTCGAGCTCCATAACGCCTTTACTCACTGCAGAGCGCGTCAATCCCAGGCGCCGTGCAGCTTCGGCGTAGCTTCCGCTCGCGACCACCTTCACGAAAGCGCCCATCGCGTCGAGCTTGTCCATTTGTATTCTTTTTGGATGCAGTTGATGCTGCATTTTACGGATTGAGGAAAATCCGTCAACGGCCGTCTTGCCGGCAAATCGGGCTCTCAGCGCGTGTTTCAGCTGAAAGAACTGCCAATATTTTCCAAGCCGTTTCGCGCTTCCGCAGATATCGAGCGCACGGCAATTAAAGTTTAACCCCAATTATCAGTCGGTACACGCCCTATTCGGGCGATGGATTATGACCTGAGACCACTCAGGCGGCAGCCGCAACAATCAGGGATGAAATCAAGCTATGAAAACGATCGGCCGGGCCATCCGAACAGCCGTGATCTCATTGAGCGTTTGTTTGTGCAGCTCTGCGAACGCCGCTGCGGACGATCTTCTCCTCAAGGATTTCGTTACCCTCCAAGGACAGATCGCGTTCCTGCAGATGGGCGTTCCCGGAATGGTGCTTGGTGTCGTGCGAAACGGCGAAAGCATCGTTGTCGGTTTCGGCGAGCGCGCGGATGGCGCCGGGGAACCGGATGGCGATACGATGATCCGGGTCGGCTCGATCTCAAAGGTGTTCGCTGGCCAAGTGCTGGCAAGCCTCGTCGCCGATGGCACTGTCAAACTTAGCGATCGTCTGCAGGACAAGCTGGGTTGGCCGGATACCAAGGTGCCGACGAAGGATGGCCGCGATATCACGCTTCTCGATCTCGCCACTCATGGCTCTGGTCTGCCCCGTGAAGTCGATATGATGCGCGATCCGGAAAAGCCGGAGCTCGTTTCGCGTGAGATGTATGCACGCGCTCTGAAGGATCAGCAGCTTCTCTTCGCGCCGGGCTCCGGGCTCCACTATTCCAATTACGCGTTCGATCTGCTTGGCGAGGCCCTGTCAAAATCCAGCGGCAAACCTTATGCGGATTTGCTTCAAGAGCGGATCTTCGCCCCGGCGGGACTAAAAGATACCGTCGTCCGGATGAGCGATGCGCAAAAGGCTCGCTTGTTCCAGGGGCATTCGCCGACTGGCGAGGTTTACCCGCTCAGCGACGTCAGCGATATGCAGGCGGCTGCGAGTGGGCTGTTCTCCACGCCGAATGATATGGTGCGTTGGCTGAAATGGCATCTCGATCAGTTCGGGCGCGATGGCGCCGAGATGCGCACCCTCGATCACGCAGCATATATCGTGAGGGATGGCCTCAACCCAGTCTCCGGTTTGGACGAGTCGGGCCACATGGATGCGATGGGTCTTGGCTGGGTCATGATGACCCCAGAGGGCACCAGGCCGCTCATCTTGCAAAAGGCCGGAGGGCGGCAGGGCACGCTGTCCTATATCGCGTTTTCTCCGGCTCGCGGCGTCGGCGTATTTATCTCGATCAATAAGTTCGACTTCTCGGCCGGAACCCATATGCCCGCGTTCGCGAACGAACTGATCGGCCAGCTCGCTCCGCGCTAACGTAAGAACAAATCCTTAACCGGATTGGACGGTTTTGCCTCCGTTGCCGCAAGGCCCGTCTTATAATTTGATCAGTCAGTCGGCTCGGAGTTGCGCCCATGAAGTGCGCCAAAACTTTTTTCGTGAGTATCGCGGCTGTCGGTTTCCTGTCTGCTTCGCCCTGCGTCGCGCACCCCAGCGTGCCAACCTTCGCCAGCGCGCAGGATCGTCATGCGGTCATCACCGTCGGGCACCGTCAATATTATGACGAGTACTATGACGAAGACTTTATTGAACCGCCTCCGCCGCGCCGACGCGCCTTCCCGACTGATGATGAATCGCTGTTCCTGGAAGTCGTTCCGCTACCGCCCGCTAATTGCGGCGAGTTTCGATATTGGAACGGCGAATACTGCGCCGACGCACGCGTACAGCCGCCCTACGTCGGACCGCGCTGGTAGCGTTTGCGCATCCAAGGGAAGAGCCTTGCTCCTTCCGCGGATTGCACCCGGCTAAAACCTTGAACGCAATGTAAGCCCGGCTGGGTTATTTGACTGCTTTTCAAACGGCAAACGCCGAAGGTGGGGCACGCAGCCCGGCGTGCGGATCCATATTAAAATCAGTGATCACGAAACCTTAGCGATATCCGGCAACCGTCCGAAAGTACCATTCGCTTGAACTTGTAAGGCCGTACTGAACGCACGATATTTGGGAGTTCTTGCGGTGTATGGGTTGGAGCACGGGAAATGCAAGCAGCCGCCGATATTTATGCGCGGATCATGTTCCCCGGCGCCATAAAGGGCGGCGATCCTACCCTCTCCGATCTTCAAAAACAGATGCTGGATGCCACGCCCGATTGCATCAAGGTGATTTCGGTCGATGGCAAGTTACTGATGATGAACCGAGCAGGTTGCCGCGCGCTTGGTGTCCCTGAAGATTCCGCATTCGGCATGCCTTGGCTACCTTTGCTTCCGCCCGACGTATTTGCCGATGGCACAGACGCACTCCTAAAAGCTGCTTCTGGCAAGATCGCGCGATTTCCCGGCAAAAGCATTTCCCCGCAGGGGACGGCGCACTGGGATAATCTTTTGACACCGCTCATTGATGGCTCTGGTCAAGTGTTATCAATCCTCTGCGTATCCCGCGATGTCACCAAAACCGTTGTACTCGAACGGAAGTTGACCGAAGCGGTTGATCGCGAAAAGCTTCTCGCTCGCGAAATGAACCATCGGATTAAAAATTTATTCTCTGTCGTGATGGGGCTTGTATCTATTTCCAAACGAGAAGCGGCGGCGTCCAATGCACCGGAACGTGCCATCGAAGTTTTCGCGGACAAACTTCTTTCCGTGTCGCGCGCATTCGATGCGGTTTTTGTTTCCGAACAACGCGGTGGAAGTGACGTAGATCACATCGACGCTTCCGCCATCGTCTCATCGGTCCTGCATCCCTACGGAGATAGATGCACCATCATCGGAAGCGCGGCTTTTCTCCGTCGCGATGCACTGACGACGTTTGCTCTTTTCCTCCACGAACTCGCTACAAACTCGTTCAAGTATGGTGCGCTCAGCACGAAAGCTGGCAATGTCACTGTCCGCTGGGCGGCTGCCGATAACATTCTTGATCTGCAATGGATAGAAACGGGAGGCCCGGAAATTAAGTCTCCTCCCGTGCGCCTCGGATTCGGAACTGAAATGATCGACCGCATCGTTCGGTCCGGTGATGGCACGATTGATCGCATCTGGCGTACTGATGGCCTCGTGTCGAATTGCGTTTCCCCTGCCTCCCAGCGCGTGAGGCGTAGCTGTATCGGTCGCCGACGTGTGCAGCGTGATCTGCTGGTCTGCTGAGCGGCCTCTTTAGAGCAAGCCTCAATTCATTGAAGAGCCTGCGCGCGATATGGGCGCCGCGCACGTAGTTGCTGCCAAGCTCAAGCGCTGTGTCTTTTAACAATATGTTTTCTAGAAGCTGGCGGGCGCACACTGGTCCGCTTGTTCACCGGACCGGATCGCGCCGGGATCACGCCCGGCGAATTTCGGCAGCTTGCCGAAATTCGCTAACACCTTGAAAGGAATGGTGAGCCCGGTTGGGATCGAACCAACGACCCTCTGATTAAAAGTCAGATGCTCTACCGCTGAGCTACGGGCCCACAAGTGGGTCCGGTTACCTGTCTTTTCGGCTGAGCGCAAGCCTTCGCGCACACCTCAGGGGCGACTTCGGCGGTGTGTGCTAAATAGCCTCGCTGCGTGTGGCCGTTTCATCGTGTTTCGCGTGGCCATTGCTGTCCCGTCGCGGTCACGCGGCTATTTGCGACGGAGCACAATGGCGGCAGGCGGCGCTATGGTTACGGTCTGTCCTGCGCGTTGCCGGGCCAAAGCGAATCTCCTGCAACCTATGCCATTCGGCTCAACATCTGGCGCCCCATGCCCGATCGCCTGAAGGCCGTCGGCCTCATGTGCCTGGCCGTCACGCTATTCGCGTGCCTCGATACGACCGCCAAGTATCTCGGCAGCCATCTCGGCGTTCCGACGGCCGAGATCGTGTGGGTGCGCTTTCTGGGACAAGCCTTGCTGATGACCGCCATCCTCGGTCCAGCCAGAATTCCGAAACTTCTGCAGACGAAGCGGCTGTCGCTTCAACTTGTGCGTTCGACGCTGATGGTGGCGACGACTGTCTGCAACTTCGTCGCCGTTCAATACCTTCGTCTCGACCAGACGATCTCGATTGCGTTTCTTGCCCCGTTGGTCGTCGCGGCGCTTGCCGGACCGTTTCTCGGCGAATACGTCGGACGGCATCGGGCGTGCGCGATCGTCGTTGGGTTCATTGGCATCCTGATCGTGGTGCGTCCCGGCATTACCGAGTTTCATCCGGCCTTTCTCGCCGCGTTTCTCTCGATGGCGGTCTATTCACTCTTCATGATCGTCACGCGTAAGCTGTCGGATGTGGATCCACCGCTGGTGACGCTCTTTTACTCGCTGCTTGTCGGCGTCTTTGCGGGCGCGGTGTTTGCGATCCCGCAATGGGTCTGGCCGTCCAGCGCGTTTGAATGGCTTCTGCTCAGCATGCTCGGCGCATTGGGCGGCTTCGGGCACTACCTGCTCATTCACGCGTACCGGCTCGCGCCAGCGTCATCCGTTTCGCCGTTTCTCTACTTCCAGCTTTTGAGCATGACGGGGCTGGGCTTCCTGGTATTCGGCGACGTACCGGACCGCTGGTCGGTGATCGGTTCTGCCGTCGTCGTTTTGTCCGGGATCTATCTCGTTCATCGCGAGCGCGTGGCGCATATCGAAAGCCGGACGGCCGCTATGGAGCGGCAGGCTTTATGATGCGCGCCTTGGTTTCGGCGGCCCAATCGTCGAAACGTCCGTCGGCAATCGCACCGCGCATGGCCGCCATCAGGTCCTGATAAAAGACGGTGTTGATCCACGACAGTATCATTGCGCCAAGAAGCTCGCCCGACTTGATCAGGTGATGCAGATAGGCTTTCGAATGCTCGCGCGCGGCGGGACACGAGCTTAGCTCGTCCAGCGGTGACGGATCTTCCGCGTGTTTGGCGTTGCGCATGTTCAGCACACCGCCCCACGTGAAGACGTACCCGTGGCGGCCGTTTCGGGTCGGCATAACGCAATCGAACATATCGACGCCGAGGCGTACCGACTCGATCAGATCGAGCGGAGTGCCGACGCCCATGAGATATCTCGGTTTGCCAACCGGAAGCGCAGGCAAGGTTTCGGCGAGCGTTGCGATCATCGCCTCGTGCCCCTCGCCGACCGCGAGGCCGCCGACGGCATAGCCGGGGAAATCCATGGCGACGAGTTCTTTGGCAGAGCGATGGCGCAGCGCTGGCTCGGTTCCGCCCTGCACGATTGCGAACAGCGCCTGACCATTGCTGGCGCCGCCTGACGCGACTTGCGACTGGAATGCGCGCTTCGAGCGTTCAGCCCAGCGCAACGACAGCTCCATCGCGCGTTCGATTTCGCGGTACTCAGCAGGAAGCTCGATGCACTCGTCGAACTGCATCTGAATGTCGGAGCCGAGCAGGCACTGGACCTCAATGGAACGCTCGGGCGAAAGCATGTGCCGCGAGCCGTCAATATGCGACTGGAACGCGACGCCCTCCTCTGTGATCTTGCGGATCTTTCCGAGGCTCATGACCTGGAAACCGCCGGAGTCCGTAAGGATCGGACCGTTCCAGCGCATGAACTTATGCAAGCCGCCAAGGCGCGCGACGCGCTCTGCACCCGGCCGCAGCATCAAATGATACGTGTTGCCGAGAAGGATATCGGCGCCAGAGTCGCGCACCTGCTCAGGATAGAGCGCTTTGACGGTCGCCACGGTGCCGACTGGCATGAACGCAGGCGTACGAATAATTCCGCGTGGAGTCGAGATCGCCCCAAGGCGCGCCGCGCCATCCGTGCTCTTGAGTTGAAAGGCGAACGCTTCGCCTTGTGAAACTGGGTTATCCACGCGTGCCTTTATAATTTCGTCGTCTTGTTCCGGGGCCTCAACACGGCGCAACTAGCTTGCCTCGGCCGGAAATAGCAGGCTGGCGTCGCCATAGGAATAAAAGCGGTAGCCAGAGTGAATGGCATGGCCGTAAGCGGCGCGCATTGTGCCGAGGCCGGAGAACGCGGAGACGAGCATGAAGAGCGTCGAGCGCGGCAGGTGGAAATTCGTCATCAGCAGGTCGACGGCCTTGAAGCGGTAGCCGGGCGTGATGAAGATCGCGGTGTCACCGGTCCATGGCGCAATGGTGCGATCATCGCGCGCCGCGCTTTCGAGCAACCGAAGCGACGTCGTGCCGACTGCAACGATGCGTCCGCCGCGAGCGCGCACCGCGTTGAGGGCGTCTGCGGTTTCGGCCGAGACCGTACCCCATTCCGAGTGCATGACGTGCTCGGCCGTGTCGTCGACCTTCACCGGCAGGAAGGTTCCAGCACCGACATGCAGCGTCACGAAGTGGCGGGAGACGCCGCGCTTATCGAGCGCGGCTAGTAGCTCATCCGTGAAGTGCAGCCCGGCGGTCGGCGCGGCAACGGCGCCATCCTTGGCGGCATAAATGGTTTGATAGTCTTTGACGTCGGTATCTCTCGCCGGGCGCTTCAACGCGATGTATGGCGGCAGCGGCATGACGCCGACAGCAGCGATGGCTTCATCGAGAAATGCGCCGGAGAGATCGAAGCTGAGTTCGACTTCACCCGCGTCGAGCTTGGCGGATACGGTCGCGTCCAGCGTGCCGAGATAGCAGCTTTCTCCGCCGTGTCCGAAGTGTACACGATCACCCGGCTCAAGACGTTTGGCCGGACGGGCGAACGCACGCCAAGAATTGGCGCTCACGCGCTTCGTCAGGTTGAAGTCGACTTTGGCTTCTGTCCCGGCGCGGTTGCGAATACCGGACAGCGCGGCTGGAATAACGCGCGTGTTGTTGAAGACCAGCGCATCTCCTGGCTGGAGAAGATCGGGGAGATCGCGAACGGTCTTTTCAGCGAGATCGGCATCGTCGCGCGCGCAACTTCCTCCAACCGGCTTGACGATCAGCAGACGCGCAGAATCCCGCGGCGCGGCCGGATGAAGGGCAATCGCGCCGTCAGGCAACTCAAAATCGAAAAGATCGGTGCGCATGCGCGTCCAGCTTTCCGGTCAGCGCTTTCGGACGGCGTGCGCCAAACCCAAAATCGCGATGACGATCCAGCCGACCATCATCAGCGTACCACCAATCGGAGCCGACATCGGGAAGAGCTGTTCGCCGGTCAGCGCGCGCAGGGCGATCGAGCCGGAGAAAAGGGAGGCGGCGAAGAGAATTCCGAATGCAGTCGCCCACCAGAGCTTGGCGCAGCGGGACTGAAATGCGATTGCGATGAGTGCGACCGCGAGAACCGCATGGACAATCAGCATCGTCGCGGCGCTCGCGAGTGCCGGACTTTCCACTTTGTGGGCCGCCGCGGCTGCGAGAGCTACGCCGCTGGCGCCTGCGAGACCTGCCCATACGAGAGCGAGAAACGGCGCGACCGAAGTCGCGCCGAATGGGCGTTCACCTTGTGTCGGCGTCGACATCAGGCGGCGTCCGCAGCGACGCGAACCGAGATCATCTTATCCGGCTGCTGCGGGGGCTCGCCCTTGTTGATCTTGTCAACGCTGTCCATGCCTTCGATCACCTTGCCCCAGACGGTGTATTGCTTGTCGAGGAACGACGCGTCGTCGAAGCAGATGAAGAATTGGCTGTTCGCCGAATTCGGGTCGGACGCACGTGCCATCGAGCAGACACCACGGACGTGGGATTCGGTGTTGAATTCAGCGGGAAGGTTCGGGAGTTTCGATCCGCCCGTGCCGCGGCCCTGCGGGCAACCGGTCTGCGCCATGAAGCCTGGAATGACGCGATGGAATACGATGCCATCGTAGAAGCCTTCGCGCGCCAGCGTCTTGATGCGCTCGACGTGCTTTGGCGCGAGATCGGGGCGAAGCTCGATCACGACGGGGCCTTTGCTGGTTTCGATCAGGAGCGTGTTTTCAGGGTCTTTGTAGTCGGCCATAGGCCATCCTTTCTCGGAGAGTTGGTTGCGCTCCGCGATGGAGCGCGCGCAAGCGACGTGACGTAGACGCCGCTATTCCACGTAAACCTTCACCATCGTATCTGGATCCGTGACGGTGCCGGAACCTTCTTCGCCACGCTTGATCTTGTCGACGTTTTCCATGCCGGAAATGACCTGGCCCCAGACGGTATACTGGCCGGTCAAGCCGCTGCATCCCGTATCGGTGAAGCAGATGAAGAACTGGCTGTTGGCGGAGTTCGGATCGGCCGTGCGGGCTGCGCCGACGGTGCCGCGTTTATAAGGTTCCTGCGAAAATTCCGCGGGCAGATCGGGAAGCTTCGAACCGCCCATGCCGGTGCCCGTCGGGTCGCCGGTCTGAGCCATGAAGCCTTCCATCACGCGATGCCATTTGACGCCGTTGTAAAAGCCCTCAGCGGCGAGCGTCTTGACGCGCTCGACGTGCTTCGGTGCGAGATCAGGGCGGAGCTGGATAACGACCTTGCCGCTTGGCAGTTCGATAACGAGCTTATCTCCGGCGGCATTGGCCGACGTTGCTGCCGCGAAAGCGACGGCGAATAGGGACGCGACGACAAAAGACAAACGACGGACCATGGCGTTCCTCATATTGCTGATCTTGGTTTTGCGAGACCGTTGGCCGAATGGACGTCGGCTGGCCGATGGTCACTTGGGGCAGTGTTGCCGCCCTTATGGCGATTTGACGGCCCGCCTGCAAGGTTTGCTGATGCGCGGCAATCAGTAATGCTTCATTCCGCGCGAGCGCGACAATTGCCCTGCCGTTTCTTTCTCGGGGCCTGCGGAATCAGCGGGTTCTGGGGTCGATGAATAGGGATCTCCGGCCAGATAGCGCGTCAGATCATGAATGATGCCAGCGGGCGAGACGTGTACGCCTTCGCGGATCAAAAGCGCGAATTGACGATCGCGATTAGGTCCGCGGCCTATAGCGCCGCCTTTTGCAACGACACGATGCCAAGGAACGTAGTCGCGTTCTTCTTCCGTCAAATGGGCCAGCAGCGATTGAACCAAGGGCGGCGATACGCCGATCCGATAACCCAGCGCTTCGGTGGTCGTCACCCGGCCAGACGGCACACTGCGCAACAGCGAGAGAAGCTCCGATTTAACGCGAATGATTATCGACATTCACTTCTTCAGTTGCTTGAGCGGATCTTACTTGCAGTCTTTTAGGCGCCTCAAAACGTGCTTCGATACGAATGGTGATGGATCGCCTCCCATGGAGACGACCGCGCGAACGAGGTTTGCCGCTATATGACGAACCGCTGGCGACGCAGCGACGTAAACCGTTTGAATGGTGGGTGCCATGTCGCCGTTCATGCCCGCCATCTGCATTTCGTAGTCGAAGTCTGTGCCGTCACGCAATCCACGAATAATGACAGTTGCGTCATGTGCAGCTGCAGCATCGACGGCGAGGCCAGTAAACGTAACGACAGCGATGTCCGTGCCCGTCTCGTCAGCAATCGGACGAAGCTCGTCTTCGAGCATCGCCACGCGATCAGCCGTCGAAAACATCGGCGTTTTGCCTGGATTGTTGCCGATACCAATTACAAGGCGATCAACAATTCCGGCCGCGCGGCGAATAACATCGGTATGGCCGAGAGTCACCGGATCGAAGGAGCCCGAATAGAAGCCCGTTTTCGCCTTGCGCTCGCTTGTCGCTTGTCGCTTCGATGCCATAGGCACTCTTAGCTTCGCTTTTGCTGTGAGAGCAAGCTTATCCGGAGACAATCGGAAATTAACCTAAGCCTTTCGCATCAGGCATCGTCATTGCCGTTTTATCATGCTTCGGACGCTTCGCCGTTCTCAGCGTTTTCCTCGGTTATGCGCTCCACCGATACGACCTTTTCGTCGGCATCCGTTTTGAAGATGCGCACGCCCTGCGTATTGCGGCCCGCGATGCGGATGCCATCAACTGGGCAGCGGATGAGCTGACCGGCGTCTGTTACCAGCATTATCTGATCGCTTTCGCCAATTGGGAACGACGCGAGCAAGCGACCGTTTCTGTCGTTGGCAACCATCGCGAGGATGCCCTTGCCGCCACGACCCGAGGTGCGGAACTCATACGACGACGTGCGCTTGCCGAAGCCGTTTCGCGAAACCGTCAGTACGAATTGCTCCGCTGCCTGCATCTCGGCAAACCGTTCGGGCGGCAACGTCACCGCGTCGGCCGATACCTCTTCGGGATCAGCTTCGGTATCCGTCTCGGCTATGACTTCGGCGTCTTCCGCCTCGTCGGACCGGCGCAGCGCATTCGCCTGCTTCAGATAGGCGGTGCGTTCTTCAGCCGGTGCGCTGAAGTGATCGAGGATCGCCATCGAGATGACTTCGTCACCCTCTTCGAGGCGAATACCGCGAACGCCCGTCGAGTCACGGCCTTTGAATAGGCGGATCTCGTCGCCGATGAGGAAGCGGATGCATTGGCCGCCCGCGGCTGTCAGCAGCACATCCTGCTCGGGGCGTGCGATCGCGACCTGGATGATGCTGTCGCCTTCATCCAGCTTCATCGCGATCTTGCCGTTGCGATTGATGCTCTCGAAATCGGTGAGCGCGTTGCGCCGCACGTTTCCGCTGCGCGTCGCGAAGATGAGTTCGAGTTCGCCCCAGGTTGAGCTGTCTTCCGGCAGCGGCAGGATCGAGGTGATGACTTCGCCCTGGCTCAACGGCAGCAGGTTGACGAGCGCTTTGCCCGTCGATTGCGGAGATGCCGCCGGCAGACGCCACACCTTCATGCGGTAGCACATGCCGCGCGAAGAGAAGAACAGCACCGGCGTGTGCGTCGACGTTACGAAGAGCTGGGTGACGAAATCCTCGTCACGCGTCGCCATGCCGGAGCGGCCCTTGCCGCCGCGCTTCTGCGCCCGGTACGTCGCGAGCGGAACGCGCTTGATATAGCCCTTGTGGCTGACGGTGACGACGCAATCTTCGCGCTGAATGAGGTCTTCGTCTTCGACCTCGCCTTCGATGTCGACGATTTCGGTCTTGCGCGGCGTTGCGAACTCATCGCGGATCGCGGTCAACTCGCCCTTGACGATTTCGACGACGCGCGCACGCGATGCCAATATCGCAAGATACTCTCTGATCTCGATCGCGATCTTGTTCAATTCGTCCGCGATCTCGTCGCGGCCAAGTGCGGTGAGGCGCGCGAGACGAAGTTCGAGGATTGCTTTCGCCTGCTCTTCCGAAAGTTTGTAGGTGCCCCCGGACGAAAGCGTGTGGCGCGGGTCTGCGATCAATTCGATCAGCGGCGCCATGTCTTTCGCGGGCCAGTCACGCGCCATCAATTCCTGCTTGGCCTCAGCGGGCGAAGCGGAATGGCGAATGAGCTTGATGACTTCGTCGATGTTGGCGACGGCAATCGCGAGGCCGACGAGGACGTGAGCGCGATCGCGCGCCTTATTCAGCAAATGCTTCACGCGCCGCGTGACGACATCCTGACGGAACGCGGTGAACGCCGTGATCATGTCACGCAGCGTCAGACTTTCCGGACGGCCGCCGTTGATCGCCAGCATGTTGGCGCCGAACGTCGTCTGCAGATCGGAATACTTGTAGAGGTTATTGAGAACCACGTCGGCGACGGCGTCGCGCTTCAGCTCGACAACGATGCGGATGCCTTCGCGGTTCGACTCGTCCCAGAGATCGGAGATGCCTTCGATCTTCTTCTCGCGCACGAGATCGGCAATCTTCTCGATCAGGACGCGCTTGTTCACCTGATACGGAATTTCGGTAACGATCAGCGCTTCGCGATCCTTCCGGATGTGCTCGATGTTGACGCGCGCGCGCATGATGATCGAGCCGCGGCCTTTGTGGTAGGCCGAGAGGATGCCGCCGCGGCCGAGGATCAGACCGGCCGTCGGGAAGTCTGGGCCTTGAACGATCTGCGTCAGCTCATCGATCGTGATTTCGGGATTGTCGAGCTCTGCGATGCAGGCGTCGATGATCTCGCCCAGGTTATGCGGCGGAATGTTCGTCGCCATGCCGACGGCGATGCCGCCCGCGCCGTTGACGAGCAGGTTCGGAAATTTCGCCGGGAGCACGCTCGGTTCTTGCAAGCGGCCGTCGTAGTTATCGCGAAATTCGACCGTGTCGTTGTCGAGATCGTCGAGCAGGAACTGCGAGATCTTCGCGAGACGCGATTCCGTGTAGCGTTCTGCGGCAGGCGGGTCGCCGTCGATCGAACCGAAGTTGCCCTGGCCATCGACCAGCGGCACGCGCATCGAGAAATCCTGCGCAAGACGCACAAGCGCGTCATAGATCGCCATGTTTCCGTGCGGATGGAAGTCGCCCATCGTGTCGCCGACGATCTTCGACGACTTCATATGCTTCTTGTTCCAGTCGAGATGCAGGCGGTTCATCGCGTAAAGGATGCGCCTGTGAACCGGCTTCAGACCATCGCGCACATCGGGCAGCGCGCGGCTGATGATGACGCTCATCGCGTAGTCGAGATACGAGCGCTTCATCTCCTCGGCGATGGAGATCGGGCGAATGTCATTCGGCTCCCGGCCGCCGGATTTCTCGTCGTCGCTGCTATCGGTCAAAGGTCAGTTCTTTCTCGAAGGCGGGATGCACGCGAGTATCAGCGCGCGGCGCAGAAGATGCGGTTTTGAGTTTAGCCCAACTGGTGCGCGAATGCCATTGGCGCGGCGACATGACGCTAGCAGGCCCGCCAAAATTTGTCATGTGTTTTCAATATTTTATACGGCACGGGCGGACCTAAGCAAAGCTCATCCACATAAGCCCTCAGAGCTTGTCGCGACTAAAGACGGATAGCTTTGTAAAAGCGCTGCCCACGTCTTGCTCCAGTGGCCATGTTAGACCACCGGGCACTTCGCTTATCATCGCAACAGGGACCCCATTCGATGAAAGTTCATCATCTCGCGCTCTCCTTTTTCATGCTCTCGGCCGGTGTGCTTCCGGCTGTGGCGGGAGACTTCTTTTTCACTGAACAGAAGCCGACGCAGTATCTTGCGAAAGACCGCCTTCTCGGCGCCAACGTTCACGGCAGCGACGGCAAGGTCTTCGGCGACATCGAGGATCTGATTGTCGAAAGCGACAATCGAATCGTCGGCGTCATCGTCGGAGTTGGTGGTTTGCTTGGCGTGGGCGAGAAGAAAGTCGGCGTCGATATTTCTGCGCTCAGCATCGAATCCACCGACGGCAAGATGAACGTCGTCATGCCCACGGCGACGAAAGAAACGCTGACGGCCGCGCCTGCTTTCAAACGCATCACTCCGCCCAAGGGCTGGGTGCAGCGCGCGAAGGAAAAGGGCGAAGAGCTGCGCGATAAATCGAAGGATGCCTACGAGGCGGCCAAGGAAAATGCCGGTCCCGCCCTGCAGAAGGCGAAAGACGCCGCTGTGAACGCCTACGAGTCGGCGAAGGAAAAAGCGGGCCCCGCGCTCGAGAAGGCCAAGGAAGACGCTCAGTCGGCCATCGACAAAGCGAAGGCTGCGGCGCAACCGGCCCATCCGGAAGCAAAGCCTGCCCAATGACGATCGCCTAACCGCGATTCATCCAGCGCAATCTCTGAAAGGCCCGGTACGGAACAGTACCGGGCCTTTTGCGTTTCCAACGTATTCGGGAATATTTCCCGCTACAGATCAGATTTATGCCAACCACGGAGGATTGATTATGCAGATCATCGTCATCGCGGCGGCATTTCTTCTTTCGGCGGCGCTCTCAACTGCTGCTTCCGCTGCCGAGGAGCCGTCGGGCGAACAGGTCTTCAACAATCACTGCCGCACCTGCCACACGTGGAAAGAGGGCGACAACCGGCTTGGTCCGAACCTGCACGGAATCATCGGCCGGAAAGCGGGATCGGTTGAGGGCTATTCCTATTCGCCGTCGATGAAGGACGCGAAGATCGTCTGGGATGAAGGCACTTTGGATAAGTTCATCGCCAATCCGGATAGCGTCGTTCCGAATAACAACATGAAGCCGTTTGTCGGCATCTCGGACGCCAAGGTCCGCTCGCAGATCATCGAATTTCTCAAATCGAACCCGCAGTGAGCGGGTTCGTTCACGCGGATGATGCGCGCCTGTAGATGTGCGTTCGATAAACCCGATACCGGATCGGCGACGCTGAAGCGGCCCGCGGCCGCTCGAATGCGAAACGCTTAGAACGGGATTTCGTCGTCGAGCGCCTTATCGAAGCTGCTGCTCTTACCGCCGCCGCTCGACTTCGAAACGCGACGCTGATCTCCGCCAGACGATGAGCCGAAACCGCCGTCGTTGCCGTAATCGGGACCGCTTTCCTGCATCCCCGAGGACGCGCCGCGACCGCCACCGGCACCGTCAAGCATCGTCAGCGTACCGCTGAAGCCTTGCAGCACGACCTCGGTCGAATACTTCTCGGCGCCGGACTGATCCGTCCACTTACGGGTTTGCAGCGCGCCTTCGATGTAAAGCTTCGAGCCTTTGCGCACGTACTGCTCGACGACCTTGCACAGCGGCTCGCTGAAAATAACGACGCGATGCCACTCCGTCTTTTCCTTGCGTTCGCCCGAGGACTTGTCGCGCCAGGTCTCGCTGGTCGCCAAGCTCAGGTTGGCGATCGGACGGCCGTCCTGCGTCCTGCGGATTTCCGGGTCTTTGCCGACGTTGCCGACGAGAATGACTTTATTGACCGAGCCTGCCATGTGCTCATCTCCTACAAACTTCAGTTGGCGACATCCGCTGCCGGCATAGCGGCGTCCGCGCTGGTTGTATCAGCTTCGGACGCGAGAATCTCTTGGCGACCTTAGCGGTTAGGACCGCCTGCTGCGCACGAGATCGAGCTTTTGCACAGACCTTTCATCCTTCAGGCCCAAGTCAGCGCCGTCCCGCCGTTGTTCTACTAATGTTCTTATATAGGCTGCGCGACCTGCTGAGGCAAGGCTCGCCGCCCTTCGACTCGAACTTTCCTGTGACGCGATGTTGAGAAAGCGCACGATCACCGCTGACGTGGCTTGACTGGTCTTCACGTTGGAGTATGGCGATAGCCGTTCACGCGCGTCGTTGTATGCGCCTTACCGGAGCACCGCGACTGCACGATGGCCCAGTACAATTGTAGCAATTGCCCCGGGTACTGCTGCTCATATCCCGTCATTGCTCTCAATAAGCGCGACGTCGAGCGGCTCGCGACCTACTTTAACCTCGGTTACAGCACGGCGAAGAAGCGATTCACGCGCGAAGGCCACGGCCATAAGTATCTGATGCGCCGCAAGCGCGATCCGCATTACGGCCGCATCTGCCAATTCTTCGATACCAAACTTCGCCGCTGCACGATCTACAAGGCGCGTCCGGGTGCCTGTCGTGCCTATCCGGGCACCGGGCGCTGCGGATATTACGACTTCCTGATGCATGAGCGGCGCTGCCAGAACGACGACACCTTCGTCGCGATCACCAATCACAAAGATTGAGGCTCTCGTTTGCTGCATCCGGCGCCTCCGCTTCGCGGAGCCGGCCGCCGGATGCAGTCGTGGGGTGAGAGTGAGTTCTGGCCGGAAGACCAATGTTATCTTCATCCTCGGCCGAAGAGCGAACGTCGAGCCGGGCGAAGTCCTCCCTTGGCGCTGGCGACTCTTCTTCGTCGAGCCGGCCGGAGTTTCTGTGGCGCTGGCGACTCTCCTTCGTCGAGCCGGCCGCCAGCGCGTTTCTTCCGTCATCCTCGGCCGAATGAGCGAAGCGAATGTTGGCCGGGGATCCAGCGTGAGACTCGGCAAAGCCGACCAAGTTTTTTCCACGCAGTGCGATCAGCGATTTTGCGCCTTCGGCGACTTTTGCGCTGGATCCCCGGTCTTCGAGGCGACTAAGTCGCGCTCAGCCGAGGATGACGAGGGTGCAGCGAAAACTCTACCCGCTCAAAAATCAAAACCCCGCCGGGTCCTTGGATCCGCGCGGGGTTCGGTTTTACCTTCGATGGTTCGCCCAGACTAAAACCGGACGTTTGAAGCGAGGCTCTGGTGTGTCACTCGGACATCCGCCCTCGTGTGAAGATTCCAAATTGTGCGAACGACAGTTTGCTTGGACGCGGCCAATTTCTCGAGAGCGCCCTTCAAACTGCGGACCTCGTGATCAGGTCTCGAGGTCCAGGTTTGTAACCCGGTGGAGTCATAGTCCTCCTCGAACAGTTTCGCCGTGTCACGCTTGCTGCCTTACCATTTAACGCACGAGCCTCACTCGCCGCATGCGCCCCACTGGCTCGCCATCCAATGTCCCCGGCTCGTCGACCCGCCGGCCGAGACGCCTCTTTCAAAGGACCGAATGACGACAACAGCACCGTAACATCAATAAATCTGGGACTGAAATCGCATGACGTCAAGGCATCATCGACGCTTCCGCGATCACAAATTTTACGAAAGATTTTCGCGCCCGCGAACGGAGTTTCGATGCGATTGGTTTTTCAACGCCATCGCGTGATTGCGAAACAGCACGTCTTCGCCGGAGTGAAATCCAACGAAGACGGTATCAATAACGGCTTGCTGCAAAGTCTGCGATGTAAGCCAGCTCGCTCAGGCGCGCATCGTATGCGCTATTTGATTGGGCAAGCTGTAGCGCACGGAACGGACTCGCTCTTTTCAACCGACCCGCGGAAGATCGAGACCGTTTCGCGAACGCATTGATTGCCGGTCTGCGTGACGCGGATAATGTTGTTGTTGGAATCCTTCGCCTGGCACAACACGCTGGCGTCCTGCGCAACTTCGAACGACCCTTCAGGCAGCGGCTTGCGCTCGCCTGCATAAGCGCTCGCGATCAGCCATGGCATCAAGCTTGCGGATTGCACGGACTTCGGCTTCGGCAACCGATCGAACGCAATCCATTCGTAGTTGATTTGGCCATTCGGTGATTTCACGCGGATCGAGATGTCGCCCGTCTTGTTGCAGCTTCCGACTTCTATGCGCGCGTTGCCCTGCATCGACAGCGACCGGTAATCGATCTTGCAATCGAAATTCTTCTCCAACAAAGCGGCCTGCGCTAGCCGGTGATCGACCTGATCGAACGGCACACCATTCGTCCACGAGAAATAGAGGTTTCGCGCGGTCGGGATTGCGGCGGCGACAGAGACCGCGAGAACGAGCAATTTGATGAGCGTCAGAGTGCGCGTCACCGGATGAGACGGGTTGCTCAGTTTCGAAAGGGAAGCGTCGCTCATGGAAACGGCCTTTTTGTTCGTCGTTGGCTGAGCGCACCTTATACCGGCCTTGTGGCGGAACACATACAGCGTTGTGAACGCGTATTCAGTATTGGGCGGCGGGAGTTTTTGTTTGCTCCGGGCGACTCTCCTTCCTCGAACCGGCCGCACGGAGGTTCTGTTGGCGCCGGGCGACTCTCCTTCGTCGAGCCGGCCGCCCGGCGGGTTGGGAGTGGCGCGATAGAAAAATTCTTCCGTCATCTTTGGCCGACGCGCCATCGGGTCTTCGGCACTTTTTGTGCTGGATCCCCGATCCGTCTCCATTCGCTCACCCTATCGAGGATGGGCGGTCTTACCGCCCGGCCCTGCAGCTCAGCCGCGACAGCGTGACAGCAGCCAACCGCGGCAATTCCATTGAAATCCGCCCGGAGAATGCCATTTCTGGCTTCCTGAACGGCCGCATTGCCGCCTCCTCGGCCCTCGGATAGACCTTCGCCCATGAAATCACCGTCCAAGAAGTCTCCCGCCCGCCCGGGGTCCGATCTGATGAAGACGATCCACGTCCGCGGCGCGCGCGAACACAACCTCAAGAACGTCGATCTCGAGATCCCGCGCGACGCGCTTGTCGTGTTCACGGGCCTCTCAGGTTCCGGCAAATCGTCTCTCGCATTCGATACGATCTATGCCGAGGGTCAGCGCCGCTATGTCGAAAGTCTTTCGGCTTATGCGCGGCAGTTTCTCGAGATGATGCAGAAGCCGGACGTCGATCATATCGACGGGCTGTCGCCTGCCATCTCGATCGAGCAGAAGACGACGAGCAAGAACCCGCGCTCGACGGTCGGCACCGTCACCGAAATCTATGACTATCTGCGCCTGCTCTTCGCGCGCGTCGGCGTTCCGTATTCGCCCGCGACCGGGCTGCCGATCGAAAGCCAAACCGTTTCGCAAATGGTGGACCGCGTGCTGGAATTGCCGGAAGGCACGCGTCTGTTGCTGTTGTCTCCCGTCGTGCGCGGCCGTAAAGGCGAGTACCGCAAGGAAATCGCCGAGTGGCAGAAGAAGGGCTATCAGCGCCTCAAGGTCAACGGAACCGTTTACGAGATCGGCGACGTGCCGAAGCTCGACAAGAAGTACAAACACGACATCGACGTCGTCGTGGATCGCATCGTCGTGAAGAAAGATCTCGGCACGCGTCTCGCGGATAGTTTCGAGCAGGCACTGAAGCTCTCCGATGGTCTCGCGATTGCGGAATTCGTGGATAAGGCGTTGCCGAAATCAGAGACGGAAGGCGCCAACAAATCGAAGAACGACACGCACGAGCGCATCGTCTTTTCGCAGCGGTTCGCGTGCCCGGTCTCAGGATTCACGATCGACGAAATCGAACCGCGTCTCTTCTCGTTCAACGCGCCTGCGGGTGCTTGCCCGGTCTGCGACGGTCTCGGCTCGGAACTCCGCTTCGAGCCCGACCTCGTTGTGCCCGACGGATCGCTGAGCCTCGAAAAGGGCGCTGTTTTCCCGTGGGCGAAAACGGGCGCCTCCTCGCCTTACTACGAGCAGACGCTGGAAAGCCTCGCGAAGCACTACAAGGTATCGATGAAGACGCCGTGGGAGCGTCTGCCGAAGCATGTGCAGCTCGCGATCCTCTACGGCTCGGGCGATGAAGACGTCGTCTTCACGTACTGGGACGGCACACGCAATTATTCGACCGAGAAAGCGTTCGAGGGCGTGATCGGCAACATCGCGCGGCGCTTTAAGGAAACGGATTCCGATTGGGTGCGCGAAGAACTCTCGCGCTATCAGGCGGCGCATCCGTGCGAAGCGTGCAATGGCTATCGCCTCAAACCGCAGGCGCTCGCAGTCAAGATCGGCGGCAAGCATATCGGCGAAGTCTGCGATCTCTCGATCAGAACCGCGAACGACTGGTTCGCCGAGATTCCGAATACATTCACGAAGCAGCAGACCGAGATCGCCACACGCATCCTGAAAGAGATCCGCGACCGGCTGAAGTTCCTCAACGACGTCGGCCTGCAATACCTGACGCTTTCGCGCGCGTCCGGCACGCTTTCGGGCGGGGAGTCTCAGCGTATCCGCCTCGCCTCGCAGATCGGGTCGGGGCTGACCGGCGTGCTGTACGTTCTCGATGAACCGTCGATCGGGTTGCATCAGCGCGATAACGCGCGGCTGCTTGAAACGCTCAAGCATCTTCGCGACATCGGCAACACCGTCATCGTCGTCGAGCATGATGAAGACGCGATCATGACGGCGGACCACGTCGTCGACATTGGACCGGGCGCGGGCATCCACGGCGGCGAAGTCATCGCGCAGGGCACACCCGCCGACATCATGGCGACGCCGACCAGCATCACCGGCGACTATCTCTCCGGCACGCGCTACGTTCCCATTCCGAAGACGCACCGCGCGCCTGATCCCAAGCGCATGCTCTCCGTTACCGGCGCGCGCTCGAACAACCTGAAGGACGTCTCGGCGTCGATACCGGTTGGGCTGCTCACGTGCATCACCGGCGTCTCGGGCGGCGGGAAATCCACGCTGCTGATCGACACGATCTTCAAGGCCGTGGCGCGCAAGCTCAACAACGCGAAGGATCATCCCGGCGAATACGACAAGATCACCGGCATCGAGCACTTCGATAAGATCATCGACATCGACCAAAGCCCGATCGGCCGCACGCCGCGCTCCAATCCGGCGACGTACACGGGCGCCTTCACGCCGATCCGCGAATGGTTCGCCGGACTGCCGGAATCGAAGACGCGCGGCTACGAGCCGGGGCGCTTTTCGTTCAACGTCAAAGGCGGACGCTGCGAAGCCTGCCAGGGCGACGGTGTCATCAAGATCGAGATGCACTTCCTGCCGGACGTCTACGTGACGTGCGAGGAATGCAAGGGCAAGCGCTACAATCGCGAGACGCTCGCCGTCACTTTCAAGGAGAAGTCCATCGCCGACGTTCTCGACATGACCGTCGAGGAAGGCGCGGAGTTCTTCAAAGCGGTGCCATCGATCCGCGACAAGCTTGAAACGCTGGCGCGCGTCGGCCTCGGCTACATCCACATCGGCCAGCAGGCGACGACGCTCTCGGGCGGCGAAGCGCAACGCATCAAGCTGTCGAAGGAACTTTCGCGCCGCGCGACCGGCCGCACGCTCTACATTCTCGACGAGCCGACGACGGGCCTGCACTTCCACGACGTCGCCAAGCTGCTCGAGGTGCTGCACGAGCTTGCGGACGCGGGCAACACGGTCGTCGTCATCGAGCACAATCTCGAAGTCATCAAGACGGCCGACTGGATCATCGATCTCGGCCCCGAAGGCGGCGACGGCGGCGGCACCATCGTTGCGGCTGGCACGCCTGAGGACGTCGCGAAGGTCAAGGAAAGCTATACGGGGCAGTACTTAAAGCCCGTTCTCGCGCGCAAGCCGAAGACCGCGCTCGGCGGCCAGCTCCCGAACAGGGACGCCAAGAAACTGAAGAAGCAAGCCGCGGAGTAGCCATGCCCGAAGCGGAACCACCACTCGCGATCACAGCCGAGAACGCTCCGCTTCGGACCATACCATCGAACTATCGCGAACCATTCTTCAGCCGCATGGGAATGCGCGAGAAGCGGCCCCTCGGCGACATCTTTGGCCTCAGAAACTTCGGTGTGAATCTCACGACGCTGCTGCCCGGCGGCGAGTCCGCGCTGCTGCATCGCCACAGCAAGCAGGACGAATTCGTTTACATTCTCGAAGGCACGCCGACGCTCGTGACGGACGCTGGCGAAGTCGAATTCGCCCCCAGGATGTGCGCGGGGTTTGCCGCTGGCGGCGTCGCGCATCATCTCGTCAATCGCAGCACCGGCCCGGTGATCTATCTCGAAGTTGGAGATCGCACGCCTGGCGATGAGGGCAGTTATCCCAACGACGACATCAAAGCCGCGCTCGGTGCCGACAACACTTGGGACTTCACCCACAAAGACGGCCGACTAAGGCTGGCGTCCCAACGCGGAATGAGGCCATCCGCCTTCTCTGCAGGGAGACAGCCTAAGCAGCAGCGCCGTCGCTCCCTCTCCCCGAGGTGAGCGGCGAAGACGGGCATCGGAAGAAAAGTTTGGGCGGATGTCGGAACGGACCGGGCAAGATCGTCTTAGAAGAACGAAGCGCCTGCTCCGATAAGAACCCACCGTTCAGAAAAGGAAACCCGATGTCCAAAAACCGAATTTGCGTCTGGTACGACAAGGACGCCGAAGCCGCCGCCCGCTTCTACGCCGAGACATTCCCCGACAGCGCGCTGCTGGCCGTTCACCGCGCGCCGAGCGATTACCCATCCGGCAAGGCGGGCGACGCGCTCGTCGTCGATTTCACCGTCGCCGGAATTCCGTGCATGGGCCTCAACGGCGGACCAGGGAAACCGCACAGCGAAGCGTTCTCGTTCCAGATCAGCACCGAAGATCAAGCCGAGACCGACCGCTACTGGAACGCCATCGTCGGCAACGGCGGACAGGAAAGCATGTGCGGCTGGTGCAAGGACAAGTGGGGCATCAATTGGCAGATCACGCCGCGCGTGCTGACCGACGCGATGGCCGCCGGTGGCGCCGAAGCCAAACGCGCGTTCGACGCGATGCTCACGATGCGGAAGATCGATGTTGCCGCGATTGAGCGGGCAAGGCGGGGGTGAAGGCGGGAGGCGGCCGGCTCCCGGAACAGGAGCCGACGAGCGCCTATCAGAAACCGAAAAGCAGTCGGCGGAATATTGCCGTCCCCATCTCCCGCTGGGGAAGTGCGAGGGCGTCATCAAGCCTATTCAGAGGCTCTGAGGGCATTGCCGGGTTGGGGGACACGCGTGGCGGCCGACGCTCCGCCGCGTCGGCTAGGCAGCTTCCCAGTAGCCGATGGCCTTGCTGAGAAATTTTTTGCACTTCTCGGCGCGCCAAGTCACGAGCGATGTGGGATGGAATAAGGAGCAGAGATCATTTGCACAAACGAATTTGCTGCGATCCGCGTTCCACAGCCAATCCAACGTATCGAAAAGGTTTTGTTGCTCTGTACCCCCGAAGCGATCGAGCGGGACGTTCCACAATAGACCTTCGATGAAGTACGAGGGCGCTAGATTGTCTTCAATCACATTTTTCTCAATCATGGTGTTACGTAGATTTTTGTAAATTCGTGCTGTGTGTTTGAACCAGTTGTTGCTGTGCCTATGCTTTTTCGCGCAATTATCCCTATGCTGTTTTGGGAAATTGTCGATCCGCACGCCGCTCGAATTGAAGAATGAAATTCCGTCCTGACAACTCTGATCGTTCAAGCTTCTGAAACGCTCATAGCGGCGGTGTTTACAGCACACGAGCACGTCTGCGTTCCGCCGATTGCCATTGCCCTTAATACAAATCGCCTTTGTGCCGGTCTGGACGTCGCTTCCGTACTTCTTCACGAGCCAGCTCGTCACGTCGTTTTTAAACTGCTTGAGCGTGTACTCCGCATCAGAATGCGCGGCCTTCCATAGTTGCTCCTCTTCATCAGTCAGGATCGAGAGATCCGGGTAAAAGGTCTGATTGAGTTGGATCACGACATCCACGTCACTATCGCCATAGATGTTGGTATCGTTCTTGTACGACCCTTGTAGGAAGATGCTAAAATCCTTCGTGCAGAAAGGCGAGTTGCTATCGTTGAGCCAGGTCTTCAAGGTGTCATGTGTCGCCGTGAACTGCCCGGTCGAGCCTTGCTTGCCCCAAGTCTTGAGCTGATCCTCGGAAATCATAAAACTGGTTCCTACAAAAGAATTCTTTTCAAATCGGTTTCGGCCTTCGCGAAAGACTCTCTTCCTCGCTGGCGCAGAATGTTGAGCTTCGTACAATTGTGCTCGAACAAGTCCGTCGCCATTTCGGGCTGCTCGAACGTGTCGCTGATCCGAACAGTCGGGACGTGCTGATATAGAACGTGCCGGAGCTGATCCATAGACTGCGTGTTAATCTCCAATGTCTTTTGGAGAAGTTGAACACTCGGAAGCTTTTGCGCCCACTTCGTTGTGCCAAACCACGATTGCTTCGGCGAAGGGTATACGCCTACACCGCAGCTCACGACGCGGAGGTGTTCGGGAGAGAGCTTCAGGGCCATGATAGCTTCTGAGATGGCGTAAAGGGTTGGGTTGTTTGCGCAGTATCCGCCATCAATGAGTTCGATGAGGTCTCCCATATCCGTCTTCACCGTCTTCCGCTCGAAGAACGGGTATGCCGAGCACGATGCCTGGACCGCGTCCGAAACCTTCACGCCGAAGCCGGGTGAGAAAGTTCCTTTCCTACCATGAGCCTGTTCGACGCTCGTTTTGAAGATCATGGGCCGCTCGATGACCCACCGCGTCGTTACGATCCCTACGCCGGTCTTCATGTCGGTGAACATCGCGTCCGTAAACACGTCGTCTCCGAGTTTTTTCAAAGCGGCCGACTTGCTCATGCGCTTCTTCTTCTTCATTACTTTTGGGACGTTATCCTCGTAAAGGTCGCTGATGTCCTTCACACTTTTCCCGAGCGCCAGGAGAGCGGCGATAATTGCACCGGTACTCGTACCGAAAATGAGGTCAAATTTTTCGTGTAAGCGGCTTTTCACCATACCCTCGATCTCGCGCAGGACACCGAGAGTATAGAAGCCTTTAGCTCCTCCTCCATCCAAGCTCAGAATGCGGCATGGCCTTTCGGCTGAGAAATCGGCCATTGGCTCCATTTGAGGCCTAAGTGCCTCCCCCCCGAAGCAGCTAGCTAGCGCCTTTTATTATGGCACCAAACTGCGATTGCCATTCCCATAAAAATCTTATCCCCACTTCTTCAGTACACGGTACAATCTCCTCACCCATCCGGCAAGGGCTGCGGGCGAGGCGTCGCGCGGGGCTCGGGTGGGGAAGGAGCTTTTGATTGCGCCCGGCGACTCTTCTTCGTCGAACCGGCCGCCGGGCGCGTTGCCGCTCGCGGAATGCGCGTGATGCGGACAAGGCGAAGGATCGGGTCCGCACGGGGTGAGAAGCCCGTGTGCGGAGCATCCCGCTTCATTAAGTGATCTGGTCGGAACCCTGTTCTCGGTCTGTCACGGAGCGGACCGGTTCTGAGACTTCGATTTGCGACTGCCTACGCCGCGTGACCCGGCCGCTTCGTGCTTAATTGATGGCGCACGGCGACTCCCGTTCCGGGAGCCGGCCGCCGTGCGCGTTTATTGATGGCGCCAACGACTCCGCTTCGCGGAGCCGGCCGGATGGCGCGTCTTCCGCCGCGTGATAGATCCCGCCGTGTGCAGTGCACAGCTCATCCGTAGGCGTCTCTTTAAATCTGTGCTTATTAACCAGCGCTGCTAACACCTTGCTAAAGACTTGGTCGTCCTATTCGGGCGTCAACGTAAGGAGGATGCGCGATGCTTTCTCGACGACATTTCTGCTGCGGCGCCGCTATCACCGCGAGCCTGCTGACCTTCGACCGATCGTTCGCCGCCGATCAATGCGCGGCGCTGACGCGCGAACGGCAAGCGGTTCTCTCGCCCGACGCCGCGCTCGAAAAACTCAAGGCCGGAAACGAGCGTTTCGTTTCGCGGAACATGCGCAATTGCGATTTGGTCGAGCAAGTGCGTGCAACCTCGTACGGACAATTCCCGTCGGCCATCGTGATCGGCTGCATCGATTCTCGCGTGCCGCCCGAGCTTGTGTTCGACCAGCGCATCGGCGACCTCTTCAGCGCTCGCGTGGCGGGCAACGTCATCAACGATGATATTGTCGGCAGCTCCGAGTTCGCGACGAAGATCTCTGGCGCGCAACTGATCGTGGTTCTCGGCCATAGCGAGTGCGGCGCGATCAAGGGCGCGATCGACGGCGCAGAGCTTGGCGAGCTCACGCAGCTCCTGGCGAAGATCAAGCCCGCGGTTGAAGCCTGCAAGAACGTTCCCGGCGAGCATACGTCGAAGAACGCCGATTTCGTGCAACAGGTGGCGATCGCCAATGCCCGCCTCGGCGTGGAACGGCTGTCAGACATGAGCGACGTTCTTCGCGGCCGCGTCGCCGCCAAGCAGCTCAAGATCGTGTCGGCGATGCACGACGTCGCGACCGGGCGGATCGCGTTTCTGGAGTGAGGAGCTTTGTTTGTACACGGCGACTCGCGTTCCGCGAGCCGGCCGCCGCGTGCGGACGACAAAAAAGCCGAGCGGATTGCTCCGCCCGGCTCAAACCGTGATGCCGCTATCGGCATCTATCCGAGGTCGTGCTTATGGGCACATCCAGACCGGTCCGACTGCTACGCAGCCGCGCGAACGCCAGCCGTGCGGACGGTGGTGATGGCGATGCCAACCGCGATACCGGTCATTGCCGCGATAGTGGCGATGGCGATAGCTCCGTTCCCGGAAGTGGCGATGACGACGATAGTCGCCATGACCCCGATACTGAGCGAGCTCGATGCCGCTCGTGGACTGGCTCAGACCAGCGACGTTGCTGGTCGCGGGCGCTGCGGAGGCGGCGGTGCTTCCAACAGCCGCTCCAAGGGCCATGAGCCCAACCATGATGAGACGCTTCATATGTAGTCGCTCCTAACTATCAAATTGCGTTCTTGCAGCCTGCGTGTTTGCAGGCCAGCTCGAAATCGCAGCGGGCAGATTGGCACCGCCAGCCGCTTTGTCGTGCATGAGTACGTAACGTTCAAGCGAGGCTTTTCCGCCGCATAAAAAAGAAAAAAAAGTGATCGCGGATTATTTTGTTGTGTTAGATTGTCTTTTGTCATCCGCGCGGCGGCGCTTGCACGTCGAGGTAGAGAGAAGGCGGTTTGAGTTTAAAAAATGCGGCGGACATTGCTGTCCGCCGCCTCACCACCGCGAGTGAGAAGTTTCTTAGTATCCGTACGGATCGCCATAACCGCCGGGGCCGATGTAAACGCTCACGCCCGGTCCGCCGTAATAGCCGTAATTGCGATAGCCGCCGCGCCAGCCGTAATCGTCGTTGCGGCCGTAGCGCCTCAGTTGCTCGCGATCCTGCCGATTCAGATGGTACCCGGCGCGATCCTTCGCACGCGCACCTTCCACACCACTGATTGAATCTGCCTGCGCGACAGGTGCCGCGATGGCCACGGCCAAAGCCGCACTTGCGGCGGCTGCCCAATTCCATTTCATCGCCTGACTCCTTATACTTTTCGCCAATACGTCCGCCGTATGCGGGTGGCGAATTCGCTGTTCGGGGTATCCAACGCGGTCCCCCGCGCGGGCGTTCCGACACATATGGCGACGTAAGGCCACGCCTCTCAGGAGATCCGCAAATGACGGGACTCGCAGGCCGTTTCTTCGCTAGCGCCTTAATTTATGCCGTGCTCGGCATGTCGCTCGGGTTGCTCATGGGCATTACCAAAGATCACACGCAAATGCCGACGCATGCGCATCTTTTACTCATCGGCTGGGTGAGCTTTACGCTGATTGGATTTTTCTATCATTTGTTCCCTGAGCGCGCTTCCAGCCGATGGGCAAACGTGCACTTCTGGCTAGCGCAAGCGAGCATCTTAGTGCTGATTGCAGGCTTGGCTCAGATCTTTGCTGGATATGAGTCGGGCGAACTGTTTGCGGCCGTCGGCTCGATCGGTCTGCTCATTTCGACGGTGCTTTTTGCAATCATCGCTTGGCCCGCGTTTGGGCGCGGCCATGCCCCATTGTGACGGAGACGACCGATGTTTCTTCCCTTCTGGCAGCGTCTGCTCGTTACCGTTGCCGCGATGCTGCTCGCGAGTTGGGTTGTGGGGCTGATGTGGCAGTCGATTTTCAACTTTCCGCTGCCGAGTTACGTCGGCGGTGTCGTCGGCGGGCTGGCGTCGCTGACGGTCTGGGATTTGTTGAAGCGTATACGGCCTGCATCTTGATTGCACACGGCGACACGCGTTCCGCGAGCCGGCCGCCGTGTGCGTTGATTATTCTTAGTTGCACACGGCGACACGCGTTCCGCGAGCCGGCCGCCGTGTGCGTTGGTTGTTAGGACGAACGTTGATTAGTCGCGAAGGACGGAGCGGATCTGGCCCTCGTACTGATTCACTGCTTCCAACGCGCGCGCTTTCATTGCCGGATCAGACGAGTTCGCTGCCGTAAACCCTTCGATTGCGTCTCGTGCATTGTTCACGATCTGAGTGGCGGCGCCCTGCGGATTCATTTCCCGGGTGGCAATCTTTTGCAGCAACTGCGTGAGGATCACTCCGGTTGCGAGCGACAGGCCCGACAATTCGACGACCTCGCGCTTCAATTCCGCGATTGCGGCATTCACGTCTTTCACGTCAGCCATGTGTCTGAACTCCCTGGGCCGGATTTTCTGTGGTGCTAATACCAAGCGGCGAGACGCGCAAGGATGGGCTTCGTCCGCGACTAATTTTCGCTGAATGGCGTCGATTTCGGCAGGCCGATATGCGCAAATTCCGGCGATTGAAACAGGAGGCTTCGATGGCGATCGACTATTGGATTGGCGCGGGCGTTTTGGTTGCGACCGCAGCTACGGATGCCGCTTACGTGATGTTCACGTCTTCCGTCGTCGCAAAGCGCGCCCTCGCCGCCGCGAATTGGAGCAGCGTCTGGTACATGCTCTCGTCGTTCGCGGTTATCAGCTACACGAACAACTGGCTCTACGTCGGCTTTGCGATCGTCGGTTCTTGGATCGGCGCTTATCTCACGCTCAGGTTCTTCAACCGCGAGCCGAGCCATCCGCCAGCGCCGTTGAAGCCGACAGCCTGAAGCATTGCACTTGCTTGCGCCTCACGTGAAGGACCGGAGACGTCAGTCCTTCACGTATCTTGAGGGTTCACGCGTAAGACCTATTCATATGTGCGCCGTCGCGTATCCATACGAAGATGTGCGTGGGTTGGCCGCTCGTGGCGAACGATCCTCCGGCCATAGTAGTCGTCAGGGCCGGGCATTACCTGGCTCGTCTCGGGCGGAGACGCACCGTTGTGTTGCTCCTGGCAAAAGACCCAATTGCCCGGATCACCGTTCGCATAGCCCATGTAGTAGGCGTTTGCAGAGATCGTGCTGACGCCGAGTAGCAAAGCGGCTGAAGCGCAGCCGGTCGCGATTTTGGTAAGAGTGCGTTTCATGTTCCAAGCTCCTTTGCACCCCATCGTCTTTGAAGTGAGCAAGGTGCAGCGGCGGAACAAGCTGCCAGATGAGCTATCTCCAAAAGCCTATGTGAGAGACGATTATTTGCGTCAGCTGTCCGCTGGAAGCGGTTGCCTAATGGGCGCGGCGACGGCGGTGCGCGGCTTCACGAGCAACAACAGCAAGCCCGCGAACAGGATCATGATCCCCGCCGCTTGAAACATGTCGCCGAACGGCACGTGACGTTCCTTCAACATTCCGCCGACGTACGTCATGACGCCGCCAGCTGTCGTGCCGACGAAGTTGAGGAGGCCATACGCTGTTGCTCGATGGTGGACATCTGTGACCGTGCATGCGGCTGGCATAAGATTGGAATCGAGGAAGCCCTGCGACATGCCAGCGACGAGCACGCAGAGAAGAATGAGCGGCACGAAGTCGATGAACCCAACGGCCACGAGGCAGGGCGCAGCGATCAAGAAGCCGATTGCAGGAACGAGCGCGCGTGCTCTCGGATTGGTTATCGACCAGCGGTCGGAGGCATGGCTGGCGATCAGCATGCCCATGAAGGCGGCTCCGTTAAAGGTCATCGGACCATAAACCCCGGCCCAAGCCTGCGTGACGCCAAGCTCCGATCTAAAGAATTCCGGCAACCAGTTTCGCACCGGCCAATACGCGGCGCCATTGAGAAGGTTCATGGCCAGTAGAAAGCGAAAGCCCGGTGTCGACAGCAATGCCTGAAACGCGCCGACGCTCGGCGTTGAAGCGGCTTGGGTTTCAACTTCAAGCGCTTCAATCTCATCGTTCTCGCTGGTTGGCTTTGGAAAGATGATCATCAACACGAGGGCATAAGCGACACCGATCGCGCCAATGATGAGAAACCCCGTGCGCCATCCGAAGGCTTCTGCGAAAGCGCCGCCGAGTCCGCCGAGAACGGAGCCCATGTAAACGCCGCTGAGGTGTAAGCCCGTGGCGCGCGAACGCGTTGGCCCGCGATGGTATTCGACGATCAATGCAACAGCGGCTGGCATGTAGAACGCTTCGCTGACACCGAGCAGCGCGCGCGCTGCGAGCATGCCTTCGAACGAGGTGACAATCCCGGTTACGAACGTTGCCGCGGACCAAACGATAAGGCTTGTGATGATGACCGGTCGCTTGCCGACACGATCGGCCACGTAACCGGCGATCGGAGAGCAAATTCCGTAAATCCAGAGAAATACGGACGACAACAACCCGAATTGCGCGTCGCCGATATGCAGATCGGCTTTGATCGGCCCTGGCATCGTGACGACCAGTTGCCGATCGAGATAATTAAGCGTCGCGACCAGCCATAAGAGTCCGACAACGAACCACGCTGCGCGGCGCAACCCCGCTTCTTGCATTTCCCCCGGGCCTTTCGTGTGCGCGCGTCCCCGACGCTACGGCAGCCGATAGCAGTTCTCAAAAACGCGCGGCTGTCGCGTTACATCGTAGCCCGTGAGGCATTGGACGAGATAGTGCGTGTTCGGCTTTTTGAATAGGATGAAGGTCGAGCGGTTGTCAGAATTGCTCGCGTAGCCCGCGATCTCCCAACCCGATCGCAGAAGATCGCCGACTGACTCTACCGCGTCACCTGAATCGTGGTTCTCAGCCGCCGTCACAGTGGCGGCTCCGAACGCGGATGCAAACACGATTGCCGCGCACAGTCTTGAAAGCATTGCTCTCTCCCACGGCTATTCTAGAAAGCGCCTACAGCGCCTCTTGGTGGAGATGAGCATAACATATCGTGGATATCATCGTTTAGGTTAGAACTGCTGTTTGATTGCAACAGGTTCGTTTGATGTGCGCAGCATCGTGGAACGAGCGTCGGCCCATGACGTTTTGTGTGCGAAAGGTACGCAGTCGCAAACACTCAAACTTCAACGAGGGGTCAAATCCATGAAAGCCATCGTTCTCGGCATCTGCTTCGTTTCGCTCGCTCTCGGTGCTTGCCGCCGTGAATCGCCTGAGCCTGACTATGCACCGATGAAGCTCGGCGCGACGACCGCTGCTCCTGCAACAGCGGAGCGCTAACTCCGGCGCAGAGATTCAGTCGTATATGTATGTGACCATGAACGTCCGGTCGGCTTTGTTAGAGCCGGCCGGCGGGATTGGGTAACTCGTCTGGCGCGCAGCGAAGACGACATCTTGATTGAGCGACGGATCCTTGGCGCCAGCCAGCAGCCGGACTTCCTGTACGTCTCCGGATTCCGTCAAAAATATTCGAACCGTCACGCGGCCATACGTATTCGTCAGTTGCGGCATCGTCTGCTGTAACGCGCGAATGACGGCACGCGCGAACGCATCATTCAAACCTGATCGCGTTATGCCAGGTGGGCGCTGAAACGCAGCCGAACGCCCCGGATTGAACGAGGGCTCCATCATATCTCTCGGTGTTGAGAGATCCAGCGACGACATGCGCTTCTGCTTTTGCGCGGCCTGTTTTTTAGGCGCGGTTTTCGCAGCTTGTGGCGGCTTCGGCTTAGGCTTCTCCTCGACCTTCAATCCATTCGGATTTTCCGAATCGAGCGTGAAGAGATCTTCCGGAACAGTCTCGGCGGCCTTGTCTTCGGCCTTCGCGACTTGTTCCGCTGGCTTCGCGTCGTCAGGCTTTTCCTGTTCCGCCTTTGTCGGCGTTTCCTCGGCCTTCTCAGGTTCCTGCTTTTCTGGCTCTTTCTGCGGCTCGGGCGGTGGTGGCTCCGGCTGCTCTTTCACCTGCTTCTCAGGCGGCGTCGGTTGCGGCGGCTGAGCTTCTTGCGGCGGGCGCGGTTCAGCTCCAGGCGGCGGCTTCGGCGGCTCGACGGCGGAAGTCTGGCTTTCGAGATCAGCCTCGGTGATCAGCGAAACGCTAAGCGCTTTCTCACTGCCTGATGGATCGCCGATGTACTTTGGTTTGCTCGTGAACGCACCGACGAACGCCGAGCCGTGCAGAAGCAAGGCGCATCCAAGCGCAATCCAAAAATTGCGCTCGCGTTGCGTCGACGCGGCCCAGTGAACGGAGCCAGCGGTCGTCAGGTCGGCAATCTTGTCCATCCCCTCCGGACTCGTATTGACGGCTTGATCCATTTCCAAAGATTACCCGGTTGCCCCATGGCGGGCCAGAAATGATAAACTTTCGTTCTAATAAGTGGCGCAAAATGCTGTGGTTACATTGGGCGTGCGCGCCGACGCCGCGGGTATCGCTTGATTCGCGGCAACTCAAGCGCCCGCTTTTTGATTAGCCCGATAGCATGGCCGGAAAAGGGACATAAGAATGGGGCGCGCACCCTCGCAAAAACCACGTGCAATCAAGGCCCGGCCGGGCAAATCCGGCATCATTCGCGCAGGGATTGGCGGCTGGACGTTCGAGCCCTGGCGCGGGGTTTTCTATCCAGACGGCTTGGCGCACGCCAAGGAACTTCAGTACGCGAGCCGCCAACTCCCCGTCATCGAAGTCAACGGCACCTACTATGGATCGCAGAAGCTTGCGACGTTTGCGAATTGGCGCGAGGAAACGCCTGACGACTTCATCTTCACGGTGAAGGGTCCGCGTTACGCGACGAACCGGCGTGAGCTTTCCGGTGCGGGTGAATCGATCCAGCGCTTCTTCGACTCCGGTGTGACGGAGCTTGGTGCGAAGCTCGGCCCACTTCTTTGGCAATTTGCTCCGACTAAGAAATTCGACGAAGCAGATTTCGGCTCGTTTCTCGATCTGCTCCCGGAGACGTTCAACGGCGTGCGCCTTCGTCATGCGCTGGAGGTTCGCAACCCGTCGTTCTGCACGCCAGAGTTCATAGCTTTGGCGCGGCGTAAGTCTGCTGCGGTGGTTTTCGCCGATCACGCAACGTATCCGGCGATTGCCGACGTCACGAGCGACTTTGTTTACCTGCGATTACAGACAGGCGATGACACCGTGCCGACCGCCTATAAGCCGAAGGCGCTCGACCAATGGGCGGAACGGGCAAAGATATGGGCAAAGGGCGGACAGCCGGACGATCTGCCAGCGGCCGATAAAGACACGCAGGCGAAGAGCGAGCCGCGCGACACGTTCGTATTCTTCATCCACGAAGGCAAGGTGCGCGCACCGAATGCGGCCATGGCGTTTATGAAACGCATCACGGCCGACTGATCCGTATGCCGCTACCGCGCTCTGCGCCAATGGCGCTTGCGGTCATACGATCTGTATGTGTGCGGTCTCGAGAAACGCGTCGGAGGATAGGTGCCGCTCAATGCGCCCCAGCGCTGGAGCATCTCGGCATCGTACTCGCTGACGAGACCGGCACGCGCGTTCGCCCGGGCGTGCTCTACGTCGAAGATCGTATCCGCACGCGCGGACGACACGGCGGCTGTCGCGGTTATCGCCACAATGAAAATACCAGTTCGCAGCATGTGCTTTCCAACTTCACTTCGCTCGGGCAGTTGCTCGGCAGCTAGACATTTTATCTCATCGCGTCCTGCTCCGATTAGCTCGTGCAGCACATGGTGACCGAATAATCGAGAAAACATCAACATTTGCATAACCGAAGCAAATCCGCGCCTCGTGCTTGCCACGTTCCTGCGGCGAATCTGATAGATAGGGAGAATAATTGAGGGTGGAGCGCTTTGGCGTGCCCTTTGACCATAATTAGACGGAGCGCATCATGTCGGACCGGACTCAACTCGCCATCGGCCGTAATTCCATTTCGGTCCCCCGGCTCACAAAACGTGTTGTTGAAGCAGTGTGCGCCACGGCTGTGACCGCCTTCGTGGCACTGGTCATCCTCGTCTTGAACAACGTGCTCACCGGGCGCGGCGGCTGGCTGAACGGCTTTGACGTGTGGCGCGCGTTCATGAGTCAGCCCGCCATCCTTGGAACCATGTTTCTGACGGCGCTGGTTACAACGATATTCCTCGCCTGGCATCGCGACCAGGGATTGAAGCGCTAAAGCTTCCGCGCTGCGCTTTTCCCCGGCGAATACTCCAGGCAACAAAAAAGGCGAGGCCGCAGCCTCGCCTTTTCGCATTTGGAAAGATCAAACGCTCGCGCTCTAGCCCTTCAGCGCGGCGTTGCAGCGGCTGTAGTATCCGCCGCCCTTCTGGATCCACTTCATGCCGCCGTTGCCGTTCGACGCCTTGTTTGCCTTGTACTGATCGAGGCACGTGTGCATACGCGCCTTACCCGCCGACTCCTTGCTGTATTTGGAATCGATCGCCTTCGGGAAGACCGCACCGGACGCGCCAGTCGCCGTCGATTTCGTTGCCGGCTTGTCTTCTGCAGCCGAGGCACCCTCGCCGCATTCCGCCTTGCGGAAGTCATTCCATGACTTGCCGTTCAACGTGCCTGCCGATTTCGCCGACTGGTATTTGGTGCTGCATTCTTTTGCAGTCAGCGCGTAGCCGGGTCCGGCACTGAGGACGGCGGCAGCCGCGAGCGCTATTGCGGATAATGCAAGGCGATTCATTTGAAGCTCTCCTTCGACGGCGCTGACGCTCAGCCGATGATCCTCGGCTTGCGTTGGGATACTCGGACTATGCGGAGCGTGCGTTTCCGCCCGATCCCGCAGTTCAGCTAGGATATAAGCCTCAGCTTTTCCCGCCGTAACACGAAACAATCGTACTTACGAAAAAGTATATGCCGAATTCAACTGTGTTCGCATCGAATTGAGCCGAGGACGGTCGATCGATCTGCTGGGTTCCGAAGCGCGCGTCGCATGCTATCCTTCGGCGCGAGATACCTCCGGGAAGGCCGACACATGCTCACGGCGACTGCACGAGCCGTTCATTTACTATTTTTGGCCATGGCCCTCATGCCTCTTATACCAGCGGTGATCACGCCTCTTGCGGCGTTGCCGTCGCGGGAAGACATCGAGGCGGCACGCACCGCGGTCGCCAAATTGACGCCCTACGACGTCGGGTCGCGCTATGGTCAGGCACTTGGCGCGGAGCAAATTTGTAGCGGCACGAGGGCGACCACAAAGGCCCACGCGCTCGACCTGATCTATACGGAAGCCGACCTGCAAGCGTTCAAAGCCCAGGCTTCGCGGATCTACAATGCTTGGACCAAGATCGAGCACTGCAAGATCGAGGGCGACCCGAACCAGTGCAGAATCGTGGTTGACGAGAGTTGCGCGGCCGCCATTTCGGATGTCGGTCCATCGGGCACGGTGCTGCCGGGTCTGCTGGAAGGGGCGCAGGCTGCGCATTAAGTGCGGGACCGGTTAAGAGCGGGGCCGGTTCTCGGAGGTGAAATTCCCGGCACTCATTTTGATAATACCGATTGTCCGAGAACGATTTCGCCGTTATGGCCCCTCCTTTAAAACTGGAGCGGGCCTATGGCAGATTTTTCGAAGCTCGTGGTGGGCCTCACAGGGTCGGCGAGCGCGCTCGTCACCGAGCAGCGCCTGGCGACGCAAGTCGGCAGCGGCGACGTCCCGGTATTTGCCAGTCCCATGCTCATCGCCCTGATGGAAGGCGCCGCGGTCGACTGCATCGAGGCGCATTTGCCTGAAGGTCATCAAAGTCTCGGCGTGCATCTGGATGTCACACATTCGGCGCCGACACCGCGTGGATTTACAGTTACCGCGACGGCGACGCTGACCGCCATCGATGGACGCAAGCTGACATTCGACGTTAGTGCACATGATGGAACCGAGCGCATCGGAACGGGGCGGCATACGCGTATTCTCGTCGATACGGCCCGGTTCATGGCGAAGCTCGCCGCCAAATCGCTGCCACGCAAATAAGGAAGTTTGTATCCGCTAGGACTCGCGGCGTGTGGCGCGTATGCTGCTCGGCCGTTCATGACCCATCTGGAGCATCCTCTATGCGATCGGCCATGCTTTTCACCGCGGCCGCGGCTGCGCTTCTCTTCTTGGCACCGGTTCCGGCGGCCCAGGCTGCAACGTGTACGGCGAAGGATTTTTCCGATGCTGTCGATCAATCGGGCGCGAGCCTGCGCAATCTGACGCTCGCGGCGCAGCCGAAGATCCAAGAGCGCATGCGCCGCTATAAAGAAGTGAAGAAGCTGAACGACGTTGACTACGAAAACGCCGCGCTTGATGCCATCCAGGATTCGACGCTGACGGAGTACGACAGGAAAAGCAGCGAGCTTTTGATGACGGTCGACTCATTGGGGCGCGTTCCCGAGGGCGCGACGCCGGACTGCTCGAAGCTCGACGAAGTGAAGGCAGCGTCAGCCGAACTCAACGCAGTCATCCGGGCGAAGTCCGAGTACATGCTGCGGCGCCTGGATGAGAAGATCGCGGAGGCTTCGCCCGGTGGTTCTCGGACCGCTGCGAAGCCTGCCGTAACGCCACCACCCGCTCAAGCTCAGGCTCAAATTCAGCCTCCGGCACCAACGCCGGCTCGACCGCCAACGCAGGCTCCTGTCTCCGAAAAAGCTCCGAAGGCTCCGTCTGCTCCTAAGGCTGAAAAACCTGCGCGTCCCTCGCCTGCTTGGACCGCAGATACACACCCGAGTGAAACCAAGCCGGGCGAAGCAAAACCAAACGACGCCTATTCACCGGATCTGGCGATGCGGACGCCCGGCGGCAGCACAAGTCATCCGCCGCTCTCCGAGGATGGGTACACGATCGACGAAATTCGCGATGTGACGCGCGGATTTTTCGGCACGATCTCGACCAACCTCGCCAGCGTGATCGAGCATGCGTTCAAAGAGATGGGCCGACCATCGGCGTACGTTCTTGGCACGGAAGGCGGCGGCGCGTTCTTGGCGGGGCTCCGCTTTGGCAAGGGCACGCTTTACATGCGCAACGAGCGCGGCACGCGGCAGGTCTACTGGCACGGTCCATCCGTCGGAACGGACGTCGGCGCCGCGGGATCGCAGACGCTGTTTCTCATCTATCGCATGGGCAATTCGGGTGATCTCTACCGCTACTTCACCGGCATCGACGGCTCGGCGTATTTCGTCGGCGGCGTCGGCCTGACGCTGCTGAAGGGCGGGCCGGTTATCATGGCGCCGATCCGGACAGGAGTCGGCATGCGGATTGGCGCGAATATCGGCTACATCCGCTTCACCGAGCAGGCGACGTGGAACCCATTCTGATCTGCGATCGCTCCAGATAGCAAAAAGGCCCGGGGTTGTTCCCGGGCCTTTTCAAATTTCGGCGAGATCGGCTCTTTCGCTCAGTTGTTCTGCGCGTAGCCGACGTGCGGACGCTTGTAGACGAGGTCGCCATTGCTGGCGCGATAGACCTTCATGCGCTGGCCGCCGATGAGTGCGTAGCCACCCTTGCGAACCTGGCTCGGCTTGATCTTCACGTACTGCGACTGCCCGTTGTTGTCCCAGGAGCTGCCACCACCAAAGAGCCAACCGCCACCTTGGTTGCTCGCGTATTTGTTCTGCGTTTCGGAGTTGCGGTTCGCGACGGCCGGATTGCTCCAGTTCGGACGACCATGAACGCTGACCTTCGTTGCGCGCATGCCGTGGCTCTGAACGAGATTGTAGAACGTGCGAGCGTTCGACGGGGCAAGGCGAATGCATCCGTGCGATGCCGGACGGCCAAGCGAGCGAAGGTGCACTGTGCCGTGGATCGCGATGCCGCCATGGATGAACACCGAATGCGGCATCGGAGCGTTATCGTATTTGCGCGAGAACCACGATTTCGCGGTCCACTGCGGATAGAACGTTCCCGTCGGGGTCGCGTGAGCGGCAACACCGGATGAGATCGGCCACGTATATTGCGTCTGACCGTTAACCTTCACCGACATCGTTTGCGTGGCGAGGTTGATGTTTGCAATCAGCGTCGGATGCGGGCGGGGCTGCGGCTTAGGCGCTTCCGCCTTTTCTGTGGCTCCCGTGTCGGAAGCATCTGCAGGGCTGGACGCCGTTGACGACGATTCCGAGACGCTGCCTGCTGGTGTTTCGGCTTGATCGTTCTCGGCAAACGCCGGAGCTGCAAGTGCGATAGCTAACGACGCTACCGCTAAAAACCGTACAGGCCACATCAGAAACTCTCCCTACGCAATACACCGGTCAATCTGGATACCACATAATATGCCGAATGATGCTGAACCCTTAATGCGATGCGAAAAAACTGGGATGTCGCGGTACGATTCCGCAACGCTTCATTTCTGCATGGTTTCAGCGTTGAATTGGAATTTACTCATATGCCGCCGCACGCGGACCGTGCGTGCACGGAAAAATGCTACAATATCAATTGCCGAATAGAAGATCGAAGATCGTTTTCGGCTTCGCATACCGCCTTTGGCGCTCGCTGGCGGCACTATCATAGCGGCGCTGGCTCGGTGCCGAATTCGCGGTGGCGACTGCAACGCGCCGAAGCTGGTATTCGTCAGTCACGCCATCCACGCTCGCGACTTGTAGATGGTCGCCTTCCCACGTCCAGGTTGCAATCCGGTCGCCTTGGCGATTTGGCTGGATTGCCAGGACTTTATTCCCGTTGATGTCGATGATCGCCGCAAGCTCGGTTTCCTCGAAGCCGTTTTTCACAGCCACCCGCCCGCCTGAGAACCGCAGGATGCCGTATCCAGAGTATGGCGCTGCCTTAATTTCCCACTCGAGGAGCTTCGGCGCGCCTTCGCCGATCATTTCCAGCGGTACGCGAATGAGCGGATAATCGTCCGCTACGGCGAAGTAGTCTTTGCCGCGCACGTAGACATGCCACTTGGCGATGTCGAGATCCGGTTGCGGCTTGCTTTCCCCATCATCAGTCGGCGCACCGAGCCGCTTGAGCGCGTCAGCGGCGAACTGCCAACCGGGTTTGGTTTCGAGTACGCGCCGCAAATTCGTAATTGCGACGTCAGCCTGTCCGCTTGCTTCGGCGATCTCGCCTTCGGCCCACAACGCCTCTGGCGATTTGGGATCGAGCTTGATAGCCGTCTCAACGTCTTTGCTGCCGATGTCCGGCTGACCGTTCTGCTTGTAGACGACCGCGCGGAATGCGTAGGCGACCGGCGAACGCGGATCGAGTTCGATTGCGCGATTGAGATCGGCGTAAGCATCGTCCGGAGCTTCGGCGCGGCCGTTGGCAAGGCCTCGGCCTTCGAAAGCAGCGCTGGATTTCGGATCGAGTTCGATAGCGTGGGAGAAGTCCTTCAACGCGGAGGCCGTGTTGCCCGCCAGCAGATATGCGTAGCCGCGCACGACGTAGAGTTCTTGGTTGTTCACGTCGAACGCTACCGCGCGTGAAAGGTCTTCGATTGCCTCGTCACGCTGACCGATCGTCATGCGGGCTTCGGCACGATTGCGGTAAGCGGATGCGAAGCGCGTATCGGCGCTGACCGCGCGAGAGAAATCGCGAATGGCGGAGTGCGGTTTGCCGACGGACAAGTACGCGATGCCTCGGCCCGAAAGCGGCGGCGCGCTTGCCGGCATAAGCTCAATTGCCTTGCTGAAGTCCGCGAGCGCTTCAGCCGTATGGCCTAGCTTCATATTTGCATTGCCGCGATTGGAGTACGCTGCCGCGTAACCTGGAGCGAGAAGAACGGCCCGGTCAAAATCCTTGACCGCCTCGCCAAGCTGGCCCAGCGCGAGCAGCAGGTTGCCTCGATTGTTGTAGGCAACGGGATACTCGGGAAAAAGTTCGACGGCGCGATTGTAGTCTTCGAGCGCAAGCTTGGTTTGGCCGCTGCGCGCGATGGCAACACCACGGTCGTTCAGGATCGTCGCGCGTCGGTCGTTGGCGAGACCGGTGTCGCGCAGGGCGTCCGTGTAAGTGGCGATCGCCTTCGCTACGTCGCCATGCACGAGTTGGGAGGCACCGTCCGAGACGGATGGCGGCACCGGCGCTGCTTCGGCATCACCCGGCGTGTCTGCGGCCTGGCCCATCAGGGCACATGACAGCAGAACAATCGGCGCAATGTGTTTCAATCGGATCGACAATGTCATCGGTATCGCGGACGCGTTCCTTGTACGGGCACCCGAGTCGCCCGCGGCGAGGTTAACGTGCCATTGTGGCCTGCTCCTGAGCAATGGCGAAAACTGCCCCTGCCCCATGATTGGAGCGGTTTGACGTGAGAATTTGGCCAGCCTAGCCTTCGGCATGGCGCTTCGGATTTCGCAATGAATCTCTGGATACGGCTGTTATGGGTCCTATTCACGGCACGTCGACGGGGCGTGCTCGATTTGCCACGCTCGATCTCATCGCTGTACTTCCGTGTCTGGCCGCATGATCTGGACCTCTCGCTCCATTTGAACAACGGCCGCTATCTGACTCTGATGGATCTCGGCCGCCTGGATACCATGGTGCGATCCAGCCTTTGGCGCAGTGTGATGCGCCATAAGTGGACGCCAATCGCCAGCGCCATCACGATCCGCTTTCAACGCGAGCTTCGACCGTTTCAACGGTTCCGGCTCGACACCCGGCTGCTGTGCTGGAGCGCAAATCTTGTCGTGATGGAGCAGACATTCATCATCGCGGACGGTCCGCGTCGTGGCCAGGTTGCTGCACGGGCGCTCTTCAAAGGCGGGCTCTATTCGCGCGCCGAACGCAAGTTTATCGAGATCTCGCGCCTGATGGCGGAAATTGGCGTTTCGGAAACGAGCCCTCCGGCGACGCCCGAAGTCGAAGCGTTCTTGCACGCCGACGATCAATTGAAGCAGGCCGGACGCGTTTAGAACGCAACTACTCGGACACGCCATCTTTGAGGGCGCGTAAAGCCTCCGGCATGATCTCGGGAATATCCTCGGCGATGAGGCCCGTACCAAAGCGACGGGCGCAATCACCGTGTAGCCAGACCGCTGCACATGCCGCTTCGAAGGCCGACATATGCTGAGCCAGAAGTCCGAGCACGAACCCGGCGAGCACGTCTCCCGATCCCGCAGTCGCGAGTGTTGGCGGCGCGTTGGAATTGATCGCTGCCCGGCCGTCCGGCGCGGCGATGACGGTATCGCTTCCCTTCAAGATGACGATCGCTCCGGACTGAGCCGCGGCAGCACGTGCGCGATCGAGCTTTGACCCTTCCAGATCGCCGAACAGCCTTTTGAACTCGCCTTCGTGCGGTGTCATGATGACTGGCTCTGCGCGTCCCTTAATCGCCTCGAACAGTGCGGCGGGGGTAGCTGCGCTTTCGGTCGCCCGGTGCAGAAATCCAATATTCGCTTCGCTGTCTGCATTGCCGGAGGAGAATGACGTCAAGGCTCCGGCATCGAGGACTGCCGCTGCTTGAGATTTCAAGATCGTCAGCACATCGCCTGCGGTATCGGCACCTACAGGCGCGCCCGGGCCGACCAGCACAGCGTTTCGACGCTTGTCGGAAAGGAACTCCTTTAGGGCCGCCGATCCGTTGACGGGATAAACCATGATGGCGGTAAGCTGCGTTGCGTTCATCGCCGTTGCTGCGGAAGTCCCGATGACGGTCACGACGCCCGCCCCGACGCGAAGCGCGCCGCGTGCGCTCAGGCGTGCGGCACCCGTCTGATGCGGCGGGCCCGACAGAACGACGGCGTGACCGCGGTCATATTTGTGGCCACCGTCTTCGAGCTGGGGCAATTCGGAAAGCCAACCTGCGGGCGTGTTCTCGCGAATGCCGGACTTGATCTCGCCAAGCACGCTCTCCGGGATTCCGATCTGTGCCACGGTGACGTGACCGCAGAACGCGCGGCCTGGCATCAGAACGTGGCCCGGCTTCTTTCGGAAAAATGTGATTGTTCGCTTTGCTTTGATGCACGGGATCGAAACTTGCCCGGTCGATCCGTCCAAGCCGCTTGGAACATCAACGGAGAGAACCGGAATGCCGCTTGCGTTGACGGCCTCGATCAAGTCCGCAGCCGCGCCTTCGGGTCCGCGCGAGAGGCCTGCGCCGAATATCGCGTCGATCACGAGACTCATGCTTTGAAGCGCGTCTTCCGTTGCGGGACGGAGTGGAAGGAGCCAACGCCGCGCCATTTCAGCCGCGTCGCCTTTCAACGCTGATCGCTCACCCAACAGCGATACGCGCACATCGAAATTCTTTTCACTCAGATAGCGCGCCGCCACGAAGCCGTCGCCGCCGTTGTTGCCCGGCCCGCACAGGATTGCGATGCGGGCGTTCGGCCTGCCGCGCAACATCTGGATTGCCGCTTCGGCAACTGCCGCTCCGGCGCTTTCCATCAGCTTCAGACTTGGCACTCCGGCCGCGATCGCGAGCCTGTCGGCTTCCGCCATCTCGGATGTCGTCAGCAAGTCGTCCAAGTCGGTCATTTCATCGGGCTCCGGTTCGGGTTCGGATCATGCCGTAGTCGGCACAACATCCGAGAGTGGGGTTTGTTAGATGTGCCGCCTAAAAAACAGTCAAGGCGCACAATTTTTAATCTTTTCGGCTAAGCAGAGCCTGTCGTCGAATTGCTGGATTTTCTCCAATACTTTGAATTTGCGTGATAAATTCACCAACCTCGAAACTGGCACGCGGTCTGCTAACCGTAGGCGCGTGGGCACGGCGCGGGTCGCCGACGACATCAGTCCATGACCTCTCAAGGGGCGAAAATGAAGAAGATCGAAGCGATTATTAAGCCCTTCAAACTCGATGAAGTGAAGGAAGCGCTGCAGGAAATCGGTTTGCAGGGCATCACGGTGATCGAAGCGAAGGGCTTCGGCCGCCAGAAAGGCCACACGGAACTCTATCGCGGCGCGGAGTATGTGGTCGACTTTCTTCCGAAGGTGAAGATCGAAGTCGTGTTGAACGACGACATGCTCGACAAAGCCGTTGAGGCAATCCAAAAGGCTGCGAAAACCGGCCGTATCGGCGACGGCAAGATTTTTATTTCGACAATCGAGGACGCCATCCGCATCCGCACGGGCGAATCCGGTCGCGACGCTATCTGAACCGCAAACCCGCAGCGGCCGCTCACACCGAGACCGGCGCTGCGGCTTGCATGAGAACCCAACCAATTATTTGAGACCAGGGGAGTATCTATGAAGACCGCAAGTGACGTCCTGAATTACATCAAGGACAAGGAAGCCAAGTTCGTGGATTTCCGGTTCTCGGATACACGAGGAAAGATGCAGCACGTCACTGCCGACGTGAGCTGCGTCGATGAATCCATTTTCGTCGACGGCTACGCCTTCGATGGCTCTTCGATCGCTGGCTGGAAGACGATCGAAGCTTCCGACATGACGCTGATGCCGGATCCGTCCTCCGCCCATATCGATCCGTTCTTCGCTCAGACGACCGTTGCGATTTTCTGCGACGTGCTAGAGCCGTCGACCGGACAGCCTTACGAGCGCGATCCGCGTTCGATCGCGAAGAAGGCAGAGGCATACATGATGTCTCTCGGCCTCGGCGATAAAGTGTACTTTGGCCCGGAAGCCGAGTTCTTCATTTTTGATGACGTGCGCTTTTCGACCGACATGTACTCGACTGGCTTCAAGGTGAACTCCGGCGAGCTTCCGACGAACACGTCGACCGAAATGGAGATGGGCAACCTTGGTCACCGTCCGCGCGTCAAGGGCGGTTACTTCCCTGTTCCGCCGATCGACAGCGCGCAGGACATTCGCTCCGAAATGCTTTCCGTTCTTACGGAAATGGGCGTCGTTGTCGAGAAGCATCACCATGAAGTTGCGGCCGCTCAGCATGAGCTGGGCGTGAAGTTCGGCCCGATGATCACGATGGCCGACCACATGCAGATCTATAAGTATGTGGTTCACAACGTTTCGCAGGCGTACGGAAAAACGGCGACGTTCATGCCGAAGCCGGTCTTTGGCGACAACGGTTCGGGCATGCACGTTCACCAGTCGATCTGGAAGGACGGCCAGCCGATGTTCGCTGGCGACAAGTATGCCGACCTCTCGCAGATGTGCCTGTACTATATCGGCGGCATCCTGAAGCACGCGAAGGCGATCAACGCTTTCACCAACCCGCTGACGAACTCGTACAAGCGTCTGGTGCCTGGCTATGAGGCTCCGGTTCTGCTCGCATACTCCGCGCGCAACCGGTCTGCATCGTGCCGCATCCCGCACGTCACCAATCCGAAGGCGAAGCGCGTTGAAGTCCGGTTCCCCGATCCGGGCGCGAACCCCTACCTCGCCTTCACGGCATTGCTGATGGCTGGCCTCGACGGCATCCAGAACAAGATCGATCCCGGCCCGGCGATGGACAAGAACCTTTACGATCTTCCGCCGGCTGAGCTTGCTAAAATTCCGACCGTGGCAGGTTCGCTGCGCGAGGCTCTCGACGGCCTCGACAAGGATCGCTCGTTCTTGAAGGCTGGCGGCGTCATGAACGACGACATGATCGACGCTTACATCGCGCTGCGTATGGAAGAGAACATGCGCTACGAGATGACGCCGCATCCGGTCGAGTACGATATGTACTATTCCGTCTAACGGCGGATCGACGTTTCAAACGATCAGAGGCGGTCCCGGTTGGGGCCGCCTTTTTTCGTGGGCTGACCCGGCGGCCGCGATCTCAATAGTAGAAGAGCACCACGGCGCAGATTGCGATCAGCACGTAGTAAAAAAACTGGCGTTCGCGGACAAGGAACCACGTCACGGCACGACGCGGGATGTCGGCCCAGTTGTATCGTCCGAGCAAGCCGAGCGATAAGCCCAGTACCAACCCGATCATTACCGAATTGAATTCGAGTGCGCCGGTTATGCCTTTGAGGCTCTCGGGCGCGAATCCGGTGAGCCACGGCATAAGCGCGATCAGCGCGGCGGCAGACACGGCGCCGAAAGCCAGGACGGAGAAGAACGACAGAACAGGTCGCATGCGAGCACCTTGCACCTAGTGAGCGGCACCCTCCTCCGACGGACGAGGAGCGCCGACCTTTGCAAGCTACAGCGACACCGCAAACATTCTGTTAACCAAGGTTCTGCCCGTTGCGCGAGCCAGCGTGAATGTCTCGCCGGTTGATGAATTCGGCGATGAGGACAGCCGCCAAGCCAACAAGCATCAATCCGATCATCGTCGTGACGAAGCCCGTGACTGGAGAGAACGTCATAGCCAAGCCTGCCGCGAGCGGTCCGACAATTGCGCCTGCCTGGTACATCACGAGGAAGATCGCATTGGCAGCTGCAAGGGCTCCGGCGTCGACCCGCTCACCGATCACCGCGAGTCCGAGCGTATAAAAGCCCAGAACAACGCCGCCGAGCAGGAACACCAAAACCTGCGCCGTCGGCAGCGTTTTTAGCCCCTCCGGCATCACGAACACGAGGAAGACAAAGGCGGCCGCAAGCGCAACTGTCATTGCGATGCGCGAGATCTTGTCCGAGAGCCAGCCGATCGCGAACTGAAGGATCACGCCACCAATCGTCAACGTCGTCAGCAATGCGAGGGCTTCGTCATGAGATCGCCCGGCGGCGATCGCCACGTTCGGGATCAACGAGAGGTTTGTGATTTCGGCAAATCCGCCGATGAAGCCCGATGCCATTGCCGCGGGAACGAGGCGCACGACCGCCATCGGATTGCGCGTAACATCATGATGAAACTCTGGCGCAAGCTTGCGCGCGAGGAAGATCGGCAGGCTTGACGCTGCTGTCACAATTGCAGCCGTGGCGAAGGGCCAGAGTCCGTTCAAGCCAAATTCCTGCAAAAGAACCGGCCCGATCGAGAAGCCAAGAAAGAACGCCATGGCGTAAAGCGCGATCACACGGCCGCGCGTCGCTTCCTCGGAGACCGAGTTGATCCATGTCTCGCCCGCCAGCCACGGCAGCGCAAAGCCAAGGCTCATCAGGAAGCGTATGCCGAGCCACGCCCACGGTGATTGAAAAAGATAAAGCGCAAGAAAGCCCAGTGCACCGCAAATGCAGCCCGTCAGAATTGCGGCGACCGGACCGACTTTCGTTATGAAGCGCGGACCGAAAGGCAAAGCGAACATGATCGCGATCGGAGGAATGGCTCCGGCGAGGCCGATCATCCAGTTTGCTTGCTGCCAGGCTTCGAACGTCAGCGATGTCAGCGGAAAGCCGATGCCGAATGACAGGCCGACGCCGAACGACGTCGAAATCACAGCGGCAAGGCTTTTGTGACGCTGCAGCCAGGTAAGCTGCCGCGTATCTGCAGTTGCGGTCATTTCATTCCCATACCGGCGGATTGATGCAGTGTCTCAGGATTTTCCGCGACACAGTGGCCGGACTTTTTACGGCTTTATCCGCGAACTGAGCGGAGAGCCTTCGGCAGTTCCTCAGCCAAGATATCCAGCTCCGGATCAATACCACATGAAATCCGTATGCAGTGATCAAGGCCGGGAGCAGCCGGCTTGCGGACAAAGATATCTCGTTCAAGAAGCGCCTTGAGCAGACGCTCGGCGAAGATGGCGTCTTTCCCACTGTCGACGGCGACGAAGTTCGTTGCCGAGGGCAGCGGCGTCAAACCGTTATCGCTTGCGATGGCGCTGATGCGCGTGCGGGCGGCTGCGATGCGCGAGAGAGCCTCGCTCAAGTAAACTTGGTCCCGCAGAGCGGCGAGTGCACCAAGCTGGCCGACGCGATTGATGCCGTAGTGGTTTCTGACTTTGTCGAACGCTTCGATGAGGCTCGGCTCGGCGACAGCATAACCGATGCGCGCGCCTGCGAGGCCATAAGCCTTCGAGAAAGTGCGCAGGCGGAGCACCTGAGGATTGGCGCAGTCAATCGCGGGAACCGAAGCGGGCGGCGCGGTATCGCAATACGCTTCATCGAGGACGAGTAGTGTGTTTGCAGGAAGGGCCGCGATGAACGCGTCGAGATCCGATGCGCTCCAGCAACTGGCCATCGGGTTGTTGGGATTGGAAACATAGATCAGCTTCGCGGACGTCGCTTTGGCAACGTCGATCAGGCGCGGAATGTCTTCGCGGAATTCCCGCATCGGCACCAATTGCAGTGCGCCACCGTGGGCCCGCACATGGAAATTGAATGTCGGATATGCGCCGTCGCTCGTAACGACTGCGTCTCCCGGGCTGAGGAAAAGCATACACGTCAGCCCCAGCAGGCCATCTATGCCTTCGCCAATCACAACGCAGTCGCGCGAGACACCGTGAAAATCGGCGATCGCCGCGCGCAAGTCGGCGTTCTCTGGATCTGAGTATTTCCAGTTTTCTCCGGCCGCTTCGCGCATGACCGAGATCGCATTTGGCGACGGGCCGAAACTGCTTTCGTTGGCGCCAAGGCGAGCACGGAACGGGCGTCCCCGCGCGCGCTCCATCGCGTCCGGACCGACGAATGGCACAAGCTTGGGAAGGGCCGCGATAATGGGCGTGAACGGCGGTCGGGACATGGATGGTTTCTGCCGCTTCAGATCAGGCCGAGATCGGCGAGCGTTTTTTTCATTTCCGTCGGCATCATCGATATCTGATTTTTCCGGCCGGGCTTCAAGTCGGGCGGAGCGTCGGCCGCGTCGAGATAGCGCCAGCCCTGAAATGCCCGGCGCGGCGTTGGGCGTACCGGAATGAGTTCGCGTGCAAGCAGCAAAAGACAGCACGGTGAACCGTCATCCTTCTTGCCGGGCTCAAGACCGACGAGTTTCTGGCGCACGAGGATCGTTCCGCGAATGACCCAATAGAGCGATCCGCCGTCGAGCAACTCGTCGCGGCGCTTCGGCGCTTGGAACGTTGGATGAAACGCGCACGATTTACCCTCGTGCGTCTTCGTCTGGCGTTTTTGTGCCTGCCATGCGGCCAAGTCTTCGATGGAATCGGCGCCCGCGCAGAGCTTCACGAGATTGAGGGTCATGGCCCTTTTGTGCTCCTACGTCCGGGAAACGGCAACTCGGCTGTCCACAGCCTCGAGCTTACGGTTTCTCGGTGCAGGTTCCTGCGTATTGGGCGAACATCGGCTGGCCGAACAACCCGAAGTGGCGAGAATGAACAGCCGGAAATTCGCCGGTTGCGGGGTCGCGGTCATAGATCGTGGTGAGGTTCAGGAAGCCCTCGTTGACCACTTCAAGGAAGTGATTGGCGTTGAGTGCGCGCACGATCTTGAGGGTGTTTGCGGATTTTCCATCGAGCACGAGCGTCGCCGACTGCTTTTCGAGATCGACGTTACCGATTTCAAACTTGAGTTCGGATGGCGGCGACGACGCGAACTTTCCTCCTTCGTAGGACCAGGAAAATCCCGCTTTGAAATCGCAGGCGTAGTGCGCGGGCGATTTCTCTTCGTCGGCGGCAGCAGCCGTCGCGTATATCGCACCGAGGCAGAGCACCAGCGCTACGCGCATCATCGCCATTGAATGTCTTCCTCTGAAACCGACGAAAGCCCAGCCCGACCACACCCTGTCCGACCTTACCACGCTCGTATTCAAAACGAACATCGGAGACAAGACCGACACGATGCGGCAGGCGCTACTGCCAGCAAACGCTGAGTTTGCCATGGCGTTGCCCTGAAATCGTGTTGGAAAACCGCCCTTTGCTACCAAGAGGCCCTTATGCGTCACAGCTCCGTCCTACACCCGGCTATCGCGGCAGTCGCCCTGCTCCTGGCACTCGGCGCTGGCGCACTGTTTCACGTACCGAGTGCCCTGGCTGCCAAAGCAAAGGGCGGAACTGGGCGGCAGGCACCGCTCGACGAAAGCAAGATGACGTGCAAGCAGCTTTCGGGGCGGATTCAGCTTCTCATCCTGCAACTGCGCGGACACGAAACGCGACAGCAGTCGTCCAGTCTGTCGCGCGGGATGCAATCGGCTGCGTCGACGATCGGCGCTACTGCGACAGGGTCAGATCCAAGCGGACAACAGGCGAGCGATCTCAATCGGCTGCAGAGCTATAATCAACGCCTCGCATCCATGGGGTGCAAAAGCTACAATCTCGAACAAGAATTGAAACAGACCGATCCGATGCAATCGCCCTCGGCGACGGTTCCGCCTCCGAAGAAGGCGAAATCGAGCAAACCGTAGAGGCCGGTCAAGCCCCCGCCTATTGCGCGCATGCTTTTGCCACGCAGTCGGGATTGCATGCGCTGTCGCATCGGCTGACGGTCGCGATATTTGTCTGTAGACTGCCGCCATGAGCGAACGAGAGACACTTGACGGCGGCGCGACGCGCGGTCCGACCCGATTTCCCTGGCCCCCAGTTCTGTTGATCGGAGCCGTCGCGGCAGCGATGACGCTGACAACCAGCTATCCGCTGCCTTGGCCTGGAATGGACGACTCGCCTGCGCACTGGGTTGGCCTCGGCTTCGGCGCTCTGGGCATTCTTCTGGCGGGGTTTGGCATCTGGGCGCTCATGAGAGCCGGAACGACAGTCCTGCCGGACGTGGCCGCGACCCACCTCGTCACGTCTGGCCCATATGTACGTTTTCGCAATCCAATCTATCTCGGTGAAGTTCTGATCCTGCTGGGCACGGCTGAGATCACGAAATCGATCTGGTTCGTCGTTGCCGGACTCGTTTTCGCTGTTCTCATAACCGTGCTTCAGATCATTCCCGAAGAACGCCATCTCGAAGAGACCTTCGGCGAGGCTTACCTCGACTACAAATCGCGTTCTCGTCGCTGGATCTGACGCAGCAAGCCATGAGCACCGATTATGCGGAAAAGGAGCGAGAGTTCGTTGCTGGTCTCCATGAGGATACCGGCCGTGATCTCGCTGCGTGGATGGCTGCGATTTCAGCAAGCGGACATAATGAGCGCAATGCGATCATCGACTGGCTGCGCCATCAGGGCTTTCAGTTCGCGTGGGCTTCGTGGCTGGAACGCATTCACTACAATGGCGGACGGCTGATTTATGCTGACGCGACGGGGAACGGGCTGCCGAGGGATCGGCCGGTTCGCGCAGGCGCTGTCGTCGATGATGAACCCCCGCGCCGGGAGCGGCTGCAGCCTACTCACGTCCCGACCGCATCGCAGGTGACGGCAGCGCAGCCGACGTCCGGAGACGGCGTTGCTGAACTGCTGGCGACCGCAAAAGGGTTGAGGCCGCTTGCCGATCTTATTCTGCGAGAGGTCCGCCAGACCGTTCCCGACGTAATGATCTCCGTTAAGGGTCCGCTCGTCATCATGGCGGCACCGACGGCCTTCGCGGCGCTGTTTCCGCAGCCTAAAATGCTTCGGCTATTTGGCCGTTTCGGACCGGCCGGCGCTGGCCGTGTGACTTCCGCCGATTTGGTTATGAAGGCGCCGGCGCCTTTTCCTGAAATGCTCGCGCTCGACGACGCGCGGAGCGTCGACAGTGATTTCCGGCAATTGATCCTGGCCGCAGCGGGCCGGTAGACTGAGACGGCCGGGACGGTCGCGGCTGCCGCAATTGCGGTGATCATTGATTTGCCTGAATTTTCAGTGTCATTGGCTGAGACGGAGGCGCCTTATGTCGGTTCAGCGGCGGCCCGCAACGGCCCTGTCTTTTGCGATCGTTGCACTTTTCATCGTTCCGCACTGTGCGCTTGCTCAGTCTGCGAAGCGCGACGCTATTGGCGAACTGCTGAAAACCGCGCCTACACCAGCGCCGGTACCTTCGCTGGATCCCACGAAAGAGAAAACCAAAGCGCCGCCATCCGCCGAGGAAAAATCCGTATCCGAACAGGAAGCGGCCGCGGCCGACCCGCGCGACGGCGATTTGCAATATGAACAAGCAAAGGCGCTCATGGTCGCTGTCGATGCGATCTTGAACAATGCCGCGGGCACGCGGGCGGGTGCGCAGAAACTTCCCAGCCGCGACGACTACATCATTCCTCCGTTCTGGAAGGAAACGCGCGAGGACCGCGACGCCAAGGTGCGCGACCTGCTCGACGCGGCTCTGGCGATCGTCACCGATGTGCCCGTCGTCGACGTGCAAAAGAAGCTCGACGTTCTGCGCCGGAACATCCGCGAGATCGAAGACGCAAACGTGAAGCTGAAGGAAAAGCAGCTCGTTGCGCCGAAGGACGCGGGGTTCGGCAACATCCTGACCGATACAGTCGCTGACATCGACAAACGGATTGCCGAAAACGTCAAACGCATCGAAGCGAACCGCGAGCAGATCAAAGCCGAGAAGGAAGAGATCGCCAAAGCGCTGCGCGCGTCGGGCATCGAGCTTCAGGACAATCAGATCGACTTGCTTCTCGACAGCGTTCTGTCGGGCGATCTCGTGCGGCTCGTTGCTGTCTTCAACGCTGCGAAGATGATCGACGGGCAGCTCGCCAAGCTCATCAGCACGTCCGGTGATAACATGACGGCGGCCCGGCGGTATTTTGCGATGCACGCCGCGCTGTTCGCGATGCTGGTGCAGGCCCAGGACGCGACGATCACGAAAATCGACACGCATTATCTGCCGCGACTTGAAGCGATCATTGCGGATATCGCCGCAGCGCGCGGACGCACGGCCGAGCTTTTGAAGGCCGAGAACAGGCCAGATCAGCAGCGCGCGCTCGAATCAAATCGAGAGAGTCAGAAGCTCGCCGATTCCGCAGCGAAGGCATACCGGCGCTATCTTCAGCAGCAGCGCGAGCAGATCGCCAAGGCGCGGCTGAAAGCGACGCACGATCTCAAGATCGCGGACAACACCTACGAGACGGTGGAGGCTAGCGTGCAACTCCGCAATCTGATGCGCGATAGCTCGACGTCATTCGAGGCCATCCAACGACTCGAATCACCCAGCTTCGAGCAGATCTTCAAGAACGATGAGTTGCGTAGGGAATTCGAGAACTTGACCCGTAAGCTCGACGTTCCTGCGAGCTAACAGCGGATATCAACAGGGCGTGAAAGCTTCAGTTGGCTTTCGCCACCGCCTATGGTCTGCTTGAGAACTAAGGGCAGAAGCCCTCTTGGCGGGCTGCAGTACGATGAAATTTCACGGACGGATTACGGAAAGTTCTGCGGCGACTAAAACGTTCTCTACGTTGCGGATCGAACGCCGCGTTCTGACGACGCCAACCCGCACGATCGCCATAGCCAACATCTCCACGGTGAGCGTTGGCACGCATGTCGTTTCCAAGCCGACCGTTCTTTACTGGTGTCTGGCAGCACTTTTTCTTTTGGTGACCTTCGGCTCGATGCGGCCCGACTTTTCGCTCGGCGCGCTTGCGCCAAGTGGGGCAACCGTCGTGCTCGCCATCATGACGCTTGTGTTCGCGGCACTCGCGCTCCGGCCAGACGACAAGACGCACTATCTCATCATTTCTTCCAACGATGGCGTGCTTTCGCGATTCTCCGCGCACGATCGCTCGATCCTGGAGGAAGCCCGCAATATTCTGACGGACAAAATCAATCACGCCGACGACACAATGGCGTTCGTTATCAATTTCGAAAAAGGCCAGATCGACTCGCTGTCAGGCGGAAGCCCCGGCCCGGCGCAACCTCTCAACGGGACCGCGCAGCCGGCGCTCAGCAATGGAAGCGGTGCTATCGAGCGCCACACACCACAGTCCGGTACTCCGAGACTGCGCCAGAGTCTGCCATCCGAACCTGTGCGGACCGCGCCGCCGCGACAGGCGCGCAACGGTGCTCCGCAAATGCCTGCAGCGAATGGGGCAGCGCCGAGCAACACGAGCGATACGTTCGTGGATTACAGTGGCGTTCTTTCGGCGATCGTCGAGATGCACCGTTTCTATGCACGGCAACAGGGAACGCAGCATCTCGAACAGCGGCTTTCAGAACTAGAGCTGCTTATGCGCGCGGGAACGCCGACGGGAGCGCAGAAAGCCCGCTTGCGCGAACTGTCCAACGATCTCTCGCAGATCCTGCAAGCCTATCCGCAGGCGGTCGAGCTATTCGACCACATTGGTGAACTCGGCGGCGCCTCACGGTAGGCGATCGCGGATCTTTTCTAGCGGCGGTACTGGAGAAAATCGGTCAGCGTCGCGAGGCGATCGTAGAGCGCGCGTGCAGCCGCGTTTTTTTCCTGCGTGGCCCAATATGTGCGGGTAGCGCCCCGGCGATCCGCTTCCTGATAGGTTGCTTCGATCAGAGCGCGGCCAACGCCGCCGCCCCGCACGTCTGGCGCAACGAAGAGATCTTCGAGATAGCAATACCAAGTGGGCGACCACGTCGAGCGGTGGAACACAAGCGTCGCGATGCCGACCGGACGGCCGGTTTCGTCGAGTGCAATCAGCGCCATCATATTGTCGCTGCCAGCCAGCAGTCGCTGCCACGTCGACATGAGAACGTCTTCGCCAACGGTGGCTTCGTAGAACGTGACGTAGTCACGGAATAGCTGGAGCCAGGCTGCCTCATCGTCGGCAACGACGGGTCGAACGCGAATTGTCATGTGTCACTCTGGGGGTTCGTAAGGTGTTTCGCCTGTTTCATTTGCGCGAGTATTTGTGCTCGCGAAACGCTAAAGTTGCAGAACATCCTCTGGCCGCGTGTGCGTCTCTTTAGCCGGGTTTCTCCACGAGCACGCCCGAATGCCGACAAAGGTTGTATTACAGCCGCAATGGAACGCGACTATTGGGTAACATTCTGTAACCGTATCGCTCCGCATGAGGGGCGCTGTTGGTTGAACATTCATATTTGCCTTCTTACAAGTTCATCATCTCTCGGAAAGCGGATGATCATGCGACAGGTTTCGGTGTTCGGCTTTGCTTTGGCGGCCCTGATGACTGCGGTGACGATTTCGCCGCTCGCTGCGGAATTTGAGCCTGGCGGCCCCGTGAAGGTCGATCAATGCGCTAGCGATCCGAAGCTGCTTGGCGTTTCGAGAATTGTCGAAATCGATACCAAGGGCGGCGCGCAAATCGGCAGCGGCCGCGCTGACGCAACCAATTTTCTCAAAGACGGCGAAGTGGTGCTGACGTTCGACGACGGCCCGATCAAGGCGCCGACGTCTGCGATCCTCAAGGCGCTCGCGGATCAGTGCACCAAGGCCACGTTTTTCATGGTCGGGCAAATGGCGCTTTCGAACCCCGCCATGGTTCGGGAAGTCGCTGCCGCGGGACATACGATCGGAACTCACACCTGGTCGCACAAAAACATGCGGGCGGTGAATTTCGACAAGGCTCAGCAGGAGATCGAAAGCGCGATTTCTATGGTTTCGAAGGCGAAAGGCTCGCCTGTCACGCCGCTGTTTCGCTTTCCGTATCTGAGTTCCAACCGCAAAGTTGAAAGCTATCTCGATAGCCGGAACATCGCTGCCGTCTGGATCGACGTGGATTCAAAAGACTATCTCACACGCAGCCCTCGCGTGGTTGAGCAGCGGATCATGGCGCAGCTCATCAAGCGGAAGAAGGGCATCATCCTGATGCACGACATCCATGCTTGGACGGCCAAGATGCTGCCGGACCTGCTGAAGGATTTGCACGAGCACGGGTTCAAGGTGGTCCACATCGTACCGAAGGGTCCGGTGGAGACACTGGAAGCGTTCGATGTCGACGCCGAGAAAGTGTTCGAAGCAAAAACGGCCGCCAAGAACGCGAACCCTATGGCTCCGCGATCTGTTGTGTGGTCGATGACGCCCGCTCCCGGCGCAAAGCAAAAGCCCGCTGCTAAAAAGACGGCAACCAAACCGGCTCAGATCGAAAATGCCGGCGCGGCGAATGGGGCTCCGGCAACGCCTGCCAAAGCCAAAAAACCTGCCAAGCAGGAAGAAGGCTTTCCCTGGCAGATGAACTTCTTCAACTGAAGCTGAAAGCGGCGCACGGAACCCGCCTCATAAAGTCCTCCTCGCCAGCATTGCAACTGGCGAGGCCGTTATTGTTGCGCCTATTGCGACCGAAAATCCTTCGCGCTCGCAGCGCTCTGTCTCCCCTTTCCCGCCAGCACGACGCCAGTCTAATGTCTGCTGAGATCATAATGGGAGCCGGGGGGCGTCAAGAATGTTTGGGCGTAAGACGGAGCACGCCGCTGGCGGGCCCGTAATCGTAACCGTACACGGCACAAACGATGCGGCTGCGTCTGACGAAGGTGACAGCTGGTGGCAGAAGGGTTCGACCTTTACGCAGCGCCTCATCGGAGAACTTGAGCGGCGTGGCATTGCCGATGCCGAGATCATGCCGCTTCGATGGTCTGGCGCGAATTCCGACTACGACCGGCTTCGCGGCTCATCGGACCTCGTTCGTCTTCTTGGTGACCTGGGCAAGATGCGGCGGCCGCATGCCGTGATCGCGCACAGTCACGGCGGCAACATCACCCAGGAAGCACTTGCCCGCGCTTCGCGCGCTGGCAGCCGTGGCGGGATCGTTTCTTTCGGAACGCCCTTTTTCACCCGCCGCCTGAAGGCGGTTCCGCTTGCGATCGCTTTGTTCCAAATCCTGATGGGGGCCGTGATTGCACCGATCATGGTCTGGTATCTCGTCTCCATTCTCGATGCGGGCACGACCAAGCTGATCGAAACGATTGTCGTCTTCGGCGGGCTTCTTCTTCTCGCGCTGTGGAGTCTCTTTGCTGGTTTACGCAAGGTGTTTCATCGCTCGTTCGCGATGCGCCGATTTAAAACCGCGCTTTCGCCCGACGATTGGCTGGTGATCTACAGCCCGCGCGATGAAGCGATGCGCCTCTTGGAGCAGGCTGCGATACTGACGCCGTATTACGTGAAGACGGAAGCTGCGGTGCGGTCGCTGACGGCCTTTGCCTCGCTGGCCGGGGTGGTTGCGACGGCGGGACTGTTCATCGCCTTCGGCGGATACTTTCTCAACCCAATCGTCACGAAAATTTCCGCCGGAGAGTTCGGATTGGGCATGGCGGCGGATTTCACTTTCCTCCTGCTCATTCCCATCGTGTACGGCGCGATCTTCCTGGGAATCGCCGGTCTTGCGCGAGCGGGCGGCGGCTGGCTCTACGCAAAATTTCTGAGCTCTGCCATTCACGGCGGCGTTCTGGGCGCAGCATTCGGCGGCGATGGACCGTTCAGGCTTACCGGGATCCGACGTATGCCCCCTTATCTGTCGGGGGCCAAAGAACAGCGCATTGAAGCACTCAGCTTCGGCGGCATCGATGATGCGGCGGTGTTCGTTGCTGCGCAGAAGCTCTACGATACGATCGTTATGGCTGAGGGCCCGGAAGGCGGCATCGCTGATCCCGATACTATGTGGAAGCGCCTGAGTGATGCGCTCTATCACAACGCATACATGCGCGACGACGACGTGATTTCGTCGGTCGCGGACCATCTCGTGCAGACTTGGGCCAGAAAGAATTACCCGGCGGACCAAACGCCGGTAACGGCTTAGAGCGACGCGCAGTGCTCTAGCGACCGCGGACTTTGTGAGTCTCTGGGTTCTCTGGCGGGCGGGCTCTCATCGCGCGGCGACATCGGTTGTATCGGCTGCACCGATATGTGGGGCTGCCCGACGCCATGCCCAGCGGGCGTCACACGCTAGCTAAAGAGTAGGCAGCGGCGATCTTCGCCTCTGCGCTATTCTTTAAGCTATTTATTTTGTTGATTTTTTAAAAGAGTGGTGCGGTTGAGAGGACTCGAACCTCCACGCCGTTTCCAGCGCCACCACCTCAAGGTGGTGCGTCTACCAATTCCGCCACAACCGCATTTTCGAGGCGTTACCTCAACGATCGAAAACCCGAACCGCGCCGTGCGCCGCCCGATGTTTCCGCGAAGACGTGCAGGTAACAGAGGCATCCGAGGAAGGCAAGCGGCAGATTGGCCCCAAGCCTCTCGTCCGCCTCGGAAAACCGAGGACTTTGCGTCGCGGACGCGGTTCTTCCTTCGGCGCGTGCCTGGTCCGAACTGCACTTTTCGCCAGCCCTACACTGAAAGCATGTTCGACCGAACCGACAAATCGATGTGCATTCGCGCTTCAGCGTCCGGCTCGGTTCTTTATAGTTCTCAGTGAATTTCGATTCCGAATGGCGGCGCGCTTCGCCATTTCAACTCGGGATGATGAGCATGACCTACGGAGCAGCTGCGATCGCGGACATCTCACCGGTCGAATGGTCCATCGGCGAAGCGCCGGTCGACTATCCCTTCGCACTCAATTTTATGAAGGAGCGCGCGGGACAGATCCGCGATGGGACCGCGCGCGAACTCGTCTGGCTGCTGGAGCACCCGCCGCTGATCACGGGTGGAACCGGCGCGAAGGACGTCGACCTTCTCGATCCAGCGCGATTCCCTGTGTTTCGATCCGGCCGCGGCGGCAAGTTCACCTATCATGGCCCGGGTCAGCGCGTCGTTTACGTGATGCTGGATCTCAAATCGCGCGGATTCGATGTTCGCGGATTCGTAAATGCACTTGAGACCTGGGTCGTCGCGACGCTCGCCACGTTTAACGTGAAGGGGGAAACGCGGCGCGACAGGGTCGGGGTTTGGGTCCGCCGACCGGCGGTGTCCGGTTCAACGGAGGATAAAATCGCGGCGATCGGATTGCGTGTCAGCCGCTCCGTTTCCAGTCATGGCATCAGCATCAACGTCGACCCAGAGATGTCTCACTATGAAGCGATCGTTCCTTGCGGGATCCAGGGACACGGCGTGACGAGTCTTGCGGATCTCGGATTGCCGGTGACGCAGTATGATGTCGACGTAGCGCTGCGGGCTACGTTTCGGCATGTGTTCGGGCCTGTCGTATCGGTGGAACCGATAGGTGGCCCGCCACCCGAACCGCGTTCAGAGCGCAACTAGCAAGGCATTGAGAAAGAAATGAAAAAGGCGCCGTGTCGGTGGACACGAGCGCCTCAAAAAACTTTACCGCGATCTTATTCATCTACTTCTGATCGCCAGTGCCAGAACCGCTGCCGGGTCGAGGCGCGACTCTGTTGTCGGGCTGATCGTAGTAGAGAAATCCCTCTTCGACCGAGACGCTTTCCGAACCTTCGAGTTCGTACTCGTCTTTTGAACTGTCGTTGAGGCGGATGATGCAGCCCTTCCGACAGACCCCGTCGATGACCTTGCCAGGTGGCAGAACTTCGTCTTTGCGAGACGAGCCCTCGGTGATTGTGAGTTTGATCTCTTTGTCACCGCGGTTGGAAATCGTGGCCGCTGCAGCGACCGAGGTCGTAAGAAGAGTTGCGATCGTGCAAACCGTAAAAACTCGAAGCTTCGTACGGCCGCTCCCGAGATCGCGGCAGAACGTCAATTTACTTCTTCTTCTTCGCTGCCTTTTTGGCAGGAGCCTTTTTCGTGGCTTTCTTCGCAGCTTTTGCAGCTTTAGCCATTTTAGATCGTCCTTCCGTTTGAACGTTGACAGACGACGAAACGTCCGTCGACCCAACTCGAGTCGGGTCGTCGCCGACATTGATAAGTTTCAAACCGATGCACAAACGAAATTTGATGTTTGGTACTATCGAAAATTTCGATAGATGAGTTTCTATCGAACGCGTCGAGGCATCGCCCAATGGACGTCAATCTCGCACGAACATTTCTGATTGTTGCGGAGACCGGCAGCTTCGTTGATGCCGCCAAGAAACTGAACATCACGCAATCAACGGTCTCGGCGCGAATCAAAGGCCTGGAAGAACTGCTCGGAAGACCGCTGTTTACGCGCTCAAAGACGGGTGCGGACCTGACCGGAGCGGGTGAACTATTTCAAAAGCATGCACTGGCCATGGTGCGTGTCTGGCAGCAGGCGCAGTTGCAGGTTTCGCTCGCTGATCAGCATCCGGAGCACATTTCGGTCGGCGCACCGCTCAGTCTCTGGAGCGGATTTTTGATGAAGTGGATCGCGGGTCTTCGGATTCAAATTCCGGGAATTGCTGTCTCCGCTACCGCCGGAGCTTCGGCCGCGCTCAGCCAGAGGCTTATCGAGGGCACCCTCGATATCGCCGTCATGTACCGGCCTTCGCCACCTCCCGGTTTGACGATCGAGCACCTTTTCGATGAGGAATTCGTGCTGGTTTCGTCGAGTAAAGTCGGCGCGCGGCGCGCGGCGACGGACTATTTGCTGGTCGATTGGGGCAGCGATTTCGTGCAGGACCACGCTACGGCGTTTCCGGAACACGCCAATCCGGCGATCAGTCTCGATCTTGGACCGATGGGGCTGGACTACCTGCTCACGAACGAATGTTCGGGATACTTCCCGGCCCGCATGGTGCGCAAATTGATCAGTCGCGGCGTCTTGCGAGAGCCGAAACGGTCCCGCAAATTCATTTATCCGGTCTATATGGTCTACCCGGAAACGCGGAACGAGGAGGCCTACGAGCCCATCCTGCGCGGTCTCCGACGGGCCGCGACGAAGCTCGCCTGACGTCGATCCATCGAACAATCAGCGATGCGAGAAAACGAAAAGGCCGCCCAAATGGGACGGCCTTTTTGCATAATGAATGTCGAGGCTGGTCTATCCCATCTCGATCACTTGCCTTCGAATTCCATGATTATGGCGTCGACGGCCAAGCTGTCTCCGGCCTTGGCGGCAATCTTCTTCACCTTTCCATCGCGCTCCGCTTTCAAGATGTTTTCCATCTTCATCGCTTCGACGACGGCCAGCGCGTCCCCGGCCTTCACTTCCTGGCCTTCGGTGACGTTGATCGCTTTCACAAGACCCGGCATCGGGCACAGCAGATATTTGGACATATCGGCGGCGACTTTCACCGGCATCAACGCCGCCAGCTCGGCCTCGCGCGTCGTGTAGACGTACGTGGGCGCCTGAATGCCACGGAATGAAAGGAGCGTTCCGTTGGCGATCGGGCGCACCTGCACGGCAACCTCTGCGCCGCCAACCGTGCCACTCCAGACCGGTTCGCCCGGCCACCAATCAGAGGTGATCTCAAGAGTTTTGGTTGGCTCGCCCGCTGGATCCAGGATCGAGACGTAATAAGGACCTGGAATTTCGCCCATCGCTTCGAGGAGCACTGTTTTCGATCCGATCTTCACCACACGGCGCTTGGCGAATTCGACGGAGCGGCCCGACATCTGATGCGTGATGCCCCGGCGGCGCGCATTGCCGAGATGGTCGATGGCGCCTGCGACAGCGGCCAGCGTGATGAGATCCTTGCCCTCAGGTTCGCGCGGAACGAAGCCGTCAGGAAATTCTTCCTTGATGAAGCCCGTCGAGAGGTTGCCGTCGCGCCAGCGCGGGTGCTGCATCATCGTCGCCAGGAACGGGACGTTGTGCTGGATGCCGTCGATATAGAAAGAGTCGAGCGCGACGCCTTGCGCTTCGATGGCGGCGGTGCGCGTCGGAGCGTGCGTCACGAGCTTGGCAATCATCGGATCGTAGAACATCGAGATCTCGCCGCCCTCGAAGACGCCGGTATCGTTGCGGACCGTGACGCCGTCCTTCGTACCTTCGGCAGGCGGGCGGTATTTCACGAGGCGGCCGATGGACGGCAGGAAGCTGCGGAACGGATCCTCGGCGTAAACGCGGCTTTCGACGGCCCAGCCCTTAAGCTTGATGTCGGACTGTTTGAACGCAAGCTTTTCGCCAGCAGCCGACCGGATCATCTGCTCGACGAGGTCAATGCCGGTGATGAGCTCGGTCACCGGATGTTCGACCTGGAGACGAGTATTCATTTCCAGGAAGTAGAACGAGCGATCCTGCCCAGCGACGAATTCAACGGTGCCGGCGCTATCGTAACCAACGGCTTTGGAGAGCGCGACGGCCTGCTCACCCATCAGCTTTCTGGTCTTCTCGTCGAGAAGCGGCGATGGGGCTTCTTCGAGCACCTTCTGATTGCGGCGCTGAATGGAACATTCGCGCTCGCCGAGGTGAATCACGTTGCCGTGCTTATCGCCCAAAACCTGAATTTCGATGTGGCGCGGATTTTCGATGAACTTTTCGACGAAGCAGCGGTCGTCGCCGAACGATGATTTTGCTTCAGAGCGTGCAAGCTGGAAGCCCTCTTCGGCTTCTTTCGCATTATAGGCAATGCGCATGCCCTTGCCGCCGCCGCCGGCCGAAGCCTTGATCATGACGGGGTAGCCGATCTCGTTGGAGATCTGAACAGCGTGCTTGGCGTCTTTGATCTCACCCATGTAACCGGGGACTGTCGACACCTTGGCTGCGGCCGCGGCCTTCTTACTTTCGATCTTATCGCCCATCGCGGCGATGGCCTTGGCGTTCGGGCCAATGAACACGATGCCGTTTTTCTGCAGCTCGGTCGGGAAGGACTCGCGCTCGGAGAGAAAGCCATAACCGGGATGGACCGCATCAGCGCCCGTCGCCTTGCAGGCGGCGATGATCTTATCCATCAACAGATAGGATTCAGCGGCGGCCGGAGGTCCGATGTGGACGGCTTCGTCGGCCATCTCGACATGGAGAGCATCGCGATCGGCGTCGGAATAGACGGCAACCGTCTTGATGCCCATCCTGCGTGCCGTCTTAATAACGCGGCACGCGATTTCACCGCGGTTTGCGATCAAAATCTTCTTGAACATCGGCCGACCCCGATCCTTCCCGAAATCTTTTTGTTGGAGATGCTTATGGGACTACTGAGCGCCGTTCTAGTGGCTGCATCAGGTCCAGTAAACATGCCGGGGCCGCGGCAGACCCGCCGCGACTGCGATTCGCTGCCGCACGACGCCTTTGAGCCGGATCAGGCCGCGCGGGCGAGCCTCTCCACCGCTTCCGTGAGCGCGGGGTGGATTCTGGGGCATTCCTGCTTCAGGTAGGCAATTAGTGCCATTTCGCTGGGGCTGAGATGACCATCCCGCCCCAGACGTGCGACGAGCCAGCTCGCCTCGGCGTGCGTGATCTCTTCGTTGGTAATAATTTCGATTCTCTGGTGCTCCAGACGCGCCAAAGCCCGCTCTTCGGCGGTCTGATCGCGGTAAGCTTCCCGTACCGACGCCAAGTTGGACTGGGCCATCTTCAGAAGTGTGCTGAGAACGGAAATAGACTGCTCACCGATGCTGGCACCGGCTTCGTGGCGCAGAGCCTCTTCGCGGGACGGCACGGAATAGCCCGACGCTGCCATCATCACGTTGGCAACTGCCTTAACGAAGAGATCCGTCCATGCCGCGTTCGCCGGGCCATTGCGGACGGCCTCGTCGATGTCGAATAGGACGTCGGCTTCTTCGCGGGTGACAGCCACGTTTCCGTCGCCGCCGAACGCATAGAGAATGCGCCGCAGAAGATCGACTTCGCCTTCGGTGATCTGGCCGGGAGGCAAAGTCTTGCCTTTACGCAGCGGACCGTCGGCATGGATCACGGCGGCTTTAACCTGCTCCAGCCCAAACTTCGTAAGGCTGACTGGCGACCAGCGCGCTTTGTCGAGAATATTGATGATGAGCGCCATCTCAGATTTGCTCGTGACGCGGCCATCGCGCGAGACACGGTCAATCAGCCAATTGGCGTTGGTGAGGGTCAGGTAGCCCTGTGGCGCTTCCTGGAAAACCATGTAGTCGGTGATCGCTTCAACAAAGAAGTCCGACCACTCGGGCGTATGCGGCGTGCACCTATCATTCAACTGAAAGAGAAGCTCAGCCTCTCCTGCCGTGACGATGCCGTCCTCATAGAACACATGCCGCAAAGCGCGCATGTCGCTAGCATCAATACGTCCACGCTTTAGAATTTCAGCAACTGGAACAGACTGCAGCTCACTCATCGCAAACCCACGACCCAAAACCCCGACCCGAGGCTAAGAGTAAGTGGGAGTACTTAATCGGCCCTTAAAAATTGACCGATTGTCGGACTGCCGGAGCAGAACGTGCCGAGGTGCATCTGATGGGCATCGAGGGCCGCAGTTTTGGCTGCGGCCCTCGTTGGGTCTGTCGCGCTCCCGCAAGCGCAACAGAAAGCAGATTTCCGCACCTTTCTGTCCCGTTCGGCATGAACGGCAGATGAAAGCAGATGCGGCGAATAGGTGGTTGTTCGCATGTCATTCACGCGGGTCTCCGGGTGCCAAACAAAGCACCCGTCCGGCGGGGGAATCCGGACGGGTGCTTTATCTCAGCGACTGCCCATGGAATGCCAAGCAATGCCAAGTCTGCACGGGCGGCCTGGCGGCCGCAGGAAGAGACTGTCTGAAACATCGGATCCCGCGATCCTTATTTCGACTGTCAGTTAGGAAACGGCGCACGCGCCGGGTTCCGTCGCAGATTTTTGGCGAAATGTTTTTCCGTTGCGCGTTAGCCCGGCGACCAAGCCGACAGATGCGCAAGCAGGCGCGCACGCGATTCCGGCAGCGTTTGATTGCGCGGCAGCAGGACGCGATGTTCGAGAAAATGCCCCGTCAACGCGAAGCCCAATCCGATATCTGAATTCGATACGTGACCACCGCGGTCGCGCGTCAGAAATTGCGGAAGCGCGAGCAGCTTGTCGCGATAGGGCTCACCCGCGGAGGCGGAGACTGCCCTGCCCGTCCTCGGCGACACATAGATCAATCGGTCGTTGCTGCCGGTTGCCGCGCACTGACTGAGGTCAAGCCCAAAGCCAAGCTCATCGAGCAACGCCAATTCCCAGCGCACAAGCAGCGGCGGCCATACGGTCGCGTCGTTGAGAAAGCCGAGAACGAAAAGCGTGATCTCGTAGAGGTTCGGATGGGGATCGCGTTCGGGCAGCAGATGCGTCAGGGCCGTCATGGTCGAAAGCGCTGCGAGAGCACTTGCGTCGTCGAGCGTTTCGGCTGCGAAGGCGCGGCGCATCTCAATCGAGACGTGGCCAAGCTGATCGCTCAGGCGGGCCTTCCAGGTTGCGTCAACGTGATTTCCTGGTTGAAGCAACGGCCGCAGCCGCCGCGAGCGCCCGCCGTGTACGAGGCCGAGATGACGGCCGTGAGCTCGCGTCCACAGCTCCACGACCGCCGCGGTTTCACCGTGCGATTTTACCGATAGGACTATGGCTTCGTCGGTCCACTGCATGATCGCGCCAAGCGGCTGGGCGCCTCACGACTTGGGGAAAGGCAGGCCCATTTCGCGATACCGTTCTGGATCGCTTTCCCAATTCTCGCGCACTTTGACGAACAGAAACAAGTGGATCCGGTGACCGGCCATTTCTTCGATCGCCTTGCGCGCGGAACTCGAAATCTTCTTGATGGTTGCGCCGCCCTTGCCGAGGACGATCTTTTTCTGTCCGTCGCGCTCAACGTAGATCGTCTGCTCTACGCGGGCTGAGCCATCCTTCAGCGTCTTCCAGCTCAGTGTTTCCACCGTCGTCGTGTACGGAAGCTCCTGGTGCAGGAAGCGATAGATGCTTTCGCGCGTCATCTCGGCGGCCTGCGTGCGCATCGGCACGTCGGTCACGTCGTCTTCGGCGTAGTGCCAAGGGCCCTCGGGTACGATCTCGAGAAGATGCTTCTTGAGATCGGTAACGCCTTTGCCTTCGAGCGCCGAGATCATGAAGACCTTGTCGAACGCCAACGCGCCGTCCAGCTTCTCGGCGAGTTTCAAAAGTTTGGTTTTGTCTTCCACGCGGTCGACCTTGTTCAGGACCGCGATGCGCTTGCTCTTGGCGGACTTCAACCGTTCGACGATCTTCATCGTGTCGTCGTCGGGATCGGTCGCCGCGTCGATGACCAGCAGAATGACATCCGCGTCTTCGATGCCACCCCAAGCGGCATCGATCATAGCGCGGTCGAGGCGGCGTTTCGGATTGAAGATGCCGGCCGTATCGGTGAAGACGATCTGGCTGCTGCCCTCCGTCAGGATGCCGCGAATGGGCGCGCGCGTGGTCTGCACCTTGTGGGAGACGATCGCGATCTTCGTGCCCACAAGCGCGTTGACGAGCGTCGACTTGCCCGCGTTTGTCGGGCCAAGCACCGTCACGAACCCGCAGCGACGGCCCTCTTCGGGCACGTTTGCAGGCTGTTCTGTTTCAGTTGTCGACAAGCGGGCCTCCTACTCCTTCACGCGTCAACAGGACCGTTGCGGCGGCCTGTTCGGCGATACGTTTCGAAGCGCCTTCGCCTCGTGCCGGTTCCCGGCCTGCGATCACCACCTCGGCAGTGAAGCGCGGCGCATGGTCAGGACCCTTGCGCGAGATAACCGTGTATTTCGGCAGTGCCAATCCCTGGCCCTGCGCCCATTCCTGCAGCGCCGATTTGGCGTCCACGGCGACTTCGGGAACAAGCTCGGATTGTTCCCGCCATAGATTATGGACGACGGCGCGAGCTTTGTCGAAGCCTCCGTCGATGAAGACAGCCCCAAGCAGGGCTTCGGCCGCGTCTGCCAGGATGGTCGTCTTATCGCGACCGCCGCTGTCGGCTTCACTGTCCGACAATATAAGGTGGGAGCCGAGGCTAATCGCACGGGCAACCTTCGCGCAGGCCTCTCCCCGCACGAGCCGGTTATAGCGGCGCGCGAGTTCGCCCTCATTTGCATCCGGATACTGTTCGTTCAGGATTTCAGCGATGGCGAGACCCAGCACGCGGTCGCCGATAAACTCCAATCGTTCGTTATCGAAACGCGCGATCTTGCCTCCGCGAACGCTCGCATGAGTTAGCGCGCGCTCCAGAAGATCCTGATTTTTGAACCGGTGACCGAGCTTGGTTTCCAGTTCCTTGAATTTGCGAGGTCTCAACATCGCCACGCGCCGTTGCGGTCATCGAACGAGTTGGAAGAACCTATTCCAGCGTATGTCGAATGGCCACGTCCATGGCGTCCACAAACGCAGGGCATCGGGATCGTCGACGCGCGCGGAGAAGAAGATGATTTCAGCGCGACCGATGAAGTTCTCGAGCGGTACGAAGCCGACGGCGCTGCGAACGCGACTGTCCGTCGAGTTATCGCGATTGTCGCCCATCATGAAGTAGTTACCCTCGGGGACCTTGTAGATCCCGGTGTTGTCGAGCGGGCCGTTAGGATCGCTGTCGAGCACCTTGTACTTCACGCCGTTCGGCAGCGTTTCCTCGAAAACCGGAATGGTGCGTTCCCGTCCCTCTTCGCGCGTCGTGAATTCGCCGGCGGGGGTTTTGGGCACGGCCTGCCCGTTGATGAAGAGCTGGCCGTCCTTCATCTGAATTTCGTCGCCCGGCAAGCCGATCACGCGCTTGATGTAGTCAGTCGAGTTGTCTCGCGGCAGCTTGAAGACGGCGACGTCGCCGCGCTTGGGCTCGGCCGAGAAGATGCGGCCGGAGAACAGGTTCGGGCTGAAGGGGAAGGAGTATTTGCTGTAGCCATACGAGAGCTTGGAGACGAACAGGTAATCGCCGATCAGCAGCGTTTCCTTCATCGAGCCCGATGGAATGTTGAAGGGCTGATAGAAGAAGACCCTTACGAACATCGCAATGGCGAGTGCTTCGACGACGATGATGAGGGTTTCAGACCAGCTCGATCTCGACGTCTTGGTACCAAGGCTCATGCAGGGGCTCCTATGCGGCCGCCGAGCGGCATTGGCCGGGGCACTCGCTTTGTGTCAGCGGACCGCTATAGCGACTTTGCATAATGGCTGCAACGAGGGGTGGCAACATGACGAAAAGGTAAGCAGATACAGGACGTCGCGTTCAATTTCGCCGTGTTTTCAAAGTTGCAGTAGCGCGTCCTATTTGCCAGGCGCTGCAGGGTGTGCGGCAACGAGTGAAATAATAACGACTGCCTCGGCCAGCGGGTACTCATCGGTCAGAGTGACGTCGATGCGTGCCTGAAACCCCTCGGGCGTCATCGACGCAAGGCGCCGGGCAGCGCCGCCAGCAAGCGCCAGTGTTGGCCGACCGTCGGGCGAGTTGACGACGCCAATGTCGCGAAAATGGACACCGTAGCGAAATCCGGTCCCCAGCGCCTTCGTTGCCGCTTCCTTCGCCGCGAACCGCTTTGCGAACGTGCGCGCCGGGTGGGCACGCGAGAAGGCCTTGCGCTGCTCCTCGGGAGTAAACACGCGGTTTAGAAAGCGCGTACCAAAGCGATCGATCGATTTCTCGATGCGGCGAATGTCGCAGAGGTCGTTCCCGATGCCGACGATCATACGCGTGCTTTTGCTGTGCGGCGCGTGGCGTACAGGTTGCGCGCGTCGTCCATGAGAAGGCGCATCCGGCGAACTGCCGCTGGCAAACCGCCGAAGATCGCCTCGCCGATCAGAAAGTGCCCGATATTGAGTTCGATGATTTCGGAGAGCTCTGCGATTGGCCGGACTGTGTTGTAGGTCAAGCCGTGCCCGGCGTGGACTTCCAGGCCCACGCTCGCAGCGACCCTGGCGGCCTCCGCATGGCGTGCAACTTCATGAGCCACTCCGGCTGCGTCATGCGCAAGGGCGAGATTGCAGTAGCGACCGGTATGCAGCTCGACAATATCGGCGCCCGCTTCGGCTGCAGCTTCGATCGTTCTGGGATCGGGCTCGATGAAGAGCGAAACGCGAATACCCGCATCCTGCAAACGCGCGATAAACGGCGTCAAAGTTTTGGCGCTGCCGATAACATCGAGACCGCCCTCCGTGGTGCGTTCTTCGCGCCGTTCCGGCACGAGGCAGCACGCATTCGGAACGTGACGAATGGCGATTTCCAGCATCTCGTCGGTCGCCGCCATCTCAAGGTTGAGCGGGCGGGTGAGTTCGTTCTTGAGGCGGGTGATGTCGGTATCGGAGATATGACGACGATCCTCACGCAAATGCGCGGTGATGCCGTCGGCGCCGCCCTCGATCGCCAGATGCGCGGCGCGCAACGGATCGGGATGCAAGCCGCCACGCGCATTACGAAGCGTCGCGACGTGGTCGATGTTTACGCCGAGGCGAAGCGGACCCCGCGTTTCGGCGGTTTCAATAGGCATACGGGTAGCAGCCACGATACTTACCAATCGAATGAAAATGAAAAGCAGGTGCTGACGTCAACTCAGCTGCTCAGAACTCTACGGCGCTTCTGAAAAACGCGCACGGCCTGACGCGTAGGATAGTAACTAAACAGTGCCGCGACCAGACCGACGAGAAGTCCGCCGACGACCATCGGCTCAACAAATGGCGACAGGGTGACGACGGCTGTGTCGAGCGTTTCGGGCGAAGGCTCGAGCAGCGTTTTGCTCAAGGCATTGGCCGTCTCAACGAAATGTTCCGTCGCATAGGCTGGGTCGTGTCCGAGCACCCAGACGCCCGCGACGTACGATGCGCCCCAGATCGCAGGCCAACTCAATGGATTGCCGATAAATGTGCCGAGCATGGCTGCGGGGATGCTGACGCGGAGCAGGAATGCGAGCGCACCCGCCATCGCCATCTGGAACCCGATGAAGGGGGTGCAGGCCGCAAACACGCCTGCGGCGCAGCCCAGCGCAACTTCATGTGGCGTTGCTCTGATGCGGAGAAGACGGCGCCAGTAATAGGAGAGGCGCTTACGAAGCGGCGCAAGCAGGGACGTCCATCGCCCGACGGACTCCCACGCTACCGACAACCGATTTCGCAAACCGTGACGTACCATTTCACGCCTGTATCAAATTCAACCCGCGCCCGGTTTCCACGCGGTTATAACCTACTCGAAGAGCCGTTCCACCTTCGCGACTGCGGGTTTAGCCCGCAGGCCTGCTACTATGTGGTTCAAATGCACCAAATCGAAAACCTCGAGGTCAATGTGCATCACGGTGAAATCGGCTGCCCGCTTGGCCATCTTAATGTTGTCGATGTTGCCGCCCGTCTCGCCAATAACCCTAGCGATATCGGCCAGCGACCCCGGCGCGTTTAGAGCGGTAACACTGATTCGGGCCGGAAATCGCTGCGGATGTTCAGGATCGATGTCCCAAGTCACATCTATCCAGTGCTCTTGCTCGTATTCCTTTAGCCGCGGCGAATGGATCTGGAACACCCGAATCCCCTCACCCATCGCCATCACGCCGACGATCCGGTCTCCCGGCACAGCGCCGCCCGGCTCAAAGCGGATTGGCAGGTCCTGGCTCGGTCCGCTGATTGAAACAGCCGTGGCGCCGTCGATTTCGGACGAGCGAAATTTAAGGCTGGTTACCTTGTCGATATTGACCCAGCCGTCCTGCGCTTGAGCGCGGCCGAACTTGCGGGCCGGTTTGTACGAAGGTTCGTTTTGCTCGGCTGGCGCGTTAGGGATGACCACGCCGAGGAGATCCGACAACGCGATTTCATCCCGGCCGATGGCTGCGAACATCTCGTCTGCGGACTTGAAACCAGACTTCAAAGCCGCAGCCTTGATCTTTTCCTCCGAGTAGTCGACCTCGGCACCCGCCAGAGACGAGCCGAGCAACTGGCGACCGAGTGCGATGAAGCGCCGGCGCTCCGCCTCTCGCGCTGCGCGCCGGATAGCGGCACGAGCCCTTCCCGTGACGGCAAACGCTTCCCACGCGGCCGGGCGGACGTGATTTTTCGAAGTCTCGATCACCACTTCGTCGCCGTTACGCAAGTGCGTGTCGATCGGCATATGGCGGCCGTTGATGTAGGCGGCGATTGCTTCGTTGCCGATGTCGGTGTGTACCGCGTAGGCGAAGTCGAGCGGCGTTGCGCCGCGAGGAAGGGCGATGAGGCGACCCTTCGGCGTGAAGCAGAAGACCTGATCGTGAAAAAGTTCGAGCTTCGTATGCTCGAGGAACTCTTCGGGGTTCGCCGCTTCGAGCAGCGTCGAGATCATCGCACGCAGACGCCCGTAAGGACTATCATCGCCGCTCTCGGCGTCGTGGCCGTTCCGGGCGTGCGCCTGCTCGTTTTTATAAATCGCATGCGCCGCGATGCCGTATTCTGCGGTGTGGTGCATTTCGTGCGTGCGAATTTGCAGTTCGACGCGCTGGTGGCGCGGACCATAAACGGTCGTGTGGATCGACTGGTAATTGTTGCGCTTCGGCGCAGAAACGTAATCCTTGAAGCGGCCCGGCACGGTGCTCCACGTCGTGTGGACGATGCCGAGCACGCGGTAACAGTCTTCGATGGAATCGACGAGCACTCGAAAGCCGTAGATGTCCGACAGCTGTTCGAGACTGATCTGCTTGTGCTCCATCTTGCTCCAGATGGCGTAGGGCTTCTTTTCGCGCCCCATCGTATCTGCCTTGATACCGGCATCCGCGCATTTGCGAGCGATCGCCTGCCGAATTTCTTCGACCAGGCCGCGATTGCGGTTGCGCATATCGCTCAGTCGCTCGGTTACGGCCTGATAGGCATCGGGGTGCAGCCAGCGGAATGCGTGGTCTTCAAGCTCTTCGCGCAGCGCCTGCATGCCCATCATGCCGGCGAGCGGGGCGTAGATATCGAGCGTTTCTTCGGAGTTGCGGCGACGGCTCTCCGGCTTCATGTGCTCGAGCGTGCGCATGTTGTGGAGGCGGTCGGCGAGCTTGACGAGCAGAACTCGGATGTCGGTCGAAATCGCGATCAGGAGCTTGCGGAAATTCTCCGCCTGCTCGGCTTTCTTCGAGACGAGGTCGAGGCGCTTGATCTTGGTTAGACCGTCGACGAGGCTGCCGATCTCCGGGCCGAACATCTGATCGATTTCGGTGCGGGTGGCGTCAGTGTCCTCAATGACGTCGTGCAACAGCGCCGTAGCGATGGTGGCGTCATCCAGCTTCAAGTCGGTCAGGATCGCCGCGACTTCGAGAGGATGAGAAAAATAGGGGGCGCCCGACGCGCGGCGTTGGTTGCCGTGCGCCTTCATGGCGTAAACGTAGGCGCGATTAAGAAGCGCCTCGTCTGCCTTCGGATCGTATTTGAGAACCCGTTCGACGAGCTCGTATTGCCGCATCATGGTGCCGCCGCACTCCTTCCGAGCGCAAGCTAGCCGAAGACCGTAAACTTATTAAAGGATTTCACGGTGTGACAGCGACGCGCGCACCCGTGACGCGGCTTAACGCGAGCGGTCACGCGGATCGCGGTCACGTTCGCGCGGGCCGGGGCCCGATCCGATGTTGGCTGATGGCTCAAGCGGCGTCATGCTTTCCAAGCCGCGGAGCAGCTGCTCCTCGGTCATCACATCGACCTGCGTGTCGTTGGAAAGATCATCGCGGCCGAGCATCGGTGCGCGCCGATCAGGCGGAAGAAGCGGAGCGGCGACGGCTTCAGGCTCATCCACTTCGGTGTTCTTCTGGATCGACGAAATCAAAGTCTCGCGCATATCGTCCGGCGCGATCGTGCGCTCTGCAATTTCGCGGAGAGCGATAACGGGATTCTTGTCGTCATCGGCGGCGATGGTCATCGCGCTGCCATTGGTGATGGAGCGAGCGCGGTGCGCTGCGAGCAGCACCAACTCGAAACGGTTGGGAATCTTATCGACGCAATCTTCGACGGTAACGCGAGCCATGAAGGCTGACCTTCCCTTGGTTAAATCTCGGCGGCTTATCGGAGTTGTAGCGCAACCTGACGCTGAAGCGCGACTATGCCCGGGAAGTCTCCCGTGACGTTCACCTCATTACTGACACGCTAGCGCTCAAAAATCAAGGCACCGGTGACGTTCGGTGTGCAAACGCAGCAAATTTTGCTGCACCGAACTAGACTTTTTGTCGCACACAAACGAAAGGCCGTGAGATCAGATTTTCTTGATCTACTGCGTAGAAGTACCCTTTTAACTTTTGAAGGTGTGCGGCTTAATTGACCATACAATACTGTACATCATTCAATGAATTAAATAGCGCAGGATATTTCGATGCACTTTTATCCGACGGAGCGGGTCGCCCTCTTTATTGACGGCGCAAACTTATATGCCACCGCAAAATCGCTCGGGTTCGACATCGACTACAAGCGTTTGCTTGGGATGTTCCGTCAAAAGAGCAACCTCATCCGCGCGCTTTACTACACCGCGCTTGCTGAAGAGCAGGAGTACTCGTCCATCCGTCCGTTGATCGACTGGCTCGATTACAACGGCTTCTCGATGGTCACGAAGCCGACCAAGGAGTTCACGGATTCCACCGGTCGCCGGAAGATCAAAGGCAATATGGATATCGAACTGGCGGTGGACGCGATGCGCCTTGCCGACCACCTCGATCATCTGGTCATCTTCTCGGGCGATGGGGATTTTCGAAGCCTCGTAGCGGCCCTGCAGCAAAAGGGTAAGCGCGTCAGCGTGATCTCGACGCTGCAGACGCAACCGCCTATGATCGCCGACGAACTGAGGCGGCAGGCCGATCAGTTCATCGATCTGGCTGACCTTGAAGATCAGGTTGGCCGGACGCAGGGCAGAGCGCCCGCTCGCGAGGCTCGCGGCTATCAGGGTCGTGGACCGGCTCCGAGCGGTCGGGAACCGGACTATCTTGGCGACGATGATCTCGCCGAAGAAGAAATCTGATCTACAAAAGAGGCACGCTCGGTCCATGCCGGTCGGTCTGGCAGAGAACGAGAGCTTTCCCCCTGAAGCGCCGGTGAAATGCCCGCGGTGCCCGCGGCTTGTTGCCTATCGCATGGAAAACGAAACCGATGAGCCGTCGTGGTTCAACGGGGCTGTTCCGTCGTTCGGCAGCGAGACTGCGCGCTTGGTCATCGTCGGACTTGCACCCGGGCGTAATGGCGCCAACCGGACTGGCCGCCCGTTCACAGGCGACTATGCGGGCGTTCTTCTCTACGAGACGCTGCTGGATTTTCACTTCGCGCGGGGCAACTACGACGCGCGGCCCGACGACGGCGTTGAGCTTCTGGACTGTCTCATCACGAATTCGGTGCGTTGCGTGCCGCCGCAGAACAAGCCGGAGCCCAAAGAGATCGCGACTTGCCGCCCGTTTTTTCAATCGCGGCTCGCGCATCTGCCTCGGATGACGATCCTTCTCGCGCTTGGCCGCATCGCGCATGAGCAAACGCTGACGACGCTCGGAAAGCGCAAAGCGCTCTTTCCGTTTGCGCACGGCTCACGCCACCAGCTCGAACCGAATCTCGCGATGTTCGATAGCTTTCACTGCTCGCGATACAATACGAACACCGGAAGGCTGACGCGCGAAATGTTCCGCTCTGTCTTTGCAGCTATCCGAGGCGAGCTGGATTCAGGGCCTGCAAAAGTTCGCGCGCGTGGGAAGCGGGCGGACGAACGGGGTAGATGACGCGGTAGATGATCCCGTCTCGAACGACCAATGTCAGCCGCTCTAGATAAGTCTTTCCTCCCGTTTCGAACCGCGGGAGTTTCAGCGCGTCAGCGAAAGCAAGCCGTTCGTCGCTCAACAGAAGATACGGGATTCCGGCACGCTGGGCGAAGGCGCGTTGCTCGTCGCGCGACTGGCCGCTCAATCCAAAGATCTCGTATCCGGCAACTTCGAACTCGGCGTAGCAATCGCGAAAGCCTTCCGTTTCCGGCGTCGATCCGTGGGCATCCGGAATGTTGTCCCAATCGGGCGGGTTCGGAAGTCCCGGCGTGCCCGTCATCGGATAGACGAAGACAATCGCGCGTTCCTGAAAACGCGCAAGATTGACGTCAGCGCCACGCGTTGCAGGCAGCGGAACGTCAGGAACACGTGTTCCAGCAAGCAAGTGCTGAACGCCGGTGTTGTTTGCGGGCGAGCTTTTCGGTGTGCCTGATTGAGCTGCCATGTCGACTTAGCCCTTATCGCGCAAGAGCCGCGCTTTCTGGCGGTTCCAGTCGCGCTTGGCGGCGTCCTGGCGTTTATCCGAGTGGTTCTTGCCCTGCGCCAAGCCGACTTTCACTTTCGCGCGGCCCTTCTCGTTGAAATAGAGTTCGAGCGGAACGAGCGTCATGCCTTTGCGAGCGATCTGGATTCCAATTTTGTGGATCTCCTTCCCGTGCATCAGCAGTCGGCGCTTGCGGCGCGGCTCATGTGGGAAGAGCGCGGCTCCGGGATATTCGGCGATGTAGCTGTTGATCAGCCAGATGCCACCATCCTCGATCGATGCGTAACTCTCGGCGATGTTGGATTGGCCACGGCGCAGCGATTTCACCTCCGAGCCGAGGAGCTCGATGCCCGCCTCCCAGCTATCGGTGATGAAGTACTCGTGACGTGCTTTGCGGTTTTCGGCGACAAGCGTCGTGCCGTCGTCGCGTTTGGCGGCCATGGATCAATCGGTCCGAGATGCGATCACTCGGCAGCCTTAGCGCCGATAAGATCAAGCTGAACGAGCACGCGATCAATCGCCTTGCGGGAGGCTTCCGAAATCGGAACCATCGGCAGCCGCATTTCGGTTGAGCACAGTCCCAGGCGAGAGACCGCATATTTCACGGGGCCGGGATTGGTTTCGATGAAGAGAACGTCGTGCAGAGGCATCAAGCGATCCTGCAGCGCGAGCGCTGTCTTGAAATCACCCGCGAGGCAGGCGCGCTGGAACTCAGCGCAAAGCCGCGGCGCCACGTTTGACGCGACCGAGATGCAACCACGCCCGCCATGCGCCATGAAGCCAAGCGCCGTCGCGTCCTCGCCGGAGAGCTGGCAGAAATCAGGCCCAAGCGCTGCGCGAACCTGTGACGGACGCGCGAGATTCGCGGTGGCATCCTTCACGCCGACGATATTCTTCAGTTCATAAAGACGCGCCATCGTCTCGACAGACATGTCGACAATCGAGCGCCCCGGAATGTTGTAGATAACGATCGGAATTGAGATCGCGTCGTTGATCGCCTTGAAGTGCTGATAAAGCCCCTCTTGCGACGGCTTGTTGTAATAAGGCGTGACGATCAGCACCGCGTCCGCACCAATCTCCTGCGCATAGCGCGACAGCTCAACCGCTTCGTCCGTCGAGTTCGATCCCGTACCGGCAATAACCGGCGCGCGCTTCTTGGCGGCGAGCACGCAAAGTTCAATGACGCGCTTGTGTTCATCGTGGTCTAGCGTCGGGCTTTCGCCGGTCGTACCGACAGGAACGAGGCCGTTCGTGCCTTCCGAAATCTGCCAGTCTACGAAGCGGGTAAAGGCGGCCTCATCCACTTTGCCGTTGCGAAATGGTGTTATGAGAGCCGTAATGGAGCCGTTGAACATGCGGTTGCCTTGGATTGGATCAGCACACGGCCGACTCGTTAACTCAAGAACCTACTGTCCCGTCAGCCCCATATAAGAGCGACGGGTCATGGTCTCGCCGCACGAGCATGCCACCTCGCCAGGTGTGAAATGCTTGCGCCAGACACCATACCACCCCTTAATGCTGGAGAAACGATGACCGGCGACGCAGGTCCAGCGACATTAGGCGCTCGGCTGGCCCGCCGCAAGATCGGCAGTGCCGCGTCTCAGCGAATGAGAGCCATGCCTACAATTTCTTCCTCGGTCGCGCCTTTTAGCCTTCGCCGACGCGCTTCTTTCCGCGCGTTTGCTGGCCTTTTCGCTCTTGCGGTGGCCGGGTTTTCGGTGCCTGCCAGCGCGCAGGGCACGCCGAGCATCAGCCCAGCCCCTACAATCTCTGCTGCCGAAAAGCAGCACCTCGCAAAGCTTGACGCCGCTCTCGCTCCCTTGTTGTCGGTGACACCCTCGTCCGGCGATGCGAGTCGCCTTCGTGAGGCCTCTGCTGCGGTCCGTAAGCGCGACATCGATGCGTTCATGGATGCCCGTAACGGGATCTCAGATCCGGTTGCCCGCAAACTTGCCGACTGGATCCGTCTCCGGTGGGGTCTTGGCAAGCCTGCGGAGTTTCAGGCGTTCCTGCGAGACAATCCACTCTGGCCAAATCGCGAGATGATTACGCAGCGGCTGGAGGAAGCGCTTTTCAAAGATGGCGGTAGCGCGCAGGAGATCAAGGACTTCCTGAAGAACGGCGGCCCGCAGACGGGCGTCGGCAATGCGGCCCTTGCCTCCGCGTATCTCGCGGAAGGGAACACGCAGAAAGCTCGCGCTCTCGCTGCGAAAGTGTGGCGCGAGATGACGATCGCGCCGGAGCTTGAAAGCGGGTTCATTGCGAGATTCGGGAAGCTGTTGACGCCTGCCGATCACAAGTGGCGCTTCGACCGGATGGTAACGAACAACGTCCGCTTTGCAGCCAACCGCGTTGAACGAGCGGCGGCAGCGAAGCGGCTCATTCCGCTGCTTCCCGCGTCTGAGCAGAAAATCGCAACCGCGCGGCTCGCTGTTTTCAACAGGGCAAAGAACGCTGACAGCCAACTGGCCGCTGTCTCTTCCGGTGAGAGCGACGATCACGGGCTCGACTTTCATCGCGTGCAGATGCTGCGCAAAGCCGGAAAGATAGAGGAAGCATCCCGCATCATTCTCTCGGTTCCGACCGATCCCAAAAAGATTGCCGAACTTGATGAGTGGTGGGCGGAGCGGCGCGAACTCGCGTATGGCGCGCTCAAGGCTGGAAAAATGCAGCTTGCCTACCGGCTCGTGAAGGACGCCGGACCGCTCAGCGTGAACCCGCTCAAAGATCAGACGTTCATGGCGGGCTGGATTGCACTGCGCTACCTCAACAATCCGACGGCTGCGGAACGTCACTTCCAGGACATGGCGAAAGCCGCCGATGGTCCGTTAAGCCGCGCGAAATCCGCTTATTGGCTCGGTCGCGTGTCAGATGCTCGCGGCGATCGTGCAGGCGCAATGGCTCGGTATCAGCTCGCCGCGAAGAACCCGGACACGTTCCACGGGCTTCTCGCGATGCAAGTTCTGGATCCCGAACGCCGGTCGATCAAGATCACGCCGCCCGCGCTTCCGACCGCGGAGCAGATCCGTAATTTCAATACGCTCGACGCTGCGAAGGCGTTGATCATTGCTGGCAAGGCCAATCTATCGCGCGCCTATACGCGGAGCTTTTTGACCGGATTGCAGAGCGCGTTCCCGAGCGAAGCCGAAGGCGGCATCATTGCCCATATCGCCGAAGTTCTCGGCGATCCGCAGATGTCGCTCCGGCTGGCGAAAAGCTCGGTGGCGCGTGGGCAGAATCTGCTCATGTATTCGTATCCGGTGAAGCCGTTCCCTGCCTACAAGCCGCTGCGTCCACCGCCGGAGACGGCGCTGCTTCTCGGGATCGCGCGGCAGGAGACGGAGTTCGAACCGCAGACCATTTCAGGCGCCGGTGCAAAAGGCATGCTTCAGGTGATGACCATCACGGCGAACCACGTTTGCCGCGACTACAAGATCAAATGCCAAATTGCGAAGCTCACGACGGACACGCCCTATAACGTCATGATCGCATCGGCGTATATCGCCGACCGCATGCAAGACTTTAAGGGCTCCTATGTTCTCGGGCTCGCGGGCTATAACGCGGGGCCTGGCCGCGCGCGCCAATGGATTCGTGAGAACGGCGATCCGCGCGATCCGAATGTCGATACAGTCGACTGGATCGAACGCATTCCGTTCAAAGAAACCCGTGAGTACGTGACGAAAGTTCTTGCGAACATACAGATTTATCGGTCCAGACTTGGCGACACCAAGAATGCTCTGCGCATGCAGCAGGATCTCATTCGAATTCACGACGGGCAATCGACGGGAAGTGCCAACACACGCGCCCGCCCCTCGGGCAACGAAGGCTGATACCGCGCGGACTTGATACGGGACGACAGCAAGCTGATGACCACCGAGACCGCGACAGGTTACGATGAAATCTATTTTCATGGACGTGACGGATTGCGGCTCTACGGCCGGCATTATCGCGCGGCGATACCGGCCGGTGCCCGCCCGATCGTTTGCTTGGCCGGACTGACACGCAACAGCCGCGACTTCCACACGATCGCGCTGGCGCTGAGCCAGAACAGCAGTCCTGCGCGCGACGTCTTCACGCTCGATACGCGCGGACGCGGCCTTTCCGAGCACGATCGTGATTGGAAGAACTACGCCGTTCCGATCGAGATGCAGGATGCCATCGACTACATGACGATGCTCGGACTGCGCGAAGCGGGCATCATCGGAACGTCTCGCGGTGGACTGATCACGATGGTGCTCGCGGCCGTTCAACCGTCTTTGGTCGGACCTGTTGTCTTGAACGATATTGGTCCGCTTATCGAGATGGACGGGCTTGCGCGAATTGCCGGTTACGTCGGCCGGATTCCTGTGCCGAAAAATTGGCCAGACGCCGCGCGCATCGTTCGGGATCTCACCCAGCGCGATTTTCCTAATCTGACAGACGAAGATACGGACGCCGTTGCACGGCAACTCTTCAACGAGAAGAACGGCAAGCCGACGAGCGGATACGATAGCAAGCTCACGAAATGTCTCTCGGTACTCGACGGTCCTATTCCTGCTCTCTGGCCGCAGTTCGAGGCACTGAAGCGCGTTCCGCTTCTCGTTCTTAGAGGTGGCAATTCCGATCTGTTGTCAGAAGCGACCGTCGAAGAGATGCGGCGGCGGCATCCGCAGATGAGTTCGGTGACGGTTCCGGGTGAAGGACACGCGCCGCTTTTGCGCGACGCGCCAACGATCGGAGCGATCGCCTCGTTCTTCGCGAATACGGACGAAGTTCATGACGGTGTGCATCACGGGGCGATGACGCGCAGCGACTTCAACTACGTTTCGCGGCTGGTATCGACTTCGCCGCGATCCACGCGCCGCGAAAATTCCGTATGACCGCCGCTCGATAGAATGCGCGCCTGCTCGACCCAGCCCTCGCGCTCGATCCGGCCCTTGAATTCGAGCACCTGACTCACACGATCGATATCGCCGCTGGTCCAGTTGGCGATATGTTCGTAGCGCGTGATGCCCATCCCATTCAGGCGCTTTTCGCTCAGGACGCCAATTCCGCGGATGCGCTTGAGATCGTCGTGCGGCTCATCGCTGGCGGCGATGGGTTTCGCAGGCTCCGGCTTCTCGGCAGGCGCCGGGGCGTTCGCGGCTTCCTTCTCTTTGATCGCGTCCGTGAGCTTCGCAGGAATAGAGATTTTCGGATCGACCTTCGACAGCGGCGAGATCGGCTCGATGGGACGCAGTCCGCGCGTCACGCTGGCAGATGCCGCAGCGATTGCCGCCGCAGCCGCTGCTGCCATTTCCGCAACGGATCGACCCTGGCTTGCAGCGGCGACGCCCAATTGTTTCGGAGCGCTATCAGTGTCTTCAAGGTGGGTCTCAGAGTCCGCTTCAGCTTCCGGCGCAGTTTCGGTGGAGGGCGAAGACTCGTCGTGTTCTTCCTCCGAGTGGTCGCCTTCTGACTCGTCGTCCTTCGGCGTCTCGGAGTCGATGGCTGCCTGCGTTACGGACGCGATGGTTGTCGCCACGGGCTTTGCCGCGTTCAGCGCGGCGAGGCGATTGCGCGAATAGAACGTCTCTCCGCCCTTCGCGAGAATTTGCGCTTGCTCAACCCACTGTTCGCGGTCGATCCGGCCGGGGATTTCAAGCAATTGTCCGAAGCGATTGACGTCGGCCGCGGTCCAGGCGGCGATGTGCTCGAAGTCGTTCACGCCCTCATGTTTCAAGCGCTGTTCGAGGTCTGAGTTGATCGCGCGAATGCGCTGGAAATCATCTCCACCTTCGATGAAGACGCGGGGACGCTCCTGCGGCTTCGGTGCCGGAATTGGGATGATCGGCTCGGGTTCGGGCTCGATTTCCGGTTCGAGATCCGGCTCTGGCTCAGGTTCTTGCTCAAGCTCGGGCTCCGGTTCTGCTTCGGGCTCGTGCTCAGGTTCTGTTTCGAGTTCTGCTTCGTGTTCTGGCTCGGGTTCTTCTGCAGACTCAGGTTCGAGGTCCGGTTCAGGCTCTGCTTCGGATTCGGAGACGGCCTTTGCGACGGTATCTGCGTCGCGAGAGGTTTCTGTTTCCTCACGGCTGCTTTCGTTTGACGGCTCGTCTTCCACTCCGCTCGGACGCTTCGTTTCATCAGCGCTTTCGCGATCGTCTTCGTTCGCGTCTTCTCGCGTCGCTGCTTTCGAGCGCATTGAGTCACGGAATTTCGGAAGGAACGAGATCGACGCGGCTGCGGCGGCTTTGGCCGTCGCGACTGCCGCCGCTGCTGCCGACGTCGTCGCGTCGGTCAAACGCGAACGTCTTGTGGTCGGTTGATCGTCTGTTTCGGCCTCGGCGGATTCCGTTGGCGCCACGTCTTCATCGGACGACGACGGTTCGTCTTCGGTGCGAACAGCAGGCTCGATCTGCGGCTGAAACACCGGAGCGGCGACTGGTTCAGGTTCGGGCTCGTAAACCGGTTCCGGTTCATAGACCGGCTCGGGTTCGTAGACGGGCTCTGGCTCGTAGACGGGCTCTGGCACATACACGGGTTCCGGTTCCGGCTCAGCCGGCGGCGCATACGTTCCCGTGAGATAGTCGCCGGTGACGGCTGCCAGAACTGCCGGGCGAACTTCGACGATCGCGCGCCTCGGGATGCCTTCGTTCGGATCCGGCCCCATCAGCGCGCGTTCAAAGCGTGCTGGGTCAACCAGCTTCGGCACCGGGCGCGGTTCGGGGCGGCGCAGCACGTCGATCCGCGGCTGGACAGGATCAATCGAACGCGGAGCAACCATCTGCGGAGCAGCGCGCGAAGTGTGGACCGGCACGTAAACGGGTGCGGGCGCTGGTGCGGGGTAGTTTTGATCGACGCCGGAATCGACCGGAACATACACGGGTTCGGCTTCGCGCACACCGAAGAGCGCGCGCTTCAGCGTGCACGCGAGAAAGGCGCCGAGAAAATACGCGGCAAGCAGCAGTAGAAATGTCTGAACGTACAGATGTGTCATCTACGTCCGTCCGCTCCGTCGGCAGGAGAGCCCGGTTTCAAAGTGCATTTCCTCATGCCTTCGGCTCTCGGCATGAAAACCAACCCGCGGCGAGCCCCAGCGCGAAGGCCAACGCAATCCACCAGAAGAGCTTCACAAACAAATAGTCCATTTCGTGCTTCGCCCTCTCCGGCCTCAATTGACCTTGACGTTGAATTCGATGCGGCGGTTCTTGGCGCGCCCTGCTTCCGTCGCGTTATCGGCAATCGGACGCGTCGCGCCGTAGCCGATCGTCGTCAGCCTGCGCGCGTCGACACCGTGCGCGCCAAGAAAATCTGCAACAGCGCGCGCTCGGCGGTCAGATAGACGTTGGTTGCGCTCGTCAGTGCCTTCGGCGTCTGTGTGGCCTTCGATCTGGATGCTAAACGCGGGGCATTCATTCGCGATCTCGGCCAGGTCTTTCAGAGTCTGGGTGCTATCCTGCGTCAGGTCCGCCTTGGCACGATCGAAATTGATGACGCCCTTCGACGACGTTTGGCGCATCAGCGTCTGGCAGCTATCGGCCGCCTTTTCCTCAACCGACATGACCGTGATGGCATCCGTCACCTTGAAGCCGGGAGGCAAGTCCGTCGAAAGGACGCTGCGGACATCGTTGGCGACACGATCCGTTTCGGCTGCGCCGTGGATCGCCAAGTTCTTACCCTCGATGGAGACGTCTCCATTTCTCAGCTTGGAGAGTTGCTCGAGCGCGACGCGCGATGCCGACAACCAAGGTTCGGCCGACGCACCGACGACCTTCATGTTGTCTGCAATACTTTCGCCTGGATAAATCCTTTGAGCATTCTCGATCAGGCGGAGGCGAGACGGGTCGTCGGGAGCTTCACCCTCCAGAGTGATCATGCTGTTGGATTCACGGATCGCCTTCCATGACAGATCCGTTTTCATTGTGCCGGTGAAAGATATGTTCGCCGTCGTCTCGCACGTCTGCCCGGCGGCCGCCTTAACGTCGCCCGGTACGGTTTGTGCCGCCGCGTAGTCATCCGTTTCGCCCGAAACGTCGAGCTTGCGATCCGACAGGATCGACTTTCCGTTCTTGAGACGCGGCAATGACGCGAGCCCGGCAACGACGCATTGTTGCCAGCCTTCCGGCGCACCGGCTGCGACCTGCGTTTTGTCGTTCACGGTGCGGTTGGGGAACCGCGCGCGCACGGCGTCTACGAGAGCGGCGCGTGCGGCTTCGCTCGGGACCATGCCGATCACATCGACGTTCGTTCCGGTGTTGACGATGCCCATCACATAGCCGCCGCTCGGCAGAGCCAGATCGGAGCGCGGATAATGGATGCGGTCGACGATCTTGAAGTTCTGCGGCACGTCGAGCTTTAGCGAACGGCGGACAGCCGTTGCCACCTGCTCGTCCGCAGCTTCGCCGGTGAACGTCAGGTTTCTATCGCTGAATGACGCCTCACCCGATTTCAATTGCGCCAACTGGTCGAGCGTGACGGCGACGGCCTTTGCCCAATCCTTAGGCGAGCCGTCCGCTACGTCGGAGCGATCGGAAATCGTCATCTTGCCGAAGAGCGTCTTGGCGCGCGACGCGATTTTTGCCTTATCGCCATCGGTCGGTGCAAAGCCAGAAAGGGTTACGCCGTCACCGCCCTTTCGGGCTGCCCACACGAACGGCTTTGCGATCGGAGCGGAAATTTTTGCGGATGCCAGATTGACGCCGCGAGGACGACGACTCTCAAGCGCGGTTCGAACTTCGCGATATACCGCCGAGGTTGGCGCTTCTCCGCGCATCGACAGATCGAGCGCCGAAAGCTCGGCTTCGCCCCGCTTCAGGGCCGCTAGATTCTTGAGTGTGAATTTCGCCCCAGCCAGCCAGGTGTCGCGATCGATCGAGCCGCGCGCGAGGCGCATTTCATCGGCGACTGCCGCCTTCGGAAATTCATTTCGTGCGGCATCGAGCAATGTCTGGCGCGCAGCTTCGGACGGAACGTAGCCGCCGAGACGCAGCCGACCGGGTCCGTCGGACGTTGCCGACCAGCGGTAGTTATCGACATGCTCGATGAGTTCCGCGCGGTTACGCGCGACGCGAACGCCCCAGATGTTCTTTGCATAGGCGAGTGCGAGGCCGGGTCCGCGGTCTTCCGGCGAGCGTCCCGTCAAAATAACGTCGCGGCCTGAGACATTCGGAGCGGCCCAACCGAGCCCTGCCCTGTTCAATGCTTCGGATGTGCGCCGGGCGAGATCGCTTTCGATGTCGTCGCGCTGCACCTCAACGGCAACCCAACTCAGAATCGCGATCGGGATCAGTCCCAAAAGCCAATATGAGGGATTGCAACGCATGCACACGCGACTCCGAAACCAAAAAAACGCGGAGCCCCGCAGCACGGCCAAAGCTCAGCAGGAGAAGAAGCGATACGCGACCGCTCCGTCTCGTGGCCAGACTTTGATCCGAGCGGACCCCCGATGGGAGTATAGTCAAGTGCCGTGGCCATTCCAAGCCGAGGAGGCTCGCCACCGCCATTAACTAACGTCATGAATTTGTGGGTATTTTAGGGTCTAAGTCGCGCTTGCCTATACGATTTTCGTCTTGCCGTGGCCTATTGCTCGCATTTGGGCAAGGCTATGGCGAAAGCGCATTTTCCGGCCGCTAATCCCTAGAGACTGTCGCTAGCGCCGAGCGCGCTTAGAGAACAATGACGGATTTTCCCGCCGCAGCGATCGCGGAGGCGACCGGGTGACCATCTCTCAGACCCGCCATGTCACGCGGGGACGCGCACACAAGGCAGACGATCCGGCGTCCGGCGTTGGCGGCGACCAGTCTCTCTATTGACCCGTTTGATGGGGTCTTGCCTGGGCCTGCAAGGCAGTGACGCTCAGATTCACGGCGTGCGAAATCGAGGGCGGCAGGTGGAACGCCATCTTCGAACAGGATGACATCGGCGGCTCGAAGCGCCCGGACGGCCGCAAGAGTCAATGTCTCGGCGCTGGAACCAACCTCAACCACAGGAACGGCGGCTGCTTCGATGGTTGCCGGATCTGACGCGGCTTCAAGCAGCGCAACGCGGTCAGCGGACGTCGGGGCACGCGCGGCGTCGCGCATCGCGAGATCGGCGAAGCAGGTCCAGAAGGTTCGCTTCCGCGCGGCGGGCTCCGCCTCAAGGACCGGGTCGCGGCGCCACTCTTTTGCTGCTTCCGCCCAGCGCCGGAACCCGTCGGGCAGCAGGCTTTCGATGATCGAGCGGATCGCTTGGCCGAAAACGGGCGCGCCGCCATCTGTCGAGATTGCGACGACCAGCGGTGAGCGGTTGACGATTGCGCCGAATTGAAAATCGCAAAACGCTGGACGGTCGATGACATTGACCGGAATGCTTGCCGCGCGGCAGGCGTTGGCGAACTCGTCCGCGTCTCGATCTTCTGTCATGGCGCCGATCGCCAGCGCGGCACCACGTAAGTCAGAAGGCTGCCAACTTCGTCTCTCCAGCGTGACGCGCCCGTTGACGGCTGATGCGTTGAGTTCTGTAAATCCACTTACATACTGGTCCGCAAAGACCTCGACGTTCGCACCGGCGGCGGCCAGCAGCTCGGATTTCCAAAGCGCGGCGTCCGTGCCGCCAGCAACGACAACGTGTTTCCCGGCGAGCTTGAAGAACACGGGTAACGTCGCGAGAGGAGCCATCCTTGCCGCGGATGTCGTGGCAAGTGTTTTGAGGTTTCGATCTTCAGGCACAGCGCTCATGCGTGCGTCTCTGGCATCTGAGCGCCTGCCACCTCGGCGCGGGCGTTGCGGCGGATGACCCGCGGCGGCTGGCCAAATACACGCAAAAATGCCCGGCGCATCCGGTCGCCGTCGCCAAATCCGGTTTGCCGCGCAACGACGTCAATCGAGTGATGGCTTTGTTCCATCATCAATCGAGCCGTCTCAACGCGGAGTTTTTCAATCGCCTTTGCGGGTGACTGACCCGTTTCGGTGCGGAATGCACGACTGAATTGGCGCGGGCTCAAATGCGCGGCGTTCGCCAGAGCCGCGACTGTAAGATCAGTGTTGAGATTGCGCTTCGCGTAGTCCAGCGCCAACTGGATGCGATCCGATTTCGGTTCGAGTTCGAGAAGTGCCGAGTATTGCGATTGGCCACCCGCGCGCCGATGGTAGACGACGAGCTTGCGCGCGATGATACGCGCGACCTCAGCGCCGAGATCATCTTCGATGAGTGCCAATGCGAGGTCTATGCCCGCCGTCATTCCCGCAGAGGTCCAGATCGCTCCGTCATTCGAGAAGATGCGATCGGCATCCACTTTCACGTTTGGAAAACGCAACTGCAGTTCGCGCGCGTAATACCAATGGGTGGACGCGCGGCGGCCATCGAGTAGACCTGCCTCCGCGAGAACGAAAGCGCCCGTGCAGATCGACGCGATCCGCCTGCTGCGATCGGCGGCGCGACGAATATAAGTGACCATGCCCGCGCTTGGCGGAATTGAAACGTCGCCACCTCCGATTATGACCGTGTCGACGGCATCTTCGATGAATGTCTCGGTTTCGATTGCCACTCCGGCCGACGTTTTGACGAGACCACCCGCCTCAGAAACGAAGCGCATTCGATAATATTCATTGCCCGTCAGGCAGTTCGCGAGCTCGAAAACCGCGGTAACGCCGAGCTCCATGACGGAGACGCCGGGGAAAACAACAAAGTCGACTGTTTGCACGCGCGACCTCAACTGAATGTCCTGAATTGCCGGATATATGACATTTGAGACGCGAGGGGGCAATCCTATCTTCGCACTGCACTGCCCTGCGCAATGAGCGCTGGTGACTGTCTCTATTAACCCGCAATGCCAATCGCCTCGACGATTTGCCGGAGTGCCGGCAGGTGGAACCCTTCAAGCTCCGCCCCGGTTTCGGTTTTGAGAATGTTGGCAATGCGGACCACGTGATTACCTTTGCCGGGCCGCTAGTTCCGGCGCCCCGTGAACGATCTCTTTTTCTGCAACCGTGGACATCCATTATGACAATTCAAATGCGTCTTGCCCAAGCCGCTGCGCTGACACTTGCCGGTGTGATCTCGATTGCCTCGCCGGTATCAGCGAACGACATGAACGCCATCGCCGTTGCCGGTGATCGCGCTTATCCCGAGAGCATCGCGGCTGCGTCGGACGGCACGTTGTACGTGAGCAGCCTTGCGTCCGGCGGCATCTTCCGCATCAAGCCAGGCGCTTCGACGTCAGAAGAATGGATCAAACCGGGCGCATTCGACACGCGCTCCACGTTTGGCGTGCTCGTCAACGACAAGACCGGCGAACTTCTGGTTTGCTCAAACGACGCTTCGGGGATCGGCGTACCGGGACCGAGTGAGGTCAAGGGAAGTCATTTGAAGGCTTTCGATCTTGCAAGTGGCGAAGGCAAATGGAGCGTGAAGCTGCCGAAGGACGGCAGCATCTGCAATGACGCGGCGATTGCGAACGATGGTTCGATCTACGTCACCAACACGTCGTCACCGCAGATCCTCAAGCTGAAGCCGGGCGCAAAAGAGTTTGAAGTCTGGCTCGAGAGCGAAGAGTTCAATCAGCCGAAGGAAGGCGCAGGGCTTGATGGAATTGCCATCGGCACCGACGGCAATCTCTATCTCAACACATACACAAATGCTGAGCTTTATCGTGTCGAAGTGAAGGACGGCAGCCCCGGTAAGATCACGAAGCTGAAGCCATCGCGTGCGCTTCAGTTTGCTGACGGTTTGCGGCCTGTCGACGGCGAGAACACATTTATCATGGCCGAAGGCAGCGGCTCGATCGACCGTGTCACGATCAAAGGCGACACGGCTGAAATCGAGACGATCAAGGATGGATTTTCCGGCCCGACGTCCGTCGCACTTGTGAATGGTGCCTACTATGTGACGGAAGGCCAGCTGCCGCACCTGTTCGACCCCAAGGCCGGTCCTCCGAAGCTGCCGTTCCAGGTCACGAAAGTTCCAGCGAAGAACTAAGCGGACGTATCCGCGCGCTATTTTTAGCGACGAAGGAGTATTGCGATGACTATCCATTTTTCACGGCCAGCGCGTTTTGCGCTGGCTGCCGGCGCCCTGTTGTCAATTTCCAGCGCCGGCACAACACCTGCTTCCAGCCAGGAAAAAACTTGCCCTGAGGGGGCCGCTGCCGGGATCACACTGCCGAAGGGTTTCTGCGCAACGATCGTTGCCGATAAAGTGGGTCACGCGCGTCAGCTCGCCGTCGCGCCCGATGGCACGCTCTACGTGAACACGTGGAGCGGCGTCTATTACGGCAACGATACACCGCCGGACGGCGGTTTCCTCGTCGCGTTGAAAGACACCAAAGGATCGGGACACGCGGACAGCGTCAAACGTTTCGGCCCGTCGTTCGCGGAAGGCGCGCACGGCGGCACCGGCATCGCTCTTCACGATGGCTGGCTCTATGCCGAAATCAACGATCGGATCGTTCGCTACAAGCTGAAGGACGGCGAGACCGCGCCGACCGGCAAGCCTGAGACGATTTTGAGCGGAATGCCCATCACGGGCGACCATCCGATGCATCCGTTCACTATCGATGGCAGCGGAAACCTTTTCGTCTCGATGGGTTCGGCAACGAATGCGTGCGAGGTGAAGAACCGCATGCCACGCTCGCCCGGCAAAGATCCCTGCGTTGAGCTCGAAACGCGTGCAGGCATCTGGCGATATGACGCCAACAAGCAGGACCAGGTCTTTTCACCTAAGGAGCGTTTCGCGTCCGGCATCCGCAATCCGGAAGGTCTCGATTTCGATGCGTCGGGCCGCCTTTACACAACACAGCACGGCCGCGATCAGCTTCATGAAAACTGGCCGGAGCTTTACACTGCCAAGCAAGGTTTTGAGCTTCCCTCTGAAGAGGTGATGATCGTCAAGGAGGGCGCGTCGTACGGTTGGCCGAAGTGCTACTTCGATCCCGATCAGAAGAAACTGGTGTTGGCGCCTGAGTTCGGTGGAGACGGCGGCAAGAAGGTCGGCGAATGCGACAAGGCTGAGCCGCCGACTGCGGTATTCCCTGCGCACTGGGCACCGAACGATCTTAAAATCTACAAGGGTGCGCAATTTCCGAAGGCCTATGCGGGCGGTGCATTCATTGCCTTCCACGGATCATGGAACCGCGCGCCCGATCCGCAGGCTGGCTATAACGTCGTGTTTCAGCCGCTGGCAGATGGCAAGACGTCTGGCGGCTACGTTGTGTTCGCAGATGGGTTCGCTGGAAAGTTCAAGGATCCGGGTCGCGCAGCGCATCGTCCTTCGGGTTTGGCAATCGGACCCGATGGCTCGCTCTACATCAGCGACGACAAGGCCGGACGGATTTGGCGTGTGACGTTCAATGGTGATCCTTCGGTCGGCATTGAAGCTGCCGCAACGCCCGCCGTCGAAGCTTCTGCCTCACCAGACGCTCTGCCGCCGGAAGGCGTTCATCCGGATGCGGGCAAGATGGCTGCGCTTCCCGTGCCGGAAGGCGCGACTGCCGAAGACGTCGCGCTTGGTCAGAAAATATTCCACGGCGAAGTCGCAGGTGCGACCTGCGCCGGTTGCCATGGTGCAAACGGGATCGGTACGCCGGTCGGTGCCGATCTGACGAAAGGGACTTGGCTTTGGAGTGATGGCAGCGTCGCCGGTTTACAAAAGACCATCGAAGATGGCGTTACCGAACCGAAGGAACACCCTGGTGCTATGCCGCCCATGGGCGGCGTGGCGCTCTCCGATAAGGAAGTGGCCGCGGTGACGAGCTATGTTTGGGCCATTGGTCACCAAAAGGCGAAGTAAAAGCCGCGGAAACAATCGCCGCTGCGGGACGTTTATCCGATCAACAGCATAGGCCGTCACTGGCCTCTGCTTTCGATAGGAGATTCAATGAGAAACTCACTCATCCCGTTAGCGGCTGTTGCCGCAGCATTTTCGTTAGCGACCGCCATTCCTCCGGCTGAAGCAGCGCCGCGCCATCATGGTCATCACGCGTATGGGCATCATGGCGGAGGCGGCCACTATCACGGTCAGAGGTATAGCCATCGAGGCTACCATCGTGGCCGCGGATATTGGCGAGACGGACGTTGGATCGCGCTCGGTATTGGCGCGGCCATCGCAGCCGGAGCGGCGGGTGCTTACCGCGACTGCTACTATGAAGACGGCTATCGCTACTGCGATTAAAGCGATCTAACAGATTTAAATCGAGCGTTTCGGCCTTCATGGGCCGGAGCGCTTATTTATTGCCGTCGCGAGGTTATCCACAAAGGTTTTATAGACATTGCGAAACTCTCTTCGCGATCTCCGGGTTCGACTAGTGCACCCCTTGCGATCGGTATTGCGTCATACGGGGATGCAAGTGGTGAAGGCGTCCCGGCATGAGTTCCGCCGGGACGTCTCGCGCAATCGGAACCGCAATTCTTGATTTGGATGTGAGGGTTGCGCGTCGGACGCGATGCCAACGTCTAGCAACCTACGGACATCAGTGAGCCGAATTAAATTGGAAGCTCTGCTTCGCGCTCCGTCCAATAGAGATCAGCGAGCCGATCGAGCAGAATGTCTGGCAACGGGTGATCGATGAGGCCCGTCTGCAAATAGTTTTCTGCGCGAATGACGTCTGCAGACGGCAATAGGATCTTCGTTTTATTGTCGAGTAGAGCCTCTTCGCGCACGTTGACGGTCGGAATGGAAAATGCAGCCCGCCTCATAGCCTCCGACCAAATCCAAAACGCCATCCAGGGATGCATTGCTCAATTCTCCAAATTCGGTCGATGACCGAATGCACCATACCAATGCGATGTGACGTTTCTGAGTTCCGCTATTTTATCGCGGCAAAAAGGGCAGAAACGGCCGTAACATGCGTGGAAGATGGCCTAAGCAAATGAACAAATTGAAAATCGGTTTGTATATTGAACGACGGTTTTAAAACGCTCACGCTCCCGTCTTCTTCTTCGGCACCTTTTTGCCGGCGCGGCGTGCTTCCGAAAGCCCGATCGCAAGGGCCTGCTTTTTACTCGTGACTTTGCGTCCGCTGCTCGATCGCAACGTTCCCTTCTTTCGTTCATGCATGGCGCGTCCAACTTTTTTGGAAGCGGCTTTGGAATATTTCCGGGGCATGTGAACACCTCAGTTGGAAAATGACTGCAAAACCAACAGCGACATTTTCAATTGGTTCCGTCGAAAATCACATTCGCAGCGCGCAAAGTACGCGGAACCGTCCGGCGATCGCGAACGTTTCTGAGGCACACCACATGAGCCACAGCACAAGGAGGTTCGGAATGAATTGGGATCGCATCGAAGGTAACTGGAAACAGTTCTCCGGTAAGGTCAAAGAGAAGTGGGGTGAACTCACCGACGACGAACTGACGAAGATCAATGGTAACCGTGAGCAGCTCGAAGGTGTTCTTCAGCAGCGTTATGGCTATGCTAAGGATAAGGCTAAGGACGAAGTCGATCGCTGGTCGAACGGCCTCTAAGGTTTCTGTCCGGTTTTGAAATGAGAGAGGCTCCTTCGGGAGCCTTTCTTTTGTGGTCAGACCCGAAATGCCTCACCTCTACCTGCGCGAATCTTGCTAACGCGGGATTGGGTGGGGGTTTTGCAATGACAAAGAAGTTCTTTGCAGAAATGTTGGTGAGCTCGAAACATGATCGAGCAACGTCGCGGCTGGAGCTTTGTCTGACCGACGCACACGGAAATCGGCAGGCTCTCAGTCTTAGTCCAGAAGCACTCGCGGGCCTCGCAGCGGCGCTGCAAGCTCTCCCGGTAAGCGCTGCTTCCCACACTGGATTGACCAAAATGCCCGACAGTTTTTCAGTTGGGCGCGGTCGGCACGAGTCTGTCGTTCTGGTGCGTTTCGAAGACGACACACCTTATGGTCTCTCTGCCGCTCAAGCTGCTGAGCTGGGCGAAGCGTTGCTTGAAGAAGCAGAGACGACTGCGGATGCACAGTACGATCTCCGTCACTAGCGCAAGTTACTTCCGCACCGGCTTTTCGTTCGGCTGTGGGGGATCATCGAGAGGAATTGGCTTCGGTTGCGGCGGCTCTTTGGGCTCCGGCGGCAACGGTGGGAGTTCGCCCGGATCCTTATTGGGAGGGGGCGTTTGCGCGGGATCGTTCGTTCCATTTGTCATGGATCACGAACGCCCGGTTTGCTCTACGGTTCCGCGAGGCTGAAGCTATCACTCACGGGCGTCCCGGTCTCTCGCGGCGATCATTGCGGCGGTCGCAGCGGCTTCGCGCTCGCTTCTTCGGGAACGCGGACGCTCTTGCGTAAGAGATGCGTACAACAGCGCAATCGCGACAACCAATGTGCCGCCAAGCACCAGTATCATCGTGAGCGTATTACTCATCTTCCATGATCCGCTGCTGTGCCAACGATTCGTCACTTAGCGACGTTCGTGCAGGGCGCTCATGCTCCATTCCGTCGTCACTATAGGATTGGAAAAGTTCGGCTCGCCCATCGCCAGGCGAATGAGAGTGCGATCCACCATCAGCTCGCACGCGGCTCAAGGTGGAAATGAACACAAGACTCGCAACGACTGCCGCCGTCGTGAGTGTTACCGCTGTTGCAAACGCGCTCACCGAAATCCTCCTTCAAGGAAGAACCGGCTTTATGTGCGGTAGTTCCCGGGATTTTTCGGACGGTTCAGCGGTTACGCACCCGCTATGCCAAAAGACATAGGCCGCATAGTCATTGGCCATCTCCATGCTCGCAACCGACGACGTGTTGCAGCACACTCAGAGGTGTCGGGTCGTCCGCTTCAGCGGCCCGGCAATCTCCTAGCTAGCCTCGCCCCGACGGCCACCGCCGTCGGGGTATTCTTTTGGAAATCCGTGCATTTGCGCGTGCAAATTCCGCGGCGTGTGACTGGATTTCGCGAGCAAACGCGATCATCTCCCGCGACCACTTCAATGGGTCTGAGCGAGTTCTCGGAGAGTGTTCACGTAGGTTTGCAAAGCTGGCAAAGACTACAAGTCAATTCGCTTTCTAAGCATACGTCGCATGGTTTCAGCGGCGTTTTCTATGCTGCTATTTCGCGAACCACAAATTTAGTTCAGACGCCCATGCCATTGATCCAATGTTGGATGTGGTAACTGGCATGTCGCGTTCGATGCGATAGGCGTAGGGAAACCCGCGACAATATTCGGTGCCGGCCTTTTCCGCCTCTTCGCGCGTTTCAAACTTGCCGATGGCCTCGGTGCCTCCGCCAAAACAGCCTTCTTCGTCGTCCTGGCACGCTTTGCACCAGACGACCACACGAAATGGTCCCATCACGTCCCCGCTAAACGATGTCGGCGAGCCGCCCTGTAGCCGCGTCTCGTCGAACCACACGCAGCAGAATGCCGACACGCGGTTCGACTCTGATGTCATTGCCGGAATGGGGCCAAGTTGCGACGCACAATGAGATCGTGATTCATGTTGCAGCGCGTTTCCGTCAGCTTCCAGAAACGTCACAAACGAGTAATTGGGGAACTCGACCTGTTGTGTTGCCGTTACCGCCGTATCAAACGGGAGTTTGCGTTATGCGGAATAAAACGGTGTCTCACGTCTACGACGTCTTGAAGGCGGTCTATGAACTCGAGAAGGAGTTGAAGACCTCTCCCACGCTTGATGAAGCCAATCGCATCGATTGCTCAGAGCATCTGCGTCAGGCGCGTCGGCAGCTCCACGAAGTTCTCGACGAAGTATATTCTTCGGACTTCCGTGATCGGCACGCAGCTTAAGAACGGCGGTTCCAGTGGCTCACGATCCCAACACACTCATAACTGGCTGTTTGACACGTCTCGATCGCATTGAGGCGTCTGTGGCTCGCCTGCAAAAGGCGCACGCTATGCGCCTGAGCAATCCGCGTGGTGAACGTGCCTTCAATGAGATCCGCTTGGCCAAGGCGGCGATTGAAGCGGAGTGTCAGGTGATCAAGCTGAAGCTGACCGAGCTTCGCAGTCAATCAACTGGCGACGAGCAACGAGAAAAGTTGAAACGTCGGCAAGACATTGCGGCTCGCCTTTCCGCTTCGTAACTTCGGCTCAGTTTAGAGGCGCCAAGTCAGGGGCTTGGTGATGCACATCAGACGGTCCACCACGATCGCGTGTCGATCCTGACGTTCGGTGAGGTCCGCTATGACCTTCGCCCTCATTTGCGGCGACCAGGGTTTTCGACTGATGGTGTGAATCTCAACGGACAATTCGCTGACGATTTCGCTGTGCCAGAATACGGCTTCATCGATCGACGATGCGTCGATGGCTCGGGTGTAGCAACGGAGCAAATATAGGTTATCCGAATGCGCGTAGGTTTTGACGGCAGAACCGCTCGCACTCAGCAATACACGCAACGTTTTCTCGTTCTCGAATAACGCGTGTGCTCCCTCGGGTTCAAATCGAGGATCGTTGCGAAATTTCCCCTTCTCGGACATTGCCCCATCCCGTCTCGGTTGCGCGCAACTTTGCTGCGCGGCAGCCTCCCCGCATTTGCTACCTTCGAGCGGGACATTGGTTCCACCAAATCGAGAAGAATTCTCGGACGCGCCGCCCCAAGAAAGTCCGTGTCGTCAAATTCGAACGATTTGGATGCAGCCACTCTGGTTAAAAACCGAGTCTGGAGCGAATGAGCACCAGTCAAAATTCGCTGCTGTGCCTGAATTAAACAACGCACGACGGCTTAGAAGCCGCGTTCGGTCTTCCAGAATATCCCGGAGAGGTTTGCCAAGCATTCCATTGCGCAGAACAAGCAGAAAGGTGCCCGTTGAGGTGTTGCCCGGAGGTGGCTTCGCGGCCTCCTCCGTATCGGCGACCAGGAGCGTTATTCAACTTAAAACAATCGACGCCAGGGAGAAAACGTAATGACCAAGACATGCGCTGCGCTTGTTTCCGTATTTTTGCTGACCGGCATTGGAGCCGCGTCTGCTTCGGATTGGACTGCAAACTTCAAGACCCTCGACACGGACGGCAGCGGCTCGATCAGCCGCGTTGAGTGGGAAGATAACGTCCAGAAACTTAAACTGGATCCTGCTCCGACCTTCACGGCGATGGACACCGACACCAACAACAGCATCGACGAAGACGAATGGGCAGCTGCTGAAAAGATGGCGAAGGCCTTCCCGACGGCATGCAAGTCGTCCAGCGAATCTTGGTGCCCGAAGCAGTACTAATTCGGCGGCCTGGAACGCTACGAACTATTTCGAAACCCGGCAGGCAACTTCCGGGTTTCGATTTTTGGGACCGTGTTTCGGAGACCTGGTGACGACGGACGATTGTCCGATATCGCTTGGGGCTTTGGATTTGCGCTGACCCATGACCTGGGCATCGCCTATAGTCGCCCAGCGGACGGACAGGTGGGCGTGCCAGATGTTCCTTTCCAGATTGCGTTCTTTCGTTATCACTGGAATGGCATTTGTGGTTTGCGTTACTCAGCCTGCAATTGCAGCGAAACCAACCTGTACTTCCGATGCCATGATCGTCTTCGATGCGTCTGGCTCAATGGCCGCAAGCGACTTCCCAGATGGTGCGCCATCGCGGATTGATCGCGTCCGACAAGCGATCTCACGCTTCGTCCCGACTGTTTCCAAAGTTCGCAATCTCGGTCTGATTATCTATGGACCAGGCCCGCATTTCGATACGTGCCGCAACGTCTCGCTACGTTTTCGCCCGATCCCGAACGCAGGCAGCCGGATCATCTCCGAAGTCGAACGCGCGAAGCCGGAGGGACGCACGTCACTTACCGCAGCGGTACGTTTGGCTGCGCGCTCATTTCGAACCAGCGATAGTGTTGGCACGATCGTGCTCGTTACGGACGGGGAAGAAACGTGCGGTGGAAATCCGTGCAAGCTGGCGAGCGAATTGAAAGCGTCCTATCCGAATGTCACGGTGCACGTCATCGGATATAAGCTGCAGTCATTCGACGGCTATAGCGCCTCGTCCGGAGCGGAATGCCTAGCTGAACAGACGGGCGGCTACACGGCCACCGTCGAGACGATAGATGCGCTCGTTCGAGCGCTTACGAAATCCCTGGGCTGTCCTGAGGTTGCATGGCATAAGCCCGCCAAGCCGCTCCTGCGCCAGCATTAGAGCGCGCGCAATTCGCCAATATATTTGATCTGGAGTTTGCGATGAAATCCGCCGCCATTCTGTCCTTGAGCGTGGGCCTTTTCATACTTCCTCATTTTGCGATTGCCGAGGGCGTCACGGTTCCGCTTCCGGTTCGCAAACCTGGCCATTGGCAAATCACGACTGTCGCTCAGAGCATCGGCATGAAAACCTTCGATGCCTGCCTCACGGAAAGCGACAACATCGTTACGGGCACGGAAGATCCGAATTGCGGAAAGCCCGACGTGAAGCGGATCCACGATGAGATCTTCGTCAATGTCGTTTGTAAGACTGCTAACGGCACGCAGAAGATCAGCTCGCTTTTAACCGGCGATTTCCAAACGTGGTATCGCTCAATATCGAAGGTTACGTTCGATCCTCCGCAAGACGGCGTACCGCACATGGGCGCCACCATTGACGGCAAGTTCATCGGACCGACGTGCGATGAAAAAACGATCGAACAACCGGCTACCAAGAAGTAGCGCCCAACAAAAAAGCCGACCGCTTCACAGCAGTCGGCTTTTTCGAACATTGTCGTAGTGATCTAGCTGCGAGCGAGCAGACTTCCGATCAATTCGGAACTACCGGCGGTGCAGCAGCCGGTGGTGCTGGCGCTTCCGCTACCTGCGGCGCGTCGATCTTCGCGTCGTGCAGTATCGTGAACGTGCCATCGAACAGGCGCTTATCCGGCTCGGTAACGGGCGTGACGATGTTGCGTACCGGAAGCCCGGTTGCCTTATCGACATAGACGCTGTTCTGGTTCGGAACCGCGACTGCTGTTACGCGCGGGCCCTTTTCTTTTGCGTCGGCCGAGAGCGGCGTGGCCAGCACACCTTCGAACACTTCGTAGCTCTTGCCTTCGAAGTCTTTCTCTCCGACGCACTTGTAATCAGTCGCGCCCTTCGGCGACTCCGCAACCGACTCGCGGATTTGCTTCGCGACGGTCTCAGCAAAATTCTCTGGCAACTCCGCCCAGCCCTGCCCCTGGTTGGACCATGCCTTCTTGCCGACTACGATCATCTCGAGAGGTGTCGCGTCCTTACCGAGAAGCACCGTCTGGTGCATACGATCCGGAAGAACGTAGTCCACCTTCATATCGAGTGAACCCTGAGGGCTGGTAATTTTCGTTTCGAGACGGAAAGCCTTTGACTCGCGCAATTTTTCAAAAGCCGTATCGACCTTCTTTTTGCAGTCTGCGTCAGCCAGGGCAGGCCCCGAAAATAAAACGAGAAAAGCAATTAAAACGACGCGCATGAGTTCCACCGGGGTTGGAGGTTCCTATAAAGGCGAACGGATGACGCGAAAGCGCCTGCCAAGTCACGGCATTTTTCGTTACCAAATTTTCCCGCCGCGATCTTGCAGGCCGCCGCGGTCGCTTCCGCGGTGCCCTGCCATCTCCGGAAGATGATCGATTGCGATACGCATCAGCTCCGGTAGCGACTTGACGCCGAGCTTGGTTTTGATCTGCGAGCAGGTGTTGGCGATCGTCTTGTAACTGACGTGCAACTCTTCAGCGATGGCGGCGTATTGCTTGCCCTGGGCGATGAGTTCCAACGTCTGCAGCTCGCGCAGCGTCATGCCGCTGAGCGGATTGGTTCGTCCCTTCGTTTCCATCACCGCGATTGCGGATGCGATGGCGTGACTGAGGAACGGCTTGCCTTGGCGAACCATCTGCAGCGCCTTGACGATGTCGACGGACGAGGTGTCCTTCAGGATGTATCCATTTGCGCCCAGGCGGAGCGATTGACTCGCGATCATCGGATCTTCGTGCATCGTCAGCACAAGAATAGGCGTGTGCTTATCGTGGACGCGCAGCCTACGAATGAACGTCAGGCCAACCAGCACGCCCTTCTTGATCGCGAGATCGATGATGATGACATCCGGACGATCGTTGCGGTAGGCGCGGAACCCTTCGATGAGATTCGACGCGAGCGTGATGTCTTCGATACCAGCGTCCTCAAGCACACGCCGGCATCCCTGCAGGACTACCGGATGATCGTCGATAACGAGAATTTTGGTCATGGATTGGTCCGGGTCAGTTCGATTGCACTCGATCGAGTTAGCTCTATCGGCCGCGCAGGGAGTCGAACGGAGATCGAGGTTCCGCCTGACTTGTTACCAGCAATGACGAGGCTGCCGGCTGCTGATAGCACACGTTCGCGCATCGCTGACAAGCCAAAGCCTGCTTCGGCCCCCGGCTTGAGACCCTTTCCGTCATCGCTCACACGAAGCTGGATCGTTACATCGTCGACCGTCGCGTCGGGTGCGCTTCGATCATCGCGCCTTTCCCAGAGTTCGACCGTGATGCTGGTTGCGTCGCCATGGCGAACCGCATTGGTCAAGGCTTCTTGCGTAGAACGATAGACGGTCAAATCGATCTTCTCGCCATAAGCGCCAACCAATGGACCGATCGATGCCGTGAACTTTATATCGGGATGCCTGCGCTCAAAATCAAAGACCAGATCTTTAATCAGTGCTGAAAGCGGCACCTTGCCGATCGAAACGGGATGGAGTTGCTTCAGCAGCGCACGGTTCATCGCCTTCATACGATCGGTGATTTCGAGAATCTCTTTGGTCCGATTCTGAATGCGTTCCGCGTCTTTTTTCTCCAGACCATTGGCGAGCGTGCTTATCGATTCCACGTTCGCGGTGATTCCAAACAGGCACGGCCCGGCTTCATCGTGCAGTTCGCGCGCAATCTCGCGCCGCTCGTCTTCCTGAACGGACTGTATTTGGCGATAAAGCTCACCGTTTTCGGACCTGGTTTGATCGAGAGACGCCGCCAAGGAATTAAACTTCCGTGCGATGTCGGCGACTTCGCCAACGCGCGGAATGTCAAGGCGTTGCGAGCGCGATCCGGCTTCAAGTGCCACTAGGCCGCGGGCAAGTGCGACAAGCGGTACAAGGATCCAACCCAGGACGAAATAGAACGCCGCAAGCAAAAGCGCGATGGAAACGCCCGCAACCACGGCCAAAGAAGCCAGCTCTTGCCACTTCTCGGCAATTTCATCGTCCGGATCGCCACGTAAAACTAGTGCGGTTTGCCTCTGCGGAATTAGGATCAGACGCGCGTGTTCTTCACCTCCCGCAGGCATCATCAAACGCTCAAACCAATCCGGAACTGCGCTCAAAGGCTCCTCTGCATTCTCAGCGCTCGGCGACAACAAAGGACGTAGAGGCTGACCCGGATCTTGGATGTAGACGCGCGCGTGACGGAGATGCTGAACCTCTCGCGATACCAGCACATCGATATCTTTAAGATGGTCTTCGGCGGCGATCCGCCGGACGAGTTCGCGAAGATATCCTTCTGCGAAATCCATCGACGCTTCGATCTCTACGTTAACCGCATTACGACCGTTGATGACGGCTATCGTTCCCGCAACAATCGATGCGACGAGCAGCATCAACGACATCGCGATCAACACCTGGTGTCGTATCGAATGTCCCAGCCACGCAGCGCCTGAGAACTTGCTCTTGTTAAAAATCATTGGGGCCTTGAGTATTCATTTCAGCCGGACGCGCCGTAACGCTTCGACAACTCTTCAAGCGCCTTTTTGCCAGTAAAACCGGCCTTTCGCATGTTGTAGTACTGCTGGCCTACCGCGCCGAAACTCTCGACGCGGCTCGGCTCTGAGACAACGCCGGTTAATGCCGTAATGAGCCAAACCGCGCTTTCATGCTCGCCTTCCGTGCTCAGCATTTCTTCAAGCTGGACGGCGCGATTGGCGATCATGCGCGGCTCACCTCTGAACAGCGCTGAAGCTCTCGCCAACGCCTTCTCGAGGTCGGCTTCGTCGCCTTCCTTGATCGGCCTTCCCACCTGCTTCTGGCGCGCGACCAACCAATCGACAGGTTCAATCTCATCGCGCGCACCAAGCCAGCTCGTCTCAACGCCGGACTTCTTGATGCCGGAGTGATGTTCCGCTGCGCGCTCACGCGGTTGCTCGTCGCCACAACCCGCGAGGACGAGCGCTGATAGAAAAATTACAATTCGAAAAATTGGAAATGACATTGTGCAGGCAAACTATGCTGTGCGCGCCCGTATGACGCCGCTATTTGCGACGTATGCCAGACACTCTCGACCGATACTAGGACAACCTCTGCAGCGTTCTTTGCCATTTCTTCCCGGTGCTATTTGCCGATGCGTCTGAAGACCGCTCCCAGTTACGTTGTTACGGTCCGACCCCGTGCTGATTGCGAATTCAACGGATCACCAGCGACCCGTGGCGCACAGCGCGGCACCGAAGAGCAAATGGTTTAGGCGAGGTCACCGCCTAGACGTTGTTCGGGCCTTCGAGAAGAGGGGCGAAAGCGACAGCGAGTGTGCCACTCGTGAGTAGTTGCCGACGTCCCGAGAACAAAGGCTGGGATTGGAAACGCGAGGTTAATGGGCATGAAAAAAGTCGTTAGCACACCAATGCTGATGTCGGCGTCCTGTATGGCAATTGCTGTTGCTCTGCAGGTCGGCGTCGCATCCAGCGCTTACGCGAATGATAAGCTCATCGAGCTTTCGAAGAGCAACGAAAACTGGGTAATGCCCGGTAAGAACTACGATTCGAACAACTACAGCGAATCTACGCAGGTTAACGCTGAAAACGTTAAGCAGCTCAAGCATGCTTGGTCGTTCTCGACGGGCGAACTTCATGGTCATGAAGGTGCGCCGCTCGTGATCGGCGACATGATGTACGTTCACTCATCGTTCCCGAACAAGACGTTCGCTCTCAACCTCAACGACCCGGGCCACATCCTGTGGCAGCACAGCCCGAAGCAGGACCCTGCTGCTCGCTCAGTCGCTTGCTGCGATCTCGTGAACCGCGGTCTGGCTTACTGGCCGGGCGACGACAAGACGCCTGCTCTGGTTATCAAGACGCAGCTCGACGGCCATCTCGTGGCTCTCAATGCCAAGACTGGCGAAGAGTTCTGGAAGGTTGAGAACGGCGACATCAAGGTCGGTCAGACGCTGACGCAGGCTCCGTATGTCGTTCATGACTTGGCGATCGTCGGTTCGTCGGGCGCTGAGCTCGGTGTTCGCGGCCACGTCACTGCTTACAACGTCAAGACGGGTGAGCAGGCATGGCGTTACTACGCAACCGGTCCCGATGAAGAAATCGGTCTGGCTGACGACTTCAACAGCGCCAACCCGCACTACGGCCAGAAGGGCCTCGGAACGGCGACCTGGGAAGGCGATGCCTGGAAGATCGGCGGCGGCACGAACTGGGGCTGGTACGCATACGATCCTCAAGCCAACCTGATCTACTACGGATCGGGCAACCCGGCTCCGTGGAACGAAACGATGCGTCCCGGCGACAACAAGTGGACCATGACGATCACGGCCCGCGACGCTGACACCGGTAAGATGAAGTTCGGCTACCAGAAGACCCCGCACGACGAGTGGGACTTCGCTGGCGTGAACGTCATCATGCTGTCTGAGCAGACGGACAAGGAAGGCAAGAAGCGTAAGCTCCTGACCCATCCCGACCGTAACGGCATCGTCTACACGCTCGATCGTGAGAACGGCGACCTGATCTCGGCCGACAAACTCGACGACACCGTCAACGTGTTCAAGCACGTCGACCTGAAGTCGGGCCTCCCGGTGCGCGATCCGGAGTTCGGCACGCGCATGGACCATAAGGGCACCGAAATCTGCCCGTCGGCCATGGGTTACCACAACCAGGGTCACGACTCTTACGATCCCACGAAGCAGTTGTTCTTCATGGGCATCAACCACATCTGCATGGACTGGGAACCATTTATGCTTCCCTATCGTGCCGGCCAGTTCTTCGTCGGTGCAACTCTGTGGATGTATCCTGGCCCGAAGGGCGATCGCCAGAACTACCTCGGTCTCGGACAGATCAAGGCGTACAACGCGATCACCAACACCTACAAGTGGGAGCACATGGAGCGCTTCTCGGTCTGGGGCGGCACGCTCGCGACCGCAGGCAACCTGGTGTTCTACGGAACGCTCGATGGCTTCCTCAAAGCTCGTAACTCGGACACCGGCGAACTGCTTTGGAAGCACAAGCTGCCTTCCGGCGTGATCGGTTACCCGATGACGTACGAACATAAGGGCGTGCAGTACATCGCCGTTATGTCGGGCGTTGGTGGTTGGCCGGGCGTTGGCCTCGTGTTCGACCTTCAGGATCCGACGGCCGGTCTCGGTGCGGTTGGCGCCTTCAAGAACCTGCAGCGCTACACGCAGATGGGCGGCAGCCTCGAAGTGTTCTCGCTTGATGGCAAGAACCCCTACGACGACGTGAACGTCGGCGAATGGACGAAGGGCTGATCTAGAAGCTAGGGATCGCGGCGTTCGGCGGACGCTGTCCGCCGCGATCCTTCCCCAGCTCGGTGTCTGAAGAGATGCTGAGCCGCGTGGCGGCAGCCGATTTAGCTTCACTACGCGGTCGGCCGCCTCGCGAGCGACCTAGCTTCAAAGCAGACGCTACTACTGAGTTCGCAGTTCAAATCGGATCGCCAAATCCCTCAGGTTCGACGCTGAACTCCGGGCTATTTTCGAAAGGTGTTCGTTGCATGTTGCTCAAGTTCCGAGCCGAACAAGATGCCTTCTCCGCAGCCAAGATTGCGGGAACTGTTTTTGCGGTTGGCGTTTCCGTCGCCGCGCTCGTTTCGATCTATCCCGCGTTTGCCCAAGAGGCAGCGTCTACTCCTGTAGATACGTCCACTCTTCGCGTTTGTGCGGCCGCTAATGAAGCGCCCTATTCGGTAATGGACGAAAGCGGGTACGAGAACAAAATTGCCAAGGTTTTGGCGGAAGCTCTGAATCGCAAGGTTCAGTTCGTATGGTCACCAAAGCCGGCGATCTATGCGGTTCGCGATCAGCTCGACAAGAATCTGTGTGATGTCGTCATCGGCGTCGATACCGGTGACGAGCGCGTGCTGACGTCTCACCCGTATTACAAGGCATCTTATGTCTTCGTTCAGCGCACCGATTCACCGCTGAAGATCGATAGCTGGAAGTCACCCGATCTGCACAAGGCTGGCAAGATCAGCTTCGTTCAGGGCACTCCGGCAGACGTGATGATGAATGAAGTCGATCTCTATAACGACAACATCAATTACGTTTCATCTCTGACGAACTTCAAAGACAAGCGGAATGCTTACACGCGCGTACCTCCGCAGCGGATGATAGGCGAAGTCGCCGATAAGACGGCCGATCTTGCGGTGGCATTCGCTCCCGAAGTTGCGCGTTACGTTAAATCTTCTGGCGCGCTGAAGATGACACTCGTTCCAGACGACAACGTGCGGTCTGATGGCCAACACGTGCCGTTCCAGTTCGATCAATCCGTTGCAGTTCGCAAGTCGGACAAGGATCTGCTGGCAGCGATCGATAAGGCGTTGCCTCAGGTCCAATCGAAGATCGAAGCGATACTTACGGAAGAGGGTATTCCATTCGTATCGCCGCCGCCTCGGACATAACGGAAGTCTAGGGCTGTAGCGTCGACATTAGAGAAAAGAGAACCAGGATAATGAAATCAGCAGTATTTGCAGCGGGGTTAGCTCTGTGCGCACTTGTGGCCAGCGGACCTTCGATTGGCCAAGAGACTTTCCGGAATACCGTGACGGGCGACGTGCTTGATATCGACGCGAATGCACCGGCGGAAGGCCGGGATACTCCGGCGGTGAAGAAGTTTTTAGAGACGGGCGTCAACCCTTACACTGAAGTTCCGGGCTGTCTGCCGAAAGGCGAAGAGGTCTACCTCGAATCCTGCTCTGGCTGCCACGGCCACGTGGGCGAAGGCAAAGTCGGTCCTGGCTTGGCTGACGCTTACTGGACCTATCCAAAGAACAAAACCGACAAGGGTATTTTCGAAACGATCTTTGGCGGCGCTAACGGCATGATGGGTCCGCACTCGGATATCGAGCTCGACAACATGCTGAAGCTCATCGCCTGGATCCGGCACATTCAAGTTGAAGATGTGTCTGATGCGGATTGGCTGACGGACGAGCAAAAGAAAGCTTTCAAACCCTTCGATCTGAAGAAGTGGGAAAGCCAAGGCAAGGCCGCTGCCGAGAAGCAGGAATGCAAGATTTCCGGCAACTAGTTTTCGTATGGCGCGGCTTGGCCGTTCATACGAAGCTGGTACGGGAACAACAAGGACGGAAAGACCGTCTGAACTGAGTAGAAGAAAATGGAGGAAAGCCGATGAAGAAGATTTCACTCCCGATCGTCGCCGGAGCAATGCTCGTTGCCGCAGGGTTCGTTGGCATGACCACGCCTGCTGCAATGGCTTACGATGGCACCAAGTGCAAAGCACCCGGCAACTGCTGGGAGCCGAAGCCTGGCTTCCCGGAGAAAATCGCGGGCTCGAAGTACGACCCGAAGCATAACCCGAAGGAACTTGCAAAGCAGGTCGAGTCCCGCAAGGGCGAAGAAGCACGCAACGCTCAGCGCGCTGCTCACTTCAAGAAGACCGGCAAGTGGGTCTACGACGTCAAGAAGATCCAGTAGACGCACCCCTGCTAATCCTCGGATCTTGCTGCGCTTGCAAGACGAACTTCCTCTCCGAGGTCACTGGGGGTGCTGCTTTCGCAGCACCCCTTTTTCTTTCGCGCTCCGAGCTGCGCGGGGTTTATCTCCGCCGGTCCGGCGTAGCTTTGGAATCCTGCAATGAACCGCCCCGTTATCGGCCGCGAGCAGGATGCAGCGGAATCGGATCGCATGGATCTCAAAGACTGGCGCGCACGCGCGCTTGAATTCGAAGGCGAAGTCGGTCGGGCTATCGTTGGCCAGGAACGCGCCATCCGTTTACTTGTGATTGCTGTGTTCGCGCGCGGTCACGTTCTGCTGGAAGGTGACGTCGGCGTCGGTAAGACGACTTTGCTCAGAGCGGTTGCTCACGCTCTCGGCGGCTCTTACGAGCGCGTTGAAGGCACCATCGATCTGATGCCTTCCGACATGATTTATTACACGTTCCTCAACGAGGACGGTAAGCCACGCGTGGAGCCCGGACCGGTTCTGCGGCATGGCAGCGATCTCTCGGTTTTCTTCTTCAACGAAATCAACCGCGCTCGTCCGCAGGTGCACTCGTTGCTGCTCCGGTTGATGGCCGAACGCAGCATCACCGCCTTCAATACCGAACACTTCTTTCCGCACGTTCTCGTGTTTGCGGATCGCAACCGCATCGAACGCGAAGAGACGTTCGAACTTCCGGCTGCTGCACGCGACCGCTTCCTGATGGAAGTTTCTATTGGCTCGCCGACCGACGACGAGTCTCGTCGTGCGTTGTTGTTCGAGACGCGCTTTCATGATGTCGATCAATTGATCGGAGCCCTCAAAGAAGGCGTGATCGACTATCGCCAGATCAATGCGCTGGCGAAAATTATCCAGTCGTCGGTCGTCGTGAGCCCGGCGATTGAAAAATATACGCTCGACCTTTGGAAGGCTGTTCGCGATCCGGCGGCGGCGAATGTTTCCATTCCGGGTGTCGACATGACACGCCTCGTCGCTGGCGGCGCCAGCCCGCGCGGCATGAGCTATCTCATCCGTGCTGCCAGGGTCTCGGCTTGGCTCGCGGGTCGCGAGATGGTCGTTCCCGAAGACATTCGCGATATCTTTTACGAGTGCATGGCGCATCGCATCTTCCTCTCGCCCGTATACGAGTTGCGGCGGGAAGAGCTGGTGCGTTCACTCATCGATCAGATTTTTGCGAGCGTCCCGGCGCCATGAATGCCGAGCTGCAAGACGTCGCCTACCATATTCCGTGGAGAACCAGCGGGCTGCGCGCAGGGTCTCACCGCAGCTATCTTTTTGGCGGCGGCGGGCTCTTTCGTGACGTTGTTCCGCTCCTTTCTCTGCCGGATCCGCGCCGGATTGCTATTCGGGCATCGCTGAACGACCCGTTCGAACGCCTGCTTGTCCGTCGCTTCGAGCAGCCGAGTGCGATCGATGTCGTTGTTCTGGTCGATGTGTCGGCATCGATGGCTTTTCGTGGCCGTTGCGACAAGATCCAGATGGCGTCTGATTTGGCGCAAGCACTGGCAATTTGCACTGAACGGGCGGGAGATACGTTTGCGCTCTATCCGTTCGATGCGACTTTGCGGGACGATCTTCTGCTCCGGAGAACGCATTCGCGTGCGGCCCATTCGAAAGCCGTTGAACGGCTCAGGGCCTATCGACCGGATACGCCGGGCGTAAGCGGCGTTGGAGAGGCTGCGGCTGCACTCGTCGGGTCAAAGAAACTTGTCTTTCTGATTTCCGATTTTCATTGGTCGGAGAAGGAAGCGCAGCTCGCAGGCGAAACGCTTGCGTTTCACGATGTCGTGCCGATCGAGCTTGAAGACAGCCTGGAGACGGATGGGTTTCCCGATTGGGGGCTCGTCAATCTGCGTGATCTCGAGACCGGCCGGCGCCGCCTCATTGCCATGCGCCCTTCGCTGAAGGAACGCTGGCGGGTGTTGCGCGAAGCGCGACGCAACCGCGTGCGCCAAGTGTTCGATGCATCCGCGCGAGAGATGTTCACGATCCGGGACCGGATCGATTGGATGCGGCTGACAACCTATTTGGTCTATGGAAGCGCATGATGCGGAAACTGGCGACAATCCTGTTCCTGTTGCTGTTCCCCGTACCGGTTCAAGCCGCGATCGAGGCGGTGAATATTTTTGAACCTCGGGCGTTCGGCTATTTCATGGGCGACACGCTCGAGCGGCGTGTGGAAGTCGTGACGACAGGCGATACGGAGTTGATTTCTGGCAGCCTTCCGCGTCCAGGCTCGTTGACATATTGGCTTGATCTCACTTCCGTCGATCACAGCGTTCGCGAAGCGCACGGCGCAAAAACGCATACGATCATTCTCAAATACCAGATCTTCTATTCCGCCCTTCAGGCGACAAAGCTGAAGATTCCGCCCTACCCGCTCAAGTTTCGCAATCCCGGCGTTCAACCGCCAGCTGATGGCGCTAAGGACGAACATCGCAACGAAGGGGAAGCTCCACCAGCTTCCGCCTCGATACCTGCATTGCAGCTGACGATTTCTCCCCTTCGCGACATCTTGCTCGATGACGTGATGCCGGACCGAAAGACAGAGATTTCTGAAATTCTTCGGCCAGATGCTCGCGCCAATCTGATACCGACGGGCCGATTGGAAAAGCTTCTTGGACTCTCGGCCGCGGCGTTGCTTCTCTCTCTCGCGCTTTTGCTTTGGCACTATGCGATATGGCCATTTTCGCGACGGGCTGGGCGTCCATTCACGATTGCAGATCGGCGCATCCGCAAGCTTCAGTCCGCATCGTCGAGCGACGATCGATATGCCGAATCGTTGCTCGTGCTGCATCGCGCGCTCGACGAAGCGCATGGCGGCCGCGTGTTCGCAGGCGATCTTCCGAATTTCATTTCCAAGCATGAGCGCTTCTCTGACTTGTCGCTGCGGCTTCGTGAATTCTTCGAAAGCTCGCGGATGTATTTTTTCTCCGGAGACAAGGCTGCGGCGGAATCCCGGTTTTCTGTAGAGGATGTTCGCCATCTTGTTGCTGACCTCGCGCGCGAGGAAAAGGCGGCATGATATTCACGAACCCACTGGCGCTGTATCTGCTGCCGCTGGCGCTCATTCCGCTGTTTCTCAGCGGACAGAAGCAGGATGGCTTTCCGTCACTCGCCGGAATTGAAATCGATCGCCTGTCGCAAGCGATCGACATCGGCCTGCGTCTTCTCGGCGTTCTTGCGATCACTGGGCTCATTCTCGGCGTAGCGGGCATTTCGTTGCGCGAACGCAGCATCGACCGTTTCGGCCAGGGCGCGCATATCGTTCTATTGATCGACCGCTCGTCGAGCATGGACGATACGTTTGCTGGACGGCAGCCGAGCGGCGCGGAGGAATCGAAGTCGGCAGCAGCGAAGCGTTTGCTCAAGGAATTCGTTAAAGAGCGCGCCAATGATCGCTTTGGCATTGCGGCCTTCTCAACTGCACCTATCCACATCGCCCCGATCACCGATCATAAAGACCTCGTTCTCGGTGCGATCGATGCTATCGACCGCCGAGGGCTATCGTTCACCGACATCGGACGCGGCCTCGGCATGGGCCTCGACATGATGGCGGCGGACGTATCGCAAGCGTCTCGCGCGATCGTGCTTGTTTCGGACGGCGCTGGCGTGATTGGTCGGCGTGTGCAGGAAAGCCTGCGCACCGAGTTTGCGCGGCTGCCTGTGCATCTCTATTGGCTCTATCTCAGGACTGAAGGAACGAACGGCATCTTCGAAGTTCCGCCTCCCGGCGCAGAAGATACGCCGCAAGTTCTACCAGAGCGGCATCTCAACAAGTTCTTCGAGAGCCTGAAGGTGCCATACCGCGCATTCGAAGCCGAGAGCCCCGAAGCGGTGAAGACAGCGATCACCGAGATTGGCAAGCTCGAACAGACACCCATCGTTTATTCCGAGCGTATCCCACAATACGACCTGTCACGCTGGGCCTATGCGCTGGCGGCGCTCGCGCTCGGCGGCCTGCTGGCGGCAAAGCTGTGCGAACGTTCGCTCGGGCGATCTCAGGATGGCACCCATGCAGCTTAAAGATCAGATCAACGAACTCAGAATCTGGACAGGTCCGATTATCTGGCTTCTCGCGATTTTGGCAGCGGCGGCGACGCTCTTGGTCGGCGCCGATTTTCTGCGGACGAAGAATGCGAACACAAACATTCAGGCCCTGCTCGACGGAAAGGACGTCGAAATTCAGCCCGCGCGCGCAGAATCCGAAGAGGTTCTTGCGCGTATCAACGAGCTTCTTCGCCGCGATCGACTGGACGAAGCGCAAACTTTGTACAGTAGCAGCGAAACGCGCATCTCGATAGACGTTCGCGCCCTCGCTCTTTTCAATATCGCCAATGAGAGAACGCGACAGGCGACTGAGTTCGTCCGCAAGGGCGACATCGACCGTGGAACCGCTCTCGTCAATGTTGCCAAGTCCGAGTACCGCATGGCGTTGAAGCTGAAGCCGGACGATTGGGACGCGCGCTACAATCTCGATGTTGCCATGCGGATCGTTCGCGACCTGCCGCAAGCCGACAACCTGCCGGACGACGAGCAACAGACGCCCAAGAAACTCTGGACCGATCTTCCCGGTGTGCCGAAAGGCCTGCCATGACACTTGCTGGCATTCACATCGACAGGCGAATGCTGCTGCTTCTTGCGGCTCTCGTTCTCACAGCTCTGGCCATTGTCGGATTTCATGTCGTGCGCGAACGTCAAGTCGCGAACGCTTTGGCCGTGCTCGACATCACCGGCAGCATGAACACGCGAGACATGGGCCAACCGCCCGGCACGCAAAGCCGTCTCGAAGCCTCGCGCAAAGCTCTGATCGACATGATGCAGAATTTGCCGTGCGAGTCGAAGCTGGGCCTCGGGCTATTCACCGAGCGCGTGTCTTTTCTGCTGTTCGATCCGGTTGAGATTTGTGGCAACTACGACGCTCTCGAAGGCGCGATTTCTGAAATCAATTGGCGCATGGCGTGGCAGGCCGACAGCTACATATCGCGCGGTCTTTTCTCCAGCATTGCAACCGCCGAAAGCCTCAAAGCCGACGTGATCTTCCTGACGGACGGACACGAAGCACCCCCATTGCGCGCGGACATGCCGATCGAATTCGACGGCAAGCCGGGTGAAGTCAAAGGCCTGATCGTCGGCGTAGGCGGAACGGAGAAGTCACCTATCCCGAAATACGACGATGAGGGGCGACAGATCGGCGACTACGGTCCGAGCGATGTTCCGCAGGACAACCGCATCGGCGCGGCGCCAGCAGGTGCAGAGCATCGTGCTGGATACAATGCACGCAACGCACCCTTCGGAGAGGCGCCGGAAGGGGGCGAAGAGCACCTGTCTTCGGTCCGCACCGAGCATCTGGAAACGCTCGCGCAGTTGACCGGGCTGACTTATGTCGAGTTGCAAAAGACGCGCAGCCTTGCAGGTCCGCTGTTGTCTGCAGGCAGTGCGCGCTCGCTGCCGATCTCAACGAACATGGCTTTCATTCCTGCACTGCTGGCGCTCGGCCTGCTCGTCACTCTTTACGCTTTGTCTCTTTTCGATGGCGGAATTCGAAATCGCCGCTGGGGCCGCCACCAGCCGACATCTTGATGCGCATAACTAAAAACCAGGAGATTTGTATGATCTTTTCGCGTCATATTATTCTTGCATTTGCATTCCTTGTGGGCGGCTTCAGCTTGGCGCATGCCCACGGTCCGACGCCGCAGAAAGTCGAAGAGAAGATCACGATCAACGCTCCGCCCGCGGATGTCTGGAAGATCGTCAAAGATTTTGGCGCTATCGGAACCTGGCACCCAGGCCTCGCCAACGTTAAAGCTGAAGGCGGCAGCGAGCCGGGCGCGACGCGCGTCATCACTCTCAAAAGCGGCGGCGATCTTGAAGAAAGCCTCGACGATATCGACGACAAGGGAATGTCGTTCGGCTGGCGTCTGCAAACTGAAAATGTCGATGCGTTCCCCGTCAGCTTCTATTCGGCTGTCATCACGGTGACGCCAGCGGACGGTGGCAGCAACGTCGAATGGGTGTCGCGCCTTTATCGCGCCGATACGACGAACGAGCCGCCGGAAAACAAGAACGACGAAGCTGCGGTGAAAGCGACGACCGATTTCATCAAGGCTGGTCTCGAAGGGCTCAAGGCGAAAGCTGAGGGCAAATAAAGTGCGAGGCGCCGGCGCTGCTCTCGCTGCATTTGTTGCGTTGACCATCGGCGTTTCGGCGCCGGTGGCGGCGAGCGGTAGCAGTCAGGCGATTTATGTTTTAAGCCAAGACGATGCGATCCTTTCGATCGTGGATCCCGAGACGGACGAGATCGCAACGAAGATCGAATTGAAGGGCAAGCCTGCGTCGTTTGCTTTGCGTTCGGCCTCTTCGGAAGCCTTCGTTACGGAGCCCGATAGCGGTGAAGTCCTCGTTGTTGATCTGAAGACGCGGGCCATAGCTCGTCGTCTGAAGATTGGCGGGCAACCGTTCGGCTTGGCGACTGGGACGAAGGGAACGTTGTATGTCGGCGACTGGAGCGCCAATCGCGTCTCCGTCGTCGACGAAGCAACCGGCAAAGTGACAGCCTCATTGGCGACGGGACATTCCCCCGCCCACCTCGTTGCCTCCCGCGACGGCGCACGAATATTCGTTGCGAACCGCGAGTCTGACAGCATCAGCGTGATCGATGCGCCATCGAATACCATCCTGAAGACGATCCCGGTCGGGCGCGCACCATTTGCTTTAGCTTTAAGTGCGGACGAGCGGCGCTTGGCTGTCGCGAATGTTCAATCAGCGACGCTGTCGATTATCGATACGGAAAAGCTCGCTGTCGTTTCGAGTCCGGCGACGCATGCGATGCCTTATGGCGTTGCTTTCGCGAAAGACGACACCCAAGTTCTCGTTTCCAACCAAGAAGGCGGAAGCATCTCGATCTTCGATGATGCAAAGCCAAGTGTTCGCGCGGACGTCAAGGTCGGGCGATACCCCGAAGGATTGATTGTGCTGGAGAGCGGAAGGAAGGCCTATGTCGCCAATTGGTTTTCTTCAAGCGTCTCGGTCGTCGATCTTGAGACGAAAGCAGAGACGAAGCGTATCAAATGTCCGAGCGGGCCTCGCATGGTTCTCGCAGGGCCTGCGCTTCCATAGCGGCGCAGTCGTTGCGATCGCCGCTTCCGCGCTTTTGGTCATGACGCACGGCGTCTCGGCTCAATCTTCAAGTCAGGACAAAGCACCTCCCTGCAACGCTACGAGCGTCCTGGAAGAACTTGATCTCAAGAATCGGCCGCGGCTGGAGCAGATCCTTGCCGAGGCGGCACGCGTCGCCAATGCCCAGGCCGTGCTCTGGAAGATCGAGAAGGACAACCTCGCGCCCTCTTATCTGTTCGGCACGGTGCACGTTATCGACGAAAGCATGCAGACGCTTTCACCCGCGGTGCGGCGTGCGATCGCGTCATCGAAAGTCATTGCCGTCGAAGCTGCGCAGCCTGCATCGAAGGAAGCCTGGCAGGCTTCCATGGCCGACGCGAACCCCCTTATGGTTTCGCTGGACCGTGAGCTAGAGCGCGTTCTCGACGAGCACGAGATGTCCGTCGTTGAGCGCGCGCTCATCGCGGCGGGCTATCCGGGGCGCATGGCGTTTGCTCTCAAGCCATGGGCCGCGACCATGTTCCTCGCGGATTCTCCCTGTCAGCATTCGCTTCAGGAACGCGGGCTCATGCCGATCGACGCGATCATCGTCGAGAGAGCCGAGAACAACAACCTGCCGATCGTTGGGCTCGAGACGACGCTGGAGCAATATCAATCGCTCGCGTCCATTCCGTCAGCGCTTCAGGTGGCGTGGCTCAAAGCGAGCATCGAACTGCATCCGCGCGTCGACGACATCTCGGAAACGATGGCGCAGCTCTACCGATTCCGTCGGCTCGACGCAGTTTGGTCGTTGACGCAAATCATGGCGCCGCAGGCGGGTTTAACGGACGATATGCTTCAATCGCTGCGCTCGGAGCTCGTCGGCAAGCGCAACGCGCGCATGCTGGAGCGAGCATTGCCGCTCCTCGACAAAGGCGGCGCGTTTATCGCCGTCGGCGCGATGCATCAAATCGGACCTGAAGGCCTCGTTGCGCTGCTGAAGCAGAAGGGCTTCTCGACCGTCGCTATCGAATGATCAACCGTAGATCGGAGTTCAACATGAGACAGTTCAAAACATATGCGGCATTCGCCGCCTTTGGCGTGATCGGTGCGCTGGCGATGTCGATGCCTGCGACGGCAGCCGGTTTCTGTGGAGAAAAAGTCGATAGCGGTGAGACGACAGGGAAGACGGAAGAAGACGCCAAGAAAGCAGCGACCGTCTGGTGGTCATCACGCGCAGGCGCGCTTGGCCGAGGTTATGAGTTCTGGGAGCAAGCCAAGGACAAGACCATCAAGTGTCACAAAGAGCCGCCGGACAAATTCAAGTGCGTTGCAAGCGCAAAGCCGTGTCTGCCCGACGGTCAGACACCGGAAAATATCCGGAAGCAGGACCTCTAACAGACACGGAACGAATTCCGGCGCTTATAGCTCGCTGTAGTTTCTTGTCGTCTGTAGCGAACCGAAATAAGTGCCGGTCCACCGTTCAACTTTTTCCGGCAAGAACACGAAGCTCTGCATCCGGTAGACGATGCCGCCTGACATGACGGTTTTTTCGTCGGCCGGAATTGCGGTTGCTGGCAAGAAGTAAGCGCATGTTTGCTTGCCGGCCGCTTTGTTCACGACGTTGGCGGCGATCTCGCCGGCGTCTCCTGCTGCGCGACGCTGCAAGAATGCGATCTGATCTGATTTGGCGCCGCAGAAGTATCCCGAAACGCGTTGCGTCGTGTCTGCTTTGACGGTGGCGCCCGCCATGCACGCCACAGCCACTGCCGCGAGAGATACGGGAAAGGAAGAGATTCGAAAGAGCATCGAGTCGTCTCCTAGGTTAACGGCTCACTTGCGTGACCCCAAACCAACCGAGCGCGTCTCCTGCCCTGTCCTATTTTTTCTTCAAGACTGAAGGAAGAATCGGTAATGGGCAATAATCCGCGCCTATTTGTCCAACCTGTCGTCCTTTTCGTTCGATGCGCGTGGCCGCTCGGCGCCATGCCGCCGAGCGGCCGCCGCAGTTACTCCACTAGAAGCAGGAATGACTTCCCTTCGGCTGTCGCGAGTTCCTCGTCGTCCAGCGTGCCGTCATTATCGGGATTGGCAGCGTGGAACCGCTGCTCGACCACTTTTTCGAATTCCGCCTGATCCAGCGTGCCGTCGTTATCCGGATCGGCAGCCTTCAACGCGGCTTCGTCGATGCGCCCCTCGAGTTCCTTGGCGTCGAGCGTGCCGTCGTTATCGGGGTCCAACTTCTTAAAAAGCTTGGCTGCCGCTGCTTTTGCTTCCGGCAAATCGACAGTTCCGTCGTTGTCGGGATCGAGGGCCGTCAGCGAAGCGGATGCTGCCGAAACCGGTCCTACAGGCACAAATGCCAGAATCGCCAGTGCACTCAAAACCGCTGCGCCGATGTTGGTCGTTTTCATCAAAAACTGCTCCTTTGCCTGTATTGCCTGCAAAATCCCCCAAAATCGGAAGAAAATATCGGGATGGTTTCCCTCTCATTGGCAATAACTGCAAACTAACACTGGATTACTTCCCGATGTCTGGTGAAATTTTTCCCGAAATTTAGGGAATTTTTCCCGGGAGCGGTTTTGAGATGGGATGGGGGCCGACTTGTGGCTTGGAGGACGGCCCGGCTCGGGGCCGGTCGGCGGCCGAACGGGACACAACAATCGCCGAACGAGCGGCGGAACACGAAGCTTCTTAGAAGGGTTCGTGGCTCTGTGTCATGGGCGGATCGATCGTGATGCCGCGCTGCTGCGGAATAGACCAACAGCTTCTCGCCATGCTTCGCAGGCTTCTTGGCTGAGCGTCAAGCGGTTCGGATTACGTTTTGCGCATTTCCAGCGCCATGCGGATGAGATCCGCGGTTCGCTCGACCGCAAGTTTGCCCTTCATCAAGCTGCAGGCGTTCGCCACCGTTTTGTAGGCGACGCCGAGTGTGGAGGCGATTGCTGTCAGGCTTTTTCCTTCGCCGAGGAGCCGCAAGATTTCGATCTCTCGCATTGTGAGACGTTCGAGAAGGTCGCCGTCGCCGGAGAACTGCTTCAACGCGAGGTCTGTTGCGATCTCTCGTTCGACGTAACGCTTTCCTTCTGCAACGCGCAGCACAGCCGTGACGAGTTCTTCCGCAGACGCGCCTTTGGAGATGTATCCTCGCGCGCCCGCCTGTACGGCCCGTGCCGCGTAAATCGCCTCAGCGTGCATACTGAGCATCAGAACTTTTGCGTTCGGGCTTTCAATCTGAAACCGTTTCAAGAGTTCCAGTCCGCTCGCCCCGGCAAGACTGATGTCGAGGATGACGACATCCGGCGACTGCTGCCGGAAGACCGCGAGGGCTTCGTGGCTCGTCGCTGCTTCGTAAATCTCGGCGTTTGGAATTGCCGAGAGAAGTCGCCGCACGCCTTGGCGAACGAGAACATGATCATCGACCAGAAGGAGTTTCATGGCACGTTCGACCCTGCTTCAAGATGTTGATTTGGTTGTATGGATTCAGCGGAAAACTCTGGTGGGAATTGTGCTTCGACGAGCGCGCCTTCCCCATCGGTGCGGTTTTGAATGGAGAAGACTCCGCATTTCGATGCAACGCGCTCTCGCATGCCGGTTAATCCGTGCCCAGCACGCAGCGATTTCAATCCACCGCCGTTGTCTTTGACACTCACCCGAACGCCCTGCCCCTCGTCCCGCGATACGGCAATATCGATCGCGGTCGTCTTGCCGTGGCGTACGGCGTTGCTCATGCTTTCCTGGACAATCCGATAGACGACGGGATCGAGATCGGCACCAACGCCATCTTCCGGAACACTCGCTTCCACCTTGAGCGTCGGATGGCGCGATGTCCAAAACTCGATTAGCCGCTTGATCGATGCGTCGAGACCGAGGTCTTCCACCGTTCCGCTTCTTAGACGACCGAGGATTTGAAGCACGCGCTTCTGACTCAAGCTGACCGCTTCGCGTATGGATTCAAGACGTTCGAGCGCATCGCTATTCACGCCAGTCCCAAGCGCCTTTTGCACGCCCGCGGTATCGAGGCCGACCGAAAACAGAAGCGGTCCGATCTCGTCGTGCAGATCGCGCGCGAGTTCCGCCCGCTCTTCGTCTTGCACGCTCGAAAGTTGCTCTTCCAACAGCGCTTTCGATGCTTCCGCTTGCTCGAGTTGAACCGCCATATGGTTGAACCCGCGCGCCACCGCTTGCAGATCGCGAGAGCCCGTTTCCGGAAGTCGCGTTGTGAAATCGCGCTGCGCGACAAGAGAAAGCGCGTGATTGAGATCCATCAAAGGCTTGAGTTCGCGACCGACCGTCCAATAGATCAGCGCCGAAACCAAGCCAGTTAGTATTGCCATAACGACAAGGCTGCTTCCCAGATCCTCCCACAATTCCTGCACCTCGTTGCGAGGGTCGGCCTCCATGAGAAACGACTGATAGCCATGGACGTTGTCCGGCACCGGGATACTTGACGTTTCGGGCGGACCTCCAAACAACGCGATAAACCAATCGGGCGCGGGGTCAGACGGCATTGCGATGCGCGATTCCGCGACGCGCTCACCGTTCATGCCGATCAGAGAAACCTTGAGGTGGCGGCCACCGCTGAACCGATCGATGACACTAGGCATCTGCTGATACGGCGCGGAGGATCGCTCCAATTCGCCGACGGCGTCTTTCAGAACCTGCTCGCCGACGACAAACGCCGCGTGCAACTCGGTGCGGATCTTTCCTGCTGCCCGCCAATATGACATCGCCGCGCCCATGATGAGGCTAAGCCCCAGGACGAGGGCGACGCGCAACAATAAGCGCTGGCGAAGCGACATGGTGAACCACCAAGCGTCACGGTTTAAACACAAGACCCCAAGGCAAACGTCCTACAGGCACAGACTTCTCGGCTTTCAACGACGCGACGTCGATGACGGTAACATCGTTCGAGAGGCCATTCGCCGTAAAAAGCTTTGTTCGGTCGGCGTTGAAGTCCAGATGCCAGGGGCGCTGCCCGACGAGGATTAGACTTTCGACCTTGTATGTTTCGGTATTGATGACAGCCACGCGGTTCGCCCTGCCGAGCGCTACAAACCCGCGCTTGCCGTCAGCGGAGAACTGCACGCCCATCGGCTGGATGAGTTCCGGACGGACGCCTGGAATATCGAATGTCAGACGCTGGGCGATCTGGCGTGTTTCCGCGTCGATGACGGAGACGGTGCCACCCACCTCGGCCGTGACCCAAACATGTTTTCCGTCCGGTGTGTAGCGAGCGACGCGCGGGCGCGTATCGACCAGAACGTTGGCGACGACCTTCAGTGTTTTGGTGTCGATGAAATGAGCCATGCTGGTCGATTCAGACGTGGCGACGACAATGCTGTCGTCCGGCGAGACCGCCATGCCTTCCGGTTCGACGCCGATCTGAATTTCGCCCTTTACACTGCCGTCCGCCGTGTTGACGACGGTGACCATGCCATCGTCTTCGTTAGCGATGTAGAGCAGCTTTCCTGCGTGATCGATGTCGAGGAGCTCGGGATCCGGACCTGACGTTTCGTGCGTGGCAGTAATTTCGAGCGTTGCCGTATCCATCACATCGAGGCGGTTGTCGTCGCCAGCGCAGATGTAAAGCGTCTTGTAATCGGGAGAGAGAACCATCCCGCGGGGACGTCGACCGACCGGAACCGTTTTCACGACCTTCAACGTCTCAGTATCGAGAACGGTGATGGTGTTGTCTTTCTCATTGCTGATAAATGCCGTGCCCGCGGCCGCCGGCAGGGAGAATGCGCAGGACGCGATTGCAAGGCCAAAAGCAAAACGTTTCATGGTGCATTCCGATGCTGGGTTTTCAGTTCTTGTTTCGGCATTTGGATTCAGGTTCGTCGTAGCCGAGTGTATCGGTCAGATATTTCGGATGCAGGAAGCCATCCTGAGGCGAAACGGAAACAAGCGCTCTTGGGCCTGCGAGTAAAATTGGCTGACGCAATTGCCGGTCCCATTTTCGGAACGTCATGCCTTGAGACTTGAAGCCAGCAACCTCAAAGCGGTCTGACATCAGATAGGCGCGCAGCGTGGCGACGTCGGCGGAGTTAGTGCGTGTGGCGGCTTCGCCGAATGTGCGGGCCGCGAGCCAGCCGGAGTAATCCCGCTCGGTCATGATGCGACCTGCTTTGCGCTCAAAGCGGTTCTGCATCTGCGTTGCAGCGGCTTCTTCGTAAGAGCGATGCCAAGAGAGCGCCATCAGGCCGTGCGTTCCAGCGATCGGGCGCGGCTCATACGTGTTGAAGAGCAGATAGTCTCCGAAGCTTTCGCCGGTGTCGGCAACGATGATGACATCATAGTTGCCAAGGCCTTGCGTCAGCAGCGGCATCTGCGTCTGAATTTGCTGGTGCCCAGTATCGGTGCGCCGCGAGCCAGCGTGATAGGTGTAGGTTTTTTCGCCGACGATCTTGCCGCCGAAGCGTTTCGCGGCGCGGCGCACGGCTTCGGCGTACTCTTTATCGTCAGGCGTGGTGCCTGAGATGAGCGCCCAATTTCGCCAGCGCTTCCAGATCAGGTACTGCGCAAGCGCGTCCGCCCGCATGGCCCAGTCCGGCAGAATATGAAACACGTTCGTGCGGCAATTCTCGTTGCGCAGCGCGTCGTCGTTGGAGCGGATATTGAAAATGATGGCGCTTTGCGCTTCGGGGAGATCGGCAACGGCAAGAAGATCGGCCGGTTCCAAGTCGGCGATAATCAGAGAGATGCCCGATGCCAGGACCTCTCGGGCCTTGGTCTTGATGTCATCCGTTTCCGGCACGATGGCTTCGAGCATCGTGAAGTTCTGACCGATCAAGCGCCCGGTGCGATTGTCTTCCTCCAATCCGACGCGCGCGCCTTGGATACCCTTGTCTGTATAAATTTTGTCGACCAGCGAGAGCGGTTCAATCTCCGCATAGGCTTTTCCGAGATACGCCATTTTAATCGTGGTCGTTTTTGCCGGATCGACTCCGGGCAAGGCGTCGCCGCCTTGCACCGGCACCGCAAACGTCAATGCGAATGTTACAACCGCCATGGCAAAGCACTTTGCGCTAACAAGCGCGCGTTGATGGCGTTTGCCCGTGCATCTGCCTCGAGTCACCAATTCCTCTTGGAACCTTTGTAAAGCGAATGCACGAAGGCAACGATTTTCCAGAGCTCATCGTCGGTCTTGATCAGTTCGCCGAATGGCGGCATCGGGCCGACGACGCTTTCCTGGCCTTTGCGCGCCAATCCGTAATTCTTCTGTAGCTCCTGACTGCCCTGCGAAATCAGACGAAACAGAATGTCGTCGTCGCTGCCATACACCCAGGTTTCGTTCGTGAGCGGGGGACACATGCCACCGCCACCACCGCCGCCATGACAGCCGTTGCAGCTGTAAGAGAAGTACAGTTTCTTGCCTTCTTCGATCTTGTCTGGCTGATCGGTGTAAGGGTTTTTCATCGAACCGAGGGGATGTCCCTTGTCGACTTCCAGCGGAGGTTTGTTCTCTACCGGCGTCGGCTTTCTCGCCTTGAATTCCTTATAGGCCTTGGCCGCCGCCATCTTGGCCTCGGCCTGCGGATCGTCGGGATCGATCGCAATTTCATCATCAGCAATTACCGGGCGCGACGAAATCAAAGTCATCGCCGTCACTCCGAAAAGTGCGACAGCCGATAAAGCTAAAAGGGTCTTCCAGTATCTCACGAGTTGATCCTCTTCATTTGCCGTTGAAAGCGTGAAATTTCCCATTCACGTGACTATTGGCGATTATTTAAACCGTTCGCTCTTTCCTAAAATTCCCGAATTTCCGATTGCGCATCGTCAATTGCGTCGCGCTTGGGACAGCAGATTGAGCAGACTCACGACGGCCGTGTTCCCGTTCTGGCGTGCGACGTCGGCGGGCGTCTGACCGTCACGCGATTTGAGCGTGGGATCAGCACCGGCCTGCACAAGCGCTCCGACGATCGGCGCATTGTTATGGGCGGCGGCCAGAATGAGCGCTGTCACGCCAGAGCCCGACACATCGTTTACTTTCGCGCCCTTGGCGATCAACGCACGCGCAACCTCCAGCGGACCTGGATCGGTCGGATTGAGTTTTTCAATGCGGGACACACCGGCGCCGAGAGTCAACTCGCGGCTTTCGGTTCCGGAAATCAGCATCAATGGTGTGAGCTTCGCTTCGCCGTCCGCCGCCTCGACGTCGGCGCCCGCGTCCACAAGCGCAATCGCTGCCTTGTAAGCATTTTGCAGGATCGCGAGGGCGAGCGGAGTTACACCGTTGGGCGTCCGAAGTTCAACGTCAGCGCCGTGTTTGACGAGCACCGTTACCGCGTCCGGCAAATCGCGGAGAACCGCATGCTGAAGCGGCGTGAAGCCGTCCCGGTCGCGCTGGTTGACGTCTGCCTTGTTGTCGAGGAGCGCGGTTATAATCTCGGAACGTTTATTGCGCGAGGCAATGTGCAAAGGCGCGTAGCCTTCGGAATTGAGCTTGTTGACGTTGCCGCCCTTCTCGATGAGGAACGCCACGCGCGTCAGATCTCCTGCCAAGACCGCGTTCGACAATTCCTGATCGACACTCACGCCCTCTTTCAGCCAGGCTTCGAGCTTCTCGCGCGTGACCTTCTGGTCCGGCGCTACCGGCACGTTCGCGTTGGCCTGCTCATCAATAAGCGGCTTTGTATAAATGCCGTGCGAGGGGAGATCTCCCGGCACGTAACAGCGACTGCATTGAACGAGCGGCACGCCATAGTCGCGCAGAATTTTTTCGATCTCGGCCTTCTTGGCATCGATCGCGAGATCGAATTTGTACTTCAAAATCCAATCGATCTTGCGCAAGCCGATCGTGAGATCGAACTCAAGGGGAACGTCGTCTTCGTCGAGATTGACAGGCTGGACGACGATCGGCGCGCCTTTCATGGTCTTGAGCCAACCTGCAAAGGGGCCCCAGACGGCGGCGACGTCGAGCTTGCCGTCGATGACGTCCTGCACTTGCCGCCAAGGTTGAACGGACGGGTCGAGATCGGCGTTGTGGCTCAGCACGTGCAGCTTCACGTTGGTGCGAATACCGCGTTCGGCGAGAGCGGTGCGCAATGAGGACGTCTGGAAGGTTCCGATAGACAGCGTCTTGAGCTGCGGATCGTCGAGGTTTTTGATCTTGAGTCCGCGATCATTGCGATACGCGAGAACGTACGTCGTGCGATAGATCGGCTCCGTCGTCAGTACGCGCTCAAAGCCGACAGGAAGATCAAGAAGAACATCGCATTCGCCGGACTCGAATGTCTGTCGCGTAATTCCGCGCTCAAGGTAGGGACGCCAAAAATAGGTAACGTGCGTGCCCATCTCGGCTGCAATGAGTTCGATGATTTTATTTTCAAACCCAGCACGATTGATATCGGAGAGCGGCATGTTGCCGGGATCACCGCAAACGCGCAGTCCGCTCAGCTTGCGTGCGATGGCGGCTTTCTTGAGCGCCGTGTGATCGGCCGACGTCAGCGGCAACTGTGCTTCCAGGCGCGCGAGCGCTGCCTCAAGCCGCTGCTGATCCTTGTTCGCTCGATCATCGGCTGCAGCAGGCAGCGCCAACGAAAGACACAAAAGCGAAAGGGCCGCGGCAAACGAATAACGCATCATCAAAAAATTCCGGGTCGGTCCAAAACGAGTATTCGCTTGCGATATGCGGCACACGGAAAGGGTTTCGAGAGACGTCGGCGCCGGGCGAAACTTCATTCGCCCAGCGCCGTCCGTGTGCCCCGTGCGTTCGACTATTCCATCACGCGGAACGTGAAGAGCGTTCCGGCCTGAGGAATTTTGTCGAGGTTGGCAGCCTTGGTCATGGCCGTTGCACCGATCGCACCGAACTTATCGTTGAGATCGAGACCCGCCGTAACCGGCACGCCGATCCAGCCACCGATGCCCGAAAGGATCGAGACGTATTGCTTGCCTCCAACCTTGTAGGTGATCGGGTTGCCGATGATGCCTGAGGCGAGCTTGCGCGACCACAGCACCTTGCCGGAGTTACGATCGACAGCGCGGAAATCACCGCCCAGTGAGCCGTAGAACAGCAGTCCGCCATCCGTCGTCAGCGTTCCGCCCCAGTTGGGGTACTGATCCGGAATTTCCCAATCCGTTTCGCCCGTCAGGACGTCGAACTTCTTGATCTTTCCGGTGATGCCGGGCTTCTCCGGGAACATGTAGACGTTCGCGAAGACATAGACCGTGCCCTGCTGGGTATGGCTACGCTCTTGCGGCTCAAGCTCCATGCACCAGTTATTTGTGGGGCAATAGAACTTGTTCGGCTCCGCGGGATCGACCGAGCAAGGCTGCTGGTCCTTGCCGCCCATCGCTGAGGGGCAAGCATTGACGTTGCGGCCGCGCTCGAGAGGCGAATGCTCACGAACCTTGATCGGACGACCGGTCTTCATGTCGATCTTTTCGGCCCAGTTCACAGTGACGTACTTGTGGGTACGCAGGAGCGTGCCGTCGGTACGGTCGAGAACGTAGCTGAAGCCGTTACGATCGAAGTGGACGAGCGTCTTTTTATCCTGGCCGTCGATTTTCATATCGACGAGGACGTTTTCGTTGACGCCGTCATAGTCCCACTGATCGAACGGGGTCATCTGATAGGCGAAGACGGCTTCACCGGTGTCGGCCTTGCGACCGAAAATCGTCATCGACCATTTGTTGTCGAATTCACCCGTGTTGCACTCTTCGTGCGTCTTCTTCGAGCAGCGATACGACGGGCTCCAGAGACCCGGGTTGCCGGTCGAATAGTAGACCATATTCAGCTCGCGATCGTAGCTGAACCAGCCCCATGCCGCGCCGCCGCCGATTTTGTAATCGTCGCCGACGTGTGTGTGTATGCCGAGATCTTTACCGGCAACGCCGAAATGCGGATTGGCCTTGTTCGTGTCCTTCGTCAGGCACACGTCCTTATCCGAACCGGTCGAGTAGCACTTCCAAACTTGCTTTCCGGTTTTGAGATCGTATGCAGCGACGCGGCCGCGTGCCGCGAATTCATCGCCACCGAAACCGCTGATCACGAGGTTTCCGGCGATGACCGGTGCGCTGGTGATGGTTTCGCCCTTTTCAGGCCACGCGTGTTTGACGACCCAAACTTCCTTGCCCGTCTGAGCGTCGAGCGCGATCAAAAAGCCGTCGAGTGTGCCGTAGTAGAGCTTGCCATCAGCATATGCGGGACCACGGTTCACGGTATCGCAGCATGCGCGCGGCACGGCCGTCTCGTCACGGTCCGTCTGCTTGACGTAGTTCCAAATCTGCTTGGGATGATCGGGGTCTGACAGGTCAAGGCCCTGAGCGATGTTGCACTTCGACATTTCGGGGCAGCCGGAAACGAAGAACATCATTGGCTTGCCGCCAACGTCTTCAATCACGATCGGCTGGCCTTCGTGGCCGCGGAGTGCGCCGGTCGACTGCGACCACGCCATCTGCAGCTTCGATACGTTGTCTGTCGTGATGTCTTTCAATGCGCTGTGCCGAGTCAGGGCATTGTCCCGGCCGGGTGCGCCCCACTCATTCGGATTGGCGGCGTGCTTTTCCACCTCGTCTTGAGCGATGGCCGGAGCGGCAAAGCCGATCAGCATCGCCAGTATTCCCCCCGTTGCATAACGGAGCGATCTGAATTTCATTTTTTGTTTCCTCCTGGCCAATTGCGGGCCCGTCTCCGCGCTTGCAATTCAAGAGAGCCCGTCCGGCCGGGAATTCGAGGCGAGCAACACACTCGACCCAGACAGGAGTGGTCTGGGATCATTCAGGAAGACCTGGAAAGTGGGTTGCCGGCGAACGATCCCGGCCATGTACCGGCCCGACTTCGATCCATTCTTGATGCAGATCGCGATCGGGCTGACAGGCGGACGTTAGTGTCCGTTTTTCTCACCAACCATGGGACTTCTTCCTGCCCGCAATAGGAAGATTTCCTCATCACGCGCTTGTGACGATATTACAGAACAGAATGTCTTTGATGACGCCGACGTCTTCATCATTGCGAAGCCGACCGCACAAAAAAATTGGCGCCGAGCAGGAGAACAGGAGGAGATCCGCTCGGCGCCAAATTGTACGTGGCTCAAGCATGTTCTCTAGGAATCTGCACGCGCGCCAGTGGGCAAAACTCCCGAATTTTGTTCGTCAATTCTCCCGAGGCGTTTTCAGTCCGTCTCAAGTGCGAGCGCGGCCAGCTTCTCTCCCAGGTCACTGATACCTTCGAGCCCGTCGCAATTTGCGAGCAGCGAAACTGAAATCCAGCTTTTCGAAGTCCCTTTCACGATCAAGTTAAACGACGTGAATCCCGAGACCGTGCCGGTGTGAAAATAGCGATCCATTCCGCCCTTGTGCGTGATGAACCAACCCATCCCGTAGTAAGTCCAGACATCAACCCGGGCCTGATCTGAAAGCATGAGATCGCGCATCGTCGGCGTCAGAACTTCATCCGTCATAAGTGCCGTGTTCCAGCGGAAGAGATCCATGACCGAACTCGCGACGTCGGCGCTGCCCTTTAGCCAATCGGGCGCGGCAAACGGCGGTGGACGCGTGAAGTGGGGATCAGCGAGAGCGGCCACAATTTTTGGGTCGGATGCGAAGCCTGTTTGCGTCATCCCAAGACGAGCGAAGATCTCGTCATTCAGAGTCTGGCGATAGCTGCGATAGTGCCCGGCTAACTCCACCGCTTCCATGATCTCGGCCAGCAGGAAATAACTGGTGTTGGAGTACTCGAATTCCCCCGGATAGCCGCTCGGCCGGAAGTCACCCAACTCGCCAAGAAGCTTGCGCGCAGGCACGCTGCCCCAGGGATCGAGTTGACGCGGCGGCTTCCTGGTGAAGTTTGGCAAGTTCGAAGTCATCGAAAGGAGATGACTAACGGTGATCGGCGGACCGCCCTCAATCGCCCATGCGTCGGCCACTCGCAAAACATCGGCAACCGGAAGCGATGGCGATAGCTCTTTGCCCGTCAGACCCGCGCGATCATGCTTTTCCATCAATCGAAGGATCGCTGCCGCCGTGAACTGCTTCGTCAGCGATCCAACCATGTAGATCGTGCGCGACGTTGCAGGAACGCCTGTTCTGGCCTCGCCGAATCCATCGGCAAACAGCACGTTTCCGTCACGGCCAATCGCAACACTCATGGCGGGAACGGCAGGCTGCCCAGCCGTTGACCCAGAACTCATAAAGTCTGCGACGAGCGCCTGAACGCGTTCCGCCAGCGGGCGTGCGCCAGTTGCCAAACTCATCGATGGCGTGAATATCCATAGACCGACGGCGAGAAGTAAAATCCTCATGCGCGTGGCTACTCCAGTCACCCACCTGCCAACGGCCGTCCTGGGAATATCTCCCGATGAAAGCCGGGAACGCAATAGAGACTTCGCTCCCGCTCCGGTTCGGCGTAAACACGGAGCCCATTGCAGGTCATCACCGTTGGGGCTCTTCAACGGAACTGTGGAGGCTCAAGATGCGACAGTCGTATTCTATAAACCGCATGGCGCTCCTGCTGCTTGTCGCGGGAATTGCGGCCGCCATCACAACGCAATCCGCTGCTGCCGCCGACGATCCTTGGCCGGATATTCGAGAAAGCGTTTTCCAGAATAGAGCTGTCATCGAGAATGACGGAAGCGTGCAGATCTTCGCGCCGAACCAAGCGGATGACGCAGCCGTCGTGCCGGTGTCCATCAAAGTTCCGTCATCCGTTGCGCCAACGGTGAAGTCTCTCACCCTTATTATCGACCGCAATCCCTCTCCAGTCGCCGCGACGTTCGCGTTCGGTGATGCGTTCCGCAACGGACCTGACGTCGGCGAACGAACGATTGCGACGCGTGTTCGCGTCGATGCGTTCAGCCGTGTCCGCGCCATTCTGGAAACGACCGATGGCACGCTGCATATGGCGTCGAAATTCGTCATTGGCTCGGGAGGATGTTCGGCACCCGCATCGAGAGATCCGGCTGATGCGCTGGCCCGCTTGGGGCAAACACAGCTCGTCGTTCTCCGTGACGGCGACCAGGCGACAGCGTGGCGCGAGGCTCGCGTCATGATCCGGCATCCGAATTTTACCGGACTGCAGATGGATAAGAAGACGGGCGACTATACCCCTGCCCGCTTTGTGAATTCCATCGACGTACGCCAAGGCGACAATCTTCTTTGGCGGATGGAAGGCGGCATCTCGATTTCGGAAGATCCCAATATCCGGTTCACTTTCGGAACCAACAACCCCGCCGATCTCGAATTCAGTGCAACGGATACGGAAGGGGCGACCTTCAAGGCGCAGGGAGCGATATCTCCGCCCTCATGATGGGCGCGCGTTCGTTGATTTGATTGTCTGTCGTGAGTTGACAGGTCAGCGTTCGGCGTAGCGCTTCTACGATCTGGTCTTCCGTTTCGACGGATAGATAAAGACCATCCGTCGTTTCGGCGAGACAGCGTGCGCCGAAGACGGCACCAAGCCCGCTCGCTTCGCGATGACGATATCCGATGACGTGAACCGTTAGATCGGCCGCATTCGCTTTCAAATTCGCGGCAAGATCGCAGGGTTTACCCGCGCATGTTTCCTCGCCATCCGTCAGCAGCACGACGACGGCGGGATTGTTGCGGTAGTCGAGAATATCGGCAGCGTCTTTCACGGCCTCCGTCAGAGGCGTGCGCCCTGCGGGCGTGATCTTGTCAATCTCGGCCAGGATCGTTGCCCCGGCATTCGTTTGCGGCCGGAGCTTTAGCTCGATGCTGTCGCATCGGTTGTAGGCACCCTGTCCGTAGACGATCAATCCCATCCGGCGCGTCGCGGGGATTTCCGGAACGATGCGCCGGAAGGCGCTTTTCACGCGCGCAATATGCGGCTCCCTACGTCCCAAGTCGGTCGTGCCCATGGATCCCGACGCATCGAAGACAAACATAAGATCTTTCGAGCAGTCGCCGCGCGGATCGCTTTTCTGGGGTTGCGCTACCGCGCCAAATGATTGCGTCCAGGTGATCGCTGCAAATGCGATACACGCCCAATTCCAGCGACGGCTGACGATCAGGTCCCGTGTCTGCGCTAATCCCATCTTGAGATCACTTGCGCACCAAGCTGGAAATATCCCATACGCGCGCCTTGCCATCGTACGAGGCCGTCACGACGCTTTTTCCGTCTGGTGAGAATTCGGCGTCTTCCACTTCCATCAAATGGCCAGCCAATACGGCAAGCGGCGCGCCAGTTTTTGCGTCCCAAACGCGCGCGGTCTTGTCATGCGAGGACGTCACGAGGAGCATATTATCTTTGCTCAACGCCAGCCGCATGACGTAACGCGTATGCCCTTCGAAGCTGGCAACGCTCGCGCCGGTTTCAACGTCCCAAAGCCGCGCCGTCTTGTCCGTCGATGCTGAGTAGAGCTTCTTCCCGCTATCATCGAAAATGACACGCAGAATACCGCGTTTATGTCCCTCCAATGTTCGCACCAGCGTGCCTTTCTCCACATCCCAAAGCCGGACGAGTTTATCGCTCGACGAGGTGGCGATCAGTTTTCCGTCCGGGCTGAATACTGCGCTCGTGACCATGCCGCCGTGATCGCCGAGCGTGAAAAGCAATGCGCCAGTCTTTGCGTCCCAGACTTTCGCCGTCCGGTCGTTCGATGCCGTGACGAGACGCGATCCATCGGCGTTGAATTCCACGTCCGCGATGTTTCCATCATGCCCGACGAGTTTCAGCAGCTCCTTGCCCGTTTCTGGGTCCCAGATGCGTGCCGTTGCATCCAGCGATCCGGTTGCGATGCGGCTGCCGTCTCGACTGAATGTTACCGCTTCGGTCATCGCGGTATGTCCGACGAGATCGCCCTTTGCTGCGCCGGTCTCACCATCCCAAAGCTTGCCTGATCCATCGCGAGCGACGGTGACGATCATCTTGCCGTCTGGACTAAACGCAGCGTTGCGCACGCCTTCAGCATGACCCTTAAGAACGGCAATCTCCGCACCCGTTTCCGCGTTCCAAAGCCTCGCGGTTTTGTCGCTCGAAGCTGTCAGAATGTGGCGGCCGTCAGGACTGTACATCGCTGCCCAGAGGTCGCGGGTATGCCCGGCCAGGAGCAACTTCGCCTCGGTTAGCGTCGGTGCATCCGCGAGTGCCGCCGAAGACGCGACTGCGCAGAGAAGGAGCGCGGAAAGCACCGCTATTTTTCCGAACGTCATCGCGGCTCCTTCCGGTATTGACCGAATGCAGCACCATGCTAACGAATAATCGGCAGCAACAATGGGAATACTTCCCGTTATTCTTGTTCAAGTCATCCAACCGTTGCAGTGGCCGCCGGGTGCGATTTAGAGAGCGTCCTTGCGGCATCCACCAAAAGCCCGTCCGCCGTTAGGAGACCCCTCATGCGTCTACCGATCTTGCTTTTCGTTCCCTTGCTGATCCTGACGAGCGGCGCAGCGCCCGCGCTGAGCGCGGAACAAGCCGCGTTGCCAGAGCGCAAAGCCGGGCTCTGGGAACTCAAGACGACGATGGATGAGGGAAATGGTCCACGCGATCAGACCATGACTCTCTGCGTCGATCAGGCGATGGAACACAACACGGTGCAGAACAGCATTCTGGAGCACAAACGGAGTTGCGCTGCCTATGACATCAAAGCCGAAAACGGCGGAACGGTTGTCGATGCCGATTGCACCTTCAATCAGCGGAAGGTTATTTCCACAACGAGCATGAGCGGAGATTTCAAATCCGGATTCGAAATCAAAATCGATAGCACGACGAGTGATCCGGAGAAGACGAACCAGTCCGTGGTTATCAAGCGCACCATCGCACAGACCGGGAAGTATCTTGGCGAAGCATGCGGGGATCTGAAGCCCGGCGAGGCGAAGGGTTCAGATGGCTCGAAATTCATGGTGCAATAAGTTCGCAGGCATACGTCGTCGGATCTCGATTAGGCCTTCTACGCCTCGCGGACGCTCAAATTGCGCACTGACGCTTGTTGCCGTGGCGGCTCTCGCTGCGCCGTTTGCAACCGGTGTGCGTGCAGGCGATCCACAAGTGATCAACGATTGCCCGCAGGAGCATTGCCCTACGCTGGTCGTCGTTCCGGCGTCGCCGCCGGGATTCGAAATCGGTTCTCCTGCAAACGAACAAGGCCGCTTGCCGTCAGAAGAACTGCACGCCGTTTCCATCAAATCATTTGCAATTGGCCGATTTGCAGTTCGTACGTCTGAGTACATGGCATGTGTTGCTGCGAAGGGCTGCCCTCCCCCGGAATGGTTGGAGCCTGGCAACGACAACAATATCCAAACGGGTACAGGCGTTACGTACAAGAGTATGGGCGCCTACATCACGGGCGACGATCAACCGATCGTTGGGATCAGTTGGGACGACGCAAATGCTTATGCAGCATGGCTATCGAAGAAGACCGGGCATCGCTATCGCTTGCCGTCAGAAGCCGAGTGGGAATACGCAGCGCGTGGAGGAAGCAAGACGCGATACTGGTGGGGCTACGAACCCAAGCTGAACGGCAAAGTCATGGCGTGTTGCCGGGGCTGCGGCAGCGAACGCGACGGCGATGGCCCGTTCCCGGTCGATCATTTCGAGGCAAACCCGTTCGGTCTTTTCAACGTTCACGGGAATGCCTGGGAATGGGTCGCGGACTATTTCTGCGAGGCTTACAGCAGCGGCCCATCGGATGGTTCCGCGCGACAATCGAAGAGTTGCGGGGTGCCGGACGCTGTCGAAGGGCTGCGCGTTTTTCGCGGCGGGTCCTGCTTTTACGAGCCTCGCCAGATGCGATCTGCGATGCGATTGCGGAACTGGCCGTCTTTCCGCAACCAGACGGTCGGGTTTCGGATAGCCCGCGACCTCAAGCCTTAGCTGCCGTGCTAGACGAGCTTCAGTTCGACGGCGATACGCACCATTTCAGACGACGTGCGTGCGCCGAGCTTGGTCCGCAGCATCGCGCAATCGGCGGCAACCGTTTTGTACGATACGGAAATCTCGTTTGCGATCTCCGCCATACTGCGCCCCCGAGCCAGCATGCGCAGGACAAGATGTTCGCGGTCGCTCATCAGCGCCGTCGTTCCGCGAGCCTTGGCGCGCAGCAAGGCCATCTCCTGAATCAGCTCGTCGGAAATCCAAGATTCGCCCCGCGCGACCGCAAGCACCGCATCGCGCAAATCGAAGGGATCGCCGTTTTTGCTCACGTAGCTTTTGGCGCCGCACTCAATCGCCTGGATAGCAAGCATCGGCGTGTCGCTCATCGAAAACACGACGATGCGCATGTTCGGATCGGCCGCAGTGAACTCCCGCGTCAGTTCAAGTCCGGAGGCGTCCGGGAGATTGATGTCGATGACGGTGACGTCGGGATTTTCGCTCTGCACGGCGGCGCGCGCCGCGGCGGCTGTCCGCGCTTCCACCATTTCCACTCCATCATCTTCCGAGAACAGCGCGCGACATCCGGAAATGACGATCGGGTGGTCCTCGACGACGAGAAGTTTCACGATTGGCTTCGCTCTTATTGACCTTTTATTGTTTGGTTCTAACCGGCGACGACTGAAATTCAACGCAGAAATTTCGAGAATTTTTCCTGAGCGAGGCGGCGGTTTTCCATGTCCATTCAGTTGCGGCTCAATCTGGCCATTGCACTTCTCATGGCGCTTGGCCTGTTCTTCATGATCGGATTCATTCTGATCGATGCGAAGCCAAGAACGGAAGCCGAGAACGAAAGCACGATTTTCCTAACGGAAACGCTGATTAAGTCGTCACTGCAAGCGCTGAAAGAGTCTGCAGACCCTCAGGAAGCGCTGAACCGACTTGTTGGAGAACTCAGGAACCTTCGTCATGCTTCGGTGCGGCTCGCGTCCTCTCCGATAGATGCCGGAAAAGGCGCGGAAGAGGTCGAAGAAGGCTCGTGGATTCCGTGGGAAAAATCCGAGCCTCTCACGGCATTGAGCATTCCCGTCGAAGTCGGCGGGAAGGTGATCGACACGATCGAGATTTTACCGCGCCCCGGAGACGAGCTTGAGGAGCTTTGGGAAGCTATCGCCCGCATCTTCCAATTGGGCGTCATCATCCTGGCGGTAACGCTGCTTCTGACGTGGGTGATCATCAACCGATCTCTCAAGCCTGTGCATGCGCTGCGGAACGCAATGGGTCGGCTGGAGGCTGGTGACTTTGACTTCAGGGTGAAGGAAGAAGGCCCGCCCGAACTAAAAAGCATTTGCGGGAGTCTCAACGGTCTCGCGGCCGCTCTGCAGACCGCGCAGAAGGAGAACCGCAGTCTCACGGCGCATATGATCCTCATTCAAGATCAGGAGCGGCGAGACATTGCCCGTGAACTTCACGACGAGCTCGGACCGTATCTCTTTTCGATGCGGACGGATGGCGCGCTTTTGGGACGCGAACTTGAGAAGCCCGAGCCCGACCTCACCAAGTCTCAGCGCCTGACCAGCCAGATCATCGGTCACGTCGATCAGCTCAGACAGACGAACCGTCGTGTTCTTGAGCGGCTCACTCCTCCCGGTTTGTCAGAACTCGGTCTCAGCGGCGCTATTCAGGCGATGGTCGCGATGTGGCGGCGCGGAAAGAGCGACGTTGAAATCGATCTCAATCTCGAAGGGACGCTCGACCTCCTGGATGAATCCACTCGGCTGACCGTCTATCGCATCATTCAGGAAGGGCTGACGAATGCGTTTCGGCATTCTGGCGCAGAACATATTTCGGTCGGGGTATTCTTGCGGGAGAAGCCGCCGTTGGGGACCGGTGGAAGCGATCAGAACAACGTAGGGGTTGTTGAGGTTTCCGTCCGTGACAATGGGCACGGGCGGCCTGAACCGAGTCAGGACGGGTTCGGTCTCAGGGCCATGCGCGAGCGCGTCAGTGCGCTTTCCGGATCGTTTTCGTTCGCGTCTGTCGAGGGCAAAGGCACTGACCTCAGCGTGACGTTGCCAGCAAGTCTGGCCGTTAGCTGACGCCAGGAACCACTTCTGCCCGCGTCGCGCGGGCGAACTTACGCCAGGTGCCCCAGGCGACGACCGCGAGGAGCACCGCAATTGCCAAGATCGCAAGCGAGACATAAATCGCTGCCGGATCGGTTGCCCTGCCCCACCACCGGATCGCATAAGCCGCGATAAGCGCGGCGCTGGTTATCGCGCCGGCGGCTTGCAGCCAAGCGCGCACTGGCGCGGCATTCTTCAACAAAAGCGCGAGGGCGAAACTCAGAGCAACAGCTATGCAATAGACCGGAAGCAGAAAATTCTTACCGGTTGCGAGCGATGTTATGGCCGTCAGCGCGAGCGCTGCAGGCTGGCTCCATACGACGGCGGCCCAGATGCGCTCCCAAACCGGAACCGCGCGACCTTTATCGCGACGTCGCGCCAACCAAATAACGACACCGCTTTGCGTAATCACAGTCAACGCAAGACCGAGCAGCACGTAGACGAACTTGATGCCAGCGCCTCCGAACCAACCGAAATGCAGCGGCTGAAGCACGCCGAGGATCTGCTGCCCGATGCCGCCTGTTTCGAGGCCGCCGTCGCCGAGCGATTTTCCGGCGTCGTCGAAATAATAGATGTTGGCAAATGCAAGGTGGCCGGGCGTGCGCATTGCCAGATGCACGATCTGTCCCTGATGGCCGGGGTGCTGAAAGTTAGCTGAAAAGAAAACGGCATCGCCGCGCTCTTTCTTCACAGCTTCAATCATCGCCTTGATGTCAGGTAGCGGTGCCGCCACCTCCACTTCCTCGGCCCTTGGCCCGAGAATAGCGGAGAATGCCTTTTCGGAATCTCCGTCGTAGGCCGCCAGCGCGAGCACGCCGACAATCAATGTCGAAAGCCCGAGCAGCGCTCCCGCCAACGTCACGACGAAGTGAAACGGAAATCCCCATACGCCGAGACGATTGTGAATGTCTGCTTCCTGAAGCCGCTTCGAGCCACCCCATCGAAAGGCGAACGCATCCTTGAACAAGCGCGGATGCGAGAGCAGACCAGATAGCAGCGACGACAGCAACGCAACTCCCGTCAGTCCGACAAGGAACATCCCCCATACGCGCGGCAAATGCAGATTCATGTGAAGCGCGCCGACGAATTCCGACATCGGGGCCACCACCCGTGTAACGAGGTGTCCGTCTGCGTCAGCGAGCCATTCACCACGCCCGCCGCCTTCGTGGCCTTGGTATGAAATGACGAGGCGGGGATTGAGCGCAGATGGACCGGTGATGTCGATATGGTCGTGCGCGTTGTCCGCCACAGCTTGCGCGTAGCCGCTGGTGACTGCTTCGCCGATAGCATCGAGCGATAACGGCGTTTGGATCAACGGGCCGTCGGGCTGCTCCCAGCGATTGAGTTCATGCATGAAAACGCAAACAGTGCCGGTGATGCAGACGATGTAGATCAGCGCGGCGAAGGCCAGACCCAATGCCGAGTGTCCAGCAAGCATAGCCTTGACGAATGCGGGCGAAAGAAACGGCTTTCGGCGCATTTGTGTGGATGATCTTTCGTTGCTTGCGACTTCAGTCATGCGGGTAGCAATTTCGGTAGAAAAGCGATGGCATAGCCGGTCGCGGAAATCGCGAGCAGCAAAAGGGTCGCGCGAAGGATCTTCGCGTCGGCGAGCGTCCACGCCATGCCCGCTCCCCACAGCACCGGCACCAATATGCCGCCGATAACGACGCGGTCGTGCACCCCGAACGGCATGGCGACCGCAAAGGCAACGCCGACCCCGATTGCGGCAACACCTGCGAGGACGATCGAGAGCAAACTTTTGGCGATGGCTCGCGTCCAATTGGTCGGGCGGTCTTCAGGTTCGAGTGCCGCAGCCAACGAGCTGGCAGAACGAAGCTTATTGCCTCGCCGTTCTATCGTCAGCGCGACGATCGCATAGGCGGCGAGCGCCAACGCGAGAAGCCCATAGGCGATGCCGACTTCTGCGCTCGATTGCAAAGCGAAGCACACGAAGCCAGCAATGACGAGCGCCCAGCCGCTGAGAACCCTCAGCCACGAGCCATTTGGTCGGGCCAGCCAGTTCAGCCGCAGCAGCCAAATTCCCGCTGCGATCAACATCGTGCCCGCGAGCGCTGTCGACACGTTTTGTGTAAGCGCGTCGACCGTCTGCAAACGGATCCTCGTTCCTTAGTGTTTCCGGCGGGCGAGATCGCAGCCGACGCCGATCTAAAACTTGTAGGTAAGGCCCGTAATGATCGTGCGCGCCTGTCCCAGGAAGCAGTCGCCGCGCGAGGCAGTGCACGTTGTCACCGTGTACTTGTCGGCAACGTTCTGGACCGTCAAATCCCAACGCCAATCGTCTTTCTCATAGGCGACCATGGCGTCGAAGAGCGTAAAGCCCGGCGTCTTAACTGACAGCCTCTCAAATGTGGCTACGTCGAGTGCAACGCTGTCGGTTTCGCCGGTGTAGCGAACGCCGCCGCCGAACGAGAGGCCGCGAAGCCAGGAGTCCTGGAAGCTATAGATCCCCCAGAGTGATGCCATATGCTTCGGATCGCCTTCCGTTCTCTCACCTTGCATCAACTGAGAAATGCCGGATGGAAACGGGAATAGCTCCGGATACTTCTCGTACTTCGCATCCGTATAGCTATAGCTGGCGATAACCTTGACTTCCCTGGTGAGCTGACCCGCAGCCTCGATTTCGAAGCCACGCACTTTTACGTCCGCGCCCTGAACCGCCTGGAATAGGATGTCCGGCTGCACGATCCGATTGCGATCGGTCAGTTCGTAGATCGCGGCATTGATGAGGAATGGCGCGCCATTCGGCTGGTATTTGAAGCCCACCTCGACCTGCTCGCCCCTATTTGCCTGAGCGGGCCGCGTATCGAGGAACGACGCGTATAGATTGTCCGCCACCGGAACACCCGGGTTCGCGCTGAAGGACGTTGCGTAGCTGACGTAAGGCGACAGACCGGATTTGAAATTGTACATCAGCGCAGCGCGCCCGGTCAGTGCATCCTCGTGCTCAGTCGGGTTGCCGGTTTGAGCTGCCGAGAGCCAGTCCTGCCGCAATCCAAGGATGGCTTGCCATTGGCCAAGCTTCAGCTGATCCTGCACATAGATGCCTGTCTGCTGCTGCACCTTAGGCGCCAAATCATACATCTTGATGTCGTTCGCGGGCACGAAGACGCGTGGATCGGTGGTCGATAGGAAGACCGTCCGCCTGTTGTATTGTGGCGCGTAGATATCGAAGACCGATTGTATCGGAAAGAATGGTTGCGTCGACGAGGTCAACACGTTGTCGACGAGCAGGCCTGCCGAAGCACTGGTCTGCGAATAGCGCATATAGTCGAAGCCACCGAGCACCTTGTGCTCGAACGGGCCCGTTGAGAATCGCGCAACGAAGTTCGTATCCGAGTTAAATACAGTCGTATCTTGAGACGTCTTTGTGCGTGCGCGTGCGATCTCGCTTTGCCCGGCATTCAGGAACGGCGCATTCGACGGGTCCAGCGGAGCGATGGGTAAATTGAACGGCGGGCTGCTCATCATCGCGAACAAACTGTTGAGATACCCGAAGCGCGCAGGTGACAAGATCGCGGAGTACGTCGAGTCCGTATCGTTTGCCGTGTGCGCGTAACGCATCGACTGGTGGAACTTCAGCGCATCGCTGAAGCGATGATCGAACAACAACGTTCCGGATTGCTGCTCCGTATTGTTGTAGTCCCCCGGCTCACCAGCGAAGGTGTTGATTGGGACGCGCTGTCCGTTGACGTTGGGCGTTAGCGTGCCGATGTTCGGGAAGAACTGCTCTGTGGAGCCGCCTTTGTCCTTTCGGAAATTACCAAGGACCGTGACGGTCGTGTCGTTCGTCGGGCGATAGGTGATCGACGGAGCGAGGAACAAGCGATCGTTGCCCACGTAGTCGACCTGAGTATCCGCGTCGCGCGCGAGACCAACGACGCGGTACAGCCACTTGCCATCGGTGGTCATCGGTCCGGTGAAATCAAAGCGCGTCTGCTTGAAGTCGAACGAGCCGTATTGGATACCGATCTCGTTGTAGGGCACATCCAACGGCAGCTTCGACACCGCGTTGATGATGCCGCCTGTCGGCGCCTGGCCATAGAGCATCGAGGCTGGTCCGCGGAGTGCTTCCACACGCTCCAACCCATATGGCTCGATCGGCGCGGTGCTTACGGAGTAGCCGTTTGAAACCTTCATTCCGTCGAGAAAGTATGCCGCCTGGGTGCCGCGAATACTGGCGAAGTCGCCGCGGCTGTCGACGCCATACGGCTCAGCCTGCACGCCAGGCATATAGCGCAATGCCTGATCGAGCGTTTGCACGCCCTGGTCGCGCATCTGCTCCTTGCCCGCAACGGAGATAGACTGCGGCGTTTCCCGCAGAGGTGTGTCGGTTTTCGTGCCGGACGTCGAATTCGTTGCTGCGTATCCGTCGACGATTGCAGCGGCACCTGGACCGGACGGCGCGCGCGGGCCGTCCGCGTATGGCGTCGCAACGCCTGTCGGAGCGGCTGTCGATCCACTCGCAACGGCCTGCGGAGCTTGCTTCTTCGCACGCTTTTTCGGCGCGGGCTTCGGCTTGGTCTGCGTAACAACCTCGACCTGCGGAAGCTGCGCAGCACTGTCTACATCTTGTGCTGCTTCACTTGCGGCCGAAGCGTCAGCGCCGTCGGGCTGCTGCGCGCTGGCAATGCCGGGACACGCCAGAATAATCGCAACCGCAGCCGTCTTTGCCCGCAGGCCAGAGCGGCTGCGTACAGTCATCACATTCTTCATTGCCTAGTTTGGCCCCCCGGCCCAATTCCTCACGCGCTTCGGCACGCAGTCCCGACGGAGTCACAGCATCTCTACGGACGCGTGACCCTCCTGCGTGGCTAAGGATGCACACACCCTAACTATTGTCTACTAATTATGTAATGTTTTGGAATTTCGCCGCAGCTTTTACGCGCGCGGGATTTTGAAAGCCGAGTTCGTCGGGCGTGATGCGTCGCGGAGCGGTCTTTGAAACTGTCGAAAGCTTGATGCGGACAAGAGCGTGTGCAAACCACGAGCAAGGTCCGCAAAACGGGAGATGTATTAATCCGGCAACAGAAAAAACGAATTTGCCGCTTTCGTCCGCGCGAGGAATTAGTCCCATATCGGAGATGTGACAGCGATATTAGCAATGCTTCCCAGAACGGCCCATACATTTACCGCTCTATGGCTGGATCGCCGGCAAGATAAGCAGAACAGGAAAATAACGTCACATACTGAGTTTTTCCAGAACAACGCCGAATACCGAACTTATCTAACGTTTCAACCCGCATGAAATTTGAGCAGCTTCGACGGACACGCCCAGTGTCCGAATGATGTCTGCTGACTTCTGCGGGACCGACTTCGAATTCTTTGGCCACAAAGTCTCCCGAACTCAATTCGGGAGCGGGGGGAGTCATGACTTCATTCACGCACCCATTTCGCCGGACGCCGGCGCATATCGCACTTGGAACGTTCGTGGCTGTGCTCAGTATGGGCGTGTCACACCAGGCAATGGCTGCTTGCACTCAGACTGGGACGTCAGTCACGTGCACTGGTGCGGGCACCACCCCCGGCATAGCCGCCAATTCGTCGACCAAAACCGTAACTATCGATAGCGGCACCACGGTCTACGCAACTGACTTTCTCCAGGTCAACAGCTCGACCGGAACGAACATCAATATGACGACGGGCCAGCCGACGAGTGGCACTGCACGTCTCGGCGGCATCGTCTTGCCCCAGATTTTTTATTTCGACGAGGACTCGGCCGTGCCCCCGACCTTCGTTACGAAGACTAAGGAAGGCGAGGACGTCCACGGAAACGAGGTCGATATCGTCGTCGGTCCAGGAATTACGGTCACAAACAACGGTCGTATCGACAATAGCAATTCGGTTGCGAGCAACACCAATACCTTTGGCGTCATCTTCGATGGATCGAACAACACTGTCGTAAACAACGGCACGATATCGATGACGACGTCCGGCACGGCGACGATTTACGGCGTGTATACGTCAGTTCCGACCGGCGAGAACTACTACGACAATAACCACATCATAAATAACGGTTTGATCGAAGTCACACGCAACGGAAATGGCACTGCGCGTGCGATCTATTTCGGCGAGCAGCAGCTCGGAATGACGGTAGATAATAACGCGGGCGGCATCCTGAGGGGCACACGCACTGGATCCTCGTCAGGTACCAACATCGTTGCGGCTATCGACACCGACGACACTCCAGGTCTGTTGACCGTCAACAATGCCGCCGCGTCCGGCTCGAAGTCTGCCGGCGTTATCGAGGTGACGGGCGCGAGAACATCTGCGATTTACGGGCGCTCATCGCAGACAATCATCAACAACGCAGGCACCATTCAAAATAATTCCTGGGTGGCATCCGACAGCATTTCATCCGGACACTACGCGATCGGCAGCTATGCCGGATCACAGTTTGCAGCCGACCCCGACAGCCCAGATGAGGATAATCCCATTCCACTCGTAGTGGATGGAAAAGGAGCCATCGAAAGCGCATCGAAATTGACAGTGAACAACTATTCCTCAGGCGTCATCAAAGGTGACGTTCTGGCCGTCGATGCGAACCCGCTGACTGCGTATGCTCTTGGGGCCGGAGGCTTTGCTCAGACCAACACGAGTGGTCAGTTGACTCCTACGAACGCCAATACCCGCAACAGCGAGATCAACAACTGGGGTAAAATCAACGGCAATATCTACCTCGGTTCCGGAGCACACGAAGTTACAAACTTCGGTGAAATTACTCAGACTATTACCGTGAACCAGAGCGCGACGACTGTTTGTGCATCGACCTATGGCGGCTCTGCCAACGCATCCTGCACAGCGCTCGGCACGCTGGTTCCTTATACGATCCAAGGTGCGCGGACGTTCTCGTTTTCCAACTATGGGCAGTTTGGCACGGAGGTCTCCGGCGGCGCACAGAATGCTGTGATCCGCATTACGGATTTCGCCGATAGCGTCAACACGATCGATCTTTACGGCACGGGCTTTAAAGGAAGCATCATCGCAACGAACGGAACAGGCGACAACACTGTCAACTTCCACAACGATATGTCGATTGCCAGCATTCAGAAGTTCCGGTCGCTTGGCCTGAACGACGCACACGTGACGGGCACCAACGCCAGCGGCATTACACTCCAGAACAACGCGACGATCGCTACCACGATCTACGGTCCCGGCGGATCGGCGGTTACGCCCTCTACCAACCTCGGTCACTTGAGCTTCTCAGCTGGAACGCTGACGCTCGGCAGCGCTACGAGCATTAGCCCGACAACAGCATGGATCGTGCATTCGGGCGATGTGTTCGAAGTCGCCTCGTCAGTGACGGGCGGCACCGTTTCAGCGACAGATACAGCGCTCGTCGATTGGACTGCTACGAAGGCCGGCAGCGGCAAACTATTGCTTTCGTCTGAGGTGAAGGACGCGGCGCAAATCGACGGCATGTCCTCGCCGGGAGCAACGACCATCAACGCGCTCATCAATCAAAGCGGTGACAGCCCCGTGTTGAATGCGTTGGGCGGCGCGATACAGCAACTCTCGAATGATGCAGACGTCGCGAGAGCGGGCAACCAGCTTGCGCCGGAAACGAACTTTGCCACGCAGCAGGCGGCGATCACACTCAACTCAGCCGTTGGACAGCATATCGACACGCGTCTCGCGGCCGTTGGCGGCACGGGGAACTACGGTCAATACGCGTCTCCGTCGGGTCTTGGGATGAAACCTGCGCAAGATCCAAACCGCTCGAACCTTGGCGGCAGCCTCAAGGATGACGGCGGTGATGAATACGTTGCGCCAAGAAGCGCAGCGCTCTGGGGCCATGCCTTTGGCGCCGGAATGGATCAGAATGAACGTCAGAACGTCGATGGGTACGATGCCCGCCTCTACGGCATCATCGCGGGCTATGACAACTGGATCTCACCTGGCTTCCGGGTGGGCGTTGCGGGCGGCTATGCCAACACATCGATTGACGGCGAAGGCGATACCTTCGGAAACCGTACCACGATCGACAGCTATCTGATCGAGGCTTACGGCTCGTTCCGCGGAGCTGGCTGGTATGCGACAGGCCGCACAGGTTTCACGTGGCACGATTACGAAACCCAGCGGGTCATTGACGTTGGACCGCTGAACGATGTCGCCCGGGCCAATCATGATGGGCGACAGTTCAACGCTTCGCTCGAAGTCGGCGCGCCGATGCACTTCGCTCGAACGATCTTCACGCCGATTGCATCGTTGACCTACTCTAATCTCGATCAGGACGGCTACACCGAGACCGACAACGGTAGCGGCGTGGGTCTTGCGATCAACAGCCAGAGCAACGACTCGCTCGTCTCGGCTCTCGGCGTCAAAGCCATCGTTCCGATCGCGAACGACACCGTCATCGAAGGGCGAGCAGCTTGGCTGCACGAGTTCCTCGATAGCGCACAGACGGTTTCGGCCGCTTTCGCTGCGGGCGGCGGCACCTTTACCGCGGCCGGACCGGACGTTGGTCGCGACACCGCGGCTCTCGGTGCCGGGCTCATTGCCCAGATCAATCCGGGCATGAACTTCGAAATCAACTACGACGCGAACGTTCGCCAAGACTATCTGGCCCACATCGGTTCTGCTCGGCTCACCGTGGGCTTCTGATTTACGAAACGTCCTTCTCGTAACGGCGCGCCTGCACGACTATGCGGGCGCGCTTCTGCGTTAGAGTTGCCCCGGAGGCGCAGGCATGTCGCAAACGTCGCTGGAACGTCGCTCGATATGGCCAGCCACATTTTAAACCGTTGGGCGAAATCGATAGAATCGCTGAAGAATTCGCGCTGTCATCGAGGCCGAAGCCATGAGCAAGCGCGTCAGCAAGTGATCTTGCCTGGACCGTTTAGCGCTTTATAAAGACCGGCGTCGGGCCCATGGGATCAAGACGAGCAGGTGGATGTCAGCATTTTCGCACGAAGCCGTTCTTTCGGTAAGGCACTGGACGGACACACTCTTCAGCTTCACTGCAACGCGCAGTCCGAGCCTCAAATTTGAGAATGGTCAGTTCGTGATGATCGGTCTCGAGATCGATGGCCGGCCGCTGACGCGCGCCTATAGCCTGGTGAGCGCTAACTATGACGACCACCTCGAATTTCTGAGCATTAAGGTTCCCGACGGAGCGCTGACATCTCGCCTCCAGCATATCAAGGAAGGTGATCGCATTCTCGTCGGCAAGAAGCCCACGGGGACATTGATCGTTGCGAACCTTCGCCCGGGGCGGAATCTTTATCTGCTTGGTACGGGCACTGGGCTTGCGCCGTTCATGAGCATCATTCGCGATCCCGAAACCTACGAGCGGTTTGAGAAAGTTGTTCTCGTGCACGGGTGCCGGATTGTTTCCGAACTCGCATACGGCGATCGGATCATGCAGGAGCTTCCGCGCGACGAGTTCATCGGCGACGCCATCCGCGAGAAGCTGATCTATTATCCGACCGTCACGCGCGAGCCATTTCGCAATCGCGGCCGGATCACCGATCTGATGGCGTCCGGCACACTCTTCAACGATCTTGGCCTCGCGAATATTTCCGCCGAGCAGGATGGCGTGATGATCTGCGGCAGCCCGGATATGCTGTCCCAGATCAAGCAGTACTGCCTCGCGAACGGATTTGTCGAAGGCACGTCGGGCGTGCCCGGCGACTTCGTGATCGAGAAGGCGTTCGTCGAGAAATAGGAAATGGCGCGCGCGAGCTGGAAGGTTGTTCGCGCGTCCCGTTTGATCGGCAGGGTAACTTTTGAGGGTTAGCCCCTCGACGCCGCTCTCTGCGAAATCCGTACTGCCTATGCGTTCGTTATAGCGAATTAGCTATTAAACACCTTTTGCTTCTTGCGAGACCAAGTCGAGCAATCCGGGGCGGCAGTTAACCGACTGCTTGTTCCCCCGGGAACAGCGTGCCGGTGCATGCGGATGCAATATCCCGCTTTACGGCCTCATGATATGTTCCGAAGGTCCGTGCACCCCTCTTGAGGGCTTTTCCCAAAGGCACCGCAATGTCACGCGCGTTTTCCAACTTGGCTCGATGTGTTGCTTTGATCGCAGTTGGCTTTCCGGCGCTCCACGTTGGCGGTGCGCAGGCTGCCTCCGGTGATCGCATTGGAGATGCTGTCATCATCACCAATATCGTCATGGCGGATTTTGCCGAGAAGCAGCGCAAGCTCGCAAATGGTGACGACGTTCGCCAAGACGAAGTCATCGAGGTGAACACGGACGCCCAAGGCGAGTTCCGGCTCGACGACGACACGAAGCTCGCACTTGGTCCGGGCTCGCGTCTCGTCCTCGATAAGTTCGTCTACGACAGCGAAAAGAAAACCGGCTCGATCATCATCAATATGACCAAGGGCGCGTTCCGCTTCATCACGGGCATTGCCGCCAAGCCAACTTATGTCATCAATACGCCGAACGCCTCGATCACCGTTCGCGGCACCGTATTCGACGTCTACATTCTGCCGGACAAATCCGTTTGGCTGTTGCTGCACGAGGGCGCTTTGGAAGCAACGGGCAAGCGCAATGTCTGCCATGTTCTGGAGCAGCCTGGACAGCTCGTTCACATCGCCAGCGATGGCACGGTGAGCAAACCCGTCAACTGGTCTCAGCTTCCCGACAATACGTCCGTGCAGTTCGACACGGCGTTTCCATTTGTCATCAATGCTCCATCGGTCGATCCGAAGCCGTTGTTGACGCGCGCATCGATTGTGGACGGCGCGTTTCCGCCATCGCAGGAAAAGGCTTGCCTCAATCCGCATCCGCGTTTCCAGATTCGCAAGCCGGATAGCGCTCCGCGAAATGCGGTGCCGAAGAAAAAGAAGGACGCAAAGAAGTCGAAGCCGACGAGAACCGCCAAACGTCCGCGCAACGATGATGACGATTGGGGCAATGGCGCGCGCGGGATGGACATCGTCGTCGGCGGTGGCGGCATGGGTGGGTTTCGCCCCGGGGGCATGCGCGGCGGCGGTGGAAACATGGGACCCGCTGGCGGGCGAATGGGTCGCTAAGCACCCGCGAAATTATGATTTCGCCGACTCGACTGCGACGGGTGTTTTCGATGTTCTGTCGTGGCGCTCGGAGTAGTACGCCGCCACAACATGCGGCGCTAACGCGCGGCATTCTGCGAGAGCACTCGCGTAGTCCGCCGGCTCGATCTCCGCCGAACGCAAGCGCGCGTGCGCCGAGCGCAAATTTGCGAACGCTTCCGAGGCTGCGTAATTCTCATCTCCGGCGAGTGCGAAAATCCGCTCCGGTCGCATCTTCCCCCGTGGTGTAACGGAGCCGAGTTCAAGCCATGCGAAATTCGGCGCACCTGCCATCGTTCTCTCGCCTGCAATGATGCCCGCACCAAACGTCTTGGTGGCTTCCTCGAAGCGCGCTGCCATATTCACGGCGTCTCCCAGCACGGAATAATCAAAGCGCTCCGGCGAACCGACATTGCCGACGACGCACTCTCCCGTGTTCAGTCCAATGCCCATGCGAACGGGTCGTTGTGCTTCGCCGTCCGAGCGTCCGAGCAAATCATGTTCGGCATTTCTCTGCATAAGATCCTCGGCGATACGAAGAGCGGCGCGGCACGCATTCTCGACATGCGCTTCGTCTGGCAGCGGCGCGTTCCAGAACGCCATGACGGCGTCGCCCATGAACTTATCGATCGTGCCGCGGTTCGCGAGAATTGTCTCGGCGATGGGCGTGAACAAACGATTGATGAATTGCACCAGAGACTCTGCATCCAGATTCTCCGAAATGGCCGAGAAACCACGCACGTCGGCGAATAGCAACGTCACGATCCGCTTCTCTCCGCCGAGCTTTAACGCATCATAGTCGCGAGCAATTTCGGCAACGACGGGCGGCGCTACGTAATGACTGAAAGCTGCGCGAATGTGCGCGCGTTCGATTTCGGTTTGGATGAATTTCGGCAACGACGTCGCGATATACAGCAACGCGACAGATAGGGCTGGGTAAACGGGATCGAGCAACAGCCCGTAGCGGGCATATGCAAACCAGGATGCAGCGCAACTTGCTGCGACCGCGATCGCACCGACGACCGCTGCGGTGATCGCGCCGCTCGTCGCCATCAAAGCGATCACGGCTGCACCGAGAATGACAAGAAACGTAAGCTCGGCTCCCGTTGCGTAAGCCGGGCGCACAAGATGCTCTCCCGAGAGCATTTGCTCCAAGGCCTGCGCGTGAACCTCGACGCCCGGAATTGAGGGATCAAGTGGGCTGGCCCGCAGATCGAGCAACCCAGCAGCGGTCGCGCCGATAAAAATATGACGTCCGCGAATGTCGGAGGCATCTTGCGTTCCATCCAGAATGCGGCTCGCTGAAATCGTGCGGAGTGGATTGGTAGGCGCGAACTTCAACCACAATTCGCCTTGAGCATCCGTCGGAATAATCCGTTCGCCGACGCGAATGCTCTCGACGCCTGTTCGCTGGCCGAATGACGCGACGCCGCTCCCGCCCGATGACTTGACGAAAATTGTCGACTGACCCGTCCCGATGCGCATCGCCTCGAGGCTCACCGATGGATAGATTTTTCCGGCTATCGAAATCAGGAGCGGAATGCGCCGAACGATCTGATCTTGCGATGGCAGCCAGTTTACCGCGCCGACCCCTTTGGCTGCGGCGACCAATTCGGGAAGACTCGAGATTCCGGCCGGAAATGCGGGTACGAATTCGGCCGGGTTATCTCCCGCAAAGGAAATGCCGCCGCGATAAGCTTCGAGCGTTCGCGCGCCGGACCGATCTCCAACTATGCTGACGATGGAGGGCGCTTTCGACAGTGCTTGCGCCAATTGCGCGTCATTCGACGGCAATCTGGCAATCTGCGCGACCATATCAGTCGGGATGCGCTCGGTTCCAAGAGCGTGCGCGAGTTCTTGCGGCGAGAGACGATCAGGCTCGGCGAGAACGAGGTCGAACGTGACGGACTTCGCGCCCCACTCGCTCAAACGGGAAACGAGTTCCGCCAGTTTCGTTCTGGGCCACGGCCATTGCCCGATGTTCGCCAGCGACGTCTCGTCGATCGCGACGACGCGCACCGGGAACTCCGGGTCGGGCGTGCGGGGGGACATTCGAAGATAGCTATCGAACACCGAAAGGCGAAGTCGCGCGACCGGTTCGGGATCCACAATGCGCAATGCAACGCATCCAGCGAGCACGCCGCATGCGATGAGGATACGGAGAGGCCAGCGGAGGTGCACTCGGATCGGCTCAATCAGGGAAGGCTTCGTCTCGTTCCGGTGCCGGTCACTTGAAACGACAGCTTTGGCACCTCAGCGGATTGTTGCACGGAGCAAGCCGCTCGGCATAGTGCCCTATTCGGTATTACGCGTGATGATTGCGCGAGAGGCGGATACTCAGATTGCCACCAGAGCGGACGATTTGGAATTGGCGGCGGCGGCCAGCCAAGATCCAGCGGTTCAGATCGCTCAACAGGATTTCACGTTCTCTGAGGCTCATGTCCTCGACGGCGCGAAGCAGTTCTCGAACGAGCTTTCGCATCTCATTGCCTTTGCAGTCGCCGGTTCCAACTTGCAAGTGCTGCTTTACACTTGCGTTGGCCAGCAGGTCCGACAGGCGGGTATATGAAGGTTCCCATATCATGGGTTGGAAGGTAACAGCCTCGCCGCTTTCTCGCCATTGGCGGATCCGACAGGCGCCCTATGCCTGACCTCAACCACTATCATTAATGCCTGCATTAACAGCTCTTTTTGCGCACTCGCCTGCCTATTGGATTCAATTTTCGGCCCCACATTTACCGAGTATTTTTCTGATTGGCGCAACATGAGGATATATTGAAAAGCGCGAGCTCTCCGTATGTTGCAGGGTGTACTGGCCGAGCTGATTGACGATAGATCTCTTGTCGTCACGCGCGACAAGGGCGTTGCCTTTTTGTCGGCCGCCAAATCGATCTATAATCTCAGCGATATCGCATATCTCAGCATCAATATTCCCAGAGGTTCCGCCGGCTCATTCGTGCATTGCGCATTTACAGGCGAAATGGCGAGCCAGGCGATCACCACCAAGCCAATCCCCGTTCAGCGTCTCGACCATATTCCTTTCGTAAAGGCAGCTCGAACTCCCGCCTCGCCGTCGACGGCGCTTACCGATGAACAGTTGAATGCACATCGTTCTTCGATCTCGGCGCTTGAGCTCGATCCGAGGCGTTCGGAAACTGCGCTGATCGGCTTTTCCCGCAATGAAGGCGATACCGAGTACGATACGTTTGAGGAACCGCAGACCGCCGAGCTCAAAATTCTCGGCACGTACTTTCACAGTCACATTCTGCGCCGCAACGGGATCGATACATCAGAAGCGTTGGTCGTCTCTGCGCGCGAACTGGATTGCCTGCGTTGGATCGCAGCGGGGAAGTCCGCTTGGGAAGCGAGCGTTATACTGGGCATCAGCGAGCGAACGGTTCGCTTTCACCTCAATTCCGCGCGCGAAAAGCTCAACTGCACGACGACGACGCAGGCCGTTGCTCAGGTCGTTGCGCAGCGTCTGATCGCCATCTAAATCGCAATCAACTCAGATTTTTCAGTTGGGCTGTGCGTTTATTCGCGCATGGCAATGGCGGCCGGGCTTTCATACCCGGCCGCCTGCTTTCCTATTTCTCGCGGAATGCCTTCGAGAAGCTGTCCGTCACCGGCTCCATGATGTAGTCAAAGAACGTCCGTTCGCCGGTTTTGATGTAGAGATCAGCTGGCATGCCGGGTGTCGGTTTGAAGTTTGCCACTTTCGCCCGCACGTCCTTTTCGTCGAGCTTGACGCGAACGATGAACGAACCGCGATCGGATTGCTCCGGCGTTTCTGTCCGCATCTGCGGGCGATCGGAAATGGTATCGGCCGAAACATAGCTGACTTCGCCATCGATCATCGGCGTGACACGCTGGTTGAGCGCGGAAAGCCGGACGACAGCAGCCTGTCCGTTCTTCACATGCACGACCTGATTTGGGCTGATGCGCGCCTCGATCACAAGCTCATCGTTGACCGGAAGAAGCTCCAGTATCGTACCGCCTGCGGAAACGACGCCGCCACGCGTATGCTGATTGAGCTTGACCACGATGCCACGCACCGGAGCCGTTACATTGGTTCGCTCGACAATGTCTTTTGCCGACCGTATCTGCTCTGTCACGTCATCGAGATCCGACTCGGTCTGACGTAGTTCCTCCACCGACTTTTGCATCGACGTGGAATGAATAGACGCAATCTGCTGCTCTGCGCGCGCGATCTGCTGGCGGCTATCGGCGACACGTCCGACAAGACTTCCCATCTCGCCAGTCAGCGCCGCTTCATCACGCTGTACGGCATATACTTCCGTTCGACGGATCAAGTCTCGCGACAGCAAGTCGGTCTTGGCTTTCAGCTCTTCGCGAAAGATATCGAGACGCTGTTGGGTTGCGGTGATCTGCGCCTGATAGCCGTTGATGTTTTCGTTCAGGCCCGCGATTTCCTTGCGCAGAACCGCCTCTTCCGCCTCAATCTTCTTTTTACGCGCGTCAAGTTCCAGACGCTGACGCGCAACGATCATTTTCACTTCGGGGTCGTTGATATCAATATCCGCCGTGGTTGGAAGCTCGAAGCTCGCGCGGCCCGCCAGCTCTGACTCCAATCGGGCCTGAGCGGTGATGAGACGATATTTTCGGACCATCAGCATACGCAGCCTTGCGACGGACGTGGTGGGATCGAGACGAACCAGCGTTTGACCGGCGTCAACGAGCTGCCCTTCGCCAACTTCGACTTTGCTGACGATACCGCCTTCGAGATGCTGGATCTGCTTGTTCTGTCCGGCCGCAACGAACGTGCCTGACGTTACGACCGCGCCATCTAGCGGCGCAGTTGTTGCCCAAGCGCCAAATCCCAATCCACAGACTGCGACGACGCCGAGACCTAACAGGCTTGGCACGCGCGAACTTCTCGGCACCGACGTGTGCCACTGGTCAATTCCCGGACAGCCAAGAAGCATTTTCATTCCCCTGTTCTGTAACGCTCGTCCCTCAGACCTATTTCCAACCCGTCACGTCTGTGCGGCCGCCTGACGCACGAGGCGATGCAGTACGTCACGCGGAGCTCCGAAGCCTTCCATGCGGCCGCCCCGCAAAATGAGAACTTTGTCGACAGAGTTCAGGAGTGCCGGACGCTGCGTGATCAGAACGATCGTAACTCCGCGCTCTTTGGCTTTCTTCATACTGTCGGCCAGCGCCTGCTCGCCCGAAGAGTCGAGGTTCGAATTCGGCTCGTCGAGAACGATGAGCGACGGATTTCCAAAGAACGCGCGCGCAAGCGCGATGCGTTGTTTTTGACCTCCGGACAGCGGCGCGCCATTCCGGTCGAGAACCGTTTCGTAGCCCGCGTTCAACTGGCAAACCATCTCGTGAACGCCTGCAACAGCTGCAGCGTCATAGATATCCTTGTCCGGCAGATCCGTGCGCAGGCGGCAGATGTTCTCTTTGATCGAACCCGGAAACAGCTCGATTTCTTGCGGCAGGTAGCCGGTAAACTCACCGAACTGACGGCGATCCCAGTTGCGGAGCTCGGTGCCGTCGAGGCGCACCTTGCCTGCAGTCGGAAAGAGGCAGCCGACCAGAACACGTGCGAGCGTCGATTTTCCGGAACCTGAAGGTCCGACAATCGCGAGCGACTCGCCCGCCTTCAGTTCGAAACTCAAACCATTGAGCACCGGCTCGCGCGTTCCCTGCGGAATATAGAGCAGCCGCTCAACGCTAAGTTTTCCTGTTGGCTTTGGCAGACGGAGTTTGGATTTTTCCTTGCTCAAGCCTTCCATAGCTTGCCGGACGCGCGCGTAGGATGCCCGCGTCTGGATGAGCGTGCGCCAGCCTTCGATCATACCTTCGAGCGGTTGCAACGCGCGTCCACCGATGATGGATGCGGCGATCATCATTCCGCCTGTCAGAGTTCCATTGAGTGCAAGATGTGCGCCCCAGCCAAGGAGCACGATCTGCGTAATCAGGCGCACGAATTTGGAAGCACCACTGATCCAAAAATTTCTTTCGTGAGCATTGATCTGAGACGAAAGGGCATTTGCCTGCTCACGCCCCCAATGCAGGATGCTTTCGTTGAGCATGCCCATGGCGTTGATTACCTGGGCGTTGCGCGCGAGGGAGTCGGCGTGTGCATCAGCTTTCGATGAGAAGGATCCGGCCTGGCTCAGGGGACCCGCCGTCGCCGTCTGGTTGATGAGCGCGATGCAGAACAGGATCACGCCAGCGCCGAGAACGATCGCTCCGAGCTGCGGATGAATAAGAAAAATGACACCGAAATAGAACGGCGCGAGCGGCGCATCGAACAACAGCAGCATCGTTGGGCTGGAGAGGAAGCTGCGCACCTGATGCAGTGCCCGCAACGACTGCACGTTGCCGCCTTCACCTGTCGGCGCCGACATCACGATGCTCGCGAGGATGGGTCCGCCGAGAATGACTTCCATCGATGCAGCAAGGCGGCCGAGAACCTGACGGCGCAGAATATCAAGAATCGAAAGGGTTGCGAGAAGACCGACCGCCAGCCCGGAGAGCATCAGCAGAGTATCGAAACTGCGACTGGTCAGAACGCGATCTGAGATCTGGAAGAGATAGATCGGCATCGTCAACATCAGAACGTTGACGAAGATAGAGAAGAGCGCGACCAACGCAAAGGTGCGCCGGGCCGTCGAACGCCATTGCGCCATTGGATCGACGGAGCGTTCCTCTTGCGAGGAATGAGTTTCAGGCATCGCCGCAGACGCGCTGCCTGCCATAGCCTGCCGAATTCCGGAAAGGCGACGGAGAGCTGCGTGCGGCTGCTGCTGATTGCCGAGATCTTCGACGGCGCTCGAATTTGCGCCGGGCGCTACGGAAGCGCGAACGCTTCCGCCGTTATCCTCTTCGTCGCGCAATGACTTTGCGAATAGAATGTTATTCATTTGCCCGCACCTCGCCCCTGGTTCACTCGAATGTCAGCACTCAACCGAACAGCGAGTGAAGGTGTGAGTGCAGATTGTCGAGCACAGGCAGATGGAGGTCTGTCTGGTGGGCGGGCGCATCGTCGTGCGTGTCTTGCGTCGTGTTGCTTGGCGTTCCTGATCCGATACCAATGGCGTTTGCGAGGATCGTGGTAATACCGCCCGTATCGACCGAGATCGGCACGATGCTGCCGATCGTGCTGTCGCTGATCGCAAGATTGAATGGTGTGTAGCCATCGCTGCCTGCGGCAACGTCGTGCGAAGCAGAAGCTCCATCGCCGTCAAATGAAATCGAGCCAGACGACGATATGCCGATGCCGTTCAGCGCAGTAGACAGAAGGTCTGTGGCACCACCGCCGAGGTTCGATGCAGCGGATACGACCGAGGAGACGGCGTCTACCGGAGCCCCAACAATATCAGCCACCACACTAGAAGATGCGACGTCTCCTACGGCATGGGCGGCGCCGGATACGAGATCCGTCGCGGTGCTTGTTGCGGCGCTCGCAACATCCAGAACGGTATCGGCTGCCGTGGCGACCGTATCCGTTGCGGTCGAGGCAACGTCGTGAACCGTGTTGCCAACGTCAGAGACGACGTCGGTTGCGACGGTCGTTGCACTATTGGCAACGTCCAGCACCGTATCGACGGTCGCAACAACTGCATCCGTTGCTGTTGAAGCGACGTCGTGTACCGTGTTGCCAACATCAGAGACGACGTCCGTCGCAACGGTCGTTGCACTATTGGCAACGTCCAGCACCGTATCGACGGTCGCGACGACCGTATCCGTAGCGGTCGACGCAACGTCGTGAACCGTGTTGCCAACGTCAGAGACGACGTCGGTCACAACGGTCGTTGCACTATTGGCAACGTCCAGCACCGTATCGACGGTCGCGACGACCGTATCTGTTGCTGTCGAGGCAACGTCGTGAACTGTACTGCCAACGTCAGAGACGACGTCCGTCACAACGGTCGTTGCACTATTGGCAACGTCCAACACTGTATCGACGGTCGCGCCGGCCGTTCCGGTCACGGCGCTAACGACGTCAGCGACGGCGTCGCCAGCTCCGGGAAGGAGATCAGCAACGACGCCTGCAACAGCGTCAACCGCGCCAAGAGCGCCAGCAGCCGTTCCGCCGACGGTATCCGTCACTGCGCCGACAACGTGCTCGACCGTATCGCCAACAGTTGAAACGACGTCCGGAACAACGTCGACGACCGCGTCGACAACGTTCACAACGGTTCCGACCGTCGTGCCGACCGTATCGGTCACTGTTCCAACGACATTGCCAACCGTATCGCCAACAGTCGAAACCAGGTCCGGCACAACATCGACGACCGCGTCGACGACGTTCACCACGGTGCCGACGGTCGTGCCGACCGTATCGGTCACCGTTCCGACGACGTTGCCGACCGTATCGCCGACTGTCGAAACCAGGTCCGGAACAACGTCGACAACCGCGTCGACGACGTTCACCACGGTGCCGACGGTCGTGCCGACCGTATCCGTTACCGTTCCAACGACATTGCCAACCGTATCGCCGACTGTCGAAACCAAGTCCGGGACAACGTCGACAACCGCGTCGACAACGTTCACGACGGTTCCGACTGTCGTGCCGACCGTATCAGTCACCGTTCCAACGACATTACCAACTGTATCGCCGACCGTCGAAACGACATCGGTCACGGTGTTGAGCACCGGCTCTACGACCGTATGATCGACGATATGGATTACGTTGGTGATGATCGTCGTCGTGTTATTGTGGCTGTCTAAATTGAGAAAATTGTTTGTGATGTTGTTTGTCGTGTCGTGGCTGTCGATGGAAAAGAAATTATTGACCGTACCGAACTCGCTTATGGAGATTGAAGATCCGCCGTGGCCGCCTCCAGCGGACTGAAGGCCTCCTGAAATCGTTTGAACCGGCACCAGGTCCGGGATCTTAGCGGTCATCGTGTCGATGGGCGCCATCACAACTTTTGTCTGGGCGGCGTTGCTACCCATATCGAGCGGAGTCGATTCCAGGCTTACGTGATCGATTGGCGCTCGATTGCCTAGGGACGCGCTCGCGCCGTCGCCGGACGGCTGATTAGAATTACCGTCGCCATCGACGGTTGCTGCTTGGGCCGACTGTCCCGCAATCTCGGTCGCAACAAGGAAATTGGCCAAGAAGAACGACCACGTCAGAAAGTTCCACATGCCGCGCTGTCTATCAGGGGCCTGCTGATCCTTCGCATCGATCGTTTCCGACTTCTTCGAAGTTCCGAATACTGAGCTACCGAATTGGAATGACATTTGACCGTCCTCTAATGCCGCTCGAAAATTCTGATGGAACGTGATGGTTCGGGTAAAAAACCGGCCGCTCAAATGAGCGGCCGGTTTTGGCAGTTACGAGTGATGCGTATCGAGCAGGCTTGTGATGTTGCCGATATCGAACAGATTGAGATTGCTCGTGAGGTGATCGAGGTCGAGATTGGTCGCGACCAGATCGCTCACCGTGTGGCTGTTAAGGACCGCGCCAACATCCGAAAGATCAACCGATCCGAGGCTGTTGACGAGGTTTGCAGTCAGATCCGATCCGCCGAGATGCGATGCCACGTTTCCGATGATGTCGGCCGTCAGGTTGTGGCCGATGTCGGAGATGTTCGCGACCGAGGAGAGATCGTGCAGATCGAACGAAGCGATGTTCGCCACGACATCGCCGATCGAGCCGTTTGCAATGCCGCCGACGTCGGTGATGTTACCGAGACCGCCGCCAAGATTGCCGTCAGCGATGTGGCTCAGGATATCGCCGATGACAGGTGCAACGCCGGTCGTGACGTCGCCGCTCAAGACGTTACCAACAACACCCGTCACGGGAGCTGCGATATTCGACAGAACGTCGATGTTCGACAAGTTTCCGTCAGCGACGTGACCGACAAGATCCGTAACGACGGGGGCAATGTTGGTGACGTTGCCGCTCAGGACATCGGATACGACCGGGATATTGATGTCTGTCAGGTTGCCGTTGCCAATGTTGCTCAGGACCTCCGAGCCGATCGGCAGAATGTCGCCAACCGTCGCCGTCAGATGGGAAACATCCGCTACGTCGACGTTGTTGAGCACGTCACCCACGACCGGAAGAACGTTCGCAACGTCCGTGACATTGAGCAGGTTCGACACGTCGACTCCGGAGAGCACATTACCGACCGACGGGGAAAGAATATCGCCGATCGTCGTTGTTGCTCCGTTGAGCAGTCCGGTGGTGATTTCTGGATTGAGAATGCCGCCAACATCCAGGTTGTTCAGCACGCCGCCGACGTCCAAATTGTTCAGGACGCTTGGGTTCAGAACATCGTGCACCAGATCGGAGATGCCGACGTTCACGTCGCCAACGTTTAGCGTGGGGCTCAGGACACTGTTGTTGCTCAGGACGTCGCCGATCGTGTTGCCGCTCAGGATATTGCTGAGGTTCAGCAGGTTGTTGCCGGACAACAGATTGTTGAGAACACCGCCGTCGATCAGCGAGACGTTCGTCGTCGTGTCATGGCTATCGCTGACGGAATAGTTGTTGATCGTCGTCGTCGAGGTCGTGTTGTGACTATCGATAGTCGTGATGTTGTTGGTCGTGGTCGTCGTCACGTTGTGGCTATCGTAGGAATAGTAGTTGTTGGTTGTCTTGTTCATTGGTTCACAGGGCTCCGGTGGGCAATGAGTGGGAGGCGGCGAGCAATCGTCTGGCGGGCAAGGCGGCTCCGGCGGTGGCGGAGGCTCACACGGGGGAGGCTCGCAAGGCGGAGGAGGTTCGCACGGTGGCGGCTCGCAAGGCGGGGGAGGTTCACATGGCGGTGGACAGTCATGTGGCGCGCAATCCCACACAGATATCGTTTGGCTCATATTCGGCTTCCTCGCGTAATTCGAGCATTGAGGACCTGAATGGGTTTCCGGCCATTTCTTTTGCTCATCTCAAATTACACTGCCCTATTTAGTGAAATCGCGAAGCTGTCTGAAACGACAGTGGGGTCGTGAACAAGTCGTTCAAATTCAATTATTTTTTAAAATTTCTTGACTTGGTATTTTGGTCTAATAGGACGAAAGCATACCCTCCATTCGTTCATATCCCCCTTAAACGATCGAAAAAAATGGAAGGAATGGATCTTATTTATTATTTACTTTTTATATCAAAATGAGACGCCGTATTTTTCCTCTTCAGAATCAATTCCGAAAAAGAAATAGCGATCGATATTTTATTTAATTGGGTGCGCAGCGGCTTCAGCGTTCAACCGCAAGCACAAACAGAAACACCTCGAACTCAGGGGAAGTTCGAGGTGCTTCTGCTGTCCAACACGCGCGGACGGGCGGTGCTGGCTTATCTTTGTCTCAATTTTCATTGCATCGCCACAACTGGCGGAAGCGACAGTCCGCGCTGGCGAAGCGCGCAAAACAAAAGCCGGAGTTTTGGCTCCGGCTTATTGAATTGGCGTTTTGTCGAATTGGCTTGCGAAGCTAACGCAACCGCCGCCTGCCCCGTGGCAGGTCCGACTGCAACAATTCGCATGAATCCTGACCAGCCAACTCTGAGAGACCCTGGAGGTCTTTAATCTGTAGACGTCCGGCATCCGCAGGTTCGATCAAACCGCGCATTTTGAGCTGTGCCAGCGCAAGCGCCAGAACATCCAAACTTACCGACAAATAGTCAGCAACGACTGCGCATTCGAGATCGTTTTCGAGAACTGTGCTGTCCAGCCCTTCTCGCCCATTGCGGCTCGACAATGCACAGAGAAGCGCAGCCAGCCTCACTGTGGTGCTTTCCTGCCCAGCGCGCACAAGGCTATCGCGGCGATAAATGAACTCACGCTCGACGGCTGCATCGAGCCGGGCTTTCGCTACCGGGTCCAGATGCGTGATGTGTTCCATATCGCTCAACGGAATTTCGGAGACCGTCGTGTGCACAACGGCGTGTGCGCTCACAGCATGCCGCTCAAGGAACCCGAGACCTACGAGATCTCCGGCGAGCGCGTGCTCCACCAGTTCCGTGGTTCCGTCCGGACGCGCTGCCGTTATGCGGAGGCCGCCCGTTTCGACACGATAGATGCAGGTTTTGAGATCGTTCGCTTCGAACAGGAATTCGTTCTTTGCGAGTTCGCGATCGGGTCCGGATTCGCTCAGTTGCGAGCCCATTCCGGGTGGGGCGGGGACGGCATTCTCAATGACCGTTTGCAACATTGCGCACACTCCATACGCATGCTTGCAGTTCCGGCGGTCCCCTCCTCGCCTTCAACTCTCAAGCGACATAACTCGTCCTGTATAGCGCGATAACGCGCGAAATGGCAGTCCCTCGATTGCCTTCGCGGTAAATTGGGTACTTCCGATTGTCCTAAATCGTTAGCAGACTGAATAACCCACTGCGCCACCAGCGGTTCCAGGTTCTTGCCGCAAGAATTTTGGGTGTGGCCGTTCAGGGGTCACAAGGTGCGCTACCGGCGCAACTTGGACTGAGGCCGCAGGGCGCGTCGTTGCCGATCTCGAGCTGCAGCGTTGCGTGGCGAATTTGGAATTCCTCGCGCAACATATTGGCGGCATTAGAAATGAAGGCGTCGCCCGGATGCCCGTCAGGCATCACCAGGTGGCAGGTGAGCGCCGTTTCCGTGGTGCTCATCGGCCAAATGTGGAGGTCATGGAGACTTGCGACTCCCGGCAGCGCTGCAAGGCGGCTTCGCACGAGCTCGGGGTTGATGTTGTCCGGAACGGCTTGGAGCGCCAGCCGGGTCGAGTCCCGAAGAAGGCCCCAGGTGGCCCAGACGATCACGACAGCGATCGCAAGGCTGACAACGGGATCGAGCCAGTCCCATCCCGTCATGAACATGACTATGCCCGCCACAACGACGCCCATAGAAATTCCGGCATCGGCGGCCATGTGCAGGTAGGCCCCACGAATGTTCACATCACTCTCGCGCCCTGACATGAACAGCATTGCGGTGAAGCCGTTGATCACCACGCCGATGCCCGCCACGACGATCACCATCATGTCGTTGACGGCTGGGGGAGACCCGAGCCGCTGCACCGCTTCCAAAGCAATCGCACCGACGGCGATGAGCAACAGCATCGCGTTGGCGAGCGCGGCCAAGATCGTCGACGACTTATAACCGTATGTGTAACGCAACGTCGGGCGCAGCTTGTCGAGGATGCTCGCGCCCCAAGCGATCAGCAGACCGAGGACGTCGCTGAGATTGTGACCGGCGTCAGCGAGAAGCGCTACAGAGCTTGCGGCGATGCCAGCCGCCACTTCCACGATAATGAATGCTGCGTTCAGCCCGACGCCGATTGCGAACGCGGTGCCGAAATCTTTCGGTGCATGAACATGACCGCCGCCATGGCTGTGGTCGTGATCGTGGCCATCGTGATCGTGGTCATCGCGATGATCATGATCGACGTCCGATCCCTCGCGGCTTGGCGTCGAGTTCTGGGAAGAGGGATCGTCAGCCATAGTCTCGCGGTCGCTACTCAGGGGGTCGGTGGAAGCTAGCCGACGTGTCAGACGAATTCAAACGCGCACCGGGCTATGCCGTTCCGTGAGGACCTTTAGCGTCAACGCTTATTCAGCCCGCTGATGCGCTCAAGAAGGCGCGGCTGGCGCGCGGCTGCCGGAATAGCCGGTGGCACTTTCGGCGGGGATTCCGTCATCGGCAGCGGCGGCGGCTGCTGTCCTTCGGGCCCGTCCGAGCTATCGTTGCCGTTTGCGGCCGTCCCATTGAGCGAACGGAGGAATGACCCCGGCCGGGCGTCGCGCGCTTTGTCATCGGATGCAGCAACGACGTCGAGCGGCGGCGGGCGCACGGGACGTGGCTCGGCAATCCGTTCGGCCAGCGGCTTGCGCGGCGCTTCGCTTTCTGAACTTTCCGCTTCGGCATGCGTCCGGGGCGTGATGCGGCGCAGCTCTTCGTGGAAATGCACCGCTTGGCGCGACAGACGTTCTTGACTCGACGCGATCTCAGCCTTGAGGGCAGCGATCGTATTGCGCTGCTCGTCCACTTCGGTCTGCAAGGCGCTGAGGTCGGCCTGCTGCGAGATGGCGCCGGGCTGCGGGGCTTTCTCTTCGTACGATTTTACAGCAGCCTTGAGCTTTGCGATCTCGCTCGATTTGGCATCGCTTGCAGCCTGCAGATCCGCCAAGCGATCTTCGAGCGCCATACGCGCAGCATCGTCGCCGCCGACGCTCGCTTTCATCTTGCTCAGCTCGCTTTCCGACTTGGCGAGCGCGGCGGTCAATTTCTTGATTTCGGCGGTAACGGATTCACCTGCCGGGATCGTCACGCTCGCTTTTCTGGCTTCAAACTGTAGCTTGGTTATCTGATCGGCTTGCTGGCGTGATTGGGCGCGCAGCGCTTCCAATTCAGAGCGCAACGCCACGTTGCCATCGTCACGCTCATCGGCGCGCGCGTTACGGTTACGCGCGGCGCGCGTATTGAGCGTCGTGCGCAGTTTGACGAGTTCTTTTTCGCGCTGCGTATTGAGCTGGCTTGCCTCATCGAGGGCGTTCGCCTGCTTCGCACTGGTCGCAAGCAGCTCCCTGATCTCGCGGTCGCGCGCGGCCAGGAGCTTGCGCGTTTCGGTGAGGCGCTGCTCGACTTTTGGCAGACGATCGAGGATGGCTTGCTCAAGAACGCGGCGTGCGTTCTCGTGCTCACCCACGCTCATCTTATGATTGTCGATGGCTTCGGTGAGTTCCTGGATCTTGGCGTCGCGACGATTGAGTTCAACGCTTTGGCGTGCGCTTGCGAGGCTCGCTTCCTCGACCTTCGTTTCGAGCTTGTGAAGGTCCATCGCGAATTCGGCGCGAAGGCGATCTTTATCGGCGCGAATTTCTTCTTCGGTGAGCGGCAGCGTGCGCTTCAATGCTTCGGTGGCGAAGCGTTCGATGCGGCGGCGATATGCCGGAAGAAGCACGACAATAATCAGGGCCGCGATCAAGAAGCCCAGCGTAACGAGCATCGCGGCATAAAGGGTGATCAAGAAACAAACCCTGAGTTGATCGCCACACGGCCCCCGCCGCTAGCGCACGTCCCTGTCGCCGAGTGAAGTACATATTCCCGGCGTCCGGCAACCGTAAATCACCGTACTCAGGGGGTTATCCCTCAGAACGGGTTCCATGTCGGGTTTCGAGTATACTTCAAATAACCCACGTTCGCACCGAGCCTTAGGCCCACTCCCGCGCGAATTGGCGCGAGTGTGACATGGCCGGACTTCTGCCACTGCACGCTTACACCGCCAACCAGGTAAGCCGCGCCCTCCACGCCGCCAAAACGGTCATAGATGTCTTCCGGGTCGCGCAGATTGTATACCAGCGTCATGACCTTAGAGCCTTCGGCTCCGAAATCGTAGCCGACTGAAGGCCCCTGCCAATAGACTTTGGAAGTACCGGCATCCTTGGTGTAGAGCGTGCCTTCTCCGTAGGCGAGGCCAGCGACGAACGCTCCACCGGCATCTTGTCCGAGGATATATCCGTTTGGCCGGCCCGCCTTCTGGAACGCCCATTCGATGGCTGAAGCCAGACTGCCGCTGACTTTCCCGAAAAAGTTGCCTCCGGCGCGGATGATCTCGTCTTCCGTGTAAGTCGATCGCCGCGGGCCGCGCTCGTCGTACGGGGGAGGACCTGCGTTGTATCGATCATCGCGGCTGGCGCTGTGCTGCGGCGGATCGCTGTAGGGTTCGCCATAGCCGCTCGAGTCGTAATTGCCGCCGCCTTGCGAGCTGCCATAGGGCTGGTAGGCGTTGTTGCCGCCGTTACGCCCCTGTGAATAGCCGTCGCCTTGCCCGGCTTGATCGTAGGACTGCGGCGCTGGATAGCCGGCATCTCCCCCACCCTGCCGCGGCGAACCTCGATAGGAATTTGAGGACGGAGGCGCGTAGGAATCGCCCTGGCGGGCGTATCCGCCTTGATCGTAGGAACCACCTTGATTGTAGGAGCCGCCCTGATTGTAAGAGTCCGACGGCGGACGGTACGCATCGTCCACGGCGCCCGCGCTCGATCCCGTTACGGCCAGCAAGAGTGCAAGCGGCAATGCCAAAGACCAGCCCGGCATGCGCCGCGCACTTGCGCCTGGCGACCTCATTGAGACGCGGTTCATCTCTGTGACCCCACGAAATTGTCGAGCCGGCGCGCGCTCTTCGACCGTGAGCTTCGCATCGGATCGCCCCTCTAAACCCGTACGGAGAATCGCGGGATTCTGTTGCTAAAGTATGGCCGTTCCAGGTTGCTTATGCGCCGGACGACTAAGTGCTGCCGCGACGCCACAGCGGCTGGCGCCCCCAGGCCACGAAATGGCCATTGCGAAATCCGCGTTGGAAATGGCCGTATGTCAGCGGCTCGCCTTCCGGCGTCGTCACCGAACCGCCAGCGGCTTCCAGGATTGCCTGACCCGCGGCCGTATCCCATTCATAGGTCTCACCAAAGCGCGCGTAGAGGTCACCCTCTCCGGCGGCGATGAGACAGAACTTCATGGCTGAACCGAGCGGCCGCGCGTCGGCGACCTTCAGGTCCGCGAGAAGCTGGGCACTCGCGCTGCCGGTGCCGCGGCTGTTGAACGCCACCAGCGTTTCCGGATCGGGGGTGCGCGTGGTTATGCGATGAAACGTAACTTCGGGCGGTTCTTCTCCCGGCGCGAGCGAAAGCTGCCCCTCGTACGCGAAGCCGTCAGCTCGGGTCACGAACAGCCGCTCAGACGGTGGTAGATAGATCAAGCCGAAGCGGGCCTTGCCGTCTTCGACGTATCCGATGTTGATCGAAAACTCGGGCTTGCCGCGAATAAACAGACGCGTGCCATCGAGCGCATCGACGAGAAAGAAGCGGCGCGCGTATTCGCAAGGACGACCTGCAGCGATTTCTTCTTCGGCGACGACGGGAATCTCCGGCGCGATCTTGGCGAGATCCGCAAGAATCACGAGTTCCGCTTCTCGGTCAGCGATTGTAACGGGAGAGCGGTCAGCTTTTTGTTCGATCTCCACGCCCTTGGCGAAGTATGCCATTTCAAGGCGTCCAGCCGCGCGCACCGTCGGCAGCAGAGCTGTTACGAGTGCATCGTGATCTTCGATATCGATCGGCTGCATGATTCGGCCAGTGTCTCTTGGTTTGCCAAGGCGCCCCGCACGTGCCTAACAGCACGACGGCCCGACCGTTGCGCTCAAGACTCATGTCTTGAATGAAAAATCGGAGCTTTCGCCCACTGCCGGTCCCAGGACTTGGCAACCGTGTTCCGGCGCATGTATCAGAGCTTAATGCAATTTCGCAAGCGGCCCGTTGGCTCGCGTCGCGCTGTCGCGCTTTGAATGCGCATCAGCAGATCAGGCCTTGCAACAAAGGGTACGTAATGAACCAGCGCGTTCCGCCAACCGATCTTGAACTTGCAGCGCTCATTTCGAGCCGCATCTGTCACGATATCATCAATCCGGTCGGCGCCATCGTCAACGGACTTGAGATCCTCGACGAAGACGACGACGCGCAGGCCAAAAGCTATGCAATGAACGTCATTCGGAACGTGACGGAGCAGGCTTCCGCACGTCTGGAGTTCGCACGCTTCGCTTTCGGCGCGGCTGGCTCCGCCGGATCGATGATCGATCTCAACACTGCGGAAAAAATCTCGCGCGGGTTTGTGAAGATCACACAGGGCAAGCACAAGCTGAATTGGCGCGGCGCCCCTGGTCTCGTCGGAAAAGACAAGGTCAAGCTGCTGCTCAATCTCATCGCATCGGCCGTGACGGCGCTGCCGCGCGGCGGCGAGATCGATGTCGGCATCGGCGGAACTTTTGAGAAGCCGAACTATCTGATCCGCTGCTCCGGGACTGGCGCACGCCCTCCGCAGTATCTGACAGACTTCGTGGCAGGCAATCAGCTCCCGCTCGATGCCATTACGATCCAGGCCTACTACACGTGGCGCATTGCGCCGACCGCAGAGATGCGCCTCGAGATCCTGAAAGACGGCTCGGACATCCTGCTGGTCGCCAAGTCGATCGCCTAGCCGCGGGCCCAGCGCGAGCGACCGTTTTCAGAGCTGGACTTTCGTCTAACTGATTAACGGCGATTTAAGGCTTCGACTGCATTCTGATGCAAGAGCGATAGCGGACGCGCGCGCAGTAGATACACGGTCACAGACATGCTGCACTGTTTCGTTATCGATGATTCAGAGATCATCAGAAAATTCAGCCGGCTCATTTTCGAGGGCTTGGGCTTTCGCGTAAGTGAAGCCGATGGTCCGGTTGCCGCGCTCGAGCGCCTGAGGACAGAGTCGCCGGATTACATCCTCGTCGATTGGCGCATGCCCGACTGCAACAGCATCGACTTCATATCCAAGCTGCGCACTCTGCCCTTGGAAAAACGGCCGCATATCATCTACGTCGTGACCGAGCATGATCCGCACGACGTGAAGCGTGCGCTGTCACATGGGGCGGATAGCTTTCTGCTGAAGCCGTTCAACCGCGAGATCATCGAAATGAAGCTCGCGGAGATTCGGGCCTCCTCTAATCAGTCGGCGCAGTAGCCTTCAACGCGCTGCCGAAAAACAAAACGGGGCAGAAACATCTGCCCCGTCCGTATCTGTATCGATGAATTTGAAGCGACTTATTCCGTCGGTTCCTGCGGCGGAACCGGGCTCGGATAGCCTGCCGCGTCATCATCGTTGCTCGGGGCAGATTTCTTGTGCGCTTTATGTTCGGCGTGCCCCTCGTTGAGCGACCCGGTTTCAACCTGGCTCGCTGCGGGCGCTTTGGCAGCAGCCGATTCCGATGCAGCAGGCTCTTCCGGCGCTGCAACAGCGGTATCTGCCGGTGACGATTCCTGTTCCGCTGCAGCAGCGGCTGGTGCTTCCGGCTCCGCCTCTACAGGTTGAGCTTGGGCAGCCGCAGGTTTCGCGATCTTCGGGCGATGCGGCTTGGGATCAGCTACGACGTTCGCTGCGGATTTCGTTTTCTCGATTGCGCTGTCTGACTTCTTCGCCAGATCCTTCTTCTTCGTCTTCGCGGGCTTCGCGTCGCCAGCCTCGCTGGAGGCTGCCTTGCTGGTTCCCTCGTCGTCGGAAGACGCCCGCTCAGATCCCGGGAGCTGCGATCCGCCCCAGCAGACCGTCGCTTCGGCGGTGCAGGTGTGCTCATCGAATACGATGAAGTCGAGGAAGAGGTCGCAAGACACGCTCTTCTTGCCAGTGCTGTAGTCCTTGATGCCTTGTTCGGCCATCTTGGACGCAATCATCTTATCAAGGAGCGATTTTGCATCCTTCGTGGGACCGTCCTTGCCGTAATCATTGACGGTGAAGCCGTAGCGCTTGCACGCGGCAAATGCAGGCGTCGAGACGGCCGCCGCCAAACTGGCTGCTGCTGCGACTGCTGCAACGACATTGAGCGAGAGGCGCATACGATTATTCCCCCGTGAGACCGAAACTCGTGGGAGCGACTATATTTGCTGGCGAACCGGAGGACGAGAGTGAGTCAGCGGTTGCACTGCAGTTGTCGACACCTTTGTGTCCCATTACCCACAGACGACGTGAGCATATGGGCCAACATAAGGCGCACTGTTTAGTGCATATACGGAGCGTCGCCGCCGTTGGTGCCGATCGCGGAATCAAAAAAGAAGCCGTGATCGAACGGTCCCGCCGGTGTCTGGCGGTCAAGACGCGGATCGCGATAGGACGAAGCAGCGCCGTACCGGCTGCGGCTATCGCCGTAGGTATTGATCGAATCCGAATAGTTGTAGGAGTAACCGCCAGGGCCGCGCCGAACGGTATAGCCCTCTTCCTGGGCGGCCTGCCGGGATTTCGGCGCCGCATCCGCTGGAAACGCCAGAATCGCAACCAACCCACCAAGCAAAGCAACTGAAAAGAACTTGGACGTCATTGGATGGCCTCTCCTAGGCGAACGCGTCTTTTGCGCGACGCACTTAAAGCATAGCGGAATTGTCGTTCATCTCTCTGAATAAATGATTGACCGGCCCAATTCACAATCTGCTGTAGCTTCTGAACAACGCTTACCTCCCATCGCTGCGATTCGCGCGGTCTGTCATGCAGTTCGGCATCCTTTGTGTGGTATGATTCCCACTGTCGGGGTGCGTTCGGACGGCGAAGTCGATTGTCGCGGATTAAATCCGGGGGGCTACAAGCCCACTCAGCTCGTGGAGACGTCATATGGATATTGCGACCCTACTCATCCAGCTCATCAGTGGTGCCGTTGGCGGAAACGTCGCCGGGGGCATGATGAAAAACCTGAGCCTTGGGACACTTGGAAACACTCTTGCCGGTATCGTCGGCGGCGGTGTCGGCGGTCAAATCCTTGAGCAGGTCTTTAATACGGCCGTGTCCGGCGGATCATTCGATCCCGCCTACATTCTCACGCAGATCGTTGGCGGCGGTGTCGGCGGCGGCGTGCTGCTGACCATCATCGGAGCCATCCGCAACGCGATGGCGAAAACCTGATCTTCAAGAACAACGACAGGCCCGCCAAATCGGCGGGCCTTTTTTTGGCAGTGTACGGACTAATCGGGGCGCGGTTCTCGCGTGCCGCAAAGGATCCTGCCGGTCCCCGGTTTTTATTCCATTCCGATCCCCGTCTCATCAGACGGGCACCGCCGCCTTATCCGGCCTTTTGCAGGTCGACGGCTTTCGGGCCTTTTCCGCGCTTATCGGGTTCGGTCTCGAACGATATCCGCATACCTTCGTTCAGCTCACCGATGCCCGAACGCTCGACAGCCGTAACGTGTACGAACACATCGTTACCGCCATCGTCGGGTTTGATGAAACCGTAGCCTTTTTGAGAATTGTAGAACTTGACCGTGCCTGTCTGGCGCATGCGTCTCTCCTGGCGCATTCGCGGTGCAAGTCACCGGCGTGAGCCGGAGCACCGCCGCTTGGAAGAGCACTACATCCCCGGCAGCATCACGCTCGCTTCTCCGCACGGCTGACGAGCCGAAGGGAGATACACGCAGCGCGGGCCGCCGATGCCCTAGTCCAGCGTGCGGCAATTTATCCCGTAAATGCCAACTCTGTGCAAGATGAAATGCTGCAGAGCAATGCAGTTTGAGACTATCTGCCAATGTCCGTGAGGGTGAATGCGCTTCCGTCGCCCTCTGCTAAAGCGGCCGCCAGGACTGGAAGAATGATTTCAAGCTCTTGCCGCAAGATGTAAGGCGGATTGAGCACGAGCACGCCCGTTTCTGTCAGCCCGAGCCCCGGAAAGGGAGCGCAGACGCGCAGGCGCACGTCCAGGAACTTGCTTCCCGGCCGGGCAGTAGCGGCGGACACAAACCCATCGGCGGCGGCGGTATCTTTCACGGGATACCAGATCAAATAGGTCCCGGTCGCGAAGCGGCTCAGACCGTCTTCGACTGCAGCCGCCAGATTTGTGAACTCAGATCTGTCCTCGAACGGCGGATCGATGACGACGAGGCCACGCCGCTCCTTTGGCGGCAGGAGCGACTTCACGGCGAAGCGTGCGTCTATGTTGAGCGCCGTGGTGTTCTTCGATCGGTTGAACTCCTCCTTCAGCGACGCGAAGGCCGAAGGTTCAAGCTCGTTGGCCACCAGCGCATCCTCGCGGCGCATCAGCATGCGAGCGATGAGGGCGCTGCCCGGATAAAAGCGCAGCTCACCGTCGTCATTCAACGCGCGAATACTGTCGAGGTACGGCGACAACAAATCTGCGACTGCGGCGGGCAGATCAGCATTGTAGATGCGGTCGATGCCGTCGCGCCATTCGCCGGTCTTGTCCGCTTCCGGAGACGTCAGGTCGTAGCGACCCTGACCGGCGTGCGTATCAATGACGCGAAAGGGCTGCGGCTTCTGCTTCAGATACGTGATGATGCGCGCAAGGATGGCGTGCTTCACGACATCTGCGAAGTTTCCAGCGTGGTAGCCGTGGCGGTAATTCATCGTCTGGTGGCCGAAAATGCAATGCTGACAGCTTTGGCTTGGCGCGCTTCGGTGCTCAAGCCTTCTGTTCCCAGCGGCCCGATTCCGATTGCTGCCAGTACGTTACCGAACATCCCGCGGCTTTAGCCGCTTTCCACTGCGAGCGAGCTGTTTGGAGCGCAGCATCATCGTGCCCGTCAAAAACGTAGACGAAGCGTTCGGCGCCGCTGAATTCCTCCGCTTCCGCACCGTCGACGAGAAAGCGCACGCCTGCGCCGTTCGGCGTTTCCGATCCGACTGTCAGGAAGACTGGCTGGTCCGCAGCGAAGCCTGCCTTCGCGGAGCCGTGCGGCAGGAAGCTATCGTCGGCGTACGTCCACAACGCGAGGTCGAGCGCTTCCAGGCGTTCCTCGCTGCCCACCTGCACAACCGCACGCCAACCCCGCGCCAAGGTCTTCTCGATGAGACTCGGCAGGACGCGTTCAAGCGTGTGATTTTCGAGATGGTAGAAGTAGACGTCGATTTTGCGCGCTCCCTAGAAACGACTTTCCGACATCGCGTGCTCGCGAAGATAGGACATCGTTATCAGCTCTTGAAGTCGGCGCGGCGGTCCCTATCTAACTTCGTCCGGAGCGGCGCTGGTTCTTTGTAGCTGACGCCCGTGCGGGCGGTGAGCATGACGCGAATTCTTTCGACGCTTGCTCCCGCCCGCTGCAATTCTTACCGCTTCTTTTTCAGATAACGTGCAGGAACTTCGCCAGCGTCGACAAGTGCGGACGTGCAGATGCGCGTGAGCCCCTTGCGGTTGCTCTCGAAGCAACGACGAAGTTCTGTGCTGTCCGGTGAGTATTGCGAACAGAAGTTCTGGTAGTCACCGGCGCAAGCTTTTCTCACCTTCGCCGAAAAGGCGCTGGCTGGCGCGACGGCGATGAAGCAGACACCTGCCGTCAACGCAGCAGATAGAAGCGCCTTTTGAAGCTTTCTCATAACTATTCCCTCGATCATTCTCAGTTGTTGTTGGTGGATGGGGGAGCGAGGTCACACCTAGCGCAGCGATTGTTTTAATGCCAGCGTTTCGCAGCCGGTCAGTATTAACAAATCGCAACGCAAACTTAGCGTTACCTCACCCTTTAGCGAATGGATTCTCGCCTTTTCTAAGGCTGAATCGGATCGGAACGCCGGGCAGGTCGAAGGCGTCGCGCATCGAATTCGTCAAGTATTTCACATAGGACTGCGGCAGTGCGTCAGCCCGCTGGCAGAATGCCACGAAAGTCGGCGGGCGCGTCGAAGGCTGCGTAATGTAACGAATTTTTATGCGGCGGCCGTGAGACGCAGGCGGCGCGTGGCGGCTCATTGCCTCTTCGAGCCAGCGATTGAGCCTTGGCGTCGATATGCGCCGGTTCCAGGTCTCATGAACTTTAATGATCGCGGACATCAATTGGTCGAGGCCGCTTTCCGAACGTGCAGAGATTGTCACTAGGGGGACGTTTGGCACCTGTGCCAAACTTTCCGCTACGGTTTCGCGCAATTCCCGCAACGTCTTCTGTTTTTCCTCAACGAGGTCCCATTTGTTGACCGCGACCACGAGCGCGCGGCCTTCTTCGGCGACGCGGTGACCGATGGTGAGATCCTGGTGCTCGAACGGACGTTCAGCATCGACCAGTAGAACGACGACTTCAGCAAAACGAATGGCGCGGATGGCATCGCTTGCCGAAAGCTTTTCAGCCGTCTCGGTGATCTTCGCTTTGCGCCGGAGGCCTGCCGTATCGAACAGCAGGATCGGCCGGCCTTTGTAGGTGAGTTCGCTTGAGACGCTGTCACGCGTCAGGCCCGGCTCGGGTCCGGTGATCATGCGGTCTTCGCCAAGCAGTGCATTGACGAGCGTGGATTTCCCGGCATTCGGCCGGCCAACTATTGCGACACGGATCAGGCGCTGACTTTCGGGCGCCGGAACCGCGGGAGTTTGTTCCGTCTCAGGGTCGTCGCGGTGACGTTTTTTGACAGGCGCAGGCATGCTGATGCCCAGCGCACCCATGATGTCGATTGCGAGGTCGCCGATGCCTTCGCCGTGCTCAGCCGAGATTGCGATCGGTGCGCCGAGGCCTAGGGAAAACGCTTCGAGAATTCCCTCGTCGCCCTGGCGGCCTTCCGCCTTGTTCGCAACAAGCACCACGGGCTTTCCGGACTGACGCGCAATTTTGGCGAATGCGCTGTCTGAGGCCGTCACGCCAACCCGTGCGTCGATGACGAAAAGCACGAGGTCCGCAGTTTCGATCGCCTGCTCGGTCTGCTTGCGCATGCGATCGGCGATGGAGCCTTGGCGCGCCTCTTCCAGACCGGCGGTGTCGATCAGGCGGAATTCATTGCCGAGCAGCTTCGCGGTGCCCTCGCGGCGGTCACGCGTCAGCCCCGGCAGATCGGAGACGAGCGCCGCGCGGCTTCCCGTCAGCCGGTTGAAGAGCGTCGATTTTCCGACGTTCGGACGGCCGACGATGGCGATGAGCGGAAGGGATGCTGGCGACGACAAAGTACAGTCTCAATGGAGATTGGGCCGTTAAACAACGGCGGCGGAGCCCTGCCGCAACGGCGAGCATTCGGGCTCTCTAGCGCAATTCTCAGTTGAGAGCGATCAGTTTCGCCGCGTCAGTCAGGACAAACATGCGACCCTGCGCCACGATCGGCGGGATATAAACCGCCTCCCCGACGCTCATCTGGCTCGCCTGTTTACCGGTCGCTGCGTCAACGCCCACGACTTCGCCGCTGCCGGATACGACCCACAGTGTTCCGCCCGCGAGCACCGGTCCGGCCCAAGATTTTGCTTGCGGAAGTTGCATCGTCCACCGGGTTTTACCGCTATCCCGCGCAAGGGCCAGCACCCGGCCGCCGGTATTAACGACGTAAACCGTATCGCCCGCAACGCACGGGGGCTGAGAGCTCGGCACGGTCAACGACCAGAGCCGTTCCCCGGATTTCGCCTGCGTGGCGACCATGCGGCCAGCGTGACCGACAGCGTAAACCACGCCGTTATCGATCGCGGGACGCGCCGCGTCGCTCATCGATGCGATCTGCGAGGTTTGACGGGTGCGCGACAGGCTTTCCGACCACACAGCGGTACCGTCAGAGAGTTTGTAGGCGATGACATCGCCGGAGGGATACGGAACGACAACGATGTCGCCGTCCACGGCCGGGCTTGTCGAGTTCATTAGACTTGCCGTTTGCGGCAGTCCGCGTGCGGACCAGACTTCGCTGCCATCAACGCCGCTGAAGCAGAAGAAGCGGCCGTCGATGGTTATGACGTAGAGGCGGTCTCCGGCGGCCGTCGGTGCGGCGCGGATCGGTACGTCGAGGTCTTTGGTCCAGATCACTTTGCCGGACTGCGGGTCCAACGCGCTTACGATGCCGTATCCGTTGGCCACGTACAGCCGGCCATTCTCTGCAGCGAGCCCGCCGCCGTAGCCGCCCAGACCGACTTGGCCTTCCGGCTTGGTGGAGAACGAGAATGCCTTCGCACCGGTCAAGGACAATGCGGTCAGGTTCGCAGCTGCGTCGAGCGTGTAGATGCGGCCATCGTAGACGATGGGGCTGGCTGTTACGCGGCCGGTCTTGGACGAGCCTTCGCCGATCCCAGCGCTCCACGCCTGACGCAGAGCGCCGTTGAGCGCGAGGTTGCCCGGAGCGTTGTTGGGGTCGCCGCCTGGCTGCGGCCATGCCTCATTGGCGCGTGCGGGTGGAACGATGATCGGCTTGTCGGCGTCAGCGAGGTTGTCGGTGATGCTCTCGGTGGTCTCGATCACCGGAATGCGGCGACCTGGAAGCGGCTGCTGCTTTTCCTTGAACGGATTGAGCTCGGACACCTTTGGCAGCGTCGGACCCTGCCCAGCGCAGCCCGCAAGCAGCGCAACGGCAAAGCCAGCTGCGACAACAGCCAGAAGCTGCCGGGATTCGCGCTTTCTCCCCCACATCAAGCCGCTTACTCCCTTTCGCCCCTACGTCGCATCACACTACGGCTTCTTATCGGCCCCGTTCGCCGTCGTGCTCGAATCCGACTTGGTGGTCGGCTCCGCAGGCTTCTCTGCGGCCGTCGCTTCCGGCGTGGCGGGTTTCGCCTCGGATTGCACGGCCGGTGCCGGAGCAGACCCAACTTCCGCCGAAGCGATATCCGCCAGCAGGATCTTCACACGATCCTGAATGTCCTGGGCGGCAAGCGGGTCAGTCAACAGCGGTTCGAGATGCTTGCGCGCCTCGTCGTATTTCTTAGCCTTGTACGCGGCGACACCGAGCAGCTCACGAGCACTTCTGTCGTAAGGCGCGTCATCGCCAAGCAGAGGTTTCAAACGATTCTCGATCTCAGAATAGTCCGCCGTCTCCATCAGAAGGGACGATGCTTGGAGTTGTGCAAAGCTTCTCAACAGATTATCCGCGCCCGAGGCGGTCGCGAGGGAGTCAAATGTGGCGATGGCTTCCTTCGTCTTGCCAGCTTTGACTTCAGCTCCGGCCAGACGAAGCTTGGCGAGAGAGGCAACGCCTGCAGGACTATCTGCAATAATCGCGGCGTACGCCTTATCGGCATCGTCCTGCTTCTTCTGATCGCTTAGATTTCCAGCCGCCAGAAAATCGGCGCCCGCTGTATAGGCCGCCTCAACCTGACGATGATGGAAGAACTGGTAGCCGCCGACAGCCACGAGAAACGCCAAGACGCCGCCAACGATCAGCCCGTTATAGCGCTGCCAGATTTTTTCCATTCGCTCGCGGCGGATCTCACTCTCCACCTCGCGCATCAGGCTGTCATTATCTTCGGCCATCGTAATTCCTATGCTCCCGCGTGTCGCGATTTTCGGCGCCGGCCCCAAGACCGGCCCAATTCAACGGGCATCAATAACCAAGCAATCGCCGGGAGCAAGTGCGGCGCTCAATTCTCACACAATTGCGCTGAGTTTTCGGGCGCTTAACGGCTAAGTGCTCGAAGTCTTCGGCTTTTTCGTGGCTTGCTCCGAGGCTTTGTCGGACGCTTCGTTGCCTTTCAGGGCATAGGTGTGCTCTGCCTTTGGGAAGGTCCGGGCGCGAACTTCGGCGGCGTAATCGGCGATTGCGTCATCGATCGCCTTGCCGATAGCTCCGAATTTCTTCACGAATTTCGGAACGTCCGGCGAAATGCCGAGCATGTCTTCCATGACCAGGATCTGGCCGTCGCAACCGGCAGATGCGCCGATGCCGATGGTCGGGATCGGGATTGCCTTGGTTATGCGTTCTGCCAGCGGCGCGGTGATGGCTTCCAGCACGACAGCAAAAGCGCCCGCTTCCGCAACGAGACGAGCATCCTCTTCAATCGCTTCCCATTGATCGCGCGATCGTCCCTGCGTTTTGAAACCACCCAGCACGTTGATCGACTGCGGTGTCATGCCGATGTGCGCCATGACAGGAATGCCGCGCTCCACGAGATAGCGCGTTGTTTCTGCAGTGCGTCTTCCGCCTTCAAGCTTCACGGCACCGCAATCGGTTTCCTTCATGACGCGCGCGGCGTTGCGGAAAGCCATCGATGGACTTTCCTCGTAAGTGCCAAAGGGCATATCGACGACGACGAGTGCGCGCTTAGAGCCGCGAACGACGGCGCGTCCGTGCATTACCATCAGTTCGAGTGGAACCGGCACGGTGGTTTCGTAGCCGTGCATCACCATGCCGAGACTGTCTCCCACGAGGAGAAAATCACAGTGCTTGTCGGCAATTGCGGCCGTATGCGCGTGATACGACGTCAGGGCAACGATGGGAGCACCGCCCTTACGCGCTGCGATATCAGGCGCAGTTACACGCCGCGGATTAACGTGGATCGACATCGTGCTCCATTCACTGGGCCTTAGAGAGCCCCTTTGCAACGCGTCATTCGTCTCAAGCGCTTACGTAGCGCTTACCTTCCTCGCCAACGGATATGCGTCGCGAAAAGTCGAGGACAATGGTAAATTTAACCACAGACTATGCACAGCAAAAGGGTTCGAGAGCTCAAACCGTTGAATTAGCGCAACAGCTAAACGGTCCATTGGTGGTTAGCGGGCGGAGTTCGTTGCACGCGGCGGAAGCGGTCTGATAACGACGCTTAGGGCACTGCCGAGATCAACGCGACCCTGTTCGGATCGAGTCTTGTATCGGTGAAGTGCGGGTTTCTTGTTTGCCGTCGGGTGGGTCGCGTGCGTCGGTTCGGCAAAGATTTCCGAGTTATTGCGTGGCGATCCGTCGCCGCAGTCGCCGTTGTTGCGGCGGCATTCGCTTCACCGCAAGCCGATGCCAAGCCGAAGAACAGCCGCACCCCAGCGGTGGCAGCGGCGCCGCAATCCAAGACGCCTCTCATCCTCGTTGTTTCCCTGCAGAAGCAGAAAGTGCGCGCCTTCGACGCTGATGGCGAGGTTACGTCATCTCGCGTTTCGTCTGGGCGCGCGGGCTTCGCCACGCCGACTGGCGTGTTTTCCATTCTTCAGAAGAACGTCGACCACACGAGCAATATCTATGCTGCGGACATGCCGTACATGCAGCGCCTCACGTGGTCGGGCATTGCGCTACATGCCGGTGTTGTGCCCGGTTTCCGCGCGTCGCACGGCTGCATTCGTCTGCCCCATCAGTTCTCGCGCAAGCTATTCGGCATAACGAACATCGGCACGCGCGTCGTTGTTACGAATGAAGAGACGACGCCGATCCCATTCAGCAGTCCGAAACTGTTCAATCCGTTGCCCGCAGATGACGCTGGCGCGATGAACCTTGCGGCGGCGCAGAACCCGCGTCTTGCTTCGAACGATACGGGCGATAAGGACTCCTCATCCGCGACCGATGCACTGGAGTTTCCGATGCTCATCGGAATTACACCAGCGCTTGCGCGCGCCGTTGCGGACATGCCGCGTGATCCCGGGCGGCGTCCGGCGACGCGGCTCGAACTCGACCAGATGCGGCGCGAGACTGCGGCGCGGGTTCGTTCCGACCTGAAGATCGCGGAAATGACGCTGGCTACCGCAAACGATAAAGCAAAAGCCGCCGAGAAAGATTTCTCTGTTGCGAATGCTGAACTCGTGAAGGCCCAGCGGGCGGGTGAACCTGCAAAGGCTGCGCTCAAGACGGCCGAGGCGCAGCAGCAAGAGGCCATTCGCGATTTCCAGGCGTTCATGGCGAACGACAGTGACAGCGCTGCGGCCTCCGACCGCGAAGCTCAACTCGAAAATGAAATCCTTTTGCGGACACGCGAAGCCGACGCTGCACGCAATGCGGCCGCCAAGGGCGAGATGAACCTCGCCGAATTGCAGGCGCGCGTGTTCATGCTCCGCGCGACGCGCGACGCCACGAGCGAAGCTATCCGGCAGGCGCAGACAGATCTCAAATCCGCGCAAGCCGATGTTGCCGACAGCGATAACGACGCGCGTCTTAGTTCTAAGCCGATTTCGGTTTTCGTCAGCCTCAAGGCGCAGCGGCTCTATATCCGTCAAGGCTTCGAACCCGTGCTCGAAGCCCCGATCACCGTTACGCCGGATGCAGGACAGTTCGGCACGCATGTTTTTACAGCCATGCGTTACGGCACCGATCCCAATACGTTCGACTGGAGACTTGTCACCGCCCAAAAGCCGCCGGCCTCGCGCCGCGGGCGTACAGCGGCCGGAGTACAGCCTTCCAGTAATGTTGAACTTGCGACGGCTGCGTTGAATGCGTTCGAAATGCCGAAAGACCTTCTTGCAATGCTCAGCGAACGGGCACGGCCCGGCGCATCACTCATCATTTCAGATCGCGAACTGCCGCTGCATGAGAACGGCAGCGGAACCGAATTTGTTATCCTGACAAAATAGTCACACCAAACCCAGCAGCATGCCTGAGGCGCGACGGATGCTCTGCCCGGCTCGCGTTGACATCGCGGATAGCGACGGTATACCGGGCGCCTCCTATAAAATTGGATGGATCGGTGACAAGCCCCACGACCAGGACGATCGGAACGTGGGCTGCATTTGTGTGCTCGAGCGTGCTTATCGCACTGCTGCTGTACACGTCCGCGCCGGATAATCGCGCCTGGGAATTTGCCGACGTCGTACCACCGTCGCCCATTCAGGGCACGCTGGATATCGAGCGGGAAAAACTGACGCCTCCAGGCGAAACCGATTTTGTGCATGGCCCGTCCATCGTCGCGACTCCAACGGGTCTGATGGCCTTCTGGTACCGCGCTGTTTATGAGGGCGCGGCGAACGCCGAGATCGTTGCGGCGCATTACGAAAACGGCGCGTGGTCAAAAGCTGCTCCGATCACCAACAGTCTTGCTGTCACCAGCGATATCGGGATCAGGATCAAGTCTCTCGCCAATCCCGTACCGTTTCGTTTTTCTGAAAACGAACTCTGGCTCTTTTTCTCTGCGTCACGTCTCAGCGGATGGGCGACGTGCGAAATCCTGCTTATGCGCAGCCACGACAACGGGAAGACGTGGGGACCGGCCGAGCGGCTTTACGGTTCGCCGTTTCTCAACATGTCTCATCTTACGAAGTCGCCGCCGGTGCGATTTGCGGACGGCCGCATCGGGCTGCCCGCGTATCATGAGATGAACCGGAAATTTCCGGTCATGTTCATACTCAATGAGAACGGCCGCGTGATCGACAGGCGGCGTATGGGTAACGGCGGCAAGGTCGGATATCAGCCGATGGTCGTCGTGACGGGGAAGACGCGCGCTATTGCGTTCGTTCGCCGGTTGACCAGCAGTGTGCCGAGAGAGGTTCTTCTCTCGCACACCGAAGACGGCGGCAAGACGTGGTCGAAGCCGAAGCCGGTTGGGCTTCCCAATCCGGGCGCGCCGCTTTCGGCTGTGCGCTATGGTCCGAACCATATCCTTCTTGCTTTCAACGACGATCCGCAGTCGGAACTCAACGTCAAGCTCGCGATCTCCGATCTCAGCGGCCAAAACTGGCAGCGCATCGGCACGGTCGAAGCCATCTCGAAAGAGAGTCCGTCTAACGGCATCATGTATCCATATCTCGCGCAAACAGCGCCGGGGCAATTCGATATCGTCTTTTCTCGCGTCGATAAAACGATCGATCACGCGCGGATTTCCAGCGCATGGATTGAACATCACCTGCAATTCCTCGCGGCGCGCAAATAATGTGGATCATCGATTATCTGCTGGATCGCTCGAGCGCGACGCTGCTGGTGTTCGGCACGTTCGTGTTTCTGAGCCGCATCGTGCATTTCAGTGTTCCCGTCCGGATCGGGATCGGGTTTGCCGCGCTCGTCGTGATGGAGTTGACGCCGATATCGGATCGCACGGCGTTCGAGTGGCTGGTATCGACTGTCGAACGACCGTCGGCGCCAGGGCTTCTTCTGCTGATCGTGCTGACCGTGTCCGCACTCACTGGCGCGCGACCGGAACGCAATAGCGAATATCGATTTGGAACGGCCGCTTTGATCGTAGCAGGTGCCGTGCTGTATCCGGGCGCAACCGGCTTTCTCAACTACGATACCTATGTGCTGGGATACAGCGGCTACACGCTGGCAGCCGCCGTCGGATTGCTTCTCGCTTACGCGCTTTATCGTCGATATTTCTTCGTCGTCGCGGCGCTGGATATCGCGATCATCGGGTATCTGCTTAGCGCGGGCCGCAGCCTCAATCTCTGGGATTACCTGATCGATCCCGTCGGTTGGTTCGCGGCCATTGGCGCATGGCTCGGCATCATCACTGAAGCGCTCTTGCGGCGCTCACGCTCAATCGCGCATCCGAAGGCGTCGCTCTAGGAGAGCGACGGAATCGGTGCCACTCCGATGAGCCACTGGTGTCCGCCAAACAGCAGTGCCGCGTAAAGCGCGACGCCCACGACCACGACGATCACATCATTGAACGCGCCAGGTGGCTGGGCGAAGCTGGACGGCGTGGCCGTTACGCGGCGCTTCACTGAGATCCGGTCGTAGACCGCAAACGCCAGGAACGATCCGAACAACAACAGCGATGCGAGATCGCCGTTCGCCAAGAGGTGCGCCAAAGCCCAAATCTTGATGGCGATCAGCATCGGATGGCGCGTGGCCGTTCGAATGCGGGACGGAATGATCGAGGCGACGAGCAGGATCATCGCGGGGAACATCAGCGCGACTGCGATATGGCGAGTCCATACCGGCGGATCCCACAGAATGGGGTTCTTGCCTGGATGAAGCTGCAGCTTATGAAAGCCGAGCACGATGACGACCAGGCCCGCCAGAGAGATCAGAGAAAACAGAATTTTGTAGACGTTCTCACCGAGCCGCTCCTTCAAGCCGTCGCGCAATTCGGGCGACGTCGGCAGCAAGTGAATGCCCAAAAATAGAATCAGGCCGACGATCAGAACCATCATTGGCAGTAGTCTCCCTTCGAGTGCTCACTCGAATTAGCATCGTTCTTCGTCGCGAAACAGTAGGGCCCTAGGGAAGATAGCCCTTATCCAGATCGTGGGCCTGCTTCGCAATGACTTCGCCGTTGGCATTTTTGTGAATTGCGGTCCAGGCGAGATGCGTTCCGGCGGATTCTGAGGAACGCGAACGAAGCTCAACCCCGATGCGTTCGCGCGATTTGACGTCGATCGGGGCGGACAGCGGAAAATAGAGTTGCTCCCAGTGCGTGCGGGGCGCGGACGGCGCCGTGGACAACACAATTCCGCTTTGCAGCGTCGCCTCCCACCAGACCGCGAAGCCATAGATGCGCGTCGATCTGCTGACCCGCCATTCGGCTTCGCCTTTGCGTTTCGAGCGCACGTCGCGCGTGAGGTCGACGGAATCCCAAGCGACGGCAGACTTGCCGCCGTCCAGCAGTTCTTCGGTTGCAAGCTGGCGGACATAGGCGTTGTTCATCGTCAGGTATTGTGCGGCGGAAAGATCAATTCCGTTTCCGACGCGGCTCCAAACGCGAAGCTCGTCGTCAATGCGCGGAGAGATGACCGGCGCGACGAACTGTACGATCGCTTGCGGAATGATGTGCCCTTTCCGCTTCAGAAATCGTGCGCGGGCGTCGGACATCGTCGCGATGATATTTTCTTCGAGCGCGTAGTTTCCGAGCGTTTCCGACACGATGACGTCGACGGTGAGCTTGTCGTCGAACTCCGTCGAGTGACACGGAATGAGGTGGCAGGACTTCGCTTTGTTCGCCATCAAAACTTCGGTAGCGACCCCCGCGACCTCTGCCGTTTCGAAAAGGAAGACTTCTTTCGCACCGAGCTTTGATGCCATCAGACCCAGGAGGCCGGTGCCCGCGCCAATGTCAGCGACGATGGTTTTTCCCGGCTCGATGACGGCCTTCAACGCGCGAAAGAAAGCGTCGTTCCGCGCGTGATCGGCAATAAGCGTGCGGTGGTATTCAATGCGCATCGAGCTAGAGCTTCAGTTGAGGGCCGCGGACTTGGTAGAGCATCAGAGCAGTTGCTACGGCGAGGTTGAGCGAGTCGAGATTGCCTGCCATCGGGATTTTTACAAGCTTTGAACAAACCGCAGCGACGGCCGTGGAAAGGCCCGGCCCTTCGCCTCCCATGACGATGAGTTGCGGCCCGCGATATGTTTCGCTGCGAAAATCGTGGCGCGCGGTGAGATGCGTCCCGATCGCGTCGCCCGGCCAACGCTTGGCAAACTCAGTGAACTGCGGCCGATCCATTTTGACGATCGGCACCGCGAAGATCGATCCCATCGTGGCCCGCACCGCGTCGAGCGCGTAGGGATCGCACGTCGTCCCAACGAGGATCACACCTGCAGCGCCGACGGCATCGGCGGTGCGAATGATGGTTCCCAGGTTGCCCGGATCGCGAATTTCTTCGAGCGCAAGCCAAGTGTCGCTATGTGACATGCTCGTGAGATCGGGCGGCGGCGCGAACTGCTGGCGAAAGACTCCCAGCAGCGTCTGCGGATTGTCTTTGGACGACAGTTTTGTCAGCACCGCTTCGGACACTTCGAGCACTTCCGCACCCGCAGAGAGCGCATGCGTCACCAATCCGCGCGCAATGCCCGTCGCCGCCGTTCCCGTCTGATAGACCAGCGTTTCAGGCACAAAACCATGATCGCGTGCAGTCACGAGAAGCGAAGCGCCTTCCGCTACGAACAGGCCGGTTTCCTTTCGCACCTTGCGCATGTCGAGCGCGCGGATGGCTTTCACGCGGTCGTTGGTCAAGCTGGTGATGATTTTCGGTTCGTTCATCCGGCCTGCCTCCAGCGGACGAATAGCGACGTTGGGAGAAACAGCCCGCTCTGCGCACGAAGAGCGAGTTCGCCGGATTCAAAAGTGCCGCCTTTGTCCGCGAGCGCTTCCCGCATCAGTTGATCGAAGGCGAGCGCGGACGCGCGGATGGCATAAACCGTCAGCACCATTGCCGCGCCGGGCGCGAGCAGCTTCGCCAGATCGCCGAGCAATGCAGGGAGGTTCGCGAACAAGTCCCAGACTTCGCCATCGGGTCCGCGTCCGAACTTCGGCGGGTCGACAAGGATCACGTCGTAAGTTTTGCCTCGGCGAACTTCCCGCGCGGCGAACTTGGCGGCGTCATCGACGAGCCAACGAATTTTTGCGGCGTTGAGGCCTGAGGCTGTTTGATTGTCCTTGCCCCATTGCACGGCCTTCTTCGATGCATCCACGTGCGTGACTTCAGCGCCGTGTTGCGCGGCGATGAGAGAGGCCGCACCGGTGTAGCCAAAGAGATTCAGAACGCGTGGCGGTTTCGATTTGGAGGTGGCGAGCCGCTCCTTTATCCAGCGCCAGTGCGGGTCCTGCTCAGGAAAGAGGCCAAGATGCCAGAGACCCGAGAGACGGCACAGAACAGTGAGGCCGCCAATTTTCACAGGCCACTGATCGGGCACCGGTTTGTCGACACGCCACTTGCCCTTCTCGTCGTCTTCCCCGGACGCGGAAAAAGCAGCGTGCGCTTTCATCCATTCTTTTTTCGGTAGCCGCGGCTGCCAGAGGGCCTGCGCCTCCGGGCGATCAACGATCACGCTGCCGAATCGTTCGAGCTTGCGCCCCGATCCGCAGTCGAGAAGCACGTAGTCCGCGAAACCGTCAGACGTGACGAGTTGCAAGTGGTCGGGTGAAGACATCAGCAAAAGCGATCCAGGCAAAAACGTCGGGGCTGTAGCACGAATGATCCCACAAAGACGCGCACGCTCTTCATTGCCCCGCGGCGGGTGAATGCGTGTGCGTAGCATGACGGTCACACATTCTGAAAATGTGCAATGAAGTCAAAATGCAATCCCAAAATCACGTTAAGAGCGGGATACGTTGTTGCACGCAAGACTACTGGAGGGAGCGGGGATGCGTCTTAATCGCGTTATCGCGCGCGGGGCTTTCATTCTGGCGATGCTGGCGCCTGCAGGTGCCTACGCATTTGAATTTACGCAGATCGGCGGCAAGGATGGCCAAGCTGCGCAATTCCAGGATCCGGCCGAGAAGGCACTGTCCGAACCGCTCGGTGGCTTGCAGTTCGGTGTGAGCGGCGGAAAAGCCAACGCCGTTGATGATTCGGCCTTGCCTCCGTGGCAGTTCCGGCCCCCGCCGCAGAGCCAGAATTCGTATAACACTCTCGGCAGATCCGGATTTGGTTCTCTGCGCTAATTGCGAGCTTCCGTCACACGTCGGCTGCGCGTGAAGCACGGCTGTCTCTCTGTTTGGCTAATGGCGTTCCGTCCGCGCCTGGACTAGGGTCGCCACCTGCCGAGCAGGACGGAGCTTATCAATATGCCGCTACTCAGATTTGATCTCTACAAGGGTCGAAGCGAAGCCGAGACGAAGGCTCTGCTCGATGCCGTGCATCGTGCGATGCTGGCCGCGTTCAAAGTTCCTGAGCGCGATCGCTATCAGATCGTGCACGAACATTCGCCCGGCACGCTAATCATGGAAGATACGGGTCTCGACATTCCGAGGACCAATAAGTTCGTCAATATCCAGGTGACGACACGGCCGCGCACGCGCGAGCAGAAAGAGACTTTCTACCGTCTCGTGACGGAAGCTCTCCAATCGGAATGCGGTATCGCTCCCGCTGACGTCATGATCAGCATGGTGACGAACTCGGACGAAGATTGGTCGTTTGGGCTTGGCCGCGCGCAATTCCTAACCGGCGAGTTGTAGCGCGCAGCGGAAGAAAGCGGAGCAGGTTCAGCGCAGGCGCCGCCCTGCCCCGCCCTATCAATCGAGATCGTCGATCACGACGTTGTCGGAGCCGCCCTTCAGACGTTGCGACAGCGCTGCCTCGATAAACGGATCGATGTCGCCGTCGAGAACTTCATCGGGATTCGTCGATTGCGCGCCCGTCCGCAGGTCTTTCACGAGTTGGTAGGGCTGCAGAACGTACGATCGGATCTGATGTCCCCAGCCGATGTCCGTCTTGGCGGCTTGCTCTGCTGATGCCTTGGCCTCGCGCTTTTTCAACTCCATTTCATAGAGCCGCGCCTTCAATCGTTTGAGGGCGATGTCTTTGTTCTGGTGCTGCGAGCGCTGTTCCTGGGCGAAAATCACGATGCCTGACGGCTTGTGGACCAACCGCACGGCTGACTCCGTTCGGTTGACGTGCTGTCCACCGGCGCCCGACGAGCGAGCGAACGAGATGTCGATGTCGGATGGATTGATCTCCACCTCAATCGAATCATCGATCACCGGATAGACGGTGACGGACGCAAAGCTCGTGTGCCGCCGTGCGTTCGAATCGAACGGTGAAATGCGCACTAGGCGATGAACGCCCGCTTCGGTTTTCAGCCAGCCGTAGGCGTTGTCGCCATCGATCTCGAAGGTTGCCGATTTGATGCCAGCTTCTTCGCCAGCGCTTTCGTCGATCAACTTGACCTTGTAACCGCGACGCTCGCCCCAGCGCGCGTACATGCGCGCCAGCATCGATGCCCAGTCCTGGCTTTCGGTGCCCCCCGCACCGGCATGAACTTCGACATAGGTGCTCATGGAGTCGGCTTCGCCCGAGAGCATTGCTTCGACCGAGCGGCGATGCGCTTCCTGATCGATGCGCTTAAGCTGCGCCTCGCCTTCGGTGATGCTCGCTTCGTCGTCCTCAGATTCGCCGAGTTCGATGAGCGTCAACGCATCTTCATAGTCGCGCTGCAGACGTTTGAAATCGCTGACCGCGCTTTCGAGCATCTGGCGCTGGCGCATGATTTTCTGCGCATTCTTGGCATCGGACCAGAGGCTTGGATCCTCGGCCTTGGCGTTCAACGAGGCTAGACGGTCTTCGGCCGTATCCCAGTCAAAGAGACCTCCTCAGGAGGACGATTGCCTCCTCGATGTCATCGGACAATTTTTGCGCTTCAGCGCGCATGACAACCTCCAGAAACCGGCGACGCCGGTGCGATCGTGTTCAAGAGAAAAGCAGGTGGCGAGGTATAGTCAGGCGAAGCGAACCTGTAAACGAACCTGACTCATGCGCGGCAATGCGCGCGGCGTCTCCAAGGTTTACCAGAAGCCGTTGGGACTGAGCCCGCCGTCGGTTCGTGCCGAAGGCGTGCCGGGCGGCGGACGCGAGGGCGCTGCTGGAGCCGCATACGCATCGCCGCCACCATACACGGCGGGTGGTCCAGCCGGTGCACCGGCATGCGCAATGCCGATCATTGAATACGCGTCATCCGGTTCCTCGTTTGGCTTGAAAGCTTCGAGGATCGTATCGGTATTCTCGCCTGTCGCGCGCAAGCCTGTCTTCTTATCAACCTGTACGAACTTGATGCCCGGCGGAACGCGGAACGGCGCGGCGGGGGTGTCCGCGAGCGCGGCGGTCAGGAATTCACCGAAGATCGGAGCGGCGATCATGCCGCCGGTGTTGCCATGCCCCATCGGCTTCGGCGTGTCGTAACCGAGATAGACGCCGACAACCATGGTCGGCGTATAGCCAATGAACCACGCATCTTTTTCTTCGTTCGTGGTGCCCGTCTTGCCTGCGATCGGGCGATTGAGAGATTTGAGAACGCTGCCGGTGCCGCGCTGGATGACGCCTTCCATGATCGATGTCATCTGGTAGGCGGAATGCGGATCAATGACCTGACGGCGTTCGTCGATCAAATCCGGTTCGCCTTGATTGGCCCAGTGATCCGCCGTGCACCCCATGCACTGACGCTCATCGTGACGCCAAACGGTATGCCCGTAGCGATCCTGAATGCGGTCGATCAAGGTCGATTTGACCTCCTTGCCGCCGTTGGCCAGCATGCAATAGCCGGTGGCCATTCTCAGCAGCGTCGTCTCGCCCGCACCAAGCGACATCGAGAGCACCGGAAGCAAATCGTCATAGAGGCCAAACCTCTTGGCGTACTCGGTGATCAGCGGCATGCCGAGATCCTGCGCCAAACGCACAGTCATCTGGTTGCGCGAGCGCTCTATGCCGTAGCGCAGCGTTTCGGGTCCGGTCGCGTCCTTGTCGTCGTAGTTCGCCGGGCGCCAGATGTCCTGCCCTGGTCCCTGAGCGATTTCGATCGGCGCGTCCAAGATGATCGACGTCGGCTTGTATCCGTTGTCGATCGCAGCGGTATAGACGAAGGGCTTGAACGACGAGCCCGGCTGTCGCTTGGCCTGCACCACGCGGTCAAACTGGCTCATATCGAACGAGAAGCCGCCAGCGATTGCGAGCACGCGGCCGGTGTAGGGATCCATCGCGACGAGACCACCGCCGACCTCGGGAATCTGCATCAAAGACCAAGCGCCCTTGATGTTTGCCGGATCTTTCGGAGCAACGTAGACGACATCGCCCGGCTTCAGGATATCGCCCGGCGACTTGCCTTCACCCTTCTTGCCGACGCGCCTGGCCGCCCATTTCATTTCCTCGAACGAGACCTCGACGGCTTCGCGATCTTTAACAAGTGACGCGTCCTGCTGGCGGCCGGGCTTGAAGCCGACGATCGCTTTGGCCTTCTGCGTTTCGAGAACGACGCCGAGGCGCCAGGGGTCGATGTCATTGGGACTGCGGATCGCGCCGAGCGCAACGCCCCAGTCACCTGCGATATCAATCGTGGCGACGGGACCGCGCCAGCCACGGCGGCGATCGAACTTCACCAGACCATTGATGAGCGCGCGGCGTGCAATCTTCTGCAACTGCGGATCAAGCGTGGTGCGCACCGACAATCCGCCGCCATAGAGCTTCTCCTCGCCGTAGCGGTTGAGAAGCGTGCGGCGGACTTCCTCCGTGAAGAATTCGGCAGTCGAGATGTGCGATCCGCCCTGGCGCAGGTTGACGGTGAGCGGAATTTTTTTCGCCTGCTCTTCTTCTTCCTCAGTGATGTAGCCGTTCTCGGCCATCTGGCCGATGATCCAGTTTCGCCGTTCGGTCGCCTTCGCCTTCTGGCGGAACGGATGATAGTTGTTCGGACCTTTCGGCAGGGCCGCCAGATACGCGGCCTCTTCGATCGTCAGATCCTTCAGTTCCTTATTGAAGTAGGTCAGGCTCGCGGCGGCGACGCCGTAGGAGTTCATGCCGAGGAAGATCTCGTTGAGGTAGAGCTCGAGGATCTTGTCTTTCGAATAGGCACTCTCAATGCGGACGGCGAGGATCGCTTCCTTGATCTTGCGCTCAACCGAGCGTTCGTTCGTCAGCAGGAAGTTTTTTGCGACCTGCTGAGTAATGGTGGAGGCACCTTGGGCGCGCTTGTTCGAGCCGTGCATTTTGGCTTCGACGGCTGCGAATACGGCACGGCCAATACCCTGCAAATCGATGCCGCCGTGTTCATAGAAGCGACGGTCTTCGGCTGACAGAAACGCGCCGATCACCCGCTTGGGGATCGTGTTGATCGGAACGAAGATACGCCGCTCGCGGGCGAATTCGGAAATCAGGGAGCCGTCGTGCGCATGGATGCGCGTCATGACGGGGGGCTCGTATTTCGACAGACTTTCGTAGTCCGGGAGGTCGCGTGAGACCTGCCAGACAAGGAATGCGGCACCGGCGGAGCCCGCAATAAAGAGCAGAACGAACGTCGCGAAGCTGAAGCCAAGGAAGCTCAGCAGCAAGCTCTTGCGCCGCTTTCGTCTACGTTTCGGTGCCGATGGCGGCGGCAGCGTTGGCGAACGCATCAAATTCGAGATTCCGTCAGTCTGTCGATGGTTTAGCGTCCGGGCGTGTCAGAACCCCGTGTTTATTGCCGCGATGCAGCAAAAACAACCCGGCCGTTTCGCACATTAGCACGGAATGTGGCAGCACGTCGTCCGGATGCCCCCAGCTTTACGGCTTGGAGACGGTTCGCTTGTTGAAATACGTTTCAACGGCCGCGGCGATGGCCTCGGCGACCGTCGACTGCCAAGCAACTGTCATCATTTCCTGCTCCTCGACCTTGTTGCTCACATAGCCGAGTTCGACGAGCACAGATGGCGCGTGCGTCTGCTTCAACACTTTGAAAGCGGCCGATCTCTCGGGGATCCGCGAGGTGGCGATGTTCTTTTTCAGCTTTTTGACGAGCAGGCGCGAGAAGTCCTGAGAAAAATTCGAGGTTTCGCGCTTCAGGAGGTCGATTAGGATATTTTTGACCTCCTCGCCACCCTGGTCGGTGGATTGGATGCCGGCGATGAGGTCCGAAGCGTTTTCCTTTTCGGCCATGATGCGGGCCTGCTCGTCCGACGCCTTGTTCGACAGCGTGTAGACGGTGGCACCGCGAATGGAGTCCGCCATCTTCTTCTGTTCTATCGAGTCCGCGTGCAGCGAGATGAATAGGTCGGCGCTGCTCTCGCTGGAGAACTTGAGGCGGCGGTCCAACGAAACGAAAACGTCGTCGGTGCGAGTCAACCGCACGTCGTATTGACCCGTTTTTGCAAGCACGGATTTAAGTTGTAGGGCGACCGCCAGAACGATCGTTTTTTCTGAGACATTGTTGGCGCCGAGCGCGCCGGGATCGATGCCGCCATGGCCCGGATCGATCACGATGACTGGCTTGGCGTGCGCTTTGGGGGCCTTCGGCTCGGCATCCATCAGAGGAAGTGCGCCGGACAGGTCCGGGGTTGGCGGAGCGGCGGAGCGCGATGCTCCGGTGCCGTTGCCGAACGATGCCGCGTCCGTAGGGCTGAGAATGACCGTGAGCTTGACGGCCGTGCCGCCCGGTATCCGCGTCATTCCGGCCGAGGCAATTTTCACCGGACCCTTGGTGTCGATCACGACCCGGGCCTTATGTTCGGCAAACAGGCCGTACCGAAATGCCGAAATCAGGCCTTTGCCCTTCTTCCCCTCGGAAGGATCGAGCCTGAAGTCTAGATCCGGCAGGTCGAGAACCACGCGATAGGGGCTTGCCAGCGTGTAAACCTGGGCCGTGAGGCCCTCGCTGAGCGTCAGTTCGAAGGTCGTGGCTTTGGCCGTCGCGGATAGCTGAACAGCCGTTGCTTGGGCCCCTGCGGCCGCCAATGGCCCGTTCGAAAGCACCAGAACGACCAGCGCCAACGTCCCGATGACCCAGCGCACGATGGCAGACTGAACCTTGTTTCTGAGTTCTGCTCCGCCCCCGGCCATTTCCCTCCGCGCCCTCCGGCAATCTCCGCGCCTGCCCGATTATCGTTAAGGCTTTGTTTCGATGCACGATATATTGTCGACCTGATGGTCTGTGACGGCCCCCCGCCTGGTGTTTTATATCACTTGCCAGTCCAGGGGGGACCTCGTAGACTTTCACCATATTCGGTGGCGCTGAAGACACATCCCGCCTTGGCTGGGAAGGTTCGGCAAGCGTCAGCGCACCCCGGTCGGCCTGCTGCAGTGAATAGGCTCTGCGTTCACAGGTAATCGGGAACTTCGGATCGCATCCGCTTGAAGCGGACCCTATGAAAATTCGGTCTCGCCCTGCGACATGCGCGCTTTGACGCCTCGGCCCCGGCCGTTCGTCAAGGGACTTGTATCTTGTGCCGGCCACCCGGACCGTCTTCGGACAGGCTCCGATCGACCAGGCGGCCGAATAATGATCACCCGACGCCAGTTTGGCGTCGCACAACCAATTCCCGGTCGACGTCCCGTATTTGGGCGTGAGCCGGGCTGTACACGACAGGCCATGACGACGAGCTGCACCATTGAAGCCGGCATCAACGGGATCTCCATCCCGCCGGCGCGCGCGTCCGAACCGCCGCTTTCGCGGCGCGCTATCGGACCGCAAATGCTGCGGGCAGAGCGTCGGCCGATTATCCGATTCATCCGTTCAGCCAGCACAACGCGCCGATGCGCGACGCCCGCAATAGCTGCCGTTCTAAACGGCGCAGAATGTGGGCCGCCTCGGCGCGCCAGGGAATTCAATCCATGTCAAATACGAAAATGCTTATCGATGCCACGCATCCCGAGGAGACCCGGGTCGTGGTGCAGCGGAATGGCCGCGTAGAAGAATTCGATTTTGAAAGCGCCGCCCGCAAATTGCTGCGGGGAAATATCTACCTCGCAAAGGTGACGCGCGTTGAACCTTCGTTGCAGGCGGCATTCGTCGACTACGGCGGAAATCGCCACGGCTTCCTAGCTTTCAACGAAGTCCATCCGGACTACTACCAGATCCCGGTTGCCGATCGGCAGGCGCTCCTCGACGAGGAAGCGGCTGCAGAAGCGGAACTCGAAGCTGCCGCCGACAGGCGCGCGGAAGCCATGTCGCGACGTGCAGCCGATCGTTCGCAGGGCGAATCCAACGCGTCAGAAGGCGGCTTCAGCGAACAGGACTCGGGCGAAGGCGACGACGAAACCGAACCCTCTCACATCGTCGATGTTGAAGAAGACGAACACATCGAGGAAATTGGCGGAGACGGGGAAGTTACTACGTCGAAGACGTTTGCCGCGTCGGTTCACATCACCAGCGAAGATGTGCGCTTCGCGACGCCGGAGACGATCGCAGACGCTGCGAACGACGAAACCGGCCAGCCTGACACCGCGCAGAACGACAACACCTTTGAACCCGAAGTTGTCGCCAGCGACGCCGCTGAGGACACGCACGACTCCGCTCAGGCGCCCTCCGAGGAAGGCCCGGCGCCGGAGCAGGATACTTTCAGCGAGCAGCCAGATCATCACACCGACTACGCGCAGCCGGATGATCACGCACCGCAAGGTGACTACGAAGGCGATGCACAGCCGGAAGAAGGTTCAGAGTCGGGCTTCCGCGACGGCGGTCGTTCGCGCCCGCGCCGCCGGCCGCGCACCTACAAGATCCAGGAAGTCATCAAGCGTCGGCAGATCATTCTGGTTCAGGTCGTCAAAGAAGAGCGTGGCAACAAGGGCGCCGCACTTACGACGTACCTTTCGCTCGCTGGCCGCTACACCGTTCTGATGCCGAATACCGCACGCGGCGGTGGCATTTCCCGCAAGATCACGAACGCACAGGATCGTCGGCGTTTGAAGGCCATTGCCCAAGAGCTGGAAGTTCCGGAGGGCATGGGGCTCATCATTCGCACGGCAGGTGCCGCGCGCACGAAGCAAGAGATCAAGCGCGATTTCGAATATCTGCTGCGGCTTTGGGAGAGCGTGCGCGAGTTGACGCTCCAGTCCACCGCGCCGAGCCTCGTTTATGAAGAAGGCGACCTGATCAAGCGGTCTATCCGCGATCTCTACAATAAGGACGTCGAGGAAGTTGTCGTCGCGGGTGAAGAGGGGCATGCGGAAGCGGCCGACTTCATGACGATGCTGATGCCGAGCCACGCCAAGAACGTGGTGCCGTATCGCGATCCGACGCCGCTGTTCACGCGCTACGGCGTCGAGCGGCAGCTCAACGCGATGTTCCAGCCGCAGGTCACGCTGCGGTCCGGCGGGTACATCGTCATCAACCAGACGGAAGCGCTGGTCGCGATTGACGTCAACTCAGGAAAATCGACGCGCGAATTCTCGATCGAAGAAACCGCGCTGGCGACGAACCTTGAGGCTGCCGACGAAATCGCCCGGCAATTGAAGCTGCGCGACCTCGCCGGGCTTATCGTCATCGACTTCATCGACATGGAGGAGAAGCGCAACAACCGGGCCGTCGAGCGACGCCTGAAGGATGCGCTGCGATTTGACAGAGCCCGAATTCAACTTGGCCGCATTTCGCACTTCGGCCTCATGGAAATGTCGCGCCAGCGTCTCAGAACCGGCGTGCTCGAAGGATCGACGTCGCAGTGCCCGCATTGCCAAGGTACCGGCATTATCCGGTCGACCGAGAGCGTGGCGCTGGCGGTTCTGCGCGGTATCGAAGATGCAATCACCGCAGGCGCTAATTGCCCGCTGATCGCAACGACGACACCCGCCGTTGCGCTCTACATCCTGAACAGCAAGCGCGCCTACATCGCCGACATGGAAGTGCGCCACGGCCATTCCGTGACGGTCATGGGAAGCGACCGCGTTCAGGGCGCGAACTTTACAGTCGATCGCGGTGCCGTAACGGCTGCGCCTCGTCGTGCGGAACACGCCGCAGTCAATATGGACTGGGGCTTCGACAGCGAGAATGAGCCGCCAGCATTTGACGGCGACCAACACATTATCGAAGTCGGGGACGTCGAAGACGACTCGACTGATCGCCAGCGCGACTCGCGTGGTGAGGGAGAAGAAGGCGGCGCGCGCCGTGGGCGGAAGCGTCGGCGTCGCGGACGCGGTGGACGTGATCGCGATCGTGGAGATGACAACCGCTACAGCGCAGGCTCGCGCGACGATGAAAACGGCCACTCGTTCAGCGCCAACGGAACTGCCGGAGAGGGCGCGGACGACGAGCAGAACGGCGACGAGGACGGCTTCGGTGAACAGCCGACCGTTCAGGATGCCGAACATGCGGAAAACGGCGAGGCCAATGGCGAACGCACAGCGAAGCGCCGCCGTCGCGGCCGCCGCGGTGGACGACGTGGCCGCGATCGCAATCGCGAGAACGGTGATGCTGTTGCCGCGGATGCTGCCGACCAGCCTGAGTATAATGGTTCGCAGCCGGATTCGGATGGCGATGAACGCAATGACTTCGAGCCGGATGCGGCCTCGGATGTTGAGACCGTAAACACGCAGGAAGATGCTGAAGCCAGCAAGTCAGCAAGCGCGCGCAAGCCACGGCGCGTTTGGGACAAGCCGTCAGACGACTCGAACCAGGACGACGCCCCGGCGGCGGCACGTGACGAGCCTGAGGCCGTGGAGCCAGCTCCCATTCAGGTCGAACAACCTGCAGCAGCCGCGCCCGTTGCCGAAGAGGCGCCTGCGCCTGCCCCGGCGGCACCGGCACGTGGCCGACGGCATGAATCGGGATCAACTGAACCGCGTATCGAGCGCGTGGTGATCGGTTCTGGCGAACAGACTGAGGATGTCGCGGCATCGACTGCTGCAGCGCCGCAACGCAAGGGTTGGTGGCAACGCAAACTCAGCGGCGAATAGGGCCGCGCCCCGTTTCATCGAACTCAATCGATTGGCAAAAGGCCGTAGCGTTCGCTGCGGCCTTTTCCATTTCTGCCCCATGCAGGAGCCGCGCCATTGTGGCGCCCAATTGTAATGACTGTTCGGATAGTGCCGAGAGCGTTTGACCCTGAGGGGTCCGCCGCATAAATTTGCCTGCTTATCCGCGTGTTGTCGAAACGCGCTTCGAGGTTAAGGCCGTCACAATGACTGCAACGTGTACTGCAAAATTCAGATCGTTGCTGCGGGGGCGCTCAATCGTCGTTGCCGGTGCGATGCTGACTGCGTTGCAGATGAGCGTTGGCGCGGCGCAGGCGCAAGGGCTTCCGCTGATCCGCGACGCTGAAATCGAAGCGCTGCTGCAGGATTACGCTCAACCCGTCTTCCGCGCCGCGGGCATCGGCGGCGGCCGTGTGACGGTTCGCATCGTCAACAACGACGCATTCAACGCGTTCGTCGTCGACGGCGCTAACGTCTTCGTCCACACTGGCACTCTCATGCAGGCCAACACGCCGAATGAAGTTATCGGCGTCATTGCCCACGAAAGCGGCCATATCGCAGGCGGGCACATGGCGGCCCTGCGCGCGCGCATCGCGAAAGATCAAACGCGCGCGTTGCTCACTCAAGTTCTCGGCATCGGCGCGATGGTGGCGGGTGGCGTTGCAGGCGGAAGCTCTGGCCAAGAAACCATGCAGGGCGGCCAGGCTATCATGCAGGGCGGCACAAACATCATCATGAAGGGTCTGCTGGCTGAGAGGCGGTCTCAGGAATCGGCTGCCGACCAGGCTGGCCTAAAGTATCTGACGGCGACGAAACAGTCAGGCCAGGGAATGCTCGCAACGTTCGAGCGTTTCAAACAGCAAGAATATCTCTCGGAAGGACTGCAGGATCCGTTCATTCGTTCGCATCCGCTTTCGACAGATCGCCTTGCACGACTGAGCGAACTCGTGCGGTCGAGCCCGTATGCCAATCAGAAGGACCCGCCCTCGCTTCAGCTGCGCCACGACCTGATGCGCGCCAAGCTTTCGGGCTATCTGGAGTCTCCATCAACGGTGGCGAACAGATATCCCCCGAGCGACACGTCGCTTCCGGCGCGGTATGCCCGTGCGATCGCCCTGTTCTTTCGCGGCGGGGGCGGCGCACTCGAAGCATCGGTGCGGGACATCAACGTTATGATCCGGGAAAATCCGGAATACCCCTACTTCTATGAACTGAAGGCGGATCTGCTCATGCGGTCCGGCCGCAAGAAAGAGGCCATTCCCGATCTCCGGCAGGCGCTTGCGCTCGCACCCGGAAGTCCGCTGATCCAGGTCGAGCTCGCGAGCGCCCTGCAGGACGGTAACAATGCGGCAGGGTTGAAGGAATCGGTCGATCTCTTACGTAAGGCGCTGGTAACAGACCAAAACGGACGGGCGTACCGGCTATTGGCGAACGCCTACTACAAGCAGGGAAAAGGACCAGAAGCCGACGCCATGACGGCGCAGGCGTATTTTTACGAAGGCGACGTGAAGCAAGCTCAAAACTTTGCGAAGCGCGCCCAGGCGCAACTCAGGTCCGGTTCGCCGGAATGGCTAAAGAACGACGACATCATCAACTACAAGCCGCAAACGTAAGCGGCTTCAGCCCCCACAGTGAGATCATAAATCATGACACCGACAGGTCTTTTTCGACAGGCTGCCAAGCTCGTTCGCGCGGCTAAACCGATGGCACTCACTCCCGTATGTGGGGCATTGGCGCTTGCTGCGTTCCTGGCAGCCGCACCGTCCGGACCGTCGGGCTTTGCGCATGCTGAGCCGATTACGCCGACGGCCGGTGGGTCGACCTTCTCGGACGATCAGAAAAAAGCGCTCGGCGAAATCATTCGTGACTATCTGATCAAGAATCCCGACGTGATGCTCGACGTGCAGACGGCACTCGAGGAAAAAGTTCAGAAGGATCAGGACACCAAGCTCAAGTCCTTCATCGATAGCAACCACAAGAGGATCTATCGCAATCCGAACAGCTCGGTGGCGGGCAATCCCGATGGCGATATCACGGTCGTCGAGTTCTTCGATTACAACTGCGGCTACTGCAAGCGCGGCCTGTCGGAAGTGCAGCAGCTCATAAAGGACGATACGAAGGTTCGCCTCGTCTTCAAGGAATTGCCGATCCTATCCAAGGGCTCGGAAGAAGCGGCGCGCATCGCTCTCGCTGCGAAGCGCCAAGGCAAATACTGGGAAATGCATCAGGCCCTGCTCAGCGCGAAAGGGCATTCTGATAAGGACAGTGCTCTCAAGCTCGCGAGTTCACTTGGCCTCGACGTGGACAAGCTCAAAACCGACATGGCGAGCGATGAGATCACGAACGAGCTGAAGGACATGATGCTTCTCGCGAAGGAGATGGGCATCAACGGCACGCCGCACTTCCTCGTCGGCGACAAGTCCATCCCGGGGGCTCCGGAAGACTTGCATGCGCAGCTTGAGACGCTCGTCACCGATTTCCGTAAGAAGGGCTGCTCCACGTGCTGATCGGCACGACCGGAAACGTGCGTTAACGTGTTGTAATTAATACCTGCGCAGGGCGGACGATGTGCCCGCCCTGCCCTGACTTTGCGGCCACGGAGAAAGCTGGTAGACCGGGGTTCCTTCCATTGGCTGGGGATTTGCCCAGCGCCCGGACACCTCCAATCATGCTTCCCGTCGTCTACGTTTTAAACGGCCCCAACCTCAATCTGCTCGGTGTTCGCGAACCGGAAATTTACGGTAGCGAAACGCTTGCGGACTTGCGCGCGCGGGCCGAGGCAGAGGCTGAACGGAACGGCGTAACCCTCGATTTTCGGCAATCCAACATCGAGGGAGAGCTGGTGAACTGGGTGCAGGAGGCACGCAGCAAGGCGAAGGGCATTATCATCAATGCCGGCGCCTATACCCACACCTCCGTTGCCATTCTCGACGCCCTCCAGGCCGCCGAGCTGCCGGTGATCGAGGTGCATTTATCCAACATCTTCCGGCGCGACCAGTTTCGCCAGCATTCCTACGTTTCACTTGCGGCAACGGGCGTCATCTGCGGCCTTGGCGGTACGGGTTACGAACTCGCTATAAAGGCGATGGCGGGGATCCTGGGCGCAAAATCCCAGAAGTCAGCGTGACCGTCGCTTCACTTAGGCTATAAATCGGCGCAACCGGACCAACCTCGAGGATAGAGGACCTATGACCGCAAAAGACCAGGGGCAGAAGCCGGGCAGCGCCGAAGGCCAGATGATCCGCGAGCTGGCTGAGCTTCTCAACGATACGGGCCTGACCGAGATCGAAATCGAGAAGAGCGGCCTTAAAATCCGCGTGGCGAAGAAAATCTCGATCAAAGCCGAGCCGTCCTATGCTTACGCACCGCCGCCCGTCGCGGCTTTGCCGGCAGCAGCGGCACCGCAGGCAGCACCTGCGTCAGACCCCAAGGCTGCTCACGGGACTGACTATTCCAAGCATCCGGGCGCCGTGAAGTCACCGATGGTCGGCACTGCGTATCGCTCGCCAGAACCCAGCGCTCCAGTCTTTTGCGAGATCGGCAGCAAGGTCACGCAGGGCGATACGTTGCTCATCATCGAAGCCATGAAAACTATGAACCAAATTCCCGCCCCTCGGTCGGGCACGGTCAAGGCCATCCTGGTCGAGAACGCGCAGCCCGTCGAATACGGCGAACCCCTGATCATCATAGAATAGCGCCGACAGTGCGCGACGCACTGGAACGACGCTGGAGCCCAGATGTTCGATAAAATTCTGATCGCAAACCGGGGAGAGATCGCACTTAGGGTGCAGCGCGCCTGCCGCGAACTCGGGATCGCAACTGTTGCCGTTCATTCGACGGCCGACGCCGACGCCATGCATGTGCGTCTTGCGGACGAGAGCGTTTGTATCGGTCCTCCGTCGGCGCGCGAAAGCTATCTGAATATTCCCGCTCTCGTGACGGCCTGCGAGATTACCGGCGCCGACGCCGTGCATCCCGGATACGGCTTCCTTTCCGAGAACGCGCGGTTCGCCGAAATTCTCGAAGAACACAAGATCACCTTCATCGGCCCGACGTCGGAACATATCCGCATCATGGGCGACAAGATTGAAGCGAAAGAGACTGCGAAGCGCCTCGGCATTCCGGTGGTGCCGGGCTCTGCCGGAGCGATCAACAGTGAGACCGAGGCGATGAAAGTCGCCAAGGAAATGGGCTTCCCCGTCCTCATCAAAGCCGCTTCAGGCGGCGGCGGACGCGGCATGAAGGTCGCGACGTCGGCTGCGGAACTTGGCGAAGCCTTATCGACAGCGCGATCCGAAGCAAAGGCTGCGTTCAACGACGACGCTGTCTACATCGAAAAATATTTGCAGAAGCCACGCCATATCGAAATCCAGGTTTTTGGAGATGGCCGCGGCAATGCCGTGCACCTTGGCGAACGCGACTGTTCCCTGCAACGCCGCCATCAAAAGGTGCTGGAAGAAAGCCCTTCGCCTGCGCTCAATGTTTCGCAGCGCCAGAAAATCGGCGAAACAGTCGCCGCGGCGATGCGCAAGCTCAAGTATCGCGGCGCGGGCACCGTCGAGTTTCTCTATGAAGACGGCGAATTCTACTTCATCGAGATGAACACGCGCCTGCAGGTCGAGCACCCGGTGACCGAGATGGTAACGGGCGTCGATCTCGTGCTGGAACAAATCCGCGTCGCGGCTGGATTGCCACTCAGCTTCACTCAGGACGACGTCGAGCTGAGAGGACACGCAATCGAATGCCGGATCAACGCCGAGAATCCCACTGACTTCCGCCCTTCGCCGGGCCAGATCACGTATTGGCATCCGCCGGGCGGGCTTGGCGTGCGCGTGGACAGCGGCGTTTATCAGGGCTACCGCGTACCGCCGTACTACGACAGCTTGATCGGCAAACTGGTGGTTTACGGCAAGACGCGCAACGATTGCCTCATGCGGTTGCGCCGCGCACTTTCTGAGTTTGTGATCGACGGCATCGATACAACGATCCCTTTATTTCAAAATCTCGTAAAAGAGCCCGATATCGCGGATGGCATGTATGACATTCACTGGCTCGAAAAATATCTCGGGATGAAGTAGAGTTGCCTTTGCGCGAGGACGTTCGCGCACCTCTCGTTTGTCCGCTTGGCGAGTACCGGCATGGCTTCGCGCGATGACCCGCTGTTCGAGATCACACCGCAGGTTCTCCTGAAGGCCTACAGCTGTGGTATTTTCCCGATGGCCGAAAGTGCGGACGATCCCGCACTTTACTGGATCGAGCCTCAGCACCGCGGCGTGCTCCCTCTCAACGATCTTCATATTCCGCGACGTCTCCTGCGGACTGTTCGGACGACGCCGTTCACGGTCAAAGTCGACAGCGACTACGAGCGCGTGATCGACGGATGTGCTGCGCCGCGCGCCGGGCGCATGTCCACCTGGATCAATGGACGTATTCGCTCGCTCTATCGCGATCTTTTCGAACTGGGCTCGTGTCACACGATCGAGGTTTGGAACGGCGACGAGATGGTGGGCGGGCTGTACGGCGTCGCGCTCAAAAGCGCATTCTTCGGCGAGAGCATGTTCTCGACGGAGCGCGATGCTTCGAAGATCGCTTTGGTGCACCTTGCTGCGCGCTTGATCCAGGGCCGTTACCGGCTGCTCGATACGCAATTCGTAACGGAACACCTACGCCAGTTCGGAACGATTGAACTCAATCGCACGGCGTTTCAGCTTCAGCTGGAAAAGGCGCTGGAAGTAGACGCGGACTTTTTCGCGTTGCGCCGCGACGCGACGGGTGCCGAAGTTGCCGAGATCGTCGGCTAGGATTTTTGAGCGCGCTTGCGTGCTGCCGGATTTGCGTCCGATCTCTTCATCGCCACATCGACGAATTCACGCTCGGCCCGCGTGAAATAGCGTTCCTTGTGACGAAGCGCGAAAAATCTGCGCTTTGGAAACGCAACGTCGAGGGCGACGAGCGTTTTCGCTTTGAGCGATGCGGCCACCACGACTTTCGAGATGATCGTAATCCCGCTTCCGGCTTCAACGGCGCCGCGAACAGCCTCATTGGATGGCAATTCCAGCACAATATCCATGCGTCCCGGTTGGATGCCGAGTTTCAACAGGGCCGCTTCGAGAATGGCGCGCGTTCCCGAGCCTGTTTCGCGAACCACCCAGCACGCACCCGCAAGCTGCGCCGAAGTTGGCCGTCCGCTTCGCTTCGCCAACGGATGGCCGGGCGCCGCAACCAACACAATTTCATCGTCAGCAACAGGCACGACGGACAGCGCGGGGTTGTCGACGTCTGCTTCTATGAATCCAAGGTCTGTGATTCCGGCTTCGACATCGGCAGCCACCGTTTCGGTGTTCCCGATCTTCATTGCGATAGCAATTCCTGGAAACCGTTCTTGGTACTGGCGAATGATGGCAGGCAGCCAATAGTTGCCCGCAGTTTGGCTTGCACCGATCGTCAGCGAACCCTTTTCAAGACCCGCCAAATCCGCGAGCACTTTTTCCGCGGACGTCGCGCGCGCCAGAACTGCCTTGGCCTCAACGAGAAAAATCTTGCCCGCCTGAGTGAGCATGATGCGTCTGCCAACGCGGTCGAACAGCTTGGTGGCGTAACGGGTTTCGAGTGCCGAGATCGCGGCGCTCGTCGCCGATTGCGTCAGGCTCAGCTCTTTCGCTGCTTGCGTGACATGCTCGCGCTCAGCGACGGCAACGAAGATACGAAGCTGTTCGAGCGTCATGGGTCATCTCTTGGGCAGTTCTCAACCTACGGTCTCGATAAGGCATAGGCTGAATGTCGCCACGAAGAGAAAGGCTGCGAAGCCTAAAAGCAAGGGCCGAACGCCTTTCGCCCTGAGCTTCGCTATATCCGTTTCAAGCCCCATGGCGGCAAGCGCCATCGACAGGAGGAACGTCGTGAGAGCAACGATCAGCGCTTTTGCTTCTGCAGGCACCGTGACGAGGCTGTTGACGCCGACCATCGCGATGAAGCCAAGAACGAACCATGGCATCGGCACATTGGAGGGCGAGCGTGTTTGGTTGCCGGACCGCGATCTCTGCGTGGCAAGAATGCCGAGCACGATCACAACCGGCGCCAGCATCGCGACGCGCGACAGCTTCGCGATTGCCGCTGCATCCCCTGCCTGCTGGCCGTCCTGATAGGCGGCCGCCATGACCTGCGCGATCTCATGGATCGAGGCGCCCGCCCAAAGCCCGTAGGCATGAGCGTCCAGATGCAACACGCCCGGCATCAGCGGATAGACGAACATCGCAATCGATCCGAAGACGGTGACGCAGGCGACCGCATACGCAACGTCTTCGTCAGGAGCATCGGTGACGGTATTCGTTGCGATGACAGCTGATGCGCCGCAAATCGAAGTCCCGGCGGCAATCAATTCGGAGAGTTTGCGCTCCACGCCAAGCTTCTGACCGAGCCACATCGTAAATAGGAACGTACACACGAGCGTAGCCGCGATAATGGCAATGCCTCCTGCTCCGACGTCGATTACTTGCTCGGCCGTCAGTTGCAGGCCCAGCAGGATGATCGCAACGCGCAGCACCCTGCGAAGACAGAAGGTTACGCCGGCCTTGGCGAGGCTTGGCGTTCCTATGGAATTGTGAAGCGCGATGCCGAGCGCGATTGCCAGGATCATCGGGCTGAAGATCGCGACGCCCGGCAGTTCTCGCAAGCCGAACGACGCCGCCGCAATGCCTGAGCACAACAGAAGCCCCGGCCAGATCGCAGCCACGCTGCTGCGTGAGGATTGCGCAGCTATAGAGTTCTGCAGATCACGGGTCTGAGACGTTGTTTCCGGCATTTCTTAGCTCCATTCGTGGAGCAACATTGGCGGCATTCAATCAATCGATCCAATTCATAATATTTGTTGTTTTAATCGTTTTAATCGAACGATTGCTGTGCTGCGTGTCGGCTGATCCGTTTCCAGAATTACGCAGATCATGAGGTGTTCCGCGCGGAACAGGCGGGCGCGTGTCTCCGTGCGACCGTCCGCTCATCGAGATTGCGTTGAAATATTCGCCATCGCGACGGAGCCAACCGGATTTCTTCCAGGCTCGTTTGCAACTCAATTCTGGAGCACCCCCATGTCCCTCAAGTCTCTCATCGTTGGAACCGCCATCGTCGTCGCCGCTATGAGCGGTGATGTCGCTAGTGCAAGCGCACACGGCCATGGTGGAGGCCATTCGATGGGGCATCACCATCACCACAATCACGGGCTGCGTATCGTTCTCGGTGGCGGCGGATATTCGAACGGCGGCTACTCAAGCTGCGGCTATCTCTATAACCGCTGGCAGTACACAGGATCGCGCTACTGGAAGCGCCGCTTCCTGGATTGCCGTTACGGCTGGTAACAGTCCGACTGTCAGCACAAGCAAACACAGCAACGCCTCGAAGCCATGAGCTTCGAGGCGATTGTTTCTTCTACGAACGGCTAGCGGCCAGTTCGGTGTGTTTTGAAGACTCTGACGTGCTATCGGCCGCGCTTAAGCAAGCCAAAATCATTCCCACTCGATCGTACCGGGTGGTTTCGAGGTGACGTCGTAGACGACGCGGTTCACGCCCTTTACCTCGTTGATGATGCGCGTTGCGACGCGGCCCAAAAACTCCATGTCGAAATGGAAGAAGTCAGCCGTCATGCCATCGACCGACGTGACGGCGCGCAGGCCGAGCACATGATCGTATGTCCGGCCGTCTCCCATGACGCCAACGGTGCGCACCGGAAGGAGCACGGCGAAGGCCTGCCAGATCGCGTCGTAAAGGCCTGCCTTGCGGATTTCGTCGAGGTAGACCGCATCGGCTTTGCGAAGAATATCGAGCTTTTCGACCGTGATTTCGCCTGGAATGCGGATCGCGAGGCCCGGCCCTGGGAACGGGTGGCGACCGACGAATGCTTCGGGCAGTCCGAGTTCCCGGCCGAGCGCGCGCACTTCATCCTTGAACAACTCGCGCAGCGGTTCCACGAGCTTCATATTCATTCGCTCGGGAAGGCCGCCGACGTTGTGATGCGATTTGATCGTGACCGACGGTCCACCGGTGAACGATACGCTTTCGATCACGTCCGGGTAGAGCGTGCCCTGGGCGAGAAACTCTGCGCCGCCGATCTTCTTTGCTTCGTCTTCAAACACATCGATGAAGTTTTTGCCGATCGCCTTGCGTTTCGCTTCAGGATCGGAAACGCCAGCAAGCGCATCGAGAAAGCGCTTCGAGGCATCCACGTGCACGAGGGGGATGTTGTAGTGATTGCGGAACAGGTTCACGACTTCGTCGGCTTCGCTGAGGCGCATCAAGCCGTGGTCAACGAAAACGCACGTCAACTGATCGCCGATCGCTTCGTGGATCAGGACGGCTGCAACGCTACTGTCGACGCCGCCGGATAAACCGCAGATAACGCGACCTTTGCCGACCTGCTTCTGTATCTTGGCGATCATTTCGCGGCGGTAGGCCGCCATCGTCCAATCGGATTTCAGCCCGGCGATGCGGTGGACGAAGTTCGAAATGAGCTTTGCGCCATCCGGGGTGTGTACGACTTCGGGATGGAACTGGACGGCATAAAAGCGCCGCGCTTCATCGGCCACGGCCGCATAGGGCGCGTTCTCGCTTGCTGCGATAACTTCAAAGCCTTCCGGCAAGCGCGTTACGCGGTCGCCATGGCTCATCCAGACCTGATGCTGCGTGCCCGGCGTCCATACGCCTTCGAATAGCGGGCTCGCTGTTTTGACCGAAAGGAAAGAGCGGCCGAATTCGCGATGGTGCCCGGCTTCGACTGCGCCGCCGAGTTGCGTCGCGATCGTCTGCTGGCCATAACAGATTCCAAATACCGGGATGCCTGCTTCAAACACCGAAGCCGGCGCGCGGGGCGAACCGTCCTCGGTGACGGAGGCCGGGCCGCCAGAGAGGATGACGGCTTTCGGCTTGAGCTTTTCGAAGGCCTCGGCGGCATTCTGGAAGGGATGAATTTCACAGTAAACGCCGGATTCTCGTACGCGCCTCGCGATGAGCTGCGTTACTTGGCTGCCGAAGTCGATGATGAGGACTGAGTCTGTCACGATTGCGGGCATCTCCCTTTCAGAGCCCTCCCCCTACGCGATCGCGGCTTCTGCTGCAACGGCAAGGCCGCCGCGTGGCGTGCAAAGGGCGCCGAAATTGCGGCCTACGCGTTCATTTGCCAGACGGTCCAATTCAATGCCGCGGCAAAAGTTACCCAGAGCAGATAGGGGACGAATAGGTAGGCCGCCCGGGTATCGATCCGCCGGGCGAGGACGATAAACGCGACGATCGCAAGCCAGAGCGCGGTGATGTCAGCAAACGCCAAGCCGATGTCGTGCCGCTCGAACATCAGGTACGACCATAGGCCGTTGAGAAAAAGTCCGACGCCCCAGGCGACGATGGCCGCACTCCATCCCGCGGCTCGCCAAACGAGCCAACCGGCGATGCCGATCATGATGTAGAGAATGCTCCACGCTATCGGGAACAGTCCGTTCGGCGGCGTCCATTCGGGCTTAGCAAGGGACTCGTACCAGGCTCCGGGCCGGAAGGTTACGCCCGACATGGCGACCAGTAGAACCAGGGCAAGGAAGACGATCAGGGAGCCAATGTTTTTCATTGCTACTGGGTGTCCATTTCCTCAACTTCACGCCGAGCCTAGGATATGCCTTCGCGACCAATCCATACGGGCCAAGCGAGGCGATGACAATCGATGCTGACAATCAAGACGAAGCTTGGCCTGAGCCCCATCGCCGGAATCGGATTGTTCGCGGCTGAGGACATCAAGAAGGGCACAGTGACGTGGCGGTTCGTGCCGGAGTTCGACAGGCTTTTTCGCGGCGACGAGATCCATGCGTTGCCTGAGCCCGCGCGCAGCAATCTTCTCGATCACGTCTACCTCGACGACGCCAGCGGGCTTTACGTGCTGTGCGCCGACAATGCGCGCTTCATGAACCACGCCGACGATCCAAATACCGCAGGTGTTCACGAAGCGGGCGCTGTGGAAGGGTACGACGTCGCGACGCGCGATATTGCTGCCGGTGAAGAACTGACGTGCGATTACCAAAGCTTCGACGCGGATGCGAACCGCAAGCTCGGCACCGAGCGATAGACGCGGCGTCTATCATTCGCCCGGCAGCACATTCACCGCTGGTGCCTTTCGGCGATACGCCCTGCGTTTGACCGCAACGGCTCGAAGAACCTTTTCGCTCGCGATGCGGCGTTGCAGATAGGGCGAGAAATAGCCCGCGTAGCGCTGCCAAAGTTCGAACCGACGCCAATCGTCACCCGAGACATGGCCGCGACAGTGCGGTGAGCCGCACGAGCATGCGAACTCGTCGTAAGGCGAGCCGTCGCTCATCGCGTAATCGTAGGTGATCTCTTCACCGGCCGCGATATCGCGCATCGCGACGAGAGCGATCTGCCCGGATAGTCCAGCGTTCGGGCTGCAGCTGTGATTGACGTAGTCCGGGGGCTCACAATCCGACAGCGATACGAGATACTGGTCTTCCTCGACCTGAAGGCAGTAGCGCCGGACCGTCGGAGACAAGCTGTTCAGCTCCTCACCGGTTACGAGCGTGCCGCTCCAGACGACGAGCAATTCGCCTTTGGCGATCGCGCCGCGTGCAACGACCGTGTGGCCGCCGCGGTTGGGTGTGAGATGAACTTCGCACTTGGGAGAAAGAAAGGAGTTTGGCCTGTCGCTCATTCAGTGACCCCAACTGGCCGTGTGAGCAGGAGACGCGACGGAGTGAAACGACACCGCAGCGCGTCCCTAGATTTGTCGTCAGCCAATGACAAACGACGCATCACATAAGATGGCCGCTGGCGATGTCAACGTCGAAAGATGGGCAATTGCGGTGCTATACGCCGGTCAAATTTTATTTCAGATCATCGCGGATCTGGGACCCATTAGAGATGCTCAAACTTACGCCAACGGGAGGCCCGGCTCGGCTGATCCGGCCAGCCGAGCATGCTGAAAATTTGGACGGGAAAGGTCTAGCTCGCGCGTTCCAGCACGGCGACGAAGAAGCCGTCCGTGCCGTGCCGGGCGGGCGTGAGCAACAGTGAGTCGCTGCGCCCGTCAGCGGAGGGGGGCAACTCTGCCGATCCGGCCGCGGCCCAGGCTTCAGCCGTTGGAATGATCCGAAACTCGCTGTTGGCCGCAAGGAATTCGGCGACCTGGCCGGTGTTTTCCTCGGGCAGAATGGAGCACGTCACGTACACCAATCGGCCGCCGCGCTTCACGAGGGTCGCGCCGCGCGCCAGTACCGAACGCTGTTCCGCCATGCGCGCCGCCAGAGCGTCGGGCTTCAATCGCCACTTCGCATCGGGACGCCGCCGCCAAGTGCCTGAGCCGGTGCATGGCGCATCGCACAGAACGACATCGAAGCGCGGACCGAGAGCGGTAAGGGCTGCTTCATCGCCGCCGCGAAGCACCTGAACGTTGCGCACCCCCGCCCGCTTGATGCGGTCGAAGATGGGCTTCAACTGCAGACGGTTGGCGTCGTAGGCATAAAGCTGCCCGGTATTCTGCATGACGGCCGCGAGTGCCAGCGTTTTACCGCCCGCCCCAGCGCAGAGATCCAGCACCTGCTTGCGCGAGCCAGCGCCTGCCAACAAGGCCGCGATTTGCGAGCCTTCGTCCTGGATTTCAAACCAACCGGCTTGGAAAGCAGCCTCAGCCTGAAGGTTCGGCGTTCGCTGCGCACCCTCCGGCGGAGCAATTCGAACGCCGATCGGCGATATCGGGCACGCGACTGCGCCGAAGCTCGTCAGAGCTTTCAAAACCTTCTCGGGCGTAGCTTTAAGCGTGTTGACGCGCAGATCTGCTGGCGCGCGTTTCGCCATCGCCTGCCCCTCAGCGACGGCGTTCTCGCCGAATTGGCTGGAAAACGCAGGCCAGAGCCATTCGGGGATATCGGCTTGGGCGCAGGCCGGCGCGTCTGCGCGATCACGTGTCAGGCCCAAGCGTTCCTCGTCTGACAACGGTCCCGGCGAATGATCGGCGCCGTCACAAGCTGCAATCACGACTTCGGTGGAAAGGCCCAGCGCAGACGGAGCCGCACCTATGGCCAGCGCGCGAGGCGTGTCGGCGCCAAGCGCCCAGGCAAGCGACGCCCGGTGACGCAACGCGTCATACACCAGGCCGCCGATAGCGTTCCGGTCGCCAGATCCCGCAAATCGATGCGTCTTGCCCCAATCGGTCAATGCGATGGCGACAGGCTGATAACGAGTGAGGATCGCGTCCAGAACCTCGATCGCCGCGGCGATCCGGGCTCCAGCTCTCATAACAACTCCATTCAGGCAGCGGTCAAAATCTTGACTGCGAAGATAATCCACATCGCGATCAGCAAGACCAAGCCGAGGCCGTAGACCTTGGAACGCCACGAGATGTTGTTGCTGGTGACGTGTATGTAGGCATGAACGAGACGCGAGATGACGAAGAGCCAAGCCAACACCAACAACAGAATATCGCCGACGCGGGTGATGAGGATGAAGGCAATCAGCACATAGTAGAGCATCGGGAGCTCAAGCTGATTGTGATACGCGTTGGCGATTTGCGTCGCGCGCGCGGGCCAATTCGGCTGGCGCAGGTCAACGTCCTTGGGCGCGACTTTGCCACTCATCAAGGCTCCCATCCGCTCACGCGCCATCATCAAATGGAGCGCGAACGCGAGCGCGACGAGAACGAATGTCGGCAGAAGAAAATCAGTGACCGTCATCGGAGCCTCTCTGTTGGATAAAGCCGATGCGGACGACTATACGCCGGATCCCGGATAATTGGGGCTTTCCCGTGTGATTAGAACGCCGTGAGCGTGACTTTCCCGAATGCCCGCCGGAGAAATGCGCACAAACTTGGCGCGCTTCTGCATTTCCGGAATGGTTTTGGCTCCGAGATAGCCCATGCCTGCGCGAAGGCCGCCGACAAGCTGATGGACGACTGAGCCCATCGGTCCCTTGTAGGGAACCTGGCCCTCGATACCTTCCGGCACGAGCTTCAGCGCGTCGCGCACTTCCGCCTGGAAATAACGGTCAGCCGAGCCCCGCGCCATTGCTCCGACAGAGCCCATGCCGCGATATGACTTGTATGTGCGGCCTTGATAAAGATACGTCTCACCCGGCGCTTCATCGGTTCCGGCGAGCAGCGAGCCGATCATCACGCATGATGCGCCTGCGGCGATTGCCTTTGCTATGTCGCCGGAAAAGCGGATGCCGCCGTCAGCGATAACCGGAACACCTGAACGTGCCGCTTCCTTGGCGCATTCCATAACGGCGGTGAGCTGCGGAACACCAACGCCTGCCACGATCCGGGTCGTGCAAATAGAGCCCGGCCCGATGCCAACCTTGACGGCGTCTGCGCCAGCGTCGATCAGCGCCTTGGTTGCGTCCGCCGTCGCGACGTTACCGGCGATGACCTGTACGCTGTTCGACTTCTTTTTGATCCGGGCAACGGCTTCGATCACCTTGGCCGAATGTCCGTGTGCCGTGTCGACGACGATCACGTCGCAACCGGCTTCAATCAAACGCGCGGTGCGCTCGTGGCCATCCTCGCCGACCGTGGTCGCTGCTGCTACGCGCAACCGGCCCTGCGCATCCTTCGAGCCGTGCGGATACTTCGCAGCCTTCTCGATGTCCTTGACGGTGATGAGTCCGATGCATTCATTCTGATCGTTGACGACGATCAGTTTCTCAATGCGGTTCTGGTGCAGCAGCCGCTTGGCATCCTCACGCGCAACATTGCGCTTCACGGTGATGAGGTTTTCCTTGGTCATCAGCTCGAATACCGGCTGATTGAGATTGGTGGCGAAGCGCACGTCGCGGTTGGTCAGAATGCCGACGAGCTTGCCTTTACCTGCGCTGCCATCCGGCAAATCATTCTTGCTTTCGACGACGGGAACGCCCGTAACGCCCTTTTCCGCCATCAACGTCAACGCTTCCTGCAACGTCTTGCGGGGCGAGATCGTAACGGGATTGAGGACGATGCCGCTTTCGTAGCGCTTTACGATCGCGACGTGGCGGGCCTGCTCATCAATCGTGAGGTTGCGATGAAGGACGCCGATGCCGCCTTCCTGAGCGATCGCGATCGCGAGGCGGGACTCTGTCACCGTGTCCATCGCCGACGATAGAAGCGGAATATTCAGCCGAATGGATTTCGTGAGCTGCGAGGAGACGTCGGCTTGGCCGGGCATAACATCGGAGGGACCCGGTACGAGCAGGACATCGTCAAAGGTTAAAGCGACCCCCGAGTCGAGCGCCGACAGGCTCGAAGTCATGCGAACTTCTCCAGATTTGGGGGGCGACACGTTCCAGCCCCCAAGGGCGAACATTGTCGCGGGGTCTATAGCACCAAGATACCAGCGTTGGAAGCCATCGCGCCCGCGTCAAATGTGGATCAACGTACGCTATTTCAGGGCGTACGCAGTTTAACGTCACATGGATGTCGCCAAACTGGGCGATATAGCGTGGCAGGGGGTTCAAAGCCTCCGTCAGATTCAAGGCCGGATACGGTCGAAGGCACCTCGCCTCAGCGCGCTGACATTGGCGCCGCCGATCCCGCCGCTTCCCTGTTTGCTGCAATCGCCAGCCCCGTCAGGATGACCACCTTGGCGAGGGTCAACAACAGCAGCACGCCGAAGTTGCCGGGCTCGAAATTGTTGGCGAGCATCGCCTGATGCACGTGTCCAATCGCGACGCCGATGTAGAACAACACGATATAGCAAACGACGGCCGTCTTGAAATCGAGGCTACGCCAGAACGAGACTATCGCGGTGATGCCGATCGCCATATCGGCCACGCCGATCTCAAACTGAAACGGACTGTCTTGCCAGCCAATGTAAGACGCTGCCGTCTCCGGGAAGAAGACGTGGAACGCTCCTGCCCAAACGCCTTCGACGCCGACCGAGAGAAGCAGCAGCCAAGCCAGATAGCGATGTGCTTTTGATGCTGGGCTGCGCGTGATGAATGCGATGAACACCGCGGATATGAACAGAAGGGCCGGAAGATTGGTCAAAACGAAGCGAATTGCGTCAGCCATCGAATTGTCTCCTCAGTTTCCTGATGCGTGTCTATCCCGCAGCGTTATTCTTCTGACGCACCGCCTCTGAATCCCGTCGCGAGCACGTAAAGCTCCGAGCTTTCAGCACGGCTTGCTGGCGGCTTCACGTGGCGCACAACGGCGAAATCCCGCTTCAGCATATCGAGCAGACCGCGCTCTGTTCCGCCCTGAAAGACTTTGCAAAGGAACGTTCCGCCGGGTTCGAGCACGTCTGCCGCAAACGCCGCCGCAATTTCCGCGAGACCGATGATGCGCAAGTGATCCGTCTTCGCGTGTCCGACTGTCGGCGCAGCCATGTCTGACAGAACGACGTCGGCGCGGCCGCCGCGAAGGCGCGACTTCAACTCGTCCTCGGCTTCGGGAGCCGTGAAGTCCATCTCTAGGATTTCGACGCCCGGTATGGGTTCGAAATTCAGATAGTCGATCGCGATGACCTGCCCCTTACCATCGAGAGCCTTGACGATCTCGGCCGCGATTTGCGACCAGCCGCCGGGCGCGGCGCCGAGGTCTATGACGCGCTGGCCGGACTTCAAGAAATTGAAACGTCCGTTAATTTCACGCAGCTTGAACGCCGCGCGCGATCGCAAGCCCTCACGCTTCGAGGCCGCCACGTAGGGGTCGTTCAACTGGCGCTCGAGCCACCGTTGCGATGATGCCGTTCGCTTGTTGGAGCTCTTCACCGCCGTTCGGAGCTGACGCTGCCCGCCACTCAAACTGCTGCGCGTACCCTTGCCCTTGCCGCTTTTTGCGCCGCCGCCCTTACCTGTCACGTTGCGGATCCTTGTCCGGACCGGCGCTTACCACGCCGCCGGCGGCCGGTCCGCCATACGCCGTCTTCCATCATCAAGTGCATCAGAATTCCTTCGCGCAAGCCACGGTCAGCGACGCGCAGCCGGCTGGCAGGCCAGAGTTTCATAATTGCGTCGAGAATAGCGCAACCGGCAAGTACGAGATCGGCCCGCTCGCGACCGATACAGGGCTGAAGAACGCGCTCTTCATAGCTTTGCGCCAGCAGCTCGTTGGTTACGTCGTCAATATCTGACGTGTTAAGCCATATCCCGTCCACGCGCTTCCGATCGTAACGGTCGAGATCAAGCAACACGCCCGCAATCGTCGTAACCGTGCCCGAGGTGCCAAGCAAATGCACCGATCGGCCAGCCAGACGTTCAGTAAAACGATGCTTGGCCTCGAATGGCAGCAGGAGCTGCGCCACAGCGTCCGACATCGCCGCGAAGGTTTCCGGCGTGACATTGCGGCCGTCGAACTTTTCCGACAGCGTCACCACGCCGACTGGTAACGAGGCCCAGGCGACGATTGCGTCCTCGAGATCCGCCCGGCCGGCGAGCACGTCCCGGCGCGAGCGCAGGCGAGTCATATCGAGCCAGATGATTTCCGAGGAGCCGCCGCCGATATCGAAGACGAGAACGAATTCCGCTTCGGGATCGATCAACGTGGCGCAACCCGCAACGGCGAGACGCGCTTCGATCTCCGGCGTCAGCACTTCGAGCTCCAACCCGAAGCTCTCGCGAACACGTGCAATGAATGATGGCCCGTTCGATGCGACGCGGCACGCCTGCGTCGCAACCAGACGCGCGCGCTCAACTCCGTGGCGCTGCAGCTTTCCTGCGCACACCTTCAGGGCGTCCATGGTGCGCGCCATGGCTTGGTCACCGAGGCGGCCTGCCTGACTCACGCCCTCGCCCAGACGGATGATGCGCGAGAACGCGTCAACGACGCGAAACCCCCGGCGTGAGGGACGCGCGAGTAGCAAGCGGCAGTTGTTCGTTCCGAGATCGAGTGCGCCATACACGGGCTCGTTGCCGACGTCGGCGCCATCGCCGTGTTGCAGGCCGCGGCTGGGCGCGTCCGCGCGTGATGATTGGCGCGGAAACGACTTCGACGCTGCGCTCGATAGATGGTTGCGCCGATCCGTGTCGCTGCCGCGCTGAAACGGATACGATTGACCTGAGAGCGGAGCATCCTCGCCGTTTGCGGCCCTTTCAATACGGGACGCAGCGTCAGGACCTGGTTCAACAGGCTTCAACGTTTTCTCTCCAGGACCTGGTCATAGCACGAGCTTCCTAGACGGACGCCGTGCGCACTTCAGGCCAACATTCTGGACCTCGGTTGAGGGCAAGTGTATCAGGTCGCCAAGCTCCGTAAAGCTCCGGCGGGCAAAACGGCGAAAACTCAGGGTGAACAATGCGCACGATGACGGTCTCCCTGCCTTAACGCCATCGGATTTGAACATGCTGAGTTCATTGCGGCCGTTGTTAATGTTCCTTTGCGTCCTGCTGGCCGCGTGCGTTGCATCCGCTACCGCTGGCGCCGCCGAAACCGATTTGGACCGCAGCCGCATTGCGGCGCGCCTCAAGGCTGCCTATCCCGAGTTCGTCTCTGGTATCGACGGGACGTCGGTTGTCTTCCTGGACGGTACGCGTCTCCTCTTCGACGATGGCAAAGCGAAATCGGCTGAGGAACGACTCGCGGATCCAGATATCGACGACATGTTCCGTCAGCCCTATCCATGGGGCGCTTCGCTCACGCCGCCAGAGCATGACTCCGATCCCGGTCGTGCGCGGAACGCTGCGTTCTTCAGCAAGATCTACGGCGATTGCCGAAAGCCAGGATTCGCACGATCACTTGCGCGCGTAGCCTGGCTGCCCAAACGCTCCAAGCAGACCCTGCTCTTCACGACCGTAAATGGCGCCGCGAAAAAGCTGCAAGCCGTCAGCGACGAACTGGATGCGCTGCCCTCCAAGTTCGACGTTTTCCTTGTGCCATCTGCGGGAACGTACATTTGCCGGCCGATTGCGGGGACGAACCGTCTCTCCGCTCATGGGTATGGCATCGCCATCGATATTGGCGTGAAGCGTTCGGACTATTGGCGCTGGAACAAGCACGGCGCGAACGGCGCCCCGCGCTACCGGAACGAGGTGCCGGAGGAGATCGTCAAGATCTTCGAGAAACACGGGTTCATCTGGGGCGGCCGCTGGTATCACTACGACACCATGCATTTCGAGTACCGGCCCGAGCTGGTAGATCTGATCGATTAGCGCGGTGGCCCAGCGCGCCGCACGGCAAGCGGCTGGCTGGGCTCTGGCCTCGGCGCGACAGAACGGCCCTGGACGGCTGCCGAATTCAGACAGGTGCCAGCTTGCGAACCCGATGCGCGGCTGCTATGACCCGCGCTCCGGCGGACATCGTCCGCTCGATCCCGGCATTGGGGGATCGTCTAATGGTAGGACTGCAGACTCTGACTCTGCCTGTCTAGGTTCGAATCCTAGTCCCCCAGCCACAGCTTGCTAGCCCATTGAATGTTCTTGGGACTTCGGCCCAGTTCGACTGTCCGAACCACGAGGCTAGACTCTAGCTCCCCCAATGTTCCCACATCGGTCAATTTACGAGCAGCCTATGCGCCTCGTCTTCGCGAAATTGCTTACCAGCAACCTCCGCTATTTCGCTTCAAGCCTCTTCTCGGCTGCCGTACTGACGATTTCATAATCATCGATACCTTGGTGAACAAAGCAAACTTCCAGTTGGCATTAGTACCGACAAATCATCAGTCATCTGCCGTGTCGCCAAGAATAAAAGAGGAGCGCTAGTTGAGCGTCGAGCTCTCCGACTAAGGCGGCATGACGCCCGTAATGGTAACGATCGGCGATCGACCTTGGAATTGACCAATCTTTATCCGATAACGAGGAGCTGCTTCATTCGCAGTGGCGGAACAATTCCTCGCTACTTTGCTCGTAAATATTACACTTCTAAACGACCCAATGTAATATCCATTCTCAATTTCTGCGACGCCAACTTGGAAAGCCGTGCATCGTTTATGCTGAGGGTAATTTTCGAACTACTTTCGCCCAATATAAATATGTCAACCTTCGCCAACTGAACTCCTAAAATTTGATGTATGTTTTCGATGTTTGCTATTTCCAGAACGTTGAGCAACTCGTCCAAATGCACGCAAATATCGTCCGAAGCGGAATTGGTTTTAAGCATCCATAGGCCGGTTTTAGCAACCACTACGGTACCAGAATTTTTGCCTACAACTTTTTCTCCTTTAGACCAGGATTTTGTCGGCAAAACTTTCATGACCTCAGTAACACGAGGAGGATAAAGCTTCTCGCCATACAGATACAACGCAACATCCATACCCTCTTCCTTCTAGTCGCCAAGATTGCTTGCACTTTCGCCATCGGGACCTATGACATCCCCAGTGTCAGGATTTGTAAAATAGTCGTCATCACCTCGAGATCCAGGGTCATTTTGTTTGATATCATGAAACTTTCGACGAGTTTCTCTTGGAGCTTTATTATTTCTGCGTCCCCACGCGCCAGCGCCCTTAGGTCCATCCCAATATCCCGGCGGTCGGCTTGGCATGCACATCGCAATTATCGGTGGCAGTGTGCACGCTGCAAAAGCTAACGGTGATGAATGGCACCAGGGCAGTGCTAATATCTGTTGCCCATCCTTATCGACAAATCTCTGCGGGCTATCCCCCGCGTACGCATACACACTTGGTCCATCAACAAAACCGAGAGGATCGGGCTGGGTATATCGTCCGGTTGCCGGGTCGTAGTGGCGGTGCCAATTGTAATTGAGACCTGCTTCGAGCTGGAACCATTGACCTGGGAAGGGGGCGTCGAGCGACTCCGATCCCGTTGGAGAGTGTGGCGTACGCCAAGCCTTCTAAACCGCTTCCCACACGGAGTTCTTGCTAGCTTTTGTCATAGTGACCGGACGATTGAGGTGATCGACGTGAACGTACAGCGTAGCGGGTGAAGCCGTATTGACGTTGGTGATGGCAGCGATGGGTCGATCGACCTCAGCTCGTTCTTGCCGCGTCGGTGCGATTTCCGTCTCCGGGAGAACGAAAATAATAACGATGAGAATTGATCAATCGCCAACCAAAACGATTACAAGAATAGTAAACAGGCTACTTTAATCCCTTGCGTCCCTTGAATGCTGTGACTTTCGCAATTTATCCAATTCACTCTCACCTACGTGCATGATGGTCACTTCGAAATCCGTTAGAGCAAGATGCGTAGACTGCGCCGGTTTCCTCTTGTCGACAACCCAGACATTTGGGATTGCACCAGATCCACTTTTGGCCAAACTGAACAATTCAGACTTCAGGTGCACCTCATAATAATCATCTGACTTAGCGTCCGCAATTCGCCGAATTTCTTTAGCCAGGTAGAGCAACGCAGGTCTATTTGCATAACATTTTACTTCTCCGTCTTCGATCCAAATACAAAGCCGCGAGTTGGGATCTGGCAGGGATTTTGCCACGCAAGTTTCTCCGTAGAATTATTGAGGGTGAGTGGCAACAACGTCGGCGCGCAAAGTTGCGGTTGGAAAATGCACAAAGTCAAGCAGGCCGCGCCAATGTCCCATGACGCTAAGGTTTGGGCTGTGGACTTGGACGATCCACATGTTTCACAGGTTGCGGGTGTTCGTTTGCGATCAATGAGGCATTGTTTTACTTTGGGCGGCGGAGGATTTCCTAGTTTTACGATCGCGCTAAATGCATCTCACGCCTCTGGATCTGTAGCGATCCGCGTAGACCGCTGATGCGTCGCTTCTAAGCTTCCCATTTTTTCTTGGTTTGAAGATTTGAGGGGTTTTGAAAAGCTCTGGCGATCGAAACTTACGAATGGAAATCCATATGATCGCCCGACGTCTTGTCGCTCGCTTCGGTTTGGCCGCGGCAGTTGTTTCTTTGCTTCCGTACACCGCCGCGGCGCAGACGGTCATTCTCAATGCGTCCTACGACGTTTCTCGAGAGCTTTACAAAGAGATCGACCCGGCATTCGTGGCCGCCTGGAAAAATCAGACTGGCGAAAACGTCGAGGTCAAACAATCTCACGGCGGCTCGACCAAGCAAGCTCAGGCTGTGGATCAGGGGCTGGACGCCGACGTCGTCACGCTCAATCAAGCGACAGATTTAGACTTTCTCGCAAAGAAGGGATTGATCGACAGCGAGTGGCGGAAGCAATTTCCGAACAACGCGGCACCCTACACGACGACGAGCGTCTTTCTCGTAAGGAAAGGCAATCCCAAGAATATCAAGGATTGGGATGATCTCATTAGAAGCGGTGTGTCGGTCGTCATTCCGAACCCGAAAACGTCCGGAAACGGTCGCTACAGTTATTTGGCGGCGTGGGGCTACGCAAAGCGAAAACTCGGCACCGACGATAAAGCACAAGATTTCGTCTCCAAACTATTCGCCAACGTGCCGGTGTTCGATGGCGGCGGTCGCGGCGCGACGACTACATTCACGCAGCGCGGAATTGGCGATGTACTCGTATCATTCGAGAACGAAGCTGCCCTCATCAAGTCCGAAATTGACGGAAGCAATTTCGACATCGTCTATCCGTCGCTGAGCATCGAAGCTGCGCCGCCGGTTGCTGTCGTCCAAAAGGTTGCCAAGGCAAGAAAGACCGAGGCGCTGGCGAAGGGATTCCTTGATTTTCTGTATTCGGACGAAGCTCAGAAGATCATCGCGAAACATCACTTCCGTCCGCAAAACGCTGAGATTCTCAGCGCGTCGGGGCTGCCGCAGATCGAAACATTCAACGCCGAAACCGAGATCGGGCCATGGTCGGCAATTCAGGCCACCCATTTCGCTGACGGCGGCATCTACGATCAGATCACAACGACACGGCACTAATCACTGGATCATCAAGAGACAATTGCGGATACGAACATGCGTGAGGGTTTTACAGCCAGCATTCAGAGAAGCGGTGCCGCCGAGCGGATCGAAGCGTCGCCGTGGGATATTGAAGCGATCGTATCGCAATTGCGCGATGCTCGCCGTCGAAGCCATCGGGTCGTCTCTGCGGGTAACCGCAGCGCGCCGATCCCGTCTCCCGAGTTGCTGCAACAGGTCGTCAACAGGATTTATGCATCTCTCTTTCCGCGGCACGCGGGCGCGGTCGATCACAGCGAAGATGGCCTGACGTACTTCATTGGTAGCACGTTGAACGAAGCGTTGGCTCTTTTGGCCGAACAGATCCGCCGCGAGCATGGCTTTGTGGATTACGCGCGCATCAGCGGGACTCACGTTCACCAGCCTGCGGAAAAGATCGTCGAGATCTTTGCGGATCGTCTCCCGGGCATCTACGAGCTTCTCGAAAGCGATATTCATGCCGCGTACAGCGGAGACCCTTCGGCGCGAAGCACTGAAGAGGTTCTGCTCAGTTTTCCGGGTGTGAAGGCGATCATTTATCATCGGATCGCGCACGCGCTGCATTCACTTGGCGCGCCGGTTGTTGCTCGCATCATTGCGGCGCTCGCACACTCGCAAACGGGTATCGATATTCATCCGGGTGCGCAAATCGGCGGAAGCTTCTTCATCGATCACGGTACCGGCGTCGTAATAGGCGAGACTGTTATCGTCGGCGAGCGCGTCCGCATCTATCAAGCGGTGACGCTTGGTGCGAAGCGGTTTTCGGTTGATGAGCAAGGCGCACTCGTCAAAGGCGAGCCGCGACATCCGATCGTCGAAGATGACGTCGTCATCTATGCGGGCGCGACGATACTCGGACGGATCACCATCGGGCACGGATCATCGATCGGCGGCAATGTATGGCTGACCCGCAGCGTGCCGCCGCTCAGCACGATCATTCAAGCCCAGGTTCGCAGTGAGACGTTCGATCACGGCGCCGGGATCTGATTCCAATATAACGTCGTTGACGAGTTTCTTCCGCCGCAGATAAGCAAATCTGCGGAATTCAATACTCTAATTAAATCGATAATAGGTAATCCATGGCAGACGAAGTTCAAACGGCATTAGGTGATATCGCCGCCCGGCAATTAGCCAATGCGACAAAGACCGTACCGCAGATGTCGAGCATCACTCCTCGGTGGCTCGTCCATTTCCTGAGCTGGGTTCCGGTCGAAGCTGGCATCTATCGCGTCAATAAAGTGAAGGACGCCGACAGCGTTGAAGTGGCGTGTTCGTTGCGCGACGAGCGAATCTTGCCGCAGACTTTCGTCGATTACGTCGACAATCCCCGCGAATATCTGCTGAGCGCCGTGCAAACGGTTCTCGATATTCATACGCGCGTATCAGATCTTTACAGCGTTCCGCATAACCAGATCAAAGAACAGCTTCGGCTGACGATTGAAACGGTGAAGGAACGGCAGGAAAGTGAGCTGCTGAATAATAAAGAATACGGCATTATTCCGAATGCGGCGTCGTCTCAGAAAGTCAAGACGCGCTCGGGCGCTCCAACGCCGGATGATCTCGACGAACTCATCTCAAGAGTCTGGAAAGAGCCCGCATTCTTCCTTGCGCATCCGCTGGCAATCGCCGCTTTCGGTCGCGAATGCACACGCCGCGGTGTTCCTCCGCCGACGATCAATTTGTTCGGTTCGCCGTTTCTCACGTGGCGCGGAATTCCTTTGGTTCCGTCCGACAAGCTCGACGTAAAGGCCGGCAAGACCAACATTCTGCTGATCCGAACGGGTGAAGCGAAGCAGGGTGTCGTCGGACTTTTCCAACCTGGATTGCCAGGCGAGTTATCGAAAGGCCTGTCGGTCCGTTTCATGGGCATCAATGATCAGGCCATCGCATCTTATCTCGTCTCTCTCTACTGCTCGCTTGCCATCCTCACGGATGACGCTGTCGGTGTACTGGAGAACGTGGATGTGACCAAGTACCATGCCTACAGCTGACATCGGACAGAACAACAGCCTCGACGGACTTGCAGCGGCGGCGCTCGGACATGGGCCGACCGCTCAAGCTCCCTCGGGATTGCCGGATGTGGCGACTTTGACGAAGCTCGCGAACGAATTGTTCGCGGCACTTCCCGGGCAATCGCCGTCTTATCCCTCCGGACCGTCTCTTGGCGGAGTCGGCGCATTTCCTGTCGGCGTCGGAGGGAGTGCTGCTCCTCATGCTGCCGCCGCAGTCGGATTGCCAACGCCGTCGTCCGTCGGGCTATCGCCGATTAATGCGTCGCTGCCCGATCAAGGCGTTCTCGTCGGATTGCTTGGAGGTGGTGTTCCGTCACTGCCGTCAGCGGATCGGTATGGATCTTCGCTTTCTGGCGTCGGCGCGTCTCCTTACATTGATGCGGGGCACGTTGCGCCGGAGTTGTTGCCCGCTTCCGCCGGACCCGGAAACGTTCCTTCCGCTGGCTTCCCGACTTCTGTGTCGCCACGAGAGACGACGTCGCTTGACCTTACAATCATCGACAGTTTGCTGGGCACACCGAGCGGCTCTCTTCCTTCCAGCGTGGATGCCGGGCCATCCCTTTCCGGCCACGGCGGGTCGCGCGGCGCGACGGCTCATTCGGAATCCGCGCACCCTGTAACCGCCCTGCCCGGCGTGGATCGCGCTTCTCCTCCGCAAGCGCCAGCAACAACGCCGCCACCGCAATTGCTCAACGATCATACTGGGATTGAAACGCCGCGCTCGAGCGGATCTGCATCGAATTATGATCGCATCGCTGTTCCATTCGAGGCGGAACTGAAGTCGCTTCTCGCGCCGCTTGCCGCCGACCCTATTTCCGCGCTGATGGGCGATGCTGGCTCGCGCTTCTATTTTCTCAATGACGTTACAGCGGCTGGCGAGCCAACGCAGTCGACGATTTCCGGCCCGCAGACGCATACGCTTGGAAGCGGCCGTGGCTTCGACGTTCATGCGGTAAGGCGCGATTTTCCGATCCTCGACGAGACTGTAAATGGACGTCCGCTGATCTGGTTCGACAACGCCGCTACGACGCAGAAGCCGAAGGCCGTGATCGAACGCCTGAAATACTTCTACGAACATGAGAACTCGAACATCCATCGAGCAGCGCACGAACTCGCAGCGCGCGCGACCGATGCCTACGAAGGCGCGCGGAACAAAATCGCCCGCTTCCTGAATGCTGGATCCGTGGACGAGATCATCTTCACACGCGGCGCAACGGAAGCCATCAATCTCGTTGCAGCTACGTTCGGCCGCCAGCACGTTGGGCCCGGCGATGAGATCGTCATTACGAATCTCGAACACCACGCGAATATCGTTCCTTGGCAGCAGCTGTGCCTGGAAAAAGGCGCGAAGCTTCGCGTCGCTCCGGTGGATGATTGCGGCGCCCTTCTCCTCGATGAGTTCGGCAAGCTTCTCAACGCTCGCACCAAGATCGTCGCGGTTACGCAGGTGTCGAATGCACTTGGCACGATCACGCCCGTGAAAACGATCGTCGATATGGCTCACCGCGTCGGTGCGCGCGTTCTCATCGATGGCGCACAGTCGGTCTCACATATGAAAGTCGATGTGCAAGATCTCGACGCGGACTTCTTCGTTTTCTCCGGTCACAAGATTTTTGCGCCAACGGGCATCGGCGTCGTCTATGGCAAAAAAGATCTCATGGACACGCTGCCGCCTTATCAGACAGGCGGCAACATGATCCGCGACGTGACATTCGAGCGAAGTGAATTTCACACGTCTCCGCAACGCTTCGAGGCAGGCACCGGCAACATCGCGGACGCCGTCGGACTCGGCGCGGCGATCGATTACGTCGAACGGATCGGCCTTCACAACATCGCTGAATACGAGCACCAGCTTCTGGTTTATGCGACGAACCGGCTGAAAGAAATTCCCGGCCTTCGCATCATCGGAACTGCGCCGGAAAAGGCGAGCGTCATCTCTCTGACGCTTCACGGCATACCGAGCGAAAAGATCGGATCGCACCTCAATCGATATGGGATCGCAGTTCGCTCCGGCCACCATTGCGCGCAGCCGATCTTGCGTCGCTTCGGGCAGGAAACGACCGTTCGTCCGTCCTTCGCGTTCTACAATACGCGCGAAGAAATCGACGTCCTTGTCAGCGCACTCAATGACATCCAAGCGGAAACGACGATTTCGTCCATTTCGGCATAGATCAAATTTTGAACGGTTGTCTGCCGCCGTCGCCTAATTGGGGTGTCTCGCTCTCGGTCACTCCGCAAGCCCTGCTTTCCGCAGGCCATCTGCAAATACCGCAATGTGCTCGGGACGGCTGATTGGGAGCCAGTCGGCTATGTTCGAAACGCGCAGCGAAGGATTGAGCCTCTGCACGTCCTCAATTGCTCTGCGCGCGTCCTCTTGCCGGCCGCTAAGCGCTCGCGTCGAAGCAAGCAGCGCCACGACCATGAGGAAGCTCGGCAGATTTCGGTACGACCGTTCGGCCCACACTGACGCTTCCTCTATCCGGCCGGCAAATAGATGCGCCATCGCGATGCCCCCTTGCATGCGGTAGAGTTCGGGATCGACGGGGCTCAACCGCATGGCCCGCTCGAAATGCTCGATGGCGCTCTCACATTCGCCGTGCCACGTTCTGAGAAAACCGCCCAGGAACCATGCCGATGCGAGGTTGGGGTTGAGGAATATCGCCCGGTCGAGCAGCGCGATTCCCGTATCGAGATCGCGGGTGAAGTGGGCAAGCGCGTGGCCGCCGCGCGTCAAGGCTACCGCGTCGTCGCGACCGAGTTCAACAGCGCGTTGCGCCATGCGAAGACCTTCTGACTCGTCCTTATCAAGGTCGGTCGACCATCCATTGACCTTGCGCCAGAAATAGCACCAAGCGGCCATGGCGTGCGCCGACGCGGATTCTACGTCGATCTCTATCGTGCGCTTGAAAAACGTAATCGCTTCTCCGATGGCTTCCTCGTCTCCCCGATGCATCTGCGCGAGGCCTCGCAGATAGCAATCATAGGCCGTCGCGCAGCGCGTTGGATTGCGTTTTGCACGCTCGATCTCGGCGAGTTCCACTTGCGGAGCAATGGCTCCGACGACGCTCGCGGAAATCTCATCCTGTAGCGCAAAGATATTTTCGAGCTGCCCTTCAAATCGCTCGGCCCAGAGATGCGTGCCGGTTGAAGCGTCGATGAGCTGACCCGTAATGCGAACGAGATCGCCAACCTTGCGCAAGCTGCCTTCCAACACATAACCCACGCCAAGTTCGCGACCGACTTGCTTCAGGTCGACGTCACGATCCCGGTACGTGAAGCTCGAATTGCGCGCGATGACGAACAGCCAGCGGACGCGCGACAGCGCGGTGATGATTTCCTCCACGACGCCGTCCGCGAAATACGCCTGATCCGGATCGCCGCTCAAATTCTGAAACGGTAAGACGGCTATCGACGGCTTGGTTGCCTCCAGCGACAAGATAGAAGCATCAGTCGACAGCCGTTCGGGATTCTGTGCTTCGCTAACGTCGGCGACAAAGCGGAAGCCTTTTCGCGGGACGGTACGAACCAGAAGCTGTTCCTCTCCGCTGTCGCCGATGGCCTTGCGAACTGCATTTATGTGACTGGTGAGCGTTGATTCCGAGACAATACGCCCGCCCCACACAGATTCGATCATATGATCCTTGCTCACTACGCGGTCGCGGTTTTGAACCAGATAGAGGAGCAGATCGAAAACCTGCGGCCCGACGCTGACGGCTTGCGAGGCTCGGGTGAGCTCGCGTCGTTCCTCGTCGAGCACGCAGTCTGCGAAAAGAAATTGCACCTGAAGCTCCGTCAACCGGCCCTGCGGGAGAGAGCCACCGTCGTCGGCCCAGCGCTGTCCCATGCCTTGGCCAGCTCTTTGGACGATATTCCAAGATAAACTAAAGGGCATTTGGAGGTTTTCACAAAGCCTTTCCTCCGTCGACGGGGCAATTCCAACCACGCGCACCGAGTGCGGTGCTCAAGTTGGAGATGTGTCATGAAAATTGTCGTCATTGGAGGCAGCGGCCTTATCGGCTCGAAGGTCGTTAATTTGCTCCGTGCCAAGGGCCACGACGTTCTGGCGGCGTCGCCGAACAGCGGGGTTAACACGATTACGCGGGAGGGACTGGCCGCAGCGCTTGCTGGCGCCAGCGTTGTCGTTGATGTGGCGAATTCTCCGTCATTCGAAGACAAAGCCGTGCTCGAGTTTTTCGAGACCGCCGGACATAACTTGCTTGCGGCTGAGGCCGCAGCGGGCGTGCGCCATCACGTGGCGCTCTCGGTCGTCGGCGCCGATCGCCTTCCCGACAGCGGTTATTTGCGGGCAAAGGTCGCGCAAGAGCGGCTGATCGAGCACTCCAAAATTCCTTACACGATCGTGCGCTCGACCCAGTTTTTCGAATTCGTCGGCGCAATCGCTCAGTCTGCCGTCCAGGGCAACACGATCCGGTTGTCGCCTGCGCTTCTGCAGCCTATCGCGTCCGACGATGTGGCTTCAGCCGTAGCTGAGATTGCGTTGGGCAAGCCGAGAAACGGCATCGTCGAGCTGGCGGGACCGGAGAAGATCCCACTCGACTCCCTCGTGCGGCAGCATCTCGCGCAGGTGAGTGATCGTCGGGAAATTATCGCGGACATTCATGCCCGCTACTTCGGGACCGAACTCGACGATAAATCGTTGACCCCAGGAGCTGCACCGATACTCGGCTCGATCCGCTTTGCCGATTGGCTACGCCAATTACCGGTAACCGCTTGATCCCTTCATCACGCGGGAGACATCGTCATGCTCAAAACCACTTGCATCGCCGCAGCGTTTTTGCTCGGCATCCTTGCCATTGCTAATGGCGTCTTCATGCTCATCGATCCGGAGCACTGGTATTCAATCGTACCCGGTGTGACGACGACCGGACCATTCAACCAACATTTCGTCCGCGATATCGGGCTGATCTTCCTGCTTCTCGGCGGCGCTTTTTTGCTCGGCGCCGCGCGGGCCGACCTGCGGGTGCCGTTTTGGGGAACCGCGTCGATCTGGCTATCAGGCCACGCCCTTTTTCATTTCTGGGAAGTCGCAGTTGGCATTTGTGGGCCCTCGGCCCTGGCGCGCGACTTCCCGGCGGTGACACTTCCGGCCGTCATCGGCCTCGCCATCACAGCATGGGCTGTCGCTGATAACGCCGCTGGCCGAACGGGCATGAACGTCGCGACGACCCGTGACCAACACAGCCACTCAACTCAGAGCTACGGAGATCTGTAGAATGTTGAATGTAGAGAAACGCCAAAGTTCGAACGACTCCGCGCGCCCCGCGCGATCTGGCCTCGATGAACTGGTCCCCTCGCGCTACGCAGTGCGGATTGGCGAGATCGATGTGCTGGTCATCAGCGACGGCGTGCTTCCGCTGCCAACAGCTATGTTGGGACACAACGCCGACCCCGCTGCCCGCGCGGCTTGGCTGCGCGATATGTACTTACCGTCCGACGCATTCGACTGGGCTCTCAATGCTGTCGTGGTGCGCAGCGCCGATCAGACCATCCTCGTCGATGCCGGACTAGGGCTTGACCCAGACTTGCACTTACCGCGCGCCGGACAGTTGATCAAGCGCCTGGAGACTGCCGGCATCGATCTGGGATCAGTGACCGACGTTGTACTCACTCACATGCACATGGACCACGTGGGTGGGCTGCTGGTGGAAGGCGTGAAAGAGCGCCTGCGCCCAGACTTGCGAATTCATGTGGCCGCTGCCGAGGTCAAATTCTGGCAATCTCCCGACTTCTCCAAAACCAACATGCCTGCCGGATTTCCCGATGCACTCAGGTCGGCTGCGAAGAAATTCGTGCAGCTGTACCGCAACAATCTGCAACCGTTCGATGAGGAGCACGAGGTGGCGCCTGGGGTCCGCGTCTACCGCACCGGCGGCCACACTCCTGGGCATAGCGTGGTCCGCTTGGCATCGGGTCCCGACAAGTTAACGTTCGCTGGCGATGCAATATTCGCGGTCGGATTCGAGCAACCCAACTGGTACAATGGCTTCGAGCACGACCCTGAAGAAGCTGCTCGCGTCCGTGTTCGACTTTTGCGAGAGCTCGCCAAAACCGGCGAAATGCTGGTGGCCACTCACTTGCCGTTCCCGTCTGTCGGGCACGTCGCGATCAATGGCGACGCGTACCGGTGGGTCCCCGCCTTCTGGGACTATTGAGCGTCCGACCTCGCCACGTCTCGATGCATTCTCGAACGCAAAGCACAGGAGCACCTTCGATGAGCACCATCACCACCAAGGACGGCGTCCAGATCTTCTACAAGGATTGGGGGCCGAAGACTGCGCAACCCATCGTCTTCCATCACGGCTGGCCACTCAGCGCCGACGACTGGGATACGCAAATGCTGTACTTCCTCGGCAAGGGCTTTCGCGTCATCGCGCACGACCGACGCGGTCACGGCCGTTCCAGTCAAGTCAGCGACGGCCACGACATGGATCACTACGCTGCGGATGCAGCGGCTGTCGTCGAGCATCTCGACCTGCGTAATTGCATTCACGTCGGACATTCGACTGGCGGAGGCGAGGCGACGCGCTACGTCGCGCGTCATGGCAAAGTACGCGTAGCGAAGCTGGTGATCATCGGTGCGGTGCCGCCGATCATGGTCAAGACCGCCACCAGCCCCAACGGCCTGCCGATCGAAGTTTTCGACGGGTTGCGCCAACAGTTGGCGGCCAACCGCTCGCGGTTCTATCTCGAATTCGCTGGCGGCCCCTTCTACGGTTACAACCGGCCCGGTGCGAAGCCTTCGGAGGCGGTTATCCGGAACTGGTGGCGCCAGGCCATGATGGGTGGTGCCAAAGCTCAGTACGACGGTATCAAGGCGTTCTCGGAGACGGACTTCACCGAAGACCTCAAGGTGATCGATGTGCCGACGCTCGTCATGCATGGCGACGACGACCAGATCGTTCCGATCGCGAACTCGGCGCCGCTGTCGGCGAAGCTTCTGAAAAGCAGCACTTTGAAAATCTACGAGCACCTACCGCATGGCATGTGCACAACAGACGCCGATGTGATCAATCCCGATCTTCTCAAATTCATCACGACCTAGTCCGCACTTGTCGGCGTAAAGCTCAGGTCATTTGCACGTCTGTCGATTTTTCCACTGGCCGCGTTCTTGAGGACGGCGCGCGGCCAGTGATACACGATCATACTTGTCGCTTTAATGAGCCCCACTGTCGAGCTTCTGAGTGCATTCAACTAGTGCCGGCGCCTCGCCCTTCGAAACAGGGATATCTACCGGCACATGGGCTCCGCTTGCCGTGCGACCGTAATCGAGGTGAACACTTCCGGTCTTGCCTATGGCCGCCGTGGCACCCTTGAATCCTTCCGATGTCATCTCGCCACAAAAATCGTTCTTGTCATCGCAGCCGAGTTTCGCCGCGTCGTAGGGATGGCCCTCAGCATCGAATAGCGAAACAGTATCGACCTTGAACCGCTCGAGACCACCAGAAGCGACGTCAAACCCAACAAGTTTGAAGCGCGTGAGTGGGCGACCGTCGTCAGCCAAAACCAGATTGATGCTGCCCGTAACGACGCTCAATTCCCCGCTTCTATAAATATCGTCCTTCACCGAGGTCATAAACTCAATGGTGCAGGCGATGAGCTTGTCTTGAGATTTAACCTGATTGACTTTCACCTGAGGCTCTAAAAATCCCTCATGCGCGAAAGCGGTCTCTGCACAGATTGCGCAGAGAAATGAAGCGAGAACTGCCGCCCCAGCCAATATACGCATTGATTTTTTCTCTTTCGACTTGAGTTGCGTCCAGCTTATTTCCGGAAACAAAAAAGCGGCTATCCGTTTTAATCCCGTGCTCGATGCGATGCCTTGAGGCTACCGGCAACCACAAGTCACTCAATTGGATCGGGCGACTGCATATACTCAACGACTAGCTTCGCGTGAATACGTATATGGCGCGCTCCATGGTGCTCGCTGTCAATGCCGGCTCGACGGGCCGGTGCGAGGGATGGCTTAGCGGGCTGCGGCCGAAAGCGTCGCTCGATCCTCCGGCGTTGCGGAACACGTTCCGTCACTTCTTCTGCCATAGAGAGAGTCAAAGAATTTTATCTGAAGCGTAAGGAAAGCCGAAAGAAGGTAGTTCTACGTAGTTACTTTGAACGGTGCGGCTCGCAGTCTCGGCAAACGGCTTGTTGCAGTATTGCTACGTCTGCTGAATGTTTGTCCGGCATTCGGCTTAATGAGCTTGCGGCGCGTCGGATGTATTTCCTAGCCTCAAGGAAGCATCTGTTGGTGCGATGAGGTCTCAGACGGAATGTCGATCTGCGCAAATGCAGGCGGAGCGCGGCGCGCGGGAGGGTGGATTGTCCGCCTCCTGGCGATTGCGTTTGCCTTGCGATCGCTGGTCCCCGTCGGCTTCATGCCCGACGTCGCCGCCGCCCAGGATGGAAACTTCCGAGTCATCATCTGCACCGTGCACGGCATGGTGGCGGTCGAGGTGGATGAAACCGGCAAAATCGTGCCGGGTAAAACCGATGCCAAGACCGGCCAGCAATGTACGTTCAGCGTCCTTGGAACGCTGCTGCTGCCGACGCTTGATGGCGGCGTAATACTGTCCGTTCGACGTGTCATTGCTGCAGAGCTTCCGATGCTTGCGGTCGATCTGCCGCCCGTACGCGCCGGGCCTCAGCTTGGGTCCCGCGGTCCCCCAACAATCTCCTGAACGCCGGAATCCACCGGGTGCGGACGTCTGCGCCCGAATTCGATCTTTCAGGAGTTTTAGCAATGTCATCACGAATTCGCCGTCACCCGGCGATCATATCCGTATGTGCGGTTTCTGTTGTGGCACTCGCTGCATTTGTCACGAATGCGCGCGCTCAGGAGGCCGATGTTTCGGCGCAGGCCGATCCAATCGAGGCGCCCGGCGCGACTTTGCCCGCGGTCGAGGTCGTACAGAAAAAGAAGTCACCTTCATCCACGCAAAAAGCCCGCAAACCGCGTGTAGCAGCGAAGGAAGGGCAGCAGAGCATTTCGGCCGGCTCTCCGGTGCCGATGGCGCCCGATGAGGACGCCAATCAAGCCGCTATGAGCGATGGTCCACGCCAGGCCAGCGGAATCCCGGCGCAGCGTTCAGGCAGCTTATCGGTGCCGACGGTGGCCGAAGCCCGCGCTGAAATTCAGCAGACGCCGGGAGCGGTGGAAGTGGTGGCCGGAAGTGAATTCCAGCGCTCGACTCCTGCCGTCACGATCAAGGATGCGCTCAACTATGTGCCGGGCGTATTCGTCCAGCCGAAGTGGGGAGACGACACGCGCCTGTCGATCCGCGGCTCAAGTTTGTCGCGTAATTTTCATCTCCGTTCCATCCAACTCTACATGGACGGTATTCCGATAAACACGTCGGACGGTTACGGCGATTTTCAGGAAATCGATCCGAGCGCATACCGTTACCTTGAAGTCTACAAAGGCGGCAACGCCTTGCGCTTTGGCGCCAACTCGCTTGGCGGCGCGATCAACTTCGTGATGCCGACCGGTTATGACGCGGATTTGTTCGGAGCGCGCGTCGACATTGGCAGCTTTGGGTTCCACAAGCTCTCGGCAAGCTCCGGTGCGGTTTCCGGACCAGTCGATTATTTCATGGCCGGCACTTGGCAGGAAGCCGACGGGTTCCGACAGCATAGCGACGGCCACAGTGTTCGCGGCTCATTCAATATCGGCTACCGTTTGTCGTCGGATGTCGAGACGCGGTTCTATGTCAACGCCAACGAAGTTCGACAGCGCATTCCTGGAAGCGTTTCGCGCGAGAGCGCATTGACGACGCCGGAGACGGCAGCGGCAAACAACGTTAGTGGCGACTGGCAGCGGAATATCGACACTGTCAGGATCGCGAACAAAACTGCCGTCCGCATGGCGCCGGGTACGCTCTTGGAATTCGGTGCGTTCTACGTTGATCGCCACCTGATGCATCCGATCTATGAGTGGCTCGATTATCAATACAACGACTACGGCGGGTTTGCCCGCCTGACCGACACCAGCCGAATTGCTGGGCATGAAAACCGTCTCGTCGTCGGCGCCAATCTGCTCAATGGAGCGATTGATACGCGGCAGTATCAGAATATCGGCGGAAAGAAAGGGAATCTGACGACCGATTCCAACGATCTGGCGCAGAATTTCTCTGCATATATCGAGGATCATTTCTACATCCTACCGAGCGTCGCACTTGTCGGCGGCACGCAGTTCCTACATGCGACACGCACCCGGCATGATCTCTTTCTGTCGAATGGCGATCAATCCGGACGTACGGAATTCAATCTGTGGAGCCCGAAAGGCGGCATTCTCTGGAATCTCGATCGATCGTCTCAGGTGTTCGCGAACATCTCTCGCAGCGCGGAAGTTCCGAGCTTCGGAGAGTCCATTTCCGGAATGGCAGGACCGGTCACCCCATTCACGGAAATCCGTGCACAGCGCGCGACGACGTACGAGATCGGCACGCGCGGTGATTACGAAGATTATTCTTGGGATTTCACCGCCTATCGAGCCGAAATCAAGAACGAGCTACAATGTCTCTACAGCGCGTTCGGAAACTGTAACGTGTCGAATGCCGATCGGACGGTTCACCAGGGACTTGAGATTGGCGGCAGCGCGGTGCTGGCGAAAGGCATATTCGCGAAAGGGTACACACCGGACAAGCTTTGGCTGCGCGCAGCCTACACGCTCAACGACTTCTATTTCGACAATGATGCCAAGTTCGGGAACAACACATTGCCGGGTGCTCCACGGCACATGCTGAATGCCGAACTGCTTTATAAGCATCCGAGTGGGGTCTACTTCGGCCCGACGACGGAAGTGGTGCCGGAGGCTTATTTCGCCGATAGCGCCAACACGCTGACGACTTCAGCTTACGCGATCTGGGGCCTCAAGCTCGGATTTGATAATAACGGCCCGATCACGGCTTACATCGAGGGCCGCAATTTATCCGACGAAGCTTACATCGCGAGCACGAGCATCATTGACCGCGCGAAATACGACTCGCCGCTATTCGAGCCGGGCACAGGTCGCGCCGTCTATGCTGGCGTTCAGGTTAAGTGGTGAGGTGCCAAGAATGACGCGCACGTACTCACATCCGCGGAGGAGGATGGTTTCTTTCTCCGCCATCGGCGCATTATTGTTCGCGGGCTTTGCCATTGGCGTATCTGGGGGACTGGAAGCCCGAGCTGATAATCAGTCGAGTGACGAAGACCAAATCTCGCTTCTCATCAAGACGACGTGGGAGAAACCCGATCAGCCGATGTCGGTTGCGCCGATTGTGGTCAGCGGGACCTATGCCGTCGCGGGATGGTCTGAGAAAGCTCGCGGTGGCCGCGCTCTTCTAAAAAACGGCGATGGCCGATGGCGTGTTATCCTGTGTGCGGGTGATGGGATCCGCACGGCGCCCGGATTGGTGGCGGCTGGGATCCCCGCAGAAACGGCGGAAGCGCTCGCGACGCAAATCGCCCAGCGTGAGGCCGAGCTTCCGCCAGATCAGGTGGCGAAATTCTCGCTGTTCGAAGGTGTAGTTGATATGGGCGGCGGAGAGCATCACCACCCCCATTGATACTTTCCAGGATTTGCCGCGCTAGAACCGTGCGGCCTTTCCTGGATCACTTAAAATTGTGAAGGGTGATGGCGTCTACTCAGACGCTGACACCCTTCGCAATTACCGAGCAGCTTCAGAAGCGTTTGTATTGAGAGCGGGCTTTCGCCTAGCAGGCTCGGTCGCAGACAGAAATTCAATTGTCATGCGCGCGGCGCGTATGGCGCTGGCAGCCGCAGCATCGGCGAGCATGCCTTCACTGCCAACCCAGTCGCCAGAAATGAATATCCCTTTCGCGTCGGTGACGACCACATCAGGACGGGGACGATCCGCCCGTGGCAATCCGTGCATAACCGTCATGCCCCTCAGTTGCTGGCGCGCGACTTCCTCAATGCGCCAACCCGGTAATACGAGATCGGCCACGCTCTCCAGTTCTTGAGTTGCGTTGCTCCCCGGCCCTACGTTGATCGGAAGATACTTTGCCAAGTGGACGAGAGCGCCTCCGTCCGGAGCAAGGCTGGCGGCGCCAGAGTGGAGCGAAACATAGAACGGGACATCGATGCCGATGGCGAATTCATGAGCACCCAATGGCCATCGCTGAAGCGCAAGGTCGAGCGTGTTGACGCGCACGGACCTTGCTTCGTCCGCTTCCCGCCCCAAGCTGACAATTCCCGGCGCGAGACTCGCAGCGTCACGCGGTCCGATAGCTAAAATTGTTGCATCAGCCAGATGCTCGCTCCCATCGCGCAGCTTGAGCTGCGAAAATTCATCCGTTGACACCAAATGCATCGCTGCCGATTGGCGATTGATGCGCACGCCCGCACCGATCGCCGCGTCCGCTAGGGCCGCAACTAACGACGACCAACCGCGGTCCACATAGAGCGTGCCGCCTAGTCCGATCTTCATTTGCTCCAGCATCTTCGTTGCTGAAACAATCGCAGGAGCGTTTGCGTAGCTCTGCAGACGCGCCAGGGACTCGGCACCTTTCCGTACGGCTGGCGATAACAACTGCGCATCGAGCCATTCGGCATATGTTCCAGGACCGGTCGCGCCTTTGGCTATCGTTTTGAGCAGTCGCACAAAGGCAAGCTTATCGCGCATCCCGAACAATCGCGTGTACAGGAGCGATGTCATCGTGTCGGGAAGTTCATACAATTTTCCCTGCAGAATCGCCTTGCGCCCTCCTGACAGTGAAGCCGCTCCCGTGTAGCCGACTTTCAGTCGGTCCAGCTCTCGCTTGAATGCGCCGTTGCAATAGAGCGCGTGCGGACCCTGATTGAACCGAAACCCTTGCACTTCCCGCGTGCGAGCGCGGCCACCCAGTTCTGTCGCCTTCTCAAAAAGCGTCACTCTTAGTCCGCTTCGCGCCAATTCAATTGCGGCTATGAGGCCCGCGATCCCGCCGCCAACGATGTTCACATTACGCGTCATCTTGATATCTTACGCCTTCTCGGATATTTTTTGTCCGCTTTATATCGGATATTTCTTATCCGCAATAGGACAACTGGAACCAAGCATATGAAGATGAGCGATGGAGTTGAGTGGACGGCGCATGCGTGCGTTCTGCTCTCGGCGCTGCCCGCGGGCAGAGGTTTGCCAGCGAACGCGTTGGCCGAGTTCCACGCTTTGCCACCAGCCTACATGGCCAAGCACATGCAAGCGCTTGCTCGCGCGGGGATCGTCGATTCGATTAAGGGACCGACTGGCGGATACCGTCTTGCACGACCGGCAAGCGCGATCTCACTGTGGGACATCGTTTCGGCCATCGAAGGCGATGGGCGAGCGTTTCGATGCTCTGAAATTCGCCAACAGGGGCCATGTGGTGGAAATGCCGGCGACTTCCGCCGGCCATGCGGTATCCACGCGGTGTTCAACAGAGCAGAGACTGCGTGGCGGGCCGAACTCCGCGCTGTTTCAATCGGTGACCTCGCCGCCGCCGCTGTGGCCAGCACAACGGCTCGCAGACGCGATACACTCCAGCATTGGCTGACGGAGAAGCTAGCTTAAACGCCTCGACGGTCGTCTCTCACAATTATCGTCCTGCAGAGCAACTGCACCTGCTTCGACGAAGTGCGTCACTTTTCCCATAAACGCGGACTTGTTTAGTCTTAGTTCTTCTTGACGAAATAACTCGGACTGATATTATCCGCGTTATGGCACATATAACAACCAGCGTCGAATACGCGATCCACTGCCTGTTATGGCTTGCAGTTCGCGATGATCCCGCGATGAGCAGTCGAGACCTTGCCGAACTCCAGGGCGTCTCTCCGACCTTCCTCGCGAAGATTCTGCCCAAGCTTGAAAGGGCCGGAATAGTTTCGGCACATGAAGGTGTCCGCGGCGGTTATCGATTGGCGCGCCCACCTGCACAAATCACTTTCCTCGATATCGTCGACGCCATCGAAGGCGAGAAGCCGCTCTTTGATTGCCAAGAGGTGCGCCGGCGCTGCGCACTGTACGGCGACTGCCCTCCACGCTGGGCCTCAGGCGGTGTGTGCGCGATCCACGGCGTTATGCTGCAAGCAGAGAAGGCGATGCGCTTGAGCCTTGCATCTCAATCGCTCGGCGACATCGCAAAGCGGTTCAGCAGAATAGCTCCCGCGACGTTTTTCGATGAACTGGACGGCTGGGTCGACCAGCGAATGTCCGACAGAACTGTTCGCGGCAGTAAGGCGGACTCCTAATTAAACGGATTGTGAATCACAATGAGTATGCCTGTGTCGCATCTGAAGACATCGCTGTGCGATGGACGTTCGCGCCGGTTGGCCCGCGCCAAACGTATATCGGTCGCCTTCGTCTTAGCCTCTCTAGGTTTTGCATCCTCCTTGAGCGCAGCAGAGCCACAGGCAGTGAAGGTCGATGTTGCGCCAGTGCTTGCGAAGCTCGTTCGCCAGTGGGATTCTTTCCCCGGTCGCATTTCGGCTGTTGAGACCGTCGACATTCGACCACGGGTCAGCGGCTACATAGAGAAGATCTCTTACAGGGAAGGCTATGACGTTCGCCGCGGGGACGTGCTCGTCACAATCGATCCTCGTCCGTATCAGGCAGCATTGAACAGCGCGAAAGCGAGATTGGAACGGGTGCGCGCCGCGGTCTTGCTCTCCGATATTCGTCACAAAAGAGCGCAACAACTCCTTCCTAATAGGACGATTTCGGAAGACGAGGCAGAGTCGCGCCACGCGATTTATCTGCAAAGCAAAGCTGACGTTCTGGATGCCGAAGCCGCAGTTGAAATTGCAAAACTCAATCTTGAATTCACACAGGTTCGCGCTCCGATAGACGGCCGCGTCGGTCGCGCTGAGTTGACTGTCGGCAATCTGGCGATTGCGGACCGGTCGCTGCTAGCTACTGTCGTGTCGCAGGATCCCATCTACGTTGAATTTGATCCCGATGAAGATAGCTTCCTTCGCTACCGCGCACTCGCAACGCGACGTGGGATAGACGGTCTGCCGGTGCGCGTCGGCCTTGTTGGTGAAGCGGGCCATCCAAGCCGGGGCACGCTTTATTTTGTCGACAACAAAGTCAATTCGACAACCGGCACAATCCGTCTGCGCGCCAAGCTGCAGAACGCGGACAGGAAATTTACCCCTGGACTGTTTGCGCGCGTGGAGCTTGCGAATGCCGATGAAACGCAGGTTGTTCTCATCGACGACAAGGCCGTGTTGACGGATCAGGATCGCAAATACGTCTACGTGCTGGGCGCTGCGGGCACCGCTGAGCGCCGGGATGTTGTGTTAGGGCGTACAGCGGAAGGTCTCCGCGTCGTCGACAAGGGATTGTCGCGCGGCGACAGGGTGATCATTGGCGGCCTGCAACGGATCTACGCGTCCGGCACACCGGTCGATGCGTCGGAAGTGCCAATGGTTGACGCTACGCGCGTTGGGGCGAAGCTATGAATATCTCCGGCTTCTTCATCGATCGACCCATCTTTGCGATCGTCATCTCGATTGTGATTTTCTCGCTTGGCCTGATAGCCATTCCAATCTTGCCGGTCAGCGAATATCCCGAGGTGGTCCCTCCGAGCGTCGTCGTTCGAGCCACCTATCCTGGCGCAAACCCGAAGGAAACTGCAGAAACGGTTGCCGTGCCCTTGGAAGAGGCTATCAACGGCGTTGAAGGCATCATGTACATGAAGTCCGTCGCGGGGTCCGACGGAAGCCTGCAGATTGTTGTTACGTTTATGCCGGACGTTGATCCGGACACAGCTGCGGTGCGCGTGCAGAATAAGGTCGCTCAGGCGCTGAGCCGACTCCCCGAACAGGTTCGGCAGTTCGGCGTTACGACGCAGAAGCAGTCGCCCACCCCTCTGATGTACGTGAGCCTCTACTCTCCGGATAATACCTACGACACTCTCTATCTACGCAATTACCTCACGCTGAACGTCAAGGATGAGCTGTCTCGCATCGTCGGCATCGGTGACGTTGGTGTCTATGGCGCCGGTGATTACGCGATGCGTATCTGGCTCGACCCAAGCAAGGTCGCCGCGCGTGGCGTTACCGCCACCGACGTTCTGAATGCCGTGCGCGAACAAAACGTGCAGGTTTCGGCGGGGCAACTGGGTGCCGAGCCGTCGCCGCTGTCCACTGAGTTCCTACTCTCAATCAATGTTCGCGGCAGGCTGAAGACCGAGCAGGAATTCGGCGCCATCGTCATCAAGACGGGTGCTGACGGGGAAGTCGTACGCATTTCCGACGTCGCACGCGTCGAGCTGGGTGCAGGCGACTACACGATGCGCGTATTTCAAAACGACAAAAACGCGTCGACCGTGGGCATTTTCCTTTCGCCCGGGGCCAACGCGTTGGGCGTAGCAGACGCTGTGTATGCAAAGCTGGACGAACTCGCAAAGCAGTTCCCGCCGGGCGTGGTCTATCGTGCCGTGTGGGACCCAACCGTTTTCGTCCGTGAATCAATCCGCGCGGTGCAGCATACCCTCGTTGAAGCGGTATTTCTCGTCGTTCTCGTCGTCATTCTATTTCTGCAGACGTGGCGCGCATCGATCATTCCGCTGATTGCCGTGCCTGTCTCGGTGGTCGGCACATTCGCCTGCCTCTATATACTCGGCTATTCGATCAACACGCTGACGCTATTCGGGCTGGTTCTGGCCATAGGCATCGTCGTCGACGACGCTATTGTCGTTGTCGAAAACGTTGAACGCTACATCGAGCACGGCCTTTCGCCTCGTGAGGCGGCGCACAAGGCCATGCAAGAGGTATCCGGTCCGATCATAGCGATCGCCCTGGTGCTCTGCGCCGTATTTGTGCCGATGACGTTTCTCTCGGGCGTGACGGGACAATTCTACAAGCAGTTTGCGGTGACCATTGCCGTCTCTACCGTGATATCGGCGATCAACTCTTTGACGCTGTCTCCGGCACTCGCGGCCAAGCTTCTTAAATCGAATACGGAACCGAAAGACCGCCTGTCGCGCGCAATGGATTTTGCCTTTGGATGGTTTTTCCGATTGTTCAATCGTTTCTTCCAGCGTACCGCGCAGGGCTACCAGGACGTGGTGCGGCGGTCCTTCTCTCGGCGAGGCGCTGCGTTCGCTATCTATATTGCTCTGCTGGGAATGGCAGTCTTTCTGTTTCAGCTGGTGCCTGGTGGCTTCATACCCACCCAAGACAAGCTCTATCTTTTTTCCGGATCGAAGCTACCTGAGGGCTCTTCTCTGGCTCGCACCGCCGAGGTCGCGCAGAAAATGAATGAGCTTGCGGGCAGCATCGACGGTGTGGAGTTTGTGCCTGCGTATGCCGGACTGAATGCCTTGCAGTCAGTGAATACGCCGAACATAACGACGTCGTACGTCATTTTGAAACCGTTCGATCAGCGCGAGCGTACAGCCACCGAGATCAACGCAGAGCTCAATGCGAAGTTTGCGGGCATCAAGGAGGGATTCTCTTATGCCTTGCTGCCACCTCCTATCCAGGGTCTGGGCAACGGGTCTGGCTATTCGCTTTACCTGAAGGACCGAGGCGGACTTGGATACGGTGCGCTTCAGCACGCGCTCAATGCATTCCAGGCCGAGATCGCGCAAACGCCTGGGATGACTTATCCCGTCAGCTCGTATCAATCGAACATCCCGCAGTTGGAACTTCGGGTCGATCGCCTCAAGGCCAAAGCGCAAGGCGTGGAGCTGACGGATCTGTTCGATACGCTGCAGGTCTATCTCGGATCTGCGTACGTCAACGACTTCAACCAGTTCGGGCGCGTATATAGGGTGATGGTTCAGGCGGACGCTCCATTCCGTCAGACGGCGCAGGATATTAAGGAGCTTCGTACGCGCAACGTGCGCGGCGAGATGGTGCCCATTGGGTCAATCGTCTCCGTCGAACCGACCTACGGGCCGGATCCGGTCGTGCGATACAACGGCTATGCGGCTGCCGACGTCATCGGCGACGCGGATGCAAACGTTCTATCGTCGTCACAGGTCATCGATACAATTACCGAGATCGCCAAGCGCGTGCTGCCGCGTGGGATCGAAATGGAATGGACCGATCTCAGCTATCAACAAGTCAGCCAAAGCAATGCCGCCATCATCGTATTCCCTGTGGCGATCATGCTCGTGTTTCTGGTTCTCGCATCTCTGTACGAAAGCTGGACGTTGCCGCTGGCGGTTATCCTGATCATGCCGGTTTGTATTTGTTCGGCACTGACCGGCGTGTGGTTGGCCGGTGGCGATAACAACGTGTTCGTGCAGGTCGGCCTCGTCGTTCTGATGGGTCTTGCGTGTAAGAACGCTATTCTCATTGTCGAGTTTGCGCGCGAACTCGAGTTGCAGGGCAAAAGCACGATAGAGGCCGCGCTTGAAGCGTGCCTGCTTCGGTTGCGTCCGATCATTATGACATCCGTCGCATTTATCGCCGGATCGCTGCCGCTGCTGCTCAGCCAAGGCGCTGGCAGCGAGGTGCGTCACGCGACTGGCATCACCGTGTTTGCGGGCATGCTCGGAGTGACATTGTTCGGATTGTTCCTGACGCCGCTGTTTTACGTCGTGTTGAGATCCCCACGGCGGAAGAAAGTCTATCGGCAAGACACCGGAGATCTGCACCAGCTTTCCAAAGCGGCAAGCGAGCATGAGCGATGAGAGGGGCGTATAGACGTTCGTCGGCGGCGCTACCATGGCCGCCGTCGAGGCTACTTTCCGAGTAAGCGGTCGCTGATGATGCGGCGCTGGATTTCGCTGGTGCCCTCGAAGATCGTGGTGAGGCGTGCGTCGCGCCAGTAGCGCTCCACGCGGCGTTCGGTTGTGTATCCATTGCCGCCATGAAGTTGCATGGCTTGGTTGGTGACGCGCACGGCCATCTCCGTGGCCAAAAGCTTCACCTGCGCGCTTTCTGTTTCTGCGGGCTCGCCCGCGTCGAGCAGATGCGCGACCTGATGCCAATAGGCTCGCGCTTGCGCCACATCCGCCGCCATGTCGGCGAGCGCGAAACGAAGGGCTTGGAATTCCGCAAGCGCTTGTCCGAATTGCTCGCGCTCTTGCAGATAGGCCCATGTGTCTTCCAAAGCACCCTGCGCGACGCCGACTGCTCGCGCTGCCGTGTGTACGCGCGCGATGTTGAGGCCGCGCTGCACCGACGCAAATCCGCCCGCGTCCGCATCGGCGCCTTGGTCTCCATAGAGGCCTGTGAGGCGGTCGGCTTCCGGAACGCGAACGGCGTCGAGTTCGAGTTGGTACGTCATGAAGCCGTGATATCCGACCTTGTCGATCACGTGTCCGGTCATGCCCGCAGGAAACGTGCCCGGCTTTTTGACAACGAGAAATGGCTCTAAGCCCGCCGACCGCGGTTCTCCTTCTTTCGGATCTCGCGTGCGCGCCAGCACCTCAATGAAATCCGCGTGGAGCGCGAAGCCAGCCCACCGCTTTGTGCCGGTAAGAAGCCAGGTATCGCCGTCGCGGACAGCCCTCGTCTCAACTCCGGCAAGGTCCGATCCCGCCTCCGGCTCACTTAATGCGATTGAACCGATCCATTGACCGCGCGCAGATTTTTGCAGCAAGGCAGCGCGGCGATCCGGATCAAGCGTCTGCGTGCCTAATCCTTGTCCGCGCGCAAGAATGCTGCCGACGGACAACCACGCGCGCGCGAGTTCTTCCGAGACGAGGCAATATTCGAATATGCCGAGGCCAAGGCCGCCGCTGTCTTCCGGGATCGTTATTCCGAACCAGCCCTTCTGTCCGATGGCATCTATCAATGAGCGGGGCATCTCGCCCTTTTTGGGATCAAGCTCATCGGCGATAGGCAGAACCGTCTCACGCGCGAATGCACGGGCGTCAGCTTGCAAAGCGACACGCTTTTCCGTGCGCCAAGGTGACAAGAGCTCGGGTGGGCTCGCCTGCATCATGTGCCTCGCTTGTATGACGGAGTTTTGCGGCGATCGCCGCAACCGCCAAACGCGGAGCACGCGCGTTCGGTTTCATCGTGCTGGTACGAAATTGACTAGCCGCTGACTGGCTCTGGCGCCTTCACACCTTTTTCAGCCCACTCGAACCAAGCGACATACAGAGTTGGCAGAAGAACGAGCGTCAGAATAGTCGCGACCAAAAGACCGCCCATTATTGCAAAGGCCATTGGCCCCCAGAAGACGGTTGGAGCTATGGGAATCATGCCGAGAACGGTCGAGACGGCCGTCAGCATGATTGGCCGGAAGCGCGTTGTACTCGCGTCGATTGCCGCTTGGCGCACGTTCTTTCCTTGTGCTCGTTCGCTCTCGATCTGCCCGATCAAGATGACCGCATTCTTGGTAATCATGCCGAGCAGCGCCAGAATGCCGAGAATAGCAACGAAACCCAGCGGACGTCCGGACACAAGGAGGGCCACCACGACGCCTATCAGGCCAAGCGGTGCGATGCTCAAGACGATCGCCAGTCTTTGGAAGCTCTGCAGCTCAACCATCAGTACCGTCAGCATGATCAGAAGCATGAGCGGAACGACGGCTACGACCGAGGCTTGCGACTTCTGACTTTCTTCGACAGTTCCGCCCGTTGCAATTCGGTACGGCGGCGTCAACTTGCTTTGTAAGCTCGCGACGTTTTCAGCAAGCGCTTTGACGACGGATTCCGGGAGAGCGCCAGATTTGACACCAGCTTGCACAGTGAGCGTCGGAACGCGATCCCTCCTCCAAATTCCCGGGAAATCCTGAGTGTATTCAAATGTTGCGAACTGGCTGAGTGGAACGGTCCTGCCGTTTGCGACCGGCACCTGAATGTTGCGCAGGGTTGCCAACGATACGCGCTGTTCGTCGACCGCACGCGCAACCACATCGACGAGATAGATGTCGTCGCGAACTTGGGTAATCGGCGTTCCGGAAACGACTGTATGCAGAAGCTGAGCGATAGCGTCGGAACTCAACCCGAGTTGCCGCGCTTCGTCCTGATCAATTGCAATGCGAACCTCTCGAGTTGGCTCCATCCAATCGAAATTGACATTCACCGCATCGGGGCTTTGGGAAATGACCGCGGCAAGCTGGAACGCGATATCCCTCACCTTCGCAACATCGGGGCCGCTTACGCGATATTGGATCGGCCAGCCAACCGGCGGCCCAAGCTCAAGTGGATAGATGCGGCCGACAACAGACGGCAATTCTTCCGCAAGTGTTTTTTCAAGCTTGGCGTGAAGTCGATCTCGCGCTTCAACGTTCTTTGCGACGATGACTGTTTGCGCGAAGAAGTCATTCGGAAGCTGAACGTCGAGCGGTAGATAGAAACGAATAGCGCCACGTCCGGCATATGCGCTCCATCGTTCGACATCGGGATCGTTCTTCAATAATTGATCGACGTGCGCAACCACCCTGCTGGTTGCATCGATCGATGCATTCTGCGGCAGGCGTAGATCGACGAGAAGCTCTGGCCGGTCCGACGCTGGGAAAAATTGATTTGGAATGAGTGGCATCGCCAGAACGGCTCCCGCAAACAGCGTAAGAGTTGCGGCGATCGTGAGCCATTTCCTCTGCACCGCTCCATCGAGCAGCTTCCGAAACGTGCTCATAATGCGGCCCGGTTCCGCGCCTTTTTCTGTCTTCGGTGGCTTCAGAATAAAGATGCCCAAGAGAGGCGCAAAGACAACCGCGACAAACCACGAAACGATCAATGCAATACTGACGACCGCGAAGAGAGAGAATGTGTATTCGCCGGCAGAGCTTGCAGCGAACCCGACCGGCACAAATCCGGCCATCGTTACGAGCGTGCCCGCCAGCATTGCAACAGCATAGGTTTTGAAAGCGAACGACGCGGCGACTTGAGGTGCATCGCCCGCCGCCAGGCGCGTCAACGTTGCGTCCGTTGTCGTCATGGCATCGTCGACAAGCAAGGCAAGCGCGATGATGAGCGCGCCTAGGGAGATGCGTTGCATATCGATGTTTGCCAGATCCATGATCGCAAACACGATGGCAAGTGTTAGAGGAATAGATAGCGCGATAATCAGACCCGGCCGGACTCCCAGGCTGATGAAGCTGACAACCAGAATGATCGCTATCGCCTGCCAAAGTGAGGTCATGAACTCCGAGATCGCCGTCTCGACCGTGACCGCCTGATCGGCAACGAGATGCGGTTCAATTCCGATCGGAAGTTCCGCCTTCGCCTCCGCGATGGCGCGCGTGACGTTCTTCCCTAACGCCAGAATATCTCCGCCTTCCTTCATCGCAATCGCGAGACCTATCGCGGGCGCACCATTCACACGGAACGTCGGTTGCGGCGGATCGGAGAAGCCACGCCTTACCGTCGCGATATCGCTTAGGCGGACCATGCGACCGCTGACCGAGAAATTGACGTTGGCGATGTCGTTCTCGGTTTCGAACGTTCCTGTTGTGCGAAGTGATAGTGTCTCGTCTCCCGTTTGAATCGTGCCGCCGGGCCGAACGATATTCTGTGTCTGCAATGCGTTGATAAGTGCAACGCGATCAAGGCCTAACGCAGCAAGCTCTTTGATCGAAAATTCGATGAAGATCTTCTCGTCCTGAGCGCCGAGGATTTCGATCTTGGAAACGTCCGGAACATGCAGCAATTTCGAGCGGATTTCTTCGACGTAGTCGCGCAACTCGCGGAAAGAGAATCCGTCTGACGTGAAACCGTAGATGATGCCGAACGTATCGCCGAATTGATCATTGAAGCCGGGGCCGATAACCCCTGCAGGCAGGGTGCCACGGATATCGCGGATACTGTTGCGCACGTGCTGCCATATCGTTGGAACCTGCTGCGCAGTTGTGCTTCCTTTGAGATTGACGAAGATCGTTGTTACCCCGGCACGCGTGAAGCTTCGCAGAAAATCTAGCTCCGGCGTTTCCTGAAGCTTCCGCTCCAGCCGTTCCGTTACCTGCTTTTGTGTTTCTTCGATCGTTGCACCGGGCCACGCCGCGTGGACCAGCATCGTCTTGATCACGAACGTCGGGTCTTCGGCTCTTCCGAGCCTGTTGTAGGAAAATACGCCAGCAGCAACCGCTACAAGCATGAGATAGATGACGAGCGACCGGTGATTGAGCGCCCAGGTTGAGAGATTCAGCCGCATCAGTTTCCAGATCCTAGAATGCGAATTCTCTGGCCTGGATGGAGCGCCTGGACTCCAGCCGTCACGATGACGTCGCCGACTTCGAGTCCGTGAGAGATGCGCACAGTTGCCGGATTGAATTGCGCCACATCGACGTTGTGTAGGAGCACTGTCTGCTTCTCGGTATCGACCAGCCAGACAGCGGGCCGATTGTTATCGTTCGTCAGCGCCGTCGCCGGGACTTCGATATGCCCCTCGTCGGTCGTGTCTACGCTGCCTGTTACAGCAGCCCCCAGCCGCATTTCCGTCTTCGGATTCTCAAGCCCGACTTTTACTTCAAATGTTCTCGTTACCGGGTCTGCTTGAGCCGCGACCTGCCGGACCCTGCCTATCGCCGAAACGTTTGCGTCATTTGCCAAGCGAATAACGATCTTTGAATCGGCTGGCACCGCTCGAAGTACTTGCGCCGGAACGTCGAACACGGCGTCGCGTCCGTCCTGGCGCGCCAATCGAACGATCATTTGCCCAGCTTGAACAACCTCGCCGGATTCTCCGCCCGTTTCCGTGACGATCCCGGGTGCGTCGGCGTGGAGCTCCGTGAAGCTCACCAGGTCTTTCGCCTTCTGCAAGCGCGCTTCCGCAGAATCGACTTGGGCCTCTGCTGTTTTGAATTCCCGCTCGGCTTGATCGTGTATGGCCCGCGTCGTCCAGCCTTGGCTCAACAGTGTTTTCTGGCGATCGAACGCGTTTCGTGCTTCCGTAAGCCTCGCGTTCGCCGCGGTGAGATTTGCCTGCTCCGAGCGCAGTGCGTTCATCTCATTCTGCGGATCAAGCCGCGCGAGCAACTGTCCACCTTCGACGCGCTCACCGACACTGGCTTTCTGCTCGATCATGCGCCCGCCGATGCGAAAGCCGAGCGCGGCCTCGTCCGCTGACTCGATGCGGCCGGTAAATGTCAAAGGCGTCGACGCCTTGCTCGGCTCAACCGTGACGGTTCGAACCGGACGCGCAATCGCGTGATCCTCGGCGGCTTTTTCCTTACATCCGGAAATCAAAAGCGCGCCTATCGATAAGAGCGCCGAAAATGCAATCTTCCTGCCGCGCATTCTTGAACTCCGTAGCCGTCGTCAGAGTCATATTCGACCGTGAAAGCGACGCCCGCTATAACCTCGTAGCAATCGATGACTTACGACGAACTTCATCAAACGCGACTGGAACGCTCATCGTTTGGTTATCATTTGGTAGTTCACCATACTGATCACCTGCCGGAGCACAGAGCGGCGGCGCGCCACCACCGATCTCCAATTTTAAGTGATATCGATAATAGCAGGCGAATGACGCTGGTGCGGGTGGACACCCAGACCAAGTTCATAAAAATTTAGAATAGAAGTCGGAACGACCGAAACGCCAAATTAATTCGTGTACACACCGTTGTCCATTGGGCGTTTTAGATTTAATCTAGCGCGTAATACCGCCGACAAGTACGCGATCGGCGGCTGAGTAACGGTAGGGGCCCATGCCAAAGGGTTTTTGGGGACTGTGGTTCTTATTGTTCTTTATCTGGCTCGCGATCAATTCATCGCTAGCCATTGAAACTATTTCGGCGGGTGCGTTCATTTCATTGGCGCTCTCAATTTTCTTCGTGCGAAGCACCAGTGTTTGGCGGGGTTTCAATTTCAATTCCGCGCAGGTCCTACACTTCATTAGATATACAGGCGTTTTCATCGTCGAGCTGGTGCGTGCAAACATTGATTTGATGCGCCATATCTATTCGCCCGCCCTCGACATCCGTCCAGGCACCGTCAAGCTCAAAACGAATTTGAAATCGCCCATCGGGCGCTTAGCAATCGCAAACTCTATCGCGCTGACGCCGGGATCGCTGGTTTTGGGGATGGATGACGACTGCCTTCTCGTTCACTGCCTGAATGCCGACGCCGAGACGGCGTCGCAAACAATCCTGGAACCTTTCGAGAAGCATTTGGAGCAGGTCTTTGGCTGATCGTATTCTGCTTGTCGCTGCAGTGCTGATCTTTTTCAGCGTGGTTTTCGGCGTTGTTCGACTGGCGCGCGGACCGACCGTCATCGATCGCATCGCGGCGCTCGACATGCTTACAATCGTCTCGACGTCTTTGATCGTCCTTTACGCGCACGTATCGGGCCGCTTCGTTTATCTCGATGTGGCTCTCATCTACGGCGGATTGAGTTTCCTTGGCGTGCTGGCGGTTGCTCGTTATCTTGAGCGGGGGCTTTAAGATGCTTGAGCTGCTAGCAATCCTGCTCTGCGCCAGCATGCTGGCAAGCGCTCTTCTTGCCGTGCGTCTCTCAAGCGTTCTTGCGGCTGTCGTGTGCGCGGGCCTTTCGAGCCTGTTCGCCGCCGTCTGTTACGTCCTGCTCGCTGCGCCTGATGTCGCTATGGCTGAAGCCTCCATCGGATCGGGGCTCTCCACGTTCATCTTCCTATTGGCACTCCGCCGAACCGGATACGCGAAGGAATGACACGTGCTTGAGTTGATCGGAAGCATCTTCGTTCTGCTCGGCGCGGGCGTTCATTTCTCGGCCGGCCTTGGCCTCATCCGCATGCCGGACGCGTTTACGCGACTACAAGCGGTCACCAAGGCGACGACACTTGGCAGCACGCTGATCGTCCTTGGCATCGCTTTCTACCATCCTGGCTGGACCTGGAAGCTACTGATTATCGTCTACTTCATCTTCATGACGAACCCGATCTCCTCCCATGCCCTCGCGCGCGCGGCATTGGCACTCGGAGTGCCGATGTTTGGCGGCGGTGATGCGAAGAGCCTAGACAACGACGCACAAGCGATATCGGGGGGCGATCGGTGAGACACGCTTTTGTCGTGCTGGCCATTACCCTGCTTGGAGTTCTGTTCGCTGGCATTGACGCGAATGTCATCGTGCGGGACGTGGCGACTCCCCTCGGGCAAAGTCTTTTGACACTCGTTCCGCGCGACCTCGGTGCGCCGAACGTCGTAACCGGCATTCTCCTTGCCTATCGAGGCTTCGATACAATCGGCGAAGTTGCCGTTCTTTTCATGGTAGCTGCTGGCGTCGGCCTCGTTCTTGGCGAGAGCAACCAGCGGCGGCGCAAAGTCGACGCAACGCTGCCACCCGCCCAACCCGCCACGGAAATCGTAGAGAACGGCGCACGGATCCTACTTCCGATGATAGCGATATTTGCTGCCTACATCATCATGAACGGACACCTGTCAGCCGGCGGCGGATTTCAGGGCGGCGCCGTGATCGCGTCAGGGATTTTGCTGCTCTTGCTGGCATTGCCAAAAGTTGGCGTCGATCTCGCGTTTCTCAGCGCGACAGAGTCGATTGCGGGCATCCTGTTCGTTTTAGCCGGTGTAGCTGGATTGGTGTTTGCGAGCGGATTTTTCGACAGCCGAATCCTCCCGCTCGGAACCTTCGGCTCTCTCTTCAGCGCCGGATCAATTCCGATTCTCTCTTTGTTGCTCGGGATAAAGGTCGGCTGCGAGCTGGGCGTGATTATTGTTCGGTTCCGTGGCTGACGCGTGAAGTCAGGAGCGTTTCGTGTTCGATCTACCTATATCGAAGCTCGTGTTGGGGACTGGCTTCCTGCTGATCTTGATTGGTCTGTGGGGGATGCTGACACACCGAAACATTCTGCGGATCATTATCGGCTTCTCGCTCATTGATACCGGCATTCACGCCGTCATTGTGTCGCTGGGATATGTTGCGGGCGGCACCGCCCCCATTATCGATCGCGCCTTGCCGATACAGGAGGCTTCGACACGGGCTGTCGATCCCGTTGCGTCGGCGCTTGTGGTTACAGCGATCGTCATCGGTCTTTCGGTCACCGCTATGATGCTCGCGTATGCGGTGCGCCTTTACGATTCCAAGAAGACCCTTTCGATTGATGCGCTTGCGGATTCCAAATGGTAACCGCGCTTCTGCACCCCCTGAATATCTTTATTCTCGGTTTCGGAGGCGGCTTTCTCATTCCGCTGCTGAACCGCGTGAGCAAAGCGTGGGCTGGCTTCGCGCTGGTGTCAATTCTGATGGCAATGGCGTTGATTGTCATCGCGACGCTCATTTCGCTTTTGAGCGGATCGCCTGATGTCGAGATACTGACGGGCGGCAGCACGCCTCCCTACTCGATCAATCTTCGAATGGGCATTGCAGAATGTATTTTCTGCTTGGGCGTTCTCACGATCGCACTGCTCGGCACCGTTTACATCTTGCACGAAACGTATTCGGTTTTCCTGATCTACCTCATCATCGTAACGGGCTTGCAAGGCCTGGTGATGACTCGGGATCTCTTCAACCTATTTGTGTTTATCGAGGTTGTTTCGATAGGCACGTACGGCCTCCTCGCGCTTGGAAGCCGCCCCGCTGCGCAGTCTGCAAGCTTCAAATATATCATGGCGACTGTGCTCGCCTCGGCGTTTCTTTTGCTCGGCATCGCTTTACTCTACGCCGCGACCGGGCTTCTCAATATCGACTTCTTAATTGCTCGCCGTAGCGAGATTGTCGGGCTGATTGCATTTGCTGGGCTCGCCTTCATTCTTGGCGCTTTGCTCGTTGAACTAAAGCCATTCCCCGCAAATGGTTGGGGTCTCGACGTTTACGAGACGGCGCCCGCGCCAATCGCCGCTTTTATTTCTGCTGCTGTCTCCGCTGGTGTTTTCTTCGCGCTCTATAAACTCCTGCCTCTGTTCGACACACACCTGCACCTCATTGCGTTTCTCGGCGTGGTCACGTTCGTTTTTTCGAACATCGTCGGGCTCAGGCAGGATAACGCGCAGCGCCTTCTTGGTTGCTCTTCAATCGCACAGATGGGTCTGCTCGTTGCGGCACTTGCTCTGCTGTACCCTACAGGCGGCGGTACCATGCCGCTCGTCGTGGTTGGCCTGTTCGTCAATCATCTGCTGGCTAAAGCCGGTCTTTTCTGGATTGCTGCCTATGTCGGCAAGCGATCGATCGATGACTTTGCAGTTCTCATGAAGCGGCCGTTGCTGCTCATTACGTTCTGCGTATTCTTTGCCGCCTTAGCGGGCCTTCCTCCATTTCCAGGTTTTTGGGCCAAGTGGCACCTCGTGTTGACGCTCGCCGCCGCGGAAAATTATAGCTGGATTTTTGCTATCCTCGTTGGCTCGCTGCTTGAGGCTGCCTATCTGTTTCGCTGGTTCGGGCGCGTCGTTCACTTGAATTCGGATACTGCGGATCATCAAACGGATCACAATCCGTGGCTTCTCTTGCCGCCCGTTGCCGCGGCGCTTTTCCTACTGGTTTGTGGATTTTATGGAGCCGTGCTTGCGGGGCTTTCTCAGCACTGGCTTGTTGTGCCAATTTTGGGGGGCATCGGCGTCTATCTGATCGACGCACTTCCTGGCCGCACAAAGTCGGCGATCGTATCGCTCATCATATTGGCTATCGGCTTCTGGTCCGTTGGCGATCTTTCCGGGATCAGCTTTTTGTTCGCCGCGCTGCTATCCGCTGGCGCCTTCGTTCTCTCGCTCGCCTGTCTTTATCGCTCCGACAGACGTCCCGGCTTTCATGCGCTGCTGACGGTGATGTTGCTGTCTCTGTTGATGCTCCCTCGTTCGACGACGAGCCTCGAGTTCTTTTTTGTTTGGGAGTTGATTACGCTCTCATCGTATCTGCTGATACTTCGTGGGCGCAATGCCGAACACGATGCGCAACGCTACCTTCTGTTTTCACTCGTCGCTGCGTTCTTCCTGCTCGCAGGATTTGCTATTGCGGCAGCTGTATCTGGAACCACCGACCTCACCGCGCTTCGCTCTGCGGGATCTGAAAGTGCGGCCTCCTTCCTGCTCTTTGCCGTTGGCTTTCTCATCAAGGCTGGCGCGATTGGCGTACACGTTTGGGTCGCCGGGGCGTACGCGGAAGCCGAGGACGACCTATCTGCGATGCTCTCCGCGCTGGTCAGCAAGGTGCCAGTATTCGGCTTGCTGATTGGGACGTATATCGCCATCCGCTCAGAAACGAACCTCAATATCGCCTATGCCGTCGGTGTGATCGGCATGCTCACCACATTGCTTGGGGCAATGCTGGCGCTCCGCGAAGATGACATGAAACGTATGCTCGCCTATTCGAGCATGAGCCAGCTCGGATACATCGTCACCGCGATCGCCCTGACCAGTCACCTTGGCTGGGTGACAGCTTTTTATCTGACTGCGCATCATCTGATGGTGAAAGGCATCCTATTCCTTTCGGTTGCGGCCATCATTCTGCGAACCGGCGTTCGCCGCTTTTCGGATCTCGGCGGTCTTGCGCGCAGGATGCCGTTGACGTTTGCTCTTTCTGCCTTTGCAATTCTCGCGATGTCTGGATTGCCGCCGCTGACAGGCTTCGGCGGAAAATGGCTGCTTCTGAGCTCCATGATGGGAAAGCAATGGTACGTGCTTGTTGTCGTGGGCGTGCTGTCGACGTTTGTCGGCTTTCTCTACATGTGGCACTTCCTTTCTGCTGTCTTCGTTGAGAAGCCTCGCCGCAACGTTGAACAAATAGACGAAGCGCCATGGGCGTTACTGGTGCCTCAAACGCTTTTGGCTTTGGGCATTATCGTGATGGCGTTCTATCCGAAATTGCTTCTCGAACCTTTATCTCAGGCAATCGATCCCTACTTCGCGTCGACGCTCATTTGGTATGGGATGTCGCTTGAGCTCATCTATGGCGCATGGAACCCTCTGCCGACGATGTTGTATGCGGTCGCTGGATCAGCGGGATTATTCGGCCTCATTCTATTCATCAGACGTTTGCGACGGAGCAACGACGTCGGACGGTCTCCTGAGGCGCTTTCGCCATCGGGCAACGAGAGCGTCTACGATTATTGTACGTCCGCTTGCAGCACTCTGACTCCGCCATGCGCAGTTGGATTCTGGAACGCGGTTGCCGCCGGAACGATGGCATGCTCGGATTGGGTCCGGCGCATCTATAATGGCGATGGGCAACTCTATAATCTGTACGTTCTCTATTATCTCATTCTGCTCTTCATCGCTTGCGGCGGCGCGCAAGAACTATGGCGTCCTCATTAGCCATCTTTTTTCATGGCGCCGCGCAATCCGCAGTCGCATCGACAATTATGTTCCGCTTACAGACTGTTTTTGCTATCGTGCTTTTGCGCTTCGTGAAACCTGTTCAAATTATCCATTATCAGGCCTTTTAAACGATCAAACAATTAACCGTCTGATCGCCAATTCCTTGAGCACAGTTTCACTGCGCACCTAATGCCTTCTCCTTCTCGTCCAATTCACTCGCTGCGACCCTCACGAACCACGCTGATCTGATTGCGTATTGCAGGGGAATACAATGGCGTCGAACTCGGCACAGAAGCTGTCGCTGTATGCGCTGACAGGCATGGTCGTTGGCTCCATGGTTGGCGCGGGCATCTTTTCCTTGCCGCGAACATTCGGCATTGCCACGGGCCCCTTTGGGGCCTTGATTGCCTGGAGCATCGCGGGCACCGGAATGTATTTGCTTGCTCGCGTCTTTCAGTTCCTCGCCGAGCGCAAACCCGATCTTGACGCCGGTGTGTATGCCTATGCCAAAGCTGGCTTCGGCGACTATCCCGGGTTCCTTTCGGCCTTTGGTTACTGGGTCGGAAGCTGCATCGGGAATGTGTCGTATTGGGTTCTAATCAAATCCACCTTGGGCGCGTTCTTTCCCGTCTTCGGCGACGGAAACACAGCTATAGCGATAGTTGTTGCCTCGCTTGGGATCTGGATTTTCCATTTCATGATCCTGCGGGGAATTCAGCAGGCGACTTTCATCAACACCGTCGTCACCATCGCCAAGATCATTCCGATTCTGGTCTTCATTCTCATCCTGTTCCTGGCGTTTAAATTCGATCTGTTCCGTGCGAACTTCTGGGGCGGCACAAACATGCCGGAAACGAGCCTGTTCGAACAGGTTCGTGCGACCATGTTCGTGACTGTCTTTGTCTTTCTCGGGATCGAAGGCGCGAGCGTCTACTCGCGCTATGCCAAGCAGCGCTCGGACGTCGGAACCGCGACCATCTTGGGATTTGCCCTGGTCACGTGCTTGATGGTTTTGGTCAGCATGCTGCCCTACGCGGTTCTGGAGCGTGCAGATATTGCTGGAATGCGCCAGCCGTCCATGGCCGCCGTTCTTGAGTCCGTGGTCGGACATTGGGGAGCTGTGTTTGTCAGTATCGGGCTACTCGTATCAGTCCTTGGCGCGTATCTCGCATGGTCCCTAATTTGCGCCGAAGTTCTTTTTACGGCTGCTCGCACCAACGATATGCCCCGGCTCTTTGCGAAAGAGAACGCCAACAAGGTACCTGCCGCTGCCCTGTGGCTGACCAACATCGTGGTGCAGCTCTTCGTTATCACCACCTATTGGTCGCAAGACGCCTTTGCATTGATGCTCAATCTCACAAGCGCGATGGCACTCATTCCGTATCTGCTCGTTGCCGGGTATGGCCTTCTCATGGCCCATCGAGGCGAAACCTATGAGGGCCAAGCGCAGAAGCGCACGCGCGATATGATTATCGCTGCGGTCGCCGTTCTCTACACGATCTTTCTGCTGTTCGCGGGCGGCACGAAGTTCCTTCTTCTTTCCGCGATTTTATACGGCCCGGGCACCGTTCTTTATATCTGGGCGCGGCGCGAGCAGAACAAGCAAGTCTTCAGCACAACGGACTGGATCCTTTTTCTCATCGCGGCGGTCGGCTGCATCGCGGGAGTATACGGTCTGTTGAACGGTTCCATCACCATCTGAGTTGGAGTGCATTAGCATGGCAGCGCTAACAAACTACGGCGTCTATTCCGAGGTCGGCCAGCTACGCAAGGTCATGGTGTGCGCCCCGGGAATTGCGCATCAGCGTCTCACGCCTAGCAATTGCGATTCCTTACTCTTCGACGATGTGCTTTGGGTTGATAACGCCAAGCGAGACCACTTCGACTTCACGCAGAAAATGCGCGATCGCGGCATCGAAGTCGTTGAGATGCACAACCTGCTGGCAGAGACGGTCGCTATTCCGGAAGCAAAGCAATGGATTCTCGACAACCAGATTGTTCCCGATCAGGTTGGCTTGGGTTTGATTGACGAGATCCGGAGCTATCTGGCCGGCCTGCCACCGCGCCAGCTTGCGGAAACGTTGATCGGCGGTTTATCGACCTACGACTTTCCTGAAAGTCACGGCGGCGAAACACTGCAGCTCATTCGCGAAGCTGCCGGCGTAACGGAGTATTTGCTGCCGCCGCTTCCCAACACGCTCTATACCCGAGACACGACATGCTGGATCTATGGCGGCTGTACGCTCAATCCGCTTTATTGGCCTGCGCGGCACGAGGAAACGATCCTCACGGCATCGATTTACAAGTTCCATCCTGACTTCGCCGGAAAGGTCAACGTTTGGTGGGGCGATCCGCTTCACGATCACGGTCTTGCAACGCTTGAGGGCGGCGATGTGATGCCGATCGGTAAAGGCATCGTCCTCATTGGGATGAGCGAGCGGACGTCCCGACAAGCCATCAGCCAGCTTGCGGCAACGCTCTTCAAGAAGGGCGCGGCCGAGCGCGTAATCATTGCAGCAATGCCCAAGCTTCGCGCGGCCATGCACCTCGATACGGTCTTCACATTTGCAGATCGCGATTGCGTTCTCATCTATCCTGATATCGTCGATAAGATAACTGCGTTTTCTTATCGTCCGGCTGACACGCCGAGTGGCATCGAACTCCGCAAGGACAATGGACGTTTCGTTGACGTTGTCGCCGAATCTCTTGGCGTCAAGAATATGCGAGTGGTGGAAACGGGCGGCAACGCTTACATGCGCGAACGGACGCAATGGGATAGCGGCGCCAATCTCGTTTGCGCTTCGCCGGGTGTCGTATTTGCGTATGATCGAAATACCTACACGAACACACTTCTCCGAAAGGCTGGCATCGAGGTCATCACCATCAGTGGCTCGGAGCTTGGCCGCGGCCGCGGCGGCGGACATTGTATGACGTGCCCGCTCATTCGTGACGCCGCCGACTGATCGGACCGGTCCACCATAGATGGACGTCAGCCCAATGAGCGATAGCGGCAGATCTCGGCCGACGCTGCTCGAAGCTCTGATTCCGATCGCAAGCCTCATCGTGCTTGTATCGTTGTCGTACTACTTATTTGGAGACGCAGGCTCGAAGGGGCCGAACCAAGTTGCACTCACACTTGCGACGCTGGTTGCGTTATTCATCGGTTGGCGTAACGGCTTTACACTCGAAGAACTCAAAGCCGCTGCAATATCCAGCGTGAGTTCCGGCCTCGGAGCGATATTTATTCTCTTCGCTGTCGGCGCGCTCATCGGAGCATGGGCGTTGAGCGGAACGCTCGTGGCCATGGTGTATTACGGTCTTGAACTTCTCAGCCCGAATTATTTCTATTTGAGTTCCGCTTTGATCTGCGCGCTCGTTTCGGCAAGCATCGGTAGTTCTTGGACGACTGTCGGGACGATCGGGGTCGGCCTGATGGGCATATCCCACAGCATGGAACTCAATCCCGCAATCGCAGCAGGCGCGATCATTTCGGGATCGTATTTCGGCGATACCACGTCGCCTCTATCGGACTCGGCAAATCTTGCGGCGGCCGCAGGCGGAAGCGATCTCTATGTCCACATTCGGGAGACTGCATTCATTTCCGCCGTAGCGTTGGCAATCGCGATGGTGGTCTTCGCGATGCTTGGAAACCCTGGCGAATTCGACGCAAGCGAAAAGATCTCCGCTATCGAGCGGGGATTTCGCATGTCGCCGATTTTGTTTCTGCCGCTCGTGGTGGTCATCGGCTTGGCTATTCTCAAGTATCCGCCATTCATCGCCATCTTTATCGGTGCTCTTGTCGGCGGCGCTCTCGCTGCCATCGTCGCGCCAGAGCGCGTCATCGCATTCGCCGGAGGTGATGGGAGTCTTCCGAATCCCCTGGCACTTCTGAAAGGCGTTTGGCTTTCTCTTGCCAGCGGCTACACCTCAAGCACCGGCTTCGCGCCCATCGATGAACTCGCGTCGCGCGGTGGTATGGAAAGCATGCTCGACACGGTGTGGCTGGTCATTACGGCACTTGCATTCGGTGGCGTTGTCGAGAAGGCTGGAATTCTCGATCGCGTCATCACGTCAATTCTGAACGCGGCGAAATCGGCGGCGGCGTTGGCAGCGTCACTGGTTGCAACGGTCTTCACAACCAACGTTGTGACTGCGGATCAGTATATGGCGGTTGTGCTTCCGGGCCGCATGTTCAAATCCGCTTATGCGAACCGAGGCTACACGCCGGTTGCGCTGACGCGCGCGGTCGGCGCGTCCGCTACACCGTCTTCGGCGTTGATCCCCTGGAATAGCTGCGGCGCCTACATGGCCGTTACACTCGGTGTTCCAACGCTTAGCTATGTGCCGTATGCGATCTTCAATATCGCGAGCCCTTTGCTCGTCATCGCCTTGGCGTACTTGCAAATCAGGACGCTTGAGGCACCGCAGAGTGCCGCGTCTTCTGCGCCGAGCAAACTTGATCCGTGACGCCCAACCGGCTGCACCGTCAGTTGCCAGTGTCCTTCGGTGTCGTTGTCTTTGGTTTCACGGCTGCGTCTGGCTTTCCAGTGTTGTCCAGCGACCGAAGTCTCTTCAAGCGATGCTGCCGCATATCTGCGCGCTGGACGTCGCTATCGAGGCGCCGCTGACGATCAGCCGGGCCGCGCCGCTCCGCACTGAATGCTGTCGTATCAGCCCAGATGGTAGCCGCAAAAACAATCAGCATTGAGATCCCGAGCGAACGAGGTTTCATGGATCTTCTCCTTAGAATGCAAAATCGAGCCGCGGCCCGACTTCAATCATCCGGTAGTCCAACCCTGGGCGGTTCGAATTGCCGGCCTCATAAACGACTTCCGTCGTGATCGACGTGTTGTCATCGAGATTGTACTTCAAGCCCAGTCCGGTCGAAAAAATCTGATCGTTGCGTCCGACGTTCCTTCCGTCTGTGAAGTAGTACATGTCAATGAAGGATTCTGATACGAGCGCCCACTTCGTATTGATTGGGATCTCGATACCGAGCCAGATTTCGACCCGATACCTGTTCACATCATCGACGTCGCCGCGACGGTAACCCAGCAGAAGCGCCGGCGTGACGGTGGCGGTGCCGATGGTGAAATCTCGTGTCGTCACGCCAATGATATCGTTTGCGTTGAACGTGCGCTCCCCATAAACGCCGTCAAACGCCATTCGGTTCTCGTAGCTTAGGTTCCACGTCCATTCCCAGAGATTTCGAGACAACCGGACGCCAACGAGAGCGAAGGACGAATTCGCACCCACCTGCTCCGAGAATGCGTCAAATGTGGTGCGCGCGTAGAGCCGATAGAAGATGTCGTCGGTCAGCGTCCCGTCGAGCCGCAACACCAAATTGGGTTCGAAATAATAATCGCTCTGCCGGTCTTTTGGGGCAAAGAAAGCATTGTCGGTATGCGTGCCTTCGATGCTTCCAACGACGCTGAAAGTTGGCTTTGAGGGACTGAAGACGCTGCTGATATCGTCAGCCTGCGCCGAATAAGCTCCCAAGACCGCGAGAACAGGGAGGATTGCTGGCCATATCCGCATTGCGATTCCGCCCCAAGAAATCGAATCAGAATATCTTGGCCGATTGTATCCTAAGGCATCATTGGGGATACCCGTCATCTCGCGTCGCGAGGATGACAATCCGTGGGCAAATCATAATCGGTGTCGGGTTTGGCTAGCTTCTCTGGAAGATCATCAATTCCGTAACGCCGGGACGCATTGGCACGATATGGCTCGCCTTTAGCGAGAAGCCGTGATCGCCGAAAAATCGGGTCGCCAATTCTCGTGGCATAGCCGTCGGGAACGAGCCGTTTCGAATTCCCGATTTTGCCCAAACCGAAAGCGCATCTCCCTCCAAGCATCGTTCAGTCATGATATCGAATACCGCCCAGCCGCCGGGTTTGACGACCCGAACCATCTCGTTCCAATAGCAGCAGGACATCATGAAAGTTACGGTATTAAAAACCTTATGAGCGTGGACTAAATCGGCGCTCATATCCGGCGTTTTGGAAAGAGAGAAGCCATCGGTTTCCTGCGGCACGACATCGTAATTCTGCGCCAGATAGGTTAGCCAGGGACCGGCGGTTTCGTAGATTTCGTAGCGCCTGGGGTGAGCGGCCTTCATTGTCTTTTCGAGATACCGCCCCGTGCCTGGACCGATCTCCACGACGGTATCAAGTTCATTTGCAAAGACTCCCGCCGCTGCCATTAAGTCGACAGTGGCTTGGGACGAACCAGGTGATTGGTTCATCACCGTATCGACGTAATCAGCGATAGAAAACCCCGCTCCCTGAGCTGCCCGAGCTGTTTCCTCGAAGGGGATGAAATTGCGCGTGTCCTCGTGCCAGCCACTACCGGCTTTGGATATCTGCAATCCAACGGGCGCAAGAATGGCATTCGCCGTCGACTTGATAGCGCGCAAAACGACATTGGCCATAGAATGCTCTCGGCTAAACTATTGCTGGATGGAATGTTCGTGAATGAAGTGGGTCGTTCGTATGCGCAGATATCGAAGGGAGTGATAGATATCGCGAAGTGCAGGCGGCCGCGCTTGCTGGAATGCCCAGCGATCGCGTAGCGTTGCAAAAAGCGGGCGTCGACCACGTTTGGGATCACGCAGAGACGGCCTGTGGCGCAGGGTGTTAATATACAAAAAGCGATTTCGCCACTGAATTCGCACGTCGAAACTGAGCTGCACCGCCTAATTTTATAGCAGCGTAAATTCTCCCCTCCCCTATCCTCCGGTCGGCCGGAGCTCGTGCACCCGTTCATCCTCTCCCGATGCAGGAGTGGCGTTCTTCCCAGGGGAAACTCATTGCAATTCACTGCTTCATTGCGAAGGCTCGATTTGCGAGTGAACTTTGATGTGGCGTACTGAGTTTATGGCCTAGTCAGTGGAGGACGTGCGCATGCGATACCCTTCCAACGGCGATCTTCCGGCACCCGTTCGGGATCGCCTGCCGACAGCGGCCCAGGACATTTACCGCACAACATTCAATAACGCCTGGGATAACCGCGCGAAGAATCCTATCGAGGAAGCTGCCGCGCACGCACTCGCTTGGGATGCTGTTGCGAAAGCGTTTGTGCACGAAGGCGGTGAATGGATTCCGCGCGGTGTGCCCGGGTGAGCGGTGCGACGCGCTGCAAAGGGCTTTTCACCGGATCTGAATGGCGTTCGATATTGTTTGCGCTCAAACCCGTTCAATCGGGCGAAGCTTTACGCCTCACGCTGACGGAATTGAATTCGATGGGATCGCCGTCGTTACGCCGTTGCATCTGGAATTCGGCGGGTCTGATGCCCATATAACTTTCAGGCAAGCTTAGGAGGAGTCCCCATGGCATATCCTTCTCATCACCCAACTCATACCGATAATATCGGAGCGCTAAATAGCGTCTTCAACTTGCTGGTCATTTTCGGCCTGCTCGGCTTCGGTATCCTCTCTACTTACTTCCTCCATTGACAAATCGGCCGGCCCTCTAGGAGGGACCGGCCTTCTCTCCGAGTTTGCGCTATGACGGGCTGTGCGGCTGTCCGCATCAGCTGATCTTTTGTTTTTGCCCAAATGTGTTGGAATTGCCCGCGCGGCTTCGGCAAGTCGCTGGAACTGCTGCGCGAAACGGCGCAGTTCGCGACATTGCTCTTTCGAACGCGCACTATCTGACTTATGAGCGCCGGATCTCTTTGAAGGCGCATTCCCGAAATGATTCATCTCGACAGCATCAGCAAGCAGAACGGCCACCAGATCGTTTTCATCGAGGCTTCAACGGCCCTCTACAAAGGTGAAAAGATCGGTCTCGTCGGACCGAACGGTGCGGGCAAGACAACGCTTTTTCGGCTCATCACTGGGCAAGAGCAGCCCGATGAAGGGCAGGTATCGGTCGATCGTGGCGTTACTATCGGCTATTTCAACCAAGACGTTGGCGAGATGAGCGGGCGCAGCGCCGTTTCCGAAGTGATGAACGGGGCCGGACCTGTCAGCGATATCGCGGCCGAGCTTGCGAAACTTGAAGCCGATATGGCGGACCCGGATCGCGCCGACGAGATGGAAGAGATCATCGAGCGTTACGGCGAAGTTCAGGGGCGCTTCGAAAGCCTCGGCGGGTATGCGCTGGAGGGACAAGCGCGCGAAGTTCTGGCTGGCTTGAGCTTCAGTCAGGAGATGATGGAGGGCGACGTCGGCGCGCTCTCAGGCGGCTGGAAAATGCGCGTCGCGCTTGCGCGCATTCTATTGATGCGCCCCGATGTGATGCTGCTGGACGAACCGAGCAATCATCTCGATATCGAAAGTCTCATCTGGCTTGAAGAGTTTCTGAAGGGTTACGAAGGCGCACTGATGATGACCTCGCACGATCGCGAGTTCATGGATCGCATCGTGACGAAGATCGTCGAGATCGATAGTGGAACGCTAACGTCGTATACCGGCGATTATGAATTCTACATGCAGCAACGCGCGCTGACGGAAAAGCAGCAACAAGCGCAATTTGACCGGCAGCAGGCCATGCTGGCCAAGGAACTGAAATTCATCGAGCGATTCAAGGCGCGCGCTTCGCATGCTGCTCAAGTGCAAAGCCGGGTAAAGACGCTCGACAAGATCGAACGGGTCGAACCGCCGAAGCGCCGACAGAGCGTGATGTTTGAATTTCCCTCTGCGCCGCGATCCGGCGAAGATGTTGCGACGCTCAAAGACGTCCACAAGAGTTACGGTTCGCGGAGCATCTATGAGGGGCTGACGTTTCAGGTTCGCCGCAAAGAACGTTGGTGCGTTATGGGCATCAACGGAGCGGGAAAATCGACACTCCTTAAGCTGGTTGCCGGTTCGACCCAACCCGATGCTGGGTCCGTCGCCATCGGCGCAAGCGTGAAGATGGGTTATTTCGCTCAGCATGCGATGGATCTTCTCGACGGAGATCAGACCGTGTTTCAATCGCTCGAATATTCGTTCCCTCAAGCCGGACAAGGTTCGCTGCGCTCGCTCGCGGGATGCTTCGGTTTCTCCGGCGACGATGTTGAGAAGAAGTGCCGCGTTCTTTCCGGCGGCGAGAAGGCCCGGCTCGTCATGGCCAAGATGCTGTACGATCCGCCGAACTTTCTCGTGCTCGACGAGCCGACGAACCATCTGGACGTTATGACGAAAGAGATGCTCATCGCTGCGCTCTCGCAGTATGAGGGCGCGATGCTATTTGTATCGCACGACCGGCATTTTCTGGCGGCGCTGTCGAACCGGGTTTTGGAACTGACGCCGGATGGCATTCATCAGTATGGCGGCGGATATACGGAATACGTTGAGCGCACCGGCTATGAAGCACCGGGTCTGCATAGCTGACGTTAAGCCCTGCTGAGATGACTGTGGCCTGGCTGAAAATGAAACCAGCCAGGCCGCAAATCTAAGTGTTAGTCGTCATAGCCAACGAGGACCTGACCGGTCGCGGGATGTGCATGGCCTTCGACGCGGACGCCATCCGCATTGGTGGCGTCGAACTCATACGCGCCATCATCGGCTTCGATCTTGGTTACCTTGTAGCCCTGCGCCGAAAGCTTCTGAATAACCTCCGAAACGCTCAGCCACTGGTCAGCCGGGACATTGAGGCGACGTCCATCATTGTCGGCGAATGCCGGTGTGGCGAGACCCATCATGACGACGAGGGCGGAAAGCGACAGAACTTTAGACATCTCTGAAATTCCTTGTGTTAGATTTGGTGTTGGCTTGCCGACGTCGGCTAGCCAATAGCCGCACCCTCGCTGATCGCGGCTGACAGCGCCCTGATGGCAGCCGTCAGCGAATTGTCAGGAAGCCTGTTGCATTGATCGAACGATGAAAACGCATCTTCGAAAATTGCTCGCATCGTTCGTGGCTGCCGCTCTTCTCGCCGGCGGCAGTGTCGCCGCCGTGGGAGATGATGATGCACGAGATCACGAATTGGCACGTCAGGCCTTGCTCGAGGGCCGCATCCGTCCACTGATCGAGATTACCGCCGAGTTCAAAGCACAGTTCGCCGGGGAGATCCTTGGCGTTGAACTCGAAGTCGAAGACAAGGCGGGGACCAAGTTCGTCTACGAGTTTAAAGTTTTGACGCCCGACGGGAAACTGAAGGAAGTCGAGGTCGACGCCAAAACGGCGAAAATTCTCAAAATCGAGGATGATGACTGATGCGCATCCTCGTCGTCGAGGACGAGCCGAAGATCGCGTATTGCATCGCCACCGCCTTAGAGGCTGCGTGCTATCAGGCCGACGCGGCGATGGATGGCGAGACAGCTTGGTTTCGCGGCGATACCGAGGACTATGATCTCGTTATTCTCGATCTTGGCCTGCCGAAGATGGACGGTCTTTCGGTGCTCAAACGTTGGCGGGCTTCGGGCAAGATGATGCCGGTTCTGGTGCTTACAGCTCGTGGCGCCTGGTCGGAGCGTGTTGATGGGATCGACGCGGGGGCCGACGATTATCTTGCCAAGCCGTTCCATCTTGAAGAGCTTATGGCGCGTGTGCGGGCACTCATTCGCCGTTCCACCGGACACGGCTCGGCCGTTCTATCGGCTGGCGAGTTGTCGCTTGATACGCGGCAGATGCGTGTATCGGTGAGCGACGAACAGGTTGCCGTCTCACCGCTCGAATACAGGCTGATCAGCTATCTTTTGCATCACAAGGGGCGTGTCGTCCCTCCGTCAGAACTCATCGAGCATCTGTACGGGGATGATGACGCACGCGAAGCAAACGCGCTCGAAGCCGTTGTGACGCGCCTGCGCAAGAAGCTTGGCCAAGGTCTTATCGAGACGCGGCGAGGATTTGGCTATCTCTTGGCGGACGACGCGAAATGAGCTTCAGATCGTTGAGGCTGCGGCTGCTTCTCGCCGGTGCTCTCTCGGTTTTCATCGCGCTCGGTCTTGCTGCATTCGGCCTGACGGTTCTATTCAAGCAGCACGTGGAACAGCGTGTCGATGCCGAACTCAACGTTTATCTCAATCAGCTTGCGGCAAATCTAGCGGTGGCGCCGAATGGGCAGTTGATCGTTGAACGCCCTCCTGCCGATCCGCGTTTCGATGAGCCTCTATCGGGGCTCTATTGGCAGATCGCAATCGACTCCGGCGGCAAGGAACTGCGCTCGCGTTCGCTCTGGGATAGCTCGCTCTCGCTTCCGACCGAGTTAAATGTCGACGATGCGATTCATCATCATCTGATCGCGGGGCCCGATGGTGCAAAAGTTTATCTATTGCAGCGGAACATCGAGCTGCCTGCGCGGCTTGGCGGCTCAAAAGCGCGGATCGCGGTCGCCTGGAATGCGGCGGAGGTGCAGACGTCGGTCCGGAGCTTTGCCTCCGAACTCCTGCCCTTCTTGTTGCTGATTGGCGGACTTCTGCTCGTCGCCTCCTGGGCGCAGGTGACCGTCGGGCTGCGTCCGCTCGCGGCTATTCGTAAGAAGCTGACGGCAATCCGATCCGGTAGCGAGCGGCGACTGGAAGCGGGTTTCCCCGACGAAGTTCAACCCTTGGCGGATGAGATCGACGCGCTGCTCAACGAACGCGAACTGGCCATCGAGAAAGCAAAGGGGCGTGCCGCCGATCTTGCGCACGGCCTCAAGACGCCGTTGCAGGTTCTGCACGGTGAGACGGAGCGGTTGAAAGCTAAGGGCGAGACGGAAATCGCCGCTGACATATCCTCACTCGCTGAAACAATGCGCCGGAATGTCGATCGGGAGCTTGCACGCGCGCGGCTTGCTTATGCTGCCCGCAATGCTTCGGCGAATGTAAAGGTGGCCGTCGATCGTGTTGTCCGCGTCGTTGAGCGCACGCCTTCAGGCCAGAAGCTTGATTGGGTGATTGATGTGCCCAAGGATCTTGCGGCGCGCATTCATGTCGATGACTTGGCCGAGGCTTTGGGGAACGTCATCGAGAACGCGGCGCGGCATGCGCGCGGCCAAATATCCATTACGGCGGGCGCCAATGACCGGGACACAACGATTGCTATTGCGGATGACGGTCCGGGGATCGCGGAAGAGCTTCAGGGCGAGGTTATTGTCCGCGGCGCGCGGCTCGATACGAGAAGCGAGGGAGCGGGACTTGGCCTCGCAATCGTTTCCGATATCGCCGACGCATGGGGCGGAAGCATGGGCCTTAAGAACGGAGGATCGGGGCTGATCGTTACCCTGCGTTTTCCAAGCAGCGCGCGCAAAAAAAACAGCGCCACGCCGGACGCTGTTTGAGTCTACCGGCGAATGGCGGTCAATTGGCCCCTGCCGCCAACGACGACTGTGCATGTGCGCTGGCATTTCGGCGCAGACCGAGAAGAGCCAGGAACGTCAGAGCTGCAGCTCCTGCCAGATAGTAACCGACAGCCTGGATCCCGTACTGCGTCGCCAGCGACGTTGCCACATAGGGTGCCAGCGACGCACCGAAGATACCGGCGAGATTAAAGGCCAGCGACGATCCGGTGTAGCGCACACTGACAGGAAATGGCTCGGACAGCGCCGTGCCGAGCGGGCCATAGGTAAGGCCCATGAGTGCCAACCCGATAATCATAAAGACGAGCACGCTTGTGATTTGTCCGGAGCCAAATAGCGGCTCGAACAACAGCCCGAAAGCGGCGATGAGCGCGGTGGACCACAGCAGCACCGTGTTTCTACCGAAGCGATCCGCCAACAACGCCGAGATCGGAATCGTAATCCCGAAGAAAATCACGCCGATCATCTGAAGGGGCAGGAACTGCTCGCGCGTAAACCCAAGCGAACTGATGCCCCAGCTGAGAGCGAAGACGGTCATCAGATAGAACAGAACGAAGGTTGCGAGGGCGCCAAAGGTGCCAAGAATAAGCAACCAGATGTGCTGCGTGAAGACCGTCAGCAAAGGAACGCGCACGCGTTCGTCGTTCTTGATCGCTTCTTTGAATGCGGGCGTCTCGGAAATGCGGAGGCGCACGTAGAGGCCGACGAAGACGAGAATCGCGCTCGCGACAAACGGGATGCGCCAGCCGAAGGATTCAAACTGCTCGTTTGTCAGCGTTTCGGTGATCAGAAGGAAAATGCCAGTCGAGCACAGGAAGCCGATCGGGGCACCAAGCTGCGGGAACATACCGAACCATGCCTTCTTGGATTTCGGCGCATTCTCGGTCGCCAGCAGAACGGCGCCACCCCATTCTCCGCCAAGTCCCAACCCTTGGAAGAAGCGGCATGTCGCCAGTAGGAATGGCGCCAAAACGCCAACGGACTCGTATGTCGGCAAGAAGCCGATCGCGACCGTCGCCAGTCCCATCGTCAACAGCGCCGCCACGAGGGTTGCCTTGCGGCCGATCCTGTCGCCGAAGTGGCCAAACAGAATTGCGCCAACGGGGCGTGCGAAAAACGCGATGGAGAACGTTGCGAACGACTGCAGCATCGCGGTCGTCGGATCGCTATTGGGAAAGAAGAGTTGCGGAAAGACCAGCACGGCCGCGGTTGCATAGATGTAGAAATCAAAGAACTCGATCGTCGTTCCAGCAAGGCTGGCGAAGAGAACGCGGCGCGTCGAAACGTTCTTTGGTTCGGACAAAGGGCTCACCTGGCTCTGGTGTGGGAATCGAAATCGATTGGGCGGCGCGAATATTTCAGTCAACAGGCGAGTCGGCAAGTCGAAGTTGCAGATCCTGCCGATTGAGCGCTTTCCGACCAGTCGTGGATTAGCCAGAGACGGCAACCAGACGGCGTTTGCTACTGCAGATGCGGCGGCTGCGAGGTCAATCGGGCAATCCGGCGTTGCTGGCACCAAGCCGTCGAACGTCAGGACGATGACTTGGCTTCCAATGCTTGCCTCGTCGCGCTCATTGCGCGTTGATCGGCCTTACGAGCGAGATAACGCCATCCGACAACGATGCCCGATATCGAGATAATGATACCGGCGATGCTCAGCATCCAAATCAGAATGTCACGGGCTGGCTGGTAGCGGAGCAGGACCGGCAAATCGAAGTCATGCAGAAAGTTGAACAACCATCGGTGCGTTCGTTCGCTTGTGTCGGACAACCCGGCCAGGTCGCCGGTTGCTGGGTCGATATGGATCCAAGTTGCGTTCTCGTCGTCAAATACGAAGCGTAAGACCGGCAGCGGACGGGTATGATGGTGCGAGTACCAGTAGATGTCCTCTTCCGTCAGAACTTCCGTTCGCGTGAGATGCGCCTTGGGGAGTAAACCTTCCGCCGCTTCGGTCAGGCGTTTCGGATCAAGTGTGCGGGACGTTCCCGTCGCTCCGTCAAACAGCTGCTTTTGCTGCGGGCTGCTTTTCGCGACGATTAGCGACTCTCCGGAAACGAAGTTCATCTCCAAAGCCGTGACTGGCGATCGCGCCGCTGCCTTCAACGCGGAGATCGGAATGCCGAATTCTGATTTTGCACCGGTGTACCTCTGCTTCAGCTCGAGCGTGAATTGCGTGCGCGCGAAGAAGCCGAACGGATTGACCGATAACCAGCCGCTGAAAATCCACGTCGTCAAAAACACGCCGCCGACGAGTCCGCCGATGTGATGCCATTTCATCCAGCCGCGATAGGGCGTCATGCGGCCGCGCGAGTATGGTCTGCGCAGGCGCAGCCGGAGAATTCCGATCCAAAGCCCCGTGATCCCCCCAATGATGAGCGGACCAGATAGCCACATAACTGCCTGGCGCCAGAATTCGCCGTCTGTACGGATGGGCGTGAAGTAAACCCAATGCGGAATGGCGCCGAGCCAATTCCAAAATCGCTCATTGTAAGTTGAATTCTGGACGATCTCTCCCGTTTTTGAAGAGACATAGATGTTCGTTCCTGCCCGGTCGCCGAGCGTAAAAAGATAGAGCGGCCGGTGGCCATCGAAGCGCCTCGTTACCGTCCATTGATCGCGCTCGACCGGGCCGAGATAATCGATGCTTGCTTCAGGGTATACCGAAGCGAGACGCGCTCTTGCTTCATCCAGCGAGACTGACGAGATCAAGCGGCCAGCGACAGCAGAAACAGCTTGCGTGCTTTCTCCGCGGCCAAGGCGATAGACCGGTTCGGTTCCGTACATTTCGAGACGGACGTTTGTCGTCTGTGCTTTCAGTCCTGCGACGGCCAGCGCCTCATCTGGCGTCCGCGCGATCTTCTCGACATCGATTGGGTGCAATGTTGCGAGACGTTCCGCTTCGGTCCACGCAGGGAACTGCACGTAGACCATGACGAGACCCGAGATGAACCAGATCAAGCAGAATATACACGTGATAATTCCAAGCCAGCGGTGCGCGAAATAAAGCGCACGCTTGCCAGCTCGGATGGCCGTTTTGGTGCCTGTTAACATAGCTCTCAACGAATATTGTGTGGGCTTAACCGGGCGAGCCCGTATGTGGCCCGCCCAGTGATGTCATTCAGAATTTGATGCGGTACGCAACTTCGGCGGAACGTGGACGGCCGAGCGTCCAGCTTCGCGTCGAACCGTCAGAGTTGGCACCGCCGCCCGTGGCATAGATCTCGTCGGTGAGGTTGTATCCGCGGACAGACAGCGTGCTGTTCTCCGTCACCGCGTAATCGATCCCTGCATTAAAGAGCACGTAGTCCGGGCGCGAACTGCGGTTTGCCTGATCGTTATAAGTTGTTCCAACCCAGCGAACGCCGCCGATCAGATCCCAACGCGGTGCGAAATTCCACTTCAACCAGAGATTTGCGACTTGCTGCGGAACGTTCGTCGGCACCTTTCCTGCGTAGGAAACTCCGTTCACCCAGAACTCGTCATATTGCGCTTGAAGCACTGCGATGTTGCCCTCTGCCCGAAGCGTGTCGGTGAGCTGCAGCGCTGCAGATAGTTCCAAACCGCGTGACGATTGCTGTCCCACCTGCTGCGTGATCTGCGAGTTGTTCGGGTCCTGCGTCAGCAAGTTTTTCTTGACGATATCGTAGGCCGCGAACGTCCACTCTCCGCGACCGTTCCAGAAGTCCTGCTTGACGCCAACCTCGACTTGCCGACCCGTCGCCAGATCGAAAGGAACCTGCGCTTGCGAGAGCGTGATGAGGTTGCCCAGCGCGTCGACCGCGGTCGAGTACGAACCGTAGAACGCGAGACCAGGCTGCCACGTGTAGACGGCACCAGCGCGCCATGAGACGGCCGAGAAGTCCTTATCGAAGCCCTTTCCGGTTATCAGGCTCATCCGCTCAATGGATGGACGTTCCAGACGAATGCCGCCGACAAGCGCGAGCTTTTCGGTGACGGCCAGACGATCTTCAGCGAACAGCGAATACTGGAAGGTATCTGTCTTGAAGCTCGCAACGGTCGGGGGAAGATTGATTGGATCGTAGAACGATCCCGAATTGAAATTGTACGGATTAACCCAGCTCGTGCCGCTGTACGGCGAATTGTTCGAGTGCAGGAAATTGATCTTATTGACGTCGAAACCCGCGACGACTTCGTTCTTCATGCCGAAGAGCGAGTGCCTGAGCGTTGCGTCGAAGCGATCACCGATCTGCTCCTGATTGTGGTAGATCTCGATATAGTCGTCGCGCTTGATCTGGCCATAATGGGGATCAGCGAGATTAGAGACATAGGCGTAGTTTTCGATATTGCGCCAATGCCGATGGCTGGTGAGCCGATAGGCGGTGTTGCGGAATGTGAGAGCGTCGTTTGCCTGCCACTCTGTCTTGAATTGAGTCCAGTTGTCGCGATAACGGACCTCGCTGTCCTCGACGTTGAAATTCTTGAAGCGGATGCGTTTATCCATACGCCCGTCGATGAATGGCATACCGAAGTAGCGCAATGGCTCCTGGTAGCCGTAGTCGTTCGATAGAGTGAATGTCAGTCCCGGCGCGGCCTTGAGCTTAACGGCACCAGACAAGGCTAGATTCTGAAACTCGCCTTCCTGCTTTAGCCAGCCATCAGACTGTTCGCCCGCAACGTCGATCCGGTACGACAGCCGGTCGTTGATCGGTCCGCCGGAACCGAGCCCGATACGACGCGAAAAATCCGTGCCGACGGCGACTTCCGCTTCGTTGACGAAATAGTCCGTCGGCTTTTTCGGAACGACGTTGATGACGCCGCCGATTGCACCTTCGCCATAGAGCACGGATGCCGGTCCACGCAGAACTTCGATGCGATCCGCAGTCCAGGTGTTGAATGGAAATGTAACGGTGCCAGAACCGACGTACATGCGTGTGCCGTCGTAGAGCTGCATGACGGAACCGTGGCCCGAGAAGCCGCGCGTTGCGAGACCGGTTCCGCCGTTGCCTGGAGAAGCCGTAGATGTAAAGCCAGCCGCGTTCTGCGTAACGGCATCGACGACGCTCGTCTGGCCCCGTTCGCGGATCGTCTCGCCAGAGATCACTTCGACGCTGGCGGGCGTTTCGAGAGGCGTTAGGCCGAGGCGGCTGCCGCTCGTTGCGGGCTTCGAAAGGTTCAGGCCAGACGGATTTGTTTCCCTGGACTCATTCGTGGCATCGGTTTCATTGCCGTTGTTGCCCACAACGGTTGGATTCTCAGAAGCTTCCGCCGCGGGCGATTGAACGACTTTTTTCTTCTTGGTCGTTGGCTTCTTTTTTTGCTGGGTCGAGACGACGACGCTCGGTAGTGGAACGGACGAAGAGTTCGCGCTTGGCGTCCCTTCCTCGGCTGGCGGCGATGCGTCCTGTGCGCTTGCGCTAAATCCGAAGCAAGAAGAGAGAGCGACAAAGGAAATTGAGGCGAGCAAGCGACGCCGTTCGGAAACGGAGCCCGCGCGAGAAAACAGAGAAGACATGACAGTCCTGACGTACAAATGGGCACGTCACCGCGAGCGAAGCCGTTTGAGCGCGCGGACGCGTTCATTCGCCAACGATCGAGGCACCCCGCCCGACGCGTTCTCGCGTGTGACCACGACTGTCGGCAGGTCTCCTGGCTCGCGGGTCTTAGACTTCCGGACTACCTTCCCAGAAACTCTCGCTCCCAGTGGTAATATCGCCGACGTCTCGCCGCTTACAGTTGCGGGGGCAGCTGCGGCTTTTGGCGAGAGCCAGTACCGCATTCCCTATTGTTTCCCCGAAGGGAACCGACGTGAACAGATTGGCCATATCAATAGGCCTGTCAATTGACGTCGGCCGATTGTTTGAGCGGTTGTGTCTCTAGCAACACCCCGCGCTTTGGGCTCCGTCGTGCCAATTGATTTGATCGCAAGGAACGAAGTGCAGAGTATGCGGCAAGCTCCTATGTTTCATGCATGTTGGCAGAGAGAGCAACGGCAATGGCCCTCGCGGTTCCGAAATCCAAGACTCTGAAATCGTCTTCGATGACGGATGAGACGTGTTGGAACGCCGTGAAAACACGCGACGCCAGCTTTGACGGCCAGTTCGTTTATTCGGTTGCGACGACAGGTGTCTTTTGTCGGCCTGCGTGCCCATCGCGTCTGGCCAAGCGTGAGAACGTCCGATTCTATGCGTCTGCTGCGGATGCAGAAGCCGCTGGCTTTCGGCCGTGTAAGCGCTGCCGGCCGACGGAGCCGCCGCTTCATAAACACTACGCGGAGATGATCGCGGCTGCGTGTCGCACAATCGAGACTGCGGACGATCAGCCGAGTCTCGAAACCCTTGCCGCCAATGCTGGTCTTAGCTCGTTTCACTTCCATCGCATTTTCAAGATCGTCACCGGAGTGACACCAAAGGCCTACGCAATTGCAAATCGCCAGAAGCGCGTTCGAGATAATCTCAAGCAGAGTTCTTCTGTGACAGAGGCGTTATACGACGCGGGGTTTAATTCCAGCGGCCGCTTTTATGCCGACGCGCCGGACGTGCTTGGCATGACGCCGACTGACTTCCGCTCTGGCGGAGCCAATACCGAAATTCGGTTCGCGGTGGGGCAGTGTTCGCTTGGCGCTGTTCTGGTTGCGGCGAGCGCCAAAGGCATTTCGGCGATAACTCTGAGTGATGATCCGCGCGAACTCGTGCACGATCTTGAGCGCCGCTTTCCCAATGCGACTCTGATCGGGGGCGACAGCGAATTCGAAGCCATCGTTGCTCAGGTCGTCGGCTTGGTCGAAAGGCCCGGGAAGGATTTCAATCTTCCGCTCGACATTCGCGGCACGGCCTTTCAGCATCGCGTCTGGCAGGCGCTCCGAGAAATTCCATTCGGCATGACGGCAACATACGCCGAGATCGCTGCACAGATCGGTATGCCGAAAGCGGTGCGCGCAGTTGCTGGCGCCTGTGCAGCGAATGAGATCGCTCTTGCCATTCCTTGCCACCGCGTTATTCGCAGCGACGGCGGTATTTCAGGCTATCGATGGGGCGTCGAGCGCAAGCAGGTGCTGCTCGAGCGTGAAGCGAACGCCACGAAGAAAAAGAAGACCTGAGCCTATTCGTTCCGGAAAGGCGGCGGCTCTATACGCGAACGTTCGTCAAGCTTCGGGACGCAGGCGCACCGAATGTTTTCCGGAAATCGTGAGCGAAGTGGGATTGGTCGGCAAAGCCTGCGGCGTGTGCTGCTTCGGTGAAGCTTGAGCCAGCAGCGATTTCATCGATTGCGCGAAGCATGCGAACCCAGGCACGATAGCGCCGGAACGAAACGCCCATCTCTTCGCTGAAGAGATGCTGCAAGCGAGAGACCGAGAGACCTGCCGCCTGCGCTGCGTTGGTGACGGACACGAGAGTGTCGGGCTCAGCGGATTCCAGCACAGAAATGGCGCGGGAGACGCGTGCGTCCAACGTGCGACGGGCGCGTGTTTGTGAAAAGTCGACGAGATCGGTTATCGCCGCATCAACCCAGTTGAGCGATGCGCGGTCTTCGTAGAGTTCGCGCATCAGGCCGGTTTCACCTGTTGCGCCGACCAGAGCACCACCCACTTCAATGGCATTGCCAACGAGAGGCGCGAGCGCGTGTGCGTTGCCGACTGTGGGCTCGATGTAAAGCACCGAAACCGGCTCGCCCGCGAGATCGAGTTCATGCGGGACGCCTGCTGGAATCAAAGCCGCCCGACACGATTGCCAGGGATTTTCTCTGATCCGCAAACGGAAAGAGCCACAGAGACCCGCCAGATACACCGGCGCTCCGTGCTGATGACTCGCATTCCGGTCCAGCGTTCCGGCGAACAGCGTACGGCCCTGGTGGAGCCGCCACAGCGGCCGCAGCGGTTCGGCATCGGGCGTAGCGGAAACGTACAAGCGCCACCTCTTCGGCTCAGCCAATGATCCAATCGCTACGGCCGGAGCCGGTTGCATGACGGACGGTACTTCACCCGGCTCAAAAAGCTCAAGCGTCATATCGGTCACGAACCTTCGCGCCATCCAGGGAGTGCAATTGCATGTCGTCATCCAATACCGGGACTTCGCGGAGATCGTTTATCGGAGCGGCGGCGCTTGCGCTTGCTGCCCCAGCGATACTGCGCCAGACCAAACGTGCGACTGCTGCAGAAGGCGCGTTTCTGGGCGCATCTGAACCCCCATTCCGGCGCTTCCAGTTCGGCAAATTCGAGATCACCGTGCTTTCCGACGGCGGCGCGATGGTGGACGGCCCTTGGCCCATCGTCGGCGAGGATAGACCCAAGGAAGAGGTCGCGAAGCTCATGCGCGACAACCTTCTTCCCGAAGCGAAGTTTCGCCCGGGCTTCAGCCCCGCTGTCGTCAATACGGGCAAAGAGATGATTTTGATCGATACGGGCAACGGTGCCGGGGGATTCATTCCTCGCCCGGCCGCAGGGCGGCTGCGCGAGAGCCTCGCGGCGGCGTCAATAAAGCCGGAGCAGATCGACATCGTTGCGATTACGCATTGCCATGTCGATCACATCGGGGGGGTGTCGGAAGCCGGTGTTCCGGTGTTTCCGAATGCGCGCTACGCCGTGGGTCAGGAAGAGTATGACTTCTGGTCGAAAGAGGAGCGGCTTGCAGGTCCACCGGACCAGAATGAATACAAGTCGGGGAAGATGTTCCGCGATGTGATGCTGCCGCTCGTTGAGCGAACTTTCTTTCTAAAGTCCGGGCAAGACGTCGCCTCAGGGATCGCCGCGTTCGCGGCGCCAGGGCACACGCCCGGTCACCTTGGGTTTCATATCGAAAGCAATGGCAAGCGATTGCTTGCATGGGGCGACTGCGCACACCATGAGGTCGCCTCGCTCGCGCATCCGGAATGGAGCGCTCTTTTCGACATGGACAAGGCTCAAGGCGTCGCAACGCGCCGCAAAGTCTATGAGATGGCGGCAACCGAGCGGCTGCCGATCCTTGGATATCACACGTCATTCCCGTCGCTCGGGATGGTCGAGCGGAGCGGCACAGCGTATCGCTGGCTTCCGATCACGTATCAGTTCGAGGACTGAGGGACGCCGCCTTGCCGTTGTTGGGCAAGCGCACGCCCAGCGTTCGTCAGACTCGCGATTTCATCGTCGGTGAAGGTTCGCTCGGTGCGGTTCGCCACGCCCAACGCACCGACGATGTCTTCGCCGGAGAAGATCGGCACGACCACGGCCCCCGCCATTGCTGTGGCGCGCGCACCTGGGCGAACGTCTCCGCTCGAATCGGTTTGGATGTTGCAGGCATTGACCGCCTGCCCGCGTTCGACGGCCAACCCCGCCATGCCCTTTCCGACCGGAATTGTGCGGATAATGGACAAAACCGCGTCCGGCATTCCCGCGCTCGCTGAGAACAGGTGCAACAGTCCGTCATCGCCGAGAAAATGAATCGTTCCGCTGTCTGCTTTAAATTCAGCGACGATGCGGGCCAACGCCTCCTCACCGCTTGACGTGCTCAGCGTATCCCAGTTCGTCATGGCAATCGGTCCTTTCACAATCGGCGTATTCATCGTAGGCGATTGGCGGGGTGTTGAAACCCCACATCGCGCTGGTTGGCTCGGCGGAGCCTGAGTGATCGCCCCCACAATCGCCTGTTATGAGTTGCCTTGCAAATGGACCTGCCGTTCGATCTTCGCTGCGACCCGCCATTCCTCGTCGCATCCTTTCCTGAAGTTCACCACGTTCTCAGTTGGTCTCTCACGCGGCCGGGATTTCAGACGACCGCAACAGTTGCATGGATCGAGCTTCGCAATGCCGATCTTCCGCTCGACGCGGACCCGATTGCGCTGATTTCGGAACGGCTCGCCGCAGCCTCCCTAGCGGATGCCGTCGCGATGGCGACGTCGCGCACGATCGAGGCTCACCACCTGGCGCAAGTCACGGTCGAGGACGTCACGGCGACGTGCCTAGCAACGGTCGGACTGTCCAACGGGGAGCGTGTGGGTCAACGGCTGAGCGAGCCCATTCCGTTCGGGACGATAAACATCCTCGCGCATGTGGACCGTCCGTTGTCACAGGCGGCGCTGATCGAAGGGGTATCGATTGTCGCCTCGGCACGGACCACGGCCGTTCTCGATTCGGGCGCGCGCCGGGCTGGCGTGGCGATTACCGGCACGGGTACGGATTGCATCGTCATCGCTGCGCCAATCGGAGAACCGTGTGACGCGCACGCCGGAATGCATACTGCGGCTGGGGAAGCGATCGGCGCCGCTGTCTATCGGGCCATCGCGGAAGGCACCGAGCAGTGGCGTTTAGATTTCGCAGCCTTGCTGGCGCGCGCGAACGCCAAGTCAACTTGAGCGCACGCTGTTTCCGAATTGTGAGAACCTTGGTGCCCATTTCGCCGGCACGGTTGACGCCTTTCGACATCAACCGCGCCTGCTTATGGACGGACGGGAGGGTCCGTTATTATCTGCCTTCGGCCCAGGCTTTGCTCTGGAGTTCCTCGAAGGTGAAGCGCATGCCAGCGTATGCGGCGACACCCGGCGTCGCGTAGCCGTACACTTCCTGATAGTTCTCGTTGAGCAAGTTCTCGACGCGAACATACGATTCGACGCCAGGCATGAGCTTGTACGAGGCCGTCGCGTTGACGAGCCAGTAGGAGTCCAGGCTCACACGCACGGGCGTGTAGTCAGGCATATATGCGTTATCGATCGTTGTGCCGTTGTAGATGGCCGCCAGATTGAGATTTCCGCGCTTGTCGTTGAACGAATAGTTGAGGTCTGCACGGCCGGCATTTCGCGGACGGCGAATTTCTGTAAGTCCGTTTGGTTCGTAAGCCAGCAGCCGCGTATAGCTCATACCGACGCTGAGATCCGGCGTTAGCATTGCACGGCCGGATATTTCCACGCCCTGCCGTTCGCTTTCGCCGTTGAGGTTGATTGGCGTATAGATCCCGCCGACCCGAATGCCGGTGATTTCATTCGTCAGATTGGCGTTGAAGTACGTCACGTCGAGGACTGCACGACCGTTCCACGTTGTGAACTCGACGCCAGCATCCCAGCCGAACGACTCTTCCGGCAGCAGGTTCGGATTGCCCTGGAACTGGCCGAGAATACTACCAAACTGTTCGTACATTCCCGGCAATGTCACAGCCGTGCCGACGCTCGCGTGCGGGCGGGCGCCGATCTCGGGAAGCCGCAGAGACACGGCCGCGTGCCACGTCGTGTAGTCTGCGAAGCTATCGTTGTCGTCATGCCGGACGCTAACGGTAGGGAACAAACGGTCGAAATATTCGCCGCGATATTCGCCGACGTACGCCATGCGATCGCGTTTGCGTTCGAGGCCATCCGTATAAAGCGAAATCGGCGTGAAGGCTTCGTCCTCATACTGGGCCATGCCGGTCACGCTGTTGCGGAAGTCTCTGGCACCGAAGCGATACGTCGCGAGATAACCGAACTTGTTGGCTTCGCTTTCGTTTGTCGAGGGGCCGTAGTCACCACCGTCATGAGAGCTGGTCGTATTGCGCGTTGCGCGCAAGACCTGCGTGAATGCGCCGTCAAACGAGTCCCACGTCAGATTGGCGCCGCTCAGCCAGATGCTCGTCTTGTTATGGAAATTGCCGTCAATCGCCATCAAGTATGGCTGGCCGGGCGCATAACCGAAATCGTCGTACTTAAGATTCTTATCGATGTGGTGGAGCGTGAAGTCGAGCGTCACACCCTTCAAGAGCTGCGCGCCGCCACGCACGTTCAGCGTGCTGATTCGCGTCGGGTCGTTCTCATGACCAACGGGCGAGATGTCGAAGCCGTCGACCTCGCGAGAACCGCCGCTGAGAGAGAACCAAACTTTGTCGTTGCCAGCCGAGACGCGTGCGAAGGCTTCCCGCGTTCCCATGCTGCCGCCTTCGGCGCGTGCTACGACCGTCAACGGGCCTTTGCCGTTCTTCGTGATGACGTTGATTACGCCGCCGATGGCCTTCGATCCGCCGATGCCGCTCTGGCCGCCGCGGATGATTTCGATGCGATCGATATCGTCAACGAGAAGGTTGGAAAAATCGAATTCGCCATTTGCCGTGTCGGACGCGTCGATGCCGTCGATCAAGACGAGTGTTTGATTTCCTTCGGCGCCACGGATGCGGACTTGCGTCAAGCTACCTGGACTGCCCGTGCGGCTGACTGAGACGCCGGGCTGGCTTCGCAGCGCGTCGGCGACGTAGCGTATTTCTTGCGCCTTCAACTGGGCCGCGGAAATGACGGTGACGGACGAGCCGATTTGGTCGGCCGGCACGCCGCTGATGGTTTCGGTTGCCGAAGCGCCCGCTCCTCCCTCGCCCCCGTCTACGGCGACGGGCGGGGCATCCGAATTGGACGGCGGCACGCCGACGACAACGTCCTTTCCAGCCGCACGCCTCACGGCGATCTTCGGCTTTTCGACGGTTGCACCTTCGACGACGATCGGGGGCAATTCGGTGGTCGCCAAGTCGGTCGACTGGGCGTGTGCTTCAACGGCCGCGAAGCTGATCGACATACTCGCGAGTGCCGCACTGGCGGCGCAAATACTGGTTCGGCGCAACATAAAGTCCCCCTCGGTGGATTCGACCGAAGAGGGAGCGCAGGGCAGGTGAACAGTCGCGATTAAGGGCGAACGGACTTACGGCGCGGCCGCTATGCCACGCGCGACTCAGGTTCCGTTAAAACAAAAATTCCCCACCACGCGACATTCATGACCTGACGTGACTCCCCTTCGGTTGACACATCAGCCGCCGCTACGGGACTCCGTTCTGCCGCGCCCCACGCACGGAAGATGGGCAGCTTGTGGCGGCAGGTCTCCTGACTCGCGGCTCTGGCGCTTTCTCCCGCCTTCCCGGGCCTCTTCCGAGGCTTCAGTGGCATATCAGGAGTAAGCTTGCCGCTTACAGTTGCGGGGGCAGTCGCGGCATTGACACTGGCGTGTCGCACCGCATTCCCTCTTGTTGCAGCAAGCTTTTCACCTGTTGCAACACCGTCACGCGGCCATTCAAAGTTACCGCCTCGGGTAAGTCAATTGGCCTTCGAGGCTGAGCATATATCGGCCGTCGGGCTAGATGCGGATTTGTCACTATGCTGAGAAGGCTCGGACTTCCGTCCGGGTGGAGCGATGCGGGGGATCGCCGTAGCTTCCTTGTAAAACATCGATAGGGATTATATGTTTGTGCTATCTCGACTCACCTCAAGGCGACCCGGATGCGATTGACACTTCATGCCGACTATTCCTTGCGCGTTCTTATGCACGCAGGGTTGAAGGGGGCTGAACTGTCGACCATCAGCGAGATCGCAGAGCGGTTCGACATTTCCCGGAGCCATCTGATGAAGGTGGTGCATCACCTGGGGCAGCTTGGGTATCTCGAGACGGTGCAAGGTAAAAAGGGCGGCTTCCGGCTGCTCCGCCGCCCGCAGCAAATCAACGTCGGCACCGTCATACGCGATACCGAGCAGGAACTGGACGTTATCGGTTGCATGAACCAACCGGGCTATTGCCGCATCCAACCGGCCTGCATCCTTCGCCGCGCCCTGCATGATGCAACGAATGCATTTCTGGCCTCTCTCGATCAGTACACGCTTGAAGACCTGATTCGGCCGAAACGTGCGCTTGCAAGACTTCTCGACCTCGATCCAGACCCGCCGTCCTCAACCCCGCCGAATTGAAAGCGACCTGCGAGGTCTGAAACGGTCGACTTCTCCGCCATCCGACGCGGTGCGGCAGACTGCTCACCATAACATGCAAATGATTTACATGTTTGAATGAGTGGCGTATAAACGGCGTCCAAAACGAGATTGGTTGGACGCCCATGAAAGCTCGACTGTCGGTTCGGCAACTTGTTATCGGGATGATGTCTATCGGCATCGGCGCAGCTGCGAGCGTTGTGCTGATACCGGCAATCACGCACCCGGCTCCGCTCACGGTTTACCAGCTCACCGGTCCGCTCAACAGCGGCGCAACAACGCTTCCCACCGCAATCAAAGGCATTCCAGCGCTTCCGTCTCTGCTGGTTGAAAAGAATGCACGCACGCAATGGGAGATCATCGGTGGCACTCTGCTGCAGACCGGATTTGCCAACGCGAGCATTTCAGCACTCGAACGCGCGATCGCCAACGATCCAGAAAATATCATGCTTCACGTCGCGTTGGGCGAAGCTATCGTTATCGCGAACGGCGGCTGGGTCAACGCACGCGCGAAGGCCGAGTTCGACATTGCTCTGCGCGCCGATCCCAACGACTTGATCGCGCGCTTCTACCTCGCTCACTGGCTGATGCAATCGGGAAAGCCCAAACCTGCGCTGGTGAAGTGGGTTGGACTGATGCGGACCGTTGGGACCGATGAAGTCTGGTACGATAAGCTTTGGGAGGCCATGCCCGGAGCTGCCGAGCAACTCGGCATCAGCAAACTCGCGCTGCAAGCGCTTTGCTCCGCCGGCATGTAATCCCGCACTCAGAAGGCATCTCCCATGAACAAACTGCCGCAGCGTTCTATAACATTCATTTTAGATATTGTTTTTATACAGATGAAGTGCAAAGGTCGGGATATGGCGTGGACAGACAAATCGGGGGATCCGATGGTTTTCGAGAATGAGCTTCAACCGTTCCTTATTGGAGCCCAAGAGTCGTCCAAGCAGCGATCTACTCGCGACGCCGCACAATCGAAGTCCACTTTTTTTGCGCTTAAACATTCATTTTATATGAATGTCATGGAATTTTGGGCGTTGATGCTGGCGACAATGGTCACGCTTCTGCTGCTCTGGCCCAACCCTGCGAAGGCCGATACGCATCAATTCAGTCTCTCGATCGAAGACACAATCGTTACGCTCGTTGATAAGCAGACGTTCCACACGTTTTCCTTCAACGGCCAGACGCCCGGCCCGCTCATTCATGTCGTCGAAGGCGATGAAATCGAAGTCGAGGTCGAGAACAACACGACCCTGCCGCACACGATTCATTGGCATGGCCTCTACCAGCGCGGAACCTGGAAGAACGACGGCGTTCCGGACACGACGCAAGCGGCGATCGCACCAGGTGAGACCTTCACGTATCGCTTCGTCGCCGCGCCATCTGGAACGATGTGGTATCACTGTCATGTCAACGTGAATGAGCACGTCGCGATGCGCGGCATGTGGGGTCCGCTGATCATCGACCCGAAAGAACCTCTGCCGGTCGAGAAGGAAGTCACCAAAGACTACATCATGATGTTCTCCAGCTGGGTTTCCAACTGGGCGAGCAAGCCGGGCCAAGGCGGCATTCCGGGTGATGAGCCGGACTACTTCACGGTCAACGGAAAATCATTTCCCGATACTCAGCCGCTTCGCATCACGAAAGGCGACGTCGTTCGCATTCGCCTGATCGGCGCAGGTGATGAGCTGCATTCGATCCACATTCACGGTCACACCTTCGACGTGATTGCGAAAGACGGGCGGCCGCTCGTCAACCCATACCCAGCCGACACGATCTTGCTTGGCCCCGGCGAGCGCTACGACCTCATCTTACGTGCGGACAATCCCGGCCTTTGGATGGTGCACGATCACATCGACCGCCACACCGTAAACGGCAAATCGCCGATGGGCGGCATCATGACGGTGATCGAATACACCGAGATCCCTCTCGCAGAACAGTCTTTCTACAAATGGAAAGACAAGAAGTTCGCGCCCGACTTCTTCTACGAGGAGTCGCTCAAGAAGCCGCACGGAATGCACGAAAACGAAGGCTTCCAAGGCATTCCCGCTCCCTGACGATTTGAAGGAGAATTCACATGAAACGACACCTTGTCGGCTTGGCGGGATTCATGATCGCGCTCGCCAGCCCGGCCTCTGCTGACGGTCTCGATCCAAGTTGCGCGGGTTGTCACGCATTGACGAAGCCCGCGGACACTTCTCTCGATCGGCTATGGACGCGCAAGGGTCCGGACCTTTGGTATGCGGGCAGCAAGTTCAACGCTGAGTGGCTCGTTGAGTGGCTGCAGGATCCAAAGCCTATCCGGCCTGTAGGCTATCCCTATTTCAAGACGATCACCAAAGGCGCCGAGCACGACGTTGCAGACCCGACAAAATCGCCTCCACATCCCAAGCTCGACAAAGCAGCTGCTGAAGCGGCAACCGCCGAATTGATGAAGCTGAAGGCTCCCGACCTCATCGCGGAAGGAACCTTCAAAGGAGACAAAGGCGGCGCGCGGATGGGCTCTCTCGCGTTCAACAAGTTGCGCGGCTGCATTGCGTGTCACCAAGGAGAAGACGGCAAGGGCGGTGCGTCAGGACCATCGCTCACGGATGGCGGCGCGCGACTGCAGGCCGATTTCATCGCGGCCTACACGACAGATCCGCAGCGAATTGATCCGCACATCTGGATGCCGATCCTGAAACTCAAGGACAAGGATATCCAGCGTCTCACCGCATACGTCATCAGCCTGGGAGGCAAGCCATGATCGCGCGAACACTCGTCGGTTTGCTGGGGCTCACGCTGTTGATTTCACCAGCTCGTGCAGAAGATCCGTCGCCTGTCGAAAGACTTTACAACACCTACTGCGTTCAATGCCACGGCCTGAATCGCAATGGCTCCGGCATCAATCTTCCCGGTCTTTCGACAAAACCGCGCGACCATACCGACACCAAAGGCATGGGCGGAACACCGGATGATGAACTCTTCAAAGCGATCAAGGAAGGCGGCCTCGCGGTCAACAAGTCGGTGCTGATGCCGGCGTGGGCCGGCGTTCTCTCGGACGAGGAAATCACCGAGTTGGTCAAATACCTCCGAACTGTTTGCAAGTGCGGCAACTGAAGCGGCGCAACGCCAAATGACGATTGTAAAAGGGAGAAAGACGATGAATAGAAAATCTCGGCAACGCGCCTTCACTGTTGGAGGACTTGCCGCGTTGATGCTGGCCAGCGCCCCACTCAGCGCGGCGCTGGCGGCGACAATCAAGCTCCAGGTGACGGCCAAGGAAATACAAGTTCCGATCGACAATGAAGGCAAAACGGAGCTCGCTTGGACATTTGATGGTCATGTTCCGGGTCCGCTGTTCAGGGCGACGGAAGGTGACACGATTGAATTCACGCTCAAGAACGACGCTGCGAACCAGAAATCGCATTCGATCGATCTGCACGCGGCGCGCGTTGACGTTCTAGGTCCGTTTGGACCAGTCAAGCCGGGTGAAACCAAGACCTTCACATTCACCGCGGATAATCCCGGCATCTACTTCTATCACTGCGGCGCGGATCCAATGATCCAGCATATTGCGCGCGGAATGTTTGGCGCCATCATCATCGATCCAAAAGATCCCAATGCTCTCCCGAAAGCAGACCGTGAGTACGTTCTGATCGAGCATCAGATGTTCGAAAATCCCGAAGACGTCAAAGCGATGATGGCCAACAACTGGAAGCACAACGCGTACAACGGCATTCCCTTCAAGTATGACCCGGTGCATGACACCAACGCCACCAAGACGCTTGAAGCGTTGCCGGGTGAGCGCGTGCGCATCTACTACGTAAACGCGGGCCCGAACGAGTTCGCCGGATTTCATCCGATCGCCGGGATATGGGATAAGGTCTATCCCTCAGGCAATCCCAAGAACGTGCTGACTGCGGTGCAGAACTATACGATTGCACCCGGCGATGCGGCGACGTTCGACCTCATTTCGCCGGTCGAAGGCGCTAACGCGCTCGTCAATCATTCGATGCGTCTTGCGCTTTCCGGCGCTATCGCAATCGTCATGTTCAGCAAAGATGCCGATCCCGAAATGGGCCGAGGCGACAAAATCCTGGTGCGTTGACTCTCGACTGCATGGGCCTGCTTCGGCAGGCCCATTTTTTCTATCGCTAACGCAGGAAGAGCCGATAGGCGTCGTTTGCTGTTTCATCCTCGTAGGGGTAGCCGAGGGAATCCATTCGCGCATTGAACCGCGCGCGATCCTCCGGCTTCACCTGAACGCCAACGAGTACGCGGCCGTAGTCTGCGCCGTGGTTGCGATAGTGGAACAGCGTGATGTTCCAGTCGGATCCGATGCCATCAAGAAAGCGCAGCAAGGCGCCTGGCCGCTCGGGAAACTCGCAACGCAGGATGACTTCGTCGTCCAAGGACGGTGCACGACCGCCGACCATGTAGCGCACATGCAGAGTTGCGGTCTCGTCGGCGCTGATGTCGACGACGCCGTAGCCCAGATCTTCAAGTTCCTTGATGATCTCGGCCTTGCGGTTCTTTGCGTCGCGCGTCTGAAGGCCAACGAATACATGCGCTTTGCCGTTCTTGGCGTAGCGATAGTTGAACTCGGTCACAGTGCGGTTGCCAAGAACCTGCACGAAGCGGCGATAGCTGCCGGGTTCTTCTGGAATCGTAACAGCCAAAAGAATTTCGCGACTTTCGCCGACCTCGGCACGCTCCGCGACGTGACGCAGACGATCGAAGTTCAGATTGGCGCCGCTACAAATCGCAACGAGCGCGCCGGTGCGTTCCGGGTTTGCTTCCGCATAGGCCTTGAGGCCGGCAAGGGACAACGCGCCCGCCGGTTCGGCAAGAATGCGCATATCTTCGAAAATATCTTTGATCGCGCCGCACATCGCGTCGGTGTCGGCAACGAGTACGCCGTCGAGCAGGTCTCGGCAGATGCGGAACGTTTCTTCACCTGCCTGACGGACGGCAACGCCATCGGCGAAGAGACCGACGCGGTCGAGAACGACGCGGCTACCGTTATCGATTGCAGCCTTCATGCAGGCAGCGTCCGCCGGTTCGACGCCGACGACGCGGATCTCGGGGCGAAGAAACTTCACATACGATGCGATACCCGCTGCAAGACCGCCGCCGCCAATCGGAACGAAGATCGCTTCGATGGGACCAGGATGGCGATTGAGAATTTCGACGGCGATTGTTCCCTGCCCCGCGATCACGTCGCCATCGTCGTAAGGGTGGACGAACGTCAATCCGCGTTCGGCGGCAAGTTTGATAGCCGCGATGTAAGCCTCGTCGAACGTGTCACCAACCAGCACGACGTTTCCGCCCCAGTAGCGTACGGCGTCGACTTTGATCTGTGGTGTCGTGACCGGCATCACGATGGTCGCTTCGATGCCAAGCTTTTTGGCCGACAGCGCGACGCCCTGCGCATGATTGCCGGCAGACGCGCAGATCACGCCAGCCGACCGCGCGTCTGCCGGGAGTCGCGCGATCCGGTTGTATGCGCCGCGAATCTTGAAGGAAAAGACCGGCTGCAGGTCTTCCCGCTTCAGCAAAACATCCGCGCCGAGCCGCTGGCTCAGCCGAACCATCGGCTCAAGCGGCGTTTCGACAGCGACGTCATAGACGTGCGCGTCAAGAATCCTTCGTACGTATTCGGTCACGAGATCATTTCCATGGGAATTTCAGGCACGGCGACGCGGCCGAGGATAGCAGGTCTACCTGCTGCCGCTGCGCGGTAAAATAGCTTACCGCCAATCCCCTGTAGGCGCAGTTAAGGCCGGGCCGGGATATTCAGCCCGCGCTGAACGGCTGGTCGCGCTAGGCAGCTCTCCAGCCACCGCGGGACCTCCACCAGGTCGTCATAAGCGACGATTTCTCGTGCATTGTAGAATTCGACCAGACCGCGGACCCAGCCGAGCAGCGAGATATCGACGATCGTAAAGTCATTTCCCATAACCCACTTCCGGCGGTCCAGGCGATTTTCGAGCAACCTGAGCAGCCGCTTCGATTCCGTAACGTAGCGGTTCAAGGGGCGCTTATCCTCGTAAGCGCTGCCCGCAAACTTATGGAAGAAACCTAGCTGACCGAACGTCGGGCCAAATCCGGCCATCTGTAGAAACAGCCAAGAGATCGTTTCGTAACGCCTGCTCGACTCTGCGGGCAAAAACTTCCCGGATTTTTCGGCCAGATAAAGGAGAATGGCTCCGGATTCGAAAAGGCACAGCGGCCTTCCATCTGGACCATCAGGATCGATAATTGCCGGTATCTTGCCGTTCGGATTGAGAGACAAGAATTCGGGAGACCACGTTTCATCCTTCCCGATGTCGATATAGTGCGGCTCGTAAGGAAGACCGATCTCCTCGAGCATGATCGAAACCTTCACGCCATTCTGAGTTGGCGCCGAGTAAAGCTGCAAGAGTTCCGGATGAGCGGCCGGCCAGCGTGACGTAATTGGAAAATTGGAAAGCGCCGTCATCATCTATCCCATCAACGTCGGTGCCGTAGGACGCGAACTCCGACTGTCTCACACCTAGACCTTGCAGACTTAGAAGCAAAGGCGATAGCCCTCATTACATCGCATGACTCCCATCGCAAATGGTACTGTCGGACCAGTTTGCGAGGCGCGACTCGTTCTAATCTCCAACGCAGATCTATGATGCGATTGCGGACCTCTGGACCGCAGCGAACGGTGGTGCGGCGCGCTTCTTATTCAACGCATCAGCGCTTTGTCGACTGCAACGCATTCTGCAACTGACGCTTGCTCATTTTTGATCGACCTTCGATGCCCTGCTCACGCGCGCGATGATAGAGTTCGTCGCGCGTTGGCTCACCTCTCGCGCGCGTCGCCGCTGCCTTTCGGCCTCTGGCCGTTAGGCGGGTCGCATTTTTTCCACCCATCGCAGGCGAACTTTCGCGACGGTCCCGAGCTCCGACGTGAGACCGGCCTTCCCGCTCCTGCTGGGCAGTTTCACCCCGTGCTTCCTTAAGTTCGGCGCGCCGTTTGTTTTTCTCGTTCTCGCGCTGGCTTCCGTATTTCGAGGCACCAGCTTCACTCAGCGCGATGGCGATGGCTTGCTGTCTGCTCTTTACCTTCCCGCCCTTGCCCTCCGGTCCGCTCTTGAGTTCGCGATGTTCGTATTCGTGCATGACGCGGCCGATCGTCTTTCGCTGGCGCGGCGATGTTTTGGGCATTTACGAACTCCATTCACTGGCGTTGGCCCCGTTCTGGCGCAACGCCAGACGCGGCGTGAAGTTCCGGATCGATCGTGCGCTGCCGGAACCACCGTTCCGTACACGGGTTCTCTTTTTGAAGGGGTTCGCGAAGCACATGAAAAAGATGCTGAGCGTCATCCCGGCTGGCGCACAATCTGACTATTCAGCCGAGCAGAACGAAATGATCGAACACCAGCTTGTTGCGCGCGGCGTGCGCGACGAGGCGGTGCTTTCTGCAATGCGTTCGGTGCCGCGCGATCGTTTCGTGCCGTCCCGTCTAAGAGCCTCTGCCTATGAGGATGTGCCTCTGCCGATCGGTGAAAACCAGACGATTTCGCAGCCCTATATCGTCGCCGTCATGATCGAAGCCGCTCAACTCTCGAATGCAAGCCGAGTATTAGAGATTGGCGCAGGATCCGGTTATGCGGCCGCCGTCATGAGCAGGATCGCCAGGCGCGTCTATGCCGTCGAGCGGCACGGGACCTTGGCGCGAGGTGCACGACGACGCCTCAAAGCGCTCGGATTTCGCAACATCGAGATCAAGACGAGCGACGGCACGCTGGGGTGGCCTGAGCATGCCCCATACGACGCCATTCTCGTTGCGGCGGCCGGGGCATTCATTCCGCCCAAGTTGCAGCAGCAGGTTGCCATCGGCGGATGCCTCATCATGCCTGTTGGAAGCTCGGGCAGCGGTCAGAGCCTGCGCAAGATGATCCGAACCGGCGAGCGAAGTTGGCTGGAAGAGGATCTCGGCAACGTGCTCTTCGTCCCTCTCATCAGTGAGCAGACCGAGCCACAATCCGGTTAGGTCCGCTTGCCGCTGCCGCGAGCCATCTGAGCGGCGTCCCATCCTTTCCGAAACGTAAACGATTTGCTGCGACCTTGGCCGTAGCTTGATTCGGCGTTTGGCATCTCGGCCGCAAGGTTCGGGTAAGCCAGTCTCCGCACCCTTTTTGGCGCGCGCCATCTAATTCAACCGGGAGCGAATGATGATCTCGACCTTCGTCTCCTACCGAATTCTGGCGGCAGACCTCACGAAATCTCTATCGCGGGTCGCTTCGGAAGCGCAGGTCAAGCGCGACAGCCAATATTACAAAGACAATATCGGCAAGGTGAAATCGGTCGACGATTTCATGAAAAATTCGCGCGTGTACTCCTATGCCATGAAGGCCTATGGCCTGCAGGATATGAGCTACGCCAAGGCCTTTATGCGCAAGGTTCTTGAGAGCGATCTCACCGACCCCAAGAGCTTCGTGCGAAAACTGACCGACCCGCGCTTTCTCCAGTTCGCCCAGGCGTTCAATTTTTCGAAGACCGGCGAGGTCTCGGCGTCGCCTGTCGCGGCGCAAGAAGTTAATGACGAAGCGGACACGATCGGACTTTACTCCGATCAGCGCATCAAACGCGGCGCCGCTGCGGCGGCCGAAGCCGAATACTATCGAGCGAACATCGGTTCCATTACATCGGTCGACCAGTTGATCGCGCAGCCGCGTCTGCTCAATTATGCGGTGACTGCCTACGGGTTCGACGCGAACATCATGTCTGACACGACGCTCCGCGGCGTGCTGACGAGCGATCTTTCGGATCCCAACAGTCTCGCCAACACGCTACCGAGCGCCGGGTTCCGGTATCTCGCGGCGGCGTTCAACTTCGCAACAGACGGTTCGGTCAACGGCGCATCGGCGCAATCCGACGATAAGATCGCGGGCACGATCTATCGCAACATGGAGCTGACCGGAAACGGAAGCAGCCCCGCGGCGGCCGCTCTCAAGACGCAATATTATCAAACGCAAATCCCGCAAATCACGTCGGTCGATGACTTTCTCGCCGACGATCAACTCTTGAACTATGCGCTGACGGGCGTAGGGCTGGACCCGATCTACCAGTCCAAGCCAATGCTGCGTGATATTCTGACGAGCGACCTCAACGATCCGAATAGCGCCGCGAATCAGGCCTCTGGCGCTTATCGCACTCTGGCGGCAGCTTTCAATTTCGGAACGGATGGAAGCGCTCCTGCGGGACAGGCGCAATCGACGACGCAGATGCAGAGCATCGTCGATACGTACATGCAGAACTATGACGACGACGCCGTTAAGTCGGAAGAGTCCGCCACGACCTTCTACAAAGAAGCGGTCTCGGGTCTTGCCGACGTCGATGAACTCGTGGCGAACTCGCGCCTCTATCGGTACGTTTTGACGGCATACGGCCTGGATCCGAGCACGGAATCGAAGAACCGCATCAAACTCATTCTGACGAGCGATCTTTCCGACCCTGGCAGCTATGCCAATCAGAGTCGCAATACGCAGTACAAAGCCCTGGCCGCCGCTTTCAATTTCGGCACGAACGGCAAGGCTCAGACCGTGAGTAGCGCGCAGACGAACACGGGCATGCTCTCGACGGTTCAGCTTTATAACGCGGCCGTAGAAGATCCGAAGGCTGCCAACGCCTCAACCAAGGCCGAGAGCACTTACTACGGCGATACGTTGCCGACGATAAAATCGGTTGATGGTCTTCTGAAAGACAAGCGGCTCGTCGATTACATTTTGAAAGCTTACGGATTTGCCGACGCAAAACTCTCAAACGACGACTTGAAGAAAATTCTGACGAGCGACCCGCTCGATGAGAAGAGCTTCGTCAACAAGAAGGGTAAAACGATCTATCGCACCCTTGCGGCGGCCTTTAACTTCGATGCGGACGGGAAAGTGAGAGCGGTTCCGAGTCTTCAGGCGCAAGATCGCTCGAACATCATTTCCACGTTCGACTATTACGCACGGCAGACACTGGAAGAAGAAGCGGGTAGCCAGAACGAAGGCGTGCGCCTCGCGCTCTATTTCCAGCGCAAAGCCAAGACGATCACATCGGCCTACAGCATCCTTGGCGACAAGGCGTTGCTGCAGGTAACGCAAACGGCGCTTGGTCTTCCGGCCGCCATGTCGAACGCCGATATCGACCTGCAAGCGAACATGATCACCAAGAAGCTGAAGATCGCCGATCTGCAGGATCCGAAGAAGCTCGAAGCCTTCATCTCGCGCTTTGCCGCGCTCTACGATCTCAACAATTCGCCTGCAGCGACCCCTAGCCTTATGATTTAGCCGCGCGGTTATCCGCTTCTTTTCATGCAACCGACTGCACGCTTCGGCGTTCCGTTCACAAAGGTATTTTCGAGTCTGGAGTTGCGTGTAGTGGTGGTATCAACCTCAAATCTCACTCCGATCAGCGCCTACAATCCGCGGAGCTTCTTTTCCGCGAGCGCGATATTTCGCCGGGCAGCTGAAAAACTGGCAATTCATGAAGTTGCCTCGGAGCAAGGATGCCAGCTCGCGTTGATCGTTTCGGCTATGCGCCTTAGCGCCGATGGCGTCGAGCAGCTCGCGGACAACGCGGCAAATGTCTATCGCGGGCTTTACCAGCGAGAGTTAAACCAGCCTTTTCTCGCTTCTAATGTGAGCAATCTGCACAGGGGCAGAGCGGGCCTTCTATCCGTTCCGTGCGGACGCCGCGACGGGCACGATTTCGCAAAATAAAACGCGCGAGTGATGGCACCTTCTCTGCGCGAATTTTCTAGGCGAATTTGGGTCAGGGCTTCTTTCCTACCCAGCGAGTGACCTTAGACACTCTTTAGATCGACCCCCTTCCCGAGCGCAGCCTCAGCTTGCGCTCTTTCCGACTTTCGCTCTACAAGCGCTGCGCGCTCGATATAGCGCCATTACAATGCCGCCCTCGCAGAAATGCGGTGCTGGCGGATGTAGGAATGCTTTCGGTCTAGGGCAGCGGACTTGGCGAACGGAATTCACGATCGAACTGCGAGGCCGCGGGCCGGGTGTCGGGCGCGTGCGTTGCTGGCGTCGATCGCAAGCACATTCGCGCTGGTTTTTGCGACGGGCGCGGCGGCTGAACCGGGTCCGCATCGGGTCGTCTCGATGAATCTTTGCACCGATCAGCTCGCGATGCTCATCGGGGCCAATCAACTCTATTCCGTTTCCTATTTAGCGACCGATCCGGAATCCTCCGTGCTCTTTGAGCAGGCGAAGCGCTATGCCAAGAACCACGGGCGTGCGGAAGAAATCTTCGCGATGGCGCCTGATCTCATTATCGCGGGCACGTACACGAGCCAGGTGAGCGTCGCGATGCTTAAGCGTCTCGGATTCCGCGTCGAGACGTTTCCGCCGACGAATTCTCTCGACGACATTCGCCAGCAGATTGTGCGCATGGGCGACTTGCTGCAACGTCCGGAGCGTGCGCAAGCGTTGTTGACCGAGTTCGATCAAGCGCTCGCTGCAATTCCAGAGCCTCTTGCATCCCGCCCGCTTGCCGCGCTGTTTTACGCCAATAGCTACACCTCTGGTGGCAGCACGCTGACTGGCGAAATCGTAGAACGTGCGGGCCTAGAAAATCTCGGCGCGCGATTAGGACTTACAGGGACGGTTCGGCTGCCGCTCGAGATGCTTGTTATCTCGCAACCGCAGTTGGTCATCGAAGGTCAGCGCTTCGGTACGGCCCCAGCAATGGCGTATGAGGCTTTCCATCACCCGGCGCTGCAGGCGCTTTTGCATCACAGAGGCCTAACGTCCGTGCCAGACAAATATATGGTATGCGGAGCGCCGTTCACGCTCGAGGCCGTTCGCCTTCTTGTTGCGGCCGCGCGCAAACTCGACCATAGCCAAGCACAATGAGCTACCGTCTTCTTATTCTCCTCCTCGCAATTCTCACCGGCGCGCTGTTTTTCGGCTCGATGCTTGTCGGGCCAGCTAACGTCGATATTGCGACGTCGATGCGCGGGCTGTTCACCAGTTCCGATACGGCTGCAAGCTTGGTGATGTGGGAAATCCGCATGCCCCGCGCCGTCCTCGGGCTGATGATTGGCGCAACGCTCGGACTTTCCGGTGCCGTTCTGCAGGGCTATTTGCGCAACCCGCTGGCCGATCCCGCTGTTCTCGGCGTCAGCGCTTCGGCATCACTCGGCGCAGTGCTCGCGATCTATACGGGGCTATCGGCCGTCTTCCCGCTGGCGCTTCCGTTAGCAGCGATCGGCGCGAGCATCGCCGCCGTTCTGCTTCTGCAAAGTCTCGCCGGTGTGCATGCCGGCACGTTGACGCTCATTCTCGCGGGCATCGCGATATCGAGCTTCGCCTCTGCTTTAACGTCGCTTGCGCTCAACCTTTCGCCCAATCCATTTGCGGCGATGGAAATGATGTACTGGATGATGGGTTCGCTCACCGACCGGTCATGGCAGCACGTCTGGCTTTCGGCGCCATTCATGCTGATCGGTTGGGGCCTACTGGCGGTGCTGGGCCGCTCGCTCAATGCTTTGACGCTCGGGCCAGACGTGGCGCGGAGCCTGGGTATTCGACTGGAGCGCACGCAGATGCTCGCCGTCTTGGGAACCGCCGCTTCTGTTGGCGCGGCGACCGCTGTTGCTGGCGGCATTGGGTTCATAGGCCTCATTGTACCGCATCTTTTGCGGCCACTGGTCGGCGCTGAACCGAAACGCCTGCTGCTGACGAGCGCGCTGGCTGGAGCGGCTCTGCTTCTTGCCGCTGACGTTGCTGTTCGCGTCATTGCACCGGCTCGCGATCTGAAGCTCGGCGTTTTGACTGCGATTGTCGGCGCTCCGTTCTTCCTCTGGCTTGTCATCAAACACCGGAAGAATGTGCTGTGACGAACATTCGAGTCGAAAATCTGTCGGTTGGTCTCAAGGGTCGCGAGGTTGTGCGCGACGTCTCGTTCTCGATTTCGGCCGGTGAAGTTGTCGGCCTGATCGGTCCGAACGGCGCGGGTAAATCGACGCTGCTTAGAACGACCGCCGGGCTGTTGCCCTCGCATGGGGCGATCACTTTAGATGGCCAGCGGCTTGAAGATCTGGGCGCCCATGCACGCGCAAAACTGATCGGCTATCTTCCGCAAGAGCGTGAAGTTGCATGGCCCATAACGGCCTCTCGCCTTGTGGCGCTTGGGCGAACGCCGCATCTGGCTCCCTTCTCTGACTTCACTCGCGAAGACCGCACGATTGCAGATGAAGCATTACGCCAAGTAGATGCGGCCGAATTTCAGGACCGTGTCGTGTCAGAGCTCTCCGGCGGTGAGCGCGCACGCGTGTTGATCGCCCGAATGTTGGCGCAGCAAACTCCCATTATCATCGCAGACGAGCCGACGGCGGGGCTCGATCCGGGGCATCAGATTTCGTTGGTCGAAATTCTTACCCGGCTCGCGGAAGACGGCCGCACGATTGTGCTCGCGCTGCATGAAGTGGCGCTTGCAGCGCGCTGGTGCACGCGCATTCTGCTGTTGAACCAGGGCCGGATCGTTGCCGACGGGCCGCCGAAGGAGGTGCTTACCAGCGGCCTCTTCGAACGCACTTACGGCGTTCGCGTGTTCGTAGCCGATGGACCGGATGGCTTCATCATTCAGCCGATAAGCAGAATTTAAGTTGTCGTCGCTTCGGCGGCACTATTTCGACAGTGCCTGCAAAACCCATCTGCCACCGAAATAGCTCAGTTCGACGATGGACAGCGGAGCGATGTCGATACGCCGACAGGAGGCGGGGCCGGCTTCTATCGCCGTTACGATCGCCGCTCGCATGACAGCCGGATGCGTGACAGCAACGACACGGCCACGGCCGCTTGCCACATCGGCCATCCAATCGGCAACGCGCGAGCATACCGTCTCCATTGACTCGCCGCCATGAGGGTTGGCGGCCGGATCTGACAGCCATTCGACCAGCGCTTCGGGCTCGGCGGTTTGGATCTCGGCAAGAGCGCGGCCTGCCCAGCGCCCCAAATCTACGTCCTGCAGCCGGGGTTCGACCGTAGCGGCTAGGCCGATCGCCGCTGCCGTATCGAGCGCCCGGCGCATCGGGCTGCTCAGGGCGCTGGCAGCCTTGGTGAAATTCTGCCGCAGGCTCGTCGCGTCCTGCAGGCCCCGATCGTCAAGTCCCTCGTCATCCCTGGGAAACGCCGGGGCTCGGAGAGAGGGCGTCGAAGCGGCGCAGACAAGTGTCAGGCGCAGTGACATGGGGGCTCCGCGTTGACAAATTTCGGGGCGAACTTATGGTGATCTGGCACTATCACGGGCAGGAAACCGGTGAAACTCCGGAACGGTCGCGCCACTGTAACGGCGAATGCATTTTCTTTCGCCGGAAGTCAGACCCTGCTGTGAAGTCCGCATAAATTCGAACGGGACGCGCAATCCCAGGAAGATCCCACATCATGACCTACTCTGCGATTTCGCTCGATACCGCCGCCGCTCCCATTCCGGTGCGCGAGATTTTGCCTTGGGCCGTATTCGCCGGGCTGCTGTTCCTTATCGCGCTTTATTTCGTGGGCGTTGAAGAAGGCGCGTTTTCGATTTTCAACGGCCGCTACGTGCATGAATTTGTGCATGACGGCCGCCATCTGCTCGGCTTTCCCTGCCACTAGCCGGGAAGCACACAATTTATGGGACAGCTTCTCCTCCGGGGCATGATTGCCGGGCTTCTGGCAAGCTTGCTCGCGTTTGGCTTTGCGCGCATCGTGGGCGAACCACCGATCGAGCGCGCCATCGCACTTGAAGAATCGAGCGCGTCTGCGGAAGCGCCACACACGCATGACGATGCGGCGGGCGCTCATACGCATTCGCATAACGATGAAGATGCTCTTGTCAGCAGGGACGTTCAGGCTGGGCTTGGCCTCTTCGTGAGTGTCGCTGTCTACGGAACGGCGCTTGGCGGCCTCTTTGCACTCGTCTTCGCATTCGCCGACGGCCGGCTCTTTTCGCTTTCGCCGCGTGCGATGGCGCTCGTGCTGGCGGCGATGGGATTTGCGGTGATGTATCTCGTGCCCGGCCTGAAATACCCGGCGAATCCGCCCGCTGTGGGTCACGCCGACAGCATCGATCAGCGCACGCTCCTCTTCTTCACGATGCTGGTATTTTCGCTGGCGGCACTCGCCGTCGCGATCACCATCGGCCGTCGGCTGGCAACCTTCTCAGGGCCGTGGAACGGCGCGATTTCCGGGGGCGGCATCTATTTGCTGCTGATCGTATTATCGTCGGTCGCGCTTCCATCAATCGACGAAGTCCCGAATGCGTTTCCGGCTGAGCTCTTGTGGGATTTTCGTATTGCCGCGTTAGGAACCCAGGGCGTGCTTTGGGCATCCATCGGTTTGCTGTTCGGTGCTCTCGTGGAGGGCACACGGCGAAAAGCCATTTGAGGCAAAATGAACGTCCAGGAAAAAGTCATAAGAAGACATTCTCCCTGCATCGGTGTTTGCCGGATCGACGAGGCGGTCGGGCAATGCGTCGGGTGTGCGCGCACGCGTTCGGAGATCACTGACTGGATCGCGATGAGCGAACAGCAGCGCGAAGATGTCTGGCGCATGCTGCCTGCACGTTTGGATAAGCTTTCCGTTCGCATCAGGTTACTCGGCTGGACGCGCGACGAAATTGCCAGCTGGGCGGCGCAAACGGTTTCCGACCGCCAAGGCTCCTGGGTAACGGGCGTGCCCGGCGCGGTCGCTGAATTTCCCTGCACGCCGGATCGCAACGTCGATGTCGAGATGAACGGCGAGGGCGTCACGGCGCGCGCGTCGGACGCATCGTTCCGCCTGCGGCTTACCGACAAAGTTCGAGCCTTCGCTTTCGGCGATGGATCGATCGTCTTGGGAATTCCCAGAGGGCGCGCCGCTATCCCATCGCAGAGCGTGGTGACGCCGCTCGGTCCTGACATCGATGCCATCGACGAACAGCATCGTGACGACCGGCTTTTCGATTTCGGCATTGGGCGCAAGACGAATCGCTTCTGCGTGCGGACTGGCGACTCCGAACTTGTCGCCGCGTTGGAAGCAAAAGCAGGCAAGCATTGGTCCGAAGTCATGATGGACGTCGGCATGAAGATTCTGGCTGTTGGCCCCAACCGCGTTGTCGAATCGGTCCTTGCCCGAATTGAAGTCTTCGCGCCGATTCCGATGCCTGGCGGCAAGTCTCCGGATGGTGCGCACACGCATCTGCTGCCGGAGTTTCTAAAGTCCGGGGAGGATATTCCGGCGAGCCTTGCGCTCCCGGATTATGCAGCGCCCATCGCGATCTTTTATCCGACTGCCTCCCGGGCAGCTTAGCGAATCACTTTCCTGTCCATTGGCTTTCCAATTCGATAGCTGGCTTGTCCCCAAGTGTCGGCCCATGGTGCGTGTTCAAACTTGAGGCTATTGCGACGAAGGAGTAACCACGAGGGAGCCTATTCGAACAATATGCGAGGACGCGATGCGCAGCGCTGCTCTTGGACTTCTGACTTTCGCCGCCATTGGCCTGGCCGCCTCCCACGCGATGGCGGACGATCAGCAGGCGTCTTTCACATCCCTGATTGCGAAAGACTATGAGGTCAGATCCGTTACGCTCGTTCCGCTCGAAGTTGCGAAGCGCGCAACGGAATCCGTGAAGACCGACACTGTGATCGTGACGATGCAGAACAAGCAGTCGGTTGCTGTCTGCTACATCGCGTTTGCGAACTGGGCATTCATGAACAAGACATCGCTCGATACGTCGACGCTGTGCGAAGTTCGTGACGGCACGCCTGCTCCGGCGGACACATCGTCTCCACCTGCGAGCACGACGCCTTAAGCTGCGCGTGCCGTGTCGTGGCGTTAACCACGAGTGAGACGCGGGCGGCGTTTCCAATACGAACGGCCGGTGGGGCATGACCCACGGGAGAGACGACAGGCCTTAGTTTCAACGTGATGCAAAGGTCGTATCGTTGCTGTTCAAACTTTTCCTCGCGTAATCGGATGGTGCATTTGAAAAGCAAATCGAGATCGGCCTCAGTCGCGCTCGCCGCTGGTGCGGCCTTGGCGCTCATAGTCGCTGTCGCGCCCAGCGCCAGTCAGGCGCACAGCGGCACCGCGGATGAACAGGCTGCCTGTACGGGAGACGTCCTCAGCCTCTGCTTCTCAGAAATTCCGAATGAAAAGCGCATCGTGGCCTGTCTCAATCGCAAGCTCGACAAGCTCAGTCCGGCGTGCCGACAGGTTATCGATCCCTCGCCGAAATCCAAACGCACCCGCCGGAAGGCGAATTGAAAACCTCCTCGCATAGACTGATCGTTACCGCTGACGACTTCGGACTTTCCGTGCCCGTCAACGAAGCGGTCGAACAAGCGCATGAACGCGGGATCTTGACTGCGGCCAGTCTTATGACGGGCGCTCCCGCGTGCGACGAGGCCGTTGAGCGCGCGCGACGATTGCCGCGTCTCGGCGTTGGCCTGCATTTGACGCTCGTCGATGGACGGCCTGTGCTGCCAGCGAGTGAAGTGCCAGGGCTTGTCGGGCCGGACGGGCGATTTTCGACAGACCCGACGAAGTTCGGTACGGCGCTCTTTTTCTCGTCCGAGCTTCGACGGCAAGCTGAAGCGGAGATCACTGCGCAGTTTGAAGCGTTCCGGCGAACCGGTCTGCCGCTCGACCACGTGAACGGGCACCAGCATTTCCACATGCATCCGGTGATCTCGAAAATCATCGCGAGGCTTGCTCCGGCTTTCGGCAATCCGGGCGTGCGTATTCCGGTAGAGCCGCCGCTGGCGTCGTATCGCGCAGCGGGCGATCGATTGGGTGGACGGCTTTCGGCATGGGCCTTCTATGTCGCGCAGACGCGCCTTTTGCGACGTCGCGTGAGGTCTGCGGGATTGCCCGTCAACCGGTATGTGTTTGGATTGAACGAGAGCGGCGCAATGATCGAAAGCCGCGTTCTGGCTTTTCTGGATCATATCCCGGCGGGCCCGTGCGAAATCTATTTTCATCCCGCGACGCGGCGTTGGGACGGCGTAGATAATCTGCCCGTAAGTTATCGGCCGGTGGACGAATTTTCCGCGCTCACGAGCGCTGCCGTGAAGGCAAAAGTTGCGGCGCTTGGGATCACATTGGTGCCCTTCCGGGGCGCTTTCGGCTGAAGCGCTCGAATCGTGGGGCGCCGTATGCTATGGCGCTCGAATCCCCGGCTGCTCGCCGGTGTGACTGGGCAGGGCTACCGGAACACACGATCTCATGGCGCTCTACGTCGTTTCAATTTGGCAGGTCTTGGGCATCGTAATCGGGCTCGCTGGGCTCGCATATCTTCTGCTCGCTGTCCGCGCGACGCTGATGTTCCGCGAGCGGCCGGAGACCGGTTCTGAACCCCGACCCGGCGTATCGGTTCTCAAGCCGGTCTACGGCGACTCGCCGACGCTCTATCAATGTCTGCGGTCTTTCTGCGAGCAAGACTATCCGCTGTACGAAGTCATCTTCGGCGCGCACACGCCGGACGATCCCGCCATTGCCGTCGTCAATCGGCTGATCCGTGAGTTTCCGGATCGCGATCTCCGCCTTGTCGTTGATGGCGCGCTCGCCGGGCCGAACCGCAAGGCAGCGAATCTCGCGAATATCATGAAGACCGCGAAATTCGATCTCATCGTTCTCGCGGATAGCGACGTGCGGGTGGACCGGAATTGCATTGCTTCGATGGCAGCGCCGTTCGACGATGCGAGTGTCGGTGCGGTTGCGTCGATTTATAAGGGCTGGCCAATCGACAATACGCCATCGCGCTTTGGCGCAGCGTATCTAAACGACTGGTTCGTGCCGTCGGTGCTAGTCGATTCCAGTTTGCGCGGGATCGATTTTGTATTCGGCGCAATGAGTGCCGTGCGCCGCGAAGCGCTCGATGCGATCGGCGGCTTCGAAATGTTGGCGCGATGCCTCGCCGAAGATTTTTCCATGGGTCGCTTCGTTGCGCATCGCGGATGGCGCGTGGTGCTTTCGCCGTACGCCTGCGATACGGTCGTGGCGGAGAAGACCTTCGCGGAGATGTTTCGGCATGAGGTGCGCTGGCAGCGATCCGAACGTGCATGCCGGCCGTTCGATCAGTTCATGTCCGTCGTAACGTGGCCGCTACCGCTGTTGCTCGTTCTGCTGTTGCCGCAGCCAAGCATTATCGGATTGGCAATTATCGGCGCGCACATCGCGCTTCGACTCTTGCTTCATGTGCTGGTGCGCCGTCGATTTGTGATCGATGCGCCGTCAGAAATCTGGCTCGTTCCTTTACGGGAATGCGCGTGCTTCTTCGCATGGGCCGCCGGTCTGTTTGGAAATCGCATTGTTTGGGGATCGGAGACCTTCAGCATTCGCGCATATCGCTCGCTGATGGCGGCGGACGAGCGACGCTCCCTCGAAGACGCTCAACTCTCGCAGCGCTCGAAAGCACCTCTTGGCACACGATGAAATTCCAAATCGGCGTCGGATCTCATCCAGCCGCATGAAAGCGAGCGTGACGATCGGCGCGCTGCTCGGCATCGCGCTCGCAACGGCGCTGGTCGTCTACTATGGCTCGGCTGCGGTCGGCGAGGCTGTCCTGTCCGCCGGGTGGCGCGGGCTTCTCGCGATGACGGCCGCGTATCTCGCGTCCGTCGTGCTATGTGCTCTTGCATGGCGCGTTCTGATTTTACCGCCGTTTCCGCATGCTGTTGCTGTCAGTCATTGGGTTCGCTTGGTGCGCGACAGCGTCGGCAATGTACTCGCGATTATCCCCGCCATGGGCGAAATGGTGGCGGCCCGCGAGCTGACGGCCTTCGGTATCAGATCGGGTCCCGCGATTGCGAGCACCGTCGTCGATCTCACCTTGGAGACGATCAGCCAGCTCTTTTTTACGCTGCTGGGTCTCGTCATCCTTGCGTGGCAGCGGCCCGATGAAGCCTTGGCAGGATGGGCTTTGCTCGGCGTGGTGCTCTCCGCGCTGGCTATGGCGGGATTCGTCGCCGCGCAGAGGATGGGCTTGTTCCGCGTTCTGCAGTCGCTTCCCGAACGCCTCGGTCTTACCGCATCGTGGAACACGGACAGTGGCACAGCGCAAAGCCTGCATGACAGCATCGAGGACATTTATCGCGATCCGCGCAGACTTGCTCTTTCTACCCTGCTCCATTTCGCGGCGTGGATCGTCGGCGCAGCGGAAGCGTGGGTAGCGCTGTGGTTCATGGGCCATCCGCTCAGCTTCGGCGACATCCTCGTGATCGAGAGCCTGATCTACGCGATCCGCAGCGTCGCATTCGCGGTGCCCTGGGCAGCTGGCGTGCAGGAAGGCGGCTATGTGGCGTTCGGCGCGCTTTTCGGATTGGGGCCGGAGGTTGCGCTCGGGCTGTCGTTGCTGAAACGCGCTCGGGAAGTGCTGGTTAGCATTCCGATCCTGCTTGTGTGGCAGGCTATCGAAGCGCGACGGCTACTTGCCAAAGCAGACGACGGCGGCCGCGCGTAGCTTCACGCGCGGCTGCGTCATTCGATTTTCCAGCACTTAGAAAGACACGCGCTCGCCGCGTGATCGCCTGCGAGGGCGATCAGCGGAAAATGCGTTCGCGGGATGCTACAGGCTGATCGATCTCGAACGCCTTGCGCACTGTTTCAACGATGCCAGACGCGGAAAGCCCCGCCTTCTGACACATCACTTCCGGCTTGTCCTGATCGACAAAGACGTCGGGCATGACTTTCGAGCGAACCTTCAATCCGCCGTCGAGCAGGCCGCTGTCTGACAGGAACTGCAGAACATGGCTGCCGAAGCCGCCAATCGAACCTTCTTCGATCGTCACAAGCATCTGATGGTTCAGAGCCAGTTGCCGGATCAAATCGGTATCGAGCGGCTTCATGAAGCGCGCATCCGCGACGGTCGTCGAAAGGCCCAGCGCCGCGAGTTGATCGGCAGCCTTTAACGCTTCTCCGAGACGCGTGCCCAGCGAGAGCAGCGCGACCGACGTTCCTTCGCGCATGATGCGGCCCTTGCCGATGGGCAGAACGGAGCCTTCAGCGGGCAGCGCAACGCCCGTACCTTCGCCGCGTGGATAGCGGAATGCTGACGGGCGATCATCGATCGACGCCGCCGTCGCAACCATGTGCATCAATTCGGCTTCATCGGCTGGCGCCATGATGACGAAGTTCGGCAGGCAACCGAGATAGGCGAGATCGAACGAACCCGCGTGCGTGGAGCCGTCGGCGCCGACGAACCCAGCGCGGTCGATCGCGAAGCGAACCGGCAGGCTCTGAATTGCGACGTCATGCACGACCTGATCGTAGCCGCGCTGCAGGAACGTCGAATAGATCGCGGCAAACGGTTTGATGCCTTCGGTCGCGAGGCCTGCCGCGAATGTTACCGCGTGCTGCTCGGCGATGCCGACGTCAAACGTGCGCTCGGGGAACTCCTTGCCGAACACATCGAGGCCGGTGCCGTCCGGCATAGCCGCCGTGATTGCGACGACCTTCGGATCTTTTCGCGCTTCGGCGATCAAGCTATCCGCGAAGACGCGCGTGTACGACGGCGCCGACGCCTGCGGCTTTGCCTGCACGCCGGTTACGACATTGAACTTCGCAACGCCATGATACTTGTCGGGCGAGGCTTCGGCGGGCGGATAGCCTTTGCCTTTCTTAGTCACAACATGAACCAGGATCGGACCCTGGTTTGCGTCGCGGACGTTCTTCAACACAGGCAAGAGCTGCGAAAGATCGTGACCGTCGATCGGACCAACGTAATAGAAGCCCAGTTCCTCGAACCAGGCACCGCCCTGCCAGAGATGACGCGTATATTCTTCAACGCGCGCGGCACGCCGCTCCCAGTTTTTCGGCAACCGCTTTGCCAACTGCTTGGCAAAATCGCGGACGTAGAGATAGGAGCCGCTGGAGGTTGTGCGGGCGAGATAGGACGACAACGCACCCGAGGGCGGAGCGATCGACATATCATTGTCATTCAGAACAACGATCAAACGTTCGTTGCGCGCGCCAGCATTGTTGATGGCTTCGTAGGCCATTCCGGCACTCATCGCGCCGTCGCCGATAACGGCGATGACATTGTTCTTGTCACCGCGCATCTCGCGCGCGACCGCCATGCCAAGGCCTGCAGAAATGGACGTGGACGAATGAGCTGCGCCAAACGGATCGTAAGGGCTTTCCGTGCGCTTGGTGAAACCGGAAAGGCCGTTCGGCTGCCTAAGCGTGCGAATGCGGTCGCGTCGCCCGGTGAGAATTTTGTGCGGATAGGTTTGGTGGCTCACATCCCAGATGAGCCGGTCGCGCGGTGTATCGAATAGATAATGGAGCGCAACCGTCAGCTCGACGACGCCGAGCCCGGCGCCGAGATGGCCTCCCGTGACGGACACCGCGTCGATCGTTTCCATGCGAAGTTCATCGGCAAGCTGACGCAAATCAGCTTCCGGTATCTTTCGCAAATCTTCCGGCGTTGAAACGCGATCTAAAATCGGCGTCTTGGATGGCCGTGATACTACTGCATCCATAAGACAGACATCCCCCCGACGGTGACAGGTCCTTGATCTTGATTTATGGACCCTCGACGAGCCTCAAAAAATGAATCAATAGAATAATCAGGACTCTGCTGTGGCAGTGTTGCAGACGAGACGCACAAATGGCAAGAGGTGCTTCGTCGCGAGCAAAATGCCGCCACTTGAGCGGTCTAATTTTTCAGCACACTTGTCGTTCAGCGAGCGCGTTCAGCATTACAGGAGCGAATATGCCGGCTGCCAAAGCATCCAGATTCGGAAAGTCCGTCGTGCGTGGCTTCGCCATTGCTGCGGTTTCTCTTTACGGCGCGGTCGCGGTGCAGGCGGCCGACGCGCCGGAACAGACCATCAATGGCCTCAATGCGAAACTGCTCGACACGATGAAGCAGGCTCAACAATTGGGCGTGCAGGGGCGCTATAAGGTACTCGCGCCGGTTCTTTCGAAAACCTACGATATTGCGTCGATGACTCGCGTGGCCGTCGGCTCAAGTTGGGATTCGCTGCAGCCCGCGCAAAAAACTGGCATCACCGACGCGTTCTCTCGTATGATGGCCGCGACGTATGCTAAGCGCTTCGACGGTTTCTCCGGCGAGACATTCCAAATCGCTGAAATCACCGACCGCGCGCCCAGCGACAAAATGATCAAGACGCGGATCATACAAAGTAACGGCAAGCCCGTTGCTATCAATTACCTAATGCGGAAAACTGGCGCCGATTGGAGAATCGTCGACGTTTATCTCGACGGCACAATCAGTGAGCTCGCTAGCCGCCGGGCTGAATTCAGTTCTATACTGAAGGCCGGCGGTCCGGATGCGCTCATTGCCTCGCTGAAAAAGCAAGGCGATAGGCTACTCGCCGGAAGCTAATTTGTTCTGACGTCATGGCCGACTCGGTAGCGCCGGTCATGACGTCCTCTTTTCTCCGCACAATCATTCGTATGACATCAGCACGTGCGTGATCGTGCGAGCGCGCACACACGAATTCGACGCGGCTCTCTCGTTGCGCGCTTCGTAAACTGAGCTGTTGTTTGGACGTTCAGTGACGCTGGCGCAGCAGGCCGTTACTGCGTCGAGACGGTATCTGCTGATACTTCAGCCGGAGCCGCAGCACTCGGCGTTCCAACGATCATGACAGTGCCGTTGCTTGCCCGCGCTTTCGCTGTCTTCGCGAGATTCTTCCCATAGTTCGGCAACAGCGTCGGCGACGAGACGATCGTCATGACAGGCTCGATCGCGTTTGGATCGGGCGGCGGCGGCGTGCTGGTCAACGCGCTGGTATCGAGCGCTTCCTGCAATTCGGCCTGACGCTTCTGATCGGTCACGCTGCGAAGCATGGAATAGAAATCGATCGAACTCTCTTCGAGCGTCTGCATATCCTCAGCCTTGCTGAGGTTTGCAAGCGGGCTCGCAACCGTTCCGGCGAGATCGACGCGGCTGGTGAGCGTTGCGATTTTCGTCGGCATGAACGTGGCGAGAGGCAACTGCGCACCGAACTCAACGCCCGTGCCGATCGCGTCGCGAACATTGGTCGGTCCGATGATCGGCAGCACGAGGTAGGAACTCTCGCGATAGCCCCAGACGTACATCGTCTGGCCGAAATCGCCCGACTGGCGTGTGAGGCCTTCGGTTGCCGCAACGTCAAACAGGCCGCCGAGACCGATCGTCGTATTCATTGCGAAGCGGCCGAGCGTCGTTGCTGCAGCCAACGGCCTGAGCTGCAGGACGTTGTTCGCGAATACCATCGGCTCGTTCAGGTTGGTCGTGAACGACTCGATGCGATCGCGCACCGGCTCCGGAACGTTCTCGTTATACGCCTTCGCGGCTGGATAAAGGACGGAGTGATTGAAGTCCTGATTGCTTTCGAAGACAGAGCGGTTGCTCTTTTCGTACGGATCAGCAATCGACTTCGGTTCGGATTCTTTTTCGGGGGACGCCAGGTACACGGGCGCAGGCGCAGATCCCACGCCCGCACACGCCGTCAACGACGTGGCGATGACAAGACAGCCGACCCGACTGAGGATGGCGCTAGTCTTCACAGTCCCTCGTTCCCCGTTACCGGGCCCCCTGCCCGATCATCTGATCCCTGTATCGCAGCTTCACAAGAGAAGCTAGCGTTGTGGCTTGGGATCGAAGCAGAAAGTAACGTCAGAATGGCGTCGTGTCTGTGGCTTGTTTGCACACTTGTCGCGATTATCGGTAGTCTTTACGCCCTATTTGCGGGCGTTCTTGTTGCCAGATTTCGGCGACAGGAGATGCCTGATCTTCGCGAAGTTGAAAACGTAACGCTGCTGAAGCCGCTTTGCGGCGCAGAACCGGCGCTCGAATCGAATCTCGCGTCCTTTTGTGTGCAAAATTATCCTGGCAAGCGGCAAATCGTACTGGGGGTTCAAGACGCCCACGATCCTGCGGTTGCTGCTGTGGATAACTTGCGCGCGCGCTTTTCCGAATCAGAAATCGATCTCGCGCTCACGACTCGTTCGTTGGGACGCAATCCGAAAATTTCGAATCTGGCCGGGATGTATGACCATGCGGCCTATGACGTTCTGATCCTAAGCGACAGCGACATGCTGGTTCGCGATGACTATGTGCGAAATGTCATGGCCGCTTTGCAGCAACCCGAGGTTGGGCTTGTGACGTGCCTCTATCGCGGGCGCTCGAACGGCGGATTTTGGGCGCGACTCGGTGCTGCCGGTGTCGATCAGCATTTTCTTCCAAGCGTGCTTGTCGGGCAATTTCTCGGGCTCGCGAAGCCATGCTTCGGATCGACCATCGCGTTGAGGCGCGAGACGCTGGAGCGAATCGGCGGCTTCCCGGCATTTGCTGACGTTCTAGCGGACGATTACGCGATGGGGGACGCCGTGCGCCGGCTTGGCCTCAAGGTCTCGATCCCGCCTTTCACGATCGGCCACACGTTTTCGGAAGATTCGTTCGGGAAGCTGGTTGCGCACGAACTTCGCTGGGCGAGAACGATTCGTCTGGTGGACCCAATCGGTTACGCTGCCTCGATCGTGACGCATCCGCTACCATTTGCGCTTGCTGCCGCCGCAGTGAGTGGTTTCGGCCTCATAACCGGGGGCATTCTGGCTGCCACCCTTGCTTCCCGGCTTTTCGTTCCGATACAAGTTGAGCGGCTGTCCGGTGGGGACCGCGGAACGCTGTGGCTCAGTCCGCTGCGCGATCTGCTTAGCTTCGCGATTTTCCTCGCGAGTTTCGCACCGGGTGCTGTCAGTTGGCGGGGGCGTCGCTATCGCGTCAATCCCGATGGGTCCGTTACGCCGGTTTGAAAGGCGCCACTATGCGCACGCTCTTTTTGCAAGCTCCCTCGTTTGACGGTTTCGATGGCGGAGCCGGGTCGCGCTATCAAGCGCGCCGCGAAATCAAGTCGTTCTGGTTTCCGACGTGGCTGGCTCAGCCCGCGGCGCTGATCGAGAACAGCAAGCTGATCGACGCGCCGCCTCACAAGGTGAAGCTCAACGACGTTACGAGAATCGCGAAAGACTACGATCTCGTCGTGCTGCACACGTCGACGCCCTCATTCGCCTCGGATGTTGCAACCATCAAGGCGATGAAAGAGGTCAATCCAAATCTCAAGGCTGGTCTGATCGGCGCTAAGGTTGCCGTCGAGGCGGAGAAGAGCCTGCAGTCTGCGCCGATTGTCGATTTCGCTGCGCGCAACGAGTTCGATTTCACGATCAAGGAAATCGCCGATGGTCGCGATTTCGCCAACGTGAAGGGCATCAGCTATCGGAATTCGAGCGGCGTGATCGTGCACAACGACGACCGCGCGGTTCTGGAAAACATGGACCTGCTGCCGTTCGTGACGCCGGTCTACAAGCGCGATCTCGAAATCGAGAAGTATTTCATCGGCTATCTGAAGCATCCCTACATTTCGCTCTACACCGGACGCGGCTGCAAATCGCGCTGCACGTTCTGCCTCTGGCCGCAGACGGTTGGCGGGCACAACTATCGCACCCGCAGCGTCGGCCATGTGATCGACGAGATCAAATGGGCGCGAGCTGCATTCCCGCAGGTGAAGGAATTCTTCTTCGACGACGATACGTTCACCGACGACCTGCCGCGCGCCGAAGCCATTGCCAAGGAACTCGGCAAACTCGGCATTACCTGGTCGTGCAACGCCAAAGCAAACGTGCCGCGCAAATCCCTCGAAGTGCTTTCCGAGAACGGTTTGCGCCTGCTGCTCGTTGGATATGAAAGCGGCAACCAGCAGATCCTTCACAACATCAAGAAGGGCATGCGCGTCGAGGTGGCCCGCAAGTTCACGAAGGATTGCCACGAACTCGGCATCAAGATTCACGGCACGTTCATTCTTGGGCTGCCGGGCGAGACCAAAGAGACGATTGAAGAGACGGTGAAGTTCGCGACCGAGATCAACCCGCATACGATCCAGGTTTCGCTTGCCGCGCCTTATCCCGGCACGTTCCTATTCAATCAGGCTGTGAAGGAAGGTTGGCTGGACGAAGCCAACGCGGAACTCGTCGACGAAAATGGCGTGCAGGTTGCGCCGCTGCACTATCCGCATCTGTCGCATTCGGAAATTTTCCATTCGGTCGAGGACTTCTACAAGCGGTTCTATTTCCGCTCGGGCAAGATCGCGTCGATTGTCGGCGAAATGGTCACGAGTCCCGACATGATGAAGCGGAGACTGCGCGAAGGCGTCGAGTTCTTCCAGTTCCTGCGCGAGCGCCGCAACGTCGCTTAAACATGGGTGCGGATGCGGCACGAAGTTCTCGCCGCTGGTGAACTGACGGAGCGTGGTCAGTTCGCTTAGGGCGTCTGACTGCCTTCATTATCGTTGTTCTGGCGCGGTGGGCCCATCAGGATCGGCTGGAAGAGAACGGCGGCCGCGAGCGTCGTCAAAAGCGAGAGCGCAAGCAATTCGCCCATGCTCGACGTGCCTGGATGGTTCGAGAACCAGAGGCTGCCGAACGCGGTTGCTGTCGTCAACGCGCTGTAGAGCACCGCGCGTGTCAAAGGGGACGCCAGCAGACTTGTTTCGCCATCGCGCCACGCCAGCACGTAATAGATTTTGAAGGCGACGCCGACGCCGAGCAGCACCGGCAAAGCGATGATGTTTGCGAAGTTCAGCGGCAGTTTCAGAAGCACGCAGAGTTCGAGCGTCACGACGCCTGCGAGCAAGAGCGGCACCAACGTCAGAAGCACATCGGAGACGCGCCTAAGCGCCACGAACAGGATCAACGTGATTGAACCGAGCGCCAGCGCGCCCGCTTGGAAAAACGAACGCACTACGGTCTTTGCCGATTCCTGAATGAGAATCGGAACGCCGGTCGCCTCGGGCGCGACGAGGAGCACCGCGCTCGCGAAGCGGCGAAGGTTTGCATTGTCGTTGCCGTCACCGCGCGGCGCGACTTCGACGCGGGCCCGTCCGTCAGCAGTCTTCCAGTCAGCGACAATGTCGGGCGGCAGCGTGGCCAACGTAACCTCGTCGGCGCCGAGTGCCGCGCGAATTTGGCTAAGGCGCAGATTAAAGCCGCTCATCAGCTCCGTTTCGACACGCTTGCGCGCTTCGGGCGGCGCCATTGCGAGACGCGTCAGAATATCGGCCATGCGCGCCGCGAGTGCTGTGCCGCTTCCCTTCTGACTCGCAACGGCGAAGGCATCTGCCGTCTCCTGAAGCGTCACCTTGATCTCGGCGTCCGTGGGAGGGGGGAGTTTATTCTCAGGGTCAAGCGACGGCTCGATCAGGCTCGCGGCGTCTTTGATGAGGGCGAGTTTTTCACTCTGGTGGTCGGGGATGAAGCTCGCGAGAGTGACCGTCCGTTCGACAACAGGAAGGCTTTCAATTCTGTTTGCGAGTTTTTCCGCGTCCGCAAGCGAGGGGGTCAAAATCTGGATCGTGTTCGGCGCCGTTTCCGGATCTTGCATCAGGTCGTTGAACGTCTCGACGGACTCGACTGCAGCGCTTCTCAGGTTGATCGGATTGAAATCGAATTCGAGGCGCGTGAGCAGCGGCAATCCTGCGACGACCGCGATGGCAGTCAGCACCAGAATCGCGTGGCGATACCGAGCCATGAAGCGATCGACAGGCGCCAGCATGCGATATCCGACGTCGTCCGGCTCGCCGGGCGGATTGAGGACTGCGAGCATCGCCGGGACGAACGTGATGCTGATCAAAAACGCAATGATCATGCCGGTTCCAGCGATCAGACCGAGTTCCGATACGCCGCTGTAATCGGTCGGAAGGAACGCATAGAAGCCAGCCGTCGTAGCGGCTGCGGCCAGCGCAAGCGGTCGTCCGGCATTGCGCCCGGCGGTGACCAGAGCGCCCCGAAGGTCATCGTTGATATGACGTTCGTGGCGGTATCTGACCGAAAACTGAATACCGAAATCCACGCCAATGCCGACGAACAGGACAGCAAACGCGACGGAGATGAGATTGAGCGCGCCGACGAGCCAAAGCCCTACGGCCGCCGTCATGGCAAGTCCCGCAAAGAGCCCGACCAGCACAGCGAAGATGATGCGCCCCGAGCGCAGCGCCAACCACAGAATCAGCGCCACGACCGCAACGGTCAAAAGCGTGTTCAGCAACAGGCCGTCGGCAACTGTGCCGAACTCTTCGTCGGCCATCGGCACAGCGCCGGTGAGGCGGACGCGCACACCGTGTTCGGGCGTGAGGTCCAACCGTTTGGCGGTTTCACGTATCCGCTCGCTCGCTTCTGCTCCGGGTTGCAGATCGCCGTAATCGAGAACAGGCTTCACCTGAAGAAAGCGGCGGAGATCGCCCGATTCGGGCGGTTCACCAGACAGCAACTCGTTCCAAGAGAACGTCGAGCGCTTGCCATCCAGCATATTTTCGATGGCATCGGCGAGCGCGGTGACGGGCTTTTCATAGTCGAGCCACGTTGCGCGTTCCTGATCGATGCCCATCGGAACGAAGCTCAACGCTTTTGCCAATCCGTTGAGCGTGGGATCGGCTGCGAGCGTTGCAAGGACGGGCTGTGTCTTGATGAGGCTGGCGGTTGTCAGCTCCACCTCTTCGAGAGGGAGATACAGCAGACCGTTCTTCTCAAAGAAAGCGCCGCCGTCACGCCTGCGGACGGTTTGGAATGGCTTTGGCGTTTCACTTGAGAGAGCTTCGAAAAGTTTTCGGGCGGCATTTTCTGCGCGCTCCGGTGTGTCGCCATCTATGACGACATCGATCGTGTCGGTGCCTTGGGGAAACGCCGCATCGAACTGACGTTCACGTTGACGCCAATCGAGGTCCGGCGAAATTAGCTGGCTGGTATCCGTGGTGATTGCGAAGTTATTCGCAATGTAGTGACCCGCACCCACGAAAAGCATCAAGGAGAGGAAAATCGTAAGCCAGGGAAATCTCATCGACGCGCCGACGAGCCGGGCCACGCAATGCTCGATCATATCTGCACCGTCGCGCGCCGCTTCAAACCGTTTCCTCCTGCCTCTAGACTGTGCATGTTCCCCCGATTGTCGCGAGCGCCATGACAGGACAACCGAACCATCGTTATCCGTTCCCCGCGCGGACTGTGTTGCTTTTCTGACACGTCAACGCCGGAGCGTTATGGCGCGATAAGCGTACATTCCGTTTGCGGGGTGCCAATGCCTACGGTTTTTCTTAATAAAGGCCAATCCATTTCCTAGGGACGCGGCGTTACGAGGCAAGATTTCCGCGCGAGCTGGGGTTATTATTTACGCCAACACGAGTCGAGAATTGCGCCGGGATGAAGATCGTGCGTTCTCTCGTCGTGATTGCCTGGGGGTATTAATCTCGGATAAGTGGCCGTCGCCAAGGGAGCACTGACGGGTGGGAATTCCAATAGGCCAAGCCGTGTCGATCGGCGCGTATGTGCTGAAGCAGCACTTGACCGGACGCAAGCGCTATCCGCTTGTTCTGATGCTCGAGCCGCTGTTTCGTTGTAACCTCGCCTGTGCGGGTTGCGGCAAGATCGATTATCCCGACAAAATTCTCAACCAGCGCATTTCCGTTGCCGATGCCCTGCACTCGATGGATGAGTGCGGCGCGCCCGTCGTCGTCATGGCGGGCGGCGAGCCGTTGCTGCACAAAGAGCTTCCGGAGATCGTCGAAGGCGCACTCGCAAAAGGCAAGTTCGTCACCGTGTGCACGAACGCGCTGCTGCTTGAAAAGAAGATTGGACTCTACAAACCGCACACGCGCTTCAACTGGTCGATCCATCTCGATGGCGATAAGGAGATGCACGACAAGTCGGTTTGCCAGAAGGGCGTTTACGATCGCGCCGTTGAGGCCATCAAAGTCGCCAAGGCGAAGGGCTTTCGCGTCAACATCAACTGCACGCTTTTCAGCGACGCTGAACCGGAGCGTGTTGCCAAGTTTCTTGATGATGTGAAGGCGCTCGGAGTTGGCGGAATCACAATTTCACCAGGCTACGCTTATGAGCGCGCGCCGGATCAGCAGCATTTCTTGAACCGCACGAAGACGAAACAGATCTTCCGCGATATTCTCAAGCGCGGACGCGGCGGACGCTCATGGCCGTTCTTCCAATCCGCGCTGTTTCTCGATTTTCTTGCAGGCAATCAGACCTACCAGTGTACGCCGTGGGGCAATCCCACGCGCACTGTCTTTGGCTGGCAGCGCCCCTGCTATCTGCTCGGTGAAGGCTACACAAAGACTTACAAAGAGCTGATGGAAGGCACGGATTGGGATAAGTACGGCACCGGCAACTACGAGAAGTGCGCCGACTGCATGGTCCATTCCGGCTTCGAAGCGACGGCTGTGGTCGATGCTGTGAAGCGTCCGTGGAAGCTCGCGGCCGTTACGCTTCGCGGCGTGAAGACCGATGGGCCGATGGCTCCGGATATTCCGCTCCACAATCAGCGGCCTGCTGAATTTGTTTTCTCGCGCCACGTCGAGAACAAGCTAGCCGAGATCAGTGTAGCCGAGGCCCGGGCCAAGAAGCCGGTGGCAGCGGAGTAATCCGCTCATCGCTCGCCGGGCAGCGAGGCCTGTCCGGATCAGCGCGACCAACTGAGCGGGATCGGCTGCAAGCGATTTCAGAACGCCGAATGTGTCGGGCTGGCCATCTGGTTTCAATCCATTGATGGCGGCCGGCGGCAGACCCTGATTTGCTGCATCGGCGATGACCCGCAGCACCGCAAACGGCAATTCGCGTTCTTCCGCAATGCGCGCGACGACGTGGCTTTCCATGTCCGCTGCGATGGCGCCGGTTGCACGGAAGACCTCAGCTTTTGTGGCCGGATCTGCAATGACGGTCGAGCACCCCGCTACTTGTCCGGCATGCGCGTCTGGCAGTGAGCGGCGCAGTTGCGCAGTCCAGGCTGCGTCGGCTGGGACGTGGCGAGCACCGGCATAAACCGACGTGCCGATGACGACCGCTCCCGACGGCAAAGCAGGGTCTAATCCACCGGCGATGCCGAAGCTGATGATGCCGCGCGCGCCATCGCTCAGCGCTTGCTCGATCAAGTCCGCCAAGCGCGTTTCGTTGGCACCACTCGCAACAGCAACGACGTTCTCAGCGCTTGCAGCCAGTCGCGCTTCGGCAGCTAGGCCCGTGGCCGCGATGACGTAGCCTCGCGCCTGCATAGCTTTCACATCCCGACCGATACGGTCTTGGAGTTCGCAGCCTTCAAGTTGCGATAGCGCGCCATCGCCCACATCGGGAAGAATTTCGAGTAGCCGTGATAGCGAAGATAGAACACACGCGGGAAGCCCGTAGCGGTGAAGCGTTCTTCGCCCCAGAAGCCATCCTTGCCCTGGTTTGCTGCGAGATAAGCGATGCCGCTTTGCACGGCCGGATGATCGATCTCACCCGCCGCCATCAACGCCATGAGCGCCCAGGCTGTCTGAGATGCCGTGCTGGGCGCTTGCTGATAGCCAGCGTACTCGAGGCTATAGCTTTCGCCGTCTTCGCCCCAACCGCCATCCGAATTCTGAATCGAAAGGAGCCAGTCTGCGGCTTTGCGCATGATGGGTAACTCCGGTTCGACACCGGCTGCGTTCAGTGCGCAGAGCACGGACCATGTGCCGTAGACGTAGTTCATGCCCCAGCGGCCGTACCAGCTTCCGTCTTTCTCCTGCGTGCTTTCCAGATAGCGCACGGCCTTGTCGAGAACGGGACTTGTTGCGCGCGTCTCGCCGAGCTGAGCCAACATCGATACGCAGCGCGCCGAGACGTCAGCCGTTGGCGGGTCGAGCAGCGCGCCGTGATCGGAAAACGGAATCTGGTTCAGATACTCATAGTTATTATCTGCATCGAACGCGCCCCAGCCGCCGTTCTTGCTTTGCATGCCCGCGATCCACTCGCGGCCACGCGCCATCGCCTCGCGATGATCTCCGCCATTGGCTGCGGTTCGGCTCGCGGCACGGTCCATCGCCATGACGACAACTGCTGTGTCATCAACGTCGGGATAATGCGCGTTTGCGTACTGGAATGCCCATCCACCAGGGCGAACGCCGGGGCGCTGCACCGCCCAGTCTCCAACGGTGTCGAGCACCTGAAGCGGTGCAAGCCAAGCCAAGCCGCGATCTGCTGCGCGTTCCGCTTCCGGCCCACCGGCTTCCATCAGCGCATGCGCCGCGAGTGCGGTGTCCCACACCGGCGAGAGGCACGGCTGGCAATAGGCTTCGTCCGGCTTGACGATGAGCAACTTCTCGACGGACTGCCGCGCCGTCACATAGTCCGGATGGTCGTGTGGGTAGCCCAGCGCATCATAGACGAGGACCGAATTGACCATGGCAGGGAAGATCGCACCGAGACCGTCTTCCCCGTTCAAACGGGTCGTCACAAATGTGACAGCCTTGTCGATGGAGCGCTTGCGCAACGATTTCGGAAATGCCGGTTCGAGAAAGCGCAACACACGATCGATACCGCCGAATATTTGCGACCACGGAGCTTTCTGATGCGGCCCCTTTGGCCAGACGCGGACATCGTTCGGCGGCGTTACGAACAACTCCGGAATGTCGACGCCCTTCGGATTTCGGGCGCGTGGCTTCAGCGCATTGAGAACCGTCAACGGTACGACGACCGTTCGCGCCCAGTACGATATTTTGTCGAGGTGGAATGGGAACCACCGCGGAAGCAGCATGATCTCGACGGGTACGACTGGCACGCCGCGCCAAGGGATGACGCCGAAGAGCGCCAGCAAATTTCGGGTGAACACATTGCTCTGCGCTGCGCCGCCTTCGGCCAGGATCCAAGCTCGCGCGCGCTGCATTCGCGGATCGTCGACATCGACGCCGATCATCTTCAGCGCGAAATAGGCCTTCACGCTGGCGCTTATGTTCGATGCGCCCTCATGGAACAGCGGCCAGCCGCCATCGGCCGACTGGATGCGATAAAGATAGTTTGCGATCTTGCGCTCCAGATCGGCATCGACCGGCTCGGCAAGATAGTGGCGCATCAGAACGTATTCAGCAGGAATCGTCGCGTCGGCTTCGAGTTCGAAGACGTAATGCCCGTCGTCATGCTGAAGTGCCAGAAGCGATTTTGCAGCGGATGAAATCGCGGCTTCAAGGTCCGCCGCAGAGACGGTGCGCGTTTCGTGCGCGGACGCGACGCCTTGGTCTAGCGCTGTTGTATTGAGCTGCATCGAAAGTCTCTCCAGGCAGGAGGGTCCTATCAGAAAGATCAGGCCGTCGCCAGTTTGGCGGCCTTTTCGCCCGAGCGGATCGCGCCCTCAATCGTGGCCGGAAGATTGGTGGCCGTCCAATCGCCCGCGAGAAACAGGTTTCGCCACCGTGTGGCCGTATCCGGGCGAAGCGCGTTCTGCGCAGGTGTCGCCGTAAACGTGGCGCGGCGCTCCTTGACGATCTGCCACGGCGGCAGCGTGGCGCGCATTTCCGGCATGCCCGCGACTTGCGCAACTTCGGACCAGATTTGCCGGGCCAGCGGCTCGCGCTCAGCTTCGTTGAAGCGGTCGGCATTGCTGATCGTCACAGATAGCCGATCATCGAATGCGAACAGCCACTCAGTTGCGCCATTGATGACGCCAGTGATGCGCGGCATGCTCGGCGGTGGCGCAATCTTGAAGTGCGCGTTGAAGATTGCGCGATATTCGGTTGGCACTTTCAATCCAGGAATCAACGTTCGCGCGACCCAGGCCGGAACCGCGAGGATAACGGTATCGCTCTTTGCGAGATCGATTCGCCCTTCGGCGAACCTCAATGCGCGGATCCGGTCGCCCGAAATATCGAGCGCGCGCAATGGCACGTCGAAACGGACGGCGCCGCCGTGCTTTTCGATGTATGTCACGGCGGGATCAACGAGAGCAGGGCCAAGGCCGTGTGCGGCGATCAACGGTTTGCATGCCTGCCCACCGCGCGCGAGCGTTTCGAGCAGCACGGCCGCTGTGAGGCGCGATGACCCCTCCTCCGGATCGCAGTTCAATGCCGCAAGCAGGACCGGGCGCATGAGCTTTTTATAAGCTGCATTCTCTGGGTTGAAGCGTTTGCCTGCGGGTTCGTCAGCACCGGCGGCGAGCAATTTGCCGAAACACATATAATCTAAGGCGGATGTTCCTGGCACGCGGCGGCGGCGCGAGAAAATCCACCAGGGGAACGATCCGTTATTCGGGCGGATCGTCCAGCGCTGGTCGGTTTGGAGGTCGGCGAAAGCAAATTCCGCTTCGTTCGGGCCCTGCAGCAGATCGCGGGCGCCGATCAAATCGAGAAAGCTGAGCGCGCTCCTGTTTCCTGACAACAGCAGGTGATTTCCGTTGTCGATTTGGAGGTCGAGCGTCGGCTCGTAAAAGGATCGACAGCGGCCGCCCGGATGGCGGGCGAGCTCATGCACGACGACGTTCCTGCCCTTCTCCGCGAGGCGCGCGGCAGCGGACAGCCCGGCAAGACCGGCGCCGATGATGTGGGTCGTGCCGCCAGACATTAGAAAATGCCGTCCCGCAGTACGGCCCACAGAACATAGCGTTTGGACCGGCGAACATCGGCGCGTGGAGCGTTCCAGCCGCGCCCGATCAGTTTTTCGAGAATGCCGCGATAGACCGTCGCCATCATGCGTGGCGAGCGTGCTGTCCGACGCGGGCAATGCGCCATGACTCTTTCAGCCTGATTGTAATAATTGCGCGTCAACATGGCGATGCCTCGGCATGCCCGATCAAGATTTGGATGCGCGAGGATCGTCGCGATATCCGTGGTGGATATGCCTGCGTCCTGCAGTGCTTCTCTCGGAAGATAGAGGCGGCCCATCGCGGCATCCTCATCGATATCGCGAAGGATGTTCGTCAATTGCAATGCGCGGCCGAGGTGATGCGACAGCTCGATGCCGTGCGCCTCGTCCATGCCGAAGATGCGGACCGAAAGCCGACCGACGGCCGATGCGGCGCGATCGCAATACAGGTCGAGAACGCTCCAATCGGGCGCCTGGATATCGCGAACGATATCCATCTCCATGCCGTCGATAACGGCGATGAAGTCATCTTTCAGAAGTCCGTATTCGGTGATGAACGGCGCAAGATCGCGCGTGCGATGCGTCGTGCGGCCAGTCAAATAATACTGCTCGATGTCGAAGCGATAGCACTCGAGTTCCGCGAGGCGTCCTTCGCGCGGACCGCCATTGTCGGCCACGTCGTCAACCTCACGGCAAAATGCATAGACGTGATACATCGCGTCGCGCTGTGCGGACGGGAGAACGCGCATGGCCGCGTAAAACGAGCTGCTCGTCGCCGCGGGCGCCACTTCCGACACCAACTCATGTTCTTGCGAACTCATGCGGTATCATCCCCGACGGCTCGATACATACTGCGTTTCCCCCCGACACGCCGAACCAGCGTCATGGCTACAGCTCGCCCTGCTACAAGAGCTGCATGCGACTTAGCAAGATGAACCCCGCCGCTCAGCGGATCTCTCGTTTCAAGCCGAGCAACGAGCTTATCAGCTAGCGCGACTATTACAGAGGTTTCGGCGGCAAGACGCAAGTCGGCGACGCATTTTGGCAACAGGGCAGCGGTTGGAATCAATGTCGCGGTGTGCTTGGCGAGGCCGTGCAGGCACTGAAGGAGTTCCGGGGAAGACTTTTCGCGAGCAAAAGCAGCGTCCTCGACGCCGTAGCGCTTCAACTCGTCCTGCGGAACGTAAATCCGATTTATCGTCCGGTAGTCTTTCCCACAGTCTTGCAGATGATTGATGATCTGAAGCGCAGCGCAAAGGGCATCAGACGAAGTCCAGGTGGATTTCGGCTCCCCGTGTACGTCGAGAACGAACCGGCCAACGGGCATTGCGGAAAAGCGGCAATAATCGATGAGTTCTTCCCAGGTTGCGTAACGGGATTTGGTCACGTCCTGGCGGAAGGCCTTTAGAAGATCGAGCGCGTGTTGAGGCGAAAGATTCCGTTTATGCAACGCGGCGCGAAGCGGCAGTGCATCAGCCGCGCGCTCGGACTTGCCGAGAAGCGAGTCCTCGAGATCCGCGAGACGAGCAAGTTTTGCGTCGGGCGTGAGCGACGCATGGTCGGCCGCATCATCGGCGGCGCGCGCAAAGCGGTAGAACGCAAGGATCGGACCCCGGTGTCGGCTGGAAATAAGGTGCGAGGCGACGGGAAAATTCTCGTCGCGCTCGGACTTTCCGGATTTGTAGTCCGCGTCGACGGTCATTGTTTTCCTGCGCCCGCTTGCACGCGGCCTTTCCAGAGACCTCCGCGCCCGGCGCGGTGCTGGTAGGCCGAATCGACGGTGAACGCCAAATACGCCGCCGCTATGAGCGGGAGCGCCAGTCCCCATAGAGGAGAAAGACCGTAGAGGCGCAAGACCGGCTGAAAGGCGATCGCCATACCAACAAAGGCGGCGGCGCCAAGCAAATTCGCCGGGTAGCCCGCCGCAACGGCAAGAATGGGCGGCGCAAGATACAGCAATGCCATGCCGACGACTGTGCCAAGCAAAAGCAGCGGCGAATAGCGAAGCTGTGCGTATGCCGAGCGCGCAACCATCCGGCGAATTTCATCCACCGAAGAATAAACGCGAAGGCTCAGCACCCGCTCTGACAGACCGAGCCAGATCGGCCCCTGCTGCTTCATTACAGCCGCCAGTGCGCAATCGTCGATGAGCGCGCCGCGGATCGCTTGAATGCCGCCCGCATTCGCAAGTGCGGCGCGGTCGGCGAGCATGCAGCCTCCTGCGGCCGCGGCCGTTGACCGGCTGGCGCGATTTACCCAGGCAAACGGGTAGAGCATTTGAAAGAAGAAGATGAATGCCGGGACGAACACGCGTTCCGCGAACGTCTCGCAATTGAGCTTTGCCATGACCGACGTCAACGACAACCGGCGGCGGCGTGCGCGCGCTACCAGGGAAGTCAGGACGCCGGGGTGATATTCGATGTCGGCGTCTGTCAGCAGGAGATAGTCGGGTGCGACGGCTGAGGCATTCGCGGCGGCGATGCCTTGGTTCATTGCCCAGACCTTGCCAGTCCAGGACGCGGGAAGCGGTGCCCCAGGCACGACGGTTATCTGGCGCGGAGCTGTCTCCGCGATCTTACGCGCGACGACGGCGGTGCCATCACTGCTTTGATCGTCCACCAGCAGGATCGAAAAATCGCCGGGGTAGTTCTGCGCGGCGAGCGATGTCAACGAACGCGGGAGCACGTCTGCTTCATTGCGCGCGGGCACAATCGCCACGACCTTGGGCCAAGCCTCGCCCGCATCGAACGTGGTGGGCGACGTATCATCGTCTTCGCGCTGGCGACAAAGCCAGAAGCGGCCGTGCGCCAGCAGCAGATAACACCATGCCGCGAAGGCAACGGCGGCGATAACTGTCGCGACGCTCATTTCAAATACCCCGCTTCGCGAAACCAGCGGTGAGCATCAGCGAGTGCGTCTTTCACCGGACGCGCACGGTACGCCAATTCACGGGCGGCTTTGGCAGATGAAAAGTACATTTTGTATTTCGCCATCCGCAATCCATCGACGGTGGCAAACGGTTCGCGGCCGGTTAGGCGGGCCATTGCTTCGGCGCCATAGGCAATTGGATAGATGAGACCGCGTGGCAGGCTCACGTTTGGCGGCCGCCGGCCGACAAGGTGCGCAATCTCGCGGAGCATTTCACCCAGCGAAACGTTCTCGCCGCCGAGAATATAGCGCTCGCCGATGCGGCCATGCGTCAGCGCCGAGACGTGTCCCGCCGCGACGTCATCGACGTGCACGAGGTTGAGGCCAGTATCGACGTAAGCGGGCATTCGTCCGGACGCGGCTTCGACGACGATGCGCCCCGTCGGCGTTGGGCGGACATCACGCGGGCCGATGGGCGTTGAAGGATTGACGATGACAGCGGGAAGGCCTTCAGCGACCATCCGTTCAACCAGACGCTCGGCCTGCACCTTGCTTTTCTTGTAGGCGCCAATGGCGTTGGCTTCATCCAGCGGAGATGTTTCGTCGACCGGAGTGCCGTCGGTTGCGGGCCGCAACGTCGCGACACTCGACGTATAGACGATGCGTTCGACACCGTTGGACTTGGCCGCTGCCATGACGGCGCGTGTTCCATCGACGTTCGACGCAAATATTTCACGCGGATCCGGCGCCCACAGGCGATAATCGGCCGCGACGTGCATAACGTAACGCGCGCCCGCCATTGCTGACTGCAGCATTTGCGCGTCTCGCAGATCACCTTCGACAACCTCTGCATCGAGATCTGCGAGATTGGTGCGGTTGCTCTCGCGCCGAACGAGCGCGCGCACGGCGAACCCCTCCGCGATCAGCCGACGCGCGACGGCGGAGCCGACGAAGCCCGACGCACCTGTCAAGAAAACAAGATCTTTCGCAGGCAAGTCCGTTCGTCCCGTAGAATAGATTGAGCGTGTTGTGAGGATGGCGGCAACGCTCCGCCGCTTTGCAGCGAGGGCGAACCCTATCCGGCCCGCATCAAGCGTTATGCGCGGGCAGGAAGCAAGCGCAGTGCGCCTGCTTCCTCAGGTTTTCACAGCCGGATTGTCTCAATCGTCACGCAGAAGCTGACGCGAAATCAGTTGCCGTAGGTAATGCGCCAGATGCGCCCGGCCGCGTCATCGCTGACGTAGAGAGCGCCGTCCGGGCCAACCGCGACACCGGCCGGACGGTGGCCGCCCTTGCGAAAGCCGTCGGCGAAGACCTGGTACGGCCCGGATGCTTTCCCATCAGCGAGCGGCTGGAAGACGACGTTAAAGCCCTCCTGCGGACCGGACGAGCGATTCCACGATCCGTGAAAGGCGATGAACGCGCCGTCACGATACGAGGCGGGGAATTGCGCGCCCTTGTAGATTTTCATGTCGTTCGGGCCCCAGTGCGCGGGAAACGCTGCGGTTGCCGTCTGCTTCTCTCCGCAGTCTCCAACCTTCTTCCCGCCGTCGCCGCCGTATTCAGGTGCGAGCACAAGCTTGCCCTGCTCGCCATCGAAGTAGCAATACGGCCAGCCGTAGTCGCCGCCCTTCTGCAATTCGACGAGCACTTCAGCCGGAAGCTCAGATCCCTGTTCGGACGTGTACAGCTTCGGCCAGTTTTGAAAGAGCTGATCGCGGCCATGCTGAGTCGCAAAAATTCTTCCCTTGGAATCGAAATCGATGCCTTCGGCGTTGCGGATGCCGGTCGCGAAGCGATCATCTTCCGAGAACACCTGCTCTGTCTTGTTGGCATCATAGAGCCAGACGCCAGCGTGCCTCTTGAGCTCCTCACACGGATTGATGCCCGGCGAACCTTCGGTGCGATTGTCTTCCTGACATGAATTTGTAGCCGAACCGATATTCACGAACATTCGGCCTTCGGGATCAATCGCGAACGAGCGAACGCGATGGTCACCCTTCATTGGAAGATCTTTAAGGACGATCTCCGGCTCAGTTCGAAGGGCGAAGTCTCCCTGCTTGCGCGGGTAACGCAGAATGCGATCGCCGCTTTCTGCATAGAGCCAATCTTTGTAGACCGCGATGCCCGTTCCGCCTGTGGCCTCGCCGAAGGATTCGTTGAGATCAGCACGACCATCTCCATCGCTATCCTTGAGCGCAAGATAGGCGCCTGAGCCCGGGATTTTCGAGTGGCGGTTGGAAATGTTCACATAGACGGTGCCGTCTTCTGCTACAGTTAAATGACGAGCTGCTCCGACGGAGTCAGCGAAGATCGTGGCGCAAAATCCTTGCGGCACCGTGATCTCCGGATCAGCGGCGCACGCGACTTTCGCAGGTTCTGTCTTCGCAGCGTCATCTTGAGCAAGCGCAACTGCCCCGCACACGCCGAATGACGCAGTCGCAATCACCGCAGCCGCCAGAACGCGGTCTTTTGTTTTCAAAAGCATAATCAATCCTTTTTCGATCGCACAGCAGATATACCGTGCGAGAAGGCAGAAGAATGGAATGGGGAAGCTATTGGCGGCGTTCAAGTGTCGGAAAAATTGGTGGCGGCGGATACCGGCGCCCAGCGCATGATTTCCGACTGTAACGCTCCAAGTTTTGCGCCGACGAAGCGCAAGGCATCCGGACCGAGCAAGAGACGGAGCGGGGGGTCATCTGAATTCACAACGGCAATGATCGCCTCGGCGGCCTTCTGCGGATCGCCAGCCTGACGTCCGTTTCGCTCCGCGAGTGATTTGCGAAATGCCCCGGCCGTTGCTGCATAGTCAGCGATCTGCTCATCGACATGCACCATCGAGCGTCCGGCCCAATCCGTGCGAAACGATCCCGGCGCAACGATCGTTACGTTGATCCCGAGCGGCTTGACCTCTTTCGCAAGCGCTTCGGAAATACCGTCTAGTGCGAACTTGCTGCCGTTATAAATTCCGACGCCTGGAAATGCGGTGAGGCCGCCCATCGACGTGATATTCACGATGTGGCCGCGACGGCGTTTGCGCATGTTCGGCAACGCGGCTTGGATCACGGTGACGGCGCCGAAGACATTGACTTCGAACTGCGCCCGTATCTGGCTAAGAGTGACTTCCTCGATTGCACCCTCAAGGCCGTAACCGGCATTGTTCACCAGCACGTCGATGCCAGAAAACTTCTGCTCGCCTTCTTTGACGCCACGGAGAACGCTTTCAGGATCAGTCACGTCCAGGAGAACCGCGAGTGCGCGACCGGGCGCGAGTTTCTCGAATTCAGCCTTGGCTGCATCGTTGCGCACTGTACCGGTGACGCTGTCTCCCTTTGCGAGAACAGCTTCCGCGAGCGCGCGTCCAAAGCCAGTGCTAACGCCCGTTATGAACCAATTGGCCATTGATCATCTCCGTTAGTATGCAATCAAAAATCGGCTTGAGTGTTCTGAAGCAACATTCGGCAGTCTGGACTAAGCGGGCCAGGCTTGCAGCGCGAAGTCGGCAACCGCCACCAGATCGTCGCGTGACGCACCGCCTGCGGCTTGTACCGACATGCCCTGAGTGACTGTCATCACGAAACGCGCGAGGCCCGCGGGTTCGAGACTCGACGGGAGATCGCCGTCCGCTTTCGCGCGCTCGAAACGTTCGGCCAGCGCTTTTTCTCCTTCGGCACGACGCCGGCAGAGTTCCTGCTTGATGGATTGAGACGCCTCTCCGCACGAGAGCGCACCTTGTACCGCGAGGCATCCGCGCGGATTGTTTGGGTCCGTCAGCGCAATGGCAACGGAGCGGAGCAAGCGATCGACAACCAGCTTCGCTGTCGGCTGCAAAAGTGCTTCCTGCAGCGCTGCGCCAGGTCCTTGCCGCGCATAGCGGTCTAGCGCCAGCCGAAACAGATCTTCCTTGTTTCCGAATGCCGCGTACAGACTTGGGCGGCTGATGCCCATCGCCTCCGTCAACTCCGAAAGCGACGTACCTTCGTAGCCGCGCTCCCAGAAAACATGGAGCGCCTTATCGAGCGCCTCATCTGTATCGAATTCGCGAGGACGGCCTTTTTGCACCGCCAGACTCCGGCTTTTTGTGTTGGTCAGATCAATCGTATACAATTCAGTACTCTTCGATACAAAATAAATGTTGACGCGCGGAGACCGTCCTTCGTATATCTATACTTATTGGTATATAATAGGAGGCCGCGCAGTATGAAAGGCTCGATGAGAGACCCCAAAGCAGCCCTCCGAGGCGTTTTCTGTTGGATTTCCGCACGGCGCGCGAGAAGCGCAGCCTTCCCCAAAGAAGAGGAAACTGACGAGACCATCGATCGCGTGGCGGCCTGCGGACGGAAGGTTGCCGCCTTAGATAACGAGGCCTTTCCTCGGTCGCGGCGTTTGCAGGGGGAGCGGCCCAATTGGCCGGGGCCGAGCCTCGATAATTTCTGAACTAGGCGAGAGAGGTGCGCATTACCTTGGCGACGCTCGTAAATTCGCCCGGTTCCCCGTTGCACTTGCGCGTACCTGAGGGCAGTTGCGTTGACACCGTCCCTCAGGTACCCGATGCGACTCGCGACGCCGATATTTTCACAGAGCAGCCAGGGTCAGATATGTCCGCCGTCATTTCCGTCGCGAACCTTTCGAAGGTTTACGCGTCCGGCTTTCATGCGCTGAAGAACATCAATCTCGACATCCGCCGAGGAGAAATCTTCGCGCTGCTCGGGCCAAACGGCGCGGGCAAGACGACGCTGATCAGCATCATCTGCGGTATCGTCAATAGCAGTTCCGGCAAGATCACCGTCGATGGCATGGATATCGCGCGCGACTATCGGACAGTGCGCTCGATGATCGGCCTCGTGCCGCAGGAACTCTCGACCGATATGTTCGAGACGCCCTGGGCCACGGTGAATTTCAGCCGCGGACTGTTCGGTAAGCCGCGCAATTATGCGTTCGTCGAGAAAGTGCTGCGCGATCTTTCTCTCTGGGAGAAGAAAGACACGAAAATCATCGCGCTCTCGGGCGGTATGAAGCGGCGGCTGCTGATCGCCAAGGCGCTGGCGCATGAACCAAGCATCCTATTCCTCGACGAACCGACTGCCGGGGTCGATGTCGAACTGCGGCGCGAGATGTGGGGCATCGTGAAACGCATGCGCGAATCCGGCGTCACCATCATCTTGACGACGCACTACATCGAAGAAGCGGAAGAGATGGCCGACAGAATCGGCGTGATCGCCAAGGGCGAATTGATCTTGGTGGATGAGAAAGTCGAGCTGATGAGAAAGCTCGGCAAAAAGCAGCTTGGACTACAGTTGCACACACCGCTTTCGGAGATTCCCGATGCGCTTTCGCATTACGCATTGCAGCTTGCGAACGATGGGAACGAGCTGATTTACACCTATGACACGCTGTCGGAGCGCACCGGAATCACGTCTCTTTTGAACGACATGCGCGCCGCTGAGATCGGCTTTAAAGATCTCAGCACGAAGGAAAGTTCTCTTGAGGAAATATTTGTCGATCTCGTGAGGCAGTCGCGATGAATTTGGAAGCCGTTCGCGCGATCTACCTGTTCGAGATGTCCCGCTGGGGACGGACACTGATGCAGAGCATCGTTTCCCCGGTGCTTTCGACGTCGCTCTATTTCATCGTGTTCGGCGCGGCGATCGGCTCGCGCATCGCCCAGATCGAAGGCATCAACTATGGCTCGTTTATCGTGCCGGGTCTGATCATGCTGTCCCTCTTGACGGAGAGCACCTCGAACGCCGCGTTCGGGATCTATTTCCCGCGCTTTACAGGAACGATCTACGAGCACCTCTCGGCGCCGATCTCGCCGTTCGAAATCGTGCTTGGTTATGTCGGCGCGGCGGCGACGAAATCGGTCATTCTCGGATTGATCATCCTCGCAACGGCGAGCATCTTCGTTGACATCCGAATTGCGCACCCGTTCTGGATGTTTGGATTTCTCGTCCTGACGGCGGTGACCTTCAGCATGTTCGGCTTCATCATCGGCGTTTGGGCTGATGGCTTCGAACGGTTGCAGATCGTTCCAATGCTGATCATTACGCCGCTGACGTTTCTGGGCGGCACGTTTTACTCGATCAAGATGCTGCCGCCGGACTGGCAAACCGTCGCGTTGTTCAACCCGATCGTCTATCTCATCAGCGCATTCCGCTGGAGCTTTTTCGAGATTTCGGATGTCGATGTAAGCGTAAGCTTGGCAATTATCGTGGGATTTTTGGTAGTTTGCATGACTGTAATTTGGTGGATATTCAAGACAGGGTATCGCCTCAAGGCTTGAGGTGAAGCTGGCATCCCGGCATTCACAAGCCCCTGTGACCGGCACTATATGTTACTGACCGCTGACGCGAGTCGCGGTTCGGATCGTAAAACGTCAGGACGGCCAAGCATGACTGTGATCAGGATTCGTATCGACTTCGACAAAGAGCGGTATATCGGGCATGGCCGAATTCAGCTGCTTGAACTGATCGGCGAACACGGGTCCATCTCAGCCGCGGCGAAGGCGATGGATATGTCCTACAAACGCGCTTGGTATCTGATGGACGAATTCAGCGCGATTTTTTCCGAGCCGTTGATTGAGCGCCAGCATGGCGGCAAGGGCGGCGGCGCTGCGCGGCTGACGCCATTCGGTGCGGAAATCATTCAACAGTATCGCGAGATGGAAGCGAAGGCGTTGAGTACTTTTTCGAAGCCGCTGGCGTCGATCGAAAAGCACCTCGTCAAGCCGCAGAAGACCGCGCGGAAGTAGCTGCCGCCCGACGCTCTCTAGGCGCCGAGAATCTCAGGCACGCTTCCTGACGACTCCACCTCACCTTGCTCGACCTTCACGACGCGAGACGCGAGACGCCGAACTTCGTCTCGCGTGTGCGTGACGTAAACGATCGGAACGCGAAACTCATCGCGTATGTGCTCGATCAGGGTCATGATTTCCTGCCGCAGCTTGTCATCAAGCCCCGCGAGCGGTTCGTCCATCAACAGCAGTTGCGGAGACGACAGCAGCGCCCTAGCCAGCGCAACGCGCTGGCGTTCGCCTCCGGAGAGGGTGGCGGGCCGCCGCTTCAGCAGGGGAAGAATGCCAAGTGTATCGGCCACGACATCGAACGACGCGATCGATTGCGATGCTCGGCGAAACCAGCGGCCGAACTTCATATTCTGTTCGACCGTCAGATGAGGAAACAGCTGCGCGTCCTGGAACACAAAACCGATCCGGCGTTTGTGCGGCGGCAGGAAAATTCGCTTCTGCGTATCGGTGAGCGTTTCACCATTTAGGACGACGTGTCCGCGTTCGGGCCGCAGGACGCCCGCAATGACGTTCAGCAACGTCGATTTTCCAGACCCCGATGGACCGAACAACGCGGTAATGCCGGGCCCGGCATCGAACGCGGCGGCGAGTTTGAATGCGCCGCGTGAGAGATGTGCGTCCACCGACAGAATGGGCGCAAGAGCGGGAAATGGCGCTGTCATTCGAATACGGCGATGCGCTTCTGAATACGACGGTTCAGAACTTCGCTCGCGATCAGCGCGAGCATGGCAATCACGATCGAAACGAGAGTCAGGCGCATCGCCTGCTCATCTCCGCCCGGAACCTGCGTGTAGGTGTAGATCGCGGAGGGAATGGTTTGGGTTTCTCCGGGAATGTTCGACACGAACGTGATCGTTGCTCCAAATTCGCCGAGCGCCTTGGCGAAACAGAGAATGGCCCCGACCAAAACACCAGGCAAGGCGAGCGGTAGCGTTACCAGGGCGAATGTCCAGGCGCGATTGGCGCCGAGCGTTCCGGCCGCGGTCTCCAGCCTGCGGTCAATCGCTTCAAAGGAGAGCCGGATCGCGCGCAGCATCAACGGAAAACCCATGATCCCGCAGGCTAGCGCTGCACCTGTCCAACGAAACGCGAAAGTTATGCCGAAGGTATTGTAGAGCGCCTCACCGACAGCCCCCTTCTTTCCGAACGTCAACAGGAGCAAGTATCCCGTTACGACGGGTGGCAGAACGAGGGGGAGATGCAGCACGCCGTCGAGGATCGATTTTCCGGGAAAGCGCCAACGAGCGAGAACGTAGGCAGCGAAGATCGCAAACGGGACTGCGCATAGCGTGGCGACCGTCGCAACCCGGAGGCTGAGAAAGATCGCTGTCCACTCATCGGCAGAAAATCCAAACACGATATTCGATCCGCTTCATTCACGCCGCCCGCTACGCGCCATTGCGGGGGGCCGCTACTTTAGAATGGTGAACCCCTGGCCCTTGAAGACCGCCTGTCCTTCAGGGGTTTTCAGGAACCCGATGAAGGCCTCGGCTGCAGCGGGATCCTTGCTGCCTGCTGTTACAGCGATGGGATAAATGATCGGCGCGTGGCTGTCTTCCGGAAAGACGTCGACGATTTTGACCTTTGGCTCCGCGGCTGCATCCGTTTCATAGACGATGCCAAACGGCGCTTCGCCCTGAGCAACGAGCGCCAGAGCTGCGCGGACATTTTCCGCCTGAGCGACTTTTGGCTCGACTGCGGCCCAGGCGCCAAGTTTCGTTAGCGCTGCCAAACCGTACTTGCCCGCAGGAACCGATTTGACGTTCGCCATCGCGAGTTTTCCATCTCCGAGGGCCGCGGCGAGATCGAAGCCGTTTTCGATTTTTCGATTTGCGCTGCTCGACTTGGGCGCGATGAGCACCAAGCGATTGCCCAGGAGATTGAGGCGTGTGCTGTCCTTTATCAACTTCGCCTTGTCGACGTAGTCCATCCAATCGAGATCAGCAGAAATGAAAATATCGGCGGGTGCGCCCTGCTCGATCTGTTTTGCGAGTGCGGATGATGCCGCATAGGAAACGACGATCTTATTGCCCGTGCTCTTGGTATAAGCGGCCGCGGCTTCATCAAGCGCCGTCTTGAGACTGGCGGCGGCAAAGATCGTAGTCGTCGTGGTTTCTGTTTTCTGAGCGGAAACGGGGTGCGAAAGTACACCGGCAAGCATCAGAAACGCGACGACAAACGTCGCCGAAACGCGTGGCGCGCTGAACAGTGACAGCATGAGCAGCCGGTCCTTTGTGTGGTGCAATATAGCCGTCAGAATATATAGGTGATGGACGTTTGCAAGATCCGTCCCTAGGCATGGTTTCGGCAACGGACGCGACAGAATGGCAGGCGCGAGGGGCTAGCCTCGCGCTCATCATCCATTTTTCGAGTTATGCGGTCGGCCTCGGCGCTTAGTCCGCTTTCAGCACAATCTTTCCGAAATGTGCACCGCTTTCCATGTGTTTGAGAGCGGCGGGCAGCTCCGCAAAGGGAAAGACACGATCGACGACCGGGCGCATTCCAGAGTCGGTGATGGCGGCGTTCATCGCTTCGAACATGGCGCGACTGCCGACATAAATGCCCTGCACCTTGATATTTTTCATCAGGATCGGGATCGTATTGACGGCGCCGCCACTCAGCACTCCGATGAGAGCGATGTGACCGCCGATGCGCACCGCTTCGAACGATTGGCCAAGCGTACCGGCTCCGCCCACCTCGACGACGTGATCGACTCCCTTGCCGTCCGTCAGGTCCCGGACTTTCGCCCCCCAATTCGGTGTCGCCTTATAGTTGATCGTCTCCGCGGCACCGAGTTCGCGTAGACGTTCGAGCTTCGTGTCGCTGCTCGACGTTGCGATGACACGCGCACCGTGCATGCGCGCGAGCTGCAGAGCGAAAATCGACACGCCGCCAGAGCCCATGACGAGAACGGTCTCGCCCGCAGCGAGCCTGCCCGACGTGACCAGTCCGTGCCATGCCGTGACCGCCGCGCAGGGAAGCGTGGCGGCCTCCTCATCGCTCAGATGCTCCGGCACTTTCACGACGCCTTCCTCGTCGAGAACGACATACTCTGCTGCCAGCCCAGGAAGCTCGCCACCCAGAGCGCTCGCGGATTTATCCATCGACGGTTCGCCTTCGATCCATCGCTGCATGAAGGCTCCAGCGACGCGATCTCCGGTCTTGACGCGCTTGACGCCTTCGCCCGTCGCTACGATCTCGCCAACACCGTCAGACAGGATCTGGAACGGGAATTTCAGCTTGGGCGCGTAGACGCCACGCACAACCAGATAATCGCGGTAGTTGAGCGACCATGCGCGCATCTTGATGAGAACTTGTCCGCGCCCCGGTTTGACGTCCGGAACTTCGACTTGCGTTAGACCGTCGATACCGAACTTTGTGAGATGAAATGCCTTCATTGCCGTGGGCTCCAAGATTGCGATCATGCAGTTAAGGGGTGGATGTTCTGGTTTTCTTTGACTCGGTCTTCTTCGTTGCAGGCGGCTGGGTTGGCGCTGGCTTAGCGGTCTGCGCGGCGCGAAAATTCACGGCAATTGCGTTCACCTTCCAGATGCCGGATATCGCCTGGAACGCGAGATCGAACACAACTACATTCGTCCCAACGTCGAATGTTCCGGCCACGCGCAACATTCCGTTTTGATCGACGAACGGTTGCCGCGAAAGCGTCGGCAGCGCCAGCACGATAGGCGCCATATCACCACCACTCGCGCGCAAGCCTGCAAATGCCGCACTCAGGCTTTCGGCGGAGTTGATGTCGCGAAATGACGGCGCTGCCAGATCGCGCAGAACTGAGTAATTGCCGGTCACGTTAGCCTGCTGCAACGCCACCAAGGTGGTTCGGATCATAATTAAAAGATTTCTCGGCGACGGCACTCCGAGAGCTGCTGGCGGACGCTGTAGTGCGCCTACGTTTCTGTCTGCGGAAGGCGCCGGGGCTTGCGGCGCCGGCTTTTTTTCCGCTGCTGCGGCGGCGTGCAACGAAATCGCACTCGCTGACACGCAGACAAGCGATATGATTGCCAAGCACGCGTTGCCGCGGCGACGGCGCGAAACTCTTTTCGCTTCTCTGCTTGATTTCGCAATCATCTGCCGGCGCTGTTCGCACACTCCGAACTTCGGCGGCGATTAGAGCACGAACCTGACCTGCTCGGCTATGTGCCTTGTGGGCAACCCGAATTGCAGTGGGCGCCGCTCCGGTTTCCCGATGCAGCGCCCATTTCGGAGCGAATACGCAGCTCCACTATCTGAATGTTATCTGCGCGCCCACTCGACCGCCGACGACGCTGCTGCCGCGGCCGTTATCCATGCCGACACCGACACCGCCTGACACCGCCACGCGGTCGCCATCAAAGAAAACGTTATGAGCGATCACGCCCTGCGCCGCGACGGACACCGCCTGCGCGCCTTCATAGAAGCCGCCATTCACAGCGATACCGAAACGTTCGCCGTCAACGAGGTCTGGATTGACCATCGATATTGCAAGAGCAATACCGGACTGTGCTTCGTCGAGGGATTTGAATATCGATCCGCCGTCCGTTGCCAGATGCCCGCTTTGATCTGACGTAACAACCTCGAGCGGTCCGTCCGTCTGGCGCGCCTTGCTCAAGCCGGACGTGATGCCGGGCGTGGTGTACGTATCGTTGCGCGTTCCGAACACCATTTCGTTCGGCCTATCGACAATGGCTCCCGCGCCGATGGCCGACGAATGCTGCGCACCGGCCGTAACGGTCGCGTTGTTGCCAATGGCCGTTCCTTGATCCGAGTAAACCTTTGCGCCTTGACCGTATGCCGCGTCGCCCGGTCCGGCCGCGAACGAATTGTTGCCAATCGCGACGGCTCCTGTGCCGCCTGCTCCTGCGGAGGCGTTCGTCCCGATCGCGATTGAATCGTCGGATACAGCGTAAGCGCTGCTTCCGATCGCTGTCGTTCGGTTTGCCGTGACGCCGTTACCCGAATTTGTTCCGAACGAGATATTATCGTCGCCCGTCACGCCATTCCCGGATGCGTAGCCGCTGGCGATGTTGTTCGCACCCGTTACGCCATTGCCGGTTGCGTAGCCGCTTGCTTGATTATTGAAGCCGGTAACGCCGTTCCCGGAAGCGGAGCCAGACGCCTGATTTCCGTAGCCCGATACGCCATTGCCCGAGGCATACCCAGATCCCTGATTGAACTCTCCGTTGACGTCATTACCGACGACCGTTCCGAGCGCAATGTTTCCGCTGCCGTTCACGGCGTTTCCTGAATCGTCTCCGACAACTGTGTTGGAGTCGCCAGCTACTTCATTGCCGGACCCATCGCCGATCGCTTTGTTGCTATTGCCGCTGACGTCGTTTCCGGAACCGGCACCGCTCGCCTGATTGTTGTTTCCGGCAATCGCGTTGCCCGAGTTCGTGCCTGCGGCAGCATTATTGAAGCCCGAGACAGCATTGCCGGAGAATGCGCCGCTTGCCCGGTTATACGAGCCTTGGACGAGATTGCCCGAGAGGAAGCCGGACGCCTGATTGCTTAAACCATTGACCAGATTGCCGACGCCCGTCCCCATGCCGACGTTGCCGTCACCGAATACGACATTGCCTGAGCCGGTGCCGTGCACCTGGTTGTCCGATCCAAACACGATGTTGCCGGAGCCATCGCCGTCGGCAGTGTTGCGGTCTCCCTGCACAATATTGCCTGAGAGAGTTCCGGTCGCGTTATTGTCATTCCCGTTGACGAGATTGCCGCTCATGAACGCGTTGGCGCTGTTGCGATCGCCCTGCACAACGTTACCGGACAAATCGCCGATCACCTTATTGTTCGAACCCGAAACGACATTGCCGGACCCGTCACCAATCGCTTTGTTGCTGTCACCTTCCACGAAGTTGCCCGAGCCGACACCGCTCGCCTGATTGGCGTTGCCAGCGACGGCGTTACCTGAGAACGCCCCGCTTGCTTGATTGAATGAACCGTCAACGCCATTGCCCGTGGTGAAGCCAGCGGCGGAGTTGAAGCTTCCGTTGACGAGGTTGCCTGACAGCAGGCCCGACGCCTGGTTGCCTGACCCAAAAACCAGATTGCCGACGCCGGTCCCCATGCCGACGTTGCCGTTGCCGATTACAACATTGCCTGAACCGGTGCCATGCACCTGGTTGTCCGATCCAAACACGATGTTGCCGGACCCATCGCCGTCAGCAGTGTTGCGATCTCCCTGCACGACGTTACCGGAGAGCGTGCCGATGGCATTGTTGTCATCGCCATCAACGAAATTTCCGCTCATGAAGGCGTTTGCACTGTTGCGATCGCCGGATATGACGTTGCCGGACAGATCGCCGACGACCTTATTGTTCGAACCCGTAATGTCATTTCCGGACCCGTCGCCGGTCGCCTTATTGCTGTTGCCGTTCACACCGTTGCCCGAGCCGACGCCGCTTACCTGGTTGGCATCTCCGGAAACGAGATTGCCGGACAATGCTCCGCTTGCCTGATTGAATGACCCAACAACCTCATTGCCCGTCACGAGGCCGGATGCCGAGTTGAAGCTGCCAGTAACGGAGTTGCCAGACACGAAGCCAACAGCGCTATTTGCATCGCCGGTAACGTCGTTCCCGGAGAGGTCGCCGACTACAGAGTTGCCGGAGCCGTTGACCCCGTTCCCCGATCCGTTGCCGAAGACTTTGTTGAAGCTTGCTCCGTTGGCGTAGCTATTGCCTGACGCGGATCCAATCACGGTGTTGTTGGTGACGTTATTCCCTGCGAGATTTCCTGATCCATTTCCGAGAATGGTGTTGTCGGTGAAATTATTTCCATTTCCACTACCGGACAGTGATCCAAAAACTGTGTTGTTCGAAAAGTTCTGTCCGTTCTTCGATCCTGAGAGACTGCCAAAAATCGTATTGTTTTTGATATCTCCTGCGTTCAGGCTTCCGGAGCCGCTGCCGACGATGAAATTGTCGGAGACAGTGGACGACGCGTTTAAGCCGTTGGAGCTGCCGGAGCCATCGCCCCAAATGAAGTTGTTCGTAACGGTGGCGTCTGCGTTGCCACTGGTGTGGGAGCCATTGAGGCTTCCGGAGGCGTTGCCCCATATCAGGTTGTTCGACACAACCGCCTGACCGTTGCCATCGAGGCTTGCGCCGTTGCCAGAGCCCGAGAGCATTCCATTGATGATGTTGCTACTGACCGTGGCCTTCCCGTTCACTGTACCGCCAGAACCAACGGAATCCGTTCCGGTGCCGTTTGCGCTCGCGGAGCCATCACCAATGACGATGTTGTTCAGCACGTCTGCGGTGCCGATGGCGTGACTACCTCCCGCAGTAGGCGTGTTCGTGGCTGCACCGTTCAGTGAGCCTGTTCCAGCGCCGATGAAAGTGTTGTTCTTCACATTCGCATTGGCGGAATTGGAGCCGAATAAATTTGATGCGGCGCCATTCCCGCTTCCAGAACTCGCGCCAAAAATTGTGTTGTTTGTGATTATTGCACTCGCCGAACCGCTTCCGACGTTTAACCCATTTCCTGCCGCTGAGCCTGCGCCGACCACGTAATTATCGGTAATCGTTGCTGTGCCGCTGGTGGCATTGCCGGAACCTGTGCCTGCCCCGTTCAGCGTATTGTCTTTGCAGCTGCCTGTCCCGTTTCCCGCTCCGGCACCCGCGCCGGAAAGGACGTTGTTATTGGCCGTCGTGCAGTTTGCTGCAGAGGCCGACGGAATTGAGAAGGTTGCGATGAGCGCAACCGTGCTGACGCCCATAAAAAACGACGTCCACGGACTAAAACGCGGTACAAAGTTCATTTTTCTGCCCCGTTACTCAACAAATGTCAGCCTAATCGGCCCACGCATTCCGGGTGCGCCAGTCGTCTTCCCTCGACGCCGAGCGCGTTTTGCTCGGAATATCTGCTCATTTATTTTTTTGTTGGAAAAGCTATTGCAACCAATAGGTGTGCCCATAAGGACACGAAATATTCATAATTTGGGGGTTGCGCCTGATCTCGAGTCGGCGAAACTGTCATATATTTGCTGCATGAGAATATTTATTTGCGCCATGCCGATGGATGACATTTTGAATCCTGCAAAAGCCTCCGTCCTCACGCAGCGGGAGACGCAATGCGTGCAGGCACTGGCGCACGGCCTTTCCAATTCGGAAATCGCGAAGGAATTGCACATCGCTTTACCGACCGTTGCCATGCATCTCAGCAATGCCCGGCATAAGCTTGGAGCCAAGACGCGCGAACATGCCGTGGCGCTCGCCATTGCCGATGGCTTGGTCGCGCCGCCCAGCCAGGATTAGCTCAGAGCGCACTGAAGTTGTGTAAATCCGGACGCGTCACAGTTGCTATATAGTCCTTTTGTGTTAGTTTTTTGCGTCGTTCCGATGTGGGATGAGCGGACGCCGACCGGCCTCGGCTGATGGCCGGATACAGATGCACTGCTGTCTTCTACTCGTTGTTGACCTCATATGCGTTGCTGTCGCCAACGCGTTGGCGATTGGCATCGTGTCCGGCATTGATGCAAATCCTGATGATCTGGCCGTCCTGGCCTTCCATGCGGTTGTGACGATCGCTTTCTGCGCAGCAGCATTCTTTGCTGCAGGGCTCAACAGAACGGTCTGGCGCTTACAGCTTCTTCTCATCTTTTCAGGTTTGATCGGCACATTTTAATCGCGCTTCTGAAGGAAATGGGAACTCTGCCCGATCGCTCTCGCGCCGGTTCTCATTGTCGTCGCTCTAATGGTCGCGTGGCGTGTCGGTTATTCTGTGATCTTCGTCATTTGAGCGGCATGCGGCTCGATCTCTATCGGAGTGGCGCTCTGGATCGCGGACGCGCGCGTTGGGTGGAAGCCGTCTGGCTTATCGTGCAATGGCTCTTTGTTCGATCGGCTATTCCTGGGAGCGCGCATCGGCGTTTGTTGTTGCGTTTGTTCGGAGCGCAGATCGGAACGTCTGTCGTCATCAAGCCGGGACTGCGCGTCAAATTTCCGTGGCGGCTTGAAGTGGGGGATCATACGTGGCTCGGTGAAGACGTCTGGATTGATAATCTCGCGCATGTTCGCATCGGCGCGCACTGTTGCGTCTCGCAGGGGGCGTATCTTTGCACCGGCAGCCACGATTGGGCATCGCCGGAGTTTACACTGCTCGTTCGGCCCATATCTGTTTCGGATCACGTGTGGCTCGCCGCCAAATGCATTGTCGGCCCAGGAGTTTCAGTTGCAGTTGGAAGCATACTGACGTTGGGAAGCGTTGCGACGCGCGACCTAGCGCCTTGGTCGATCTATTCAGGAACTCCCGCGCTCAAAGTGCGCGTGAGGCGCCGAGAAGCGGACACAGAATGCACAACGCAATCCTATTGTCTCTGAACGCGGGCGCATTGCGGGTTCGCGCACGGATATGCAATGTGGCGTCGAGTGGGGTACGCGCATGCGAGGATTGAATGTTTCACGTCATATCGAGGGTTGCGTTCTTCATTGTGCAGCCATCCAACCTCGCGCTGATAAGCCTGCTTGTTGGCCTCGCCCTACTACGTCTTCGACCAAGGACGGGACGCTGGCTTATTGGAGGAGGGCTGACATGGATCATCGTCGCGGGCTTTCTGCCGGTTGGTAATGTTCTGGTTCTCTCTCTCGAGAATCGCTTCGCCGCGCGCCAACCATCGCCGCCGACTTCGGGCGTTACCGGCATAATCATCCTTGGCGGATTTGAGGATGGCTGGGTTACTGCTGGGCGCGGCGGGCTTGGCTTGAACGAAGCTGCCGAGCGACTAACCGAGGCCTTGCGCATCGCTCGAAGTTTGCCGGACGCAAAGGTTGTATTCACCGGCGGCGTCGGTGCTCTGTTTGATCGCGAGCATGGGGGAGATGCCGTCCGGGATTTTCTGGTGGATGCGGGGATATCGCCGGATCGCATTCTGATCGAAACGGAATCGCGTGACACGTATGAGAACGCCGCTTTCACGCGGCGAATGGTGGGCGCATCGCCAAACGACACGTGGCTTCTCGTGACGTCTGCGTATCACATGCCGCGCGCGATGGGTGCGTTTCGGCAGGCGGGCTTCGAGGTGACTGCATTTCCGGTCGATTTTCGAACGCGCGGCTCGGAAGATCTGCTGCGGCCGTTCTCTACGTTTTCGGCTGGCCTCGCGCGGGCGGATCTTGCCGCGAAGGAATGGCTTGGACTCGTAGCCTATTGGGTCACTGGCCGCAGTTCATCGCTGTTTCCTGGACCTGACGATGCCGCTAGCGCGAAGTCGGCGCGCTAGGTATCGATCCGGCATCTGAGCCGTTGCGCGTCATTTTCTTAAACCGCTTCTTCCATCCCGATCACTCGGCGACGGCTCAAATGCTTTCTGATCTTGCGTTTGGCATTGCTGAACGCGGTGCGGACGTGAGCGTTGTTACCAGCCGCCTTCGCTACTCTGGCGGCGACGATCTTTTGCCGAAGCGCGAGCGAATATCAGGTGTCGAAACGATCCGAATGGCGACGTCAAATTTCGGACGGCATGGACTTCTGTTGCGCGCAATCGATTATTTGACGTTCTATATTTCGGCAATTTTTGCGTTGCTCCGGATACTGCGCGCAGGCGACGTTCTTGTTGCGATGACGGATCCGCCGATGCTGGCGGTCATCGCTGTTCCGATCGCGCGACTGCGCGGTGCGCGCGTCATCGTCTGGTCGCAAGATCTGTTTCCTGAAGTGGCTGAAGCGCTCTCAGTCTTCGGTTCGCAGGGTCGGACGGTGTTTTCCGCGCTTCGCTTTATCCGCAACGCTTCGCATCGGCGTGCAGATATGAACGTCGTCATCGGTGAACTTATGGCAAACCGCCTTGCCGCGACCGGCGCTCCTGCGTCACGCATTTCCGTCATTCCGAATTGGGCGGATTGCAAAGAGTTGAGACCGGTCGACGGCGATCGCAATCCATTGCGCGACGCGTGGGGGCTCAAAGGGTGTTTTGTCGTGGGGTACTCGGGCAATCTGGGGCGCGCGCATGATGTGGAGACTCTTCTCTCTGCGGCGGCGCTGATCGAAGCACGAAACTCGATAGCAACGTGGCCTGCGATCCGGTGGCTGTTCATCGGAGGCGGGCACCTTTTCTCCGAAGCAGCTCGCGAAGCCGACGCGCGCGGATTGCGTTCTGTTTCCTTTCAGCCGTACCAACCGCGTCAACGCTTGCCGCAGAGTCTTGGCGCAGCCGACGTGCATCTGGTGATCCTCAGGCCCGAGCTCGAAGGCTTGATCGTTCCCAGTAAATTCTACGGAATCGCTGCAGCGGGGCGAGCATCAATCTTTATTGGTGCGCCGGATGGTGAAATCGCGCGCGTGATCCGCCAGCATAAGTGCGGGCTTCATGTCCAGATGGGTGACGCTGAAGCGCTTGCGAATGCGGTACTTCAATTGATGAATGCGCGCGAGGAGACGAAACGAATGGGGGAGCGGGCGCGTCTGGCTTGCGAAGCGTATTACGACAAAGCTCACGCCATTCGATCGTGGGCTTCAATTCTCGGCCTTAATGTGAGCGGAGAACCTTCAGATCAAGCGGAGCAGATTGATCTGAACATACCCGCTGCTTAACCCGCCGATATCCGACCTCAGCGTCAAACTGCCGAAAGCTGATCTTCGGATACCTGGACCCTCACGGCACCGTTCAGCAAATTCATCAGAACGACAAGGCGGTCGTGTTCCCCCAGCGCTACGATAGTTGCGGCTAGCCCTTCGAAAGGACCGCGCGCCAGGCGCACCACGTCACCCAATTCCCGCGGCGCGGCCGCGCGCGCGATGACGCCACTTACTTCACGGTCTTGCAACGTGGCGATGAACGAATTCGCGAGAGTACTCGGCGTGTTTCCGTTCGTGATGATTGATCTCACGCCGATCGTGCTTCGGATTGCGCGCCACTGCATCGCGGGCGTGTGGCGGGCTACAAAGATATAGCCGGGAAACAGCGGGCGGCGCACTTCTCGCGTTTGCCGCGCGTGGCGCGCAAGCTTGCTGATGACGGGCGCGTACACATCGTAGAATTGATTACGCAGGTTCTCCGCTGCGAGCGCTTCCCGATTCGAATGCGTTTGAATAACGAGCCAATCGGGACAATGCGCGCGAACCACAGGCTGACGATCGAGAACGGGTGCGGATACGTCCATGCGAAGGCGGCTCCAGATTTTGCGCGCTGATTTTATGGCTAATAGAACGTAGTCCTAAATGGGGTACTATATACTTGACGGAACAGATTCTGATGTGTGATGATTCATCCCGACAGGGCGGCAAGGAAAAGAACGTCCCTCAGATAGAGGTGACGCCAGAAATGATTGAGGCTGGGAAACAGGCTCTAATCGCGAACCTTGGCGGAGATTCGGAGCGAGCCACGGATTGGTATTCTGAGGCGGCGGCTGACGTATTTAAAGTAATGCTGTCTGTTTCGCGTCCTCAATCAGAGCAAGGTTGAGAAGCATTAGCCGATCCATAAATTCCGAGACATCCTCTCGCAGTGTCTTGATCTCCGACGATGAAATGTTGCGAGTGTCATATGGAATTCCGTAGCGACCCGGCTTCCCTTTCGTTTTGAGCATTATGTAGACGGCTTGCTCTCTGACGCCGAAAGGATTGTGAGCAACTTCGTTCCGTCGCTCGGCAAGCTTTTGGTAGTCCTTTAAAAGAGTCTTTATTGTCTCCATGTGGGGGCCCGTCCGTGGCGATAAATGAGCAAGCCGAAGCAAAGCCTCGCGTTGCGTCGGCGTAGACTTGAACAGATCAAATATAGCCGCCGCTACATGCATTTCGAGCTTGCTTAATATACAGAATAATGTGGTCAGGTTGCTCTCTAAATGCGACCAAGCATTTGTCACCAAGCCAAGCTCTTTGGCGAGGTCCGGATCAAGTTCAAAAGGTCCCGTCATGCGAAAACCTGCGAAAGATGAGCGTTTGAAAGAGGAACCAGGCGCGGAGGAACGCTTCATGCGCGGGATTGAGAAGGCTTTGAGTACGCCGCCGAAGCCGTTCACGCCGAAGCAAAGTGGAAAGAAGAAAGCGACAAAGACGAGGGACAAATGAGATCCTTTAGGCTGCGCCTCGTCATGCGATTGGCACGGCTGCTTGCCGTGCCAATCGATGTCCATCAGACCTTTTTTACGAAGGGCATCAGTTCAAAGATGTCCTTGTCGGAGGATGCGCCAATAAGGCGCGCCGACTTGTAATCAGGCATTCCGACGAGTGCCAGATCCTTCGATGGATCAATTTTCGCCTTCACCCGACCGGCCAGTGTATCGATGTCCAGATCGCATCTGAACACTATGAACGCAGTGGGTTCGGCCCACCACTTAGTCGTTAGACTTTGAATGAGATCAACCAACCGATTGTAGCGATGCTCGTAATCAGCATCATGGTGGATACGAAAGGTTAGCCAATAGACGTCTGCCATGAGGGCTCACTCCTGTGAGTAAGGTTGAGCCCGGCGCTTGACGCGAGTCACCGAATGGTGAGTATGGAAGTGCAATCGTGTTTCCGCACCGGGCTAAGGTAGTCGGAAACGCAAAACAGGGTGCAGCGTCTCACCGCTGCACCCTTTTCCATCCTGAGATTCGCGATTCGTTACAAGCGGCTGCGTTTCCTCCTCCACACCAAAAAACGCTTCGCGAGCTGCTTATTGGTTCGAGGCTTCGTCAGACGGCCGATAGGTCAGACGCTTGCCAGCCGTCGCCTTGATGATTTCGTTGGCACGGGTTTCATCGTCCACGTCACGATGGTTCCAACGGAATGCAAATTCGTCAGCGTAGCGCTGTAAGTGGGCTTCGGACACCGAGTGGAATGATCCCATGATCCCGCGCTTCAGCAGAGAGAAGAAGCTCTCTGCCGTCTGGATGTGCGAGATGCCGCCCTTGCTGACGTACTCGCCAAGGGAGTGCTTGACGGTTTCGTGCTGGGCGTAGGATTTGCCAGCCTGACGCGACCAAGTGCTGTCATCCGTCATCAGGATTGACTTGCGGTCGGCCTGAGTGAACAGAACTTCGCGGAATGTCTTCTGAGTGACGTTGGCAACGTGGCGGACGCGCATTTCGCCATCACGTTCAATGAGCGCAATGACAGGGTACTTCTTGGGCTCAGGCTTACCCTTGTGAACGTTCTTCTTTTTGCCACCGACAAACGTTTCATCGACCTCAACGATCTTGCCTTCGCCTCCAATGGGTCCTGACGAGACAGGAAGACCCATGGCCTCGCGAATCCGGTGGTTCAGGAACCAAGCGGTTTTGTAGGTGATGCCCATCATGCGGTGCATCTGATGCGCGCTGATGCCCTTCTTGCTGGACGCCATAAGGCGGAAGCCCATGAGCCACTTGGTCAAGGGGATATGAGAGCGCTCCATGACGGTTCCGACCGTGACGGAAAACTTCTTACGGCAGGGACGGCAGAGAACGAGTCCTTTCTTAGCGGCTTCGCCACAGAGGCGGACGACGTTCTTCTGTTCCTTGCAGAAGGGGCAAACCGGACCATGAGGCCAGCGCTGAAGCTCTAAGAACTCGCGGGCTTTGCTTTCATCATGAAAGACAGGATCAGTGATGTTGATGGTCATGGCATTGCTCCTTGACCATCTATGTAGTCCATCGACCGCGTTCTGTCAAGTATATAGTCCCCCCTAAATGACTATTTAGAGCACGCGCTTCCAGTCGGTTATCCACAAGACAACGCCCCGCAGAATTCACTGCGGGGCGTCATCGTTTGTCGGTCGTCTCAATGCTTACGGTGTCGACGTGCTGGATGGTGCCGGAGCAGTTGGAGTTACCTCCGCATGCGGCACTGGAGGTGCCGTTACGTTTGGCGCTTCATTGATCGTACGATTCAACGAAGGACCCCAAGCGGCCGTCGGCCAAAGCGCATATGCGAAAGCCAACAGCATAAATAGAATGACCCAGTTCAAACTCCGATCCGCCGAACGGGCCGCGTCATCAAGCGAGAACCGACTTCCGGTTTTCATTTCATTCCAGAATGCCATGACGCTTCACCTCGCTTTCTGAAGTTAGGGCGTGGTTGGTGCGGTTGGCTGCGTTTCCGGTGCCGTGTTTGCATTCGGCGGTGCCGGATTTACAGGCGCTGGCGACGTCTCGGTGGTATTAGCCTGCGGAACTGTTGTTGTGTTCATCGGCGGAGTGGTCATTGCGCCGTAGGCGAACCAAGCAAGGAGCGCCAAGACAACAACGAGGGCAGCGATGCCCCACGACGCGTTATTCGCCGCGGGCGCGACCATATCGGTGTCTGTGCGACGCCCCGTTTGAGGGTCGGTATGGATTGCCATGATTGTTCCTCCTAACTTACGACTTGAACTGCAAACGGGTGACGGCCGGGTTCGTTCCTACAAACCTTTGCAGCTCGGAGGCATGAACGCTAAATAGCTCAATGAAATCAGGTTGCTGTTAAATTGGCGGGTTGAAATCCGTTGCGCGTGCGCCGCCGTTTTTGAGGCGCTTGGGAGTGCAAATGGCTGTATTGCCGGAGAACGTATCCCTGTATCGAACAACCGCGGTGTTCACCGCACAGACGGTTCCCGCTGGTTTGCTCGCGAACCACACGACAAAGGCTGGTGTATGGGCGCAGCTGAAAGTGGTGAAAGGCACTGTTCAGTATTTTGTTGAAGGCGCCGAGCAAGTCGAATTGCGACCCGGCTCGCCCGGGATCATCGAACCCCAACAGGTTCATCACATCCGCCCTTCGGAGGATGCCGAATTCTTTATCGAGTTCTTCCGATAGGGCCTAAGCAGGATTTTTATCGGGCTGCGGATTATGTAACCTTTCGGACGATCCGAACGTATCCACACTCCCTACCACCGACTGCGAGGTACTCTCATGACGACCTATACGCGTGATCCGGACGCCATTGCGCGGCTTACACCGGAACAATATCGCGTGACGCAGCAGAGCGGGACGGAGCGTCCGGGAACCGGCGAATACCTCGATAACAAGCGATCTGGGATCTACGTCGACATCGTATCCGGCGAGCCGTTGTTCGCGTCGTCCGACAAGTTTGAATCGGGCTGCGGCTGGCCGAGCTTTACGAAGCCGATCGAGGCGGCCAACGTCAGCGAATTGAGCGACATTTCGCATGGCATGGTTCGAACGGAAGTACGTTCGACGCATGGTGGCAGCCACCTCGGGCATGTGTTTCCGGATGGGCCGCGCGATCGGGGCGGGCTGCGTTACTGCATCAATTCCGCGTCACTGCGTTTCGTCCCGCGCGAAGCCATGGAAGCGGAAGGGTATGGCGCATACCTCGATCAGGTCGAGGATGTCGCGTAGTCACCAACTATGATTGCTTGAAACCTGCGATCAGACGCTCAGCGCCGGTGTGCGCTGTGTGAAGAAGATTGGCGGAGGGGGTGGGATTCGAACCCACGAGACCCTTTCGAGCCCACACGCGTTCCAGGCGAGCGCCTTCAACCACTCGGCCACCCCTCCGCGAAGCAGCGCACTATACGCATCGCCGCCCGAAGCGCAACGCCTCCCGTGCAGTCGGACGGCTCTTGACCCCAGCGACGCGCAGCCACAGAAATGGACCAGCTCACAGGATATGCTGCTTAATGACCAGCGCCCGGCTCTTCAAATTCTTCGCTCTTTTGTCGCTCAGCGCCGCGGCCATTGCTGGCTGGCTTTGGCACACGACGGGCGAAGCCCCGGAGCCCTGGCTCATACGGATCGCCACTGTCGCCTGTTTTGCCGCACTACTTCTTGCAGTCATCAACCCTGAAACGCGGCCACGGCTGATGCTCCGTTTCCTCGCCGCACTCTTCGCGCTGTTCGCGTTGATTGCATTTGCCGCGGATATTTCCCGTCCCGCGGGTAGCGACGGATCGGTGCTGGGCGTCTCTCTGCTTCGGTATCTGGATATGTACGCGCCGTCATTTGTGGAGGGGCTGGAACGCATTGTCAGCCGGTCCATTGCGTCGGGTGCCTGGGATCCATTTCTGACGACGTTGATGTCTCTTCCGGCCTCGCTGATCTTTCTGCTGCTGGCCATCGGAGCCGGGTATCTTGGCCGCCCGCGGCGGCGCGTTCGCATCTTCGTCAACGATTACTGACGGCGGGTCCCGGTTCGAATTCCGCGCTTTCGCTGAAACGTCAGCGCTCGGCGCCGCGTATAGAGATCATCCGTTTTCCAGCACAGGATCGAACCGCCATGTTCGCAAAATCCCGCATCGCGATGCCTTCGGCTGACGCCGCCCCCAAGGGCCGTGCGACGCCGATCTTGCCCGCGTCCGCTGAGCACTACCTGTTCTCGCGCCCGCTACACGGCCCTTACCCCGAGGGTCTCGAAACGGCGGTGTTTGGGCTGGGGTGCTTCTGGGGCGCGGAGCGGCTTTTCTGGCAACTCGGCGACGGCATCTGGATCACCGCGCCGGGGTATGCCGGAGGCTTCACGCCGAACCCGACCTATGACGAGGTGTGCACCGGCAGAACCGGGCATACCGAGGTTGTCGTTGTCGTGTTCGACCCGAAGGTCCTGCCGTATGAGCGGTTGTTGCAGACCTTTTGGGAGGCGCACGACCCGACGCAAGGTTTCCGTCAAGGTAACGACGTCGGGACGCAGTATCGCTCCGCGATCTACACGACCACGCCTGAGCAATTCGCGACTGCGATGGCATCGAAGCGCGTTTACGAGGCCGCGATTGCCGCCAAAGGTTACGGCGGTATCACGACCGAGATCGAAGAGGCGGGCGACGTCTTTCTCGCTGAGGAGTATCACCAGCAGTATTTGGCGAAGGTTCCGAATGGATACTGCGGGCTGCGCGGAACGGGCATCGCCTGCCCGATGCCCGCGGCGGGGTCTAACGACTAAATCCGCCGGGCCGTTCATACCCTACGCGCCGCGATTGGACATTCAGTCGATCGCGGCGTGCTATTTCTTCTTGTTCTTGTCCGCAGAGACCGTGTGGTCGATATGCGGCCGCAGCGCAGGACTTTTCGCTGCTTCATGGGCATTGGCCGGAACTAGCCCAGTGGCCTTTGCGAAGGCCAGCCGCGCCGCCGCTGCTTGAGCGAGCGCCTTCTTAACGGCAACGTGAGTCAACAAGGCGGCCTTCGGAACTGTCACGGGATCCGGTTTAGAGGCGAGCAGCGCGCGACATTCGCTCGGAAGCTCCGACAACATCAAAGGCGGCTTCGGCGGCTTCAGTTTGATGCCGGGTTTCTCAGCGACCGGCGGCGGTACGGCTGGCGTTTTCGCAGGGATCACTCTGGACAGCCACCAGTCGACTTCCTTGCCGCAGCCATCCTCGTTCGTCGTCGGGAATTGCGGTTTGCAGCCCGCGAAATCGGGCGGGCATTTCGTGCGGATGTGGAAATGATAGTAGTGCCCATAGTACGGACGCACCTTGCTGAGCCACAACCGATCCGTTCCCGCGCCTTCGCATAGGGCCTTTTTGATCGCCGGGTGGACGAATATCCGCTCGACCTCGGGATAGGACGCCGCGCGCTTGATGAGCGCCGCCTGTCCGCCGGTGAAAACTTTGGGATCGACGGCAACGCCCGTCTTGTCGAGCATCGATGTTGCCTCGAGCTCTTCGCGCTCCTTGTAGGAAAGGCGCCGGTTGGGCATCGGCGTGAGCCAGATGTCGGCGTCGAGACCGACTTGATGGCTGGCGTGTCCGGTCAGCATCGGGCCGCCGCGCGGTTGCGAAATGTCTCCCACGAGAAGGCCGGGCCAGCCATCTTCCTTCTGGGATTCGATCGCCAACTTCTTGACGAGTGCGATTAAGGACGGATGACCCCAATTTCGATTGCGCGACAGCCGCATCTCTTGCCAAGCGGGTCCGTCGATCGGCAGCGGCACAGCCCCGGACAGGCATCCGCGTGAGTAGTAACCGATTGCGCGCGCGGCCATCGGCGCTGGCTTCTTCGCTTTGCCGAAAAGATTCTTCGCACCGACGAATTCCGGCCACTCGGGCAGCGTTTCGTCTTTGCCGACGCTCGCTGTCTCTGACGGGATAGGCTCGACTTCAATCGAAATGGCGCGCTGTGTCGATCCGGACGACCCAGGTTTGGCGTCGGATTCGGAAGCAGCTTTGCCGTCTGGTTCCTCGCTGCCGTCACCCTCGCTTCCGAAGGACAGACTGTGATTCTGCGGAACGAACCCCGGAAGACTTGAATCCGACGCCGATGCGTCCGTTGCGGTCTCAGCGGCCGGTTTTGTATCTGCTGGCGAAGCGGGCTTCGGTTCAGGCGTCGACGCGGATTTTTGCTGATCCGCAAATGCAGGTGCGACGGGCCACACGCCGCCGCCCTCGACCAGGCCGAACCCGATCAAGCATAGAACGAATGGCGACGCGAACAGCCTTGCGGCCTTCATGCCCTATCCCGCCTTTGCTTCATGTCTGAGCCGTTATACTCCACTCTCGGGCGAAATTCCGACTCCGAACAAAATCGTGACCTGCGGGCCGCTTTCCCGGCGGCGCGATGTGATACCGGAGTACCATAATTATCCCCATCTGACGGCCATTAGGAGTTGCGGTTGACGTTCAAAATCGAGGCGGGGCCTGCGTCCGCGCCCTACCATCTTATTCTGGCCCACGGGGCGGGAGCTGGCGTTTCCTCGCCCTTTTTTGCGGCGATGTCCGAACTTCTCGGTGCGCGGGGCTTAAGGGTTACGTGCTTTGAATTCGCTTACATGGAGCAACGTCGCGACGGGGGGAAACGGCGACCGCCTCCGCGCATGGAAAAATTGTTCCCGGAATACCTCGATGTGGTGCGCGAAATTGCGCAGCAAGCGAACGGTGCGCAAACCATCGTTATCGGCGGCAAATCGATGGGCGGGCGCGTTGCGAGCATGATCGCGGACGATCTTTACGATCAGCGCCAAATCGCGGGTCTCGTATGTCTCGGATACCCGTTTCATCCGCCAGGGAAGCCTGAAGCGCTTCGCACCGATCACCTCGTCTCGCTCAAAACGCCAGCGCTCATCGTGCAGGGCGAACGCGATCCTTTCGGCAATCAGAGTGAAATTGAGGCTATGACCCTCTCTTCATCGATCGCATTTCGCTGGATCGGCGATGGCGACCATGATTTTGGTCCGCGCGGCGCATCCGGCTTCACGCGTAAAGGTAACCTTGCTGAGGCGGCCGACGCCGTTGCGGCATTTGTTTTGGGGCTCGACAGCGTCCGTTGACGCCCCTCCCCGCTGCTCCTACGGTGCGCCCACGGTTGCCAGCCCTTCTGAGGGCTAAGCGCCTTTCGTCCGGCAGTTCCCTTCTCCCATAACCAGACCGTAAAGCAGCAATAGCCCGCAATGACCACGCCTGTTTTTTCAGCAGATCACACCGCCGCCAGCGCCAATTCCAAGGCTTGGCCATTCGAAGAAGCGCGCAGGCTGATCAAGCGGCTCGAACGTCTACCGGGCGGCAATGACAAGACGGTGCTGTTCGAAACCGGCTATGGCCCGTCGGGGTTGCCGCATATCGGCACGTTCGGAGAGGTGGCGCGCACGACGATGGTACGGCGCGCGTTCGAACTGCTGACGGGCGGCGAGCGCAAGACGCATCTCATTTGTTTTTCCGATGACATGGACGGACTGCGCAAGGTTCCAACGAACGTTCCCAACCAGGAGATGCTGCAGCAGTATCTGGACAAGCCGCTGACGCAGGTGCCGGATCCGTTCGGTAAGTTCGAAAGTTTTGCGCATCACAACAACGCGATGCTGCGCGATTTTCTCGATCGCTTCGGCTTCGAGTACGAGTTCTATTCGGCAAGCCAGTGCTACAAGTCGGGGCTGTTCGACGAGACGCTACTCAAGATGCTCGCGGCTTACGACAAGGTGATGGACATCATCCTGCCGACGCTTGGGCCGGAGCGGCAGGCGACCTATTCACCGTTCCTTCCCGTTTCCGAACGGACTGGAAAGGTGCTGCAAGTGCCGATGATCGCGCGCGACGTCGCGGCTGGAACGATTACTTACGCGGATCCCGAAACAGGCGAGAAGATCGAAACACTCGTCACGGGCGGACGCGTCAAGTGTCAGTGGAAGGCGGACTGGGCGATGCGCTGGACGGCGCTCGGCGTCGATTACGAAATGGCCGGCAAGGATTTGATCGACAGCGTCACGCTTTCGTCGAAGGTCTGCAAGGCGCTTGGCGGTACGCCGCCCGAAGGCTTCAACTACGAACTCTTTCTCGATCAGAACGGCGAGAAGATTTCCAAGTCGCGCGGTAACGGCCTGACGATTGAAGAGTGGCTGACCTACGCTTCGCCGGAAAGCCTATCGCTGTTCATGTTCCAGAAGCCCAAGAGCGCCAAGAAGCTTTATTTCGATGTGATCCCGCGCGCGGTGGACGAGTATCTGCAGTTTCTCTCCGCCTATCCGGGACAGGAAGCAAAGCAGCAACTCGACAATCCCGTTTGGCATATTCACACGGGTCAGCCGCCCGCACCTGAGTTGCCGATCACATTCGGTCTGCTGCTCAATCTCGTGTCGGTGTCGAACGCGGAAAACAAGGACGTGCTGTGGGGATTCCTGCGGCGCTATTCGCCCGGTGCAACGCCTGAAAACAATCCGATCCTCGATCGTCTCTCCGATCGCGCTGTTCGCTATTTCGATCAGTTCGTCAGGCCGACGAAGAAGTTCCGTGCGCCGGACGAGGTTGAGGTCGGCGCGTTGAAGGCGCTCGATGAAACACTCGCGTCTCTGCCAACGGACGCCGACAGCAATTTCATTCAGAACGCGCTGCTGGACGTTGGGCGCGCAATACCCCGCTATCAGGATACGACGAAGGTTGGACCTAACGGCGGGCCGGGCGTGAAGCTCGACTGGTTCCAGGCGATCTACGAGGTTCTGCTAGGGCAGGAGCGCGGTCCACGGCTCGGCACGTTCATTGCGCTCTATGGAATCCCCGAAACGCGTGCGTTGATTGCGAAAGCGTTGAACGGCGAACTGGGAAGCTGATCCACCCCACGCCTTAGACGAGGCGCGCGATCTTCTGCTGTGCAACGGGTGCAGACACGCGCGGCGCCGGCTTTTGCGACAGGATGTCGATGCGCCAGATTTTTTCCATCATGCCGATCAAGCGGTGCTCGCGCTGCTCGATCTGATCGCGACGCCATTCGTTTTCGCCAAGCACATCACGCGTGATGGCGAGTAGCGGCGCCGCGCCTGATCCATTGCCGTAGATTTCGCGCTTCTCGGCCCAAGAGGCATTGCGCGCACGATCGTTCTCTTTTTGCGTGATGAGAACGAGGTTGCCGAGGTTTTCTATCAACTCGGAGCGCTCTTCGCTGCTTGGAATCCAATGCCTCCAAACGCTCGTCGCCGAGGGTCGCTGCGGCAGCACATGCTCGATCGTGTAGATATCGGGATCGACGCCTAGCGCCGAATCTCCAAGCTCATCGCTGAGCCGCAATAGCAACAAACGACAGATTTTTGGATTGCGTTTGTGAAGGTCGCGGAGATGGAAGGCGACGCTCCGCATTTCATCGCGCGTCAACTGTAGAACGGGATGAGAGATTGAGATGGGGGCGCCGGTGCGGATGACTTTGATGAGGTCTGCGAAGCGGCGCACGCGCTTGCCGGAGCCCGCGCAAAGCAGCCGTAGAAGCATTGCGAAACGCTCGATCTCGCGGAGCAGGAACGCCGCGTGCTCAGGTTCCTGCTGCCAGTTCTTCAACGCGAGAATGGCGGCCGGGGCCCAATCGGCATCTGGCAGTCGATTGAGATACTGCAGCGTGCGCTGCATTTCGAGCGGCAGTTCTTCCGCCCCGTTTTTTCGGATCAGCACGTAGGCTTTTGCGTACGGAATAAAGATCGTCTTGAAGAACGTTTCGGCGCCGCCCTGCTCATCTATCAGGGTTCGCACACCGGTCACGATTTGCAGTCGCGCGTAACCGAAGATCGTGCGCAAGTGGCCGAAGAAGGCTTCGAAATCGTCGCCCAGCGCGGCGCTGATTTCATCCCAATTCTGAGCCGCCCAAGCCATCTCGCCTCCTGAGATGCGGCTCAAAATGTCGGACTTGATGATGTCGTTGCGCTGGAGGCGTTTGCCGCGTTCGTTCAAGACCACGAAGACTTGATGCGCCCGATCGATATCGTTGCCGACAATCACCGCGACGTGGCAGCGATCGGCGACGAAGGCCGCGAGATCTGCGCGTGCCGAGCCGGACAGCTCGGAGAGCAGCGTGCGATAGCGGTCGCGCACCTCCAGCAGCGCATTTCCGGACGCGGCTTCCGTATCGCTCTCAACGAAGTCGTCCGCGGCTTTGGGCCGCATGACTTTCTCTTCAAAGACGGGGCGATCGCGTCCGGCCAAATGTAGGCGCAGGCGCTCAGACCGGAAGAAGCGGCCGCCGCGCTGCGCGACGAGCATCGTCTTTATTTTCTTGCCGACAGGCTTGCGCGGATCTTCCTCAAGATCGCGCAGGACGGCTAGCAACGTCATCAACGTCACGATCCGTTGCTGGCCGTCGATAACGTCGAATTCGCGCGCAGTCATCTTGGCGGAGAGCTTGCGCGTCTCGTTTCCGGGCGTGTCCATCAAAAGGATCGCGCCGAGAAAATAGTCGTGCGGCCTGGCACCCTCGGTGCCGATGCCTCCGGCCTCGATCAGGTCGTCAAGCAGATGCTCCGCCTCTTCCCGTCCCCACGAATACGGCCGCTGAAATATCGGAACATTCAAAAGGAAAGGTCGAGAGAACAGCTCTGCAATGCTGAGAGACGCAGTTGGATACACGAATTGAACCTTTACCTCATCGCCTTCCTCTGGCGTCGCCCTTCAGCAATACCAGCGGGCGGTATGAATGCGGTTGTGCGAATATACGTTCGTGATAGCAACGTTCCGATAACCGCGCCACTGGGTCAGGTGATCACTTCGTCCTACAGGAATGACATAAGCCATCGACCGCGGGCACGCATGAACCACATCGTTTACAAGATTGCCAGAGCTTCGGAATGGAATGCGGCCGCAGCCGCGGGGCTTTTTTTGGGCTCGCCGGATGACGTTCGCGACGGCTTCATCCACCTCTCTTCGAAAGAGCAGCTTCAAGGTACATTAGATAAACATTTCAGTGGCCAGAATGACCTCGTTCTCATAGCATTTGAGGAACAGTCGCTTGCACCTGAATTGAAGTGGGAAGCTTCTCGCGGCGGCGCGCTGTTTCCCCACTATTACGGCGCTCTTCCAATATCGAAAGCGCTTTGGCACCGGCCGCTCAAGAGAGGTCGTGACGGCATTGAATTGACGGAAGAAACTTGAAGCGGATGTTGACCACTCTTTACAGCCTGGCGCGGCCGGCGTTGTTTGCTCTTTCACCCGAAGACGCGCACGAAGCGACTATCAAGGCGCTCGAATGTGGGGTCCATCCTCGGGCACTCGGACGCGACGATCGAAGTCTCAGGCAAACGGTCTTCGGGCTCGATTTTGCCAATCCGGTAGGCATTGCCGCCGGTTACGACAAGGACGCCCGCGTTGCGGACGCCGTTCTGGCTATGGGATGCGGCTTCGCGGAAATTGGAACCGTTACGCCGCAGCCGCAGCCGGGCAATCCGAAACCGCGCGTCTTCCGACTGGTAAGCGACCGCGCACTGATCAATAGGCTGGGCTTCAACAACGGCGGCCATGCCGCAGCACTCCGCCGTCTTGAGGCCAGAGGCTCGCGGCCCGGCATCGTCGGGGTCAACGTCGGCGCGAACAAGGACAGCGCGGACCGGACCGAGGACTACGTTTCGGGCATCATCACATTCAGCTCCGTGGCGAGCTACTTCACGGTCAACATTTCATCTCCGAACACGCCCGGACTGCGTGACTTGCAGGCGCCGGCCGCGCTTGACGAACTTCTTTCGCGCGTGATGGAAGCGCGCGCCCGCGTCGTTGCGCAGGGCGGAATTCAGCGTCCGATCATCGTCAAGATTGCGCCTGACATCGCAACCGACGACGTTGCGCCGGTGTGCGAACGGCTTCTGGCTCACAACGTCGATGGCATCGCTGTCTCCAACACGACACTTGCGCGCGACGGGCTTAAAGACAGCTCGGCTGGCGAAGCTGGCGGTCTATCCGGCACACCGGTTTTTCGCCGCGCAACAAGCATGCTGGCTCGCGTCTATGAGGCGACGGGCGGGCGCGTTCCGCTGATCGGCATTGGCGGCATTGACAGTGGCGAGACGGCGCTTGCCAAGATCGAGGCCGGAGCCACGCTTCTGCAGGTGTACACCGGGCTCGTCTATCGTGGGCCGGGGTTGATCGGCGAGATCAAGTCGTATCTTGCGCAGGAACTGCGCCGCAGGGGCTTGAGCGATCTCTCGGCGCTACGCGGCACGAAAGCCGACCAGTGGGCTCGCACTGCCCTTTAGACGACCAGCGAGGGACACCACCTTGGCGATTGCTGGTATAGGTTACGCGCCTGATCAGAGCCGAGGGTCGAGAACCATCGGGGATTGTAGCGCGTTCTCCGTGTCGTCATGCCTGTAACGAAGTCCAAGCCGCGAAGTGCAAAACCGGGACGCCAACCTTCGGTTGGAAGTGCTCCCGCTCTTCCGCAAGAAATATCGGCTTGGTTCAAGCGTCGAGGATGGACGCCACGCCCACATCAGCTTGCGCTGCTGGACGCGGCCAACCGCCGGGCATCGACGCTGCTGATCGCGCCGACAGGCGCTGGCAAAACACTCGCCGGATTTCTCCCGAGCCTCGTTTCGCTGCAAGCGAAGGGGAAAAAGAAAGTCGGGGCGGGGCTTTTCACGCTCTACGTTTCGCCGCTGAAGGCGCTTGCCGCCGACGTGGAGCGCAATCTCATTCAGCCGATCAGCGAGATGGGGCTTTCCATCCGTACCGAGACGCGGACCGGCGATACGTCCGCCGCGCGGCGGCAGCGGCAGCGCGTGAAGCCGCCGCAGATCCTGTTGACGACGCCGGAGCAGATCGCGCTGCTGCTCAGCCATCCCGACGCGCCGTACCTTTTTGCCGATCTCGACACCGTCATTCTGGACGAGCTGCACGCGCTTGCGCCTTCCAAGCGCGGCGATCTATTGGCGCTCGACCTCACCCGTCTTCGAACTCTTGCGCCGAACATGCGGACGGTTGGGTTGTCTGCAACTGTCGCGCGACCGAGCGAATTGCGTGGCTACCTCGTGGGACAAACCGAGCCCGACCGCGTGACGCTTCTTTCTGAACTCGTCACCGTCGAGGGGGGAGCGAAGCCGGAGATCACGATCCTCGAAAGCGAAGACGAAATTCCGTGGTCCGGGCATACCGCGCGCTATGCCATGCACGAAGTGTACGAGGCTATTCGCGCGCACAAGTTGACGCTCGTTTTCGTCAATGCTCGTCTTCAGGCAGAGGTGGCGTTTCAGGAACTCTGGCGCATCAACGACGACAATCTTCCGATCGGCCTGCACCACGGATCGCTCGAAGCGCCCCAGCGCAAGAAAGTCGAAGCGGCGATGGCCTCGGGCAAACTTAAGGCCGTCGTCGCGACGTCGACGCTTGATCTGGGGATCGACTGGGGCGACGTCGATCTGGTGATTCATCTTGGAGCGCCGAAGGGCGCGAGCCGCTTTCTGCAACGCATCGGCCGCGCCAATCACAGGATGGATGAGCCGTCGCGCGGTCTTCTTGTTCCCGGAAACCGTTTCGAGGTTTTGGAATGCAGGGCGGCACAGCAAGCGGCGGAGGTGGGTGCGCAGGATGCCGTGCTCTCACGCTCCGGTGGGCTCGATGTTCTGGCGCAGCACATTCTCGGCATGGCCTGTCAGGCGCCGTTTCGCCCGGACGACCTGTTCACAGAAGTCCGCTCGGCCTTGGCATACGCGGGCTTGTCACGTGAGCAATTCGATCGTGCCGTGGCTTTCGTTTCGACGGGCGGGTATGCGCTCAGAACGTATGAACGCTTCGCGAAGCTGAAGACGACCGAGGACGGAAAGCTTCGCGTCGCGCATCCGCGTTTCGCGCAGCAGTATCGTTTGAACGTCGGCACGATCGTCGATTCTCCGATGCTGAAGGTTCGCCTCGTCTCGGCCCGCAGAGCCAAAAGCCGGACCCACATCGGCGGCAAGGTTCTAGGTGAAGTGGACGAATACTTCGCGGAGCAGCTTCCGCGCGGCGCGACGTTCGTGTTCGCGGGGCAAATCCTGCGCTTTGAAGGCATGCGCGATACGGAAGTGTTCGTTTCGCGAACGACTGCCGAAGATCCGATGGTGCCGAGCTACGGCGGCAACAAGTTTCCGCTATCGACGCATCTCGCAGCGCGTGTGCGCGCGATGCTTGCCGATCCGGCGGCATGGCCTGGATTGCCGCCAGCCGTCAGCCACTGGCTCGAGTTGCAGAAGGACCGCTCCGTTCTTCCCGCTGCGGATGAGGTCTTGATCGAGACGTTCCCGCGGGCAGGTCGGCATTTTCTCGTGGCTTATCCATTCGAGGGACGGTTGGCGCATCAAACGCTAGGGATGCTGCTGACCCGACGGCTGGAGCGCGCTGGCGCGGGGCCGCTCGGCTTTGTCGCGAACGATTACGCACTTGCTGTTTGGGGGCTGGGTGACATTTCCGCGTTTATTGCGGATGGGCGGCTGTCGCTCGCGGATCTGTTCGCGGAAGACATGCTGGGCGACGACCTCGATGCTTGGCTGGCGGAAAGCAACTTGATGAAGCGGACGTTCCGTCTCGCCGCCGTCGTCGCAGGGCTGATCGAGCGGCGGCATCCCGGCAAAGTCAAATCCGGTCGCCAGGTGACGATGTCGACCGATCTCATTTATGACGTTCTGCGGCGCCATGATCCGGACCACATTCTATTGGAAGCGGCGTGGGCTGACGCCGCCACGGGGCTTCTGGATATCCGGCGGCTCGGTGACTTTCTGGCCCGCGTGCGTGACCGAATCAGGCATCAACCTCTCACGCGCGTGTCACCACTCTCCGTGCCGATACTATTGGAGATCGGGCGTGAAGTCGTTTCCGGTCAAGCCCGCGACGCCATATTGCGCGAGGCCGCCGACATCCTCGTAGAGGAAGCGATGGGGGAAACCTAGACATGGGAATGCTGAAGCCGGAGCGGATCGGGCTCGCAGATTTTGCCGAACAGGATATCTCGATTTGCGGCAAGGCGTTCGTTGCGCATATGTCGGGCGCGCTCTACTGGCCGCAGGAACGTGCGCTGATCGTCGCCGATCTCCATCTCGAGAAGGGATCAGCGTTCGCGGCGCGCGGGCAGATGCTTCCGCCGTATGACACGCGTGAGACGCTGCAGCGGCTGGCGCGGCTTATCGATAGGTTCCAACCGGAAACGGTCATCGCACTTGGCGATAGCCTCCACGACGTGGACGGTGCCGCGCGCATGGACGTGTCCGACATCGAATCCCTGCGCATGCTGCAGGAGGATCGAGACTGGATCTGGATCACCGGCAACCACGATCCCAAGATCGACCGGGCTCTTGCTGGCTTCGTCATTTCTGAAGTGACCGTTGCGGGGATCACGCTCAGGCATGAGCCGAGCCCTGGCGCAACGACACACGAGATCGCGGGACATTTCCATCCGGCCGCTCGGCTGGTGCTCAACGGAACCTCGCTCAGACGTCCGTGCTTCGTTGGCAATGGGCTGAGGCTCGTGATGCCCGCGTTCGGCGCATATACGGGCGGGCTCAATATTCTCGATCTCGCGTTCGAGCCTGTGTTCGGCGCGGAAGGAATGGCTGTGTGGATGCTGGGTCACGAGGGTCTTTACCCCGTTGCACCACGACTTCTTCGCGACGACTGACGCGCCGCTCAGGCCGTTCGGCGGAACGCGAATGCTGCTGCCAAGCCCCCGGCGACGGCCATCAGCACGGTCGCCAAGCCATAGAGCAACGGCTGAGAAAACGCCGTCGAATGCAAGTAGCGCTCGAGGCCCTCCCGTTCGAGCATCACCGTGCTTTTCGAGCGGCCGAGAAGTTTGCCATCCTTGAAGAGAAACACGCGTGCGGTGAGCGGTGCGACCGGGACATTCGGTGGCAACGCGATGGTGGAGCGGAACAGGCTGCGGCCGATGAACGACACGCCGAAGTTCGATTTGACGTAGAGCCCCTCCTCCGTTTTCAAACGGATGAACGCCTCTTTGTACGACTTCACATCTCCGGCGCTGGCAACACGCGTCACCTTCATCGGGATGTGATCGAAGCCGATCCCCTCCGCATCGAGCAGTTCCGCGGAGGCAAACTCGTCGATGGGGCGCGTGGATGCGATCGCATAGAAGCTCGGCAGATTGGCGAAACGCACGGACGACACATTGATCCAAATGCCACCGACGCGCGCTTTTCTTCGGACAATTGCGGGTTGCGGCATACCTTCGACAACGACGGCGATGTCGTACGTGCCTGCTTCAGGGCTCTCCTGAACGCTATTCTCGACCGTTCCGAAGACCAGAATTTCTGTTCCGGTGAAACTGGAGGTGATGGCGACTTGGCGGGTGGATGCGTCCGATTCGATGCCTTCGGGCGCACCGGCAGCCGCCTGACCTAGCGAACCGCCCGGGGTTAAAAGCATGAGCGATACGATGGCGAAGGACCAGCGGCGCATCACGATCCTTTCAGCGAACCGAGCGAATAAAGATCGCTCGGTATCGCAACCAGATCGAAGCCCATGCGAATGGCGACGATGACGACCAGCACGCCTAGCAGAATGCGCATCTCCTCGCCCCGAAGCTTATCGCCCGCCATGGTGCCCACCTGTGCGCCGATCACACCGCCAACAAGAAGAATGGCGGCCAAGACGATATCGACGGTGTTATTCTGTGTGGCGTGCAGAACCGTTGCAACGGCCGCCGTGAAGACGATTTGAAACAGCGACGTTCCAACGACGACCGCAGTCGGCATGCGCAGAATGTAAATCATCGCCGGGATGAGAATGAAGCCGCCGCCAAGTCCCATGATTGCGGAAAGAAAGCCGACGAACATGCCGATCACCACCGCTGGTACGGCGCTGATGTAGAGCTTCGAGCGCTGGAAGCGCATCTTGAACGGCAAGCCATCGACCCAGCTGTGTTGGCCGGACTTTCGCGGCGTGGAGGAGCCGCCCGTCGCCTTTGAGCGGCGCCTTGCCTGCAGGCCCTCTATCAGGATCAGCGTGCCGACGGCGCCGAGAAACGTGACATAGGCGAGTGAAACGACGAGCTCGAACATGCCCGCTTTGCGAAGCAGGCGGACGACCTCAACGCCGATAATCGTGCCGACCACGCCCGCCGAGAGCATGACGGTGCCCATTTTGACGTCGACGTTGTTGCGGCGGTAATGCGTCACCGCGCCGGACACCGAAGAGGCAACGACGTGTGCGTTGCAGGTTGCGACGGCGACGGCGGGGGGTATGCCGAGGAACGTCAGCAGCGGTGTCAGCAGGAACCCGCCACCCACTCCGAACAATCCGGACATGAAGCCTACGGCCGCGCCGAGCGCCAAATAGACGCCCACCGATACCGGCATTTCGGCTATCGGAAGATAGAGAGTCATTCCTGGCTTATAGTTGACACGGTAGGTTCCCAATCGAACGAGACTGCGCGCGATTAAGGGACACCAAAGCGCCCGTTACGGCAAGCCCGCTTCGGCGCTCGGTCGAGCGGCGCCGTTAGCCGCTCATACCGTTTTCAGGGTTCTTTTTCCAGGCTTCGCCCGCGGTGCGGGGATCGTTGACATTGCGATCGACCGCCTTCGGTTGCCACGACGCAGCCATAGACACCGCCATCGTGAGTTCTTCGGCCGTCATCTTACCGCGAAGAATATCGCGGCGCTTGCCAGCTTCCGTGTCTTTGCCATGCGCGGCGAGAGACAGCCACATGAACGCCTGTTTCAAGTCACGCTTCACGCCCAAGCCGTTTTCATAGAGCACGGCGAGATTGAATTGACTGTCGGCGAGGCCACGCTCGGCAGCTTGCTCGAACCATTGCGCGGCCGTCGTGTAATCAGGCGAGCCTTCGGTCTGGTTTGCGCTGAGCACAGCAAGATTGTGCATTGCCTTGACGTTACCGGCCTCTGCGGCGCGGAGATACCATTGCGATGCCATTGCGCGATCCGTCTTCAAACCAAGGCCGCGCTCATACAGCGTTCCAAGCCGATACTGCGCAGGTGCAAAGCCCTGATCGGCGGCGCGCTGATACCATTTCGCAGCGTCCTTGAAGCTCTGCGTCGTTCCTTTGCCCTCGGCAAATCTTGAACCGACTTCGAACTGCGCCGACGGATCGCCGTTGGCAGCGGCGAGGCGCAACGAGAGCGGCCCGACTGTTGCAGCAGGAAGATCCAGCGGACCGTTCCGCGTGGGCTCGACGGTCGCGATCGCTTTGCCCGCGCCTTCGACTTCTGCTGCGCTCGGCACCATCGACGCGGGTACGACGACAGCGTCACTGCCCGTCGCAGCGTGGGCGCCCAATTGCCCCGACATTGCAGCCATCGCCTGATGCCGCTCCGACCGCTGCAAACTGGATTTCGTGACGGGATTATCGAGGTCGACGGCGACGCCGAGCATCGGAAGCGTCGTTCTGGCGCCCGTTCTCGTCGGTGTAATTGCGTCACCGTTCTCTGCTGGCAGTTCGCTTCTCCGATCCGGCGCAACGGCATCCGTTGCGTGGGTGTCGGCTGCCCCTGACGAATCTGAGCGCGCGCCGCTGCTATCGGTATCGCTATGCGCCGGAGCGAGATCTGCGGATGGGTTCGACGAGCGGCCACCCAACATGAACCACAGCCCGCCCAGCATCAGCAGAACCGCGACGGCAACAATGATAAGAAGCGGCGACGGCGCGCTCGGGCCGGATGATTTTGCCGGAGCTGCTGCCGCCGTGCGGCGGATCGGTCGCGGCGTAGCAGGTTCGGCGCCTTGGCCGCGCTGGCCCGACGCGGCCGCATACGCGCCGGAGGCTCCTGGAGCTGTGATAACGATCTCATCATCGCTCGCCGCGAGACGAAGTTTTGCCCGGCGCGCTTCAGCGATGAAGTCTCTCCGGCGCTGTTCGGTGGGATCGTATGCGATGGCCGCGCTTTCGCTGACGTCCGCTTGCTCGACAGGCGCCAAGCCTACGCGCGGTTCATCCGGACCGAACTGGAGTGTATCGCCGCCGCCGAACATCGGAGCGCTGATCTCGCTCAACAGAGTTGGAGGATTGCGCTCGACGAGCGTGTCCTGATGGTTGAACAGATTTGCTGGCGGCGCTTCAGCCACCTGCGGCGCTGCGGGATTTCCGATCTCCATCGCCTCGATGCGATCGAGCACGCGGATCATCGCTTCCTGAAGCGTGTCGAGATGCATCGCGGTGTTTTCCCGGCCCGCACGGGATTCCGAGATCATCTGATCGATTAACGGGCGCAATCCATCCGCGCCCTTGCTGGCAGCCATATCGCTTACGCGCTGCGCAGTCTGTTCCGCTGCGGCGCGCGCAATGGCTTCGATATCCAGACGGGCTTCGTTCGAGTTCGCTACGTGATAGATGTCCGCGCCTTCCGGCCCGCCCGGCGTGAGGCCGAGCATTTGCGACATGGTGGAGAGCTGTTTCTCGATGACGTCGAGACGCATCAGATGCTGATGCGTTTCCGCGAGATGGTTCACAACTTCGCCGACGTGCGCCTCAATCAATCGCACGGCGCCGAGATCCGAGCGCATCGCAACGCCTTCGAGAGCGTTCGTGATGTGCTGCTCCAGATGATCGAAACGCTCGCCGATGCGGTTCCAGCCGGAGTCCGGTTTGATTTCCGCGAGCGCGTGCTCGATGCCTTTGGCGATGTCGGAAAACCGATCTTCGAGCCACATGGCATGCGCACCGGACGGAGCGTCGGCGTCGAGGCGTCGCTCTACGTTTGAAACGTCTGGCTCAGCGCCGCTAAAACCCAGCGAAAAGCGAGGGGGTTCGGGAACGCGCGCTGCTGCGGGTTCCGGAGCGAAATGTTCGTCGGTCGTTTCCTCGTTCTGACCCGCGAGGCGTTTCGCAAGATCAGCAACACCCTTTTCGATGCGGCCGAACGTTTCGCTGAATGGCTCCGGCATATGCTCGCGCAGCGCCTCAGTCTCGTGCGCCAGATCGGAAACACGACTCTGCATTTCATCGACAGCAGCGGCGTGGCGCCGGTCTGCATCGGAGAGCTGCTCACCGATCGCGTCGAAGAGCTTCTTCAGTTCGTCGCGGCCATCGTCGCCGGCGCCGGTCTGGCCCTCTTCTGTGTTGCGGTCTGGCTTCGACATCTGTTCCTCGGTGCGGCGGAGCCTGAACGGCCGGAGATGGCGCACACTTGCAGAGGACGATGGGTGTCCGTGCCACGAGAGAGGCTATCTTTCCGGACGCAGGACAAAAACGACGAGGGAACAGTCGAGCGAGCTGGGTAAATTCCGCGTTAATGTTTGATCGAATTAAAAACAATAATGCTTTCAGTGTCTTATAGAGCGCCGCAGAACGGAGAAAATGCCCTCGCGGCCGTCGAGCGTTGCGATGCGCGATGTGATTCGCCATTTCAGGAGTACAAGTGCGTTCCGATCGCCGCGCCCCTGTTCGGCATACTTGCCATACTTCGGCGTTAGCCTGGACGAACAGATACCGGAGGACATCGTCATGGACATGAAACGAGTGTGCGCGGCGGCATTTGTTGCGGTCGGGCTATCGAGCGCCGCGTGGGCGGAAGCGCCCATGAGAAGCGCTACCGGTCGTTTCACGATGTCTCCCGTTGAAGGCGGATTCCTGCGTCTCGATACGGAGACGGGCGCCGTTTCGATGTGTGCCGGATCGAGCCCCGCAGATTGGACATGCAGGCCTGTCGATGACGCGACGAGTCCCGTGCCGCTGCCCGATGGGACCGCGCGCCTTGAACAGGAAAACAAAGAACTCAAGGATCGGCTGCGTTCGCTTGAGGGGCCGCCGGAACCGCCGGGTGGACGGGCGCAGATTCCGACGGAAGAGGAAGTCGATCAGGCGCTCGATTATCTGGAGCGCGTGTACAAGAAATTCCGAGACCGTATCAAGAATCTCGACAAGCCCGAACCGCCACCAGCCAACCCACCGCCACCGGCTGACCCGGTGCCGCCGAAAGGATCGTTGTAGCGGAGTGCCTGCGTGTTTCGCGCACGCACTCAGGTTGGCGGCGTGCGCCCGTGCTGCCTGACTTGCAGGCGCTTCATCTCGCGGTCGTAAATAATCTCGCCGCCCGGAACGCGGATGTCGCGCACGATCTCCAGTAGGTGGCGCGACATCTCCGGTCTCAGAATGCTGAGACCTATAGCGGCTGCCAGCGATACGGGCAGGCCGAGGATACCGGTGATTGGTGTCGCGACACCGATGGCTCCGGATTCACTCAAGAGAATCGCCAGCGCGGCGGCGACAAATCCAGCGATGACGCCAGCGAGCGCGCCATTTGCCGTGAGCCGTTTCCACCAGACAGATAGAATCAAGACCGGAAACATGCTCGCGCCGGTTATCGACAGCGCCCACAGAACGAGGCGCAAGGGGTCGGTCGGCGCGACGATCGTCAGGGCCGCGCCGCAGAGAGCGACGACGCCGACGAAGATGCGCGACATCCAAACTCTGGCATGCGGCGCTGCCGGTTCCCACGACATCCCCTGCACGACATCCTCTCCCAACACTGCCGAGAGTGACGCGATGGTTGCCCCGGCGGTGACAAGTGCTCCTGCGAGTGCGCCTGCAAGAAGAAGAAAAGTGAACGCATGCGGCAGGCCGGTGGCACCCGGAAGCACGAACAGTACAGCGTCGCGGTCGAATTGCAGCGCGCTGAACCCGATGCGGCTCGCCGTTTGATCGAAGGTAACGAAATGGCTTGCTGCAGCATCGAACAGCCATTTGGGAAGTGGTCCGAGACGATCACTCATCACTGTCTCAAGCGCGAAGTCGCGCATAAATACTGCGACGGATGAAATGGTCAGCAATGCGAGGCCTGCGAACACTGTCGTCCAGCCGAGCGCCTTGCGCGCTTCGTAGACGCTCGGGCAAGCGGCCACTCGCGGCAATAGCCACGGCGCGGCGGCGATGCCCGTTGCAATCGCGAACGTGCCGAGCGCAAAGCCAAGTGGGCCGATAGCGCCGAAGGGTTGCGTGTAAGGTTTCGTCAGCGCGGCAAAGCCTTCGCCCGGCAGCTCGAACGCCATCGGCCAGGCGGCGACAAGTTGTAAGCCTTCGCTCACTTCGTTGCGCACCAGATTGCGCACCATCGGACCGTTCGCGAGCTGCGGGACAGGCAAGCTCGTGATCATCACGCTGACGGCCGTTGCCACTGAAAGAAGCGCGAGAAACAGCGCGAGTGATTGCGCAACACCGGCCCAGGTGAATGAGCGCTTGCCGCCGCCAACCGTCGTTATCGCGACGCTCAAGGCCAGCATTAAGATGATCAAATTCGGATTGGCATTGATCAGATGACCGGCGACGACTGCCCCCATACGCAGCTCCGCCGCGAGTACGAGGAGCATTGGAACGGCGACGAAGCCCGCCGCGGCAATGCGCAGCGGACGGCTATCGAAACGACGGCCGAGATAGCTCGGCACAGTGTAGGCTCCGAACTTCCTGTAGAATGGTGCAAGCGCAATCGCCATGACGACGAAGCCCGTCAAGGTGCCGAGCATGATTACGAGCGCGTCGAAGCCAGCGAAGAAGAATGCTCCTGTTCCCGCGACCACGAGCGTCGCGCCGAGTGCAGATGTGGCGAGCAGCAGACCGGTGTACGCGGCGGGGACGCGACGCCCGGCGGCGAAATAATTCAGCGTATCATTCGATGACACCGAGATGCCGATGATCGCGTAGATTGCGATCGGCACTGCGAAGAACAGCAGCCGCAGCGTCGCTTCACTGACGTCCAACTGCTCGAACGTCAGGACGAGCAGGAACAGCGCGGTGAACAGCGCCGCAAAGATGCTGAAATAGATTCCGAGACGCGGATTGACCAATCTCGCGCGCGTGCTGAAGGCCATGCGTTGTCCTTACATGTCCTCGTGAGCGCCGTGCCAATGGTCGATGGCGTTCTGCCGGTTGACGTAGCTGGCAACGGTAATGACGGCTATGACGAAGAAGCCGTGCGCGGCAAGGAAGTAACCTAGTGGGAAGCCAAGAAAGCGGTTTCGATTCAATTGTTCGGCGTAAAGCGGAAGCACCACGACCATTGCCAGAAACGGGATGAGGCTTGCAAGCACCTGCCACTTGGTATGACGCCAATAGGGCTTGCGTTCTTTCCGTTCGATCATCGTCCCTCCCCTGCTTCCCCGCGCCTAAGCGCCCCCGCCGGACTATGCGCGGCGCGGCCCCGTTTTGTCCAACGTCGAGCCCATTTAATAGGCCTATGGCACGGCGTTGTCCGAATTACGTTTTTCCCTTACGATTGTGGCGTCTGTGGTGATTTTTCCAGACCGTTTTTCAGGGCGTTCGCATAACGAATCAGCTCATCAACGTAACATTGCGGTATCGGGGAAAGCCCGGTTTGGCTCAGACGGCAGACCGGAACGGTGGAACCAACTTCGAAGGGATCATTGGGATGAAAATAGTCGACGAATTCAGAGAATTCGCGATGCGCGGCAGCGTTATCGATCTTGCGGTCGGCGTCATTATGGGCGCGGCCTTCGCGCCGATCGTCTCGTCACTCGTCGATAACATCGTGATGCCGCCGATCGGCTATCTGTTGGCTGGCGTCGATTTCTCGAACTTGGCGGTATCTATCCCGACGCCAACGGATCCGGTTCTCATCAAGTATGGTGTGTTTCTCAACGCCCTCATCAAGTTCCTGATCACCGCGGTTGCGATCTTCCTGCTCGTGAAGACCGTCAATCGATTGCAGCGGCCGAAGGTTGCAGCAACCCCGCCGCCGCCCTCGCCGACTGAAGTCTATCTCAAGGAAATTCGCGATCTGCTGGCGAGCAAGCAGCTCTAAGCCGCGTTCGAACTTATGACGGCCTGGGCGGGTTCTTCGAATCGCGCCCGGCCGTTATTTTCCGACCATAACCTGATATCCGACCCAACCGGTGACGCTGAGGCTGATCGGCGACTTCGACTTGCCGTCAACTTCTGCGCGGGACGCTTCAAGGTCTTCGACTCGCTTAGCCGCATCGTAGGTCGAGGTCTGCGGCGGAAGAGAGGTATCGAGCGTCTTCCCGCTGGGGGGCGGGCTCAAAGTGGGATCGATGTCGCCCGCGAAGACCGAGCCAGCCGGCATGCCCGCGACCAAAACGGCAAGCGCCGCAAGTAGCGAGAAAAGCTTCTGGTTCTTCATTGAAACGTCCCCCGAGGCGTAGGCAGCGTCGGCGCAGTTCGATTCACGAACCGGCACGAAGCGATTATAGCAGCACAAGCTGGCTGGCGGAAATGCTCTCGCCAAGCCGAAGCGCCTCGAATGCCCCTTTCGCCAGTCACCTGACGCGGCTTCTGCCCCCTTTGCACGCGCTGACAAACATGGCAGAACGCCAACGCATAGCCGATGCGGGCGTAGTTCAATGGTAGAACGGCAGCTTCCCAAGCTGCATACGAGGGTTCGATTCCCTTCGCCCGCTCCAATATTTTCCTTTCCCAATAGTCCGTTCATCACGCTCGCTCGCGATCCAGAACCGCGTTCACGAAGCGCGTCGCGAATCATTGTGTTTGACGCCCTACCTACTGGTAGGTACACTCGGCCCCATGGCACAAACCGAAACGAAGTCTGCGCTGCTTGCTGAAGCCGAGATTTTGATCCGGACGAAGGGCTACGCCGCGTTCAGCTATGCCGATCTCTCGGATCGCATTGGCATCCGGAAGGCCAGTATCCATCATCATTTCCCGACCAAGGAACTTCTTGGTGTTGTGCTGGTCGATACGTATCTTGAGCGCTTCACGGCGGAACTCGACGCGCTGGCTACGAAGCGCACAGACACCAAGAGCAAGCTTCTGAGCTACGGCGATTTCTTCGCTGTGAGCCTTCGTGATGGTTTGATGCCACTTTGCGGTGCGCTCGCCGCGGACGTCGCCTATCTGCCGACGTCCATGCAGAAGCGCGTGAAAACCTTTTTCGAGATACATGCGGATTGGCTTGAAGCGATTTTGCGCGACGGCGTCGCGCGGAACGACGTGCGCTTGAGCTCTTCCCCGCGTAAGTGCGCGCTGCTTTTGCTGAGCACACTGCAGGGCGCATGCGTCGTTGCGTGGGCTCTGAAAGATCCAACAATCATCAAGCCCGCTTTCCGGCAGGCGGTGGAGAATATGACGAAGTGAATTCTTTGTCTCGCAAACCTACCAACTAGAAGGCAGGCACCTCTTTCGGATGCGACCTGTCCGGAAACTTCAACCCACTTAAAACAACGAAAAATGGAGGATATCCAAATGTCGATGATGAACTGGGGCAACTATCGCAATGATCTCATGGCTCGCGTCGGAGAGCTTGGAAAGCTTTCGCCGGACTCGGTCGGAGGATATCTGATGGCAAGCGGCGCGGGTGCAAAGACTGCACATCTCGATGAGAAAACCCGCCAGTTGATTTCACTTGCCGTTGCCGTGACGACGCGCTGCGACGGTTGCATTTCGGTGCACTCGCAGAAGGCGGTTGAGAATGGAGCAACGCGAGAAGAAATTGCGGAAGCTCTGGGTGTCGCGATTGCGATGAACACCGGCGCCGCTCTCGTTTATTCGGCGCGGGCGCTGGATGCCGTCGGCGAGGCTTCACAAGGCAAAGCTGCGGCTGAATAATTAAAGCAACTCCCCCCAACAATGCTGGCACGACGCTGACTACGGCGTCGTGCCATTTATTTCCGGATGCGGCACTGGGTTGTGCGGTCCGGCCATTCCATCCGGTCCCGAACCTTTGGCAGTCGCGTCGATTCCCGGTGCTGACGGCTGCGTTGCAGGCTGATTGGGGCGCGGTACGGTGCCTTCCGATGGACCGCCCGCCGGCTTCTCCATCTGCTGCGGAGTGACGCTGGATGGACGTTCCGGCGTTGACGGACCAGTGTTGGTTTCGGCAGCCGCTGGTGAGAGACACGCAGCGGTCACGGCAACGGCAAACAATACGGCTTTCATCGCGTTATCCTCTCGACTCTCAGAGTAAGAGAAACGACCTGAAGACGCGCCCTGTTCCGGCTTAGATGCGCGGGGCTGCTCAGGCGATGACGCGTTCCGCATTTGGCGGGATTTCGGATGGCGGCGGGCCGAAAAGGTTTTTAGCGCGCCGCACTTTGCCAGCATTGTCCGGCAGGATGCGATCTACGATCTCAATTTCAAGATCGATGACACCGCCGAGACCTTCGGCCTGAAGCGAATCCTGCACGAGTGATTTTATATGTTCTGCGCTCAGGGTTTTTCCGGGCTGAGGCGCCGCGCAGAGGCGAAACGCGTTGAGGCCCGTTTGTAGAACCTGATGCTCGCCAATGTTCGGATCTCCGTCCAGGGCTGCGAGAAAAACGTAGATCGGCAAGTCACGGACCCGACCATCCATTTCTATCCAAAGCTGATCCTTGGCGCGCCCGGCGACAGACGCAACAAGCGGCAACGCGTTGCCACAGCCGCACGGCTCGGGACTCATCGTGACGATGTCGTCAATCTCGTAACGGATGATGGGCTGCACGAGATTGTAGAGGTTCGTCACCAGAACTTTGCTGCCCGGCGTGCCGGGTGGCACGGGACGATATTCGGAATCGACGACTTCCAGAATTGCGAGGTCCGTGTTGAGGTGGCTGCCGCGGCGAACCGGGCAACCGCAACTCAACGCCATGCACTCGGCCATGCTGTAGCTGTTCGTGACATGGACGCCGAACGTCTTCTCTAAGCGCGCGGCCGTTGCCTCGGGCAAGGGCTCACTCATCGAGTTCATCTGCTCGAGTTTTCCGCCAGCCTTAAGCTGCAGCTTTCCGGTTTCCTCTTCGCGCGCCAGGTATTCCAGCGAACTGGTGTAGCCGGTGATGAAGGTCGGTTGGAATTCGTTCAGGCGGCGCGCGATTTCATCCGGCGGGTCGAAAACAGAAAGCTGTTGCACCTCGATGTACGGGCGCGCGACTCGGGGAAAGTAGTTGAAGAACGTACTGCTTGGATAGAAGCCCGGCCGCTGGGTGATGACGACCATGCGCGCCGGATTAACGAGCCTGCCGATATGCGGGAGAAAGCGGCGCTTGATCTTGTTGCCGCGTGCGAACTGAGCGGCGAAGCTGGTGAAGATCGCGTGCTTGTCCTGCACGACGATCGCGGGCTGACCCTGACTTCCAGACGTATGGCACGGCGCGTATTTGCCCTGATAGTACACGCCGATGTTGGCGTGGTCGGCCATGAAATTCTCGAGATCGACACGCTTCAGCGCACGGTCCGTAAAAACGTCGTCGAGATTTGCCATCATCTCAGCCTTGGTGAGAACCGGCAAATCGGAGAGCGCGCAAGTCTCGAGATCGAGGCCCGCAAACCTTCGCTGGTAAAACGGAGACTTGGCGGCAGCGTGCTTAAGGAGTTCGCGAAATCGGCGTTCGCGCAACTGTTCGACTTTTTGGGTTTCGCCGGGTCGAGGAGGAATAAGCCGATGAAGTTTGGTGGCAAGTTCAAGTAACTCAGATGCCAGCGCGGCAATTCCCATAATAAAAACCTTTAATGCAAAATCGGTTTGGCAACCCATCGGACCCATGTCTTGGGCCCGGCAGACATCGATTCATAGATCGGGAGGCATGAGCAAAACGCAATCACCTCCGAACGAGTTTCGGCTATAATTCCACGGGGCGGTACGCGCTGGACGTATGCAATGCCGCTTCTATGGAACGACGCCGAACGAGGGGACATTAGATTATAACAAGCAAATATGGAGGCGATCATGGCATATTCTACGACGCCCACCGACCACGGATACGCAATGGCCGATGACCCGGCCGATCATTTGTCTGCCGCTGAGTATCAGAACCATCTCGACACTTATCACGGCTTCGTGCGAACAGGATTTATCTTCGCCGCACATATTCTCGCAGTGCTTTTGCTGCTTTATTTTTTCTTCGTAAAATAGCTTAGGGAACTCCCGGTCGCGTTCCGAGTTTGCAGATGTTCACGCAGACTGGAACGATGATAAACTATGCGTACTCTAAAAGCTTCAAACAGACGCGTCGGCCCATCAGCGAATGATGGCTCTGACGGATATCATTTTTTTATTGCGCTGATTGCCATTGTCGTCGTCTCGACGATGGCGATTATCCTCGGCATTGGGTTGGCGATGATCCGATAGCCTGGATAAGCGAAACGGTTTTGACCGAGCCGTCGCATTACAGCACCATGGCGTTCCGGGAGCGTGCGTTTCTCGCTTATTCCGCCGCCATAGCGCGCGAGACGGAAGCCTGCTCGAACTGACGTAGCCTTTCCTCTTCCCGCGCAATGTACGCGCGGGTGCGCGGCACCGTGGTCAATTCCTTTGCCAGCTGAATTTGGAACACGACCAATCCGCCGTACCGGAACCCTGCTTCAGCGGCGGCGAGATAGAATTCCCACATGCGGCAGAAGCGTTCTCCTAAAGCTACGGCGGCGTCGGCCCGGTGGCTTATGAACTTTTGACGCCAAGCTGCCAGCGTGTCGGCGTAGTGAAGTCGCAAGATCTCGATGTCCGTTACGATCAGTCCGGACTGCTCGATGGCCGGTAAGATTTCGGCGAGCGACGGCAGGTAGCTGCCGGGAAATATGTATTTTTCGAACCACGGATTGGTGGGGCTTTTGCCGTCCAGGCGGCCAATTGAATGCAGCAGGGCAATGCCGTCGTCCTTCAGGCTTCGGCGAACGACATTGAAGAACGTCGCGAAGTCCTTCCGGCCGACATGCTCGAACATTCCAACGGAGACCACTCGGTCGAACGCGCCCTCAAGCGCACGGTAATCCTGCAACCGGAAATGAACGTGACTGTCGAGATGTTTCATTTCCGCTCGGCCTTTGGCGACTTTCAACTGTTCGCCGGAGAGCGTGAGGCCAGTGACGTCTGCGTTGCACAACTCCGACAGATAGAGCGCCATACCGCCCCACCCGCAGCCGATGTCCAGGACCGTTGCGTCGGGCGGGACGAGAAGCTTGGCCGCGATATGGCGCTTCTTCGCGAGTTGCGCTTCTTCCAGCGAAGAGCGAGCGGACTCGAAGTATCCGCAAGAGTACTGGCGGTCTGAATCGAGAAAGAGCGCATAGATGCGGTCATCTATGTCGTAGTGATGATGGACGTTCTGACGGGAACGACGCGCGGAGTTGCGCCACGTCAATCCTTTGAGCGCCGATCTCAACGCGTGCCGGACGCGGCCAACCTGCGGCGGCATCATGTGTGGAAGATTGCGGCCGAGTAGATCGAGCAGATCATAAATAGTGCCGTTCAGAACCTGCAATCGGCCGTCCATGAACAGTTCGCCAAACGCCAGCTCGGGATTCAAAAGGAGCTGAGCCGCGGCACGCTTGTCAGCCATCAAGACGCGCAGTTTCGGTTCCGATCCGTCGCCTGCTGAAACCTGCCACCCGCCGGGAAATTCCATAGTCAGCGTGCCATGCTTAATGCAGCTATTCAGGAAGGATTGGAGAGCCCTTTGCATGGCGATTCACCCGGCACTTATTTGCGTCCATTCAGGGAACAAAACTGATGCGGCATGGTTCCAGGCCGGCTGGACTTCGGAACCGCGTGCGCGGCTGAACCGTTGGCTTCAAATTGAAGCCGTTTCATACGGGTTTCTAAAAACGCTCATGAAACCAACACCTAGCAATCGGAAGCGCGCCGGACATGACTCGAGTCATGCATCCAAGTCGCAGCAGCACGCCAAAAAATATTGGTCAGCCGACGTTACCGAAAATAGCGATGCGATGGATTTGGAAGACGCCGTGTTCAAGAAGCGGAGTGCGGCAGACATCGCCAAGTCGCTCAAAAGGTCTGCCGAGAAGAGTAAACGACGCAAGGGGACACCATTCCAGTCGGCGATGTCGATGCTGACGTTCTACATCAATCGCGCCGGAAAGAACCTGTCGGAGGCCCGCCTGCGGACTCTGGACAATGCGAAGCAGGAGCTTCGTAAGGCGTTCGGCAGGAAGCCCTGAGACGTCGGCGCGGCTCTTCAATTGCCCGCGCTCTCACCGTGTTTGGTTTTTTCCCAATAGAACGGCCGCCGGATCAAATCGAACACCGCGCGGTAGGCTGCATATGAAATGGCAAGCCAGTAGACCGGCAGCCATAGGACCGACAGCAGCGATCCGGCACGCTTCTGACGATACGCCGTGACGAGTGTCAGAAGGATTGCGGCACCGTAGCCGACCGTTAAGTTCAAAAGGCAAAGCTGCCGCAACAGGGGTTCGTCGGGAAGAAGCGACTGCCCTGTCACCGCGCCTACGGTCAGCCAGACATAAACCCACGGGTGAACAAGGATCGACAGGATCATGCCGCCGATCATGATCTGAAATCCGACGAAGCCCCATGCGCCAAGGTCATACCAGAGCCGAAGCGGATGGCGCATGTGGACGAGATACGTCTGCATCCAGCCTTTGATCCAACGCGTGCGCTGGCCGGTCCAATCGCGCCAGCGGGCGGGCGCCTCTTCGCGCGTTTCGGATTGGATGGTCGAGACTTCGTAGCCGAGGCGCGCCAGGCGGATGCCGAGATCGGCATCCTCGGTGACGTTGAAGGGATCCCAGCCGCCGCATTTCAAAAGAAGGTCTCGGCGAAAGTGATTGGATGTGCCTCCGAGCGGAATTGGCAGCCGAAATCTGGCGAGTGCGGGGAGGATGCCGCAGAAGAGCGCGGTGTATTCCAAAGCGAACTGCCGGGTGAAGAACGAGCGCTCCGAATTGTAGATCGTGAGACGCGCCTGCACGCAGGCTAGATGGGGACCACCTTCGACGAAAGCTTCCGCCGCGCGTCGAAGCTGGTTCGAGTCTGGGATATCCTCGGCATCGAAGATCGACACGATGGTTCCGCGCGCATCCTGCAGCGCATAGTTCAGCGCGCGAGGCTTTGTTTTCGGTTGTCCGTGAGGAACCGTAACGATGCGCATGTTGCGGCTGAGGCCCGCTTGCTTCAGCGCATGCCTGGTTGGGGCGTCTGCGACCTCAGTGATGAACAGGATTTCGAGCCGGTCCGGCGCATAGTCGAGCCGCGCCATCGCCCGCACCAGATCGGGAATGACCTCATCCTCTTGATAGAGTGGGACGAGGACCGAAAAACTCGGCAGCCTGTCGTCGTAACTTCGATCGATGGCGGGGACGGACCGTCCCGCCGGGTTCCGCAAAACGTACCACAGCGCGGCGGCGCGGATGGCTGCGACGGCGAAGAAGGGTAGTGTGAGCGTGACGGCCCACGCGAACAACCCATACTCCTCGAGCAAAACAATCCCTGCCGTCAGCGCAGCAAGCCAGAAAAGCAACACGATGCGCTGCCAGAAGGGAGGCGGGCTTGCGGCGGAAAAGTCCGGTGCGCGCCGCCGTAGATCGTTTACAGCGCGATCGAGTTGCCCAATCGACCTTTGGAAGGATGGCTGAGGGTGTCGAGGCGTCGTGTGGTTACGTGCTTCCGTCGCTCGCCGTTGGTTCGGCGGGTCGAATGGTTTTCCCAGCATTCTTTTGGCGGCCCCCCGCTTCGGCCACCCCGGTTCGGCCAACAAGGAGTATATGCTCTGGATTCCGCCGGGCAACGGAACTAAACACGGTCGCGATAATTTTCCGGCGGCCACTTTCGACTCGAGAGACGCACTTGCATCTGAACCTCGCAAGATTTCTCATACTGATGATCGCCGGACTTGGCGGGTTCTTCGATGCTCGTCCTGTTCACGCACAGGCGACAGCGCCGTCTGCAGCTTTGCCTGGGCAGGCCGCAACGCAGCAAACCGATGTTGCTCCGCGGCGCGTGGTCATTCGATTTCTGACCGACAGCGATTTTCCGCCGTTCGACTTTTACGACGAAGACGGTGTGCTGGTCGGCTTCAACGTCGATCTGGCGCGCGCTATCTGCCTCGAACTCAGCACGTCTTGCGATATCAAAGCGCGGCCGTGGGAAGAGCTATTCACTGGCCTTAAGAACGGCGAAGCTGATGCTGTGATTGCAGGGCACCGCGTGACGGCGGCAGCGCTTTCGAATGTTGCCTTTACCGACCGCTATTTTCATACGCCGGGCCGTTTCGCAGGCCGAAAAGAGACCCAGAAAGTCGAAATGACTCCGGGCGGCCTCGACGGTAAACGGATCGCAGTGGCCCGCGGCAGCGCACACGAGGCCTACCTCAAGACATTCTTTCGCGACAGCCCGTTGGCCATTTATGAGAACGCCGACCTTGCCCGCGAGGCGCTGGCGGCCGGGAAGGTCGATTTCCTATTCGACGACGGCATATCCCTCGCTTTCTGGCTTAACGGAACGCTCTCGCGGCAATGCTGCGAAATGCGCGGTGGGCCTTTTCTTGAGCCGAAGTTCTTTGGCAACGGTATCGCGATCGCCGTCTCAAGGGACGATCCGGGGATGCGGCTGTTGCTCAATAAGGCGCTGGATCGCGTAAGGGCGTCGGGACGTTTCGAAGAGCTGGTGCAGCGCTATTTTCCCGTCAGGATTTATTAATTGTAAGACGCCGGTAAGGACGCCGATAAAAAGCGGCGCGTAAACCAGTTCTTCCGCTCGATTAGGACGCTAGGCAAGCTAATCTCGGAGACCATGATTCGTAGCGTTCTGCCCGTGCTCGCGTTCCTTGGCTTTGCGGCAACTTACATTGCGGTGCCGTCCGAGTCTGCCGGTGCACGCGCGTATCGCGGTCATGCGGCCAACGCCGGTCATACGCGTCGTGCTCATCGCAAGATCGTACGCAAGAAATCGAAAGCGAAGGCTCCCGCCGCTGCGAAGGAAACGGCCGCCACGCCTAATATAACGCTTGGCGAGCCGCCGCCCCCCAAGCGTCCTGAGAAACTTTTGACACGCGCGGAAATTCTGGAAAGCGATCCGGCGCGTCTCGAACGTCTCGGGCGCCGGTTGATGGTCGGCTTTGAAAGCTTCGCGGAAGTTCGCACACTCGTCGAGAAGCGTGCCGTCGCGGGTATCTTCATCACCGATCATAATGTGCGCGGCCGGAAGGCTGCGGACATCGCGAAGGACATTCGGGATCTTCAAGACATCCGCAAAGCGCAAGGGCTGCCGCGCTTGCTGGTCGCGGCCGATCAGGAAGGTGGATACGTATCGCGCCTCTCTCCGCCGCTGAAGCTGCAGCCCTCGCTCGGCACGCTCGTTGGAAAATTGAAGAAGGGCGAAGACCTCGAAACCGCCGTGCGCGACTATGCTGAAACGCAGGGCCAGGAACTCGAACGCCTCGGCGTCACGATGAATTTCGGCCCCGTCGTCGATCTGCGCCTCGGGCCTGCGAGCCGGAAGGATGGCGAAACGCGGCTCTACTGGCGCGCAATTTCCGCTGATCCTTACGTCGTCGCCGACGTTGCCGGTTGGTATTGCGATACGCTGACGAAATACAACATCATTTGCACGCTCAAGCACTTTCCGGGACTCGGCCGCGTGCCGCGCGACACGCACGTCGATGCCGCTGACGTGACCGCGAAAGAAGCGCAACTTGAACTGACTGACTGGGTGCCCTTCCGGCGACTGATGGGCCAGCCCGGCGTTGCGACCATGGTTGGCCATGTGCGCGTCAAAGCGATTGACGGCACGACGCCTGCGTCTTTCTCAGATACCGTTATCAATTCAGTGCTGCGTCCGAGCGACAAGAAAGATGCGCTACTCGTTACCGACGACTTCAGCATGGGCGCCGTTACGAAATCTCCCGAAGGATTGGGCGGTGCGGTTGTCAAAGCAGTCAACGCCGGAATTGACCTCGTGCTGATCTCGTACACCCAGCGGCATTACGATGTCGCGATGTCGGCGCTGATCGAAGCGGACACAAAGGGCGAGATCAACGAGGCGCGCCAGATCGAAGCGCGCGAACGCATGGCGAAATATGCTTTCGTCGAAAACGAGTTCGAAACGGCAAGTCCGCAGCACGCGCAACAGCAACGCTAGCTTCAGTTCACGTCAGCGGAGGCGATCGGTTCACCGAGTTTGCGCGGGTTAGCCGCGAGCGAGTGATTGACGATCACCCAGATATTATTGCGGAACGCAAACTCGATGTTGTAACGGCCGCCGAGCAGACTGCGCGTTCCCTTGCGCTCGCCCGTGACGCGATAAAAAACGATGCCGTCGATTTTCGCCGAGTTGCAGCCTGGCGTGACATTGCTAGACACAAACTTCACTTGCGGATGGCGCGGCAGAAATCCGTCGTAATACGTCTGGATCGCCTGTTTGCCCTTCAGCGGCGTGCTGTCCTTGCTGGGCACCAGTGTGCCGTCTTCGGCGTAGAAGGCCGCGACGCGAACAGCGGTCGATGTTGCGACGCCGGTTTTCCAGAGGTTTAAGAGCTGCATGGCTTCGACGCGCGACGGCGTTTTGCAGTTTGCGTGCGGATCGGATTCGGCGTGGGCGCGGATCGACATCAAAATCGCGGCAGCGACCACGACAGCCGTCATAACGCCGATGACACGAAGCCTGTGCGAAGCGACGGATTGTTTGGATACAGATGCGGGCATGGCGCTCTCCTTATCCTCGGCTTCTGCTCGACGGGGTATCAATTCACCGATCGAGCCGGACGCGGATGCAGTCGATCCGACGCCCATCGTTCACTGGCGATCCTAATTTAACACAAACGCATATTGGGAATGGAGCGCCGTTCTCGCAAACAATTCCTTTCAAGGGCCATTCGAATTGAAGTATTTTGAATGAGTTGCATCAGCCCAATGCCTTAACTTCTTCCTTCACACGAATGTCGGCGATGATCCGATCAAGGAGAAGTGTCGTGCGCCTGAACAGGTCCGAACCTTTGCGGTAATCGGCGCCAGCGTAGAAATCGCAGCGTCCGGCCTTGAACAGCTCCACGCACTTTGCATCGCTCTCGCCGGGTTCATGAACGGCGACCGCGTGGCCGCCGTTCTTCTTCAGCAAGGCCATGCTGGGCACGTCCGTATCTCCATCGCCGAAATAGATGAAATTCGAAAACGGGATCGGCCGTTTGCTTTCCGGCATGTGGGCATTGATGCTCTCGCCCAGATCCTCGATGCCTTTGTTGATGCGAAAGAGATATTGCGTCTTGCCGGTATCGGAGATGACGCGCTTCGGAAACGGAAGGTCGTAGGCTTCGAACCAGTACTCGCTCGCAAATACGTTGGAGAAATGCTTGTAGATTTTCGTGCCTTCGATGATTTCGACGAGGCCCGACGAAACGAGATAATGGCGAACTTCAATGCCCGCGCCGCCGGGGCGTTTGTGCACGTAGGCGTGCATCGCATCGAACCAGCCTTCGACGCCGGGATAGAGTTCGACATGCTTTCCCTGCGCGACGAGGTCAGCGCGGTCGATGCGAACATCGAGCTGCTTCGCCTTCTTGTAGAGCAAATGCATGTAGGTAATCAGCGCGTCCGCGCGCTCGGCCTTGGACACCCGTGTGCACTCGGCCCAAAACTCTTTCGGCTCAATGCCGAGCTTTGGCAGGAAGGCATATTCCTGCATGGGCTTCGGCGAGAGCGTGCCATCGAAATCGTACACCAGAGCGATGACCTGCGGCGACGGCGAGGACTCCTTGCCTGCGCTTTGCGCGCGGCGACCGACAGGTGGCGCCTTCTTTCCGCGCTTGCTCGACCGTTCGACCATCTCCGCCTCTCCCTCGACTTGTAGGGCGGAGAAAAGCGCGATTCGCGGCTGGTGACAAAGCCGTGCAGGGCTTAGGCGTCAGGATCGGCGTAAATTTCTTCGCGCACCTGTGCGTAGCTCAGCACCGAGAACAGGACCGTGCCGCCGAACACGTTTCCGGCCAGGGTCGGCAGGAAAAATCCGAATATCGCCATGTCCCAGGTGATCTGGTGTTGAAGCAGCGCGTAGAGCATTTCGACGCTGCCCGCCACGATATGGGTGAAGCCGAACAGCGCAATCAGGTACGTCAATAACGTGATGACGATGAACTCAACGCCAGCGGTCGCGGAGAGTATCCAGACCAGCGCGGCGATCAGCCAGCCCGATCCGATGCCCCTGGCGAACATCTCTAACGGCGTATTGCGCATGACGTTGTCGACAATTTCCATCAGCGCGCGACCGACGTCTGGTGGAACGATGGGGAGCCACGCAAGCGCCAGCGCGAAGATGAGACAGCCCGTAAGATTGGCCGCGAGCACCAGTCCCCAAAGACGCAGCATTTTCAAAAACCAGAATAGCTGCTTGCGGGCGATGACAGGAAGAACAGCGGTCAGCACGTTTTCGGTGAAGAGCTGCTGATGTCCGAGGATGACGATGAGGAAGCCGACCGCGTAGCCGAGCTTCGCGACGAGCGTGCTCCACTCGGAAGCGGGAAGATGAGCCGCCAGTGCCGCTTCCGTCAGGAATGAAAACCCGATCGATATGCCGGCCGCGACGCCCGACCACCAGAGTGCGGACATAGGGCGGCGAAGTTCGATCTCGCCCTGAATGCGAATAATCTCGTAGACGACCGCCGGGCGATGACGAACGGACTCGCGAACCTGCTGGCGTTCCTTGCGGGTAAGCCCGGTGCCCGGACGCTGATCGCCTTTCGGCGCATCCGCAGGAGCCGCCTTTCCGCCTTTGGTCTCGTCCGCGCCGGGCTTCGCCATGTCAGCTCAGTGTTTGCAATCCGGACCGTGCACATGGCCCGGTTCACCGTGATCGTGTCCGTGGTCATGATGGTCGTGGCTGTGATCGTGTCCGCAGCCGCAATCGTCACCGTGTTCGTGCTGATGTTCTTGGGGGTCAATCAGCGCGGCCCCGAGCTTGCGCTCGATCGCAATCGACATCTCGCGTGGGCTATCCTTGTCCTCGATCAGCAACGCCATGACCTCGGCGCCTATGCGAAGATCGTCGACCGCTCCGAGATAATGGCGACGAAGACGACCCTGGCGGTCGAACAGCAAAATTGCGGGCGTACCCTGCAATTCATAGGCTTTCATCGTTTCGGGAAGCTTTTCGCCGTCAGCCTTGTCGAGCGCTACGGGAATCGTGATGCCGTTCTCCTGGAGATAGGCTTCGATTTTTTCCGGTGTTTGCTCAGCGAATTTTTCGAAAGCCATATGCAGGCCGAAAACCGCAACCTCGTCCTCGGCGAAGGCGCGGCGCAAGCGCATAGCTTGTGGCAGGCCATATTTCTGCGAGCCGGGGCATTCGAGTTGGCAGACCGTCACAAAGACGACTTTGCCCTTCTCTTCTTTAAGCGTTCTCTTGCTGTCTGAGTTCAACCAGCGCGACGCAATGATTTCCGGGGGGCGTTCGGGATTGAACATCGGCGATATTCCTCAGTTTTAAATACGTGCGCGCGCGTGTGGCGATCGCACCGAACTCAATCGCAATCTCCGACCTTTTCAGGTCCCGCCGGAACAGGTGCAGTTTGGCAGGCCAACTGCTTCGGCACAACGCACGAGGCGCCAGCTCCGGTTCTATAGATGCGAAAATAAAGCGGACACCCGCGCATGACATTATAGGCTGAGACGCAGCCTACGGGCTCGGGCAGTGTTTTGTGCGCTTCGATTTGAGCCGCGGCGCGAACCTCATGATCCCATCGGTCTTCAACGACGGTGACGGCTGTACGCGGCCCTGCCAGAGCTTTGGCTATAGCTTCCGGGGTCTGGCGTTCCACATCCACGCCCAAGCCAAAGCGGGCGGACGGCTCACGGAAGCCAGCAACAACCAGCTCGTCGGCCGGACACGATGCTATCGCATGGGCGATTTCGCGAGAGGGCCAGATCTTTTCGATCGAAGGCAGAACTGCGCCGAGCAAGGTCACTGCGAAGAGCGCCAACGCGATGACACCGGTTACGGCCCAGCGCCGCAACGCGCCCTCGCGGCCTTGCTGACCGCTGAAAATGAAGAGCGACGCTACGAGTGCAATGGCGGCGGCCACTCCGGGGGCTGGCACTTCACCCGAAAAGCCATACACGCCGAAGAATACCGCGAGCGGAAGAACGCACAGAGCCGTTGGCCAGATGGAGAATACGCTCCACTCCGGCCGTTTTCCGTCGCCATTTTCGTTGACGACAACGAGTGCAACTGCGAGCGCAAATGCCGGAAACATGGTTTGCACCATGTACGTTCCGGGCTTCGACGACAGTGCTTCGAGATAGATGAGATAACCTATCGGCCAAGCGAGAAGGAAGCGCGCGAGCTTCTGATCCCGGTCTGCCCAAAAGCGCTTCAGAGCGGTGCCAATCAGCGCAGTTCCGGGAAGAAAGCCGAGCATTGCGGCGAGAAGGAATGTGCCGGGAAATGCACGGAGCTTCATGTCCTGCGCGCCGCCCAATGCACCGAGAAACTCTCTCCAGCCCATTCCTGCGAACGGCGTGCCGTCTTGGTGCGCGCGAACGAGCAGCCACGGCGACGCAATCGCCAGCGCTATCGGCAGACCGACTAGAGGGCGCAGACGCTTCAGCCACGAAAGATCGCGGTCCATTGCGTAAAGAGCGAGGATTGTGACGATGACGATGATCGGCACGAGAAGCGCGTTTATCAGTACGCCCAGACCCAGCGCCGCCCAAAACAGAAGTGCAATCCGCCAGTCGTCATCCTTGGCGTAGAGCCGCGCAAGCGCGAGCATCGCGACGGTTGCGGGAAGTAACGATAGCCCTTCAGCAATGGCGAGTGTCGAAACCAGAACTGTCAGCGGCGCGACCGCGAAAAGCGCTGAGGCTATGAGCGCGGCTTCGTTGCCGACAAGGCCTCGTCCCAGCCAGAAGAGAGCCAGCACAGCGAGCGTAACGAATATCAGTGACGGCAGCCGGTAGACGACGATCTCACGCGCCTCGGCGTCGCCCGCCAGCCAGCGGCTTGCGCCCTGTGCCCAGAACGTGCCGATCGGGCGGTATTGATGGACGACAGAACCGTAACGGGGGTCGCTCCAGGCGCCGCGCTCCACCATGTCCCGCGTCGTTTCCGCGTAGACAGCTTCGGTCCGATCGACGGCCGGAAGGCGGACCACGCCGGGCAGATAGATGGCGAGACAAAGCAACAGGAGCGCCAGAGACGCCAACGCCGGCCGTGACGCGAGCACGGCCCAACCCTCGAACAGCGAGCGGCGCCGCTCCACCACTATAATCCCCCAACTTGACAGGTTTTTCGATCCGGTGTTTGCGCATCTGGGCAGGAAAACGCAAGAGGCACTAAAACCGCATGGCACAAAATCCCTCAGAACGGAGCGCTGACCGCTCTCGGCTGGTCGAAATCATCAACGCCCGGTCGTTCCAGGAGGGGCCGGCGATCAAGCTCGCGTCCGGCAAGACATCCACGTTTTACTTCAACATGAAGCCCACAATGCTGGACAGCGAGGGCGCTTTCCTTATCGCCAGCCTCATTCTCGATCAGCTCGAGGGGGTCGACGCCGATCTCGTCGGCGGCCTCGAAATGGGCGCCGTGCCGATTGCTTCGGCGGTTGCGGCGGTCGCGCACACCCGCAGGCGCAATCTGCCCGCCTTCTTCGTCCGCAAGCAGGCCAAAGAGCATGGAACCCGCGCGCTCGTCGAAGGCTTAGCCGAGGGCGACAGCATGGCCGGGAAAAAGGTCGTCGTCGTCGAGGACGTGACGACAACCGGTGGATCGGCGCTGAAAGCCGCTGAAGCGCTCAAGAGCGAGGGGGCGACAATCGTCCGCGTTATCACGGTTGTGGATCGTCTCGACGGTGCGGCCGAAACGTTCAAATCCGCTGGTCTCGATTTCGTGCCGCTTCTGACGCTGGCCGACTTCCGGAGTTGATCGCGGCCCGACGGCGTCCGTTATTGAACGGCTACGCTGCGGCGATTAAACAAGACGCTCGATACCGGCTTCAACTGCGAAGGCTTGACATGGGTACACGAATTCCGTTCACGCAGCCCGACGGAAAAACGGCGGAAGGCTATCTTGCGAGCGCTGGAAAGGCGAACGCGCCGGGTGTTGTCGTCATCCAGGAATGGTGGGGCCTTCAGGACCAAATCAAAGGTCTGTGCGACCGGTTTGCGCTTGCGGGATACGACGCGCTTGCTCCCGATCTCTACAGCGGCACCGTCATTCCCTACCACGATACGGAAGCTGCGGCGCGCGAGATGAATTCGCTGAACTTCCTCGAAGCGACAGATCAGGCTGTGCGCGGCGCTGCACAGTTTCTTCTGCGTGGCAGTTCGAAAGTTGCCATTGCGGGATTCTGCATGGGCGGGGCCGTCACCGTTATCGGAGCGTGTCGCGTACCTGAATTCTCGGCGGCCGTCACGTTCTACGGCATACCGCCGGAAGAGGCCGCAAAGCCCGCTGATGTCCGCGTTCCGCTACAAGGACACTTCGCCAATGATGATGATTTCGCGAGCCCCGAAAAGGTCGATGCGTTCGCAGCCGCGATGAAAGCGGCGGGGAAAAATTTCGACCTCTACCGCTACGATGCGAGCCACGCATTCATGAACGAGCAGCGCACTGTCCATGACCGCGCTTCGGCGGAAGCCGCGTGGGGACGCGTGCGCACGTTTCTTTCACAGCACATTGGTTAGTGCGCTTTTCGCGTTTCGTTATCTGGAAAACAAAAATGGGGACGCCCGGTCAGGCGTCCCCATTTCGTTTGTTGGACAGTGATGCTTACTGCGAAAGATAGAGCGTCGAGATCTTCAGAGCGATGTCGCGGAAAGCGGCCTTCAGCGCGTCGCCTGTTGACGACTGATAGAAGTGCGACGCGTCGGTTGCACAATTCGACAGCGTATCGATTGCTGTGGAGTTTCCGCCAAGCTGGAAACCGACCGTGTAGATCTCGATATTGTCGTTCTTCTTCATCTCTTTGCAGATTGCCTTGGCCTGCTCGGAAGACGACGTTGCATTCACACTTGAACCAGCGCCGGTTTCGGTTGTCGTGACGCCTTTGCTGTCGTGCTCGCTGTTGAATTCGCCGTCGGTCATCAGGATGGCGATTTTTTGCGTGTTCGCCGTTTTGTAAGCCGTAGGCTTGCTGATGGCTGGCATCTTGTCTGCCCAGTTCGGCGCCAGCATGTAATATGTCCATGCCGTACCGACGTGACCCGCCGTTGCGCCCTTTGCAGCCAGACTCGAGATACGGTTTTTCAATTCCGTTTTGTCGTTAGTCATCGGCATGACGGTTGCTGTCGAGGCGACGACGCAGTTTCCATCATCGGTGAATTCGCGCAGGATGTAATTGCCGCTTGCCGGCTTTGCGTCCGTGTAGATCTTACCGGGGCGTTCCGCGACGCACGGGCTCGGCTTGTACGTGTAGTTCGTCGTTCTGTTATTTTTCTTCACCGAATAGACAACGTTCGATGGGGACGACGTCTGAGACTGTCCGGTTGCGAACTGGAAGAGATCCGCAGTCGGGCGGACGTCACCAGAGAACGGAACGATCGCCACGCGTGATTTGAACTTGCTCTGATCGGCCCAGACAACAATGTCGACCAGGTCTGCGGCGGCGGCCTTCATCGCATCGAGCTTCGTCGCCGATGCGCAAGGAGGCTGCGAGTCGCTTGGGGCGCGATCACACATCGAGCCCGAGATATCGAGCATCATCGAGATTTCGAGGTTGAGTTCAGCGTTGCCGCCAACCGCGAGAACGGCCTTCGAATAGTCGGTCCCATCTGCATGCAGGATCGGCAGCGACTTCGTACCGGCGAGGCCCATGAAGGGCGTCTTGACGGTGGCGTTGCCAATCGTGACGACGGCAGTCGCCTTATCGGCGATCTGGAAGTTGATCGTGTCGTTGTAGACACCGATGCGGTTCTGAACGGCCTGACTATAGTAGGCGTTGGCAACGGCAAGAGCAGCGTTCTGATCGCCGCCGTTGGTCTGGAGCGCGCGCGCGGCTGCAAGCACGGCCGCGTCCGTCGCTGCGATCGTCTGACTGCGTGCGTTGATAAAGCGACCGTAGTCGACCGCGAGCCCGATCATCATGAAGATTGCGAGCGCCATCAGGCCGAACAGCATCGCGACGTCGCCGCGCGTGTCTTTGGAAAACCGCTGGAAGGGTCGCGCTGCTCGCCGAAGAGAAACCTTCACATAGAGAAAAGCGGAGCTCGGCTGCGCCGGCCGCCCAGAAGCACCACCGATTTCCATCTCGAGCTCCTCAGAGTTGTACTGAGGGGGACAATAATACGAACGTGATTTAAGACGAATTAATACGATTATTGGTATTTTCGAACTATATTAACATCTTATCAACGGAATATACTGTGTTTTATCGAACGAATTAGTATTTTGTTATCCATTAATATTTGATTAAACACATCCTATACACGCGCACCAGGCAGGGTACTTCAGAGCGCGTAAATGAACCATCTCCTCCGCAAAGACATAAAGAGTTGCTTATGTCTTGTTGCGTGGAGCGGCCCGGTTCGATATAGCATCCCCCGCAGGTCCCAAATTCTCGCTGGCATCAGCGATCGGCTCCCATCCGCCGGCGCTTGGCCTTCAGCCATTTAAACCGCGACATCCGCCGTCGCCCAAGGAGACTATATGAGCGCGAAATTCTCCGACTACATCGTCAAGGACCTCAGCCTGGCCGATTGGGGCCGCAAGGAAATCGCCATTGCTGAGACGGAAATGCCCGGCCTGATGGCGACGCGCGCAGAATATGGCCCGTCAAAGCCGCTCAAGGGCGCGCGCATTGCCGGCTCGTTGCATATGACCATTCAGACGGCTGTGCTGATCGAAACGCTGGCCGAGCTCGGAGCGGACATCCGCTGGGTGTCGTGCAACATTTATTCGACGCAAGACCACGCTGCGGCTGCGATCGCCGCTGCCGGTATTCCGGTGTTTGCGTGGAAGGGCGAGACCCTCGTCGAATACTGGAACTACACACGCAAGCTGTTTGAGTGGGGTGACGGCGGCGTGCCGAACATGATCCTCGACGACGGCGGCGACGCAACGCTGTTCATCCATCTCGGTGTTCGCGCCGAGGGTGGCGACACAGCATTCCTCGATAAGGCGACCTCGGAAGAGGAAGAGGTTCTGTTCGCTCTCATCAAGACGACGCTGGCCGAGAAGCCCAAGGGCTGGTTCGGCACGGTCGCCAAGGCGATCAAGGGCGTGTCCGAGGAAACGACGACGGGCGTGCATCGCCTTTATGAGATGCAGAAGAGCGGCACGCTGCTGTTCCCGGCGATCAACGTCAACGACAGCGTCACGAAATCGAAATTCGACAACCTGTACGGCTGCCGTGAAAGCCTCGTCGACGGCATTCGCCGCGGCACTGACGTCATGATGGCTGGCAAAGTCGCCATGGTTGCGGGCTTCGGTGACGTCGGCAAGGGTTCGGCCGCTTCGCTCAGGAACGCTGGCTGCCGTGTCATCGTCTCGGAAATCGATCCGATCTGCGCGCTGCAGGCGGCGATGGAAGGCTATGAAGTCGTGACGATGGAAGATGCCGCGCCACGCGCCGACATTTTCGTAACCGCGACGGGCAATAAGGACGTCATCCGGCTCGAAGATATGCGGGCGATGAAGGACCGCGCGATCGTCTGCAACATCGGCCACTTCGACAATGAAATTCAGGTCGCTGGCCTGAAGAACCTCAAGTGGACGAACATCAAGCCGCAGGTGGACGAGATCGAGTTTCCCGATGGCAAGCGGATCATTCTGCTTTCGGAAGGCCGCCTCGTGAACCTTGGCAACGCCATGGGACACCCCTCGTTTGTGATGTCGGCGTCCTTCACCAACCAGACGCTGGCGCAGATCGAGCTCTTCACCAACGAAGGCAAGTACAAGAAGGAAGTCTACACGCTTCCGAAGCTTCTCGACGAAAAGGTGGCTCTGCTCCATCTCGAGAAGATCGGCGCCAAGCTGTCGAAGCTGCGGCCGGATCAGGCTTCGTACATCGGCGTCTCGCCGGAAGGCCCGTTCAAGTCGGAGCAGTATCGCTACTGATTCGAAGCTCGGGCCGCGGACAAGCGGCAAAATACGATCAAAACGGCGGCACTGGGGGAACACTCCGGTGCCGTTTCGTTTCTGGGAGGTTAGCGCGCTGGCGGGAGCACGGTGGCCGTCCCATACTCGCCGTTGATTCGGGGTGAACGGGGGCGATCACCAACCGGGCGTGCGTGCGCCCGGTGGCCGGCACCCGAATAACTTGCGGCTGCAACGGAATTTCATGCGCGCCACACTACATAGCCGGAAGATCTCCACGCGCGGGCAACTCGCGCTGCTGCTGTTTGCGGCAATGAGCTTTGTTGCGACGCTGCTTACGAGCCTCGTATCCCGAGATGAGGTTACGACGAGCGGCTTCGACATTCGCACGGTGCTGCTGCTCGCTATCGGAGCCGGTGCGCTCGTGCTGATGGGCAGCGTGATCTGGCACAAAGGGAGCGTTGCCAAGCGCGAGGCGAGAACTGCCAAAGCAGAAAGCCTGCAGCTTCGCCGCAACCTCGCCGCGGCTGAAGCCATCATACGCGCTGAACCTCAGGTGCTGATCTTCTGGGAACAGGGCCAAGCCGTTCGCATCGTATCGCACACGCTGACTGATGTTGCGGGCCTGCCGGAGTCGCATACGGAAATTCTACGCTTCGGGCAGTGGCTTGAAGCTGCCTCAGCGCATAACCTCAAAGCGGCGCTCGATACGTTGTTTGTGGACGGCCGTTCGTTCAGCGTCATTCTGAAGACGATCGAAGGCGGTATCCTTGAAGGAGAGGGCCGCGCCGCAGGCGGACGCGCCGTTCTGCGTCTCAAGGATATTTCGGGGTACAAGCTCGATATTGCGCGCATCGACGAGCGTCACTCCAAGCTTGCACGAGACATCCGCTCCAGCCGCGCGCTTCTCAACACGCTGACGATGCCCGCATGGCTTCGCGGTTCCGATGGCCGTCTCGTTTGGGTGAATGCGGCCTATGTCGCGGCAGTGGAAGCCGACAGCGAGTCGGAGGTGCTGGAGCGCCAGATCGAACTTCTCGAAACGCGGCAACGCAAGGCCGTCGTGAAAACGATTGCTGCCGGTGACAGCTACAAAGCGCGTGTGCATCTTGTTGCCGGGGGCGAGCGCAAGGCGCACGACGTGGTCGTGCTTCCGGTTGAGAACATGACCGCCGGCGCGGCTATCGACGTGACCGAGATCGAGACAGCGCAGGGCGAACTCGACCGCCAGATTGCGGCCTATGACCGAACGCTCGATCGCGTTGAAACGGCTGTTGCGATCTTTAATTCCGAGCATCAGCTCGTGTTCTATAACGCGGCATTCAGGCGGCTTTGGTCGCTCGATCCGGACTGGCTTGCGACGCAGCCGACAGACAGCCTGATCATCGATCGGCTGAGAGAGATCGGGTTGCTCGCGCCTGTCGTCAGCCACCGCGAATGGAAGGCGCAGATGCTTGCGTGCTATCGCACGGGCGTGCCGCTCGAAGACGTTTGGCACCTCACCGACGATCGCATTCTCCGGGTTTTGGCAGAGCAACGGCCAGATGGCGGCGTGACGTTCCTCTTCGTCGACGAGTCGGAGAGGTTTGCGCTTGAAGCCCGTTACAACGCGCTCATCGACGTTCAGCGCGAGACACTGGAAAGCCTCAATGAAGGCATCGCCGTTTTCGGCACGAACGGTCGGCTAAAGCTCTTCAACAAAGCATTTTGCGACATCTGGAAGATGCCCGCACGCAAGCTGGCGGAGCTTCCGCACGTCGGCGAGGTGATCGCCGCGGCGCAGACGCTTCATCCCGACGCGGATACGTGGCTGCGCATCGGACGGGCGGTAACGGCCTTTCTCGATGAGCGTGAGACGTTTTCGGGTCAGATGATCCGCAGTGAAGGCGCCGTCATTGACTATGCGCTGATGCCTCTGCCGGACGGCGCGACGCTTCTGACGTTCGCCGACGTGACGGACGCGAAGCGTGCCGAGCGTGCGCTCGTTGAACGCAACGAAGCGCTGGTGGCGGCGGATCGTCTGAAGACGAATTTTGTCGGGCATATTTCGTATGAGCTGCGTACGCCGCTTGCCAGCATCATCGGGTTTGCCGAGCTGCTCGCGAGCCCATTCATGGGTCAGCTCAACGAAAAGCAACGCGAGTACGTCGCCGATATCATGACGTCGTCGAAAACGCTGCTCGCGATCATCAACGACATTCTCGATCTCGCGACGATCGACGCGGGCAGCATGGAATTGAAGCTCGAGCCTGTTGGCGTGCGCGCGCTCATCGATGCCGCCATTCTCGGTATTCGCGAACGCGCCGTGCGGTCTCGACTGACGATCGACATTGCGGTCGCAGACGACGTGAATGAATTCATGGGCGACGAAGCGCGTATGCGCCAAGTGCTTTACAATCTCCTGTCCAATGCCGTCGGTTTTTCCAAGCCAGACGGCACGGTGAAGCTCACCTGCTGGCGCGAAACTGGAAATATCGTCTTCCGGGTCGAAGACGACGGCATCGGCATTCCGAAGGATCAGATTTCCCGTGTATTCGAGCGCTTCGAAAGCCGAAGCCGGGGGTCGGAGCACCGCGGTGCGGGGCTTGGTCTTGTGATCGCCAAAAACCTCGTCGAGCTTCATCACGGGCAAATTGAAATTGCCTCGGAAGAAGCCAAAGGCACGCGCGTCACCATCCGTATTCCCGAGCAGGCGATCGAGCTTCCCAAGAGCCTGCGCGCATGACACAAGGCAGGCGGGCAGTTTAAATTCGGCGTTCTATGACGAATTCATTTCAGTTCCGCGACCTGACGGAAAGCGAGACGATACGGCTCGCCGGAGAAATCGCGTTTCTCGTGCAGCCCGGCGATACGCTTGGGCTCGAAGGTGATCTGGGAACCGGGAAATCGACGTTTGCGCGCGCCTTGATCCGCTCGCTTGCTGACGACGGGTTGCTTGATGTGCCGAGCCCGACGTTCACGCTGACGCAAAGTTACGAGACGCGGCGCTTCGACGTTGCGCATTTCGACCTTTATCGTCTGACGGAACCTGATGAACTCGACGAGCTTGGTCTCGATGCCGCGCTCAGACGCGGGATCGCGCTGATCGAATGGCCGTCTCGCGGTGGCAATCGATTGCCGCCGGAGCGCTTCACGCTGCGCTTTGAAGAAGGCCGCGCGGACAACCGGCGGAACGTGACGCTTCGGGCACCGGCCGAGCTGATGCAGAGGCTTGCGCGCTTTGCGGCTATTCGCACTTTTCTCGAAACTAACGGTTGGGGCGAAGCGGACACCTCTATTGCATATCTGCAGGGGGACGCGTCGCCTCGCCGTTACGCACGATTGACGAAGGCTGACGGAACGCGCGCGATCCTCGTCGATTCCCCTCGCCGGCCTGACGGTCCGCCGATCCGTGACGGCAAAGCCTACAGTGCAATCGCGCATCTCGCAGAAGACGTCGGCGCCTTCGTCGCCGTGGGCAATGCGCTTTCGACTGCGGGTGTTTCGACGCCGCGCATCTTCGCAGAAGACTTGGATCAGGGCCTACTGCTCATCGAAGATTTCGGAGACCGCGTGTTCGGCGGTCTCGTTGTCAGTGGCGCCGCCGATCAGCGGGATTTGTGGCAGCGCGCGACCGATACGCTCGCGGCTTTGCAAGCGGTCGCACCACAGCAACGCATTCCAATCAGCGATGCCCGGACGTTCGTCATCCCCGAGATTGATCGTGACGTGCTTGCAATCGAAACCGAGTTGCTTGTCGACTGGTATTGGCCAGCCCTTCATGGCCGCGATGCGACGCAGTTGGAGCGGGATCGTTTCAGCGCGGCGTGGGCGCCTGTTTTTCAGCGTATGCTGGCGGCGCCGCGAACGTGGTTGCTGCGCGACTATCATTCGCCCAATCTCATTTTACTCGACAGGCCAGCGCCGCGCGATGTCGGCATCATCGATTTTCAGGACGCCTTGATCGGGCCCGCGGCCTACGATCTCGTATCGCTGCTGCAGGATGCGCGGGTTGATGTGCCCGCAAAATTAGAGCGTGAACTGATCGATCATTACGTCGGCCTCGTTTCGCAGCGCGACCGCACATTCGATGCGGATGCCTTTCGTGCTATTTACGCGGCGCTCGGCGCGCAGCGGAATACGAAGATTCTCGGCATTTTCGCACGGCTGGCAATTCGTGACGGAAAGCGCCAATATCTGGCTCACATGCCCCGGATCTGGGGGTATCTCGAACGCAACCTGCAACACGAGACGCTGCCAGATCTTGCTGCGTGGTATGATGAGAACCTGCCGCGGCATCGGCGGACCTCGTCCCTAACAATCTAACGCGTTTTTTTTTTCCGGAGACCTTTCGCGATGACATCTCCGAAGCGTCCGACCCGTGCGTTTTTGCTGGCGGCCGGAAAAGGCGAGCGGATGCGCCCGTTGACGGATACGCTGCCTAAGCCACTCGTGCGTCTTGCCGGAAAGCCTCTAATCGATCACGTGCTCGACCGGCTGGCCGAGGCAAAGATCGAGCATGCGGTCGTGAACGTTCATTATCTGGCGGATCAGATCGAACGACACCTCGCCGACCGCGCTGCGCCAACAATTCAGATTTCCGACGAGCGTGATGCATTGCTCGATACCGGCGGTGGTGTGGTGCGGGCGCTGCCGCTGCTCGGAGCGGACCCGTTTCTGATTCACAATTCTGATTCCGTCTGGATCGAAGGTTTCGGCTCTAATCTCGATCGGCTGATCGATGCGTGGGACGAAACGAAGATGGACAGCTTGCTGCTCATGGCGCCGATGGCGACGAGCATTGGCTATTCCGGCCGCGGTGATTTCGCGATGGACGCGGAGGGGCGGCTGACACGGCAAGGCGGTGGCGCGCGGCTGGCACCGTTCGTTTTCGCAGGCGTTTCGATTGCGCATCCGCGACTGTTCGATGGCGCGCCAGCAGGGCCGTTTTCGCTCAATCACGTTTGGGATCGGGCGCGCGCTGCGGGTCGGCTTTTCGGCCTCCGTCTCGATGGTCTTTGGATGCATGTCGGTACGCCTGAAGCGGTGATCGAAGCGGAGAAAGCAATCGCAGATTCAGCGAAGCCCGGCTCGGTGTCGCGAGGTGCCGGCTAGATGACACGGAATGTCTTCACTCTTCCGCCCGGCGTGCCGTTTCTTCGTGCACTTGCGGACGCGATCCTCTCAGGCAATTTGCCGTCGGCGGGTGGGGCGCGCCCGGAAGCACTTGCCCTTCCAAATATCACGCTGCTGCTGCCGACGCAGCGGGCCGTGCGTGCGGCTCGCGAGGCGTTTCTTGCGGCAGCTGGTGGTGAAGCAATCATCATGCCCCGCATTCGGGCGATATCAAAAGGAGACGAGGATCTATCACTGATCTCTAGTCTCTCCGACGATGATACCGGGCTCGGCGCCGCTGCCTTGGAACAGCCTCCGGCAATCGATCCGATGGACCGGACATTGCTGCTGATGCAGCTTGTTGCCCGTTGGCGGGATGGACTCGATGCCGACACTGACGGCGGGCGCGTATCGGGGTCGACACCCGCACAAGCTGCGCAGCTCGCGGCGGAACTCGGCGGGCTCATGGACAATCTCGAACGCGAGAACGTATCGCTGTCGGGCATCCAGTCTCTCGTGCCCGATACGCATTCGAAGCATTGGCAGAAAACGGTCGATTTTCTGAAGATCGTGACCGAGTGGTGGCCGCTGCATTTGGCGAGCGCCGGTTTGATGTCTCCCGAAGCGCGCCGGAACGCCTCTATTCAAGCCGAAGCCGAGCGCATCGCAACGTCGAAGCGCGATGACGCCGTTATCGTTGCTGGCGTGACGGGATCCATTCCTGCGACGGTCTCATTGATGCGCGCTGTCGTCGAACGCCGCAACGGAGCGATTGTGCTGCCTGCGCTGGACCAGACACTGGACGAAGAGAGCTGGCAGGCGATCGCGATGCATCCTGAGCATCCGCAATTCGGTTTGAAAAAGCTGATCGACGCGCTTGGGGTTGCGCGCGGTGAGATCGAAACGTTGCCGGGTATCAAGATCGGCATAAAGGCGCAGAAGCGGACCGAATTCTTCAACGAAGCAATGCGGCCCGCGGCGACGACCGAGAAGTGGCACGACTACATCGCAAACGCGGATCAGACAGAAATCGAAAGCGCACTCTCTGGCGTGTCGCTCATCAACGCGCCCTCAGCGCAGGACGAAGCGGAAGCCGTAGCGCTGATCTTGCGCGAAGCGGTCGAGACGCCGGGACGTACAGCGGCTCTCGTTTCGCCGGACCGCGTGCTGGCGCGCCGTGTTGCAGTTCGGCTGGAATCCTGGGGCATTCGCGTTGATGACAGCGCCGGACGGCCGTTTGCCAAGACTGTTCCCGGTGCATTCCTGTCGCTGGTTCTCGATGCAGTGGTCAGCGATTTCGCACCGGCCGAAACGATGGCTCTGCTGCGTCATCCGCTGTGTCGTGCGGGGCTGAAGCCGTTCGATATTCGCAAGTTTGCGCGCGCGCTCGAGATCAGCGCATTTCGTGCGCCGTACCTTGGACGTGGCCTGGACGGTATTCGCGCTGCTCTCGACAACGCGGAAAGTCAGAGATTTGACGGGCAGCGCCTGCATCGCGCTGCACAGCGATTGTGGCCCGATGATCGTAACGGGGCACGCGATCTGATCGTTCGGCTGACCGCCGCCTTCGAACCGCTGACAGCGCTCTATGCGGAGCGGGGTGAGCGGCCGCTTAGCGATTTCGCGAGAGCCCATGCGCAAGCAGCGGAATCGCTTGCGGCGCTGCCCGACGATGAAGTCACGTCGCCGGAAGATGGAAATCCGCTTTGGCAAAAAGAAGCCGGTGACGCTGCCTCGACGTTCTTCGCCAAAATTCTCTTGCCGGAAACGCCGTCCGTTGAGATTTCTGCCGCCGACTACGCAGATCTTTATGCAACGCTTCTCGCACGCGAAAACGTGCGTGAACGCGGCAACTTCATACATCCGCGCGTTTCCGTATGGGGTCCATTCGAAGCGCGTATGCAGCAACCGGATGTGCTGATCCTCGGTTCGCTTAACGAAGGCACGTGGCCGGAGCCGTCCGATCCTGGAGCTTGGCTCAACAGGCCGATGCGGGATGAGCTCGGCATGCCATCGCCCGAGGAAGCCTCGGGGCGTGCTGCACACGATTTCGTTTCGCTTCTCGGCGCGGAGACCGTGTATCTGACGCGCGCCGAAAAAGTCGATGGCGTGCCGACTGTTCCGTCACGCTGGCTGATGCGCGTTTCGGCGCTCCTTTCGGGCGTCGGATTGTCGAAACTGCTCGATGCCGACGGGCGCTGGCTGCAATGGGCGCGTGCGCGAGACCGGATCGATGCCGCGCGCCGAATAGAGATTTCGCCGCCCTCGCCTGTTCCGGACGTTGCGCTGCGGCCGCGGCGCATGAGCGTCACGCAGATCGAGCGCTGGACTGCAAATCCCTATGCGATCTATGCGCAGAAGATACTGGAACTCGATCCGCTTCCGCCCCTCGGTGACTCTCCCGACGCGAGTTTGCGCGGACGGCTGGTGCACGATGTGCTCGCGCGATTTGCGAAAGCGCATCCGACGGTATTGCCTGCCGATCCCGCCGGAGAGCTGACGACAATCGCGATGGATCTGTTGAAGGAATACACGGGCCATACTCGGATCGCCGCGTTCTGGATGCCGCGATTGAAACGGTTTCTCACGTGGTTCGCCGAGGGCGAAGCAGCGCGGCGCGAGAACGTTCGCACAGTTATTGTCGAAACCAACGGCAGCCTTGTTCTGCCGCTCGGTGCGGACAAATTCACATTGACAGCGCGTGCAGACCGCATCGACGACATCGGCACCGCGCTTGTTATCACCGACTACAAAACCGGTGCCATTCCTTCCGACTCGGCCGTGGCGGAGGGGCGTTCTCCGCAACTGCCGCTCGAAGCAGCCATCGCACTTCAAGGAAGTGGGTTCGAAAACATACCGGGAAACGCCATCGCAGCGCTGCGATACATCCGGGCACATGGCGGAGAGCCGCCGGGTGAAGAGCGCATCGTCAAGGGCGACGCCGAGGCGCTTGCCAAGGAGGCGCTTGCCGGGCTCGAACGTCTGATCGCGAAATTCGCCGATCCCGCCACGCCGTACCTTGCCGTTCGGCGTCCCGGTTACAATTACATGTACGATGAGTACGCGCACCTTGCGCGCGTCGCCGAATGGTCGGCTCACGTTGAAGCCGAGGCGACATCATGACGATCAAAGCCGACGTTGCGCTCGAAACCAAACGTGTCCCGATTGAAACGCTTGTCGCGGAGACGACGCAGCGGCAGTTGCTCGCCGCCGATCCTGCCGGTTCCGCGTGGGTGAAAGCGAACGCGGGCACCGGTAAAACGCACGTTTTGACGCTTCGCGTGCTGCGGCTTCTGCTTGCTGGAACCAAGCCCGAGCGCATTCTCTGCCTGACGTACACAAAGGCGGCGGCTGCGGAGATGTCGCGACGTGTGTTCGACGTGCTCGCAGAATGGGTGACGGCAAGCGACGAGAAACTTACCGAGGATCTAACCAAGACAACCGGTTCGCGGCCCACTGCTGAAACGCTGAAGCTCGCGCGGCGGCTATTCGCGAGTGCCATCGAGACGCCTGGCGGCCTCAAGATTCAAACCATCCATGCCTTCTCCGAACGGCTACTGCAGCGCTTTCCGCTGGAAGCCGGTGTGCCACCTGATTTCAAAGTGCTCGACGATGCTGCGGCTAAGGAGCTGAAGGCGGATGCCGTTTCGCAGACGCTACTGGATGCCACGTCGGCACCTCAATCCGCACTCGGCCGCGCGCTTGACGTCATCATTCGTTACGCAACGGACATTCAGTTCGACGCACTTATCAACACCGCCGTTGAAGAGCGGAGATGGCTCGATGTTGCGAGCGGGCGGGAATACGAGGATGACGATTTCGCAGCGATCGATGCCTATTTGCGTGAATCACTCGGCGCACGCCTTGCGATCACTTCGGACAATATTTGCGCGGAGTGCGCCGATGTTCTGTCGCCAGCCGAACTGCGCGAGATCGCAGATCATCTCGCGACGGGGCTCGCAACGGACACCAAGAATTCTCTTCTTCTTAAAACCGCGTTGGCTGCGTCGGATCCCTTGCGCCGTCTCGAAGCGCTGCGCGGATACTTCATCAAGAAGGATGGCGATCCCCAAAGCAAGGTGATGACCAAAGCGTTGGCAGCAAGCAGGCCGGATTTGAATAGCCGCTGCCAGGACGCGCAGGAAAAGTTTTTCGCGCTGTTGCAAGAAATGAAAGCGGTTGCGCTCGTTGAAGCGTCGATGGCGCTGCATACGATTTCGCGCGTCGTGCTGAAGCGATACACGAAAGCACGCGCGGACTCGGGTGCGCTCGACTTCGCCGATCTCATTCTCAAGACGAGAGCCCTGCTTGGCGGCAAAGACGGCGAAGCGCAGTGGGTGCTGTTCAAGCTTGACGGCGGCCTCGATCACATTCTGGTCGACGAGGCTCAAGATACGAGCCCCGAGCAGTGGCAGATCATCAGCGCGCTGGCCGAGGAATTCTTCGCCGATAGCGCTCGCGCGTCGGAAACACCGCGAACGGTCTTTGCAGTTGGTGACGAAAAGCAGTCGATCTACTCGTTCCAGGGTGCAGATCCGAAGCGGTTCGCGGAAGCCGGCACGCGCTTCGCTCGCCTAGCGGAAGGCGCGAACCTCGCATGGCGGCCGGTGGCGCTGACGATGTCGTTCCGCACGGTTGCGCCGGTTCTTGCAGGAGTCGATAGCGTTTTCGCCGATACGACGCGGACGCCGGGTCTGACGATGGGCGACCGTGTACCGGTGCATAGCGCGATCCGGCTGGGCGAAGCCGGACTGATCGAACTTTGGCCGACGGAAAAGAAAGACGACAAGACTTTCGCAGACCCATGGAGTCCACTCAGCGATGCGAGCGAGCGTTCTCCTGAAAATCGCCTCGCGGAGCGGATCGCCGGTACGATCAAATCGTGGATCGACACGAAAGAAGTGCTCATCGCGGCGGGACGGGAAATTCGCTACGGCGATATCCTGATCCTTGTGCGCAAGCGCGCTCCGTTCGTTGCGCCGATGGTTGCCGCTCTGAAGCGACTGCAGATTCCTGTGTCGAGCTCGGACCAGCGCGCGCTGACGGATCAGATCGCCGTTCAGGATCTTATCGTCCTTGGTGATTTCCTGACGCTTCCGGAAGATGATCTTGCACTGGCGACGGTTCTCAAAAGTCCGATATTCGGCCTCGATGATGACGACCTGCTCGCCATCGCGCCGAAGCGCAAGGGAACGCTGTGGAAGGCGTTCATCGAAGCGGCGGAGACAAACGTCCACTACAAAGAGATCTATGAAACGCTGAAGGGCTGGCGCAGGAAGGCAGACTTCATTCCGCCATTCGAATTCTATTCCGAGATTCTCGATCGTGATGGCGTGCGCTTCAAGATGCTGCACCGGCTCGGGCCCGAAGCCGCTGACGCGATCGATGATTTCCTCGATGTCGCGTTGAAATTCGATGATCGCACACCGCCGTCGCTGACACGTTTCCTTGCCGAACTTCGGGAGACGAACCCCGCAATCAAGCGCGACATGAATCAAGGTCGAGACGAAGTTCGCGTCATGACCGTGCACGGCGCCAAGGGGTTGGAAGCGCCGATCGTATTCCTGCCGGATACGTGCTCAACGCGCTCGGGCGATCAGGGCGCGCGGCTGATGAAGCTTGCGCAGGATGGCGAGCCTTCGGCCGACCGCACCGAGCCAATCGTTTGGTCGATCAAGGGAACGTCCAAGCTCGCAGCAATTCAGCGCGCGCAGCAAACGCGGGACGAGTTGGAACGTGACGAGCGCAACCGCCTGCTTTACGTAGCGATGACGCGTGCACGCGATCGTCTCTACGTGTCCGGTTTTCAAAGCGGCAATCTGCGTGACGACTGCTGGTATAGCTTGATCGAGCGCGGACTTGAGCCGCTGCTAACGGACGTCGATCTCGGCAACGGGCGCACCGTGCGAAGGTACGAGTCGCAACAGACGGCGAAGCCCAAAGAGAAAGCGAAAGAAGCCGCCGCCGAAGACGTCATCGTGGGGCTGCCTGACTTTGCGTCTCGAGCGGCGCCTGTGGAACCCAAGCTCTCCATCCCCTTAGCGCCGTCGCGACTTGAACCTTACGCGCCAGATGCCGAGGGCGAGCCGATCACGCAGCCGCGGCGGACGGCGACGGATTCTCGCGATGCGCCCTCTCCGCTCGCGGCGAATTCGGAAATCCGCTTTTTGCGCGGAACGTTGACACACGCATTGCTGCAGCATCTGCCCGACGTTGCCGAAACGGAGCGCGAACGGGTTGCAGCGGCCTATGTCGCACGGCGTGGCGAGAGCCTTAGCTCCAGCGTGCGCGCGGGGATCGTCAAGGAGACGCTTGCGATCCTTTCCGCGCCGCAGTTCGCGGCCCTGTTCGGCGCCGACAGTATGGCCGAGGTGCCGATTGCGGCCGTCATTCCGCGTCCACCAGGCAAGAAGGGCCCGGCGCTCGATCTTTCCGGCCAGATCGACCGGCTTGCGGTGACGGATCGAGAGGTTCTGATCGTCGACTACAAAACGAACCGGCCTCCGCCCGCGGATGTCGGCTCCGTGGCGGACGCATACCTCTTCCAGCTTGCGGCTTATAGAATGGCTCTCAGCCGGATTTACCCGGGCAAAACCGTTCGGGCGGCCCTGCTTTGGACGGACGGGCCCCGAATCATGGACGTTCCGGCTGATGTTCTGAACGCCTGTGAATCACGCCTGTGGGACCTTGATGTCGAGAGCCTTGACGCGTCCTGAGCCAATACCTACTTGTGGCATCAGGTTTTCGGCATCGAAGGAACGACTGCCGTAACGCGGGTCGATTTTGTCCCCCCGGCCCGGATTGGAGAAGAAAATGGCCAACGCTGTAACTGACGCGAGCTTCGACGACGAAGTTTTGAAGTCCGATGAACCCGTTCTCGTGGACTTCCACGCAACTTGGTGCGGGCCCTGCAAGGCCATGGCGCCCGCTCTCGATCAGGTTGCCAAGGAGCTGGTTGGTAAAGTCAAAGTGGTCAAGGTCGACGTGGATGAGAATCCGCGCGTTACCGGCACCTATGGAATTCGCGCAATGCCGACGCTGTTGATTTTCAAGGGCGGCAAGGTTGCTGCGCAGCACACGGGCGCAATCGTGCAGAAGAAGAAGTTGGAAGACTGGATCAATTCCAGCGTTACCGCTTCTGTCTAAGCACGAGTTCGTAATCTGAATTGAGAAAGGCCCCGCGCACTTGCCGGGGCCTTTCTTTGTTTCAGCGGGTGGATCGTTGCGATCAGGGCGCTATGTCTTCCTGCGAGGGAACGACCACAGCGAAGAAGTCATGCAGCGCGGCGAGGCTCGCGTTATGCAGGTCTTTCGAGGCTACGACGCCGCCCGTCGGGTTGGGCAACGAGCGCGTTGCCGTAGCATTGCCCACGACAGTTGCGTTGTATCCATGATTGAATGCGGCGCGCGCAGTGGAGTTGACGCAAACGTGCGTCATGAAGCCGACGATTGCCACGTCCTTGACGCCCAGCGATTTCAGCAGGCCATCAAGGTTCGTTTTCTCGAATGAACTCGGATAGTTTTTGACGACGACGGGTTCTCCTGCCGCCGGCTTTACGACGTCGGCAATCGCGCCGATCGGCGCGGCGACATCGTAAGGCGAACCGGCGCCTGCATCGTGCTGGATATGAATGACAGGGCGCCCCGCGTCACGATAGCGTTGCAGAAGCTTCTGACATTCCACGAGCGCGGGCTCGACGCCATCAAGCTCCATTACGCCTTCGCGATATGTGTTCTGACAATCGATCAGAATGAGAGCTGAGTTACCGATGGTCGTCGGCGTGTGGCCGAGGCCGGCGACTTCACGAAGGGTCTTGGATGCAGTCATGATTGTGTCTCGTTCCAGTCAGAGATTTGCGGATTGCTCAAGCAGGCGGATGGTCAACGCCGGTCGGCGGCGGCCCGATGGTGTCGAGCTGATCGTTCTCAGCATCGGTAAAAACGCGCGAGCGCGTCAGGAAGCGCACGCCTTCGGGCGACTCGACAGAAAATCCGGAGCCCCGCCCCGGCACGACGTCGATCACGAGGTGGGTATGCTGCCAGTATTCAAACTGAGACTTTCCCATGTAGAACGGCTGTCCGCCGATGTCGCCCATGTAGACGTCCTGCGCGCCGACTTTGAATTCGCCCCGCGGATAGCACATCGGCGAGCTGCCATCGCAGCATCCGCCCGACTGGTGAAACAGCAAAGGCCCGTGAAGCCCTTCGAGCTTGCCGATCAGATTCAATGTGTCCGGTGTCGCCGAGACGCGATCAACCATCGCTAGCCTCCATTCGTCCGTGATGCGAAAAAGGGCACGCGCCATTTACGGCGCATGCCCTCTAGATAAGATCAAACTCGCCTTAGAAGAAGCCCAGCGCCTTCGGGCTGTAGCTCACCAGCATGTTCTTGGTCTGCTGGTAGTGGTCGAGCATCATCTTGTGCGTCTCACGGCCGATGCCGGACATCTTGTACCCACCGAACGCCGCGTGAGCGGGATAGGCGTGGTAGCAGTTCGTCCAAACGCGGCCAGCCTGGATGGCGCGGCCCATGCGATACGCGCGCGTGCCGTTGCGGGTCCATACGCCAGAGCCGAGGCCGTAAAGCGTGTCGTTGGCGATGGCGAGCGCTTCGGCGTCGTCCTCGAACGTCGTGACAGCGAGGACGGGTCCGAAGATTTCCTCCTGGAACACGCGCATCTTGTTGTGACCTTCAAGCACGGTCGGCTCAACGAAGTAACCGTCAGCGAGTTCGCCGCTGAGGCTTGCACGCTTGCCGCCGGTCAGGACGCGTGCGCCCTCGCCCTTGCCGATTTCGACGTAGCTCAAGATTTTCTCGAGCTGATCGTTTGAAGCCTGGGCGCCGATCATCGTTGTTGCGTCGAGCGGGTGACCCTGCTTGACCTTGACGACGCGTTGCAGAGCGCGGTCCATGAACTTTTCATAGATCGAACGCTGAATGAGCGCGCGGCTCGGGCAGGTACACACTTCACCCTGGTTCAACGCGAACATCGTGAAGCCTTCGAGGCACTTGTCGAAGTATTCGTCGTCCGCTTCCATAACGTCAGCGAAGAAGATGTTCGGAGACTTGCCGCCGAGTTCAAGCGTGCACGGAATGATGTTTTCCGATGCGTACTGCATGATGAGGCGGCCGGTCGTCGTCTCGCCGGTGAACGCGATCTTTGCGATGCGCTTGTTCTGCGCGAGCGGCTTTCCGGCTTCGACGCCGAACCCGTTCACGACGTTGATCGTGCCTTCCGGCAGAAGATCGCCGATGATGTCCATCAGAACCATGATCGACATCGGCGTCTGCTCGGCCGGCTTCAGCACGATGCAGTTACCTGCGGCGAGTGCCGGAGCGAGCTTCCAGACGGCCATCAGGATCGGGAAGTTCCAGGGAATGATCTGACCTACGACGCCGAGCGGTTCGTGGAAGTGATAAGCGACCGTATCGTGGTCGATCTCGGAGATAGAGCCTTCCTGCGCGCGAACGCAGCCAGCGAAGTAGCGGAAGTGGTCGATGGCGAGCGGAATGTCCGCGTGCGTTGTTTCGCGGATCGGCTTGCCGTTATCGATCGTCTCAACGAGTGCGATTACGTCGAGATTTTCTTCCATTCGATCGGCGATCTTGTTGAGCACGCGCGCGCGCTCAGCAGGAGATGCGCGGCCCCATCCTTCGCGCGCCTTGTGCGCAGCATCGAGCGCGAGTTCGATGTCTTCAGCGGTCGAGCGTGCGATTTCGCAGACGGGCTGGCCGGTGATGGGGGTGAGATTGGTGAAATACTGACCGCGTACGGGCGCTACCCATTTGCCGCCAATAAAGTTGTCGTAGCGGGGCTTAATGACCTGACGGCCTTTCAGCTTATCCATAGCAACATGCTGCATCGCTCATTTCCTCCAAATCGTTGCCGCTTGTGGCGTATTCTTGGGCGGGACTTTAGCGCAAAGGGGGGTGCTCGTACTAGAGAAGTAGTCTTGGTCATTAGTCGGGACTGAGGTGCAGCTGGCGCGGAGGCCGGCTGCCCGCCAATGATCGATAGACCATCGCAAGTCTGCTGCGTGGCTTCAAGCGGGCATTATTAGTGTAGCGGGTGACGGCTCTTAAGACTCGTCCGCGCTGGCGATTTGCTGCTGCAGCGTGAGGACGTATCCAGCGAGGTAAAGGGAGCCGAAGATCATAATGCGCTTCGGACCGGGCGGGAGCGATGCAATCGTCTGCAGGGCATCAATCACGTTTTCGCGATCTATAGCCTGCATCCCGGCGCTCCGGGCAACCTCTGCGAGGTGTTCCTGATCGTGCGGTGTCTCACTCGCTCCGGGGATCGGCACGGTGTAGATCGCGCGCACGAGGCCACGGAACGGGGCCAGGAAGCCCAGCGCATCCTTCTGACCCATCATGCCGACAATGAGATAGACCGGCTTGGGTGATTTCTCGTCGAGCATCGCGAGCGTATCGGCCAGCACATCGCCCGCGGCGGGATTGTGCCCACCGTCAAGCCACAGCTCGGATTCGCTATCGAGGAGTTCGAGGAGCGGACCGGAGACCAGGCGCTGCATGCGCGCTGGCCATTCGACAGTTTTAAGACCCTGCTCGATGGCGCGTTCGTCAAGCCCGAGCGACGGAAGCTTCTCATTCAGTGCGAGGGCCGCGGCGACTGCCGTTCCGCCGTTGACGATCTGATGACGGCCAATGAGGGCCGGGAGCGGAAGGTCGAGCAACTGGTCATTGCGCTGGACGATCAGGCGGCCGGTCTGCTCGTAGGCGTCGAAGTCTCGGCCCCATACCGTCAGATCGCTACCGACCGCGCGGGCGCGCGCCTCGATTACGGACAGTACTTCTTCCGGTTGCAGCGAAATGATGCCGGGCGCACCGCGCTTCAGGATGCCAGCCTTTTCAGCCGCGATCTTGCTGAGCGTTGGCCCGAGCTTTTCGGCATGGTCCATCGAGATCGGCGTGATGATCGTCAAGGCCGGATCAGAGACGACGTTTGTCGCGTCGAGACGACCGCCTAACCCGACTTCGAGGAGCACAACATCGGCCGGCCTTTCCGAGAACGCGAGGAACGCCGCGGCGGTCGTGATCTCGAACTGCGTAATGTCATCTCCGTCATTGACGGCCTGCACACGCATCAACACGTTGACCAGCGTGTCTTCGTCTATGGGACGCGAAATTCCGTCCGCACCGGCGAGCGAAATACGTTCGTGAAAGCGAACAAGATGGGGCGAGGTATAGACGTGTACGCGCTTGCCTGCGGCTTCCAGGAAGGCGCGCATGTACGCCGTGACGGAGCCTTTGCCGTTGGTTCCGGTGATATGGACGACAGGCGGAAGCTTGCGTTCGGGATGGCCAAGCTTGCCGAGGAGTTGCTCCACCCGACCGAGCGAGAGGTCGATCAGCTTCGGATGCAGCAGCGTTAAATCCGCCAGCAGTTGATCGCTCGACGGGAGGGTCTTCGACTGAGCCATGGCGAAGTTCTTCGTTCAGGAAAAAGTTGGCTACTCAAGCGCCGCGCGGCGCTTCCTTTGAGCTGGCGGACGAGGATGAAGCGGTGTCGTCACGCTTTTTATCTTTGCCCGGCTCGAAGCGCTGGCTTGCCGGAACAGCTTCCGGTTCAACGACGCTCGATTCTCGCGCAGCCGTTTCCAAGATCGCCCCGTCAACGGGAGCAGCACCGTTTTTATAAGGCTTGCCGTTCATCCGGTGCGTATCTTTTTCCTTCGCCGCCGAAGCTCCGCCCATCAGCAGCTTGACGATGCGCGAGAGCGTCGTGCGCAGTTCGTGGCGATGCACGACCATATCGACCATGCCGTGCGAAAGCAGATACTCGGCGCGCTGGAAGCCATCGGGAAGCTGTTCGCGGATCGTCTGCTGAATAACGCGCGGTCCGGCGAAGCAGATCAACGCGCCTGGCTCTGCGATGTGTACATCGCCAAGCATCGCGTAAGACGCGGTTACGCCGCCCGTCGTCGGGTCGGTCAGAACAACGATGTAAGGAAGATGTGCGTCTTTCAGGCGCTGCACGGCGATCGTCGTGCGCGGCATCTGCATAAGCGAGAGGATGCCTTCCTGCATGCGCGCGCCACCTGACGCCGCAAACAGAATGAACGGCGACTTGGTTTCAACAGCGTGCAGCATGCCGGTAACAAGCGCTTCGCCTGCCGCCATGCCGAGCGAACCGGCCATAAAGCGGAAGTCCTGCACGGCTGCAACGACGGGCGATCCATCGAGCTGGCCTTCGCCAACGAGAACCGCATCTTCGAGTTTGGTCGTCGCCTTCGCGTCACGCAGGCGGTCGGTATACTTGCGGCCGTCGCGGAACTTCAGCGGGTCCTGCTGTACAGCCGGGACTTGAATGGTTTTGAATTCGCCGAGGTCGAAGAGATGGGCCAGCCGCTGCTGGGAATCCATCCGCATGTGATAGTTCGATCCCGGCACCACGAACTGGTTTGCCTCGAGATCCTTGTAGAACACCATCTCGCCGGTCTCGGGGCATTTCACCCAGAGATTGTCAGGAACCTCACGCTTTGCCGTCGGAAACAGCCCGGAAATTTTCGGGCGCACGACGTTATTGATCCAATTCACTCAGATAGGCTCCTCGTAGGCCGATCAGACGCGGTTTTTACCGTCTTTCGTCGCGGCACGACCATAGTCGCTCTCGGTGTGTCGGCTGATTTTAGCGCCACACCGGCGGCTCACGCTAGGCACCGCACAAAAATGGGGATGCATATGCGCAATCCCAATAGTGCCAAACGGCGACCCGCGCTAGCCGTTGCTTAGTGCTGAGCTTAACTCTTTCACAAGCGAAAGAACCTCGCGGGTTGTCGCGGGCGTGGCCTCACCCTTCGAGCCCAGCGATTTCTCGATTTTGGAGACAAGGGCCGAACCGACCACAACACCATCTCCGACCGCAGAAAGCGCTTTAGCCTGTTCGCCCGAGCGTATTCCAAATCCTACCACAACTGGAAGTGGCGTTTGCGCCTTTATTGCAGCAACCCGTTCTTGAACATCGTTTACAACGGGTGCTGCCGCGCCGGTGATGCCCGTAATGGAGACGTAATAGACGAAGCCCGAGGTGTTCTGGAGGACCGCAGGAAGGCGTTCCTTTCCGGTCGTGGGGGTCGCCAAGCGGATGAAGTTCAGGCCCGCCTTCAGGGCTGGAATGCACAATTCGTCGTCCGCCTCAGGCGGGACATCGACCACGATGAGGCCATCGACACCCGCAGCCTTGGCATCCGCGATGAAGCGCTCCGGCCCGTAGACGTAAATCGGGTTGTAGTAGCCCATCAGAACGATCGGTGTTTCCGCATCGCTTGCGCGGAAGGTTTTGACCATCGCCAACGTCTTGACCAGCGTTTGCCCTGCCTTCAGCGCACGCTGCGACGACGCCTGGATCGACGGTCCGTCCGCCATCGGATCAGAGAACGGCATTCCAAGCTCGATCACGTCGGCGCCAGCTTCGGCCAGCCCTGCGAGAATTGCCGCGCTGGTTTCAAGATCTGGATCGCCCGCGGTGATGAACGTTACCAGCGCCTTGCGCTTTTGCTTCGCGAGGTTTGCGAAACGGATGTCGAGACGGCTCGGTGTCGTCATGATTGTGTCTGCTTCTCTTCCGATGATTTCACCGCTTTCGCGGAGCATTCCAACTTCAGTTTCGTAACCGCACCGCGACGATCGATCATTCGCGCATCGCTCAGGCGCCGCTCACCATCAGATCTTCATGCCGAGATGCTTTGCGACCGTGAAGAGATCCTTGTCACCGCGGCCGCAGAGATTCATCACAAGCAGATTGTCTTTTGGCAGCGTCGGCGCGAGCTTGATGACTTGCGCAAGCGCGTGGCTTGGTTCGAGCGCGGGAATGATGCCTTCGAGGCGGGTGCACACCTGCAAAGCTTCGAGCGCTTCTTTGTCTGTGATGGCGACGTAGCTAACGCGACCGGTATCTTTCAGCCAGGAATGCTCAGGGCCGACGCCGGGATAATCGAGTCCGGCGGAAATCGAATGGCCTTCGAGGATCTGCCCGTCCCCATCCTGAAGCAGATAGGTGCGGTTGCCGTGAAGCACGCCGGGCGAGCCGCCCGTCATCGAAGCCGCATGACCGTTTTCGACATCAAGACCGTGGCCGCCAGCTTCGACACCGTAAATCGCGACGCCGCTGTCATCGAGGAACGGATGGAAAAGGCCGATCGCGTTCGAGCCGCCGCCGATGCAGGCGACGAGCGTGTCCGGCAACCGCCCTTCAGCTTCCTGCATCTGTGTGCGGACTTCCTGGCCAATGATGGATTGGAAATCGCGCACCATCGCCGGATAGGGATGCGGACCGGCAGCGGTTCCGATGAGATAATAGGTGTCGCGAACGTTGGTGACCCAATCGCGAAGCGCTTCGTTCATCGCGTCCTTCAGCGTGCCCGCGCCTGACGTGACCGGATTGAGCTTCGCGCCGAGCAGTTTCATGCGCGCAACGTTCGGCGACTGACGCTCGACGTCGGTCGCGCCCATGTAGATTTCGCACGGGATGCCATACTTCGCGCAAACGGTTGCGACGGCGACGCCATGCTGACCAGCGCCTGTCTCAGCGATGATACGCGTCTTTCCCATGCGCCGCGCGAGCAGGATCTGTCCGATGCAATTGTTGATCTTGTGCGAGCCGGTGTGATTGAGCTCGTCGCGCTTAAAATAGATTTTCGCGCCACCGAGTTCGGCCGTCATCCGCTCAGCGTGATAGAGCGGGCTTGGACGTCCTGCGTAATGCAGACCGAGGAAATCAATCTGCTTCTGAAATTCGGGATCGGCCTTAGCCGCGGTGTAGGCGCGGTCGAGATCGAGAATGAGCGGCATCAGCGTTTCGGCGACGAAGCGGCCGCCGAAGAGACCAAAAAAGCCTCTATCGTCAGGACCGCCTGCAAAGCTGTTTAATTTTGCCGCGCCAGTTCTTTCGTTGCTCGCCATGGCATCCTCGTTGGTGCTCCATCGGAGCGAAGCCGAAATTCTACGATTGATTAGCTGTCTTTACCGCGCGAAGAAAGCGCTCGATCAGCGCGGCATCCTTGATGCCAGGCGCACTTTCGACGCCTGAAGAAACATCGACGGCGGCAGGACGCAGCATCTGAATGGCGTCGCCGACGTTGTCGGGATGAAGACCACCCGACAGCATGTAAGGCATATTCCGATCTTTGAGATCGCGTAGGATCGTCCAATCGAATGAGCGTCCGTGACCGCCTGGGCGCGATGCGCCTTCGGGAGGCTTGGCATCGAATAGAATAAGGTCTGCCACGCCGATGTAGCCATCAATGAGTGCTAGATCGTCCGCCGATCTTATCGGTAAAGCCTTGATGACCGGATGGCCGAATGCAGATTTAACTTCTGCAACGCGCGCGGGGCTTTCGCGCCCATGAAGCTGTAGGATGTCCGGTGCAGTCGCATCAACGATTGCGGAGATCGCAGCATCATCGGCGTCGACAGAGAGCGCGACGATCTTCGCCTTACCGCGCGCATGCTCCGCGAGACGACGCGCGACCGAGAATTCGAGATGGCGCGGGCTTACCTCGCAGAAGACGAGGCCGATATAAGCGGCGCCGCCGGCAATTGCCGCGTCGAGATCTTCGACCGTCTTCAGGCCGCAAATCTTAGCGTCGGTCGTCATTACGAAGTTGGGCTTTCTAGCGCGACGCTGCGATCATCCACGCGCGCCGCTTGCGTCGAGAAGAACTGAGAATGCACCACGTCTTTTTGACCTCGAAGACATAGAAACAAGCATAAGAGAACCGCGGCCAAACCGAAGATCGTCAAATGGTCGAAGATCCTGGCCGGTGAAATGCCACCGGATGGCGCGAATTAGTGGCGCGCGAGTGCGAGTTCGCTGCTGCCGCTCGTCGCGTTTAATTCGCTTTCGCGCGCGAGCCGATCTGCTTCCGCTTGCCATCGTGCTGCACGACGGCCTTGCGTGCGAGCCGTCTTTCGCCAACGGCTCTGACCCATCCATGCGGCTGTGCCACCGAGGATCACACCGACGACGAGTGCGCTAAGCAAATAAATGTAAAACGGAAGCTCGATCGAGAGCGCGGGATTTTCCGGACGGAAGGGATCGAGGATCAAATTTGTTGGCTGACGGTTCGCGACCGCAATCGCGACGAGGATAGCGCCAAGCGGAAACGCGATGAACAACGCCACGATACGCCTCAGCACAATTCACCTCGCTCTATACAGTTACGTCGTGACGCCCGCAGACCATCAGGTCGTATGCTCGCCGCCATTGAGTTTATTCAAACGATCGCGCAGTTCTTTTCCAGTCTTGAAGAACGGCACGAATTTTTCTTCAACAGCCACCGTTGTTCCGGTGCGGGGATTTCTTCCCTGCCGCGATGCGCGATGCTTGACGGTGAATGCGCCGAAGCCACGAAGCTCGACGCGATCACCTCGCGACAACGCATCAACGATCTCATCGAAGATGACATTGACGATGCGTTCCACATCTCGGTGGTACAAATGTGGATTTGCGGTTGCTATCCGCTGTACGAGTTCCGACTTGATCACGCTCCGCTCCCCAGCCAACAGCGATCATTTCTCGTTATTTTTCAGAAGGATGCCAAACTGAAACGAGACCGTCAAGACCGAGCGTAGAAATCGAGCGATCACGCGAGAAGAAATTTACCACATCGCCGGCCTGTGATCCAAACAGCAGGCTCGCGATATGTGCGCCACCCCAGCCGAATGAACCGGGGGCACTCGGCTTCCAATCGACAACCTTGGCGTTCTGATCGACATTTTTCACGTCTTTCAGCCACTTAACCGCTTCATCCTCGCCGCCGAGTTCATCGATGAGCTTCGCCGCCATGGCCTCGCGGCCCGAGAAAACGCGGCCTTCCATCAGGCCCGGAACGTCTGCAACCTTGATCCCGCGACGGGTCTCAACGAGGCCCAGAAACCATTTGAAGCCGTCGCTGACCATGTTCTCGGCGACCTTACGGCCGGACTCATCCAGCGGCTCGAAGGGGGACGGGCTTGCCTTCAACGGGCCGCTCTTCACTTCGTTGACCTTGACGCCGATCTTGTTGAGCAGCTCGACGAATTCCGGCCACTGCACGATCACGCCGACGGAGCCGGTGATCGTATTGCCTCGCGCGATGATATGATCCGTTGCCAAGCCGACGATGTATCCAGCGGAGGCCGCGACCGTTCCGAACTGAGCGACGACCGGCTTCTTCGCCGAGATGTTGCGCAAGCCGTTGAACAGCGCTTCGCCGCCTGTGGTCGTGCCGCCGGGGCTATTCACATAGAGAATGACCCCCGCAACGCTGTCGTCGTCGGCGATTTGCTTCAGCATTTTCAGCTGATCGCGGTCTTCGGTGATCGTGCCTTCAATCGCGATGCGCGCGATCTGCTTTTCACCAGCAAGCAACGCCAGCTTGTCGTTACCGAGCGTCAGCGCGCCAAGAGCGAGCACGACGGCTGCGACGCCTGCAGCTCGCCAGAGCGATACAGAGCGGCGGAGACGGCGGCGATCGAGAACTGTTTCTGTTTCGAGCATAGGAGCGCCTTTCGATCAGCGAGCGGCTGCGGACAAATTTGCGGCGAGGGAGCGCCCCTCGAAACATTCAATCGTGGACGTTACCGGAACGATCCGGAGCGAGGCAACGGTATCGCACAGGTCGTCACTTCAGACAGTTAAGCGCCGGGCAAGGAATGCCCGGCGCCTGTATTCTTCGTCTTAATCAAGCCGAGACTTACTCGGTGCCGTCTTCAGCATCTTCGCGCTTCTTGATCGCGGCCTTGAAGATATCGCCGAGCGATGCGCCCGAATCCGACGAGCCGTACTGCGCCACAGCCTGCTTCTCTTCGGCAAGCTCGAGAGCCTTGACCGAAACAGAAATGCGGCGTGCCGCCTTATCGACCGAGATCACAGCCGCATCGACCTTATCGCCAACGTTGAAGCGTTCCGGACGCTGTTCCGAACGGTCACGCGAGAGATCGCCACGCTTCACGAACGACGTCAGTTCGCTATCGGCAATTCTAACTTCGATGCCAGCTTCGCTGACACTCGTGACCGTGCAGGTGACGGCGTCGCCCTTCTTGTACTTCGCCATCGCGTCGGCCGGGTCACCGGAGAGCTGCTTGATGCCGAGAGAGATGCGCTCCTTCGCGCCGTCGACATCGAGCACCATCGCTTTGACGGTGTCGCCCTTCTTGTAGTCCTTGATGACTTCGTCGCCTGCCTTCTGCCAATCGAGATCGGACAGATGCACCATGCCGTCGATGCCGTTGTCGAGACCGATGAACAGACCGAATTCGGTGATGTTGCGGATCGGACCTTCGACGATCGAGCCCTTCGGATGAATGGTCAGGAAGCCATCCCACGGATTTTCCTGCGTCTGCTTCAGGCCAAGCGAAATGCGACGCTTCTGCGGGTCGACTTCGAGAACCTGAACTTCGACCTGCTGGCTCGTGGAGACAATCTTGCCAGGGTGCGTGTTCTTCTTGGTCCAGCTCATTTCCGAGACGTGGATCAAGCCTTCGACGCCCGGCTCCAGTTCGACGAACGCGCCGTAGTCAGCGATATTCGTCACGGTGCCGTTGACGCGACCGCCAACCGGATACTTCGCTTCGATCGATGACCACGGGTCAGACTGAAGCTGCTTCATTCCGAGCGAGATACGCTGCGTTTCCGGATTGATGCGGATGATCTGCACCTTCACCGTATCGCCGACGTTGAGAATCTCCGATGGATGGTTCACGCGGCGCCATGCCATATCCGTGACGTGGAGCAAGCCGTCGATGCCGCCGAGGTCGATGAACGCACCGTAATCGGTGATGTTCTTGACGAGACCTTCGATGATCTGGCCTTCCGCGAGACGTGCGACGATCTCGGTGCGCTGTTCGGCACGGCTCTCTTCGAGGACCGAGCGGCGCGAAACGACGATGTTACCGCGACGGCGATCCATCTTCAGGATCTGGAACGGCTGCTGCTGATGCATCAGCGGGCCGATGTCGCGCACGGGGCGGATATCAACCTGGGAGCCCGGAAGGAACGCCACTGCACCGTCGAGATCGACAGTGAAGCCGCCCTTGACCTTGTTGAAGATGACGCCGGAAACCTTCTCGCCCTTTTCGTAGAGGCGTTCGAGGCGCGTCCAGCTTTCTTCGCGGCGAGCCTTGTCACGCGAAAGGACGGCTTCGCCCAGCGCGTTCTCGACGCGCTCAAGATAGACTTCAACGGTGTCGCCGACTTTGAGATCGCTCGGCTTACCGCCGACGCCGAACTCCTTCATCGCAACGCGGCCTTCCATCTTCAGGCCAACGTCGATGATCGCCATATCCTTTTCGATGCCGACGATCTTGCCCTTAACGACTGAACCTTCGAACAGGTCATCCTTGGCAAGGCTTTCGGCGAGCAGCGCGGCAAAATCATCACGCGAGGGGTTCATCTCTCTTGAAACTTCGGCAGACATTCGTTCTCCTTTGAAAGCGTTAATGCCCGTGCCGCGGACGGCCGGGACGACAGAGGTTGAAATGATGGAAGCGCCGACAGACGGACACGCGCTAAAGCGATGCCGAGCCTCGGGCACTGTGATTTCGGATGTTTGATGCCACCGCGATGGGTAAAATACCCTTCCGGTCAAAATTCAGAGCCTCTATCGAGACTCGAACCGGCTGATCTTCCTCATGACCAATCCGGCGATGGCGTCGAATGCCGGGGATATAACCGAGGGTTGATCGGCTTGCAAGGCCCACGAGCCGCTTCAGCGACGGATGAACTGGGCCAAACTGTTAAGCGGAGGGCCACTGCTTGCCAATACATGCGGGCCCCTTAAAGGCTAGAACCTCAATAACTGCATCCTAGGAGCATATGTTTTGGACCCGACATACCCTGCCGGCGCTGCCGCAATCGAAAAGGCACCGCTCGGCACCGACCAGGATCGCTACGACCGTGTTTCCGTCCTGTTCCACTGGGCGACTGCCTTCCTAATCGTGGCATTGTTTCTGACGGCGCAGGCCTGGGGCTTCCTGGAGCGTGAGAACCGAGGACCGCTGAAGTACACGCATCACACGCTCGGCGTGCTGTTGACGGCCGTCATCATCGGGCGGCTGGCGTGGCGCACGTTTTACGGCCGGGCGTTGGCGGCGGCGAACACCGGCTGGACTCGGATTGCCGCAAAGGCGACCCACCACTCTCTCTATTTGCTCATCGTCGTGCAATTGGTGCTCGGCTTTCTGGCGGCTTGGTCCGGACGGCGAGCGATGGTCAGCTTCTTCGGATTGGAGATCCCCTCGCCGTTCGAACCGTTCACGCGCGACCAACATCATTTGCTTGGCGAGGTGCACGGCTGGGTTGGGTGGACCATCATTATCCTGGCGCTCGGTCACGCCATTGCGGCGCTCGTCCACCACTACGTTCTCCGCGACAACCTTATGACTCGGATGTCTACAAGACGCGTCTAACGCTATAGTCCCGAATGCAGCATCCTCGCAGCGAGACCCCGCGATGGGTCTCGCGATCTGCGCTGCCACGTAACTTGCAACGTCGCGTTTGTGATTTTCCGTGCAAAACATCGCTTGTGCGAACACAACACGCATGCACGCATGTGCCTTCAAAAGTGACGACGAATCTGCGGAACTAGATTATCTCGTCCACGTTTCTCGCAAGGCTGATTCAGGGAGGCCACCTAATGCCGAAGATCGCAATGACGGCGGCGGCGTTTTTTATTCTTTCTACAGGTTCCGCGTTTGCGGTTAGCGATGCAGTCAAGAAGGCATGCACTTCTGACTACGCCGCGTATTGCAGCAAATACAAAGTGGGCACCGCTCCCTTGCGCACATGTATGCGCGCGCACCGCAAAATGTTGACTGATGACTGCGTTCAGGCGCTCGGCAAATCGAGCGAGGTGACTGCAGAAGACATTCGGACGTACAAGCGCGAAACAGGAAAATAGTGCTGACGTTTTAGCTCCGGCGGCGCGCGTGTTCTATCAAGAGCAGCGCCGCCGCGAACGCCTGATCGGCATCGAGCGTGGTTGTATCCAAAAATAGTGCGCCGGCCGCCTGCTCCAGCGGAGCAATGTTTCGTTCCTTGTCGCGACTGTCTCGACGGCGCAAGTCTTCCAGAACTTTCTCAAAGGCGATCGTCTCGCCGCGCGATTCATGTTCCATGTGACGACGCGTGGCGCGCGCCTCATCAGATGCCGTCACGAAGATTTTTATGTCGGCGTCGGGGCAAACAACGGTGCCAATATCGCGCCCATCGAGAACGGCGCCGCCGTCGGCGCGAGCGAATGACCGCTGATATTCAAGTAACGCTGCTCGCACCTGAGGAATTTTTGCGACGATTGAGGCGGCGTCTCCAGCGAGGGGGCCGCGTAACGCCGGATCATCCAGCGATTGCGCATCCAGCTTACTGGCGGCGTTCAGGGCACTTGCTGGATCGTCGAGCGCGTCGCCCGCTGCAGCGACATCGCGGGCAACGGCGCGATACAGCAATCCGGTATCCAAGTATGCCATGCCAAAATGCGCGGCCAGGCGCTTCGCCAGCGTTCCTTTTCCGGATGCGGCGGGGCCGTCTATGGCGATGATCGTGCTTGTCCTCATTGGGCGCGCGGTTCTTCAAATTTGACGCCGAGGTTTTCCAACAACCCGCGGAATTCGGGAAAGCTCGTGGCGATCATCTCCGTATCGTCGACGACGATCGGCTTCTCGCTTGCGAGCCCTGCCGTCAGGAACGACATCGCAATCCGGTGATCGAGGTGCGTCGCCACCAGCCCGCCGCCCGGCACGCGTCCCTCCCCTTCGACGATCAGGGTATCGCCCGAGACACGAGCTTTGATGCCATTCGCGGCAAGGCCCGTTGCCGTGGCCGCAAGACGATCGCTTTCCTTCACCTTCAACTCGGCGAGGCCATCCATGCGCGTCGGTCCGTGCGCGAAGGCAGCGATTGCGGCGAGCACCGGATATTCGTCAATCATCGACGGCGCGCGTTCGGCTGGCACATCGACACCCTTCAGCTTCGATGCGCGGATGCGAATGTCGGCCACCGGCTCGCCGCCTGCGTCACGCTCATTCAGGAACGTGACGTTTCCGCCCATTTCCTGAAGCGTCAGATACAGACCCGTGCGCGTCGGATTGATGAGCACGCCCTCGATCGTTAGATCAGATCCTGGAACGATTAGCGCGGCGGCTGCCAAAAACGCTGCTGACGACGGATCGCTCGGCACGTCGATGTCGCGGCCCGAGAGTTCAGCGTCGCCGCGGATCGTGATGTGGCGCGTGCCGTCTTTATCGACGATGCGGACGTCCGCTCCGAAATGGCGAAGCATCCGCTCGGTGTGATCGCGCGTCGCCTCATGTTCGATGACCGTCGTCTCGCCCGCCGCGTGAAGACCCGCGAGAAGGACGGCGCTTTTCACCTGAGCGGACGGCACCGGCAGCGGATAGATGATCGGCACGAGCTCGTTGGTGCCGCGGAGCGTCAGCGGCAACGTCTCTTTGCCTGTTTCGACAACGTCGAGCCCCATCTGCATCAGCGGCGCAAGGACGCGGCGCATAGGTCTGCGCGAAAGCGATGGATCGCCCGTCATCTCGACGGTCATCGGGTGACCAGCGATGACGCCCATCATCAGGCGCGCGCCCGTACCGGAGTTTCCGAAGTCGAGCGGCTCAGCGCACTGGCGCAGACCGCCAGGACCGCGACCTTTGATCTCCCAGACGTCGCCTCGCTTTTCGACGCTCGCGCCCAGCGCGGCAACGGCGCGGCCGGTATTGATTACGTCTTCCGCCTCCAGGAGGCCACGAACCCGCGTTGTACCGGTCGCGAGAGCGCCGAAGATCAGCGCACGATGCGAGATCGATTTATCCCCGGGAATGCGGATCCGGCCCAGAAGCGGGGGCGCGCGATTAGCCGCGAGTGGTTTCGCAGTGGACGATGTCACGTTCAATAATCCAGGCTCATCGAAGATCGGAGGGCGATCTTTGCATGTTTTCAAGCGGGAGATAGAGGCCCGCCCGCGGCCAGCATGTCAACGCCGATGTCCCCGGCCATCTCGGCGCGCTTGACGCATTCGGGCGGCGGCAGAGCTTTTCATTTTGACAGTCCCCGGCACCTATGGCAGACGGCTTCTTTATTCCGAAGTATCCGAGGCTATCTATGGCGACCAAGCAAGCGCGCGGGACGAAGCGTACCTGCCAGAGCTGCGACGAGCGGTTCTACGATCTCGACCGCACTCCGATCACCTGCCCGTTCTGCAACAGCGTTTACGTGATCGCTTCTTCACCAGCCGCACTTGCAGCTCTGCAAGCGGAACAGCGGGATCAAGCCGCGAAAAAGGCCAAAAAGGCGTCCCAGAACGACGACGCTGACGGCGAATTGCCGACAGTGGAAGGCGAAGAGGCGCTGGTGGACGTCGAGGCCGACGATTCGGGCAATGGCGATGACGACGAGACCTTCCTGGAAGAAGAAGAGGAAGAAGGAGGCGATGTCTCCAACATCATTGGCGGTCCGGCCGGTGAGGGCGACGAGGAGTCCTGATTTTCACCGCCACAACGTTCTTGCAGTTTTCGCTCGAACGACTTAATCAGGCGGACTTCCGCGGTGGCCAGCCTTGGCCCCGCGTTCCCAAAGGTTCGGGGCCATAGCTCAGCTGGGAGAGCGCTTGCATGGCATGCAAGAGGTCAGCGGTTCGATCCCGCTTGGCTCCACCAATCAACGCCTAAGTCTTTGATATCTTAGACTAGGCAATGTTGTCGGATGCTTATGCCCGGCCGTTGGTCAAACCGACGATATGCATGAGGCATGAAATCAGTCTCTGAAATGCTGCATCTCTAGCGCCGCTGCCGCACCTGGAACGACTGTCGCCACACTCTTGCTCGCCTCGTCTCCGTCATCGCTCGACGCTTCTTCAAGCGCTCGTTGAAAACAGTGAGCCCGCAGAGTTCGACGCCACAGCCTCAGCAGGAAACGGCTCGAGTGATGGTGCCGTCGACTTTCGATCTTGTCTGCAATCTCAATCGTGCCGGCCGCGTCGCCGTGAAGCGAGTGCTGGCTATTCTTTATTGCGAGCCATCTCTCAAACCCTAGTCTCCACCAACTCTCCACATTGCCTCGACGGTCAGCCGACCCGCTACGCCCAAGTGCAGCTGGGGAATTGCATGGCTAGAAGGATACTCCAATGCGCGCAGCCGTCCTCTTAGTACTGACGGCGGTGTTGTCCGTCCCTTTCACGATGGCAGCGGCCGAGACCAGCGAGGCACCACCGGTGGTGAGCGCGATGATCCTCGAAGCACGTCGGGTGCCGGTCATCAGCGATCTCCCCGGACGGATCGCCGCGACGCGCAGGGCGCACGTGCGCGCCCAGGTTTCAGGCGTTCTGCAGGAGCGCGTTTTTGAGCAAGGGGCGCTCGTCAAAGAAGGCGAGGTTCTCTACCGGATCGATCCGAAGATCTTTCGCGTGCGGGTCGCCAGTGCCGAGGCGATGCTGTTGAGAGCAAAAGCCGTACAAGCCAACGCCCATCAACATCACCAAAGGCAGAAAGAGCTGAAGGCGCGCGCTGTGTCGAGCGCGGCGAACCTCGACGCCGCCGCCGCGGCCGCCGCGCAAGCCGACGCAGATGTGGCGCTCGCCGAAGCAGGCCTGGAGGAGGCGAAGATCAACTTGGGGTACACGGAAATCCGTGCGCCGATCACGGGGATCATAGGAGGGGCGCTCGTTACCGAGGGCAGCCTCGTCAGCGCGACCGATGCCGACCAGAATCTCGCGCTCATTCAGCAGATCGATCCGGTATACGCTGACTTCACGCAATCTTCCGCGGAGTTGCTCGCTCTTAAGCGCGCCGTCGCTGAGGGCCGCTTGGAGAGCCCGGCTGCCGGACAGGCACGCGTCAACCTCGTGTTCGATGATGGATCGGTTTATGCGCGACCCGGCAAACTGCTCTTTGCGAGCGCCAACGTTGATGAAACGACAGGTCAGGTGACGCTGCGCGCCGAGTTCCCGAACCCGCACGGTAATCTCCTGCCCGGCTTATATGTCCGCGCTCGCATTGAGCAGGCTGTGCGCGACAACACGATCACCATACCGCAGCGATCCGTCATTCGAACACAAGACGGAACGGCTCAGGTCTACGTCATATCGGCCGACGACACTGTCGAGGCGCGCACAGTCCGGCTGGGAGCGGCGGTGGATGGCGAATGGATCGTCGATGCAGGACTCCGGACTGGCGAACGGATTGTCGTTGACGGCGTGCAGAAGGTGCAGCCGGGAGGAAAGGTCGTGGCCGAACCCTGGAAGCCGATCAATGGTTCGGCGTCTGCGTTCGACAGCAACCCAACACCGGTCGTGAGATAGAACGTCCATGGCGAAATTCTTTGTCGATCGGCCCGTCCTTGCCTGGGTGTGCGCCCTTTTCATTTCAATCGCAGGCCTCATCGCGTTGCCCTTCCTTCCGGTTGCGCAATATCCGAAGGTTGCGCCGCCGCAGGTGTCGATAACCACCTCCTATCTTGGCGCCTCACCGCAGGAGATCTACCAGGGCGTTACGCGTCAGATCGAGGAGGAGCTTAACGGGGTCGAAGGCCTCCTCTATTTCGAGTCCACATCAGACACCTCCGGAGCCATCGGCATTACCGCGACGTTCCGGCCGGGCACAAACATCGATCAGGCCTCGGTGAAGGTGCAGAATGCACTGCGACGCGTCGAGTCGCGCCTTCCCCGAGCGGTCACGGCTCAGGGCATCACCGTCGAGGAGGCCTCCACGGACTTCCTGATGGTCATCTCGCTCACGTCAACTGACGGTCGGCTCGATGAGGTCGCTCTCGGTGACTACCTAAACCGCAACGTGCTTGGAGAGTTGCGGCGAATTGGGGGTGTCGGCCGCGCCCAACTCTTTTCTGCGCAGCGGGCGATGCGCATCTGGATCGATCCTGCCAAGTTGGTTGGATACAATATCTCCAACAGCGACATCAGCGATGCGATCTCCGCCCAGAACGCGCAGGTCGCCGCCGGTCAGATCGGTGCTGCACCCAATCCAATCACGCAGGACCTGACGGCAACAGTTCTCGTCACTGGCCAGCTGAACGATCCCAAGGAATTTGGCGAGATCATCCTGCGTGCCAACGCGGACGGATCGGCAGTTCGCCTGCGCGACGTGGCTCGGATCGAGATAGGGGCGGAGAATTACAGTTTCTCGAGCCGTCTCGACGGTCAGCCGAGTGCAACCGCAGCCATCCAGCTCTCTACTACCGGCAATGCCGTGGCGACCGCCAAGGCTATCAAGGAGAAGATGCAGGAGCTGTCGCGTTTCTTCCCGAGCGGCATCGAATATTCGATCCCCTACGATACAAGTCCCTTTGTGTCGGCTTCGATAGAAAAGGTCGTGCATACGCTGATCGAAGCGGTCGTTCTCGTGTTCATCCTGATGTTCGTGTTCCTGCAGAATTTCCGCTACACGCTCATTCCCACACTCGTCGTTCCCGTTGCTCTACTCGGCACGCTCGCCGTCCTGTACGCGTCGGGCTTTTCGATCAACGTCCTCACGATGTTCGCAATGGTGCTCGCCATCGGCATCCTGGTCGACGACGCGATCATTGTCGTCGAAAGCGTGGAGCGTCTGATGGCCCAGGAAGGGTTGTCGCCGAGGGAGGCGACACGAAAGGCCATGGGACAGATCACCGGCGCGATACTCGGAGTTACGTTGGTCCTCGTATCGGTCTTCGTGCCGATGGCGTTCTTTCCCGGTTCGACCGGCATCATCTACCGGCAGTTCAGCCTGACGATGGTCGTCTCGATCCTTTTCTCGGCGTTCTTGGCGCTTTCCTTAACGCCCGCGCTTTGCGCGACCATTCTGAAGCCAATTCCCAAAGGTCATCATGAAAAGGGCGGCCTTGGCGGCTGGTTCAATCGCGCGTTCGATCGCTTCACTTCCAGTTACTCGCGCCGCCTCGCCTCGGTTGTTCGCCGCTCCGGCAGAATGATGATCATCTACTTGATCCTCGTCGCCGGCGCTGGCTATCTCTTCCTCCGCCTACCGAGCGCATTTGTCCCTGATGAAGATCAGGGCTATCTGATCGTCGACGTCCAAGGCCCTCCGGAGGCAAGCAGCAATCGTACCGTCGCAGTGCTAGAGAAGATCGAAGCGACATTGAAGACGGAGCCTGCGATCGACAATGTCGTATCCATCCAAGGCTTCAGCTTTTCCGGCAATGGCCCCAACGCCGCCATCATTTTCGCGGCCCTGAAAGACTGGCGCGAACGCGGTGCAAGTGACTCGGCCCAGGCGGTTGCCGATCGGCTTAACACTCAGCTCTTCGCATTGAAGGACGCGACGGTCTTTGCCCTTTCGCCACCAGCCATAGAAGGCTTCGGCACAACGAACGGATTCAGTTTGCGTCTGCAGGATCGCGGAGGCTTGGGGCAGGCTGCCCTGAACCGCGCAGCTAATGAGTTGATGACGAAAGCGACTCAGGGCGGAATCGTTACCAACCTGCGCTTGGAAGGGATGCCCGATGCGGCGCAAGTCTTGCTCCTCATTGATCGCAACAAGGCAAGCGCGTTCGGAGTGACGTTTGCTGAAATCAATGCAACGATCACGGCCAATCTCGGCTCGTCCTATATCAACGACTATCCAAACGCGGGACGCATGCAGCGCGTGGTCGTACAGGCGCAAGACCGGAGTCGCTTGCAAGCGGAAGATCTGCTCAAACTGAACGTCCGCAATGCCAGCGGCGGAATGGTGCCGCTCTCGTCATTCGCGGTCGTCGAGTGGCGCAAAGGTGCGGCGCAGGTCGTCGGCTATAACGGCTATTCTTCCGTGCGCCTATCCGGGACAGCCGCACCGGGTTATTCGTCGGGGGCGGCCATCGCCGAAATGGAGCGGCTCGCTTTCGAGCTTCCTGGAGGCTTCGGCTTCGAATGGTCAGGTCAGTCTCTCGAGGAGATCAAATCCGGCGCGCAGGCACCGTTCCTTCTGGCGCTCAGCGTTCTCTTCGTCTTCCTGCTCTTGTCGGGACTGTATGAGAGCTGGTCCATTCCCTTAGCGGTCATCCTCGTCGTCCCGCTCGGCATCATCGGCGCGGTCTTGGCCGTCACGATGCGGGGCATGCCAAATGACCTCTATTTCAAGGTAGGGCTCATCGCCATCATCGGACTGGCGGCGAAAAACGCTATCCTCATTGTCGAGTTCGCCAAGGAGCGTCACGCTGGCGGGGAGTCAGTGCTCGACGCAGCCGTCGCGGCCGCACGGCTCAGATTCCGCCCGATCATCATGACGTCTCTGGCCTTCACGCTTGGCGTGGTGCCACTCGCGATCGCGACTGGACCGAGTGCCGCTAGTCAAAACGCTATCGGCACCGGCGTTCTCGGCGGAATGATCTCTGCGACGATCCTGGCCGTATTCTTCGTTCCCGTCTTCTTCGTATTCGTGCTGGGTACGATCAAGACGAAGCGGAAGGCGATCGAGAAGGACCAGAGCGCTTCGGAAGCCTACCAGACCTAGAAACGGGTTCGCATTGACGAACAACATTAAGGCTACAGCATCGCTTTTGTGCAGCTTCGTTCGATCAATGCAGACAAACGTCGGATGGCTCATAGCGGCGCATGCTGAGGTCTACCTACCTGATAGACCGGTTGGCTGAGTGTCCAAGCGCGTTGCCGCACTGCGTCCACACGCTCTCCATACGGTCTCGACATACGCGCTACACAGTGACATTTGCTGGCTCTACAGCAGGAACATTGAATGAATGCCCTTGCACTTATTGCTGAGGATGACGCCGAGGTCGCCGACATCCTGGACGCCTATCTCATCAGGGAAGGCCTTCGAACGGTGCGCGCGGCCGACGGGCGCACTGCAATCGAACTGCATCGCAAGCTGAAGCCTGATATCGTCTTGCTCGATGTGAAGATGCCGAAAGCCGACGGTTATGAGGTTCTCTCCGCCATCCGGCAGCAGGGCACGGCGCCCGTCATCATGGTCACCGCGCTGGATGAGGACCTGGACAAGCTTCAGGCGCTTCGTATCGGTGCCGACGATTATATCGTGAAGCCCTTCAATCCGCTCGAAGTGGTGGCGCGCGTGAAAGCCGTTCTCCGGCGCACGCAAAACCAAAAATCGCAGACGGTCTTGCGCGTTGGGCCTGTCGAGATCGACGAAAGTGCTCACGTCGCATTCCTCGACATCGCGGAAAGCGGTCGCGTTCGCTTGGATCTCACGCTCACGGAATTTCGCATCCTTGCTCACATGGCGCGTGCCCCCTCACGCGTGTTCAGCAGGGCCGAGTTGATCGATGCCTGTTTTCCAGAAAGCAATGCGTTGGAGCGCACGGTCGACAGCCACGCAAGCAACTTGCGGCGAAAGTTCGAGGCGGCCGGAGCTTGCGGCTTTTTCGAGGGCGTAAGAGGCGTCGGCTATCGGCTGACGATGTTGCCATGAAAACAACTGGCCTCAATCGACAGCTCGTCATCTGGATGTCCGCGGTCACTGGGATCGCGCTCGCCGCGATGGTCTTGGGGATCACGCTATTCTACGCCGTTGCATTCTATCTCAACCCCGGGTGGTTGCTATCGGTCTGTCCAGATCAGATAGCGGCGCGCGAAGGGACAGGACTTCCTTGGAGCGCACTCTGGCCAGGCGCGTTGGAATGGTCTGTGTTTTTCGTTCTTTGGGGGATCGGTACCGTCGGTGCGATCGCCGCCGCTGTGCGCTTCGCGCGCCGCCTCATACGTCCCCTCGACGCTGTGGGCACAGCTGCGCGTAAGATTGCAGGCGGCGATTTAACGGCGCGCGCCGTCCCCGACGGACCAATGTTCGAGGAGACCGGGCAACTCGTCGATGATTTCAACGCGATGGCGCGTCAGTTGGGCCAATCCGAAGCCGATATGCGTGCTTGGAATGTCGCCATAGCGCACGAACTGAGGACGCCGCTAACAATATTGCGCGGCCGGCTTCAGGGTGTCGTCGACGGTATATTTACGCCGGATGAGGTCTCGTTGCGTGGTCTCATAGCGCAGGTCGACAGCCTCACACGGATCGTCGAAGATTTGAAAGTTCTTACCTTGGCCCAAAGCGGTCGGCTTGAGCTACGACTTGATACGGTCGATCTCGCCGATGAGGTGCGCAGCGTCGCCAGCTTTGTCGCGCCGCATCTCAAGGACGCCGGTATCGAATTGCATTGCGATCTCGGCAGCGTGCACGTCCAAGCCGATGGAGCGCGAGTGAGGCAGGCGCTACTCGCCATCCTCGAAAACGCCCGTAGATATGCTGCCCCGTGCAATTTGCACGTTGAAACGCGCGCGACCAGCGAAAACGGAATCTTGCGAATATCTGATAGCGGCCCCGGTTTACCTTCAGGCGCTGAGAATTTGGTGTTCGAGCCGTTCTGGCGCGCTGACGACTCGCGATCACGTGCAAACGGCGGTAGCGGTTTGGGCCTCGCAGTCGTCCGGGCAATTGCCGAAGCTCACGGCGGTTCGGCGGTCGTGCATCAGGTCGATCCAAACGGGACGTGCTTCGAAGTTCACCTTCCGCGGGCTGCGCCGCCCCATACTCAAAGAAAATCGATTCCTACGCGCAGCCGGACTCCCATCGAGACCGTGCCATAGGTGCCAGCTTTCGGTGCTAATTGGCGACTAGAGTTTTCCCCGCGGAGTTTGCGCGCGACGTCTCATGGAGCCGCTCGGCGCACGGTCTAACGGACAGACCGATGTCGTAATAATGCAGAACGCGCCACAACGTACGTCCGGTTAGCTTGCATCGTGCCGATTAGTTCGCGATTGCAAGCGCCATCTATCACGCTGATGAGGACGAGCTTTTTCCTGCGTCGCCCAACGGCTGTGTGTCGACGACAACTGGTCGCTCGCTTCTGGCGAGCGTCACGCAATCCTCAACGAATCTCGACATGGACCGCTCGGCTTTCGTTTCTTTGAGATAATTGCACATCCCGCTATATAGCTGGGAATTTCCAATCATGCGCTTGACAGCGTCTGCCATTGAATCAGCATCAACACGCGCAGCTAATAGCCCGTTGACACCATCCTTCACTTGGTCAACGAGGCCGCCGACAGGTGTGGCAACCACGGGCAACTCAGCGCCGAAAGCAGTCGCAGCGACTCCCGACTGGCTTGCCTCGATGTGGGACAATACGACGGCGTGATAACGCTTCAGCATCGCTCCAATCTCAGCCTCCGTGAGCCAACGGTTGACAACCTCGGCTCCCAAAATCGCAAGGCGCGCGACGTTTGGCCCGAGCGCACCCTCGCCGAACACGCCGACCTCGATCGCGATGCCTTCGTTGCGCAACAGTTCGACCGTATCCAAGAACAGAGCCAGCCCTTTGTAAGGCATGATGCGGCCGAAGAACGCTAACCGCACCGGATCGCCTTTGTTCGGTAGCTGGCGCGTGGCAAGCCCTCCGAAGTCGAGGTCGGGGTGGAACAAGCGGGCGATCTTTGTACGCGGAACCCCGGCTGCCGCGAGACGCCCGGCCACAGTCTCGCTCAGAGTCAAAATGACATCGGCTTGGGTTATCGAGCGCTCAACGAGCAACTTGATTGAGGATGATCTGTAGTCGCCAGGATGGGTATCGGCATCGTGCACGACGACAGCGTAGCGAACTCCGCGCGCCTTTACGACCGGCATAACGAATGATGACCACGCGTGCGGCATCAGTTCGATAACCATCTCAACGCGATGGGTTGTCACGTAGTCGATTAACTGACGCTGCAATTGCGGTATACGCCATGCGTTCGTAAGCGCGCCCGCGTTAGTCTCGAACGTATCGACCAGTAAGAGACGGTCGCCCAGCTCTGCGAAAGCCGGAAGGCTTTCGTTCTGACGAGAAACACTGATGGCAGCATCTAAGCGATCATTGGACAAAGCCGCATGTGCCAGATCCAGTGCAAAGCGCGACAGCCCTCGCCGCCCCCAATAAAGAAAAAGAATGCGTACGGGCACGCTTACATCTCTTCCCAGCATCGCAATAACCTTGGTGCCCCAGATCACCCCGCGAGACCGGGGAGCAGCGTTCAAGATGATGAATTTCGCGGCCTCCATATTCGAGATTAGACAGCTTAGGAATCCCGCCATTTCGACGACTTGACAATTTCGAGCGGCGTTGCCGAGTGCAATGTCGATTGCTGTAAGACAGGTCACCCTACTGGCGCTGAGGCCGGTGCCATGACAGCATGAGCCATGCCTTTTCTTCCGCTCGTCCAGTTTGACAAGGCCCACTCAGCAGGGTGTGCGCTTCGTCTAAAGTAGGAGAGGTATGTGACGCTCCAGTGACTCTAGAATTATTCCCGAGGCTTGCCTTAGCCCTCCATCCGAGGGTGCTCCGATTGTCAAAGGAGCTCTGCGTTCCTCGCGATAAGCTCATTCAGTCACATGCGGAGAGCCTCGCCGAACGGCTATGTTGCAAGCGAAGCGGCCCAAATCTAAATAGTCGCGGCGACGGGTTGAGTATTGCGGCGGGCTGGAACTTGCGCGCTTAACTTCTTCGATCCTGGAGAACGTTCTTATCTTCGCCTGTGCGATTAACAGGGGTATCCGTCCTGCGCCTCGCGAAGAGCAGAAAACTTAAGCAATGCCGAGAGAAACATGACGGCACATCGACCCAAGCGACTTGTTGTGGCGGCCGTGGTCGGTACTCGACCAGAAGCCATCAAGATGGCTCCGGTTATCAAAGCACTCCAATCTGCTAACTGGTGCGAATGTATTGTTGTTGCCACTGCTCAGCATCGCCAAATGCTGGACCAGGTGCTCGATCTATTTGGCATCAAAGTCGACATCGACCTTGACGTGATGCGCGAGCGGCAGAGCTTACCAGCATTGACTGCGCGCTTGTTTGAAAGTCTGGACGCAGCTTTTCAAAAACAGAAGTTAGACCTTGTGCTCGCGCAGGGCGATACTACGACAGTAATGGTAGCGGCGATGATCGCGTTTTATCATCGTATACCGTTTGGTCATGTCGAAGCTGGATTGCGCACCGGCGACCTTAATAATCCCTTTCCTGAAGAAATGAATCGGGTTGTCGCTAGCCGGTTAGCCGCCCTGCATTTCACTCCGACAAAAAAAGCCGCTGATGCGCTTCTTAGGGAAGGCGTGCGTGAAGCAGATATCATTGTCACCGGTAACACCGTCATTGACGCTCTGCTCGAAGTGGCGAAGAGAGCGCCCGATCTGCCAATGACCTTGCCGGCAGGACAGCGCTTAATTCTTCTTACCGCACATCGGCGAGAGAACTTTGGCGCCCCGAACGAACGTATCTTCTCCGCTATCAATCGGCTTATTAAGCGCCATCCGGATATCGAAGTAATTTACCCGGTGCACTCCAATCCCAACGTCAAGAGAATTGCGCACGAGCGATTGGGTTCGACCCCGCGCGTGCACCTGCGCGATCCCCTCGATTACAATCAGCTTGTGGCGGTGATGAAGGCATCCGTGCTTATTCTAACCGATAGCGGCGGCATACAGGAGGAGGCTCCGGCGCTCGGAAAGCCAGTTCTGGTGCTACGTGAGCAAACTGAACGGCCAGAGGCAGTGGAGGCGGGGGTGGCGAAGCTCGTAGGTACGGATGAGGATACAATTGTCGACGAAACGACCCGGCTCCTTGAAGACGAAACCGCCTATCGTGCTATGGCGCAGGCAATTTCGCCATACGGGGACGGCAAAGCAGCTGGACGTATCGTGACGCGCATCTGGGAGCGATATGGTCGCGATGGGGACCAATCTTGACCAAAATCCTACAACTAGTGATGCGTCCGACGCCATACCGGACAAGAGCCGCACTGTGATTGATCGCCAACCGAAATCCTACGCGCGTTGGAATCCACTCAGCATGGCGAGTGACCTTTGGCTGCGCCGCCATCTTCTTATCGCTATGACAAGACGAGAAATTGAAAGTCGCTATAAGGGATCGTACGGAGGTGTAGTTTGGTACGTAGTCAATAATCTCGCGCTACTTGCCATCTATTCTTTCGTATTTGGAGTAGTTTTCAAAGCCCGTTGGCAGTCAGTTGGCGTGGATTCCAATCAGTCGAACACAAGCTCTGCGTTGTCTCTTTTCGTCGGCTTGCTCGTTTTTAATATTATTGCCGAAACCGCTAACCGCGCTCCAAATCTTCTCGTTGCCCAAGTTAATTACGTCAAGAAGGTCGTTTTCCCGCTGGAGATTCTGCCCGTAATTTCACTAGGGGCTGCGCTTTTCAACGCCGCGATCGGGCTGGTTGTACTTATCGTCCTCGGCTTGGTTTTGGGAACACCCGTGTCATGGAAGATCATTTACTTCCCGGTGATTGTGACCCCAGTGGTGTTGTTCTCACTGGGCCTGTCTTGGTTCCTTGCCTCGCTTGGGGTTTATGTTCGCGATACAGCGCAGATCGTCGGACTCGGAGTTACGATGCTAATGTTCCTTACGCCAATATTCTATTCAGTTAGCATGCTTCCCGACGGCTGGAGCACATTGCTCAACGCCAATCCGCTTACTCTCCCGGTGGAGGAGATGCGCGCTGCCATTCTCTACGGCCGCGATCCGGATTTTTCTGGTCTTGCCATCCTCACAATCGTCGGCCTCATAGTGGCTTGGCTTGGACGGGTGTGGTTTGAGATGACCCGACAAGGTTTTGCCGATGTCATCTGAAGTGGCGATCGAGGTCGAGGGACTCGGAAAATCGTACTTCATCTACGAACGCCCCGAGGATCGTCTCAAGCAGATGATCGTGCCGAAGCTCCGGCGGCTTATCGGGAGAGCACCCCGATTGTATTACAGCGAGTTCTGGGCGCTAAAAAACATCTCCTTTTCAGTTGGACGCGGCGAGACGGTTGGCATCATCGGCCGCAACGGTTCGGGCAAATCGACCCTTCTGCAGCTAATCGTCGGCACATTGTCAGCAACCACGGGAAGCGTGCACTCTCGCGGTCGCATCGCCGCGCTCCTCGAACTTGGTGCAGGATTCAATCCGGAATTCACGGGCCGTGAGAATGCTCTATTGAATGCGACCATCCTTGGCCTTTCCAATAGTGAAGCCCAAGCGCGCATGGCGGAAATAGTGGCGTTCGCTGACATCGGTGAATTCTTCGATCGGCCCGTGAAAACATACTCAAGCGGCATGTTCGTGCGTGTTGCTTTTGCTGTGCAGGCGTGCATTGAGCCCGATATTCTTGTGGTCGACGAAGCACTGGCCGTAGGTGATGAGAAATTTCAACGTAAGTGTTTTGATCGTCTCGAAAAGCTGCGGAAGAATGGAACATCGATCCTTCTCGTTACTCATTCAGCGACTACGATCGAACGGTTTTGCCAGCGTGCGCTTTTGCTGCATCAAGGCGAACTGCACAATATCGGGCCCAGCAACCAAATCGTAGATCAATACCATGCGCTTCTCTACGCCGATCGTGTGGCCTATGCCTCGCTCCGCGCGAAGGGAGCGGCTACGCTAACTCCACCTGTATCTGATCCCGAGTCCACACAAGCAGATGCGGAAACAAGCGAGTCGCGCGCTACTATTCTCTCGGTGCGATTGTTGAATGACTCGGGCATCACCTGCGAGCATTTCACGCCCGGCCAAAGCGCCCGAGTCGAGCTAAAGATAAAGTGCAGCAGTTACGTCCCCGAGATGCAAATCGGAATCAAAATCAGAACCGTGGAGGGTGTTTTTGCTTTCGGAACCAGTACACTTTACCACGCTCGCAATGTCGTTGCAGTGGAGAGTGACGAAGTTATTGGTGTCGTATTCCAAATTGCACTCAACCTTTGCGAGGATGCCTACTTCATAAGCGTGGCTGTTGCCGGTGCTTCGATCTCCGGTGACATGCGGTATCTCGACAAACAGACGGATGTTCTGTTCTTTCGGATCGCTGAGCCGAGGGTGAGAGCTGGAGGCATCGCTTTTCTGCCGGTCAACATAGAAATTGAGAGGCGAGCGTAACGATGCGCCTATTGACGGTGTACGATGATTTCAGCCGGGGAGGGTTGGAAAGTCAGATAGAGGGCCAAGCGCGGGCGCTTGCTTCACACGGGGTGGAGATGTTCCTCGCCAGCGGAGGATCAGTCGATGAAGTGAAACCCGGACTCTTCAAAGCAAGTATAGGAGGACTATTTCTCTCTAGCTCCACGTCGTTCCGGCAACTGCGCGAAACACTAACGCAGATGGCCGAGTTTATTTGCGCACACAATATAACGGCGATTCATGCGCATCCATTCTACAGCAACGTCGTCGGAGCGTTAGTCGCGCAGGCTACACAACTGCCGTTTGTGCTGACACTCCATGGCCCTGTTTCGCTAACCAGCATGAAGGGTCACGTTCTTGAACTATTATTTCGCGGGGTTGTTTTGCCTGCGGCCGGCAACGTTTTCTGCGTCTCACGCGAGGTGGAACTTATTTGTCAGGCCAATGCGGTTTGCCGGACCCACATTCTACCCAACGCAGTGCAGATTCCGGAACAAGCGATTGAGCGATGCAGCTCGCTCGATGGACCCTGGATGTGGGCGGGACGGATCGATAGTTCCAAGGTGGTGGGTCTCATGGATCTCATTACCAAGATGGACAGTGCACGGAGGCAGTTACACATTTACGGCGATGGCCCGGCGAAGCCCTATCTTTTGGACTTTTTGAATAAGGGTGGTTTTGATTTCGTCGAGCTGCGCGGATGGAATAATTCGCTGCCGGAAATTATGCGGGACTATTCGCTTGTCGCGGGTATGGGACGCGTAATCCTGGAAGCAGCGGCACGGGACCGAGCCTGCCTGTTGGTTGGCTACGACGGTGTCAAAGGACTCCTTGACCGCCAACGGTTGGAGCAGGCCGGTTTCTGGAATTATTCCGGCCGCGGGTTCGCAACCGTAAATCGGGAGCAATTGGAGACCGAACTCGATAAAGGGCAGGACAAGTTTGGCAATCGCGAATTGTCGGAATGGGTGCGGAGCGAGCGATCGGAAGCTGCTGTCTGGCAGCAATTTTTAACCGCATTTCCTGTCGAACCGACACGCGAGCCAACGCTTGCCGTGATTCTCGAAGCGTTGCGTATGAAGGGTGTCAGCGACGCTGAGGTTTGGAACTCACTTGAGTTTGCGGAACTGCTCGAGGGGCTGCTCAGTAATTCTCACATCGCTGGGCAAAATAGTATTCAAGTGGCGCAGCAGAAGCGGGACCGACGGCTCTCCGCAGCTGAACACGCCTTGCAGCAAGAGATGGAAGGTTCTGCCGCGCTGAGAACCGCTCTTGCGAAAGCTGAAGAGCTGAACTCTACCCTCGCCGTGCGTCTCGCAGACTTCGAGCTAACGCAGCAAAAGGATGCTGCACAAGCAGCGGCCTTAAAGGCCTCACTAGCGACCGCGGAAAAAAAGAATTCCGATCTTGCTATCCGCCTAGAAAATGAAGCCGTGTCCAACGCCCAGCTTCGCGAGCAATTTGCGAACACCGATTTCGAAAGAAATCAGTGGGAGTTCCAATGTAACGAGATGGCAAGATCGACATCGTGGAGAGCGACGCACCCTTTTCGGTTGGCTTCCAGTGCGGCGCGGCTGTTGGCGTCGAAACCGCAAGCAACGCGGACGCGCCTCTCGCACGTTATCCGTCTGATCCGTCGGGACGGGCTAATTGGCGCTTTGACCTGGACGCATAACCGACTGTCTCTTGGTTCTGTAACCCCAAACCAATCCTCTGCAAGCCTTAGCGGCGGGCACGAATTCACAGCGGGTGTTCCGCAATCCGCTTCGACGCTTTCGTCGGCCTTTACGATGATTGAGGAGCCGTTCGATCCCTACGCACTGATTGATCCACTCAAGCCCATCCGTTTCGACGTCATCAACAAGCCGTTCAGCGGATCGTGCCTTCCATTCAGTTGTGTGACAACCGTTAGGAATGAGGCGGAATCAATTGTCGAATTTCTGGATTCTCTAGCAAAGCAGACAGTTCGACCGCACCAGCTTGTCGTGGTCGACGGCGGCAGTACGGACAGAACAATCGAATTGGTGAGACGCTGGAGTGTCTCCGCTCCCTTCGAGGTAAATCTGGTCGAGGCCGGCAAGGTCAACATAGCGCGGGGGAGAAATATCGGAGTCGAGAAGGTCGCGACGGGCATCATCGTATTTATCGACGCCGGCTCGGTGTTGAAGCCAGATTTTTGCAAGGAATTGGTCGGAGCCTTCAGCACAGTTCGAGATCTCGATGTCGCCTGTGGTCTATACGAGGCTTCCATTCAGAACGAGTATTCCAAACAATTCGTCTGGGATTTTGACACGATCGACTTCTCGACATTCCTACCATCGGCGCGGGCATTCGCGGTGAAAACCGAAACTTTTCGAATGACGAATGGCTTTCCCGAATACCTCACCAAAACCGGAGAGGACACGCTCTTTGCGATTCAGTTGCGACAAGCGTCGAAGCATTGGGCAGTCTGTAGCCTAGCGCGGGTGATATGGGACGCACCGTCCAACGCCGAACAAGCCAGTCTGCTCTCTTATCAATACGCTAGTGGCGATGGCGAGTCCGGTTATGGCGACTTCAGGGCTTACCCAATCGCGCTCGCCCGCGATGCCAGCAACACTTGGCTCCCACAAACCTGGATCGACGGCTACCTTGCGGGGCGCTCGCAACGTGCCCTGATTGATGTGGAGCGCCGGGGAATCGACCAGCTAGTGGTGATATTGTCCGGCGTTCCCTTCACCGATTCTGGTGGCGGTCAGAGATGCAGCCAGATGGCAATGGCGTTCGCTCGCCGCAATTGCAAGGTGGTGTTTGTCAATATCTACCCCAGTTTCGAAGAACGCCGCAAACTCTACTTCGACATCGATTTATCGCTTTTCGAGTTTTATGCACTTCGGGATTTCAGTGCAGATAATTTGGCGGATCGCTATGATCGGTTCGAGAACCTATCTGTAATGGTGATTTCGGAATTTCCCCATCCCAGTCTGTTGCCGGTGATCGACGTTCTCAAGTCGAGGTTCAAAGACAGAATCACAACCGTCTACGATTACATCGACAACTGGCAGACTTCACTCGGATGGGAATGGTACAACGAAGCGATTGAGCATCGTTTCATCCGGCAATCCGACGTTCTCGTTGCTTCGGCAAAAACGCTTCAAGAGCGCCTTGTGGAGCGCAGCGGTCGCAATGTTGCACTGATTGAGAATGCCGTAAACGACCGGCTATTCTTTCGGCAATCGTCGCTCGAACGTCCTAGTGATTTGCCGAAGGGTCGCAATGTTGTTCTCTACACTGGCGCCATGTGGGGCGACTGGTTCGACTGGGACCTTTTGTGCGCCTGCGCCAAGAGATTGCCGAGTTTTGATTTCGTAATGGTTGGCGGAGTAAATCCCGAACGACAAACGGAAATCTCCCAAGAACTAGAGAATGTCCATTTTCTCGGACTTAAGCCTCAGCGAGAGCTGCCAGCTTATCTTCTCCACGCCAATGTTGGAATTATCCCGTTCATTCCAGGAGACGTCACCAACTTTGTAAATCCTTTAAAAGTTTATGAGTACGTCGCCATGGGCCTGCCTGTGGTCGCCACGCAAATGGCTGGGATTCCAAACATTCCTGGAGTGAGTATTTCGCCATCCGTCGACGGATTTGCCGACGCCATAAAGAGTTGGATGGAAATCAATCCACCTCGCGAAGAGATGGAACGTTTCACAAAGTCCAACAATTGGGACACACGCATTCTAGACCTACTCGGCCTCGGCGGCATCGCAATTCTAGACGACATCACGAACTCGGCACCAGCTAATCCGAACGACAACAAGAAGTGCTGGCCAGGTGTCCTAGATCTGTCAGCGCCTGTCTCCCAGGCTGCTGCCACCGCATTGTCGCGCGTGGGCGCAAGTCCACTCCACGAAGCTGAGTTCGAGATCTTTCGCTATTTCACGAGGCACAACGATCTCATCCTCGACGTAGGTGCGAATAGTGGTCAGTCGATCGTGTCTATACGGACTGTCGCCCCTTTCACTCCCATCAAGGCATTTGAGCCCAATACCTTGCTTGCGCCTATTCTAGAGGAAGTAGCGACCAAACTCGGCTCTGTCGAGATCTTCGACTTTGGATTAGGGGCGGAAGAGTCGGAGCGGACACTTTTCACTCCGATAATCGATGGCTATGCGATCACGCCTCTGGCTTCGATGGATCTACCGACGCTGAAATCTAGTCAGCAACTCAAATATATGCGCGACATGGCGTCCGATGGTCGAGTCATGTTTCTGCGCTCCAACTCCGTCGTCAGGCCAGGGGATAGTCTCGATCTAAAGCCGACTGCGATAAAGATTGACGTAGAAGGTTTCGAAAGAGAGGTGGTTCGAGGGCTGATGAGGACATTAAGAACTTCCAAGGCGCTTTTGCTAGTTGAAAAAAGCCGGTCGATTCTTGATGTTGGGACAATACTGCGGGAAATCGGCTATATTGCAATGCAGCTGCAAAAAGATGGGATGTCCGCGCATGTCCTCGAACTTTCTAACGCGCCGACGATTCCCTTAAATGTAGTATTCGCGCACGAAGATCAACTTGATGAGTTGGCTTCAAGAGGCTTGCGCATCCAGTATACGAAGCAAAGTGTTGCACGCTCATGAGAGGTGAGCAGGCACCGATTCGCTCGTTTCTCGATCGCGCTCCTAAACGGCTAGCGACTGCAATCAACATTATTAAGCAAGAGGGTTGGCAAGCCTTATTGCGTGTTGCAGTGAACCGATTTCTTCTGCCTGGCGTCAGCAAAATTACTAAACCACTGTGGTTCTCCAAACTGCGTGCCGCAATTGACAACAGCCCGGCTGATCGACCACCGGTTCTAATCCTTGCGACTTGCGATTATCGCTTTCCCTATCGGCAACGCTGCCAGCATCTTGCTAAGGCAATAGCTTCGCTAGGGCATGTTGTCGTCTATGGTTCGCCGCTCACCGGTTATGACAGCGTGCTAGGGTTCTGGAGCGCCTCGGAACGGCTCATCGTAGTAAACTACCGGACACGCTGGCAGGACTTGCTGCCCGGGAACGCCATCGTTTTGGTCATGTCAACGGACAACCAACTCGGCACGAATTTTTTGCCAGAAGCGCAGGCACAACAATGGAAGATTATTTATGACTACATTGACGAGATTGATCCGAGGATCAGTCTCGGGCCTATTTCTGAGAACCACTTAATGGCCCACTCAGACCTTCTTAAAGAGGAAAGCGTTCTGGTTGTATGCGTGGCGCCAAATCTGATGCGAGAAGCGCGGACTTATCGGACTAAGAACCTTGCCCTCGTACCTAATGGGGTGGATTGCGCGCACTACAAAACTGTTCGTAACTACAGCGTTCTGCCGCAAGAGATGCGTGCGATTGTCGATTTAGCTAAACCCATAGTCGGCTACTTCGGCGCTTTGGCCTGCTGGCTCGACTTTGACCTCGTTTCTAGCGTCGCTCGCGCCCGGCGCGATTTTAGCTTTGTTCTAATAGGTCCTGACTTCGATGGCTCGCTCGCAAAGTGGAGGCGTGAGAACAGGGCGTTGCCTGAAAACCTTTTTATCCTGCCGCCGTTTCCCTATCATACACTTCCAAACTTAGCGGTGTGGTTCGATGTCGGCATGATACCGTTTGTGGTCAATAAAATCACGGCGGCCACATCGCCTCTTAAGCTATACGAATACTTCGCTCTCCAAATACCAGTCGTATCCTCGCCGTTACCCGATTGCGAAAGATATGCGGATGTTGTCGCGGTTGCTGACGGCTCCGAGAACTTTGCTCAGGCGGTCGATTCGGCTGTCGCGCGAAGCTCCAACACTGACATCCGGCAGCGCCTTTCCAGCTATGCGGCGAGGAGCGATTGGCAAAGCCGCGCCAGCGAAATATTGAAGCTATCGACGGGCTTGAAAACAGAATTATGCCGTACGGTTGCGGATCGAGACGCGACGTAGGGAATCTCGTCCACGAGCGCGCCGTCGAATAAGAATATTCCCTCCCAGAATTAAGCAGGCATGAGCCCGCCATCGGTTCAAATTGATTTTGCGGCAGTGAGATAGATCTCGTATTTATTGATCAGTCTTCTTTCGGCCTCCGCTCTTCACATAATGTCCGATCGAGATTTACTTCGGGCAATCGCCGACCCGGCGGCCAGATTGGGTTTCGCGCATGGTCATGTTCTTGCCTCCCATGCGCATGACGTACCGCCCCTCAAACGCATCAGGTTCGAGCGTATAGACGGCGGAGGCGCGTCCGGCGTCAATTCCATCGCAGATGATGTAGAACGTGATCTGCTTATCGCCCTTGACGACGTTCTTCACTGGGCAGTGGGCAAGTTGGATGTTGTCCGTCAGCAAAAAGAATCCGTGCGCATGATCTGGCGTGTCGGCACGAACGCAGATCTCAGTCGTCTTGCGCGCATTGAGGTCCTCGGTCTGGCCCATGTCGAGCATCACCGACACTTTGTAGAGGCCATCCTGCAGGCTGTCCGCCCAAGCGCCTTGCGCCCATAATGGAGACGCGCCGATTACCAGGAGCAGAAAACGTCGAGCTGCCGTCATGTGATTCTCCGATGGTTTTCTCCAACGAAGCGGTTGCGCGACGATTGTTGGCTATCCGTTTCTTGCCGTCGAATTTTCTTACTTCTCCAGGGGCTCGGCGACGAGCGATGGACGTTGGCCTTCCGAATTCAAAAGCAAGAAACGGGTCGCAGCGCCCCGTCTGACATGGTGAAAGCTGATGCGCGCAGCAGGGAGGAATACGCATGCGCTTTCTACATCTCATGACGTTGCTCGTCATTCCCGCTGCGGCAAGCGCGGAAGACGCCGTTCTGCAGCCCGGCGAATATGAAGTGCAGATGCGCCTGGAGCTTCCGCACGTCGAGGATATGGGCGTGCAAAAGACTGCCAAAGTCTGCATCACGGGTGGCGACACGCACGGCATTGTCGTGCTGAGCGAAAACAATCCGTTGGCGCGGTGTCCCGCCTCTAATGTCAAACTGTTGGATCAGACTCTGAGCTTCGACCTCGTCTGCGAGGGGCACAATCAAGCGGTCGCGTGGGCCAAGTTCCAGCTTTGGCCCGATCGTTTCTCGGGCGTGTTCGATATGAAGATGGGCGGTAAGAACATGACCATGAGCGAACGGCAAACCGGCAAGCGCGTCGGCGTCTGTAAGGACCCGCCGCATTCTTGAAAGAGCGGGCCTGTTGGACCGCAAGGCAGAAGCCGGAGACAACCGATGAGACAAGCCGCTGCCCTGGAGACAACGCCGTCGTTTTCGCCGAACGTCGATTGGTCAGATGTTGCAGCCAGTCTCGACGCGAAGGGCTTCGCAGTCATGCCGGGGCTGCTGACGGCGAAGACCTGCACGGCAATTGCCGGCATGTATCCTGAGGACGCGTCATTCCGCAGTCGTATCGTCATGGCGCGGCACGGCTTCGGCAAAGGAGAATACAAATACTTTGCCTATCCGTTGCCTGAGCCCATCGGGACGTTGCGCACGGCGCTCTATCCGGAGCTCGCCCGCATCGCCAACCGCTGGAACATGGAAATGGGCATCGACGTGCAATATCCGAAGGCGCACGCCGAATTCCTCAAACGTTGCCACGATGCGGGACAGACGAGGCCGACGCCGCTTCTCCTGCAATATGTTGCGGGCGACTACAATTGTCTGCATCAGGACCTCTATGGGGATCATGTCTTCCCGCTTCAGGTTGCGATCCTGCTATCCGAGCCCGAACGTGATTTCACCGGCGGCGAGTTCGTGCTGACCGAGCAACGGCCGCGCATGCAATCGCGCGCCGCCGTCGTGGGGCTGCGGCAAGGAGATGGCGTTGTGTTTGCGGTTCATCATCGTCCCGTCCGCGGCACACGCGGGGTCTATCGCGTCAACCTTCGTCACGGCGTCAGCGAGATTCTAAGCGGCCGCCGTCACACGCTTGGCATCATCTTCCACGACGCAACATGAGTTGAGACCTCGCCGATGGCGCACGCCGATCCGCTCTTTGACGACCACCAGGAAAATCGGGCGATGGACCGCGAAGATACGGCTGATGTATTGACGTCTATGAACTCATATAGCCTCGTGCCGTCTCCTGTCAGGGAGCTGAAGCTGGTGGCGAGTCCTTATGGACTCGTTGCGATCCTGTGGCCGCAGGACAATCCCAAGCGGGTGATGCTTGATGAGCAGACATTCGATCCGGATCATCCGATCCTGCGCGCGACAACGGTGCAACTAGCAGAATATTTTGCCCGCACGCGAACTGCCTTCGACATACCCCTCGCGCCTAGAGGTACCGAGTTTCAGCGCAAGGTTTGGCAGGCGTTGACGCGCATTCCCTATGGCGAAACGCGCAGTTATGGAGATCTCGCCAGGGAGGTCGGCGTGCCGAACGGTGCGCGGGCCGTGGGGGCAGCAAACGGGCGCAATCCGATCTCGATCATTGTGCCTTGCCATCGCGCCATCGGCGGCAATGGCGCGTTGACGGGGTTCGCCGGTGGCCTCGATGCGAAGCGCTTTCTGCTTGCATTGGAGGGTGGGGCTGAGCTCGAGCAATCGCAGGCCGAACTCCCACTTTAACCGGGACGAGCACATCGATCCGAACCGCTTTGATCGACCAAGTAGTCGCTCGCCTGTAGCGACTGATACTCGTCGATTGTCCACCTGGAGCCTAATGGCCTAGGCTTGAGCAATCGCGGCGCGCCGAGTCCTTCCAGGCTTTTTGTCCTCCCACAAGGGCTTTGCATGTTAAAAGCCGCATCACTTTTTTAACAAAGCAAAGCTGAGCGTTACCCATGCAGAGCATTCGAGCCTACGTGCTGTGGTCCGCGGTCGCCGTCACTGGCGCGGTATCACTTGGAGTGGTCGCGCTATCGCGGGGCGAGACGATCAACGCCGCCTGGCTCGTGACGGCTGCAATATGCACCTATTTTCTCGCTTACCGCTTCTACGCCCTGTTTATCGCGGAGCGGGTGTTAAAGCTCGATGGCAACCGGCTGACGCCAGCGCGCCGCTTTAACGACGGCCTCGACTATTGTCCGACGAATAAGACTGTTCTGTTCGGCCACCACTTCGCTGCGATCGCGGGGGCTGGTCCTCTCGTCGGGCCGGTGCTCGCCGCGCAGATGGGGTATCTGCCCGGAACGCTGTGGCTGATCATCGGTGTCGTCTTCGCTGGCGCCGTGCAGGACTTCATCGTTCTCTGGGCATCCACACGCCGCGACGGACGCTCAATGGGCGACATGATCCGCTCCGAGATTGGCGAGTTCGCCGGTACGGTCGCCATGGTCGGCGTGCTCTTGATTATGGTCATCCTGCTTGCCGTGCTGGCGCTCGTCGTCGTCAAGGCGCTGAAGCAAAGCCCATGGGCGACGTTCACGGTTTTCATGACCATTCCGACCGGGATTCTGATGGGCGTCTGGGGGCGCTATATCCGGCCCGGCCGCGTTGGCGAGATGTCGCTGATCGGCCTCGTACTACTGATGGCCTCGCTCATTTACGGGCGCCACGTCGCGGAAGACCCGGTGCTCGGGCCGATGTTCGATTTCACGGGCGAACAACTGTCGATCATGCTGATCGGTTATGGTTTTGTCGCGTCCGTGCTGCCGGTTTGGATGCTGCTGGCGCCGCGCGATTACCTTTCGACGTTCCTGAAGATTGGAACCATCGCCGGTCTCGCGCTCGGAATCTTTTTTGTGCTGCCTGATCTTAAAATGCCCGCGGTGACGAAATTTATCGACGGTACTGGTCCGGTGTTCTCCGGCAGCCTCTTTCCATTTCTTTTCATCACCATCGCATGTGGCGCGATTTCAGGATTTCACGCGCTCGTCTCGTCGGGAACGACACCGAAGATGCTCGACAACGAGATCAACGCGCGATTCATCGGCTATGGCGGCATGTTGATGGAGAGCTTCGTTGCGATCATGGCTCTGGTCGCAGCGACAGCGATCGACCCTGGACTTTACTTCGCACTCAACAGTCCAGCAGCGTTGATCGGCAACACGCCGGAGTCGGCGGCGGCTGTGATTTCCGGCTGGGGATTTGCCATCACGCCGGAGATGCTTAAGGACGCTGCAAAAGATGTCGGCGAGGCGACGATCCTGTCGCGTACCGGTGGCGCACCGACTCTCGCCGTCGGCATGGCGGAAATCCTTTCGAGCGCGGTCGGCGGCAAAGCGATGATGGCCTTCTGGTATCATTTCGCAATTCTGTTCGAGGCGCTTTTCATTCTCACAACCGTCGACGCGGGAACGCGGGTGGCGCGCTTCATGATTCAGGATCTCATCGGATCGTTCAGCCCACGCTTCAAAGATACGCGCTCCTGGACCGCTAACGTCGTCGCGACGGGCATCGCGGTGTCAGGGTGGGGGTATTTCCTTTATCAGGGCGTTGTCGATCCGCTCGGCGGCATCAATACGCTTTGGCCGCTGTTCGGGATCGCCAATCAGATGCTCGCGTGCATCGCGCTCATTCTTTGCACCGTCATCCTGTTCAAGATGAAGCGGCAGCGCTACGCGTGGGTGACAATCATTCCGGCGTTTTGGGTTGCATTGTGCACGCTGACGGCCGGATGGCTGAAGATTTTCAGCTCCGATCCGGCAATCGGCTTTCTTGCGCATGCCGAGAAGTTCGGCACGGCATTGAGTGCCGGACAGTTGATCGCCCCCGCGAAGACGCTGGAGGACATGAGCCGGATCGTGTTCAACGATCACGTCAACGCGACGATGACCGCGCTTTTGATCGGGCTCGTCGTCGCGATGATCGGATTTGGTATTTCGGCGATCGTCAAAGCGCTTTCCAACCCCACGGTCACGGCGCGCGAAGCCGTGATGGTTGCTGCGGAGTGATGGTGATGAGCAAGCCCAATTCCTCCTCCGGCATCTCCACGAGCCTGTTGCTCTGGGGCAAGGATATCGTCCAGACCGCGCGACTGATGATCGGCCTGCCGGACTATGATGGCTATGTTCGGCACCGTCAGGAAGCTCATCCTGGGGAACCGGTTATGTCGTACGAGGAATTCTTCCGCGAGCGGCAGGCCAATCGCTATGGGGAAGGCACGGGCAAAATCAGCCGCTGCTGTTGAGCTGGCCTGCGTGACTGCTGGCAACTTCCTTCGTCGAGCCGGCCGAAGCCTCCCTTGGGCGCTGGCAACTCTCCTTTGTCAAGCCGGCCGAAGTCTCCCTTGGCGCTGGCGACTCTCCTTCGTCGAGCCGGCCGCCAGCGCTGAGGCCAGCGCTGTTATAGCTGAGGGAGATGGGATTGCGTCTCGCGTCCGTCACGGCTACGAGGGCCGCATGGCACCTCCTCTCATTACCCTCAAAGATATCCAGCTGACTTTCGGCGGTACGCCGCTTCTCGAAAGCGCGGAACTGACAGTCGCAGCCGGCGATCGCATCTGCCTTGTCGGCCGAAACGGTTCAGGCAAATCGACGCTGCTTAAAATCGCTGCCGGGTTTTTGGAGCCGGATCACGGTGAACGCTTTCAGCATCCCAATGCAAGCGTGCGCTATCTGGCTCAGGAAGCGGACTTCAGTGACTTCGCGACCGTTCGCGATTACGTCGTCGCGGGGCTCGGGCCGACCGACGACCATTACGCTGCCGATTATATGATCAGCGACCTTGGTCTCAACGGTACCGACGACCCGGAGCGGCTTTCGGGTGGCGAAGCGCGCCGGGCCGCTTTGGCGCGCGCGCTGGCTGCGAGGCCCGACGTGCTGCTGCTCGACGAACCGACAAACCATCTCGACCTCACCGCGATCGAATGGCTGGAGAACCATCTCAAGTCCACGCGGTCGGCATTGCTTTTGATCAGCCATGATCGTCGCTTCCTCGAAACGCTTTCGCGCTCGACGGTTTGGCTCGATCGCGGCCGGACGCGACGTCTCGAAGAGAGCTTTGCTTCGTTTGAAGACTGGCGCGACAAGGTGCTCGAAGAGGAAGAACTCGAGCGTCACAAACTCGACCGGAAAATCGTTCGCGAAGACCAATGGATGCACGGCGGCGTTACCGGCCGTCGCAAGCGCAACGTGCGGCGCGTTCGCGAACTGCGCGCGATGCGGCAAGAGGTGCGCGATCAGCGCCACTCCGTCGGCAGCGTGCGCCTCGACGTGGCGGAAGGCAGCCAGTCCGGCAAACTGATTGTCGAGACGAAAAATCTTTCCAAAGGATACGGCGAGACGGACCTTATCTCCGGCCTCAATCTGAAGATCATGCGCGGTGACCGCCTTGGCGTGATCGGTCCCAACGGCGTCGGGAAAACGACACTGCTCAAATTGCTGACCGGGCAGATTGAGCCCGACAGCGGCACCATTCGCCATGGCGCAAGCCTTGAGGTCGTGACGCTCGATCAGCGGCGCGATGAGCTTGATCCCAACTGGACCGTATCGGATGCGCTGACGGGCGGGCGCGGCGATCAGGTCGTCATCAACGGAAAGGCTCGTCACGTCGCGAGCTACATGAAGGATTTTCTGTTCCTGCCGGAGCAGCGCCTATCACCCATCCGCGTCCTTTCTGGCGGAGAGCGGGCCCGGCTCATGCTCGCGCGTGCGCTGGCAAAACCATCGAACGTCTTGGTGCTCGACGAGCCGACGAACGATCTCGATCTCGAAACGCTCGACCTTCTGCAGGAGCTGCTATTCGATTATCCGGGCACACTTCTGCTCGTCAGCCACGATCGCGATTTTCTCGACCGCATCGTTACGAGTGTCATCGCGCCGACCGGAAATGGCGAATGGACCGAATATGCGGGTGGCTATTCCGATATGCTGGCCCAGCGCAAAGGCGAGGAATTGACGAAGCGGCGCAAGACCGAAGCGGATTCGTCCGATAGGAAAGCCGCGACCGCGCCGTCCGAGCCGTCTCGCGGCGCGTCCAAAGGAAAGCTTTCATTTAAGGAAAAGCACGCGCTCGAAACGCTTCCTGGTGAAATTGCGAAACTCGAAGCTGAAATCGGGGCGCTCAGCAAGAAGCTGGGAGACGCCGAATTGTTCACGCGCGACCGGGCTCAGTTCGACGCTGCAAGCGCGCGTATCGCAGAGGCGCAGCAGCGGCTCGAGGATGCCGAAACGCGATGGCTGGAGCTTGAAGAAAAGCGCGCCGCACAAGTGGGTTGACGTGCGTCGCATTAAAAAAGCGATGGCTGATCTCTCAGCCATCGCTTGAAGTTCGACCTAAACGGCCAACCTCTTCTTATCAGATGAGATCGATTTCGGCCGGGAGGTAGCTGGTGACTTCGAGACCAACTTCCTGCTCACGAACTTCAGGCTTCGACCACGTTTTCATTGTTTCCTCCAAAATGAGACGTGTAGCTTCACTACGGAGTTTTATTTAGAAGCAAGTTGTAATGAGAGCCAATTGTATTTGCGATTGGATCTCATAAGCGCCTCTAATAACATTGTAACAGTAAAGGTTTGTGCAGTGCGGCCGGACTAGCGTTTCGACGCCCACTCGTCCTTTACCTCGTCGCATTTCTTTGAAGCGAACTCATTGACCTCTTCGACAATCGTGCTCGAGAGGATATTGACGGTATTGTCGGCCGCTGTAGCCGTCCACAATGCGCTCTTGATCAAGGTCGGCGCTTCAATCTTCCCCCAATTGGCGTGCGCGGAAGCGGCCTTGCCATTCTCGAACTTGATCTTCGGCGATAACTCGAATTTGAACTCGGTCGCGTCTTGCTCCTTCCTCGCGACCGAACACGTTACCGTGTGCTTGTCGAGAACAAGCTCAGCCTTCGGTTCAGACATCGCTTTTGCCAGATCGCTGCCCTTGACGCTGACGTCGGTTGCGCAATGCACGCCCTCATAGGGCCATTTGACCTTCAGCTTGCCGACCAGCTTCACCATCTGTTCCTGCCGCCAACTCTTGACGACGTGACAGGCAACGGTGCCCGCGTTCGCATCCTTGGCGTGGAGGCCTTTGCAGAGAGCAACCTTGCAGGCCCGTCGCGCTTTCTTTTCCGCTTTCTCCTCAGGCGTGAGGACAACTTCGGCTTCGGTCGTGGCGGCTGCCGATCCGTCTTTTGGCTCGGCGGCGGAGGCTTGGGAAAGAGACATCGCTGCGCTCGACGCCACCATCAGCAGCGCGAACACGGGTCGCAGGATCATCGGCAATCTCCGTCTTAGAGGTGAAGCCGCTCTCCATCGCCTCCCAGACCGGCAGGACTAAGGCAGATCGCCCCGTGCCGCGGCGGACAGATCGCTCCCTGGTTGTATGACAAATGTGGCGGCGACGGAGCTTGAACGTACGTCAGCCGATCCCATATCGTTATCAAGCGCCGGGCGATTTCGACGGTGCCTGAAGAGCGGCCCCCGGGCGCTCCAATCCGATTGACGGTCGCTTGATAGAGGACCTTCGCATGACACGCATGACTGCCCTCTCTAATCCGCTTTTGCTGGGTTTCGAGGACATTGAAAGGCTGATCGACAGGGCCGCTAAAGGCGGCGGCGACGGCTATCCACCTTACAATATCGAAAGGATCGCGGACCCAAACGACGGTTCCGTGTCGGATTTGCTCCGCATCACGCTCGCCGTTGCGGGATTTTCACGTGACGATCTTGAGATAACCCTCGAAGACAAGCAACTGACGATCCGAGGTAAACAGCAGGACGATAAAGCGCGCGATTTTATCTATCGCGGAATCGCATCCCGGCAGTTCTCTCGAACGTTTGTTTTAGCGGACGGTATCGAAGTCAAAAGCGCCGACCTTGCAAACGGACTTCTGGCTATCGATTTGCAACGGCTAGAGCCCGAGCGTCTCATCAGACGGATCGAAATCGGAAGGACGACTGGAGCAAAAGCCAATGGCACCTGAGTCTTTCCCGTTACAGCCCTCGCGACCGAATCGTCGGAGGATCGGAAAACGCGCAGACATCCCTACGGCCACGATTGGCCGCAATTTTCGGATACTCGCAGAGAGCCCGACCTCAAGACATGGAGGAAGAGCGTCATGAAGCACACTACAACGAAATCGGTTGACCACGTGATCGCGCCTATAATGAGCGAGTTCGAACTCGCGCATCTGGGCGGCGGAGAAGTCGCGTACATCAAGACGCTGACCTCTGATGAGGCGACCACCATGTTTCCTCAGATCCAGGGATTGCCGAAAGGTATTCCACTCTTTTCACTGCACGCCGCGGATGGCACCCCGATCGCGCTGACAGATACGCTTCAGGCGGCTATCGGCCATGCGCAGGAAGATGAGCTGGCGATTGCCCCGCTGCACTAAAGCGGCCGCCATCACATCGTCGGGTTGCAGATCGACTCTTAGCGAAGCCGTCCGGCGATGCCGGGCGGCTTCATTGTTTTTCGAGGATGTGTATTCGCGGGGCCGGTTAGGCGCGATAATGCGCGTATTGGCCCTTCGGCTTGAAGCGTTCGAGATATTGCGGAACGATCAGCTCGATTGCTGCCGGGTGCGCGACGCCGAGTGACGTGAGTGTGCGCCCTTCGCGCCGTGCCGCTTCCGATACGACATTATCCGACTTCAACAGCCGAACCTGATCGACCGTGATAGGTCGAATTGCGTTCGGCAGAGGCCATGTTGCCAGCGCCTGCAACTGCGCCATCCAGAACGGCACCGGGATGAGCAGCCGACTGCGATCGGCATAGCGTAATGTGGCTTCGAGAAGCTGCTTGAAGGTGAGAACTTCTGGACCACCGAGTTCATAGACAGTACCGGGCGTACCCAGGCCCGTCGCGGCATTGACCGCGGCCGCCCCAACGTCGCCGACGAACACCGGCTCGAACTTCGTTCGGCCGCCGCCGATCAGCGGTAATGCGGGGCTTAAGCGGGCAAGAGCCGCGAAGCGATTGAAGAACTGGTCTTCCGGACCGAATACAATCGACGGCCGCAGAGCAACAGCGCTCGGAAACTCCTGGAAGACGGCTGCCTCTGCCGCAGCTTTGGTGCGCGCATACTCGGCCTTCGCGCCCTGATCTGCGCCGATCGCAGATATATGCACCAGGTGCTTCACACCGAGTTCGCGAGCTGCCTTGGCGACGTGACGTGCGCCTTCGGTATGTACGGCATTGAATGTCTGGGCGCCTGTTGGCGCAAGAATACCAACGGCGTTGATCGCGATGTCGGCACCTTCCAGGGCCCGTGCAACGGAGTCGGCGAAGCGCAGGTTCGCCTGCACGGCGTGGACTTGCCCGACAACCCCCATCGGTTGCAGGAAGCCCGCCAGATCCGGGCGGCGGACCGCCGCTCGAACACGCCATCCGCGCTGCGCCAAGCTGCGCACGATGTATCGGCCGACAAAGCCGGAGCCTCCGAAGACCGTTGCCAGTTTCCCGCTGTCTGCCATGCCGCTCCTCTGCTCCGTCAAGCACTGCTTACAAACATGTATCGTCGTGGAATCGACAAGGGAAGCGGCACCATGTCCTTCTGGGGAAAAATTGCCGTCAGAACAGCGATATCATCATCCGGATGCCCCCGAGGGCAGGATGCCGCGATCGCGCGGCCCGATCATAGCACCGTGGCGATTGACTTCCTGCCCCGCTCAATTTACCTGACACGCGAAGCACATCGCCCAGATGGCGGAATTGGTAGACGCACTGCTTTCAGGTAGCAGCGCTCAAAAGGCGTGGAGGTTCGAGTCCTCTTCTGGGCACCATCCCCTCACTAATTTAGAAAAATCGGGCTAGGCCGGGTTTCGGCGAGCGGCTGGGTCTTACCTACTCAGCCGTGCGTGCACAGACGACCGAGCGCACGTGGGAGTAGCCGTCTCGGCTCCGGCCGGATGGCGAATGCAACCGCCCAGCGCGCAGGCGAGCGGCCGGCGGGATGAGCGGCTCGCTTCAGGTTGATGACGCGCGATGCTTAGGTCTGCGAGGCTTCGCGCTGCTTCTTCTTGTGGGCATATTTAGACACTGGCTTGTGAGCGCCGTGTGATTTCGGCGAGCCATCGTGAGGCTTTGAAGCCTTGGATTGGCTTTTCGCTCCGTCGCCCTTGCGATGGGGATGACCTTCGCCCTTCCCCTTCTTTCGATCTTGCCATGGCTTCTTGGCGTAAGATTCCGAGTGCCGATTAGACGAGTTGGCACCCTTGGGCTCGCCGTCTTTCCGCGCCGGTCTCGTGTGGTGGGCCGGACCATCCCCCATCCCCGTATCGTCGCCCATGGACGCGCCGAGCCGCGAAATCCGCCCCTCATTGGGCTTCATCGAACTCGCGGCCTCTGCGAACTTGTCCGCGAATTCGGCGGCGACCTGAAAGCGCGTGTCGCGGCCGAAAATCTTAATCGCGCCGATCTCAGACTTCGTCACATCTCCGGCACGGCAGAGAAGCGGAAGGAGCCAGCGGGGATCTGCTTTGCGCTCGCGGCCGATGTCGACGCGGAACCACACCATTTCACCGCCATGATCTCTCACGGGGCGCGGCGGACGGCGATCACCCCGGCTCGCGCCGTTGTCTCGATCTTGTGGCGCATGACTGCGATCATCGCGATTCTGGAAACGGTCCCGCGCTCCCCGCGATTGACCATCGCGCCGCGGCGGCGGACCGGTATCCTCGGCCAAATCTTCTGGAGCCGGTAATTGGGCGCGATGCGCCCGCACGAGTGCGAGGGCGATCTCATCCGCTGTGCGTCCGGCCTTGAGGGCCTCCGCGAGCTTCGCGTCCTCTTCCGTCGCGGGATCGGTGAAGACGGAACTGGCGAGGAAACGCTCCTGATCGCGCGCACGAATCTCGTCCGCTGTCGGAGCCGGACCCCATGTGATTTTGAGTTTGGCACCGGCTAACAGCGCATCGGCTTTGCGCCGGCGGTTGAACGGCACGATCAACATGCACAAGCCCTTGTTTCCCGCGCGGCCCGTGCGGCCGGAGCGGTGAAGCAGCGTCTCGGCATCGTTCGGGAGGTCGGCGTGAATAACGAGAGCGAGTGCGGGCAAGTCGAGCCCGCGCGCTGCCACGTCCGTCGCGACGAGAACGCGGGCGCGGCCGTCACGTAGAGCTTGCAGCGCGTGCGTACGCTCGTTCTGGGTCAGTTCACCCGAAAGCGCCACAGCGGAGAAGCCACGCTCTACGAGGCGCGCGTGGGTCCGCTTTACGGCTTCACGCGTCGAGCAGAACACGATCGCGGCACCCGCTTCGTAAAATCGCAATACGTTGACGACAGCATTCTCGACATCGCCTGGAACGACGCGAATGGCGCGATATTCGATATCGGCGTGCTGTTCGTTACGCCTCAGCGTCTCGATGCGAACAGCGTCGCGCTGGTAGCGTCGCGCAAGTGCTTCGATATCGCGCGGCATGGTGGCGGAGAACAACAGCGTCTGGCGTGTCTCAGGCGTTGCGTCGAGAATGAATTCGAGATCCTCGCGGAAGCCGAGATCGAGCATCTCATCCGCCTCATCGAGAACGACGGCGGCGAGCTTGGTTAGATTGAGACGCTGCCGTTCCAGGTGGTCACGCAAACGGCCGGGCGTGCCGACGACGATATGCGCGCCAAAGCTGAGTTGGCGCGCTTCTGCACGGGCATCCATGCCGCCGACACAGGTGACGACGCGGGCGCCCGTGTCCTTGTACAGCCAGTCGAGTTCGCGCTGCACTTGCAGAGCGAGTTCGCGGGTGGGCGCGATGATCAGGGCGAGTGGTTCGGCGGCCTGGGGCAACCGCTCAGCTTCCCCCAGTAGCGTCGTGGCGATCGCCAGCCCAAAGGCCACGGTTTTACCGGAGCCGGTCTGAGCCGACACCAGCAAATCCCGCCCCGCAGTATTGGCTTCGAGAACCGCAAGCTGGACGGCGGTCGGAACCGAATAGCCGCGCGCGACAAGGGCGCGCCCGAGCGTGGGATGGGCTGACGGGAAGGTCATGGTTACAAGGCTTTTCGCAGAAAGGCGTCGCCCCCGGCTTCAATGATGAAGTTGACGGTGCATACTGCCAAGGATGTCATATTTGCGGATGCGTAGCCGGTTTTCCGGGTTCTCACTAGCGGACATGTTGGCTCGCTTCCCGGGTTGGTTAGGCGGCCGCTAATATCAGAGTCCGCCCGGCTTGCCGCATTTCATCCTGGAAGCGGCTGCTGGCCGATCGTCGGGCGACGGTCGGATGGTTGTGGCGGACGCTTCGGAGATCCCATTGCACGCTGGGACAGAGCCGGTCCCTTTTCGATTTTCAGAGGGGGCGGAGCTAAGAAATGTGGGCTGCATGTTGCCCAAGCGCGGCCAGAACTCTTTCGCGCTTGGGACGATCTTCTCGCGGCAACTCAATAGTCGAGTATCGCGGACTTAGGCATCAACGGTGACACCGAACAGCCGCTGTGCGTTCTTGAACGTCGCCGCTTCATAAGCGTCTTCCGAAAGCCCTAGAGCCTGGAAATCTTCTACGCCCTGCTTCATCGGCCGGAACGGGTAGGAGCTGCCAAACAGAAACTGATCTTTCATGAATCCGTTTGCCGCTTCTACGTAGAGGCCGCCGCCCGGCGAGAAGGTGTACATATCGGGCGAGACGAATACGTTCTCGTTCCGAAACGCGACTGTCACGATGTCTGCGATGCGCGGATAGAAGCCATGGCAGCAAACGATCTTCAACTTTGGAAATGTCTTCGCAACGACTTCCACTGCGAAGGGATCGTTGAACGAAAGATCCGGCGTCGTCGGGCCCGACATCACAAATGCCGGCACGCCGAGCGTCTGACACAGCTCATAAAGCGGCATCAAGCGATCGTCATTGGCTTTGAGTGGCTCGGCATAGAACCCCGCGTCGACGTTGATCCCCTTGTGGCCAAGAACCTGAACAGCGCGTTTTGCTTCCGCAACAGCAGCCTCAACGCCGATTTCGATCGGATCGACCGATGCAACGGCAAGAAGCCGGTCGGGCGCGGTTTTCGCGACTTCTGCAAGTGCATCGTTCGTGACGCGGACGCCGGGCACGCTTCTCGCAACCATCGTCGCGGCGGTGATTCCAGCTGCGTCCATTTCCGCGACGAATGCTTTTGCGTCCGGTGCGCGTGTGAAATGATCGACGTCGCGGCTACCAACGCGTTTGTTGAGCCAGCGCACAACCTCATATTCCGGAGTGGAAGGTGTAGATCCAAAAAATTTATGCAAGAAGGCCGGGCGGCTCCGCATGTCAAAAATCGGCCGAGCACTGCGAGACAGCATTTTGTTTTCCTTTATTACAGCATTTCCGTTGTCCTAACCGCAGGCTGACGCCGCTACCCCTTGGATGCGACGCTGTCCTTTGATCGCCTTTGTCGGCAGTCTGCGCGAACGCGCACCACTCTTCGCGGTAACGGACGTAAAAAAAATTTGAAATTTCGGATCAGGCCATAGTCCGATCCTAATTCGAATTATTCCGTGCTCTTGAATTCGAACGAGACGCAGCAAACATCTCGCGAAGTAAGGCGCGAGCGATTCATTTATAGCTTCTACCAATGTTGAGTGGCTCGCTTCGAATAGCTTCGCAGTGGCGAGCCATGCGGCTTGGGAAAATGCTTGTTCGCCGCGACTAAGATGCGCCGAACTTTGATATTGAGACATCCAATCCAAATCTCATGCGGGGTCGTCTATGCTGCCACCGAGACCGGGGGCGGAACGTGACGACGATCGTTATTATCGGGCTGGTTGCTGGCTTCTTGATTGGGAGCGTTGGAATTGGCGGCGTGATTGTTGTGCCCGCTCTGACTTACCTCATGAGCATTGAGATCCAGATGGCAATCGCCGCCGCTCTGATGGGTTTCATCCTCACGGGTATCGTCGGAACGATTCAATACTCGAGACAGGGCTCGATTCAGTGGAATTCGGCGCGCGTTCTCGTTGCCTCCGCAGTTCCGGCGGCGCTCCTCGGTAGTCTCGCCGTTCAGGCGGTTTCACCGCTGGTACTGAAATGTTTGATTGGCGCACTGGCGGCGCTGTCAGGGCTGCAAACGATCTTCGGCAAGGCTTATGGAGACCACCCGTCGGGCGCTCCGCTATCATCTGGGCGTCTAGCTACGGCTGGGGCGTTTACAAGCTTTTTGTCGACGGCCAGCGGCACGGGCGGCCCGTTGCTGTTTGTTCCTCTTCTTATGTGGCAACAGCAGCCGCTTCTTGGCGCGATCGGTCTCAGCCAAGTCATCCAGCTTCCGATTTCGATCGTCGCCACGCTCAGCAATCTGGCAATGGGCACAATCAATCTTTACCTCGGCGGAGCGCTAGCGATCGCGTTGGCTATCGGATGCTGGTTTGGCGCACACCTCGCCCATCAGGTGCCAGCGACGACACTCAAGATCGGTGTTTCGGTACTGCTCGTGCTGGTGGGTTTCGTGATCGTTATTGACGTCGCCTGCCAACTTCTTTCGTAATTCATCACGCGTTGTACAGCCGCGCTTCAACCAATTTCAGAACGCCTGCGATTGGCATTCCGGCCAATATAGAAAGCTCCACTTTATATATGCTTGTCGCGGCAGCGCATCGCGCCGTCTAAAGCCTAAAAGCAATCGCAGGGCGGAATAGGTGCAACGCATAAATGGCGTACGAACCGTGGGTCCTGCCTATATATGCATAACGAACTTTAATCGCCCCAAACCTCCTCAGTCCTTATCCGGACTGCTATTGCTTGATGAAGCGCGTTGAATGACGCGGATCGTTCAGGACAAGACCTATAAGGAGGCCCGAGGATGGCTGCACGAAACCACAATCAGTGGATGGCCAAGCCCCCGCTCGAACAAGGCGAGTGGATCGACAGCCGCGTTTACACCGACCATGAGATTTTTGAAGAAGAGAACGAGAAGATCTTCAAAAGCACGTGGATTCCGGTCTGCCACGAGTCGGAGCTTCCGAAGCCTTATGATTTCCGCACGTCGTCAATCGCACGCGAACCCATCATTGTTTGCCGCGGTCCGGACAACCAGGTCCGCGCGTTCCTGAACGTTTGCCCCCATCGCGGGATGATGATCGAGCGGCGCCCGTCCGGCAGCTTCTACGAGGGTCAGCCATCCGGCAATCCGAAGCGCATGACTTGCATGTTCCACGGCTGGCAGTTCGACATGAAGGGTAGCTGCGTCTACGTCAGCCGTGAAAAGGAAGGCTACCAGGATCGTTTATGCAAAGACGATGTCGGCCTCCGTCGCCTTCGTTGCGAGGTGAAGTTCGGCGGGTTCGTTTGGGTCAACCTGAATGATAAAGCGCCGGATTTGGAAACCTGGGCTGGCAAGCCGTTCGAGTGCCTTCGCAAGTCACTCGAAGCTGAGCCGCTGGAAGTGTTCCACTACCATAAGGCCATCGTCGATACGAACTACAAACTGTGGCACGACACGAACTGCGAATTTTATCACGACTTCATGCACTACCATAACCGCGTCACGGGATTTAACGATGCGTACTTCGCGCGGAAGAACGAAGCATTCGACAATGGACACATTGTCGTCGGCACGTTCGAAGTGAACTATGACAAGTACGAAGGCTTCGAAAGCCGCGCGGCGCTGTCATTCCCTCATCTGCCGCCTAACCAGTGGTACATGATCGATCTGTTCCCTGGCATCAATTTCAATCTGCGCGGTTCGGCACTTCGGTGTGACGTCGTCACGCCGCTCGGCCCGAACAAGACGATGATCGAGTTCCGCGGATTGGGTTTGAAGAGCGACTCCAAAGAAGACCGCATGACCCGGATCAATCATCACAACTCGATCTGGGGACCATTCGGCCGAAATCTGCATGAGGATCTCATCGGGGTTCAAGGTCAGGGCAATACGATGCTGCCAGGAACTGAAGCGCGTCGCGTGCTTCATGGTCGCCAGGAAAATCAGACGATCCACGATGAGAACGGTATGCGCCACTATTACGACGAGTGGGGTCGCTGGCTGAACAGACTTCCGAGTAGTCCGGACAAGCCGTATTCGGCGCCGAAGGAAACGGAAGCCGTTACGGCCGCGGAATAGGAAAACCCAACCGTTCCCAGTGACAAAGGTGGGAGGATGACGGCTACGGCCTCGTCCTCTCCCAACGATAATCTTTGGAGAGATGACAGTGTCAACCTGCGAGACCGTTCGCGACGCAATCTATCAAGCAACGATGTTCCTCGATGCTCAGAAGTGGAACGATTGGCTGTCGCTGTGCGACGAGAGTTTCGAATATTCGATCACGTCGTTCAGCCCTGAAATCAATTACGACATGACGTATCTCGCAGCGAACAAGAAGGATCTGCATCATCTTGTGGACCTTCTTCCGAAGCACAACACAGATCACTCGCCGCTGCATCGGCACACCACGGTCTACTCCGTGCAGCCCTCTGAGGATGGGAAGACGGCAACGGCCGTCAGCTCCGTGCTTATTTTTCAGAACATGCTGGATGGAACGCATTCGCACATCGATGCGGGCGAAAGCCGACTGTTCGTGATCGGCAGATACATGGACACCCTGAAGATAGAAAACGGCAAAGGCATCTTCTTGAAGCGCGAGCTCAAGCTAGACAATCGCCGGCTCGACAAGGGCTCTCACTGGCCGCTCTAATTACGGGACGAGTGTCGCAATGACGTGGAAAAAGATTTGCGACGTTGGGGACCTGGCGGTGAACACCGCGAAGCTCTTCGACGTCGAAGGGGTGAACGTTCTCGTTACGAACTATGGCTCCGGTTTCAGGGCTATTCCACCGGTCTGTCCGCATATGGAAGAGCCGCTCGATGAATCAGGAATTGTCGCGAATTGCGTACTGACATGCTCGAAGCATCTTTGGGCTTGGGATCTCCGTACCTTGGGCATGCTCGGCGAAACCGAAAAGCCGCTGAAGGTTTACGAGACGCGTCAGGAAGACGGCGCGTTGTTCGTGAACATGGTCGAAGAACTCGTCTACGATTTTGAAAGCGAGGATGAATTCGACGATGACTTCTTTAGCCAAAGCTGAGTGCCTGGCGCCACGGGCCGCCTCGCACGCCGAAGATATCGTGACAGTCACCATTCAGACGCCGACGGGTGCCTTTGAATTTCCCTGCCAGCCAGGGGAAGCACTTCTGCACGCGGGGCTGAATGCCGGCGTCTCCCTTCCCTACGAATGTGCAACTGGAACCTGCGGTAGCTGTCGCGGCCGTCTGATGACCGGCGAGATCGACATCGGTTGGGAGGCATCTCCCGCGCTTGCGAAACTCAAGCGAGACAAGGGCGACATTCTGTTGTGTCAGGCGCGCCCGAAAACCGATTGTCTCGTGCGGGTGCCTGCAAAGATTACGCAAACCGCGGACGCCGCCACGCCAGCAAAAACCAAAGGAACGATTAGCGACAGCCGAAGATTGACCCACGACGTCGTTGAGTTTGCGGTCAATCTGTCAGAGCCGATGGCATTTCAAGCTGGGCAGTTTGCGATCCTCACCACACCCTCCGTGATCGGTGCGCGCGCCTATTCGATGGTCAACTATGAAGCCGAGACGAACCGCATCGTTTTCCTTGTGAAACGCAAGCCGTCGGGCGGGTTTTGCGATTGGCTTTTCTCCAACGAGATCGACGGCGCAGAGATAGACGTGTACGGCCCGCTCGGCCGCGCAACGTTCGATACCAGCGAAGACAAAGATCTGATTATCGTGGCTGGCGGGTCGGGTATCGCCGGGATGATGTCGATCCTCGAGCGCGCAACGCGATCCGAATATTTCAAGCGCCACCGAGGGCACGTTTTCTTCGGGGTGCCAACATTGCAAGACGGCTTCTATCTCGATGAGCTTGCAAAGTACGTCATCGAGTCCGATGGCGGTCTGGCCGTAACGCTTGCCCTGTCTAACGAAACTCCGCCGCAGGAGCGTCATCCCAACTACGAGCAGGTGTTGCTTACCAGCGGGTTCGTTCACACGGCGATGGCCGCTTCGATGGCTAATCAGTACCAGAATGCGATGGCTTACCTCGCCGGACCGCCTCCTATGGTGGATGCCGCTCTCCGCGTTCTGATCACAGAAGGGCAGCTGTCACCGCAGGCCATTCGCTACGATAAGTTCGGCTGAGGCGGCTTCTATCTGTTCGCCTCATGCCGCTCCGCGCATCGCACGCGGAGGCGAACCCGACACCGCGCGCCGAATGGAACTTAGGTTTTCAACAAAAAGTGGCGCATCAGGACCGGCGAAATAAGGCCGACTTTGTGAGTTGCGGCACAAAATTATCCCCGCGACTTGCTGTCGGCGCGTTTTAGATCACCAGCACATTCAATCGTCAGAATTGTGCGCCGCAGCAGCATGCGGCCCGTGGCGTTATCCCGTCACTTCCGCGAACACGGGCCGATTTTATTTGGCTGCGTTTCTCTAATTAAACCGGGCTTTCTGCTTAGCGATTTGCCGAGCTATTGATTCGCTCGCGCGCACTTCTCATTGCTTCTCTAGGCGCCATCTCGGATCGGTCTTCTCGCAGCATTGGCCGCATACTGCGTATTTCATCGCGCATGGATGTTGGTCGATTTTGAGAAAGAAAGTGGGCCTCTCGGCCGCCTCGAATGTAGGGGCGGCAGATTATAAAATAGAGAGAAACTATCACACCGACCTATCGATCTATGCCATTTATTAGAACAGATCTTATGTGGTGCCTTCGTCGGGATGGTAGCTCGCTGCCAGTGAGGAGACTGCTCAATGTTCTTGAAGCAATTTCAGTATCTGATTGCGGTTGCCGAGGAGGGGCATTTCGGACGCGCGGCTGAGAGATGCAACGTTACGCAACCGAGTCTTTCGACCGGCATTAAGCTTCTCGAACTTGAGATTGGCGCTCCGATCTTCCTGCGGGGCCGGGGACAGAGGTTTCGCGGACTGACGCCGGAAGGCGAGAAGGTTGCCCATTGGGCGCGCAGCGTGGTCTCCAACTGTGAGGCGATGCGCGATGAAATCGCTTCGATGTCAAACAATCTTCAGGGTCGCCTCCGTATTGGCGCGATGCCCTCCATGTCGCCTGTTCTGCCTTCTCTTCTTCGTCACGTGAGAGAACGGCACCCAGGCATCATCATCGACGTGCAGTTTATCGGTAACGATGACATGCGGCTGGGGCTGAATGAATTCTCTCTGGACGTTGCGTTCACATATCTCGAAGCGTCCGACATGGGACGGCGGAATACGCTCCCCATCTACAGTGAGAAACTGAGCCTGCTTGTGCCGGACACCGACGACTATCGCGGGCGCACTTCGATTACTTGGGAAGAGGCTGCGCAGCTCCCGCTCGCAATGCTTCGGCCCCGGCTGCGCGAGCGCGTCTTCGTCGATAAGATGTTTCAGAAGGTCGGATGCAAGCCGGTTCCCAAGATCGAATCCGAATCCATTCTGCATCTGATGTTCCAGGTACAGTACACGGAGCTATGCACGATCATCCCGTCGCATTTCACCAAGATGCCGGGATTGCACGCCGGAGTTCGCGCTCTTGATCTTGTCGAACCTGTTGCGAGTCAGGACGTTGCAATTTTCTGGGCAGAGGGCGAGACGACGATGCCGATGGCGAAAGCACTCATCAAAATCGTCCGCCAGATGAACAAGACCGGTGAGCTTGCAGCGCATCTCTCGGATGACACCGACACGACCGTCATGAAAGGACCGGGGCGAGATCGTGTAGATGTGCCTATTCCGGCGAACGCCGTCGAACGTGAGACTGTCGGTGCTGAAGTTCATGTGCCAGCGAAGCGAGCAAGACCGCCCGCGTCTCGTGGCAAGGCACTATCGACCCGTGCCAAAGCGATTATGAGTGAAGCCTAAAACAACGCGAACACAGCGCGACTTTCGCTCTGATCGCAAAACGAATTGCAGTCGACTGGCGCATGTAAGCTTCAGCCGACTGCGGATGACGTCTTACTGGGCTGCCAGCTTTTGCAGCTTCGCAACTGCATCGGCGATTTTCTTCGCAACCTTCGCTCCGGCGATCTCGTCGGCCGTCGTTCCCGATACCTTTATGATCTCGAAGATATCCGGTGCCGTCGCTGTGGGCTCGGTTCGAGATACGAGATAGTGCGGATCCACTGCGCCTGCTCGCAGCGGATAGAATCGTACGCAAATCTGCCGATCTCCAGGCGACGGTTGCGCTTGGCCGAGCAGCGCAACGCTTGCGTCGAGTGAGAAATCCTTTGTGCGCAGCGTCAGCCTCGACGGATCATCATCCTTTCCGCTCGATTTACGCGCAATGTTCTTCAGGAGATCTGCCGCCGCCGTGAACCAGGCGAGGATTTTCTTCAATTCTCCCTCGCGGAACTCCGGAGAGTATTCGACATTGTCTCCAGCCATCGCGTTGGGAATGTCATACGGCAGATCCTTTGAAAAGCGGCTGCGGTCCAATCCGCGATGCAGCAACTCGACAAGAAGCCAGGCTTCCACCTGCGCGGGCGAGCGTCCTTCCATTTGCAGTTCATGCTTGACCGGTTGACCGTGTTCCAGAAATTGCAACGTCAGCTCCGGAAGCCGAAGTTCCATCTTGAGGCCTTCGGCAAATTCATCAGTTACAAAGGCTTTCCGCTCGTCGTCCCAATGAAGCGCAACATCTTCGCCTGCATTTACGCTTCGAAAGCTGCGTACCATTCTCGCAAGCCACTGCACCGCGTTGTGCGATTGCGAAAATGCATCCCGCAATGAGTCGATGGACGCTTCTTCCGGAACAGCGGTTGGGCTTGTCGACATTCAGCTTGCTCCATTTGTCGTCGGATGCGCGCAATGCGATCGCGGCATTCGCAGGTGGTTTCCCGAATATCTCTAAGCGGTCGCGGCGACAATCGGAACAGAGTTGTCTGACTTAAGGAATTGATACTTCCTATTTATTATTTTGCATTTTGCCACGAATGGCGAACGCGTCATTTATAGAGAGCGACGATAGAAGAGAAGCGAACCTCAAATAGATAGCCGACCTGTTGATTGCTAGTCGTTTTGCCGTGGCCGCCGCTTCCTCGTGGCGTCCGATTTCAGACTCCGAACGCGAGATTGAAATTCGCGTTCGAGCTTCGGCAACAGCAATCGACACACGCGTGCCGAAGGCACTGCAGGGACGGCACTATGGAAGGTTCTATCTCGGCTCGTGCACAACATGGTGCGCGTGCTGCGGAGTATCGGAATGTCGTAGCGGGCGTTGCGCTCGCAGCATCGGTATCTATCGTCGCTGTATTGCTTGCGCCACATATGCCAAAGGCGTTGCCACTACCGGCAATGGTGATTGCGCTCGTTCTTGCTATCAGTCTGCACAGCCTTTCTCGTAACGAGTTGTTCAAGCCGGGCCTGACGTTTTGCGCCAAGCCGCTGTTGAGATGGGCCGTCGCTCTACTTGGAATGAGAGTCGCCTTCGGTGACATCATCGATCTTGGCGTGCCGGTGGCTCTGATGGTCGTTGTCTCGATGGCGGCCACCATCGTCACCGGGCTCGTGCTGGCGAAGGCTCTCGGGCAGAATGTCTTCTTCGGGATGCTGGTTGGATCAGCGACGGCCGTCTGCGGCGCGTCTGCCGCGCTGGCGACTTCGACCGTTCTTCCGAATTATCAAAACCGCGATGCCGACGTTGCTTTTGTCGTCGTCGGCGTCAATCTTCTCGCTACGTTGGCGATGCTCTTCTATCCGCCGCTGTGCATGATTCTGGGATTTGACGACAAAACCACTGGCATCATGCTCGGGGCAACCATTCACGACGTCGCTCAGGTGGTGGGCTCCGGTTACGCGGTTTCCGATACGGCCGGCAATGCCGCAGCGATCGTGAAACTGTTTCGAGTATTTTTGCTCCTGCCCGTCGTGCTGATCCTTGGATTCTATGTCAGCCGCCTCGGTAGTGCGCGCAGCGAAGCGCGGGTGGCGATGCCGACTTTCGCCATAGTCTTTCTCGTCCTGTGCATCGTGAACAGTATCTGCTCCTCGATACCTGCGATTGCGGGTGGCTATCAGGTCATCAAATCAGCGACGGTGGAGCTCAGCACATGGGGACTTCTGCTCGCCATCTCTGCCATCGGTCTCAATACGTCGATCAAAGCCATGGCGGACTTGGGTTGGCGTCACATCGTCAATCTTCTAGGTACGACGCTTGTGATTTTGACCGTGATGACCTTGGGTCTGGCTTACATTCACTGATAGTCGAAAGCTCCGATTGGTGCTCAGAGCGATCGGATGGCGTTTGGACAGCGCGTGATCTACCCTCTTGTTTTTTTCCGCTGATAATCAGCAGGCGCCCCATTTTGCAAATGCTGGATTTGCAGCCTGTCTGACGGAAAATTTGTATTATTCACTCGACAAATAAATCTGACTTGACCTTGTTCGCTGCATCGCAATGTTCAAATATTCAATAGCTTGACGTGAGAGAAAACCGATGTTTGCCACCTCGTTGTCTTCTCACTTTCCTCATGAGAAGCTATTCCTAAATTTGGGATATTGATTTTACCAGCGGCTCGTCTTGGGCGGTAATGCTTCCCTCAAAAATAGAAAAGAGTAGGGAGCTTCACACCATGCTGGGACCACTAGCGACTGAAGAGTCGCGGCCTGGAAAAGCGATTGTCCAAGCGCAGAGTGCAGGACCGCCGGGGGACGGCCTGAGTGTGGAGAATTCTCAGACACCATCCGGCGAAACGATTCCGTTCAAGCAGGCTTTTCTTGTCTCGATTGCTGCGGGGTTAGGATACGGCTTCGATTCATACGCCGTGAATATCTTCGGAATGTTGAGCCCTGTGATGATGAAGGAGCTCGACATCAGCGTGACCGCGATCGGCGTCATCGGATCGCTTTTCCTCGTTGGGTACACAATCGGCACAATCTTTTTCGGATATCTTGCCGATCGGGTGGGACGGCAGAAGTCTCTCAAATTTTCTATCGCGCTCTACGGAACGACGACTGTTCTAGGCGGGATGGTCAGCAATTTGTACGCGATCACGGGACTTCGATTTCTTACCGGCGTTGGTGGTGCCGGTGAGTTGGCCGTTGGGGCGCCATATACCGCCGAGATGTGGCCGCCGAAATATCGCGCCCTGGGTACCGGCGGCATCATGTTTTCTCTCTATTCGCTGGGCTACATCGTGGCGGCGATAGCCGCGCTGGCGATCGTTCCGGTTTACGGTTGGAGGTGGGCGTTTATCTTCGCTGCTGTTCCCGCTGCCCTCGTTTACTGGCTGCGCAGCTCAGTTGAGGATTCTCCCCGCTTTCGCGAAGCTCAGGTCGAAATGGAACGGCTCGTTGCCGAGCAGGGAATTGCTCGTCCGAAGGAGAACATCTGGAAAATCCCGGGGGCGAAAAAGCGGATCGTGATCGGCTGGCTTCTCTATACCGCGAACGCATGCGGATATTGGGGCATCACCTTCTTCCTGACCACGTTCATGATTCAGAAATTCAATGTCACGCTGTCGGAATCGATCTTTTACGCCATGCTGTTTTACATGGCGCAGTTCTTCCTTTCCTTCGTTGGGACCGGTCTTTCGGATCTCATCGGGCGGCGGCCAGCGGGAATTCTGGGTGCGCTGATTATGATTGTCTGCACGATCATGGCGACCACGGCGGAAACTCTCGACGTGTTCCTCATTTACGGGGCTGTGATGATCGGTATGCTCGGATGGCTGTGGGGTGTGGGCGATACCTACCTCAGTGAGTTCTTCCGGACATCGCTTCGCGGAACTGGATTTGGCATCATGGTTGGTGGCGGCAGGGCCGTATCGATCTTGGCTCCCTTGCTTGTCGGCTGGGGCATTCACGAGTTTGGCCCAACCGCGCCGTTCCTCGCGACTGCCGCCTTATGGGTGTTGACGATCATCGGCTACTACATTGGGCCGGAAACCGCAGGTAAAGAACTCGAGGAAGTTCAGCTTTAAGCGCTGCAAATTTCTCGCGATTGCACATTGAAAACGGCGCAATCATTTGCGCCGTTTTTTATTTCCGTGAGCCGGATATGCGTTGACGTTTTCTAGTTGGGTTTGACGGCGACGCCCCAAGGCAGGCGACCGACGGGAACAGACTTTTCCGCCTTCTGCGTCGCGATATCGATGACGGAAAGATCATTCGTCATGCCGTTGGCGACGTACATCTTCGTACCGTCCGGCTTTATCTCAAGATGCCAGGGTCGCTGACCAACCAAGATGTAGCTCTTGACCTCGTGCGTCGCGGCGTCGACCACGGCCACACGGTTTGACGGGCCTAATGCGACGAATGCCGTCTTTCCGTCCAGCGTGAAGCGAATACCGATCGGTTGCATAAGCTCGGGACGCACGCCGGGAACATCGAACGTCAACTTCTTCTTTGTTTCATACGTCTTGGTGTCGATGACTGCGACCGTGCCGCCGACCTCGGCCGAGACCCATACTTCGCTTCCGTCCTTGCTGAAGGTGGCCTCGCGCGGGCGGGTATCGACGAGAATATTCGCCAAAACCTTGTTCGTCTTTGCGTCGATGAAGTGCGCCATGCTCGTCTGTTCCGACGTATTGACGACGAGCGTATCGTCTGGCGAAACCGCCATTCCCTCCGGCTCCACGCCGACCGATATCTCGGTGATCGCCTGCCCCGACGATCTATCCATCACCGTTACCAGACTATCGTCTTCGTTCGCGACGTAGATGCGATCGCCTTTGTGGTTGATTGCCAGCAACTCTGGGTCAGGACCTGATGCGGCGAATGATTTGACGACCTCTAGTTTCTCTGTGTCGATGACGTCGAGACGGTTGTCATCTCCAATGCAGACAATCAGTTCCTTGTAGTCGGGCGTAAGTGCGAGACCGCGCGGTCGCTTGCCCGTGGGAATCGTCTTGATGATCTTCAGCGTCTCGCTATCGACAACGGTCACTGTGTTGTCGCGTTCATTGGACACAAAAATTTTGTCGGCGAAGGCTGGCGCCGCGGCGCATAACAGGAGCGTGGCGGCACTCGCGCGCGTCAAACATTTGAGCATTCTCTAATCCTTTACGCTGCGATCAACCTGGTATCTTGCACGCGGACTCCGGCGCATCGACGCCGAGCGTGTCCGTCAAAAACTTCGGATGGAGAAACCCTTCCTGCGGCGACACCGAAACGAGGGATCGGGGGCCCGAAAGAATGATCGGCTGACGGAGCTGCCGATCCCAGGAGCGGAATGACAATCCCTGCCCTTTGAAACCGGCCACCTGAAATGGCTTCGACATGATGTACGCGCGCCAACCCGCGACATCTGTTTTCTGCGAGCGGGTCGCCGCTTCGCCGAACACGCGCACCGCCAGCCACGCCATGTAATCGCGTTCGGTCATCGCGCGTTTTGCCTTGGCGCGAAATCGCGTTTGCAATTGTACGCCGCCGTATTCTTCATAGACCGGAGACCACGCAACTGCCGTGAGGCCTTGCGTGCCTGCGACCGGCTTGGGGACAGATGTCCGCCACATCAGATAGTCGCCGAAGGTGTCCGGCGTGTCGGCGACGAAGACGATGTCATGCTGTGGTGGCGACTGCGTTCGCATCGGGATCTGTGTTTGAATTTGCTGATGCCCCGTCTCGGAGTTTCGATTGCCGGGATCGAAGGTGATCGTTCTCTCTTCGACGATCTTGCTGCCGAACTTGGCCGCGGCTTGCTTCATGGCATCGGCATACGCGATGTCGTCCTTCGTATTGCCGCGCAGAAGAAACCATCGCGTCCAACGCTTCCAGGCCATGTACTGAGCAAGCGCGTCGGCGCGCATGGCCCAGCTCGGCGCGACATGGAAAAGGTTGTGCCGACAATTTTTTCCACGCAAATCGTCATCGCTGGCGCGCGCGTTGATGATGATAGCGTCTCGGGCTTCGGGCAGATCTGTGATGCGGAGGAGCGCTTCCGGCTCCAGGTCTGCAACGATCAGGCGCGTCGTTTGAAGAAGAGCTTTTGCATCCGCCACAACGTCTCCGTCTTGCGGCGTGATTTTCTCCGTCAGGCGATAGGACTGCCCGAGGAATTTCCCGGTCGCGCTGTTGTCGCTTATGCCGAGCCGGGCGCCTTGAGTACCTTGATCAGATACTAGCGGCTCGACGAGCGAGATCGGTAATGGCTCGGGATATTCATAGCCGAGGTAACCGATTTCGACGTTGAGAGTGCTTGGTGACGGCGCCGGTTCCGCACTGGCCGCAGAGATCACAGCAATCGACAACAGCCAGGCGAGACGCCGCATGCGCATGTTACGAACTTCTCACTGCGTCGATTTCGGGCCACCGCCGGATGGCGCAGGCGTAGCACTTGTCAGGAATTTCAACGCGCCAATTGCAGTTTCATTGCCCGCCTCCTTGGCAATGTCGAGAGCGGTTTTTCCCTGCAAGGACGCTAATTTTGGATCTGCGCCTGCGCGCAGCAAGAGGCCGATCATCGGCGCATTGTTTTGCCCGGCGGCTATCATAAGCGCCGTTATACCTTCTTTGGTTTGCGCATTCGTGTTTGCGCCGCGCTTGATCAGATCTTCGGCAAGAGCAAGCGGCGTCGGACCGCGGGCAAGCTGGCTCAAACGTTGTTGCGGCTGAAGTTGCGTTGCGCACACCATCAGCGGCGTCAGCTTCTCCGGGCCGTGCGCAACATTGACCTGCACACCCGCCGCGAGCAGCGCCTGCGCAGCGAAGAACTTGCCTTCCGATAAGGCGATCTCAAGAGCCGTATATCCTTTTTCCGTTCCCTTCTCGAGATCGGCGCCGCGTTTTGCCAGCAGTTCAACAGACGGCACATGATTGACGTTGATTGCGTGCTGAAGCGCCGTCATACCGTCGTTGTCGATCGCATCAACGTTCGCACCTGCATCGAGAAGGATTTGCATGAGGTCCGTGCGCCGGATGCTTGCGGCTGCACCCAACGGCAGCGCACCGAGCTGATCGGGCTTGTTCGCATCAGCGCCCTTCGAAATCAAAAATTTGATCCTCTCCGCGTCAGCGCCGACGATGGCGTTCATCAGCTCCGCGTTGACGTCGACGCCGTCCTTCAGCCAAGCCTCAAGGCGTGTATTCGTCACGATCTGATCGGGCGTCGCATCGGCGCTGTGCTGATGTGTTTTCTGAACGGTCAGGTATCGATCTTCATAGGCTTGGCCTTGCCGCGCCTGAATAACGCCATGTGATGGCAACGTACCTTCGACGATGCAATTCGAACATTGAACGAGCGGCACGCCGTAGTCCGCCAGGATTTTAGCGATCTCGTCCTTTGCATCTTCCATCGCCATGTCGATCTTGAGCTTTACAACGACGTCTGTGTTCTGCACGCCCCATCCAATGGAGAATTCCAGCGGCGTATTATCGACAATCGTGTTGACGGTTTGGATCGTGAGCGGCGCGCCGTTCTTCTTCAGCCATCCGGCAAATGGTCCCCAAACGGCCGCCACATCTATAGCGCCATCCACGACACGCTGAACCTGACGCCACGGCTGCTGTTCCGGCTTGAGATCGGCTTGGACACTGATGATCTGCAGATCGACATTTTCTTTGATACCGTGCTCCGCCAGAACTTCTCGCATCGCCGACTGCTGAAACACGCCGACCTTGAGTTTCTGCAGCGCCGGGTCGTCCATGCTCTTGATGTCGATCCCCTTGTCCGACCGATATGCGAGGACGTAGGTGGAGCGGTAGAGGGGCACGGACGTTAGGAGGTCGGGATAGTCGGTCGGCATTCCGAGCAGGACCTGGCATTCGTGATTGTCGAACGTCTCGCGCGTCAGTCCGCGTTCGATGTAGGGGCGCCAGAAGAACGATACGTCCACGCCGAGCTTGCGGCCGACGGCTTCTGCGATCTTGTTTTCGAAGCCTTCCCGCTTGTTATCAGAAAGCGGCATGTTACCGGGGTCTGCGCAAGCGACGAGATGCGAGAGCTTGTATTTCTTCGCCTCTTCCTTCGCGGCGGAAAGTTCGGCCGACGTCAATTGATTGAACGGCTTCGATTTCAGATAGCTCAGATCTCGCGCCGGTGCGGGAGAAGTATTCAGGACAAGCAATCCGACAAGCAGGAGAATTCGCACGCCACGCATCATTGGACCTCTGTTGGTCGTGTCGGCAGCGCGATTCAGTCCTCGCGCTCGGTGAAGTTCATTCGAGACTTCGAAAACGGAATTGGCGTCCGGGCCGTATGTGGTCCGGACGCCGTCTTCGTCTAGGGTTCTATTCGCGCCTTATGGGTAGACGCGGAAGGTGGTGAGCACGCCGCCCTGCGGGATCTTGTCGAGGCCGGCGGCTTTCGCCATCGCCGTCGCACCGATCGCGCCGAACTTGTCGTCCATATCAAGACCCGCGGTGACCGGGATGCCGATCCAGCCGCCTAGGCCCGCGAAGATGGAGATGTATTCCTTGCCTGCCACCTTCCATGCGATCGGATTGCCGATGATGCCCGACGCCAGCTTTCGTTCCCAAAGGATCTTGCCGGTGTTGCGATCGACGGCGCGGAACTGTCCGCCGTTCGAGCCATAGAACATCAGCCCGCCGTCCGTGTTGAGCGTTCCCGACCAGTTCGGATACGGATCCGGAATTTCCCAATCGGTTTTGCCCGAGACGATGTCGAACTTCTTGATCTTACCGGTCACGCCCGGTTTCTCAGGATACATGTAGACGTTGGCGAAGACGTACACCGTGCCCTGCTGGGTATGTGTGCGGTCTTGCGGTTCGTCTTCCATGCACCAGTTGTTGGTCGGGCAATAGAACTTGGTTGGATCTTTTGGATCGACCGAGCACGGCTGCTGGTCCTTGCCGCCCATTGCCGACGGGCATGCCTGGACATTGCGATGGCGCTCAAACGGTGAGTGCTCATAGACCTTGATCGGACGGCCGGTTTTGAGATCGACCTTTTCGGCCCAGTTCACAGTCACGAACTTGTTGGCGCGCAGAAGCGTACCGTCATCGCGATTGAGAACGTAGTTGAAGCCGTTGCGATCGAAGTGAACGAGAATGTCCTGTTTTTTGCCGTCAATATCGACGTCGTCGACAAGGATATTTTCGTTGACACCATCGTAGTCCCATTGATCGAACGGCGTCATCTGGTAGGCCCAGGCGACCGTGCCATCTTCAACGTGGCGGGCGAAAATGGTCATAGACCACTTGTTGTCCCACTGACCGTTGTTGCACTCGTCGTGGGTCTTGGCGCCGCAACGATACGACGGGCTCCAATGTCCGGGGTTGCCAGTCGACCAGTATACGAGTTTGCGTTTTGCATCGTAGCTGCCCCACGCCCAGTAGGAACCGCCACCGATCTTCCACTCACCACCATTCGTTGTCGGATAGCTGCTGACGCCGATGTCATGGCCCGCTGTGCCGTATTCGGGATGGGCCTTGTTGGTTTCATTCGTCAGGCAGACGTCTTTGTCCGGGCCAGTCGAATGGCATTTCCAAACGACTTTACCCGTCTTGAGATCGTAAGCCGTCAAACGGCCGCGCGCCGCGAATTCGTCGCCGCCGAAGCCGGCGATAACGAGGTTCTCAGCAACGAGCGTCGGGCCGGTGATCGTCTCGCCGCGTTCGGGATACGCGTGCTTGACGACCCAAACTTCTTTGCCCGTTGTCGCATCGAGCGCGATCACAAATCCGTCGAGCGTATGATAGATGACTTTGTTGTCGGCATAGTTGACGCCACGATGAACCGTATCGCAGCAAGCGCGCGGAACGGCCGTCTCGTCGCGATCTGTCTTCTTGACGTAGTTCCAAACCTGAATCGGGTTATCCGGATCGGTGAGATCGAGCGCTTGAAGAATGTTGCACTGGGCCATGTTCGGGCAGCCGGATGAAAAGTACATCATCGGCTTGCCGTTATGGATGACCACGACAGGCTGGCCCTCATGCCCGCGTAGCGCCCCGGTCGACTGCTGCCACGCCATCTGCAGCTTATCGACGTTGTCCTTATTGATATCGGACAGTGGGGAGTGCCGCGTCAGTTTGTTGTCGCGACCCGGCGCTGGCCACAGATCCGGGTTCTTCACTGCCTGTTCGATCTGCTCATTGGCGAAGCTTGGCACGGCCACGGCGCCGCACAGGAGCGCCACCGCAAGCCCGCCCGCCCACAGGAACGATTTCCTGAAGCTCATGGGATTTCCTCTCCATCGTTTTTGATACAAACGCTTGCCTTCGCCGCTGATGCTTGGGGCATCAGTTCGCGTTTAACCGCGGCCACGCAAACAAAGGCTATTGCGCTGTATCCATTGGCGGCATGCGAGTGCTCGTGAGCTTGTAAAACAGCTTTGGAGCTCGCCTGACAAAGGTGCGGAGGGTGGTGTGAAATTCAGGAGGAAGTGCTTTCGCACCACCCCACCGCAAGCGTGGCAAGCGCGACCTTAGGTGCCAATTACCCACGCCTCCACGGGACGAATTCCCGATGTTTTTCGACGGTCTTCCCATAAAAATTCCGACCGGAGACGGATGCTCACGTCGTCAGCGCTTCGAGCTTCTTAGAGGCCACGTTCGTCTCGCACGAAGATGCAAGTCCGGGTTTCGTGTCGCCGAACGTAGTCGCGATAGCCTTAAGACGCAGACTGACTGATCGGGATATTCGTATCGCGAAATCCCTCCGTATCAGTGAGCTCGTTTATCGAACTTTGGATCGCGGACTCACCGGCGCTTTTCGTCTACGAAAGCTGTGCCCTCTGTGAGACCCGATATCGTTGCTGGTATGGCTTGTTGTGGCTGTCCCGAGCCATGAGCGCGGTCGCCCCCTCCCCTGGCCGCGCGCTCAAGAATTGCTCTCGTCAGTTAAATTCTGTGCTCGCAGTATATTTCGCACCGCAACCGGAAGGCATGTTCACGCGTCATTCAACTATTGGATGCAGGAATGATCCCCCCGCCCTGCTTGCGCCTTAGAGGGGGCGGAGTACGCAGGTGCGAAATGGACATTGATCGCAATCCATCACACGGTATGCCTGCCCTATCCCGTGGTGACGCGGGGACACATCCCTCCAAGGTGTCTGCTGCGACATGACCACAGAACTTATCGGCACTCCCGAAAAAGGTCCGATACTGCGCGCTGACAAGAGCGCAGCGGGTACACTTTCGCAGGCGAACATCCGGTACGCGACGATCGCGATCGCGCTCGCGCTGGCCTACTATCACCTGCAGTACGAAGGCGCGCTGTACACACTGGTTTTCGCAAGCTCGATCACGACGGCGCTCGTTCTGGCGCTGACGTTTCTGTCTCGCCGGATGCTGTTTTCCATCACCCTCATCGGGTTGATGGTTTTCACCATCGTCGTCGCGGCGAGCGTCAAGCACCATTACCTTGAGATGGTGCTGCATGCGTACGACGTCGTCTTCTATATGACTTCGTGGTCGACGATCGTCTTTCTCTGGAGCAGCCAAAAGGTGATGCTGCTCGCGCTCGTGGGTATGCTGGCGCTCAGCGTGGTTGCCGGGATCGTGCTTTGGCGTGCCGACACTTCGCGCGTTCCCAGACGGATCAGCGCAGTTCTTTTTATTCTCTGCATCGCTGCTGCGGCATGGGCCAACAACGGCAAGGGCGAGCGGAAAAACACGCTCTTCTATTGGGACAATCTCTATCTTTCGTCGTTCTATGCGTCATGGTCTGAAACGGCTGAGACGCTATGGAAAGGGCAGTTGCTCGACGCGGCGCGCTCGCAATCGATGCCGCCCTTCAGCATTGCCGGTTGCGAACTTACTGAGAAGCCGCCGCATATCATTCTGATTCATCAAGAGAGCGCGGTTCCGCCGTCGTTCTTCCCGCAGATCGACTACGATCACGCTCTCGACCCGTTCTTTCTTTCGTTCGATGGGCAATTGCACAAGCTGCGGGTGGAAACTTACGGCGGCGCATCGTGGCTGACGGAATTTTCCGTGCTGGCCGGTGTTTCGACCTATTCTTTCGGCGGAATGCGAACGTTCGTGCAATCGCTCATGCAGGGCAAGATTCACGACGCCGTTCCGCAGGTTCTGGCGCGCTGCGGTTACAAGAACAGCGTGTTCTATCCTGTGCCGCAGGCGTTCGTTTCAAACGGGCGCTTCTACTCGACGGTCGGGATGCCACAAATTTTCGATTACCGTGCGCAGGGTGCGAAGCGCTTCAATGAGCGAGATCAATTCTATTACAACAATGCGCTGAACGACATTGGGCGCAACCTTGCGGAGTCGAACAGTCCGATCTTCACGTTCGTCATCACGTCGGCAACGCACCTGCCGTACAACAATACGTTCGAACCCAACATGCAGGTTTCCGGCGGAGGGCCCGGCACCGATCCTGAGATGCACGAATACCTCCGGCGGCTCTCGCTGGCGCATATGGACTACGACGAATTTCGCGCCAATCTCGAAAAGCGCTTTCCGAACGAGCGCTTCCTGATCGTGCAATATGGCGACCACCAGCCGGTTGCGACGCGCACGCTCCTCGGCTTCGACGAAACGGCGTATGCCGAAGACATCAAATTGACGCCCGACAGTCCGGGAATGCTGACCTATTACTCGATCAACGGCGTGAATTATGATCCGCCGCCGATGCCGGCAATCGATACGCTGGAAGTGCCGTATCTTGGAACGGTGATGCTTCGTGCGGCGCGCATTCCCCTACCGGAAGCCTATCAGGAGCGGCTTCGCCTCATGGAGCTGTGTCAGGGTCGGTATTTCACCTGTTCGAAGTCTCAGTCGATCCTCAGCTTCCATCGCAGGCTGATGGACTCGGGATTGATCGAAGCCCGCTGACGCTTCACTTTCGAATGGCCTATGAGCGCCTCTGACAGCCCCATGCAGGCTTGCCGGTGTAGACGCGGATAATCGCGCGGACCGACTCACGGCCGGTCGACTCGCGCGCGCCGCAACGGTGCCGGAGGACCACATGCAGCCGCTTTCTGAATTCGCCCTGCCGCCAGTCTCCGGCGAACTCAACCTTGATGATCTTGCCTCCGCATCGGCTGCAGAGCTTCTCGAACTTGGGTTGCAGAACGCGAGGCTGGGACAGCTCCATCCCGCTGCGGAAGCGCTCGCTCAATCGATCCTTATGGATTCGAAGTCTGCTGAAGCGCACGACGCGCTGGCAACCGTCATGCTCGCGCTCGACAACATCGAATTTGCCTGCAAGGCCAAAGCGAAAGCCGTAGGGCTCGGCAAGAATTCGTCGGCTGATTGGGACATGCTGGGCGATATGTTCGTTGCGCTTGGACAGGCGGACGACGCCGCTCAGGCATTCGGAACAGCGCTGGCACTGGCGCCGGATTCGCCCGATATCAAACATAAGCTGCGCATTACGACTGAGGCCGCCAAGGTTTTGAACTCTGGCGTCGTTGAACAGCCGTCCGCAGACCAGCTTCCCCTCGCCTGGCGCGTCGTCAATCTCGTGACGATCGTACCGGAGAACAATCCGCATACAGCCGCGTTCGACGACCTCATTTCGGGATTCGAATCCGCGCTTACAGCACTCGGCATCACGGTTCGCAAACGCCGGAACGAGGCGAGCCTTGAAGGAATGAACCTTCTGTTCGGCGGCCACCTCATCGCCACGCAAGAGCATGCAGCGCGCATTCCGCACAACACGGTGATCGTCAATCTGGAACAGCTGCGCGGCTTCAACATCGGCGCGCGGCCGATTTATACCGGGTTGCTGCGGCGGCTCGCCGTCTGGGACTACAGCGCGCGCAATATTCAGCAGATCGAAAGGCTGATCCGCAATCCGCACGTCAGCCGGTTCCAGATCGGATACGTGCCGAGCATGACGCGGAAGCTCTTAGCACCGCAGACGACGGACGTCCTTTTCTACGGCAGTCTCAACGGACGACGCAGCTCGATCCTGACCGAACTGACCCGTGCTGGATTGAACGTGCGGCACATCTTCAGCGTTTATGGCGCAGAGCGCGATCGGGCGATTGCGGAAGCGAAAGTGGTGCTCAATCTGCACTTCTACGAAGACAGCATCCACGAGATCGTGCGGACATCTTATCTTCTGGCGAACGGCAAGGCGGTCGTCAGCGAATGCGGGCCCGACACGGAAATCGACGAGGATATTCGCAGCGCGATGGCAGCGGTGCCTTATACGGACGTCGTTTCTGCCTGCGTGGCGCTGGTGAAAGATGATGCTGCGCGGCATTCGTTGGAGCAGCGCGCATTCGAGGTGTTCTCGCGGCGCGACCAATCGGCGATCCTGCGCGATGCCATCGGGGCAACGCGGCTACCGGTCTTCGAATAGCGGATAAGCAGCAGCTAGGCCGTCAAGCTCAACGCATTGCTGAGCGGCGCGAGCTTCGCCCAGCGGCGATCGAGTTCATCGATGTCCGCCTGATGTTGAGCACCAAATCCGTTTTTGACGTCGAAGGTATCGCGTCGGTCCGAGATCTGAAGCTTGCGTGCCTTGAACGCATTTGTCCACGGGCTGTAACCGTACCAATGGATCGAACCGAGATCGCGGCTACCGTTTACCTGGCGCGGCAGTTGTGACGAGTGACGCCCTGGCGTGTACGCGCCAATCTCGTAGCGATGATAGAAGCGGCTGCGCGTTGGGAACGTGAGGCCGGGAATCTGCAGCCCCTTGAAGTCCATCTCGCTTTCCCAAATGCCGCTCGACTTCTGCTGCACGAGCGGCAGCGCCGGATCCGGCGCAACGTCCGGCTCCGTATCGATCATCACCGCGCCAGGTAAGCGGACGCCCGTCATGTCATGCTGAACGAGAAGGCGCTCCATCTTCTCCAAGCCTGGCGCCACGAAGAATTCGGTGGTGTTGAGCACCAGCTTCCAGGCACCCGGAAAGCGCTGTTCGTGCTTCATAACTTCGAAGTCGCACATGATCGCAGCGAACGATGCGTTTTCGGACTGAACGACTTCCCAGCCGGGCACGAGGCTGCGGCAGATGTCAGCCGATCCGTCGGTCGAAGCGTAGTCGATCAGGACGCCGTGGTCGAAGATATCGCGATGATGCTTCAGCCACCACGGCAGCAGGTACGCTTCATTGAAGAAGTGCGAGATGACAACCCGGCGAACCATGGCTTACCCAATCTCAGCAAGCTTTGGGAAATACATGACGAACTTTGGATCGACGGGCTCATTGAGCGCTCTGATCTTTCGCATGAGTTCGTCGGCAAAGTTCCAGGCGCCGATCAGGAATGTCGTATCCGCGGACAGTCCCGCGGCGGACTTCAGCGGCATGATCTCCTGGCTTGTGCCGGGCACGTGCAGACCGACCTTCAGCGGCGCTTCGTCGATGTACATATCTGGTGACATTCCGGCCGCGCGGATGAACGTCAGCGCTTTCGCGGCCACGCCGACCAGCGCCACGCGGCGGCCTGCTGACTGATGGGCGGCGACGAGTTCTTTCGCGGTCTTCATTGCGGACCGTGCGCCCTCGGCGAAAGACGTGTACGCGGCAAGCGCGTCCGCAGGCGCGAGATCCTTGCGGAGGAATGGCGGTGTCGGTTCGGGCCAAGCGACGGCAAAGGGTGCCGTGTCGGCGAATGGAAATTCTGTATTCGCGTCTTCTGCACGCCGCAGGAAGAACAGCAGGCTCACGCCGTGAACAGAGACAAGGCGCGTTGCGTCGAGCCTCAGTCCGGCATTTGCTGCCAAGCGCGCCATCGAGGCAACCGTGTAGAACGAGTAGTGCTCGTGATAGACGGTGTCGAACTCGCCGTTCGCGATCATCATCGCTTGGCTGGTTTGGATAATGGCCGTTCCGCCCTCGGAGAGGCTGTTGCGCACGCCTCGCATGAACGCGGATGGATTGGGCGTATGCGCCGCGACGTTCATCGCAACGATGATATCGAACGTTCCTTCGGGCCGAGCGTCAGGAAAGAAGCCCGTTACGACCTTGCGTCCTGCATCGCGTGCGATGGCGTTTAGATTTTCAGCGGGATCAACGCCGGTTGCGTCGAAGCCTCGTGCGTCGAGAGATGCCAGCAGTGAGCCGTCGTTGGATGCGATTTCGAGCACGCGCGCTTTTGGTTGAACAGCGGCAAGCGCGTCAGAAAACCAATCGAAATAGGCTTTCAGGGTGCCGCTCGTACCGCTCGCATAAAGATAGTGTTTGAAGAGTCGTTCGGGGTCGACGAAGTGCGTGAGCTGGCCGTGGCTGCATGACGGGCAAACGGCAAATCCCAGTGGAAAGGCTTCGTAGGGCTCGTTCGCGTCGCTGAGAAGCAAGTTGGCGGGGGGCTGCACATCAAGATCGAGCAGCGGCGTGACGGCGGCATCGCACACCACGCACGTCCTTTGCGCAACGCACGGCGCGGTCATGATGCCACTTTGAGATTGGAGCTGTAGATGCTGCGGAAGCGATCACACCGCTCGGCCAGCGTGGCTTCGGGCGGCGCTCCACAGAGCGCATGAATTTTATTGCAGTTCATGCGGAACGAATATGTTTTCGATCTGCCCTTATCGACGACGGGCACGCCATGGAAGGCCGCGATTGCATCGGCGAGATCGCCTATGCTCGTGTTCAAAGACCCGGTGTTCAGGATTGGCGGCAGTTCCTGTTCGATCTCGACCAAGCGCAGAACGTAGTGCGCAAGATCTTCCAGGAAGAGCAGGTTGCGGTGCGAGTCACGATTGCTGACCTCAACGCAACCGTTCCGCATTGCGGCGAGGTTCATTGCATTGAAGACCAGTTCGGCGCGCAACAGCGGACTCTCACCGCATACAGTGCCGAGGCGCAATCCGGTCATGCCATTGGTGAAGCAGCGGGCGAGCGCATCAATTGATATTTTCGAACAGTCGTACGGATTGACCGGATCGAGGCGGGTCTCGGACTCGTCCAGCGCGGGCGGTATTTCGCCGTCGGTCAAGACCGAGTAGACGCTGGCGGTGCTTGCGTAGATGAGGCGTGCTTCAAGCGGCTTGCGGCGCGCGAAATGCAAAAGATCGAGGCAGTTGTTGGCGAGCGCGCCGTCAGGATCCTTGAGCGACATCGGCACGCTCGAATGACCCGCGAACCAGAGAATGACGTCGAAATTGGCGAGATCCGCGATCGTCAATTCTTGATAGCGGCAACGCAGGGCATTCGGGATGCCGGCCAAGCGATCCGGGTTCTGGTCGCAAACAGCCACGTCGAGGCCAGAGCCGATCAGGAGCGGCCGCAGGTAAGCCCCGACGTAACCGTGTCCGATCAATAGAATTTTCATTGCAGATTCCGGACGGATTTCATCGTCTCCGGACTGTTTCTGCTTCGCCTTGCACGTGGCTTGACGGTGGGACAGCCGCGCAGGCGGCTTCGCATCGTCTTGACAGATGGGAGAAAGCCACGCACCTCAACGTCTCCCCATGTCCGGGCGCAACGAAACCAGGAATTCGCGGATGAGCGGCCCAAAGATCAAATTGCATAAGGGCGACCTGCCCGCCGGTCTGACGTTTCCGAAAGGCGTTGCGATCGATACCGAAACGCTCGGACTGAAACCGCATCGCGACCGGCTTTGCCTCGTCCAGCTCTCGGGCGGCGACGGCACGGCGCACCTCGTACAATTCGACGGCAAGTCCTATGAGGCGCCGCGTCTGAAAGCGCTGCTGGCCGATGCCGCAACTCTAAAGATTTTCCATTTCGCCCGGTTCGACGTGGCCGTGCTTCAGCAATATCTCGGTGTCACCACTGGGCCGCTTTACTGCACGAAGATCGCTTCGAAGCTCGCTCGCACTTACACGGACCGGCACGGACTGAAGGATCTGGTTGGCGAACTGCTCGGCATCGAGATTTCGAAGCAACAGCAGAGCAGCGACTGGGCGGCGGCTAACCTCAGCGACAGCCAGAAGGCATACGCGGCGAACGACGTGCTGCACCTGCATGAGATCAAGACGAAGCTGGATGCAATGCTGGCTCGCAGCGACCGTCAGGAACTCGCTGAATCGGCGTTCAGCTTCCTGCCGACGCGGGCGCGGCTCGATCTTGCGGGCTTCGAGGATGACGACATCTTCGCGCATTAAGCAGTTTTCGGCGGAGAACCGGCACCCACGGCTCCGGATTTCCGTGATCTCCAGCCTCCCGTCCCAAAGTCTCCCCATTTCCGGCTGAGATTGAGGTTTCCTCGGGGAATAGTTGCATGGGCCTCAATGGCTGCCACATCTGACAGCGCCACGGCGGGCGGGCGCTCGCGTTCGTCTAACATCGTTTTTGCCGGTGACCGCACGGTGAGCCGTCGTTTGGCGCACCGCCATTCGCGTCATGTTCGGCTGCTCAAGATCTCGCTGCCGCTCCTTGCCCTCGTGACTTCCGGGCTTTTCCTTCTGGTTGTTCTCGGCGGCAAAGGCGTCGGCCCCGCCATGCCGTCGCTGCAGATCCCGCAGATCGTTGCCGACAATCTGAAAATGAAGAATCCGCACTACGAGGGATTCAATGCGGACGGCGGGCGCTACTGGGTGAAGGCCGAGACCGCGCAACAGGATCTGAAGTCGCTGACGCTGGTTCATCTCGAAGGCATTACCGGCGACCTGCTCGATGCGAAGAAGCAAAAGACTCATCTCGTCGCGGCGCGTGGCATCTTCGACAACAAAGCGAGCACGCTTGAGCTGCAGGATTCGATCCGCGTTACAGGAGACGGCGGCCTCAACGCGACGCTGACGCACGCAATGATCCAAACGAAAGAAGGGATCATCACGTCGGACCAGCCATCGACCATCGCGATGGGTGCGGGCACGATCCTCTCGAACCAACTGACGATCCGCCAGAAGACAAAGGAATATACTTTTGTCGACAACGTGCGCGCGCACATGAAGACGAAAGCACCTGTGGCGGCGGCCGCAGAGGATCCTTCGGCACCGAAGGCAATGCCGTTTGGAAAGCCCGGCGAACCCGTAGATGTCTCCGCCAACCGGCTCGATGTGGACGACACAAAGAAAACGGCGCTCTTCACCGGCAAAGTGGTCGCGACGCAAGCGGGTGCCACGCTCTCCGCGCCTGAAATGTCGGTGAGTTACGAAGGCGAGGTTGCGCCGACGGGCTCGGAGACCGCAGAGACGGCGCAGGCCAAGACCGAAGAGCCGGGCACGAAGGTCAAGTCGATCATTGCGCGGGATTCCGTCGTTCTGGTGCAAGCGTCAGGTGAAACTGCCACCAGCCAAACCGCGCAATTCGATGCAGCGTCTCAGGTCGCGGTGCTCGACGGTGACGTGGTTCTGACGCAAGGCGACGATAAGAAAGCCGTTGGTGACCGGGCCGAATACAATCAGGCGGCGCAAACCATGGTTCTGACCGGGCCGGTTGTCGTTACGCAAGGCGCGAACGTGCTGAAAGGGCGTCGCCTCGTGTTCAATCAGACCACCAACAAAATGCAATTGACGGCGCCGACGGACGCAACGGCGGGCCGGATTTCAGCACACTTCGTGAAACCCGCTCAGTCTGCGACGAAAGCAAGCGAAGACGATGCCGACCCGTCGGCAGGCGGCATTCCGTTCGGCGCGACGTTCAAGACCGATCCGAATGCGCCGTACGACGTGACGGCGATGCGGCTTGATGTCGATGACAACGCCAAGACTGCGTTGTTCAGCGGCGATGTCATCACGCTGCAGGGTAACTTCACGATCCGGTCCGCGGAAATGACTGCCTATTATAACGGCAAGGCGGGCCTGGGCCGCAGCGCAGACGGCGACACCTCCGCGGGTGCGTCACTGACGCAAATCCGCGCGAAGAAGAACGTATCGATCGTTGCAAAGGATGGTCAGAAGGCCACTGGCGACTGGGCCGAAGTGAACGTTAAGACCAACCTTGCGACGCTTGGTGGCGCGGTGGTGCTGACCCAGGGCAAGAACATCGTCAAAGGCAATAAGCTGCTCATCGACTTGAATACCGGCCAGGTTACGATCAAAACCGAACCCCCGGCCGGAACCGCGAAGTCGACGGCATCGGCTGGAGGCGTGAGCACCGACAGTGACGGCAATTTGAAGCTGGATCGGCCCAGCGCCGTTTTCTATCCGGGACAATTGATGGGCAAGAAACAGAAGCCGGCCGCACCTGAAGTGGACGGCTGGCAATCGCGGACGGCGCCCTGATCTTGACGATGGCTGCCGTTCGAGACATTTCCTGGCCGCGGATTTTCGCGAGCCGTGCGGAGAAACGATAGTGTTCAGAGCTCTGCCATTCCGCCTGAAGTCAAAGGCCAGCGGTGCTCCGCAAGGCTCGAACGGCCACGCGCCGCAAAACGGGGCTGCGGTCAACGGGCAGGCGAGCGACCAGGACCCGCATGCCATTGGCGCGGAAGGCTGGCTGACGGCTTATGGGATTAAGAAATCCTATCGCAAGCGCATGGTCGTCAAAGGCGTCAGCCTAGCCGTCGGCCGAGGTGAGTCCGTTGGACTTTTGGGGCCGAACGGCGCGGGTAAGACAACCGTTTTCTACATGATTACCGGGCTCGTAGCCGCGGACGATGGGCGCATCACGCTTGATGGCGAGAACGTCACTAAGCTGCCTATGTATCAGCGCGCGCGCCTTGGCGTCGGGTATCTGCCGCAGGAAGCCTCGATTTTCCGTGGATTGACGGTCGAGCAGAACATCATGGCCGTGCTTGAGCTCATCGAGCCTGACCGGAAGGCGCGGAAAGAGCAGCTGGACGCACTTCTTGAGGAATTTTCGATCACTCGACTGCGTAAATCACCGGCACTGGCACTTTCCGGCGGCGAGCGGCGGCGGTGCGAAATTGCCCGGGCCTTGGCCTCCCGGCCTTCGTTTATGTTGCTGGACGAACCATTTGCCGGTATCGACCCGATAGCGGTCGGCGATATTCAACAACTCGTCCGGCATTTGACGGAACGCGGAATTGGCGTTTTGATCACGGACCACAACGTTCGTGAAACGTTAAGTCTCATCGACCGCGCGTATATCATCTATGATGGTCAGGTTCTGACACAAGGCAAACCTTCGGAAATCATATCGAACGAAGACGTTCGGCGAGTGTACCTTGGCGATATGTTCGTTAACACGCCTTGATTATTGCTCTCCTGAGGATTTGACCGACGGAGCGGCGGGTTAGCGCATGGCGCTTTCTGCAAAACTTGAGCTGAGACAGGGCCAGCAGCTGGTGATGACACCACAGCTGCAGCAGGCGATCCGTCTTTTGCAGCTGTCGAACGTCGAACTCGGCGAATTCGTCGAGGCTGAGCTTGAGCGCAACCCGCTGCTGGAGCGAGAAGAAACCACCGCCCAGAACGCCGAAGCTGTACCCGAGAAAGCCGACGACGGCAGCGGCACGGACGGGGGCGAAGACGACAATTGGCTCGACCTGCGCGAACCGGTTCAAGATCAGAGCGGCGGGCTCGACGCGGATTTCGGTAACGTCTTTCAGGAACCGGGTACGGGCGAACCGTCATATGACCCCTCGGCATCCGGTCTTGGATGGGCGAACGTCACCCAGCGCATGCACAACGGCGGCGACGAGGACAATGACCTCGAAGACTATGTCGCCAATCAGGTGTCGCTGCGTCAGCATCTCAGCGAGCAACTGCCGCTGACCGTCTCCGACAGCGTCGAACGGATCGTCGGGCAGTATCTGATCGATCTCACGGATGAAGCGGGTTACATCCCGGCAGATCTTGCGTCTCTTGCCGATCGGCTCGGCAAGTCTCTGGAATTCGTTGAATCCGTACTGACCAAACTGCAGACCTTCGACCCGCCCGGTGTATTCGCGCGATCGCTCGCCGAATGCCTCGCGCTGCAGCTCAAGGATCAGAACCGTTACGATCCGTTGATGGCGAAGCTGCTGGCCAATCTCGATCTGCTGGGAAGTCGGAACCTTACAGCGCTCAAGAAAGCCGTCGCCGTCGACATGGATGAACTCGCGGACATGATCCGCGAAATCAAATGCCTCAATCCAAAGCCCGGATTGAAGTTCGGTTCCGTGCAGATGCAGCCGGTCGTGCCTGACGTGATCGTTCGTGCGGCTTCAGATGGTGGCTGGCATGTTGAACTCAACAGCGAGACGCTGCCGCGCGTTCTCATCGACCGCACCTACTACACGCGTGTCGCCAAGACGGCGAACAACGAACGGGACAAGGATTACCTGTTCGAATGCCTGCAAACGGCGAACTGGCTTGTAAAAAGCCTCGATCAGCGTGCACGGACGATTCTGAAAGTGGCGGATCAGATCGTGCGTCAGCAGGACAGCTTTTTCGTGTACGGCGTCCAGCATCTGAGACCGCTCAATCTCAAGACGATCGCCGACGCTATTTCGATGCACGAGTCGACTGTTTCGCGCGTGACGTCGAACAAGTACATGGCGACGCCGAGGGGCATCTTCGAACTCAAGTATTTTTTCACGTCCGCGATCGCATCATCGAGCGATGGCGAAGCCCATTCCTCGGAATCGGTGCGTTATCGAATCAAGCAACTGATCGATGCGGAGTCGGCTGACGGCGTATTGTCGGACGACCAAATTGTCGATCGGCTGCGGGCTGAAGGTGTCGATATTGCCCGGCGCACTGTCGCCAAGTATCGCGAAGCCATGCGCATTCCATCATCGGTTCAACGGCGCCGTGATAAACGACTTTCAGAACACTTGAGTGGAACTCTTTAGATCTTATGTAAGATGCTGTTTTTAATTGTTTTTATTCGCCTGGAAGACGCCAAGAGTGATTTGACATATTCGCGGCTCGGCCCATAATTTCAGTACCTGAAGGTCCGGCTTGCGGCGGCCACACTCGTTTGTCATCGTAATCCGCCCAAAGGTAAAAGCGCACACGTGTGCTTTTCGTCCACCACCATTTGCAATACAGGCAGGGCGGCATGACCATCCAAATCACTGGAAAAAACCTCGACGCTGGCGATGCATTCAAAACGTATGCGGGCGATAAAATTACAGCGGTGTTGCAGAAGTATTTGGGTCGAGTGCCGGACGGCCACATCCGGCTTGAGCGTGAACGCGGGCTTTTTAAGACTTCGTGCTCCGTGCGCCTCACCAGTGGGTTACTGCTCGAAACGCATGGTGAATCTGATGATGCTTATTCCAGCGCAGATTCCGCCGCTCATAGACTTGAAACGCGCGTAAGACGCTATAAAAGCCGCATTAAGAACCATTCTTCCGCGGAAGCGGCCGCCCGGCGCCGTACTGGCATTGAGGCGCGCGACTATGTTGTCGGCGTCACTGAAGAAGACGGCGAACAGGAGCATCGAGAGGACGCGAATCCGCTTATTATCGCCGAAGGCCAGCGCAATATTGGCCACATGACGGTGAGTGAGGCTGTTATGCAGCTTGATTTGTCGGAAGCATCCTTCATGATTTTCAGGAATGCCGCACACGGGGGACTGAATGTTGTCTACCGTCGCAATGACGGCCACATCGGGTGGATCGACGCTGAATCTCAAGCTGCTGCGTCGGCCGCTGATGGAACGCGCGTGGTGCAAGGCGCGGGCTGAAGCTACCAGACGTTTTTAAAATAGAATTCACTGAACTGCTGACGCTTACAGGGCGTCAGCAGCACCGACCAGTGCATCGGAGATGCAATGAACATCGAAGACATGCTTGCCCGTGACGGGATCATTTCGCGGCTCCATGCCGACGACAAGAAGCAAGCTCTGCAAGCACTCGCGCTGAAAGCCGAACAGGCGACCGGTATGCAAGCGCAGGAGGTCTACGCGGCTTTGCTGCAGAGGGAGCGGCTGAGCTCGACCGGGCTCGGTCGCGGCATCGCCATTCCGCACGTGAAGCTTTCCGGCGTGAAAGCGATTACGTGCCTGTTCGCGCGCCTCAACCAACCGGTGCAGTACGATTCCCATGACGGTGAGCCGGTCGATTTGCTGTTCTTTTTGCTCGCTCCGGAACAAGCCGGTGGCGATCACCTCAAGGCGCTGGCGCGCATTTCGCGTCTCGTAAGAGATCCGGCGACGCTGGAAGGATTGCGTAGCGCGAAAGATGCCGACGGTCTCCGGCGCGTTCTCACCAAGCCGATCGCGTCGCACGCCGCTTAAATCTCCGGCGGCTGGCAAAAGACGGCCGTCTATTCATCCACGCGATCGTCGCCCTCGGTCGAGCGCGACGCAGTTGTGTCGACGGCTACGCCGAGTCTTGCGCTGGATCCCCGGACTGCATTCGCTTTGCTCATTGGTCCGAGGATGACGGTGCTCTGGAGGCGCCAGCGTTAGTGCAGGACGGCGAGCGCGCCAAGGCCTATGCCGCCGACAAGAAGGCGCCACCAGCCGAAGAACGACAGGCCGCGGCGGGAGATGAAGTCTAGCGCATAGCGCACCACGATCACGCCCGTGACGAACGCTGCCAGAAAGCCCAGCACAATGTTGCCGACGTCATCAGGGCTCAGCAGGTTCCAGTTTTTGTATAGATCATAGGCGAATGCTCCGGCCATCGTGGGCATCGCGAGGAAGAACGAGAACTCGGCAGCGGTGCGCTTATCGGCACCAAGGAACATCGCGCCGACGATGGTCGAGCCGGAGCGCGAGACGCCCGGAATCATCGCCAAGCACTGGCAAAGGCCGATTTTGAACGCTGTCGATGGAGAAATATCCATCACGTCATGGTGGCGTGGGCGCAGCGGCATGCGATCTACGATCAATAGAATGATGCCGCCGACTATCAACGCGATGCAGATGATCAACGGAGATTCGAACAGGTATTCCTTGATAATCTTGTGCGCCAGCGCACCGATCACCGCCGCCGGTAGAAAGGCGACCAGGACCGCGAAAACGAAGCGGCGCGTTCGCGCATCGCTGGGCAGATCGCGGGCAAGCTGCCACAGCCGACCCGAATAGACGGTCAGCAGAGCCACGATGGCGCCGAGCTGGATCAGAACTTCGAATGTTCTGCCCGGCGAGCTGACGCCCAGCAGCTGTTCTGTCAGGAGAAGATGAGCGGTGGAGGATACGGGCAGATACTCGGTCAATCCTTCGATCAATCCGAGCAAAATGACTTGCCAAGTCTCCATGATCCCTCGCTCCCCTGTCGCGGCGCGAGAGCGTTAGCAGAATTCCGCCCACCATTATAGCGGCGCTTTGGCATAGCGCCTTCGAATCGGCCGATGACGAAGGTATAGTCGCCGCTTCAACAGCCAAGCGAACCAATGTCGTCCCCTCCCCGTCTCACACAATATCGGCTTTGCCCACGGTCTCGTTCGATACGTCTCGCGCTTGCGGAGTATGGAACGGAGATCGCGCTGCTCGACGAGAACCCGTGGGAGTGGCGCAAGGATTTCCTCGCCAAGAATCCGGCCGGTGAAATGCCCGTGCTGGAGTACGACGGCGGGCCAACGCTCTGCGGTGCCTATTCGATTTCGGAGTACATCGCAGAAGAAGTGATGCCGCCATCGCGTGCGACGGCGACGCGGCCTCCGCCGCTCTTTCCCGGAAATCGCGAAGGCCGCGCAGAAGTGCGGCGGCTCGTCGATTGGTATCACGGTAAGTTTGACCGCGAAGTGTCCCGCGAGTTGCTGAACGAAAAGGTTTACGAGACGATGCGGCCAACGCACGGCTCGCCAGACCCGAGCATTCTGCGGACTGTGCGCACGAACCTGCGCTATCACCTCGCCTATACCGGTTATCTTGCTGACGCGCGGCGCTGGCTTGCGGGCGATGACCTCAGCTTCGCCGATTTTGCGGCGGCTGCGCATATATCGGTCGTCGACTATCTTGGTGAGATGCCGTGGAACGAATACCCGGCCGTCAAGATCTGGTATCAACGGATCAAGTCGCGGCCGTCGTTTCGGGCGCTGCTTGCCGATCGCGTGCCAGGCTCGGCTCCATCGGCGGTCTATTCCGATCTCGATTTCTGAGACAAGCGCAGTGTATCGTGTCGCAATCCGTCCCTCTTCCCGCTGATCTGAAAGCGCTGCTTCGCCGTGAAGCGCGTGCGCTTGGCCTCGACGCGATTGGCTTTGCGCGCCTTCATCGCGATGACCGTCTTTCGGAACGCCTGAAGTATTTCCTTGCCGCTGGTCGGCACGGTGACATGGACTGGATGGAAGAGAACGCCGACCGACGCGGCGACCCGCTGACGCTTTGGCCGGATGCGCAGACTGCGATCATGATCGGGCAATCGTATGCGCCTGAGGACAATCCGCTCGACGCACTCGAAACGCGCGATGAAGGCATCATTTCGGTCTATGCGAAGGGCCGCGACTATCACGACGTGGTCAAGAAGAAGATCAAGGCGCTGGCTCGCGCGTTCGCGGCGAAGTCAGGCGAAGACGTCAAGGTGTTCGTCGATACAGCGCCACTGATGGAAAAGCCGCTGGCGGCGAAAGCTGGGCTTGGCTGGCAAGGCAAGCACACGAACCTCGTTTCGCGCGAGCATGGCTCCTGGCTTTTCCTCGGTTCCATTCTGACGACCGCAGCGCTTGAACCCGACGCACCCGAGACGGATCATTGCGGCTCGTGCCAGCGCTGTCTGGATATCTGTCCGACGAAAGCATTCCCAGCGCCTTATCAGCTCGATGCGCGGCGCTGCCTCGCCTATCTCTCGATCGAGCATCGCGGGCATATTCCGGCCGAGTTTCGCAAACCGATGGGAAACCGCGTATTCGGCTGCGACGACTGTCTGGCGGTTTGCCCGTGGAACAAGTTCGCCGAGGTAACGACAGAACTGCGCTTCGCTGCGGCCGGGGGAAAAGGAAATCCGCCTCTTGCTGAACTGCTCGCGTTGGACGATGCCGCGTTTCGCGTGCGCTTTGCGGGAACGCCCGTCAAACGCACGGGGCGAAATCGCGTCATCCGCAACGCGCTGATTGCTGCGGGCAACTCCGCGGATCGCTCGTTTCTTCCGCTGGTTTTACCATTTCTGAAGGATGACTCTCCCCTGGTGCGCGCTATGGCCGTCTGGTCGGCACGGCGCTTGATGGACGAAGCTGAGGCCGCGCGCTTGCGGCTTGAGCATGAACCTCATGAATCGGATCCTGAAGTCGCCGCGGAATGGACAGCAGCATTCGACGAGGCGACGGCATGAGCCATCTTTTTTGTTTCGGCCTTGGCTATTCGGCGGGCGTTCTTGCGCCGCGTCTCAAACAGCTTGGTTGGACGATCTCGGGCACAGCGAGAACGCCTGAGGGTGTCGAAGCGCTCAAGCGCTCCAGTTATCAGGCGCATCTTTTCGACGGACGCACGAGAGACGACGCATTGGCTGAAACTCTCGCCACGGCAACGCACGTTCTGCAGTCGATCCCGCCGGACGAAGCGGGCGATCCTGCTTTGCTTGTCTACGGAAATGACATTGCTGCGGCGGGCACCATCCGCTGGCTTGGATATTTCTCATCCGTCAGCGTCTACGGCGACTCTGGTGGAGAGTGGGTCGATGAGACGACACTCGCCAACCCTGGCAGCGATCGTGGCATGCGGCGCCTCAAGGCGGAGATTGCGTGGTCAAAGCTCGGCACAGACTCGCACAAGGCTGTTACCATCTTCAGGCTACCCGGGATTTATGGCCCCGGACGAAGCGCCATCGATCAGTTGAGAGCGGGCACCGCGCGGCGCGTGTTCAAGCCGGGGCAGGTCACGAACCGCGTGCATGTCGACGACATCGCGACGGCTGTCGAAGCGGCGCTTGATCTCCGTGATGGCACGCACATTTTCAACGTGACCGACGATCTTCCCGCGCCGCCGCAGGACGTGATCGAGTACGGCGCAACGCTGCTGAACGTACCCTGCCCGCCAGCGACCGACCCGACGGACGCCGGGCTCAGCCCCATGGCGCGAAGCTTCTATGCGGAGAGCAAGAAGGTATCGAATGCCCGGATGAAGTCAGCGCTCGGGGTTAACCTTGCGTATCCTACTTATCGCGAAGGGCTTAAGGCGATCGCCGGGCTGTGAGCCAGCGGGTGGTGTGTCCATTCTTTTACCGTCACACCATTTCCGTCATTCCGCCCGAATGCGATGCCGCTCCTTGAGGTATAGGGTGCAGGCGGCATGTTTCCACGATGGCCGTGGATGCCCAGGGCGAACTCTCATGACACCCCGAATTGTGCTGTTTGCTGCTGCTCTTGCCGCTCTCGCGTCAGCCGCGAGCGCCGAGCCCGTCAATCCGGCGCAGGCCATTGCGCAAAAATTCTCCGAAGCCAGCGAGCCGAATGTAGCGCCGAAGAAGCCAGCAGCGGTTGTGAAAGCCCCGCCCGTCGCGAAACCTCTTCAGGTTGCAAAGCCCTTCCAGGCGGCCAAACCTGTCCAAGTTCCGCAGGCCACTCAGGTGGCAGACCCGCCCAAGCCTGGCGCCGACTACGAAATTGAAATGCTTGAGGAAGCGCGCGCTGAGAAGATCGAGCGGCAGAAGGCGTTTGCCGTCGGTCCTTCCGCTCAATTCATTCGGGCAGTCTCGACTACCGGCATCGAGAACAACGCGCTTCCGGCTCAGCCGGTTGTTGCGCGCGAGCCGGAGCAACGGCCCGCCCCGTTGACTGCAGCACCGGCTCGCACCGCGCCGATGCCCGCCGTCGCTGAAGCCCCAGCATCTGCAAGCAGCGCCCCAAAAAGTTCGCCTGCGCCCTCAGCCCAAACGTCTGAAAACAAGGGCGAGCGCGCCACTGTTCTCGTCGTTCTGGATGACCTCGGAGGAAATCCCGGCGTCCGGCCTGATCCGATCCTCTGTTTCGATCAACAATGTTGGATCTCGAACGGGCTTGAAGCGCCTGCCAAGCCGATGCCGCGTTCAAACGCTCTCGCTCTGAAGACGACCGCAACGCCGATGGGCGATTCCTGCAGTGGAAAATCGGCATGCGCGTTCCGCAATATTCCGATTGCTCCCGACGCACCGGTTGAACTCGTCGAGGTTGGCGAGAGTCGTGGCGTGGGCAAGGGCGGCTACACAATCGCGGCCGACACGACGTGCCGCAAGGATGGCGATGACCTCGTTTGTAACAATCCCCTCGTCACGCACGAATTCAGAATGTGGATCGTGCCCGAGAAAACCGCGCAGGCGGCTGGTCCGGCGCTACTCGAAAGCGCCATTGCGGACAGCCTGCCTGACGGCGACGATCGCCCCGACGACGGGAAGTAATTCAACGACGATCGCCGCAGGGTTAGCTGAGCTTCTCCAATTCAGAGAACAGCAGATCGAGATCCTGCGGGCGCGACAGGCGATGTCCCGCGTCGGCGACTTCGATCAGCTTCGTATGCCCACCCGTTAGAAAGCCGGTCAGCTCGCGCGTGTGCTCGATGGGCACGTCTTCATCCAGTCTGCCTTGAAGAATGACGACCGGCCGGCCCGGATCGAACGGTTGGCGTGCGAGTAGATGTGCGCGCCCATCCTCGATCAACGCTCGCGAGATGGTGTAGGGCGCGTCATACGCCGACGGACGTTCGAAATATCCGCGGGCCTCGATCTCGGCACGTGCGTTCGCGTCGAACTGTTTCCACATCAGTTCTTCGGTCATGTCCCACGCGGGCGCAATCAGAAGCAATGCCTTGATGCGCCGGGCCGCAGATGGGTCGTACCGCATCAGCCGTCGCAGAAGAAGAAGGGCGATGTAACCGCCCATGCTCGATCCTACGATGATCTGCTCGCCCTGCGTCGCCGATTTGAAGACCGCGACAGCTTCATCGAGCCAGCGTCCGATCGTTCCGTCGACGAAACGTCCGCTCGAGGCCCCGTGACCGGAGTAGTCGAAAAGCGTTGCCCCGCGGCCACGCTTTTCTGCCCAGTCGATGAGTGCCGTTGCCTTAGTCGAGCCCATATCCGACATGAAACCCGAAAGCCAAAAGAACCCGGGGCCCGACGATTCGCCTTTCGAGCTGGCTCGGTATGCAATGAGGCGGGCATTTTCGCCTTCGCCAACGATCAAAGTTTGCCGTTCCTGTTCCGTCACCGTAAACAACCTCGCCATCCAATCGGAGTTCTCGCATGGGCCTTTTGCGCCCCACCATATTGCAGATCATTCCAGAGCTTGAAACCGGCGGGGCCGAGCTTTCGACGATTGAGATCGCCGAGGCGGTTGTTCGCGGAGGTGGTCGCGCGATCGTGCTGAGCGAAGGCGGGCGTATGGCCGGACGGATCGCAGAGGTTGGCGGTGAACTCGTTACGTTTCCGGCAGCAACGAAGAACCCGGCTCGGCTCTGGGCGAATGCAAAGGCGATTGCAACGATCGCACGCACTGAGAACGTCAATCTCATTCATGCACGCAGCCGCGCACCAGCGTGGAGCGCACTCGCGGCCGCACGGCGAACGAAGCTGCCGTTCGTGACGACGTATCACGGCATCTACAAAGAAGCGGGGCGCGCAAAGCGGCTTTACAACAGCGTGATGGCGCGCGGTGATATCGTAATTGCAAATTCGCGCTACACGGCCGATCTCGTCGCTTCGCGCTATGGAACTTCGAGGGATCGAATGCGCGTCATCTATCGCGGAGTTGATCTTGCGGCATTCGATCCGGCGAAGGTTCCAGCGGCGCGCATCGATGCGCTGCGCCATGCTTGGGGCGTAGCGCACAATCAGCGCATTGTACTGCATGCAGCGAGGCTGACGCGCTGGAAAGGCCAAACCGAAATCATTGCAACAGGGGCCCGGCTTCGCGAGCGTTTCCCCGATTGCGTGTTCATTCTTGCGGGTGATGCGCAGGGGCGCGACGACTATCGCGCTGGTCTCGTGCAACAGATCGCGGCGCTCAATCTCGAAGACTGCGTTCGACTCGTTGGACATGTTGACGATATGCCGGCAGCGTTTGGCGCGGCGCATACCGCGTTCGTCGCGTCCAGTGAGCCGGAAGCATTCGGCCGCGCGGCCGCTGAGGCGCAGGCCATGTGCTGCCCGGTGATTTCGACGAACATCGGAGCGCCGCCGGAGACAGTTCTAGCACCGCCACGCGTCGCCGCCGACGCACGCACTGGCTGGCTCGTTCCGCCCAAAGATCTTGACGCTTACGATGCGGCTTTGAGCGAAGCTCTTTCGCTCGACACCAGCGCACGCGCCGCTATGGGCAAGCGGGCACGCGAGCATGTGACCACAGCTTTCTCGACGTTCGCCATGCAGCGCTCAACGCTTGCTGTTTACGATCAACTCCTCGGTAGCCGTCTCGAAGAGGCCTTCGCCGGTACGGAGCACACGAATTCCGCCAGTTCGGATATGGAAAGCTGATCCATGCAGACCATCATTTGCATCAAGTGGGGACAGAAGTACGGTCCCGACTACCTCAACCGTCTTGCATCGATGATCCGGCGGAACACGGCGCGGGAAACGCGCCTCATCTGCTTCACGGATGACGCGACGGGTGCCGATCCGGGAATAGAAATTCAGCCACTGCCACCAATCAATCTCCCCGAACGCGTTTCGTGGACGCCGTGGCGCAAGCTCTCGCTTTGGCAGCAACCGTTGCATGACCTCAAAGGCGACGTGCTCTTTTTTGACCTCGACGTCGTCATCACCGGGCCGATCGACGATTTCTTCGATTTCTTGCCGGGGCGGTTCTGCGTGGCGCAGAACTGGACACAGCTTAACGAGCGCGTCGGCAACACCTCCGTTTACCGGTTTCCGGCGGAGCGGATGGCGTACATCTACGACATCTTCAATGCCGATCCAGAAGCCGTTCTCGCGCGCTACAGGATTGAACAGCAGTACATTTCTGCGGTCAGCAAGGACACTGTGTTTTTCCCGAAGGAGTGGTGCCTGAGTTTCAAGCATTCCCTGCTCCCGGTGTGGCCAATTCGGTTTTTCAAGGCGCCGGAACTGCCGCCGGCCACGAGGGTTGTGGCCTTTCACGGGAAGCCCGATCCCGACGAGGCGCGGGACGGCATCTGGCCCGTTACATCGGCGTGGAAACGGCTCTATAAGCATGTGCGGCCGACGCCCTGGATCGCCGAGCACTGGCGCTAAGTGACACCTCTGGGCCAAATCGGATCGAAATCCGCCGTAGAATGCTTATATTCGTAAGCCTGCCGAAGTCTCCCGCTTGACTTGACGACCGCTTTTTTTTCAATGTCCGGCTCGACCGGGCGGGGCGACTCAAACCCGGCTCAATTGGAACAACAGAAGGAATTCACCCATCCGTAGACCTATGCGACCCGAGCCGCCGAGCCGGGAAAACCAGGGGCCCCGCATCAACGATCAAATCAGGGCCCGGGAAGTCCGCCTCATCGATGAGACCGGCCAGAATGTTGGCGTGATTGCAAAATTCGACGCGCTAGCCCGTGCGGAGGGCGTTGGCCTCGACCTCGTCGAGATTTCACCGGATGCCGAACCGCCGGTGTGCAAGATTCTCGATTTCGGCAAATACAAATTCCAGGAACAGAAGAAGGCTGCCGAAGCGCGCAAGAACCAGAAGATCGTCGAACTCAAAGAGATCAAGATGCGTCCCGGCATCGACGATCATGACTACGACGTGAAAATGCGCGCGATTAAGCGGTTCTTCGAAGAGGGTGACAAAGTAAAGATCACCCTGCGTTTCCGCGGTCGTGAGATGGCTCACTCGCAGCTGGGCATGGCCGTGCTGCAGCGGGTGAAAGCCGATACTGAAGCGTTCGCAAAAGTTGAAAGCGAGCCTCGCTTCGAGGGCCGCCAGATGGTGATGGTTCTGGCGCCGAAGTAAAATTTCGCGGCGGGGCCACCAGCCCCGCCGATTTTCTTTCCGCATACAAACCGAGATTTGGAGGCCTTTAGAAGGCCTTGTTCGTGGATGCCCGCAGATCTAACATTCCCAGCGTATCAGCTGGAAATGGCGACGGCCCATGGACAACGAGGGATCATTCGACTTCTCGATATTGGATCGTATCGGTGCTCCGTACCGGCATTTCGACGCCGGTGAAAAGATCTTCCTGGAAGAAGACCAGGGTGACGTGATGTTCCTTGTTCGCAAGGGTCGCGTCGACATCATCACCTACGGCACAGTGCTTGAGAATGTGCATGCGGGTGGTCTTTTCGGAGAGATGGCGCTGGTGGTCGACGGGCTTCGCAGCGCCGCTGCAATCGCGACTGAACCAACCGAATTGATCGCCATCGATAAGGCTGCATTCTTGCAGGCCGTGCGCCACGATCCGCAATTCGCGCTGACCGTGATGGGATTGCTCGCGACGCGCTTGCGCCGCATGAATAAACAAATCTAGCGGACCGGCGACAACCAAAACGGTCGTCGCCGGTCAAGCTCTTTAGCAGCCGTGCCGGATCACGCAGCCCCGGAAGCGCGGTCCACCCCAGCCCCAGCGGTCAGCGCAAATCCTGCGCCAGCGGCCGCAATATCCGCCACGCCAGCGCGGGCCCCAATAGCGGCGTTCACGCCAACGATAATACTGGACTGATTGTACCGGACTTTGAGTTTCGGCCTGCTTCGCCGGTGTGAATGGCGCTGCTGCCGAGGGGCCGCTGCTCGCGAATGACAGGCCCAATGCGACCACTGTGGCCGCAAGGATTGGAACAAAGCGCATGGTCGTCTCCGTTCTGTCTCTATCTGCACGCGGGGGTGCGTGCAGATAGACGATCAGTCCATTTGCCTGAATAGCAACTGAACGGAGAAACAGAATTGGACCTGCTCCAATTGTGAGCATTACGACGCTCGTAAGGGCGATTTGGCACAGATCAAAGCAAGCCTAACGCGCGTTAAATCTTTAATCGCCTATACGAGATACTCCCATTGGCGGTATCACGAGATAAGGGTGGGCTCGGCGTCGGTCGCCTGTGATTTGGGCCGGTTTCAGGCGAAAAACCAACGGGGACAGCCGGAATGCAATCGAAGACAGAGCATCTGTTGCGATATACCGGAGTGAATATCGCATCGACCATTGTCGACTATTCGATATTCCTGTCTTTGACCCATTACTTCGGAATGCCGATCTTACAAAGCTGCGTGGCATATGCCGTCGCGGTCGTTTTCAATTATTTTCTTACGAAAAGGTATGTATTCGTTCGCGATATGTCACATAAAAGCGAACACCGGATGTTTATCGAATTCTTCGCAACCGGTTGCCTCGGTCTCGTTCTAACGGCCAGCGTTATCTGGCTCACCGTGCATCTGATGAACTTGCCGCCCGTCGAAGGGAAGACGATCGCGATGCTGATCTGCTTCGTGGCGCTTTATTTCGTGCGCAGCCGTATCGTCTTCAACGGCGCGCCGATCGACAAGTCCGCGCCGGTTTAGGCAAGCCGTTCGCCGCCGTTAGAAATTGACGTGCTGGATGACGTAGCCACCGGCGGCGGCAATGAGGCCGGCGATCAGGATGTACGGCAGCACCGCGATCAGGACTGTCAGAAGTCCGACGAAGGCTCGGAAGATCTGCTCCGCCGCCCGCCAAAGCTCGAACACAGCCCGGTACAGCACATAGACAATGGCCAGAACGACGATGGCCAGGATTGCGATTTTCCATATCGGCAGGCTTTGCCAATCCGATTGGAAGATCGAGATGATCTCGCCGAAGGACCACCGCCAAACGAGTTCGATGAAGCGAAAGATCGTCGTGATGCCCAGTTGGAGAAAATTGACGATCTGGTCGATGATCTGCTTCACGGTGTCCCTCCCTCGCCTTCCCCGGCGTAAACCGCGGAGACTTTGCACTTTGTTCCCCAGCCCGCGCCGGTGAATTGGCGGTCGGCGTGCGAAAATGCTCGGGCTGTGGCGGCTTAGGCACCTATGGGCGATATTGCGGTTTTGGCGGCTCTCCCGTATAAGGTGGCCAGAGCCGCCCGGCGAGGCATGCCGTGGCGGTTCTTATGCTTTTGAAAAATCAGCGGAAACCGCAAAAAGCATCCTTCGCAAGACCGGCCGTTTCGCAACGGCCGAGAGTGCGGATGCCGGAAGGCATCGGCATTTCGGGCCGAAAGGTCCGTGGCGCAACCTAGCTCGTCGCCTGCCGGATACTATTGTCCGGTTCGCACGTGGCCAAGGCAAGTGCTCCTCGCGAAGGACAAGGTTTGCAAAGCGCTTCGGCGCAAGCATCCGGCGGCTCCGTGCGCGAACTAAGGACTTAAGCAAAATGCCAAAGATGAAGACCAAGAGCGGCGCCAAAAAGCGCTTCAAGATGACGGGAACGGGCAAGGTTGTCGCCGCCCAGGCCGGCAAACGCCACGGCATGATCAAGCGGACTGCGAAGTTCATTCAGAAGGCCCGTGGCACGGGCGTGCTGAACGATTCCGACGCGAAGATCGTCAAGAAATACATGCCGTACAGCCGGTGAGTTGTTGTTTGGCGCGTCCCGCTCCGTTTCGCGGAGCTGGCAGAAGCGCTGGACCAGTTCACCAGACCAATCAATCTTGAAGCACGAATTCTGAGGAGTTTCCTCCATGGCCCGCGTTAAACGTGGCGTTACCGCCCACGCCAAGCACAAGAAAGTTATCAAGGCTGCGAAAGGCTATTATGGCCGGCGCAAAAATACGATCCGCGTCGCTAAGCAGGCCGTCGAAAAGGCGCTGCAGTACGGCTATCGCGATCGCAAGCGTCGCAAGCGCAATTTCCGCGCTCTCTGGATCCAGCGCATCAACGCTGCCGTTCGCGAACACGGTCTGACGTACGGCCGATTTATCAACGGTCTGTCGAACCTCGGCATCGAAGTCGATCGCAAGGTTCTCTCGGATATCGCGATCAACGATCCGGCTGGTTTCAAGGCTCTCGTCGACAAGGCTGCTGCTGCAGCTAGCTCGCCGGTTGCCGAAGCCGACAAGGCCAAGAAGGCGGCTTAATCGCCGCTTCCGTCTCGAACGGCCGCGAATTTTTTCTGCTCTCCGCCGCAACACTGCGGCTGAGGGCGGAACGCGGCACCGAGATGGTACGAATTTTCCGATCGCGATGTGGGGAAGCGCTCGTATCGCAGATGTTTTTGGCGAAGTCCTGCCTTTCGCCTTTGCCAGCATTTCGCTTGCCGCGTTCCGGCGCTCGCTTCTCCCGTGTCGACACTTCACGTCAATGCCGTCAAAGCATTGCGCAATTGTTGCTATAGGCGTCTTATCCCGCCGCCAAAGGAGAAACTGATGGGCGGTTCGAACGATCTCTCCAAACTCGAAGCCGACCTGCTGGAAGAAATTTCCAGCGCCGCGGACCTTCCCGCGCTCGATGGCGTGCGTGTTTCGGCACTGGGCAAGAAGGGACGCGTTTCCGAGTTGATGAGCAAGCTCGGCTCTCTTCCGGCCGAAGAGCGCAAGAGCTTTGGGCAGACCGTCAATGCGTTGAAGGGCAAGATCGGCGAAGCGCTGGACGCTCGCAAAGCGGCGCTTGAAGATGCCGCGCTCGACTTGCGCCTCAAGACAGAACGCGCCGACGTAACTCTGCCTGTGCGCCTTGGCCCCGTTTCGGAAGGCCGCATTCACCCGGTTAGCCAGGTTCTCGACGAAGTCATCGAAATTTTCGCCGACATGGGATTCGCCGTCGCGGAAGGTCCGGATATCGAGACGGACGAAATGAACTTCGACAAGCTCAACATTCCGGCGGAGCATCCTGCTCGGCAGGACCACGACACGTTCTACTTCTCGCCGAAGCCCGATGGCTCGCGGCTACTGCTGCGCACGCATACCAGCCCGGTGCAAATCCGCACGATGGTTTCGCAAAAGCCGCCGATCCGCATCATCGCGCCCGGCCGCGTCTACCGCTGCGACAGCGACCAGACGCATACGCCGATGTTCCATCAGATCGAAGGTCTGGTGATCGACGAAGCCACGCACATGGGGCACCTGAAATGGGTGCTGCAAGAATTCTGCAAAGCGTTCTTCGAAGTCGATGAAGTGAAGATGCGGTTCCGCGCTTCACACTTCCCGTTCACCGAGCCGTCGATGGAAGTCGACATTGGTGCCGAAGCGATCGGCAAGCCCGGACAGTGGCTCGAAATTCTCGGCTGCGGAATGGTGCATCCGAACGTGATCCGCAATTGCGGGCTCGATCCGGAAAAATATCAGGGCTTCGCTTTCGGCGTCGGTCTCGATCGGCTGACGATGCTGAAGTACGCGATCCCCGATCTGCGTGCGTTCTTCTCCGGCGATCTGACATGGCTGCGCCACTACGGCTTTTCGATGCTTGACGTACCGACGCTTGGCGGCGGGCTGTCGTCGTGATGAGCGGCCGCGATTTGCCCATCCTTACGGGCCACGAGCGCGCAATCCGCATCTTGATGGCCCATCATTGTGTCTGCGACACGCTTTCTGCTGGATCCCCGAACGCGCTCGCCGGGGCTCACACGTTCGAGGATGACGAAGTATGAAATTCACGCTGTCCTGGCTGAAGGACCATCTCGAAACGACGGCGACGCTCGAGCAGATCGAGACGACGTTGTCGGCGATTGGTCTCGAAGTCGAACACATCGAAGACCCGGCAAAGGCGCTTGGGGCTTTCAAGGTCGCGCGCATCGTCGAAGCGAAGAAGCATCCGAACGCTGACAAGTTGCAGGTCGTGCAAGTCGAAGTCGCGAAGGGCAAGCCGCTGATGGAGGTCGTCTGCGGCGCTCCGAACGCGCGCGTCGGACTCGTTTCGGTGTTCGCGCCGCTCGGCACTTACATTCCCGGTTCGAAAATCACGCTGGAAAAGAAGCCGGTGCGCGGCGTCGTCTCGAACGGCATGATGTGCTCTGCAGCGGAACTCGAACTTTCGGACGAGAGCGCCGGGATTCTCGAACTCCCGGAGGACTGGGCTGACCGCGTTGGCGAAAGCTATATCGACGCTGCGGGGCTGAACGATCCGGTCATTGAAGTTAAGCTGACGCCGAACCGGCCCGACTGCACAGGCGTGCGCGGCATTGCCCGTGACTTGGCCGCAGCAGGTCTCGGCACTCTGAAGCCAGAGCCTAAGCTCGGACCGATCAAGGAAACGGGTGACGGCCTGATTCCCGTGAAACTTGAATTCACGCCGGAGACAGCAAGCGCCTGTCCCGTTTTCGCGGCGCGCACCGTGCGCGGCGTCAAAAATGGACCGTCACCCGACTGGTTGCAGCAGCGTTTAAAGGCGGTTGGCCTACGTCCGATCAATGCGCTCGTGGATGTGACGAACTACATCTCGCTCGATCGCGGCCGTCCGCTGCACGTCTATGACGCCGACAAGCTCAAAGGCACGATCCACGCGCGGCTCGGCAAAGCGGGCGAATCTTTCCTCGGTCTCGATGACAAGGATCATGCCATCGACCCGACGATGTGCGTCATCGCTGACGATACCGGCCCGCTTGGGCTTGGCGGTATCATGGGCGGAGAGACCACCGGTTCGACTGAAGCGACAACGACCGTGCTGATCGAGAGTGCATATTTCGATCCTGTCCGAACGGCTGCTACTGGCCGCAAAGTGGGCCTGCAGACGGATGCACGCTATCGCTTCGAGCGCGGCGTTGATCCGGCTTCGGTGAAGCCTGGGCTCGACCTCGCAACCGACATGATTTTGAAGCTCTGCGGCGGCGAAGCCTCGAAGGCGACAATTGCGGGCAAAGAGCCAATCGAAAATCGCGTCATTGCATTTGATTTCGCGCGCGTCGAAAAGCTTGCCGGTCTCAAGATCGACGATGCGGAAATCGCGACTATACTGAAGGCGCTCGGTTTCACGATCGAGGATAAGCCGAACGCTGCGAAAATCGGCGTGCCAAGCTGGCGGCCGGACATTCACGGACCTGCGGATCTCGTTGAAGAAGTCGTGCGTATTGCGGGCCTCGATCGCGTTCCCGCCACTGCTCTACCGCGTGGCCACGGAATTGCTCAAGCCGTGCTGACGCCAACGCAGAAACGCGTTCGCCGTGCTCGCCGGTTGCTGGCATCGCGCGGATGCGTCGAGGCGGTGACGTGGAGCTTCATTCCGAAAGCTGAGGCGGAGCGCTTCGGCGGCGGATCGGACGCGGTTGAGCTTGCGAACCCGATTTCGACTGAGATGTCGTCGATGCGGCCGGGGCTGCTGCCGGGTCTTCTCGCGTCCGTTACGCGCAACCGGAATCGCGGCATCGCGGACGTCGCGCTGTTCGAAGTTGGGCAGGCCTATCGCGGCGACCGGCCGGAGGATCAATACCTGAGCGCGACCGTTGTCCGCTCTGGAACGGCTGCACTTGACGGTGCGGGACGTCACTGGGCGGGCGCGAGCGCTGACGTCAGCCTGTTCGATGCCAAAGCCGATGCGTACGCTCTGCTCGCGGCACTGGGTGTCGATCCGTCCAAGGCCCAGGTTACGCGCGATTGCCCTCCCTGGTATCACCCGGGGCGTTCCGCAACGCTGCGACTTGGACCGAAGACTGTATTGGCTCATTTCGGCGAACTGCATCCGGCGACCCTCAAGGCGCTCGACGTTGAAGCACCCGCCGTTGCGTGCGAAGTTTTCATCGACGCTTTGCCAGCGGAAAAGAAGAAGTCGCGGGCCAAGGCTCGGTTGGCGGCGTCCGACTTGTTGCCTGTCACGCGTGACATTGCGTTCGTGGTAGGCAAAGACGTTCCTGCCGGAGATATTATTAAAGCCGCGACGAATGCCGATAAGGATCTCATTCGCGCCGTGACCGTTTTTGACGTGTTCGAGGGAGGTAACCTCGCTGCCGAAGGAAAGAAGTCGATCGGCATCGAGATCACTATTCAACCGCTCGCCGAAACCTTGACTGACCAGGCCATCGAGGCTGTGACTCAGAAAGTTATAGCTGACGTGAAGAAGGTCACGGGAGGAGAGCTCCGCACTTGACGACACGGACGTGTCATTGCCTTCGGGAGGGCAAAAAGAATGAGCATTTTAGAACCCGCTATCGATACTGAACCTAAGATTCATCACATCATTATCGTCGGCGGTGGCGCAGGCGGATTAGAACTCGCGACGCAGCTCGGTCATAAACTCGGACGTAAGGGCAAAGCGGAAATCACGCTCGTCGATCGGGCGCGGACACACGTTTGGAAGCCGCTGCTGCATGAGATTGCTGCTGGCAGCATGGACACCGGGCGGCATGAGCTGCCGTATCAAGCGCACGGACACTGGCATGGATTCCGGTATCGTTATGGCGAGATGATCGGTCTCGATCGTGCGAACAAGCGCGTACATCTCGCGGCGACGCACGACGAAGACGGTCGTGAGATCACGCCGGATCGCTGGTTTCACTACGACACGCTCGTGCTGGCGATCGGCAGCGTCTCGAACGATTTCGGAACGCCGGGCGTCGCTGAGAACGCGATCATGCTCGACACGCCGGAGCAAGCCGAGCGCTTCAACCGCCGCCTGCTGAATGCGTGCGTGCGCGCCTATGCGCAGCAAGGGCCCGTTCGGCCTGGGCAGCTTCACGTCGCCATCATCGGCGCGGGCGCGACCGGCACGGAACTCGCTGCTGAGCTGCATCATGCTGCGCGCGGCCTCGTGGCCTTCGGTCTCGACAAGATCGATCCCGAGAAGGACATCAAGATCACGCTAATCGAAGCTGCTCCGCGCATTCTACCTGCGCTGCCGGAGCACCTTTCCACCGCGACGACGAATATTCTGACGGGTCTCGGCGTCGAAGTCCGTGCCGGAAGCCGCGTCACCAGCGTCACGCCCGAGGGTGTCAATCTCGCGAACGGCGATTTCATTCCGTCGGAACTGGTTGTTTGGGCTGCGGGCGTCAAAGGGCCGGATGTGCTTTCCAAGCTCGACGGACTTGAGGTTAGCCGCGCCAATACGCTGGTTGTTAAGCCGACGCTTCAGACCACGCGTGACGACGATATTTTCGTTATCGGCGATGCCGCTTATCTGGTTCCCGAAGGTGAAACGCAGGCTATCCCACCGCGCGCTCAGGCGGCGCACCAGGAAGCCTCGCATCTCGTCCGCCAGTTGCAGCGGAAGATGCACGGGGAAAAGAACCTCACGCCGTTCAAGTACCGCGATTTCGGTTCTCTCGTTTCGCTTGGGCACTATTCGACCGTCGGCAACCTGATGGGCTTCATCTCCGGCAAGTCGCTGCGGATCGAAGGCTGGTTTGCGAAGCTGATGTACCGGTCGCTGTACAAGATGCACGAGATGGCGCTGCACGGGCCGATCAAAGTGACACTCGACTCGGTATCGCGCCTGTTGACGCGCCGTACGCAGCCGCAGGTGAAGCTGCATTAATTGATGGCGCTTCCGACTCGCGTTCCGCGAGCCGGCCGGAAGCGCAGTCGCGGGGCTGGCACCGATTGGTTTGCCGAGGGAGTAGTGGCGCTGGCGACTTTTGGGCGCCAGCGCTGAGTTAGATTAGCTGCGGCCGCGGAGAGCGGAGAGCAATTCTGCTGTCGGATAGCTGTCGGCTGGCAGGCCAAATTCCAACTGCATTTCCTTGACCGCTTTGCGCGTGCCTGCGCCGAGCTTGCCGTCGATCTCGCCGACGTCGTGTCCGCGACGGTTGAGCAAGCGCTGCAATTCCTTCAGCTCTTCGTAGCTGAGCGACGGAACGTTGCCGATGTTCTTGCTCAGGTTCGGAGCGCCTGCCATGCGCGCGGCGAGATGTGCCGCGGTGGTTGCGTATGTCAGCGACTGGTTCCACTGCGGATAGATACCGAAGTTGTCATAGGCCAGGAACGCGGGGCCATGGCGGCCCATCGGCAAGATGAGCGACGCTGGCATTTCGTCATTCGGCAACGCATCACCCACGCCAGTGACACCCCATGCGACCCATTGAGAGCGCGGCAACTTGATTGCGAGATCGGCCTTTTCCCATGGCAGATCCTTGGTGACCTTCACCTGCTCGAGCCAGGGCTCGCCGCGGCGCCAACCGAGAGAGGCGATGAACTTCGCCGTCGATCCGATGATGTCGGCCCTGTCGTTGATGAGATCGCGCCGTCCGTCGTTGTCGTAGTCGACGGCGAAATTATAATAGTGACGCGGTAGGAACTGCGTCTGGCCGAGTTCGCCAGCCCAGGAGCCGATCAGCTGGTCGGCCGTCAGGTCGCCGCGCTCGACGATTTTCATCGCGGCTTTCAATTCTTCGCGGAACAGATCGCTGCGGCGGCAATCCCAGGCGAGCGTCAACAGCGAACGCACGACCGGCAGCTTGCCTTGCCCGGCTCCGAAATCGCTTTCCAAAGCCCAGAACCCGGTGATGACAGGCCCCGGAACGCCGAACTCCTTCTCCGCGCGGTCAAATAGCTCGTGATAGCGCTTGAGGTAGACGCGACCCGTGTCTTCGCGGTTCTTGGTGGCGAGCTTGAAGTAGAACTGCGCGAACGTTTGCGAGAAGAAGCTTTGCTTGCGATCTCGCGAGATGACGCTCATGTCCGGTGTCAGGCCGCCGATCATCGACTGTATGGTCTCGGCGTGAATTCCCTCGGCGAGCGCTTCCTTTTTGAAATCCGCCACCCAGCGATTGAACGGAACAGTATTCTGACAATTGCGCTTGTTGGCAGGCGTTGGCGGGGCCGCCTCAGCTTGCGCGCCAGTCGACATTGCGGCGAGCACAAGCATGGCGGGGGCAAAAATCGAATGACGAGCGCGCATGGGATGCCTTCATTGTGAGAAGCCGGCACTCTGCCAGCAGCGCGGACTGGGTCAAGACACTATGGCTTCTCTGAGGCTATAGGCATCAGAAGGTGCGCAGGTGTGATCTGAACGCCGTCATTTTGTGTGATGAGTTGAATAAGCATTGAACGCGCATGCTCAAGCATCTGCATTGCGCAGTCGTCGCGCGTCTGCCGAGACGATCATCCTTCTACGGATGACCGCCCCTCACGTTCATATGATGCCCACTGAAAACGCAGGCATCAGATGGGCATCAGAATAAATTGCGTCAGCGGGAATTCGATTTACCGCCGGGCGGGTTCGTCTTGCCCATGGCGTTCTGCTGCGCGTCCACCCAGGTTGACATCGCTTGCTGCCAGCCCTTTTGCCACATCTCAGCGGCCTGCATCCAAAATTGGATCGGATTGGCTGCGCCCGATGAAAAATCTGGCATTCCCGGGAAGAGATTCGATCCGGCGCCGAAGCTGGGTGTGGACCCGCCGCCGAAGGTTGGGAAGTTCGGAAATCCGGTGAACTGGCCGGTGGTGCCGAATGACTTGACCTGCTTCTCCCACATATCCATGACCTGATCGACGGCCTGGAGCTGGAGCTTGGATGCGTTCTGCATCTGGCGGCGGCTAAGTTCGACAAAGTCCGTCGGCCAGCCCAGCGCTTTCGCGGCTTCCGCCATTTTATCGAAAACGGCGTTGCTATTGTTCTCGCCGATTTCCCCGAGTTCGGCCCGCCAGTTCGACATAGCCTCGAAGGCTTGGACGACCGACTTGCGCGCGTCTTCTCCAAGCTTGGTGAAGGCGGGGTTGGCCTCAAATGCTGAATTCGCCATTGCGTCTCTCCAGGCTGTCGTTCGTTTCCGCGGGCGTCCCAAGGTTTTTCGCATAACAACCCTTGGGTTGCCAGCCTTCTTATGGCCTACGTGCGGCGATCCAGCCGGTCTATGAACCCGCACAGAGGCTTAACAGCCCTTTTGCCCCAGGGTTCCGGATGGTATGAGCCCCGCCCATGACAGACATTTCACGCATACGGAATTTTTCGATCATCGCGCACATCGACCATGGCAAGTCGACGCTGTCGGACAGGCTGATTCAGCTCTGCGGCAATGTCACAAACCGGGAGATGAAGGCACAGATCCTCGACTCGATGGACATCGAGCGCGAGCGCGGGATCACGATCAAAGCGCAAACCGTGCGCCTCGACTATCCTGCAAAGGACGGCCACACCTATCAGCTCAACCTGATGGACACGCCAGGCCACGTCGACTTTGCGTACGAGGTTTCGCGGTCGCTCGCTGCCTGCGAAGGCGCGGTTCTCGTCGTCGATGCGAGCCAGGGTGTCGAAGCGCAAACGCTGGCCAACGTCTATCAGGCACTCGACAACGATCTCGAGATCCTTCCAGTCCTGAACAAGATCGATCTGCCCGCCGCAGACGCCGATCGCGTGAAGCAGCAGATCGAGGACGTGATCGGGATCGACGCTTCGGCGGCCATTGGCGTCTCCGCCAAGACGGGTCTCAATATCGAGGCCGTTCTCGACGCGATCGTGGAACGGCTGCCGCCGCCGAAGGGCGATGGAAATAAGCCGCTCAAGGCGATGCTGATCGATAGCTGGTACGATGCCTATCTCGGCGTTGTCGTTCTGGTGCGCATCATCGATGGCAAGCTGAAGAAGGGCCAACGCGTCAAGCTTCTGTCGACGGGCGCGAGTTATCAGATCGAACGCGTCGGCATCTTCCGTCCCAAGCAGGAAACGCTGGAATATCTCGGGCCGGGCGAGATCGGCTTTTTTACCGCCGCAATCAAGGAAGTTGCCGACACGCGCGTCGGCGACACCATCACCGACGAGAAAAACCCGACGACCGAAGCTCTCCCCGGCTTCAAACCGGCTCAGCCGGTCGTCTTCTGCGGTCTCTTTCCCGTGGACGCTGCGGACTTCGAAGACCTGCGCGAAGCCATGGGCAAGCTCAGGCTGAACGACGCGAGCTTTTCATTCGAGGCCGAAAGCTCTGCTGCGCTCGGGTTCGGCTTTCGCTGCGGTTTCCTTGGGCTTTTGCACCTTGAAATCATAACGGAGCGGCTCGAACGCGAGTTTAATCTGGACCTCATCACGACCGCGCCGTCGGTGATCTATCACCTGCATATGAACGACGGATCGATGATCGAGATGCACAATCCGGCGGACATGCCGGAGGTGGTGCGGATCGATCATATCGAGGAACCGTGGATCGAAGCGACGATCCTGGTGCCCGACGATTATTTGGGCGCGGTGCTGAAGCTCTGTCAGGATAGGCGCGGCCGGCAGAAGCAGCTGACCTACGCCGGCTCTCGCGCGATGGTCATGTATGAGCTGCCGTTGAACGAGGTCGTGTTCGACTTCTACGATCGCTTGAAGAGCGTATCGCGCGGCTACGCGTCGTTCGACTATCACATCAAGGATTACGAGGAAGGCGATCTCGTCAAACTGTCGATCCTGGTGAACGGCGAACCGGTGGACGCGCTGTCAATCGTCGTGCATCGCTCGCGCGCGGAGAGCCGCGGCCGTTCGATGTGCGAGAAGCTCAAAGAGCTGATCCCGCCGCATCTCTTCCAGATTCCCATTCAGGCTGCGATTGGGGCGAAGGTCATTGCGCGCGAGACGATCAGGGCGCTGCGTAAAGACGTTCTTGCCAAATGCTACGGCGGCGATATTTCGCGAAAGCGCAAGCTGCTCGACAAGCAGAAGGCGGGCAAGAAGAAGATGCGCGAATTCGGCAAGGTCGAGATTCCGCAAGAAGCGTTCATCAACGCACTCAAGATGGACGACAATTGACGCGCGCATAAAAACGGCGGCGACCCTGGTTGGATCGCCGCCCGGAATGCCTAAGCTCCAACGCTATCAATCGTTGTCGAGTTTTTGCTTTATGATCTTGTAGTCGGTGCTGAGATCGACATCGTACTTCTTGCCGTCAGCGGCGATTGCGTCGTCGACTTCCCACTTGCCATCGTCGAGTTCCACCTTACCCCACGATTTATATCCGGCACTGGTCAGCGCCGAGCTGATCGCGCTTGTTTCCTCGGCGGTGGGCGGGCGGTCCTTATCTGCCAGAGCGTTTCCTGCAGCGAACCCCATTGCCAACGTCAGCGCGGCGGCGGTCATCATTCGTCTCATCGATCAGTCCTTTCGGGCGGTTGATGTCGCTCGTGGTGGCAAACGCGTTTTGCAGCCTATTGGTTCAACTGCTCGGGTTTATCGAGACCTGCGAAGGCCGCGCGGGTTGAGCTTGCGCTGCGAGCGAAACTCAATATCGGGAGGTCGCGTGGAGCCTGTGTCGCACCAGGGGTTGCCGTAGTAGCCGTAGCGCCCGTTTATCGGCGTGCACTCGCGCTCGGGCGGAGCTGGCCGATGCTTGCCGCGTGTGTCTTCCCGCGCCGAGGCGCTCTGGGCGAAAATGCCGGAGAGAAGGCTCAGGATCGCGATGGCGACGATGCGCATGCTCTCGCAGATCTCCTATGCTGGCGGCCTCCGGCGGCCCATTGGGGCTGTCAGACGAGGCATAGGGATAGATGGGAGCGGCGAACCCGCCTACCAGGGCCGCCGCTCTTAATAGTGCTCCACCGCCTTTAAGCGGCGTTCGCGGTTAACGTGACTAGGGAAGGCGGCCGTAGCTGAATAGGCCATAGAGCCAGGCGGTGACGGCGCCGAAGCCAGCGGAAATGCAAAGGATCGGCACCAGCTCGCTGACGTTGCCCTCAAAGAGCGGCGATGTGCGGTGCGCCAGATAGGGCATCACAGTCAAAGCGCCGACGAGACCCGGGCCCAGGAGGCCCAGAAACGCGCCCCGGAACGTCAGACGCCCTTCGGGCTCCGAGCCGAGGAACAAACCGAAGAGGGCGCCCCAGAGCCCGCCCGTAACCGCGTTGCCTACCAGCCAGGGTAATTCCAGGTCTGCCATCAGCAGACTCTGGGTCGGTTCCATGCTCCATGGTGTCGCATCCCAGCCGGTCCAATAGTTAACAAACAGCCAGCTGATGAACTCGTGCGCGGTGACCGCGGCTATCGCTCCGGCGATGAAGCCCACGATGATGCATTTCAATGCGCCCATAACTTTTTCCCCTTTTTTGGCTGTCCCATCAGCCGCTTTCGTTGCGGTCTGCTACCCCAGCGCGGGGGAATATTCCATGCCGAAGACAGAAATTATAGCGCGCGTCTAAAGTCTCTCCGCCGTGATCATCGTTAATTGTATATACTCAATCCAAGACAATCGTGCCACATTTCCGCCTTCTGCTTCATGCTTTGAGCGGGCGCCGCACGACAATGCCCCGGCCTGGTCCACAGGTTCAACGGGGAGGCCGGACATCCCAGTTCCGCCGGCGGCACCTACGGGTAGCTGGCGCTCGCGGCTTCCCGCTCTCATGACCCCCACCGCACTACTGGCTCAACGATCGCCTCCGGCGACGTGACCTTGCAGCGGCTCGGGCTTCTTTCCATCACCGCAAGATGAGGACTTTCTTCCCATGAGTAAGGGATTTATCGCTATTATTACGTTGATGCTGATCACGCTCGCGGCAGGTATCGCGAATGCCAGATCGTACGACGGCGACCACAGCAAGATGAAAAGTCGCGCAATGACGAGCAGCGGAAGCTCCGTCACGTGCCTGTCCTGGGATGCACGCGCACTTTTGAACCGTATTCGCAGCAAATTTGGAAATGTGCAGATCGTTTCCACGTGCCGTCCCGGCGCGCGTATCGCCGGAACCCGGAACGTCTCGCGCCACTCCTATGGCAAGGCCATCGACTTCCGTGTGCCGGGCCGCAAGGCTGAGGTCGTTCGCTGGCTCATCGCCAACCATCGCACCGGCGGCGTGATGACGTATCGCGATATGGACCACATCCACGTCGATATCGGACCGCACTTCGTGGCGTTGAACCGCCCGAGCGGACGCACCTGATAGGAGGGGCCGGCGCGTCCGGCCCCAGCCAATCCTTCACCCCGGGGAAGATGACTAGAATCGTCGTAAAATCGAGCTTTTCAGCCAAGTTGGATGGGTCTCGCGATCCTGCGACGATCTTGCGTTTCTCGCTAGAGCAAGGCATAAAGTCGCCATCGAACACGCCTTGGCTTACTCTTCGACAGCGCTACCGCCTGCTTTAAGACGTCTCCATCGCGCGATTTGATGGCCTCCGTCATACCGCCGGAGGACGCACGTTTGCTTGGAGGCATTGGAATGTCGAACGGGACTGTCAAGTGGTTCAACGGTCAAAAAGGATACGGCTTTATTCAACCAGAAGAAGGTGGCAACGACGTTTTCGTGCACATCTCGGCGGTTGAACGTGCCGGCCTGCAGTCGCTTCGTGAGGGTCAGAAGATCTTCTTCGAAACTGAGCGTGGACGTAACGGCAAGATCGCTGCCGTAAACCTCCGCCCGCTCTAAGGGATTTTTGGGCTCACTTTTTTTACACAAGCGGGGAGCAGCTCGTCTGCTCCCCGCTTTTCATATCGAAGACCGATCAGATTTCGGTTCAAGGAGATCAGGAGACCGAATGGCGAAAGAAGAGATGCTCGAGTTCGAAGGCATCGTGGACGAAGTTCTGCCGGATGCCCGCTGCCGCGTTAAACTCGACAACGGGCATGAGGTGATTGCCTACACCTCTGGACGCATGAAGAAGAACAGAATTCGTATTCTCGCCGGCGACCGTGTTACCGTTGAGATGACGCCGTACGACCTGACGAAGGGCCGTATCAACTTCCGTCACAAAGACATCCGCGCAGGTGGCGGAGATTTCGCTGGCGGATCGCGCCCGGGTGGACCGCCGCGCCGCCGTTAATTGCAATAGTACTTCCGTGCCAACCGAGCCTGAATGGCCGGTTGCCGCGGACGGACGCAGGTCACGCTTTTTCGGCAGCGTGACGGCTATGTTCGCGCCCCAGGTTTTTAGCCACCCATAGCCAAAGCCCGACAAGCGGAATGGCCACCGCAGCGATGGTTCCGGATGCGAATCCAAGTCCTCCACCGGCGGCGCCGTAGACCCAGCTCGATGACGCGTCGCCACCGCGATACACGACGGTGTCGATGAAGTTCTGGACTTTGTATTTTTCGTCTGGCTGGGCGAGCGTGTAGATCACCTTTACTGCGGGATTTGCGAGCGCGAACGCGACGACTCGTTCAGCGACCATCACGGCGGCGACAACCCACAGAGCCGCATCGAAGCTCAGCAACAACGTTCCGAACGCGGCCGTCATCGGGAGCGCGAGCAGCGCCGCTGTCAAACCAAAGCGCTGTAATACGCGCGCGGTTCCGAACAGCTCGATCAGCAATGTTGCAATGCTGACGGCGAGATCGCGTCCGGCAAAGAATTCGACGCGCGTTGTTGTGTCGGGAATTGTCAGCGCGACCAGCCGCGCTTGCTCGAGATAAAAGAACGTGCCGACGACGTTCGCAAGAAACACGAATAGCGCGATGTAGAGAAACATCGGCGTCGTGAAGACCTTGACCGCGCCATCGAAGATGCCGCCAACGGCGAGATCGGTTTCCGCGCCCTCCTGACCGGGTCGCAGGCGGCGAACGAGAATTCCAGCGAGCATCGAGACAAGAAGCAAAACCGCCGAGATCAACAAGAGATCGACCGGCGAGAGCGCACGCACCAAACCTTGCGTGAGCAGCGGACCAGCGAGTGCGCCAGCCGTGCCTCCGGCCGAGATGAAGCCGTACAGCCGGCGCGCTTCGGCATGAGACCAAAGCTCCGACATCAGACTCCAAAACAGCGAGACGACGAACAGGTTGAAAACGCTGGCCCAGACAAAAAACGTGCCCGCAGCGAGCTGGCTGCCGGGCATCGTTTTCATCGCGATCCAGAAGCCGACGAGGTTCAGCACAAAGAACGTATAGATTGCCGGAAGCACGTAGCGGCGCTGGAAACGAGCGGCGACAAATCCGAACAGCGGAACCAGAACCAGCATCACGACGAATACGATGCTGAAAAGCTGATGCAGCACATCCTTGCCGAGCATCACCCCGATTTCGTCGCGCACAGGACGAATGATGTAGTACGCGGAGAGTAACGTGAAGAACATCGCAAACGAGGCGAGCAGTGCCATCGTCTCGGTTGGTTCGACTTTCACAAACCGCCTTAACCAAAAGGCCAGTCGTGGGTCAGTCGGCTTGTCGGGGGTCATGCGATTCCTGCGGGTGATAAAGCGACCCACCGATGATGCACTGCGGAACTAAAGTCTAGTGAACAGGGTTTCTCGCTGCGGCTATTATTGCGGTGCGTTCACGTCGAAGCCACTTCCACAGACTGTACCTAATATGCACGGTGCCCGTTATCATTAGGCAAGCAAACGATTTCTGGATTGAGGCACACTACAATCGTTCTATACTAATGCGATGCAACAGAATGCTGCTCTGCAGCTGGAGATAGCTCGCTAAAATTTGCATTAAAAACAAGGGACTACGAACGCGATGAACTATTATGCCTATGAAATGGCCCATGCGTTTATGTCCCCTGTGCGATTCGGCGTGCAGGCGTTCCGGCAGACGATTGACTGGCCGTTGAACCCCGTGGCCTACACGGCGGTGGGGAAAAACCTTATCGCTGCGTGCGAAGTCTTCGAGAACATCACACGCCGCTATGGCAAGCCGGAATTCGGTATCAACAGCGTCACGCACGCGGGGCAGACTGTTCCTGTGCACGAGAAGCTCGTTGCGGCCCGGCCCTTTTGCAATCTGCTACGTTTCGAGCGCGAGTTTCCGAAGACGAACAACCGGCCCGATCCCAAAGTTCTGATCGTTGCTCCGATGTCCGGGCACTACGCCACGCTTCTGCGCGGAACCGTGGAAGCGATGATCAAAGAGCACGACGTCTACATCACCGATTGGGTTGATGCGCGTAATGTGCCGATCGCCTCTGGCCGCTTCGACTTCGAAGACTTCGTCGATTATCTCATCGATTTCGTTCGCGTGCTCGGACCTGACACGCACGTCATCGCCGTATGTCAGCCTGCTGTTCCCGCGCTTGTCGCGACGGCTGTCATGGCAAGCCGGGACGAAGATGTGCATCCCGCGTCGCTCGTCCTGATGGGCGGCCCGATCGATACGCGGCGCAATCCGACGGCGGTCAACGAACTCGCCGCTGCCAAGCCCATCGAATGGTTCGAGCGGAACGTGATCTCGACCGTTCCCTTCCCTCACACCGGTTTCATGCGGCCGGTGTATCCGGGCTTCATGCAGCTCACAGGGTTCATGACCATGAACCTCGAGCGGCACATGAATGCGCACGTCGACCTGTTCAACAATCTGGTTGCGGGTGATTGCGACAGCGTAAAGCAGCATCACGCGTTCTATGAAGAGTATCTCTCGGTCATGGATCTTTCGGCCGAGTTCTATCTGCAGACGGTGCAGATCGTGTTTCAGGAACACCTGCTTCCCGACAAGCGGCTCACGCATCGTGGCGTGCCGGTTGATTGCGGCGCGATTTCGAAAACCGCTCTCTTCACGGTCGAAGGCGAGCGAGACGACATCTGCGGCCTCGGCCAGACAGAGGCTGCTCAGGACCTCTGTACGTCCGTCCCCGTCGATGAAAAAGTCCACTATGTGCAGCCGGGCGTCGGGCACTATGGCGTCTTCAATGGCACGCGTTGGCGGACGGAAATTCAGCCGCGCATTCGCGAATTCATCCGCATGGTCGATGCCAAGCGTCGCGGCGAAGCCAAGTCTGCCGGATCCGCTCCGAAGTCTGCGCCAAACGGCGAGCACTACAAATCGAATGGTGCCGCACTGAATGGCATTCTTGCGCCCGCTTCGCATGCGTCCGACTGATCTATCAGACCAGCATCGAGCACCTACTCAGCGCATCGCGGTTTGCGGCTGAGTAAAAGCTGCGCTTGTCTTAGTGGGCCTCATCCCAGTTGGCTGCCGCTTTGGCGTCAACATGGATTGGCACCGACAGCTTTACGGCGGGCTCGGCTGCTGTTTCCATGACCTTGCGCGCGATTTCGATGAGGCGTGGTGCGCTCTCTTTTTCAACTTCGAACACAAGCTCGTCGTGCACCTGCAGGAGCATGCGCGCGTTCTCCAGCTTCGCCGCCTCGAGGGCCGCTGGCACGCGGATCATGGCACGGCGAATGATGTCTGCGGCCGAGCCCTGGATCGGTGCGTTGATCGCAGCACGTTCAAGGAAGCCGCGCATCGACGGGTTCTTGGTATTGATCTCGGGGTAGTGGATGCGGCGACCGAAGATGGTCTCGACATAGCCGTGCGCGTGCGCCGCCTTCTTCGTCGCGTCCATGTAGTCGCGAATTCCCGGGAAACGCTGGAAATAGGTTTTGATGTAGTCGCCCGCCTCTTCGCGACTTATGGCGAGCTGATTTGCAAGACCGAACGCGGAGATACCGTAGATGATGCCGAAGTTGATCGCCTTGGCGCGTCGGCGAACCTCTGACGGCATATCCTTGATCGGAACGCCGAACATTTCAGACGCTGTCATTGCGTGAATGTCCAGCCCGTTGGCGAACGCTTTCTTCAACTGCGGAATGTCGGCAACGTGCGCCAGAACGCGAAGCTCGATCTGCGAATAGTCAGCCGAAACGAGCGTTAGCGCGTTGTCGCCGATAAACGCCGTGCGAATTTCGCGGCCTTCCTTGGTGCGGATCGGGATGTTCTGCAGATTGGGGTCAGACGATGCGAGGCGCCCCGTTGTCGTCGCGCCCAGCGCGTAGCTCGTGTGGATGCGGCCCGTTGTGGCGTTGATATATTCCGGCAGCGCGTCGGTATAGGTCGACTTCAGCTTCGTCATCTGCCGCCATTCGAGCATCGTATTGACGAGGCGGCGCGCGTCTCCATCCAGTTCTTCATTGGCGGCGAGATCATCGAGCACGTTTGCGCGCGTTTCCCATTGCCCGGTTTTGGTCTTCTTGCCGCCCGGCAGTTTCAACCGGTCGAACAACAGTTCGCCGAGTTGTTTGGGCGAGCCGAGATTGAACTTGTGGCCAACGAGCCCGTTGATCTCTTCTTCAAGCTTGACGGTGCGTTGCGCGAAGGCGTTCGACAGCCGCGTTAGAATGCTGCGATCGACCTTGATCCCAGCGTATTCCATATCGACGATGACGGGCACCAGTGGCCGTTCCAGTGTTTCGTACACGGTCGTCATACGCTCAGCGGCCAGGCGCGGCTTCAGCACCAGCCAGAGCCGCAGCGTCACGTCCGCATCTTCGGCGGCGTACTCGGTCGCTTTGTCGAGCGGCATGGCAGCGAAGGTCTTGTCGGATTTCTTCGCACCGGGCGCGTGGCCCATCGCTTGCGCGAATGTCATGCATGCGTGGCCGAGGTGGCGTTCCGCAAGCGCATCCATGCCGTGCTGTCCGCGACCCCCATCGAGCGCGTAGGACAGAAGCATCGTGTCGTCGATCGGCGTAACATCGATGCCCCGGCGCTTCATCACCAAGAGATCGTATTTGATGTTCTGGCCGATCTTCAGGATCGACGGATCTTCGAGAAGCGGCCGCAGAATTTCCAGGGCTTCAATCGCGTCGAGCTGCTTGGGGCGATTGTCCTCGCCACCGAACAGATCACCGCTCGGACCGGTGTGACCCAACGGAATATAGCAGGCTTCGCCCGGCGCAACGGCGAGCGACAGGCCAACCAGATCAGCATCGAGCGCACTGATCGCCGTCGTTTCGGTATCAAACGCAACGCGTCCTGCCTTTTGCGCTTTATCGATCCAGGCAAGGAGCGCAGCGCGTGTCGTTACGGTTTCATACGTGCTGCGGTCTATCGGATTTGCGCGAACGCTCGCCGCCGCCGCGGCAACCGCAGCAGCCGGCGACGATTCTTCTGGTACGGACGTGTCTTCTCCGGCCTCTCCGATGCCGCCCGGCACCGGCTTTGGTTTCACGCTGGCGCCAACGGACGCCGCGAGCGGCGGTGGTGCTTCGACGCCGAGACCTTCGGAGATGCGCTTCGTTAGCGTGTTGAATTCCATCTGCCGCAAGAAGCTGAGCAGCGTCTGTGCATCAGGATCACGAACGCACAGCGCGTCCGTTGCGATCTCAAGCGGTACGTCGTCCTTCAGCGTTACGAGCTGTCGCGAGATGCGCGCCTGCTCGGCAAATTCGATAAGCTTCTCACGCCGCTTCGGCTGCTTGATCTCACCCGCGCGCGCCAGCAACGAGTCGAGATCGCCGTAGGTCGCGAGCAGCTCGGCCGCGGTCTTGATGCCAATGCCGGGAACGCCTGGCACGTTGTCGATCGAGTCGCCTGCCAGCGCCTGCACATCGATCACCTTCTCCGGCGGAACGCCGAATTTTTCGATGACTTCGTCGCGACCGATGCGCTTCGATTTCATGCCATCGAACATCGTGACGCCAGGACGCACGAGTTGCATCAAATCCTTATCGGACGACACAACCGTGACGTCGCCACCGGCTTCGCAAGCGTGGCGCGCGTAAGTGGCAATGAGGTCATCCGCTTCGTATCGGTCGAGTTCGATGCAAGCGACGTTGAAGGCTCGAACAGCATCGCGGATGAGCGCGAACTGCGGAATCAGCTCTTCCGGCGGCGGCGGACGTTGCGCCTTGTATTGCGGATAGATGTCATTGCGGAAGGTATCGCGTCCGGCATCGAATATGACAGCGAAATGCGTCGGCGCTTCGGACACTTTCGTTTCGCGCAGTAGCTTCCAGAGCATCTGGCAAAAGCCGTGTACCGCGCCAACAGGCAGACCGTCGGACGGACGCGTCAACGGCGGAAGCGCGTGGAATGCGCGGAAGATGTAGCCAGATCCGTCGATCAGATAGACGTGGCTTCCCTTGCCGACGGGCACAATCTCGGCATCTGCCGGTGCTGCGTTTTCCGACGGCGGAATGGTGTTCGCTTTGTTGCTCATGGCGCCGCACTATAGGGCGATCGCGCGCCGAGGCCAGTCATCTCAAAACGCCGCAAGTCTGCCCTCGAAAAACCGCCGGGCCGCAACGTGCCGGCCAACTTCTCCAAGTACCGGAACATACCGGCGCTTGGGCCTGGCGTCTGTTGACAGTGCAACGGACCGCATGGCTGATGACGCCGGGTATTCAACGGAGCCGGTTGCCACGGGCAATTCGGCCGTAGCGGGAGAAAGCGCCATGCGCACAACGACCAGAATTGCGGCCCTTGCGATTGCCGCCGCTGCAACGACTGGCCTCACCACGTTCAGTGCCGAAGCGCTGCCGCGGTGCCGGGCGCCGGTGGAAGGATTTGCCACGGCCACGGGAATTTTGGGCGCTGGTTCCGCAAAGGCGCGGGAAGAAGCCCGCATCAGATGGCGCCGGACGGCGCGCAACCTCTACGGGCCCCGGTATGCCGATTTCCGCAACGCGCAGGACCGCCAGTGGGATTGCAAAAAGAACGCGATCTTGCTCGCCAAGTGCGTCGTCGTTGCCCGTCCCTGCCGCTACTAAACGCTCAACACTGGCACGCGCCGTGGCGAGACGCGGGGCTCAACCCCCGCGTGCTGCGGGCGTGTGCCGATCACCGCCCCTTTGCCGCCCGACCTCAGCTTGATGCCGCGCCTTAGATCCCGCGAACGTGCGGCGCGTAAGACATTTGCGGGCACGAGGCGAATGGGCTATCAGTCTGGCTCTTCAGGCACCCGTAGCTCAGCTGGATAGAGTGCTGCCCTCCGAAGGCAGAGGTCGTAGGTTCGAATCCTACCGGGTGCGCCATTACTGAATTGTCGTTTGAAAACTCCTGCAAAGCCGCGAAAAGCTTGGTGATCTGGGGGGTTCGAAGTCCTCCAGAAACATCGTATTTCACCCTACCGCCAAACAGGAGACGCACCAGTTTCCGGCGGTGCTCGATGCGGCCAGAATCCCATAGAATCCGGGGGTTTGAGAGGAAGGCGAACGAGGTTCGAAAACTTTCCTCGAAGCTCTTCTTCGGGCGGCTCGCAGTGGCTGCTTTTTCAGTCAGCAGATTTTTCTGATCCTGAAGCTTTTGAAGCTGCGCTTCATAAGCGCTGATCACGGCACGATTGTCGGCTTCAACAAGGCGGGCCACTAGCTGCTCGATCTTGCGCTCAACGGTCTGCAATTCGCGCGAGGCGTGCGCTGCGCGTTCCTTGGCGTTCGCCTCGCGCTGCTCCCATAGTACCTTGAGCATGGCGTGCGCGGTGAACAGCAGTTCCTGCGTGGGCCGAACGGAATCTATCAGGCGGTCGAAGTCGCCTTCCAGCGTTGCCTTGCGGATGTTCTTGCGAGCCTGTTCGCAGCCTTTGGTGAAGCACCAGTAATAAGCATATCGCGTGCCTTTGCTGCCCCGCGCCCAGGCGGCGGTCATGGGCCGGTCGCAGCAGGCGCAATTGACGAAGCCGCGCAGCGGGAAATCATCGCTCAGATCGGCACGTTCCGGCGCAACAGTCTGACGCCCATGCAGCCGCTCATCAATCTTGAGGAACGTTTCGTATGTAATCAGCGCCTCATGCTTGGCGGCAACGCGATACATTCCCCATTCCGGCACGCTCATGTATCCGGCATAGAGCACTTGCGTGAGAATCTGGCTCACCCTGTTCGGATGAACGGTGCCGGAGCGGTTCTTGGGGAAGATGGGATTGTTCTGGAAGAACCGCTGCACCTCGGCCTGCGTTTCAAAGCGGTTGGATGCGAAGCCTTCCAACGCTTCCTTGATAACGCTGGCGAGCGGCTCACGCGGCACGAGCACCTTGCCGCTATGCCCGGCCACGCGGTCATAGCGGTAGCCGATGGGCGGCGAGAATCCCCAATAGCCATTAGCGGCGCGGGCCTGCATGCGGTTCTTGGTCTGCTCGGCGTTCTTCTGGCGCTGGTGCTGCGAGACGGAGGCGAGCAGGTTCTCGACCAGCATGCTGTCGGAGTCTTCGCCGAACTCGATGGATGGCGATTCCAGCTTGCCGCCTGCGGCTGAGATCGCCGTGCGAAGCTGGATATGCGCTTCGAGCCCGCGCGCAAGGCGGCTGATGTCGTCGATGATGACAACATGCGTATCGGTGCGGCGATGCTTTTTCAGGAAAGCCAGCATGGAAAGCATGCCGGAACGGTCGATGACGCTGCCCGATGAGCCTTCATCGCGGAAGACTTCCACAACCTCAAAGCCTTTGGACCGCGCGTAATCACGGCAGCGCGTTTCCTGCGAGCCGAGGCCGGAGCCGCGCGTTACTTGTTTGGGGTCGGAGACGCGGCAGTAAATAACGGCGCGGGTCGCGGTGTCGGTTGTCATGGCAGGCGGTGTCTTTCCGGGGCGGATTAGTCCTTGTTTGCTTGCGAGCGGGCGCTTTGCCCGGCTTCGGGCAGAGGCGCGTTCGCGTTATCTGCATGCATATAGTCTATAGTATTCAACGACTTAATGCGAGAAAATTGGTCGTTGTCATTCGCAAAATCGTTCTTTTCGACAATGCCCCACGCCTCGTCTGCGAAGCTCTCCATAATCGACCAGAGATCGGCGAGAAGCTCCAGCTTCTGGGCCTCGGTGAGATTGCAGTGTTCGACATAGGGCAGGAATTGTCTGAGATCGGTGGTCATGCGGCGCTTCCTTTCATTGAGAAGCACCATGCCAGTTTCCAGAATCATGACCGGGGGGAAGCCCGCCGGGCGGAAGACAGACAAACACTTGAAACTTGAAAAAGGGGTGCGCATGCACCCCTGCCCCTCGGCGAGAGCGGGGTTAGCAAGCGCAAGGAGGCTCCGAGCGAGGGGGCCCGCATGAAATGCGGGGATGCGCTTGGATGCCTTGCGCGCGCGAGGGGCAGCGCCCCTTAGCCACTTCGCGTCAGGGATCGAAGCCCGAAGGGACAAGACCGCACTGCACTGGCGGGCTTGGTTCACGAGAGCCCGGCCCCGGCAGCGCCGGGGAGGCGCATATCAAGTCCCGCCCCCGAGTCTTTGAAATCATAGATAAAAACAAAAAAAGAACATCGATCAAGAGTCTTTCCACTTGAACCATCAAGACTCAAGCATATATAAGGATCAAGAAACTTAGAGGACTTGCGATGAACACAGCAGCCGCGCCGTCACCGACGAAAGAATTCGATGCGATCCAGACTGTTTACAAAGCGCTGGAACCCCTCGATGCAGACGGTCGCCAGCGTGTGGTGAACTACATCGTCAGCCTTTTTGGCTTGGATTCCATTGTATCCGAGCCTGAGGAGATTTCAGCCGAAGGATCGCTGTCAGCCAATCAAAATGTTGTCGGTTTGAAATTCGACTCCCTTGCCGATCTATACGATGCGGCAAACCCGGCTACTAACGCGGAAAAGGCGCTCGTGGTCGGCGTTTGGCTGCAAGACAACATCGGACACGACAGCTTCAGTTCGCAAGCGATCAACACAGAGTTGAAACACCTTGGTCACGGGATCGCCAACATAACGAATGCGCTGGATCAGCTCAAAGACATGAAGCCCGCGCAAATTCAGCAGCTTCGGAAAAGCGGTACCAGTCAGCAGGCAAGAAAAACCTACAAGGTGACGCTCGCCGGCATACGCGCGGTGAAGGCAATGATCGAAAAGGCTCAGACAGCGGGGTAGCTATGCAAGATGAAAAGACGCGGCTGCGCGTGAAGCTCGGCGCAGCGGAAATCGAATACGAGGGTGGCGCTCAATTCCTCAAAGAGGAAGTGATGCCGACCGTTGGACGCATGTTGGAACTCGTTCAGGAGCGCGCCGATCTGCAGCGTCCAGCGCCCACGATGATCCAGGCCAATGCCGTTGAGCCTCCGTTGCCGCTGGCAAACGGCTCCAAGTCGACGCACTCGACCAACACTATCGCAACGCTTCTGAATGCCTCTACCGGCGGGGATTTGGCTATTGCAGCAGCGGCGCGTCTTATCTTGGTCGAGGGTCGGGAGACGTTCACCCGCGCAGATTTGCTGAAGGAAATGCAGTCTGCCACCACATTTTACAAGCAGACCATGAGCAACAATCTGACTTCAACGCTTAAGACTCTGGCGAAAGAAGATCGGCTGAGGCTGGTCAGCGCAAGCACCTATTCCTTGTCGCACAAGGAGCGCCAGAAACTGGAGCAAAAGCTTGCTGAAGCAGGGTGATCTCAAGGCGTGGCTGCATCGCAAGGAGTTAAGGCAGTTGGACAAGCTATTGCTTGTTCTGGCCACCTTCGATGCGCCCGCCCAAGTGAAAGATATAAAAGAACGGGCCCGGGCCGGTGGCCTGAAAATCACCGACAGCTGGAACCCATCCTCGACCCTTTCCAAGTCTGATGGGTTGGCGATCAGCACCCCCGACGGTTGGGAGCTGAGCGAAGCTGGCAAAAGCCACCTGCGAACGCTCGGCGTAAGTCAGCTAGCGCCAGCCGCCGCGAATATCGCTCACGACTTAAGGGCAGAACTTCCAAACATCAAAGACGCTGACACGCGGAGCTTCGTGGAAGAGGCCATTAAGTGCTACGAGTACGGCCTTTATCGATCTGCGGTGGTGATGTCGTGGGTTGGGGCTATGCACGTGCTTCATCTGCACGTCCACAAGCACAAGCTGGTGGCTTTCAACGCGGAAGCATCGCGTCTGGATGCGAAATGGAAGCCCGCAGTAAGCACAGACGATCTAGGACTGATGAAGGAGTTCACCTTTTTAGAACGGCTGGCCGCGATCTCGGTAATCGGCAAGAACGTGAAAGATGAACTCCAAAAAGGCCTCAAGCTGCGAAACGCATGCGGTCATCCGAATTCGATGAAGGTGGGACCGAACATGGTCGCGCACCATCTTGAGGTACTGTTGCTGAACGTCTTCAAAGTTTTCTAGCGCCCAGGCCTAAGGTCAGCGCGCCGCCTCTGCCGCAATATGTCCGGCGAAGCTGGTGACAAAGGTTTTGAGGCCCGTCATCTCGTCAAGCTCTGCGTATGCGCCATCGGCGGAGGCAGTGCGGGGCGACGTGAGAATAGAGGCCGCTGAATAAAGCTGCTCCTGCATCAGGCGCTGACACAGGATTTTGTACCGCTGCTGGTATGATGCCCCGGCGAACTCGGGGAATATCGGGAAGTGCGGAGAGCGATCCGTTACCGGCTTGCGTGACTCCGGCGCGTCTTCGAGCAGCATCAGCCAGCCGAGGAAGGGGCGCGGATGCTTGCCGAAGGCCCCTTCGCGGTAGGCTGTCCAGAGACAATGCGCCGTGCCGATGGCTTCTTCGGTTCGATTGTTGAAGTTGTTGCCGAAGGATGGGCCGACCTGGCTTTTGAACTCAAGCGCGGCGATCAGCCTGCCTTCATTGATCACCAGCAAATCCCAGAGCTTGGTAGGCCGGAAGTAACCCGGAAGCGTAACGAGCGCGCGGTCGCGGTAGATCGTAGCCGCGTCCAGGCCGTTCGCTTTGACAAGATCAATGACGAGAGCAACGAACCCATCCATGTTCTTGCCAGCGGTGACACCGGCACGCTCACCGGCATCGACATTTCCGGCCTCTATCTGCTTCTGGCGCGCCATCTCGCGGTTGCCCCAGAAGGCCTGAACCGCTTCGCGCGTTTGGTTTTGATAATCCGCAAGGTTGATCGCCATCTAGTCCCCGTTCCCGCCGATAGCGGCGCGTTCGGCTTTAGATAGCCCGTAGAGCTTAAACACAGCCGTGTTGCAGGCGGCGCTGTCGCCGCGCTCTGCTGCCGCGATCAGTTCCTTGCGGGCGGCAGCCGGAACATCAGACCAGCGCGGGACGCGGATGCGGCGCAGATACTGTGCTTGAAACCGCATGTACCCGCCGCGCATGCGCGTCGAATAGATGGACACAAACAGGCGTGCGATGCCGGAAAGCAGGACGGCTTGCAGCGCCTTGATGTCCCACTCCTCCGAGGTGATGAAATAAAGATTGTGATGGGGGTAGAGCTTACCTTCCTCAAAGACAATATGCGCCTCGCCCTTGATGTCGGGGATGAGCAGCTTGGGCTTTTTGGTTATCGCCGGATAGATCCGGTCGATGGTGCGGTACCAGTTCGCCGGGGCTTTTTCAGCGACGTGCCGCTTGGCGATTTGCTCTCTGCGCGCCTCTAAATACGCTTGCAGCTTCGGATAGGCCTTGAGATCAACAAGCCCGCCATCATCATTGAATGGGTTGATGACACCATAGCCGCGCCATTCAACCTGCCCGTCCAGGATATCGCGCGTCATCACGAGGGGAAGCTTGCGGTCAGGCTCCACGTCAAGCTCGTCGAATTTACCGATGAAGGCCTTGTCGGCTCCGGTGGCAACACCGATGCCGACCTTGCAGCCCGCATCTTCTAGCGAGGGGAAGGACTCTTCCAACCGCCTGACCACTGCGAGCTGGTCGAAGGATTCCAGAATCCACGGCTCGGCCCCTGCCGCGATAGAGTGCATCTCGCGAACACCGCTCGACTCCGGCGGCGTTTCCACAGCGCTCAGGAATTTGCCAAGGCGCTTAAGCGCAGGCGCGCAGATTTCAGGTCGGCGGGCAACGCGCGTGGTCGTGCCCTTTTCGTTGGCGATGAGCGTGATAGCCGGATAGGCGATGACATCACTATGAAAGGCAGGCGTATCGACCATGTCGATATAGGCGCGAAGGTGGAAGCCGCTCGCGACCATCTTGCGCAGCGGGCCGCCATAGCGGTTCTTCATCCACCGATCAGCACAAATAAAGCCGAGCAATCCGCCCTCGGCCAGAAGGCTGAGAGAGTGCTCGATGAAGGGTATATAAATATCGGCGCGGTCATAGATCGTTTGGTAACGCGCGCGGTATTCGGCCATCAGCACATCGGGGATCAGTTCCTGCCGTACGTAAGGCGGGTTTCCGATCACCACATCGAAGGTGCGAGGAAATTCCTGCAACAGGAAGTCGCCATGCCACAGCCAGCCAGCCACGAGCTTCGTCGCTTGGGCGGAAGTCAGCCCTTGCGCGCGCAGGAATCCAATCACGGATGCAGAAGTTTTTGCAAATGTCGCTGCGTGAAGCTCTACGCCGCAAACTGCTTCGGCGAGCGCATCAGCAAGCGGCTGGCCTTTGAGATCGCGCTTGGCTGATTTGAGCAACCGTTCGATGGCGGGCAGCAGGAAATCGCCATCGCCAAACGAAGGCTCCAGCAGCCGCAGCTTGTAGAGCTTGCGGTCGGCTGTATATCCGGCGAGATCAAGGATGAAATCCACCACCTCGCGGCGGGTGAAGATCGCGCCGCGTCCTTCAATGCCAGCCGAAGCCAGCGCCTGTACCGCGTCCGGCACGGGCGAGAATTCAGTGAATGCGAGTTGCCGCGCCGCAGATGCTCTGGCCGCCATTATCGTCCTCTCGCAGTTCGGGTTCGGGAAATCGGCCCGGCGGCATGGCTGCTGCTTACGGCATCACGATTCTTGACGAGATCATTCACAGCGCGGCGTATGACCCAGGCGACTGATACGTCATCAGCGCGGGCGATGTCGCAGATCGTGCGATACGTCTGCTCGTCCAGGCTGACGGACAGGCGGGCGGTTTTCGGGTTGGAGGCGATTCGGCTCATGCACTGATGGTAGTTGCACCACTTTGGTGCAGGCAAGCTTTTCCCAATCTGCTTCGTCAAGCAACTGTGGGCAGGTCTGACCCCGTCGCCAAACTCAGCGAACAGTGCTAGCGGTCGTCGTCCACCTCATCGCGGAGCCTAGCTAGCTCTGCGGCTTCCGCATCGGACAGCGAAAGGGCGGCGATATCCTCGTCGAAGCAGATAAAATGCGTGCCTTCGCAGGTGAGCACGTGGGCAATGTAGGCTCGGATGATGTTGGCGTAGTTGATGCCATTCTGCTCAGCCTGCGACGTGACGGAAACCTCATCGATCTTTGCGCAATCGCTCTGCATGGCAAACCTCAGCTGTATATGTGCCACCTGGATAGCGCGGTGGCGCAGGACCTCTGGGAAAAAGCCATTCATATTGGCGGCCAGCTCTCGGGCCGGGGGGATGGAACGGGGGCGCGCAGCGGGCCCCCTTCCCGAGGAGGCGATAGCCGACGAGCAAGATGGTGCTGTCATACAGCACACATCTTGCGGATCATCAGTTCTAACAATTTCTGTTCCGGTAAACGCGGTCAGCAATCGGGGCTACATGCAGTTCATCGAGATAAGAGATCGGTTTCTGGAAGCGTTCTTGGCTGAGACAGGTCCTCGCAGCGATGCTTTGCGTGGTGAATTTCTGTCATCCCTCACGGATGGTACCGGACTTCAAGAAGCGGAGATCGAGGCGTTGGTCTGCAACTGGATGCTGCAGATCGCTATGTGGCACCGGCAGCCGGGCTTTCTCTGGATCGATCCTCGGTACGAAATTCGGCGTGGCGACGAGGGGTTTGAGCATCACCACGGCGCGCTGCTGAGATTTGGAAAGAGCACAGCTAAGGGCGTTTCAACCGAAACTCCGCGATGGTCGGTCGTGGAGATCGCGATCAATCGCGATCGCTGTTGGATCAGACCTCCTGTCTCCGAGTGTGATGCGGGGGGCAGCCAGTGGATGTCGAATGTATCGGCGCGAGAGATACTGGAAGCGCCATACCCACTCACGTTACGCAGCAGCAGCGTCGCGCACGGCGTCGCCGAAGTTCGGCTGACGAGAGGATGGTCAGTTGTTTACTCCCCGGAAATCGAGCTGGTTACGTAACTAGGCATATATTCCTGACGCTAAGAAATTGATATTGAGAATTATTATCATTATACAGATAATAATAAACCAATTGCTATTCGGAGATATAATGACAAATGGAAATGTATTCGGAATTGTTTCTGCGGCGTTCATAGCGGTTGCTGTGTTCGCGGCTACTAAAAGTACCGGAGACGCGTGCTTGCAAGATGTTGGTCACGGCCTTGGGCATGCGCCGACGGAGCAACCTCACGTAACGCTTGACGATCTGTAGTTCTAGGGCGCGCCAAGCGCCTGCTTACATAGGTCTCTCGCGCGGCGGAGAATGCAGTTCGCGCGATCATCGCGTCGCCACTCGGTACCTAGCAAGGCGTCCAATCGCTGAGACGAAGAGCCAGCTCTAAGCTCTACCTCTGCGTACTGCGCCATGCATTGTTTGTGCTGATGCGCCAGATGGCGGAGTGCTGTGGCAAGAATGGAGCTTGAAAGTCGTTTTGCGTCATCCGCATCTCTTGGATCGCGCCGAAGTGTAGTGTCGAAGCAGATGGTGTCCCCGTGGACCTGTTCGACGAAGGCGCAGTTCACGAGGAGATCGCGGGGAGCGTTAGGATTTTTGCGAAGAAGCCCACAATCAATCGTGCGCGACACTGACTTTCCTTGCTCGTCCGCGCTTAGGGTGACGAGTGGTTCCGCACCGGCGCTTACCGAAAAAAAGTACAGCGTTCCGCAGAACGCACTCCTTGCAAACTTCATCTGAGCCATCCATCCCTGGCAATCACTTTAGTGAACGCACTCCACGCCTGCACGTTTAAACCCGCGCGTCAAAGTGGTGGGAGAAACTTTGTAACGCCGGGCGACCTCTCTTATGGAGTCGCCCTTCTGCATGACAGCGCGATGACCTTCGAGAATGACATCGATCGAGAGCAGCGGTGGGCGTCCTAGCGCAGTGCCTCGCTGCCGCGCAGCTGCTAGGCCTAGTGCGGTGTTCTCGCTGATTACATCACGTTGGAACTCAGCGAAGGCAGCGAACAGGTGGTAGACGAGTTTGCCGCCGGGCGTAGTGGTGTTAATGCCCTCCGCCAGCGAGCAGAAATGAATACCCTCATTCCCTAATCTAACCAGAAGATCGGAGAGGTGCTGGACCGAGCGGCTGAGCCGGTCGAGCTTGAACACCACGAGTGCATCGCCGCGCCGCAAAGTCTTGAGGGCTTGATCTAGGCCAGGCCTGCTGGCCTTGCCACCGCTGATGCCGTGGTCTTTAAAAATCTCATCGCACTGCGCGGCCTTGAGACCGTCAAGCTGCATGCGGAGCTTCTGGTCAGCGGTAGAAACTCGCGCATATCCTATTCGCCGCCCTGTCACCTCGACGCTTGGGAAAAAGAAGTTGGTCATGACTCAACCTCGTCAAAATCGATCCTTTCTGACGAGGCGCTACGAGTCCTAGTGCTAGCGCCGCACATTGGCGGAAAACCGCCTGTTCTTAAGTAGTGTCGTCTCATTCTCGTGCTAGTTTTCCCTCCTGCTCAATAACGATCGTTTATGTTGAGCAGGAAAGCACTAGCGATAGCAAGTCTGAGTACCATCGTATGCAGTGGCGCTGGTCACGCTGCAGATGGGTTTAAGGCATCAGAATTTCTGAAGTTTCCGCAGGAGAACCAGAAAGGATATATCTCCGCCTCGGCGATGATGGCCGGACTGATTGCCACTCAGAACGTGCCTGATCAGGCCAAGTGTATTGATCGATGGGTAGCTGATGAGGCGACTAGGGGGTATCCCAGGATCGCTGAAGCGATGAAGGCGCACGGCGACTACCATCCGACAGCCGTGATCATGAGTGTTCTTCAGAAGGAATGCGGAGCGTTCAAATACGCGAGATAGCACTAACTCGGCGGGAGCATCATCATTTCCGTGCCTGAGAACTGGACTTCCGCCGGTTTGACTTGATCTACTCTGACCACGTTCAAATGTTTCTGCGTCTCCAGATCCAGTTCTTGAATCTGACCGCGAAGGTCTTCCACGCGCTCTTGCGTCGGCGGGTTGTCCTTATCGGTCATTTCCTCCCGGATGCCGCCGAGGTCGACTTGGACGCCGCGCATCTCGTCAACGCTGCGGGAAAGGTCTTCGGCATAGCGGTTTTGATCGCTGAAAGCCTCCTGTGTCGGCTCATCGCCGCGCCATTGGATTGAAGCGGCTTGGTCGTCGCTGATATGCGCGCCGTGTTCGTCCCAGACTTGCCCGTTTTTGTCTTTGAACACTCGGCGGCCATCCGGCAGCTTTGCCGCGCGCTCAAGCATGTCCTGAGTTTCCCGGCGGGCCTTGGTGAGAGCGACCTCTAGCTTCTCAATCGCATCATCGGCTGCTTTCTCGGAATCGCCCAAGGCATCCATGGTGTTGTTGTATGCCTTGGCATAGCCCGGATTGGTTGCCAGCAGCATCTGTAGTCGGGAGGCGTATTGCTGTTGCGCCGATCGTTGGGCACTGGATGCGCCGCCTCGGCCCTGACGGCGTTCTTCGACAAATTCTGTACCGTGGAAGCGTGCCTCGCGGCCAATATCGATCCCGGCCAGCTCGCGCTCATAGTCGCGGCGATCTTCCTCGCGCGTGCGCGCGGCTTCGATCTCCCATATGGCCTTTAGTTCGCCCGTGTCGTATCCCAAATCCCCATTACCCCATACTGCATGGTAAAATTATACAGTACACGGTATAAATATGTCAAACAGGCTGGTCTGCGAGCACCGCGATTTAATTTATGGCACTCTTGCGATACGTAATTATTTTGCATAATTTTGTTGCAACTGCTAAACTCGAACCATTGTTTATGTAATGCGTAAATATTGTTATTGCGGATATTTTGGACGATCACGAGAAGTCACTTAAACGAGTCTATCGCAAGCGCGCGGAGCTGCCTGATCCGACGAAGCCTGCCAATGCGCCTGCCAATCTGCGACGCAAGCAAGTGGCCCTCCGCTTCCTTCCTGAGCTAACTGACGCCATCGACACTGCCCTTCGACGTGATGGGGGTGATCTCACGCGCAATGATTGGGTCACTGCCGCTTTGGAAGAGAAGCTGCTACGTGACCATCCAGATTTGCTCAATCAGCCGTCACAGCCCGCCGAGCCGGAGCCGTCTCCAAAAAAGTGATTTCACACAAAACGGAACGGCGACAGCTCCCGTAGCGTGCGGATTGACTGGCTCCAGCGCTGGCCTATATTACGGGTACCCAAATTGATTGGGCGCTGCGCTTAGCGAGATTTGATTAGGTCACCCGAAGGGACGTGCATGAGCAGAAGGCGCGCGGAAGCGGCAAAGACCTCTCATGCCGAAAGTGCCGGTGCACCGAGTATTGAGGGGCCGATTTCAGTCCGGCCTGGAGACAGCGATCTTCCACCAGCCCTTGGCAAGTTGCTAGAGCCAGCCGTCTTAACGCAGGTTCAAACGGCACTGATGAAGAAGGGGCTGACTCGGCCCAGAGATGCCGGGTCGTTATCGGCCTTTCTGGCGCGGCTGGCGCAAGAAACAGAAAATTTTGGGGTGTTGAAATTACCAGACGGACTAATTGTTGAAAATCTTAGGTTCAAAAACACAAGACTAGACGCCATAGCAACGAAGTGTGCTCAAGCAATGGCGTCAATGCTTAGAGGCGGTTTCGCTGAAAACTCGCAACCAGTTGGACAAGACGTTGAGGATGTACTTAAGCAATTTATTGGCAATCCTAAGGCGGTTGGAGTTATACTTAGGTATCTACACTATGAGCTTAGAGAAATTTCGAACGAACGCGACACCCTAAAACGAACATACAGAAAGCGCGCGGAGCTGCCTGATCCGACGAAGTCCGCCGATGCCGAAGTGAACAGACCCACGGTACAAGTGAAGCTGCGGATCGATCCTCGTATTGCGGCAGCCATCGACGAAGTCGTGGCAGGAAGCGGCGAAACACGCAGCGACTGGCTGGTGGATGCAGCGATTGAGCGCATCAAACGGGAGCGTCCCGACCTCTTGCAGACGATCGAAGCGCTCCTCGAACCCAACTCAAAATAAATTGGGTACCCGACTCTTGAAACGGGTACCCGACATTTCCATGTAGCTCATCACGCGTCGCGGATTTGTGCCCGCTTTGCCGTGAGGAGACGATCATGGACCCCAAGAACTCCGCCTCGACCCATTGCTCATTCTCGCATGAGGCAAGCGAAAAGACCGTGGTGATGGCTGCTGACTATCAGCTCCAGCGGACCTCGCACTTCCAGCGTCTTGCCATCGCCACCGTTGCGCTTGGCGTATCTCGTCGAGAGATTCCGAACATTCTGGCCGACGCGATCTACGGCTTCGAAGGCACGATCTATTTCGCTGACGGTCGCAAGTTCGAGCCGACAGATACGGAGATCGACGACACGTTCGCCGATCCAGACTTCCGTTGGATATCGGACTTCCTCTCCTTCGCTGAAACTGAGCCGCGACAGCGCCCGCAGCGTCGCGTGATTGCTCGGTTGAGGCTGATCGACCTCTACTTCCGCATCAAGCACCCTGAACGTGCGCGGCTCATCGCGGAGTGAATGAAGCGCCGCGTGACGGGCGAGCCCCCTAGTTCAGGGGGCTCTTTCGTTGAAACAAGCCAAATGACGATCCTAAGAGCGTTGCAACGCCCAGCGTGATGGCGACATCAGCGATGTTGAAGCTTGGCCAGTGCCATTGGCCCACATGAAAGCTTATGAAGTCAGTCACTGCATGATTGGCGGCGCGGTCGATAACATTCCCGGCCGCTCCGCCTGATATCAGGAGATATGAAACTCTCTCAGATGAGGCCGCCGCCAAGAGTCCGACAATCGCAAAACCAATCGCAGCAAGGCTGGCGATCACAACCAATGTTGTGACATGGCCGGCATGCTCGGCTTCAAACAGACTGAAGCTGATACCGCGATTGTATGCTAGCCGCAGGTCCAACCACGGAAGCAGCGTGATGGTCCTCGCGCCACCTTCAAGAAGCCAGACCATGGCACTCTTGCTTGCGAGGTCCAAAGTGATCGTCAGTGCGACTAAGAGGAGATAGAGGAACGGCCCCGGCCATCTATTGGTCGAGCTCATTCTTTTGAAACCTGACCCGTGCGGGGCCCGCTAACCGTTCTGGTCCGCCATTCCTGCCATGCTTGCAGCAGTATTTGGGTGGCAGAGGTCAGGAAAAGAGCGGCCATCACACCAGCGACAATAAGATCGGGCCAAGCGGTGGTAGTTCCCCATACGCCGAGCGCCGCGATCACCACGGCCACGTTTCCAATGGCATCATTCCGCGAGCACAGCCAAACCGAGCGCACATTGGCATCACCGTCCTTGTACCGGAGCAGGAGAAGAACGCTGGTCACGTTCGCAGCAAGCGCCAGAAAGCCGATGGTGCCCATGATCTCTGCGCGCGGGAGATCAAGGAACAGCACATTGTAGAGAGTGCTTCCAAATACGAAGAGGCCCATCACAAGCAGGCTTGTGCCCTTAGCCAATGCTGCCATTGAGCGCAAAGCGATAGATTGGCCGATCACGGCCAGGCTGATCCCGTAGGTCAGTGTGTCACCCAGGAAGTCTAGGGCGTCAGCCTGCAGCGCTTGCGATCCGGCGAGTTGCCCCGCGACCATCTCGATGACGAACATAGTCGCGTTTATGGAAATGACCGCCCATAGGATGCGGACGTAGCGACGATCCATGCCGTCGAATTTTGGATTGCCGTGACAGCCGCAGGAATCGGGCTGGCAAGACGCATCTGTAATCTTCTCTTTCACGCTCATGATTCACATCATAAGATCTCTAGTGACTAGAGGAGCAAGTAAATTATGAAAGGTCGCATTCCCATTGGTGTGTTGGCGCGCGAGAGCGGTGTCAAAATCCCTACCATCCGCTACTACGAGAGCATTGGTCTCTTGCCGGAACCCGTCCGCAGCGAGGGCAACAGGCGGCTTTACGGTGAAAAGGCGCTCATCCGGCTTCGCTTCATCCGGCACGCGCGCGAGCTCGGATTTGAGGTCGATTCCATCCGCGAATTGCTAGCGCTAGCCGAACAACCACAGCAATCCTGCGCAAAAGTTGATGCCTTGGCGCGCGATCACCTCAAGGCGATCTCCCATCGCATAGAGCGTCTAAGCGCTCTTAGGACTGAGCTCGAACACATGATCAAGGCCTGCGCAAAGGGGCGGATTGCCCAATGCCACATCCTTGATGCGCTCTCTAGCCCAGCGTCCAGCTAACCCCCCGTTTCGATCGAAACCAATCTCACTGCAAATTTATATTGAATCATTCAAGGATTGTTGTATTGTTAGTGTATGAATAAGAAGCAAGCCGTTACATCTTTGGCAGCGCTCGCCCATGAGCAGCGCCTTGGCATTTTTCGTCTCTTAGTGCGGCAAGGCCCCAACGGGCTTGCCGCGTATGAGATCGCCGACGCCATCAAGGCCAGTCCCACGGCCACGTCATTTCATCTCAAAGAACTGGACCGGGCAGGCCTGCTCCACGCCAGCAGGCATGGCCGCTATGTGCGCTATGCCGTGCATATCGATGGGATGCGGCAGCTGCTCGAATATCTGACGGAGGATTGCTGTCAGGGGCAGCCGGAGCTGTGCGGCACGGTGTTCAAGAAAGCAAAAATGGTTTGTACCAGTAAGGGAGGAAAGTGATGACCAAGGCCCCGCTCAATGTGCTGTTCCTCTGCACGCATAACTCTGCGCGCTCGATCATTGCCGAAGCAGTGATGAACAAGCTGGGGGCTGGACGGTTCAAGGCCTACAGCGCCGGGAGCCAGCCAAGCGGGCGCGTGCACCCCTACGCGCTCGATATGCTGGGCAAGATCGGCTACGACATTTCCAACATGCGCTCGAAATCATGGGAAGAGTTTACCGCGCCTGATGCGCCTCAGCTCGATTTCGTGTTCACGGTTTGCGACAACGCCGCCAACGAGACGTGCCCCGTATGGCCCGGCCAACCGATCAGCGCGCATTGGGGTTTACCCGATCCCTCTAGCGCACAAGGCTCGGATACCGAAAAGCACCTCGCTTTCGCCGACACGCACCGCATGCTCTATCAGCGCATCGGCATCTTCGTGAACCTGCCTCTGGCCTCGCTCGACAGTCTCTCGCTCCAGCGCCGCCTTGATGAAATCGGGCAAAGCACCCCAACGCCGGAGCGCGCATGAGCGCCGCCGTTACTCTCAAACAAAAACTAGTCGCGGAAGCGCTCGGCACGGCGCTGCTGCTCGCCACCGTCGTGGGCTCGGGCATCATGGCCGAGCGCCTTGCTGGCGGGAATGTCGCGATCGCTTTATTAGGCAATACGCTGCCAACGGGTGCAATCCTGGTGGTGCTCATCACAATGCTGGGCCCGATCTCAGGGGCACATTTCAACCCGGCAGTGAGCGCCATCTTTCTCATGCGCCGGGAAATCTCCGCGCATACCGCAGGCCTCTATGTCATCGCGCAGTTATTCGGCGCGCTAGCCGGCGTCCTGCTTGCTCACGCCATGTTTGATCTGCCCCTAATGCAGGTTTCTGAGAAGCTGCGCGCCGGATGGGGGCAGGGCATCTCCGAAGCGGTTGCTACCTTCGGCCTTATCCTGACGATCCTGCTGACACTCCGCGCCAGACCGGACGCCGTGCCGCTCTCGGTCGGGCTTTACATCACGGCGGCCTATTGGTTCACCGCCTCGACGTCGTTTGCCAATCCCGCCGTGACGATTGCGCGGGGCTTCACAGATAGCTTTGCGGGCATCGCACCTGCGCATGTGCCGATGTTTATCGCAGCCCAGCTCATCGGTGCAGTGATCGCCTTGGGCGTAACCCGCATCCTCGCGCCCGCCGCTGCCCAACAGACCGCACACCTCAAGGCGGCAGAATAGAAGACACCATGATCACGATCTATCACAACCCCGCCTGCGGCACGTCACGCAACACTTTGGAAATGATCCGCCAGAGCGGAGAAGAGCCGCGCGTGATCGAATACCTGAAAACGCCGCCTACTCGTGACGAGCTTGTGAGCCTGATAAGCGCCATGGGCATCACGCCGCGCGAGCTGCTGCGTCAGAAGGGGACGCCCTATGATGAGCTCAATCTCAGCGATCCAGCCAAGACTAACGATGAATTGATAGACGCTATGATGGCCCATCCTATCCTGATCAACCGGCCGATCGTGGTCACGAAGCTCGGCACGAGGCTTTGCCGTCCTTCGGAGGCTGTGCTGGATATTCTCCCAAACCCCGCCATCGGTCCCTTCATCAAGGAAGACGGCGAAGTGGTGATAAACGAAAAAGGTGAACGCGTTGTCTGAACTCGATCTATCCCTTCCCAATATCAAGACTGACACTTTTGCCACGCCCGACCCGGCTGCGCTCCGCGAGCCCCAAGCAGCCCATAAGCCACGCATCCTCCTGCTCTATGGCTCCGTGCGTCCGCGCTCCTACAGCCGTTTCCTAACATTCGAAGCCGCGCGTCTTTTAGTGGCCATGGGGGCGGAGCCGAAGATTTTCGACCCAAGCGGCCTCCCGCTGCCCGATGACGCCACCGAAGATCACCCCAAGGTGAAGGAGCTGCGCGATCTTGTAGCCTGGTCCGAAGGGCAGGTTTGGTGCTCGCCCGAACGCCACGGTGCCATGAGTGGAATTCTGAAGGCTCAGATTGATTGGATTCCCCTCAACTCGGGCGCTGTGCGCCCGACCCAAGGTAAAACGCTGGCAGTCATGCAGGTGAGCGGCGGTTCGCAATCGTTCAACGCCGTAAACCAGCTTCGCGTGCTGGGCCGCTGGATGCGGATGCTCACCATCCCCAATCAATCATCCGTGGCCAAAGCCTTTCAGGAGTTTGACGACGCAGGCCGGATGAAGCCTTCTTCCTATTACGACCGAGTGGTGGATGTGATGGAAGAGTTGGTGAAGTTCACGCTGCTCACGCGGGGTGTAAGCCCATACCTCACGGATCGTTACAGCGAGCGCGTCGAGACCGCTGAAGAGCTTTCCAAGCGCGTGAACCTGATCGAAGCAGTGGATGTGAAAAGCAAAGAGTGCGGATGCGCGCCAACCTGCTGCGCACCGGCACAAACTTAAATTCCTTTGCCGAGCGGGTTCTTGAGCAAGTATCTCCGGTAATCCTCATACAGCCGCAGTTCGGGATGTGCATGCGGCTTTGCGCCAGGAATGAACTCGGCCAGCTTTTGCAGCGGTTCGCTCGGACGGAGGGCCGTGAAGGCCTCGGCGATTTGCGCCAATAGGCGATCATCGACCTCCATGCCTCGCAAGTCGAGCGCGCAGAATATCCGCACGGCCTTCTCCAGTAGGAAAAGGTGCTCATCGTCTGCGGACACGCGTGGTGCTTGCCGTTTGATGTAGCGGCTGAAGCGGCGCGTCCGCTCGATGCTCGCGATGATGCGGCGGCCTTCTGGCGCGACGCTCTCGTCTTCAAACAGATAGACACCGGCATGAGAAAACCGGGTGCGCTCGCGCTGCGTTGCAACGGGAAGGTGCGCGCGCAATGTCCCGTAAGTCGTGCGGATCGTCTTACCGCTCACATGGGTAGTTGGCTCCAGTACCTTGATCGGCGTGCTTTCCGCGAAGCCGTGCAGCACCCGCAGGAACTTGTGCTCCGATAATTTGGCACCCGCCACATAGCGATTTCGAGGCGCGTATCTGCGCCCTCTTTTTTGTTTTTCGACGATACCCAACACCCGCACCTACGCTTCACTTCATGGTTGTTTATGTGCGGCTATTCTTCCCTTCGATTTTGCAGAAAACGCCGCGTTTGCAGTAGTTTGCCAGCAGAACTTAAACAAACACTTCAACTCATACGTGTGTGTTCGAGAGCTAAGGCGCGGTGCTTGAAAACGAGCATCGCCAAAAACAACAACAAAAGGAGACTTGAGTTATGACCTACTGCCAACGCTGCGGACGCGATGTCTGCCAACCCTGTGCCTTCAAGCCGGTGAACGACAACAAGCGTGTTGTTGTTGTGGCGAGCGATGAGGAGCTATCCCGCCGCTCACATTTCCAACGTCTGGCAACCGCGACCCGCGCGCTTGGCATCTCCCGCCGCGAGATACCGAACTGGATTGCGGACACGATTTACGGATTTCGGGGCCGCATCACATGGCCGGATGGCAAGCCGTTTGAAATCGACGATGAAGATATCGACGCCGCTTTCAACGATGATGGCAGTTTCCGCTGGCTCTCAACCTTCATGTATTTCGCGGAATACGACCCGCGCCAGGCCCCTCAGCGCCGCATCATCGCCCGTTTACGCCTGATCGATCTCGCCTTCCGCATCTCTAACCCTGTGCGCGCCGGGTTCATTGCCAAGTAGCGCAAACTTCCTCCCAGCATCTTCCCCACACGCCCGCTGGTCGCTCCTAGCATCGACCATCTGCTGCAGGTCTGCCGCCATCTTGGTGGCGGACCGAAGCGGTGAAAGGAGCAATCCCAAATGCGCAACGCCAATGATCATCGCCAGAAGCGCCAGGATGTTTTCATGCAGTCCATCGAGTGGACGGCAAACATTCTGGCCTTCGTCGCCGCCTTCCTGCTGACCCCTGAAATCTATGCTCGCACGGTTCATTGGGTCGTGAGCTACACCGCGAGCCGTTACGGCGTGACCGGTGACGCGCTCGACCTCGTCAGCTTCGTCTGGTTCGTCACCATGGCGCTGCTGACCTTCTTCGTATCGCGCGCCACGCTCGCTACCGCCATCGTCGCAGCCGGTCTCGCTGCCGCGACCAGGTTCATCTGAAAAACCAAGCACCGTCGAAAGGAACTCTACAATGGCTCATATCCCTGACGTCATCATCAGCAAGCCCCGCAAGTTCGCGCACGACGCATTCACTATCCTCGCGGTGATCGCCTTTATCGTCGCAGCGCTCAACCTGCTCGCAGGCAACATCGGCACAGCAATCGTGTACGGCATCGTGACTGCGTTGGTTGGCAACATTGCCTCGAAAATCAAGTTCAAGTGGGTGCTGCGCGGCGGAACCGCTGTTTTCGAATGATAGCCAAAAGGGGGCCGCCGCGATGCGGCCCCTTGCTGTTTAAGGACAGGAGGCTGCGATGCACCCCACCGAATTCAACGAGCAATATCGCTTCGGCAGCGCAGGCTGGGCAGATGAGCGTCTGATCCGCAGTGCAGGGCTTCTCGCAGGGAGGGGCCTTCCTGTCGGTTTTATGGGACGCAAATCGCTGCATCTGGAGGGCGATGCGCCACTCATCACCTTTGGCGGCGCAGGCACGGGCAAGCTCACGACTGTGATCGGTCATATCCTATGTACGGTCCAAGACCGCTCGATGATCGTGCTCGATCCGAGAGGTGAGATCGCAGCCACGTTCATGCCTGCGCTGGCGCGGCACGGAATCGAAGCGTTCCTCTGGAACCCCTATCGCCTGCACGGGCTGCCATCACATCACTGCAACCCGCTTGATCCCATTGATCCGCGTAAATCGACCTTTCATGCAGATTGCAAACTGGCCGCACGGGCGCTCGTCACCGTCACCAGCCGGTCGGAGGGCAAGTATTTCGAGCAGCGCGGCAGCGGCTGGGTCGAAGCGATCATCAAGTTTGATGCGGAAATATTCGGCCAGACGAACCTCGCCAACTTGATGCGCGTCATCAATGTCGTCGAGGGCGACCTTGGGAATTGGGCGACGTTTCTGGAAGCCATGCGCACCTCTAAATTCGAAGACGTGCGCCGCACAGCGGGCGAGATGATCACGAAGCAGCAGGACAGCCCGCGCGAGTTCGGGTCGGTTATGGGTGAGATTTACGCGAGCCTGTCGTTCCTTGACGACCCAATCCTCCGCGCATCGTTGGAGAACCCGGATTTCTCGTTGGAGGATGTGTGCAATTCATCCAGCCCGAAAATTGTCTTCCTCATGATCCCGGCGGAATACCTTCACCAGAGCGCCGGTTGCCTCCGCCAGTTCTTCACGGCCTGCATGCTCTACAAATCACGCGCGCCGGGCTCTCGCCGGCTGCTGATGCTGATCGATGAAGCTGCTCAGCTCGGAGCGTTTCAGGCGTTGCAACAGCTTTACACCTATGGGCGGGGCATCGGCATCCAGCCGTGGACGTTCTGGCAGGATATCGGGCAGATCACCCACAACTTCGGCCCGAGCGGAACGGATACGTTCATGGCCTCGGCACAGATGCGCCAGTTTTTGGGCACACGGGATTTCAGCACGGCGCGGCTGATTTCTAACATGCTGGGCACCGAGACGTTGGAATACAACGACACCCGCTTGCAGGAGGAGGCATCGCGCCAGAAGCGACTTGCCGTGCAGCGCGTAATGGCTGGAGAAGACATGCTCACCGCCATGATGGAAGCCGCGCACTTCTCAAAGGCGGCGCAGATGCGGACCAAGCAAGCAAGGAAGCTGCTGACTGAGGACGAAGTCCTCTCATTGGGTTTGGATAAGCAGGTCCTATTCCTCTCCGGCAAGGAACCTCTGGCCGTGCTGGCGGATCGCAAACCCTATTTCGAGTGCGCGGAGCTGGCAGGGCTCTATCTGCCCAATCCGTATCACCCTCCATACGATCGTGTGCGCATCGCTGGACGTTGGGGAACGCGGGAGGCCCGCGTCATCACAGGACCTGTGCCGAAGAAATATTCGTCTTTCGCCCAATATCGGAATGGAAATTGGGCATACGTGGAAGGCTACCAACCCTGACACGTAAGGAGATCAGACATGAGCAACGACAATGACACTAAGCGCCCCTCTCACATAGCCTACCAAGTGCGGGAGGGCGATGAGAACAAGTCCTACTTCAACCGCATAGGTGCTGTGTGGAAACACAAAGACGGCGAGGGGTTCAACCTCGAGCTGGATTCCTTCCCGAAGGACGGCAAGGTGGTCGTCCGTTCCGTCCAGGAACGCATCCAGGAGACGAAGGACAACGCGCGCGATGGAGATCGCCGTGACGACAAGCGCACCGCCGAAAGGGAGGACCGTCGCCCGCGCGATAACGGTCCCCGTTATGAACGGTGAGCAAACCTGAGTTTGGCCGGGCCGCTTCTGGTGTCGTAACCAAAGCGGAACTCGACCAACGCATCGCAGCTCAGCCCAAGCCGAGGGCTGAGCTGCACCTCACGCCCAACGGCTACGAAGTGCAGACGGTAAACACCGAGCAATTCAAAGCCTACCGCGATCGCATTCATCACCTGCGTGCGCGGCTTAATAAAGCGCAGGACACACTGCGCGAAGATCGCCCCAAAGCGCTGCTGCGCGGACGCGCCAAGCAGGACTTCGATAGGGAGCGGTGAGAGCGCTCCCAGCTCCTCCGGGTTCAAGCCATGAAAACCTTCAGCAAGCTCGACCAAATCCGCACGCATCTCCGCCCTGAGCTTACGCCAACTGCGCGCGTCGCCACGTTAGAGGGCGGCAAACGCGTGCAGAAAAATCTTTCGATCCTGGAAAGCGATGCTGATCGTCTCGCAGACCTCGCTAAGCGCGATGGTCTCAGCCAAGCCCGGCTGCTGTCGGAAGCGTTGGATGCGTATGAGGGGCAGGCTACAAAAAAGACCAGCCGGATTGCTCTCGGCTGATCTCAGCAGTGCGAAAAGTCAGAACTTACTTCTTACCAGCGTCGTTCTTGGCATCGTTCCAGATTTTGTTCACGCGGTTGCGCTCTTCGGTGCTCATCCCGTTCGTTGAAACAGGATTGCCCTTCGTACCCGCATCCTTGATCTGCTGATCAGTGAGGTTGTTGTTGCTCATCGGCTGTAACTCCAGAGAACATCACTAGTTGAAACGGAGGAGAGTCTGCGCTTTCTCGTGGCGGATAAAAGGCAGCGCACGGAATATGACGGCAGTCGTGGATATTTTGATTACTGAAGGGTTTGCCACGGGATGAGCGCTGTGAGCGCTCTTGGTCAATCAGACGAGATCAAACTGCTGCGAGAGCTGCGTTTCAGGAGCAGCCGAATTGGCTTGAGCAACTGGCCCAATCGATAAGCGCGCAGCATTGTCAATGTCGAAGCGGTGAGCAGCTTCGCGAACTTGCTCCAAAGATAGGTCAGCATAACCGGCGTCAATGGTGTGCCAGTCGATGATCTTGCCGGTAAGCTCGTATTCAGTGGCCATAAGGCGAACCCGCTGACGGGGATCGGAGACTTGGAAGGCGTCCTGTAGCTTCCAGCGGCGCTTAAGCCCATCAAGATTGGCGCTTGTTAGCCAGCGCTCCGGATCATCGAGCGTGGATGAAATCAGCCTTGAGATGTCTGGGGCATTCGCAGGTGGTGCCGTGATGCAAATTTCATAAAATCCGAAATCCGAATACGGGACGTAAGCGGCGTATGAGCCCGAGTAGTTCAGGGCGCGAGCGCAAAGCTGACGGTCCAATTCCTTCTTTAACAGTTCTGTGAACGCAATGCACGCCATGCGGTCGTCCGGCGCGGCTTCAGTGTCTTGTACGTAAAATGACAGTTCTTGCGTATCCTGCACTTTGTGATGAGACAGGTGAACCGAGTTGCAAATTGGTTGAGTAGTCGCTGGCGCGGCCGTGCCGCGCGGTAAATTTCGTAAGAGTGCCTCAAGCTGAACCATGACCTGAGCCGGATCAACCGGCCCGGAGACAACGATCCCGATACGCTCGCCCACCACATTCGCGCGGTGATGGTCTCGCAAGGCCCCGGGTGTCATGGCCTCGATATCGCTTCTGAGGCCAAGGATCGTATTGGCAAATAGGTGGCTCCCATACAGGCGCTTCTGGAGTGGTGCCAGCAGCGGAAAATTCGTCCGCGATTCTAATTCTTCGTGCAAGATGCGGGATTGCTCGCGCTCAAAGCTCTCATCGTCGAAGGCGGGATCGAGAACCGCAGTTGAAATGAGCTGCAGCACATCTTGGAAGTCTTCGGCAACGCAGTCGGCCTCGATTAGTACTCGTTCTTTCGAGGTGTAGAATCCGCTGCTGACGCAGAGCCGTTCCAGGTCATCGGCGACATTGCCGGATGCAGTCCGCGCTTGGGACATGCAGTGTTCAAGGAAATGGGTAGACCCCGATACGCCGTCGTGGCGCGAGCCGTTGCGAATAACGAGGCGCACCGAGACGCCGTGGGAGTGGGGATTGGGATCGATACCAACTGAAATGCCGTTTGATAGAACCCCCGAAACAAAAGCCATTATGTATTATGAATAAATAACGGCTAAAAATCAAATTAGCGAAACTGGAATCGGCACCAGCGCTATTGATAGGGAGCGTTAGAGGAAGCGATCAAATGGAATCGGATCGAGATGACCGAGCCACGGCCGATCAGGCTTACCCCTCAGCGGATTTTGTTTGGTCGTTTCGGCGTCGCCATGGCGTTCTTGATGCCTTAGCGCCAATTCCCGCATCAAATCCGGCGGCATTTTTATTTTCGAAAATATTTTTGCTAGCATATTCATCATAATTATCAGCCAATCCGTTGCTATCCTACAGCTTGTTACCTTCAGCGTTCCGCCTGTTTTACGTCTTTGGCGCCTATCAACTGTCGCCCTGATCATTAGGCGGCTCGTTAATTGAAAGCTTGCCGATAACCGAGAGAGTCACGGCAACGGCGAGCGCCATAGACATCAGACCGAGCGACGCTTCTATCATGACCGTAATCCGGCCTGCACTCGATGCTGGGACAATGTCGCCGAAGCCAAGCGTAGTCCACACAACGACCGAGAAATACAACGCATCGAAAAAATTATGCGATGTAAAGCTGCCGCCTATTAGCACTCCGAAGTAGCTGTGCAGCTTAGCGAAAACAATAATTAAAAATAGCAAATTTATCAAGAAATATGTGTAATGGAGAATAATCGTAGTTCTATTGTGGGGAATTTTTTCGGTCAGGATGTTAAAGATATCCGATAGGGTAAGCCACAATACCAGCGCGCCCATGAGAAAGCAGAGATAAGGTGTGAAATGTCCCAGGTCGGCAGATACTAGCGCTAAGATAATTAAGTGCGGCCAGAAGAAGCCTATGAGCCATACAGAATATTCAGTGTATTTGCCTAGCAGCACGAATAAATAGGACGCTAGGTATGCCGCTATCGCCGCGACATACATAAAATAAGGCCACACAGGGCCATACTCAATCAGCAGATAGGCTGCTGCGACGAGCAGAACGATGAACGCTTGGGCATGCCCGTGGCCTTGATATTTCAAACGAACGTAGGTGGCATAAAGCGCGCCGATGGACATCAGCGTCCAATAAATGTGGAACGCCCAATACATTACGTTGGCTGATGCCAGTGATGCAAAGCTAGACACTTAAGCTCTCCGAGTATCTGGGCCACGACAATGCTAAGAATGTTATCGATGCGGACTTCCGGCCACTAGGTGGAAAAGGAAGCCCCCACCCTTGGGTGATGACTGCTGTTACATCGGCAGCTCCAGCAAGGGCACAGCCGATGCAGAAGCTAATATCGATAGCTGGTTTCACTGCCGCGCTCGTTATGTGCGCCGTATCCGGCGTGATGAACTATCTGTTCATGGCCTCGCTCGGGAAGACGCCGCTGGAGGGCCAGGTGCTAGGCGCGGCCTCCGCCGCGGCGGACGTACTCAAAGCGCTGCTTCCGTTTTTCATCGCTTGGAGCTGGGCGGCGAAGCGCATGGTGGCCGCGTTTAGCGGTGCGCTCGCCTTCGCTTTCTTCGCAGGCTTCTCGCTTTTGAGCGCCATCGGCTTTGCCGCAGCTACGCGAGGCACGCTGGTCGAGAGTCGTGAAGGCCTCACGCAATCGCATGAGCGCGTGCTTGGCTCACTAAGAGCGCTCGAAGCGCGGCGCGGCGGCTTACCTACTCACCGTCCTGCAGCTGTGCTGGAAGAAGAAATTGAGGCTAAGCGCCAGAACAGGCGTTGGCATGTGTCGAGAGATTGCACGAACGCAACTGAGGGCGAAAGCAGGTCATTCTGCGCAGAGTATTTTCGTCTGCGCGCCGAACTGGCGGCTGCGCAGGAAGCGGATCGCCTATCCGTGCAGATTGGCAGCCTGCAGCTAGAGAGCGTAAGGCTGCGGGAGAGCGGTGCGGGGCAAGATAGCGATCCACAATCCTCGCTGCTCAGTCGGATCACTGGTCAGAAGCCGGAGCCTGTGCGGCTTGCGCTCACCATCGCCGTTGCACTGCTGGTCGAGATCGGGGCCTCACTCGGGCTATTTCTCGCTAGCGGCCACAATTCGCCATTGGGTCCATCTTCGCCAATCTTGCAGCAGGCCAAGCCAGCAGGCTGCATTGAGGAGTTTTGCCTGGAGGCGCTGACCGCTGCCCCGCATTCCGCGCTGTCTATGGAGGAGATTCTTCGAGCCTACGAAGCCTGGTGTGCCAGCAAAGGCCTGACAGCGTCCGATGTGGACACCGTCAGCGAAGTCTTTGCAGCTATCGCCTTGGCAATTCCCTTGCCCTATGACGGCAAGGCATATCGGGGGCTCGCGCTGTCGGGATCGGGGGCTTTATCATGAAGCCGCGATCTTGCTCAGCAAGTCGATGGCGTTGAGGCGTTCAGGTCTGTCAGCAACGGGGTCAGGATTAGCCGCCACAGCTCTTAGACCTTCGACATATGCGTTGGGTAAGGAGTTCCGCTCTGCACCCGCTATCACGAGATCACGGTACCAGTCATAGGGTACGAGTGCGGTGTTGCTAGACTGTGCCAGAGCCAGATACGTGACGGCATCAACGGGTGAGGCCGGAGCAGTAAAAACTTGGAAGTCCTGGCAGGCGTAGCCCGGACCCTCGTGCCGATCGAGATCGGTCTTTTCACTGGCATCAATCGAAAAAATGACGCCGTAAACACGCGCGGATGCGTCGTTGGCTTTGATCAGGGTGGCTTTTCCGGAGCCATCCTTGCTTATCTTGTGAAACACAAGTTCATAGCCATCGACCCATGCGGAGCCAACCGCATGCGCAGATTTGCAGCGCCTTTGAAGGCGCTCTGCCAGCATGTTCGATCCATACGCGAAGTACCGAATCGTGGTCATGCTGACACTCTAGCATTACCGCTCCCGATCCATATCCCTATCGCGACCTCGGCGCGGTGCGCGGTCACCCTTACGCAGGCGCTCGATGCGATCGTCCATCGAAGGCGTGGGCCGGGCTTCTTGAGTGAAGGTTTTGGTGACCTTCGCTGCTTGTTCAGGCCTTTCGATCTTTTTTGCAGCCTGCTGATCGGCGCGCAAATCCTTCAGCAACGAGGCATGACGTTCGCGCGCGGCCTTGATCTGCGTCTGCAGCGCCCGCCGCTCCTGCATTTGGGCATCAATAACCGCTTGTCGCTGCGCGCGATCACGGGCAAGAGCCGCGTATGCGTCGCGTTCGTTCTGACGCTGCACCTCAGCATGTTTGCCCGATAGTCGGCCCCACAGCCCTTTTAGCCCTTTGTCGAAGCGATCCGCCCGCGTGCGGGTTTCCTCGGCCCATCGCCGTTCTTGCCCGGTCTTGAGTCGCGTGCGCTCAGTCCTTTGCGCATGAACCATTGCCGCGCGCTGTTGATCGAGCGGGACAAGCGCACGCCGCTTTTCTTGATCAGCCTCTCGCCGCAGTCGCAGGAAATTGGCTGAAAGCTCTTTGGCAAGTTCCGCCCTGGCCGCCTGCACGCTTGGGAGTGCGTCCGACGGGCCGAGTCGCTTCTCGATCTCTTTGGTCTTCTTGCCGGTGTAGCGGGCCACAGAGAGCACTTCGCCCTCGGGCGTGATCGCCACATGGCCGCGCCGGTCGCCTTTGGCGAGCGTAATGCCGCGAGCCTTCAGCGCCTGCACGAAAGCGGCCTTGGAATCCGAAACGGCCCAACATTCCTGCATCAGCTCTTTGAGATCGCGGGCATCGCGTCCGATGCGCTTGGCCTGCTGCCATTCCTGGAGAGAAAAGTTGCGTGGATCGGCCTCGCGGCTGTTCATCAGGCCGCGCGGCATCTTCCAGCCGTTTTCCAGATAAAGCTCGCGCGAGAGATCGCGCAGCCGGGTTTTGAAGAAGGGAAGGTTGATGGCCGTCATCGTCTCGGCATCAATTCGGCTCCAAACCGCATGGGCGTGGCGGCGGCCCTCCTTTTCGTGAAAAACCACCACGCGCGGCTGCCCCGCAAGGCCGGTACGCTGCTCAATTCGCTCGATGGCGCTCTCAAACGTCTCGACAGAAACCCGCTCCTGCGGCGGCGGGCTGAGCGAGACCGAGAACAGAAACTGCTTACAGCGCGTGCCCAGGCTGACGGCATGCGCCTCCGTCAGCGCTCCGGTCAGGTCGTGCGAGATGAAGCTCCGAATCTCGTGAGTCTCGACGTGCTCATTTTCGTCGGTACGAAGGAGGTGCTGGGCGAGCTGCTTTCCGCCGCCGCGCTGTGAAGCCTTGAGGATCATTGGCTGATCACCGCTTGCGCAGGCCAAGGGCCTTCATCAGCAGGGCCTTGATCGCGGCGATATCCGCGCAAGCCTGCTGCAGAGCTGCTTCCACCTCTGGCGTCATTGGCAAAGCGCCGAGTCGGGCAAGGCGGGCTAACTCCTGCACGCTGCCCGATACCTCCATTGCCCCGAGCCTGGCCAGAACCGTGGCAAACGCTTGCCGGTCCTTTCGGTCATGACGTGCGATGCGCTTTTTGGGCGGCGCGTTGTCGTTAGCGGGGAACAAGACCTTGCGAGCGTAGGCACTGACTGGCTGCCGCCCCGCACGCCGCTCAAGGTCAGCCTTGAGCTCCGTTGTCAGGGGTATCGACAGAATCACGCGGCTTGTTTGTTTCGGGCGGTCCTCGGGCATCATGCCCAAACTGTGCCATGACCGCTCAAGCGAGCTGGGCGGAAGGTGGCTAGGGCCCGCAACCCGCCTTATAGCCCTTATGCTGGTCGCCTGTGGTTGACCCATCGGACTGCATACACGTCTTGAATTCATTATGCCGCTCGTCCGCACAGGCTGCGAGCAAGTGAGCCGACATCAACAAAAGGCCGATTAAAGGTTTGCGCATTGCGAGCTACTCCCCCTCGTTGGAATCGAAGGTGCTGACAAAGCGTGACCAAAATTCGGACGTTGCCGAAATTGACAGTGTACAAACCGATCTGATACCGTTTTCTCGTGCCGTGGATCGAGAAGGAATCTTCCTCCCACTCTTTTTTCCCGGCTCAGGAAGCATCAAGGTTCGGGATGAGGCTCAAACAGTTGAGAATACTCAGCTAAGTCGTCGTTCAGAGCTTCGAGCAACTCAAGCAATTGGTGCGAACTGGACCCGTCCGGGCGCGCCACGATTTCCAAGTCATTTAACATATTGATTTTATTGTGGTTTTATGGGAAATCTAATTAGACCCGTCTGGATGCCTCAGCCAATACATTGATTTTAATAATGAAATTAGTTCGAACGGCCACACCGTTTATATTTTCGGACTACCGACCGGGCTCCAAGCGCGTTTGCGATACGGGTGGCAAATCCTTCGCGCCCTCGCGCACCGGCTTTGCTTCGAGATCGGCAATCAAAGCCTTCATCTCGTTTATTTCGCGCACCTGGGCTTTGATAATCTCATCGGCGAGTTTCCGGACGCGCGGATCGCGAATATGCGCGCGCTCACTGGTCATGATCGCGATCGAGTGGTGCGGGATCATCGCGCTCATGTAACTGACATCATCAACGGTCTCTTGGCTGCGGACCAGCCAGAGCGAGGCCGCGAACACCACGACGCTCGCACCGATAATCGCGGCGTTCACGGTCTTGTTCTTATACATCGACCACATGAACCCCATCATTACGACCGCCATGGTGGCCCCCATCAGCAGTGCCATCCATGATCTGGTCTGGCTGAACGTGGCGTGATCGAGCGCATAAGTGTTGAGATACATGAGACCGAACATGATCACGGTGGAAGCCGCGATCATCGCGGCGAAGCGGGCGTAGGACATCACGATTTTCCAACTGGGTTTGGTGCCGCCGGATCGCACGGACCCAAAGACAAGCTAGAAAAATAAACGAGCTGTCGATCGAAAAGGTTCCAAAAAGAGCCTATCGGCGCGCCGATAGGCTCATGCATTTAGATTGCCTAGATTTGCGCGCTGCGAAGCCGCAGGGCATTGGCAATGACGCTCACCGAAGACAATGCCATGGCGGCTGCGGCGATCACTGGCGAGAGCAGCAATCCGAAAGCGGGATACAAAATGCCTGCGGCGACCGGCACACCCGCCGCGTTATAGATAAACGCGAAAAACAAGTTCTGCCGGATATTGGTCATGGCCGCCGCCGAAAGATGCCGGGCTTTGACGATGCCGTTGAGATCGCCTTTGAGCAACGTCACGCCCGCACTTTCCATCGCGACATCGGTGCCTGTTCCCATCGCGATGCCGACATCGGCCGCAGCGAGCGCAGGGGCATCATTGATGCCATCGCCGGCCATGGCAACGATGCGTCCCGCGTGCCGCAGACGCTCGACGATTTTGCCCTTATCCTCGGGCAGAACTTCGGCTTCGACCTCCTCAATGCCGAGCTTCGCGGCAACGGCCTTGGCCGTAGTCGCGTTATCACCCGTCAGCATGATGACCTTGATACCAGCCCCTTTCAGCGCTGCAACCGCTTCCGGGGTCGTGGGCTTTACCGGATCGGCGATCGCGAGAATACCGATAACCTTGTCATCAGACCCGACAAAGATCGCTGTTGAGCCGTCCTTGCGGAGCTGATCGGCAGGCTCGTCAAAAGCCTGCGTATCGATCTGCGCTTGCTCCATGATCCGGGCGTTGCCGATCACGAGACGCTGTCCATCGACAATCCCCGTCACGCCCTTGCCGATCGGCGAGTCGAATTCCGAGACGGCGGAGAGCTTTAGGCCGCGTTCATTAGCCGAGCGGACGATTGCTGCGGCCAGAGGATGCTCGCTCGCCACTTCGAGACTCGCGGCTAAGCGCAGAAGCTCGGCTTCTTCGATGCCCGATGCGGTATGGATCGCAACGACGCTCGGCCGTCCTTCGGTCAGCGTCCCGGTCTTATCAATGACGAGAGTATCGACCTTTTCCATGCGTTCCAGCGCTTCGGCGTTCTTGATCAGCACGCCGGACTGAGCGCCGCGCCCCACGCCGACCATGATCGACATCGGTGTGGCCAAGCCAAGCGCACAGGGACACGCAATGATGAGAACGGAGACGGCGGCGATGAGGCCGTAAGTGAAGCGCGGTTCCGGGCCGAGCAATCCCCAGATTGCGAATGCCAGTAACGCGACCGCGATCACAGCAGGTACGAACCATCCTGAGACCTGATCGGCTAGCTTTTGGATCGGCGCGCGGCTTCGCTGCGCCTGCGCCACCATTTGTACGATCTGGGCAAGCATGGTGTCGCGGCCGACCTTGTCGGCACGCATGATGAACGCGCCCGATTGATTGATCGTACCGCCGATCACCTGATCGCCGGTCGATTTGGTCAACGGCATCGATTCTCCGGTGACCATCGATTCGTCGATTGAGCTTCGCCCTTCTATGATCTCGCCATCGACGGGCACGCGCTCACCGGGTCGCACACGCAGGCGATCGCCTGCTTGCACATCATCGAGCCCAACATCCGCTTCGGTGCCGTCGGCACTCAGTCGACGTGCGGACTTGGGCGAGAGATCGAGCAGTGCGCGGATGGCACCACTCGTGTTTTCGCGCGCTCTCAATTCAAGAACCTGCCCCAAAAGCACGAGAACGGTGATGACGGCAGCGGCCTCGAAATAGACGGGCACCGCACCGTCGCTCACGCGCATCGATGCCGGAAACACATGCGGGAGAGCCGTTGCAACAACGCTGTAGAGCCATGCCACGCCTGTGCCCATGGCGATGAGCGTGAACATGTTGAGGTTGCGTGATTTCACGGATGCCCAGCCGCGCTCGAAGAACGGCCAGCCGGCCCATAAGACGACGGGCGTTGCGAGCGCGAATTGCACCCAATTGGAGACCGTCTGGCCGATCCAATGATTGAGCCCGGTCAGATGTCCGCCCATTTCGAGGGCGAAGACCGGGAGCGTCAGCGCCAGTCCGATCCAGAACCGCCGCATCATGTCGGCCAGTTCGGGATTTGGTCCCGTATCCGCACTCACCGTTTCCGGTTCGAGCGCCATGCCGCAGATCGGGCAGAAGCCCGGACCCGGCTGGCGAATTTCAGGATGCATCGGGCAGGTATAGATCGCGCCTTCGATGACCGGCGGCGGTGCGCGGTCTTTGAGATACTTCGCCGGGTTGTCGTCGAACTTTGTCTTGCAGCCAACGGAGCAAAAGTAAAACGGGTGCCCCTCATGGAGTGAGCGGTGCTTTGCCGTATGGGGGTCAACAGTCATGCCGCAGACCGGGTCGCGGACTTCGTTTGCCGAGGCTGGGGACTGGCCGTGATCGTGGTCGTGGTGGCCACTATGCTTATGGGCGCAGCAGGATGCTTTATGCCCTGCGGGTTCTTGTGTTTTTGATGTCATCACGGCCTCACAAATCTACACCCCCCGGGGGTATGTCTACTTGACACCTACACCCGGTAGGGGTATAAGTCAAGTATGGAGAAAACGACGAGCGATTTCTGTCTGAAACGTTTGACCAAGATCGAGGGTCAGGTGCGCGGCATTGCGCGCATGGTTGATGAAAAGCGCTATTGCATCGACATTATCACGCAGATTTCCGCCGTTCGCGCCGCCTTGCGAAAGGTGGAGGAAGCCGTCCTGAAGGACCATGTCGGTCACTGCGTGGAGCATGCGATAGCCAGCGGAAACGCCGCTGAACAACGCAAGAAAGTTGCTGAGTTGATGGAAGTATTGGCGCGGTCGGATCGATAAAGGGCCGGGGCGCTTTTACGCGGTGGAAGTCAGAGTTATAATTGTTACCAATAGAAAGGTCGCAATGTGAATGTAAGGCGTGTACTTGAAGGATTGATCGTTGTGGTTGCCCTGTTTGTCGGGACCACTGCGAGCGCCTTTGCGCACGCCGGACACTCACACGCGCAGCCCGCCTCCGTAGCAATGCCTGCTTCCGTGATTTCGACAACCACGCCCACGACGGTTGTTCAGAAATCAAGCGATGTTATACCGCTCTTCGCGACCTTGGGCGGCGCTCGCGCCGATATGGCTCATCCGGGAGATCCATTAGCGATAGGGACACAACGTCCTGAGAACGCGCCTTGCACGCCCGGCACCTGCGGCTGCCAAGGCGCATCCATGTGCGGCACCGGTGGACACTGCTGTGCATCGATGATGCCGGAGTCCATGCACTGGGCCCCGGATTATCGCGATCATATGCGCTATCACTTGGCACGTCTGGGGTGGGTCTATCCTGACGTTGTCTTCGGTCTCGATCGCCCTCCGAAGGCCTGATAACCGCTCTCGACAGAGCCTTGGTGACGCGCTGGCCGCACTCAGCGGTTCCCGCGTGGTCTCTCCCTCACATTTGAGAACGCTTGGCGACCTCCGTCGCTGAGAACAGTCGTTCGACCACGCTCCCGCAAGGCAAAACTGCGGAGCGTCGTGGATGCGGCACTCTCGATATGAACACCTATTAACGAAAGGACTTACGATGAAACCGACTATTTTTCTTCTCGCTGCTGCGTTGCTCTTTGCGCCCACCATCGCCAATGCCGAAGGCGGCTGCTGCAAGGGGATGGAGCAATCCGGCGGTATGGGCTGCATGAAAATGGCAGAATCCGGCGCCGGTCATGACATGCACGACATGAAAGGGCCTGATCTCACGAAAGGCGAGGCTGCGGCAGCCTTCGCGGCGATCAACGCCAAAATGCACAAGGCCATGGCCATCGAGTTCTCGGGCGATGCCGATGTCGACTTCATGACAGGCATGATCCCGCACCATCAGGGCGCGATCGATATGGCAAACGTGCTTCTGAAGTACGGCAAGGACGCAGAGACCCGCAAGCTCGCCGAAGAAATCATAAAGGCGCAGGAAAGCGAGATTGCCATGATGAAGGCTTGGCTCGCCAAGCGTCAGAAATAACTGTCACGACGAAAGCGAGGCTATGGCCATGATGAAGCGCATTGACTTACTTAAACACCGGCTGCGTGCCATCACGGCGTTGGCGGCTGTGCTGTTCGTTGCGGTCATAGCCTTTTCTGCCTCAGGCGCATATGCCCACGGCGGTGAAGATCACGGCGGCGAGGAAGCCGCCGTGACTTCGGCCTCCGGGCCGCGTGTCGATGCACACTCGACGGATTTTGAGCTGGTCGGCATCCCGAGCGGTCGCGACGGCGGTGTGCTCAACGTCTATCTCAACGACTACGCGACCAACAAGAGTATCGCAGGCGCGACCATCGAGTTGATTCGCGGCGGGGAGACGATCTCCGCCGTAGAAGCCAACGGCATTTATCGGTTCAAGGCCCCGTGGGTCACAACGCCGGGCCACTATGATCTGACTTTTTCGATTGCGGCTGGTGAGAAGGCTGACCTGCTGATCGGTCGCCTCGATATTCCTGCCGCGCCTCCGGCGGCGGCAGCTCACGAGTCCATCTGGGATCATATCGTGCCGCACGATTCCGGGCTCGCGAACCTCCCCATCTGGGTACCAGCGGTAACAGTCGCACTTGCTTTGCTGCTTGCGTCGCTAGCCCTTAAAGGGCCGTCTGCGTTTCGTGCCGTCTTCCTGACGGCAGCTTTCATGAGCGGAATTAGCAGTGTGGCGCTTGCGGCGGTTGTGCTGGCCAACGGTGCACGCGTCTTTCCAGAATCGTCGGTCGCGTTGCTGGATTTGCCCGATACATCGCGACGGCTTGAAGATGGGGCGGTGTTCGTGCCCAAGCCGACGCAGCGGCTGCTTGGTGTTGCCACAGTGAAAGCCGCAAAGGCAGAAACTGTGCAGAAGACGGTGCGGCTCATCGGTCAGGTGATACCCGATCCCAACCGCAGCGGTGTTGTTCAATCTTTGCTGGCTGGACGCATCGAGCCGCCCGAGAACGGGTTTCCGCTAATCGGCAGCACGATCAAGAAAGGCGATCTGCTCGGTTATCTGGTGCCGCGTGTCGAACTCGTTGACCAGAGCGACATCACGCAGACGCAAGGCGATCTCGATAAGCAAATCGCCCTTCTCGAAGCCAAGCTCAAACGTATTGAACCCTTGAGTGGTGCGGCCGTACCCGCCAGCCAAATCGCCGATACGAAGATCGAACTCGATATTCTTCTCAAGCGGCGCGCGGCGATCAAACCCGTTCTGAAAGAGCGCGAGGAACTGCGCTCGCCTGCTGACGGCATTCTAGCGCAATCGAACGTGGCAGCAGGCCAAGTGGTCGAAGCGCAGACACTGCTGTTCCAGATCGTCGATCCGAAAAATCTGTGGGTCGAAGCCCTCGCCTTCGATGCTGCGACGGCGGCAGGTATTGAGCAATCCGGTGCGCAGGCGCTCGCACAGACAGCCGATGGACGAAAGGTTGCCGTGAGTTTCGCCGGGCGTTCGCCGGCGCTTCGTCAGCAGGCGGTTCCGCTGCGATTCCGGATTGAAGGAGAGGGCCCTGCGCTGAATGTCGGGGAGCCGGTCACAGTTCATGCGCCAATCAACGAGTCGGTTTCAGCGATCACGCTTCCGCGTGCAAGCGTGGTGCGATCAGGCAATGGCCAGTCGGTTGTGTGGGCGCATGTTGAAGCCGAGAGGTTCGAGCAGCGCGTGATTAAAACCGCGCCGGTCGATGCCGAGCGGCTTGGCGTGACGGGCGGTCTCGAAGCTGGAACGCGGGTGGTGACTCGCGGTGCCGAACTCATCAATCAGGTACGGTGAGGAGGCATCCATGTTCAATTTCCTCATCAAGACCAGTCTAAACAACCGTTTGATTGTTCTGGCCGCAGGGGCATTGCTTGTGGTGTGGGGCAGCTTCGCGCTTCGGACGCTTCCGGTCGATGTTTTTCCCGACCTCAACAAACCGACTGTGACCATCATGACGGAAGCGGAGGGCTTGGCTCCGCCCGAGGTCGAGCAACTCGTCGGTTACCCTATCGAGACGGCGCTCAACGGAATTGCTGGCGTGACGCGCGTCCGCTCCGTGGCTGGCATCGGCCTGTCGATCGTCTACGCTGAGTTTGACTGGGGCACGGATATCTATCGCAACCGTCAGCAGGTTGCGGAAAGACTGGCAAGCATCGCCGCCCAGCTGCCGCCCGGCATTACGCCGCAAATGGGACCTGTGTCGTCGATCATGGGCGAAATCATGCTGATCGCCGTCACGGGTGACGGCAAGGCCGATGCCATGACCGTACGCGAAACAGCAGACTTCATCATCCGGCCGCGCCTGCTCTCGATTGCAGGGATCAGCCAAGTGATTCCCATCGGGGGAGAGGTCCGGCAATTCCGGGTCACGCCGAACATTGCGGCGCTGGCATCGCTCAACATTGGTGTAGAGGACATCGAGCGCGCTATCCGCGCCTTTGGCGGCAATACCGGCGGCGGGTTCGTCGATCAACATGAACGCGAATATCTGATCCGCAACATAGGTCGTACGACAGACCTCGAAGATCTACGCAGTGTCGTAATCACGACACGAGAGGATCAGCCTGTCTTTCTGCATCAGGTGGCTGATGTCGGCTATGCGGCACAGGTCAAGCGCGGCGATGCCGGATTCAACGGCGCGCCGGCCGTCATCATATCGATCCAGAAGCAGCCGGGCTCCGACACGATCACGGTGACGAACGAGGTGGAAAAGGCTCTGGCCGAGCTTAGTAGAAACCTCACCAATGGTGTCAAAGCTGAACAAATTCTGTTCCGGCAGGCGGATTTCATTTCGACCTCGATCGCCAACGTCAAGACCGTGCTCTTCGAAGCAGCGATCGTCGTCGCGGTCATTCTGTTCCTGTTTCTGTTGAATGTACGGACGACGCTCATATCCTTGACGGCGATCCCGCTCTCGTTGTTCGTGACGGTTCTGGTGTTCAAGGCCTTCGGCCTTTCGATCAACACGATGACGCTTGGCGGCTTGGCCATTGCCATCGGTGAATTGGTCGATGACGCCGTGGTCGATGTCGAGAACATCTTTCGGCGGCTCAGAGAAAACCGGGCAAAGGCAAACCCTAGACCGCTTCTTCAAGTGGTCGCGGATGCCAGCATCGAGGTGCGATCCGGGATCGTCTACGCGACCTTCATCATCGTGCTTGTCTTTATTCCGCTCTTTGCCCTCTCAGGCATAGAAGGTCGCCTCTTTGCTCCGCTCGGCATCGCCTACATCGTTTCCATCCTCGCAAGTCTTCTCGTCTCGATAACAGTGACGCCGGTATTAGCCTCGTATTTACTGGGCCGCGCCAAGCAGCTCGATCATCACGATGGTGCCTTCGTGCGGGTGCTCAAGCGCGGCAATGAACGCTTGCTCGATTGGGCCTTCCGGCGTTCGAATGCCATCATCGCACTAACACTCGCAGCCGTGCTTGTTGCCGGCGTTATGGCGGCGGCTTTGCCCCGCGCGTTTCTGCCCTCGTTCAACGAAGGCACGCTCACCATCAGCATGACCTTCAATCCCGGCATCTCGCTCGAAGAGAGCCACCGCATCGGCCTGATTGCCGAGAAACTCTTGACCGAGGTGCCGGAAGTCAAAACCGCCGGACGGCGGACCGGGCGCGCCGAGCTTGATGAGCATGCGGAAGGGGTACATTCGAGCGAAATTGATGTGGATCTGGAGAAGTCTGATCGCACGCGTGAGAACATCCTTGCCGATGTCCGCGCCAAGCTCGCCGTGCTTCCCGCGACGATCAATGTCGGTCAGCCGATTTCGCACCGTCTGGACCATTTGCTCTCCGGGGTGCGAGCGGAGATCGCTCTCAAAATCTACGGGGACGATCTCGACACCCTGCGAAGCCTCGCCGAAACGCTGCGCGCGAAGCTCTCCGGCATTGACGGCTTGGTCGATCTGCAAACCGAAAAGCAGGTGCTGATCCCGCAGCTTGAGATTCGCGTCGACCCCGACCGGGCCGCGTTGTTTGGTGTGACACCGGCCTCCGTCACGGAGGCACTGGAAAGCCTGTCCAACGGCCGGACCGTGTCAACTGTCATCGACGGCGCGAAGCGTTTCGATGTCGTCATGCGCCTATCCGAGGCTGACCGGACCACGACGGGCCTGAGCGAGCTTCTGATCGAAACGCCGAAAGGCCGCGTTCCGCTCAACCGCATTGCAAGCGTTGAAGAGACGGAAGGTCCCAATCAGATCGCAAGAGAGAACGGCCGCCGCCGAATAGTCGTGCTCGCCAACACGGACGGCTCCGATATGGCGGAGATCATCAACCGCATCCGCGAAGTCGTATCTCAGACACCGCTCCCCAGCGGCTATTCGACGAGCTTGGAGGGAACTTTCTTGGCGCAGGAGGAGGCCTCACGGCTCATCCTCGGCCTTTCGCTGATCTCGCTCGCATCGATCTTCGTTGTTCTATACAGCCGTTACCGCTCCGCGGCTCTCGCGCTGATCATCATGGGCAATATCCCGCTTGCCTTTATCGGTAGCGTGATCGCGCTTTGGATCGCTGATCAACCGCTCTCCGTCGCCTCGATGATCGGCTTTATCACCTTGACAGGGATCAGCGCGCGCAACGGCATTTTGAAGATCAGTCACTATATCAATCTGGCTCTCTATGAAGGGGAGAGCTTCGGCGATCGGCTTATTGTGCGCGGGAGTCTGGAGCGCCTAACCCCGGTGCTCATGACGGCACTCTCGGCCGGAATGGCGCTGATCCCACTGCTCTACGGGGCTGACGCGCCGGGTAAGGAAATCCTGCATCCGGTTGCGGTGACGATTTTCGGCGGTCTTATCAGCGCGACGCTGCTCGACACGCTTTTGACACCAATTCTGTTCCGAAAATTCGGCGCGGGACCTTTGCAGCGGCTCAGAGATAGCCGTCCGCTGGCGGGGGACACCCAGACGATTGAAGCCTACTAACGACAAGAGGAGAAAAGTTATGTTCAAAGACTTCCATAAATCCACGCTGATAGCTTTGATGGCGGCGCTAATGCTTGCGCTTTCGCCCTACGCTATGGCGCACGAGGCGACCAAAGGGCCAAACGGGGGTGCCCTCGTCGATGTCGAAGGGCATCACATCGAGTTTGTTCCGGGCGAGGGGCAGTTCACATTTTATCTCACTGGAGAGAAAGATGCTCCGATCGACTCCGCAGGGTCGAAGCTAAAAGCCATCATCCTAGACGGCGGCAAAACCCAACAGGTGGATTTGACGCCAAGCGAGCCTAACAAGCTGACTGCTGAAGCATCTGCGTCATCAGGCGCCAAAGTGGTCGTATCGGGCACTCTCGCCGACGGGCATGCTCTGCAAGCAAGATTTGTGGTGCCGTGAGAGTGGCACATATGCGGGCCTGAACCGCTGCCGGAGATACGGAACTAAGTGCTACCGCCGGTCTGTGCAACACGTGCTGATGGACCGGCAACACACATCATGAGGCGAGCAAAGCTGAAATTGACAGTATGCAAATTAATCTGATACTTTTTCTCTCGTGCCGCGAAGATGAGAGGGAATCTTCTTCCCGCTCTTTTTCCCGGCGCGCGGTGCGTCAAGGCTCCGGATAAGGCTCAAACAGTTGAGAACACTCAGCTAAGTCGTCTTTCAGAGACTCGAATAGTTCAAGCAATTCGTTCGAACTATTTCCATAATGGCGCGCCATTTTCAGTTTTTACGTTAAATCATTGATTTTATTGCATTATTTTCATAATAATTATCAGGGCCTGGTTTGAGGCCCAAACCAAGTCTCTGAGTTGCCTTGATTTTTAGTTCGAACTCCTGTCGGGCTTTTTCCTGTCCGGGGGTGGGCATATATCCCAGGCTTCATCTGCGAAGCTCTCCATAATTTTCCAGAGATCGCGCAGTATTTGCATCTTCATCTCTTCAGATACGGTAGCGTGCTCCAGATAAGGCAGAAATTGCTCCAGTTGTTTGTCGTCCATAAGCTTCAGGGTGAAGAATAGCCGGGAACCTGGCAAGTATTTGTGGGGGACGGCATGCTTGGGTGTGCGGCCCGGAAGTGGGGCAAGGCTCATGTTGTATCAATTATCACGCCATAGCGATTTTTTGTACCAATTTTCATGACTTTGTATCATTTTTCATGATAGGATGCATCCTGTATCGTTTTTCACAGGAGGGCACCGTTTTTCATGGCCAGAGCGCCGCAGAACCGATTTTCAGGCCCCGTAACCGTTTTTCATGAACGGCGGCTGCCGGAGGTTGCGACACCCGTTGGCTATGCGGCGCTGATTGATGCGTATGGCTTGGCCGTTCCGGTTCCGGCCACCCTCTCTGCAATCGGCACACGTCATCGCCGCACGGAGCAGCAGGGCTGGCGGATATTCGGGCCGCGATATGCGCCGGATGCCAGCCTCGAAGGCCACCTCACATTCGCTCTCAAGCATGAGGGACTTGATCTTGGGGTGCTCAAGCGCCTGTTCCTTGCCGTGGGTTCGGCGGAAATAGAAAGGCTGGTGCGAGCCGAGCCGACGGGGCGTTATGCGCGCCGCATCTGGTTTTTGTATGAGTGGCTGACGGGGGCGCGGCTTGACCTGCCGGATGCTGCCGCAGGCACATATGTGGCCGCGCTTGATCCCAAGTTGCAGTGGGATGTTCCCGCTGTGAATTCACGGCGGCACAGGGTTAAAAACAACCTGCCCGGCACGGCTGAGTTTTGCCCTCTGGTGTTCAGAACGGAAAAGCTGGAAGCGTTCGTTGCATTAAACCTTGCCGAGCGGGCGCGGGCGGTGGTGGCCGATGTTCCGCGCGATTTGCTGGCGCGTACGGCGGCCTTTTTGTTGCTCAAGGATTCAAAATCAAGTTACGTCATTGAAGGCGAGCATCCGCCTCAAGACCGGATACAGCGGTGGGGGCGGGCGATTGGGGAGGCAGGCCGCAGGCCGCTCGATCTTGACGAACTTTTGAGGCTTCAGGCCATCGTTATTGGCGATGCGCGGTTTGTGCGGCTGGGCCTTCGTCATGAAGGTGGGTTTGTTGGCGAGCATGATCGCGACACGCGCATGCCGCTGCCCGATCATATCAGCGCGCGGCCTGAAGACCTGCAAAGTCTTGTGCGCGGGATGGCGGAGTTTGACCGCAGCGCTTCAGAGCATCTTGACCCGGTGATCGGGGCGGCGGCGCTTGCGTTTGGGTTCGTGTTTGTTCACCCGTTTGAAGATGGCAACGGCAGAATACACCGCTATCTCATCCACCACGTTCTGGGGCGCAGGGGGTTTAATCCTGCGGGACTGGTCTTTCCTGTTTCCTCAGCAATTCTCAATAGCATTGATGAGTATCGCCGGGTGCTGGAGGCTTATTCCACGCGCGTATTGCCGGTCATCCAGTGGCAGCCGACGCCGGGCGGCAATGTCAGCGTTTTGAATGATACGGGCGATTTTTACCGCTTCTTTGATGCAACCCCGCAGGCTGAGTTTTTGTTTGAGTGCGTAAGAAAGACGATTGAGGAAGACCTGCCCGCTGAGGCTGAGTATCTGCGCAAATACGATGAATTCCGCGCCGGAGTTGAGAGGATCATTGATATGCCGGAACAGACGATTGATCTGTTGTTCCGCATGCTGAAGCAAAACAACGGAAGGCTTTCACAAAGAGCGCGGCAGCGTGAATTCGAGCAACTCACGAATGAGGAAGCAGATTCCATCGAGGATATTTACGGGCGAACATTCGCCGGATAATCAGCTTAAATCTTCCGCCCAAAAATTTCCCGCACTGTGCTATACTCAGAGAATCGGTACTGGCTCAAACAGTTGAGAATGCTGGGCTAAATCGGCTTCAAGCTCTTCCAGAGCGGCTAGCAGATTGTTCGAAGTATTCTCCGCCGGGTGCGCCATTCCTTCATTGAAATTGTTGACAATCCTATTCTGCCTGCGCGAACCCCGTGCTTACAAAATCCGTCGCAGCTAGTAGCAGACCCAAACGTAAGTACCGTCGGGCGTAAGTCGCCAGCAGGAGCCGACGCCGTAAGCCCACCATCGGCCGCGCCAGAACCGCCGAACGTGGCCGTAATAGATGCCGCCATAGTAACGGCGCCCAACGACCCAGTTATTCCGGACATTCCTGCGCACGACGTTTCTACGCACATTTCTGCGCGCAATGTTTCTATTGACGTTACGTCGGGCGACGGGATGGCGATAACCTCTGCCCGCGCGATTGAAGTTACGCGGGCTGTTCATCCGGTGGAACGATCCGCGGTTGACACCGTGAAAGCCGCCGCCACGGAAACCGCCGCCGCCAAACCCTCCACCGCGTCTCGCGTCCGCATCAGAAGCGAGTGTGGTCAATCCAATAAAAGCCGAAAATATTGCAATGACGGAACAAACAAATAATTTTCTCATGGCACGCAACCTCAGACTGAAATCTGAATTTTCGCGTCGTATGCCCCGTAGGTTTATTAGGACCGAGTATAATCCCGGCGTAATTCCCCGTCCATAATGAATGCTATTGGCGCGCCACCGATAAGTTAATTTGCCCGAACCGTAATTCCGTCGGCAATTAATTGAGCCTTCGTTGGCGGAGACAATCGAGTAAAACTCGGCGCAAAGCGTGACTGCTACCCCGCGAGACGGCTCGAATGGCGTGCACGGCCCGCGTTCGTCAACGATAGTGCGTATACGCCGTAACAAGCGGCAGATGATATGAAAATACTAATCGATGATGTGGTAGCCGCCGTCGATATAAAGGGTCTCCCCGGTGATCAGCTTTGCTCCGTCCATGCCCAGGAACGCAACGGCAATGCCGACGTCATCGATCGAGACCAGACTTCTGCTTGGCGCTTTTGATTGCGCCTTTTGAAGGAGTTTATCGAACTCCGTAATTCCCGAGGCCGCGCGGGTTTTTAGCGGTCCGGGAGATATGGCGTGAACGCGGATGCCTTTCGGCCCGAGTTCCGCGGCGAGGTACCTCGTTGCCGACTCGAGGGCGGCCTTCACCGGACCCATCATGTTGTAATGTTCCACGACCATCTGGGAGCCATAGTACGTCATCGTGAATAATGCCCCGCCGGATGTCATGAGCGGTTCGGCGAGCTTGGCCATGCGAATAAACGACCAGCAAGAAATCTCCATTGCGCGAAGAAACCCGTCTTTCGAGCAATCGACGACGCGTCCCTGCAGGTCGTCTTTCGGCGCGAACGCAATGGAGTGCAGGCAGATATCAAGCTTTCCCCAAGTCTTCTCGATTTTTTCGAATACGTTTTCAAGCTGCCCTTCGTGCTGAAGATCGAGGGGCAGGAAGATTGGCGCGCTGACGTTCTGCGCCAAAGGTTCGATGTGCCGTTTGGCTTTGTCGTTGAGATAGGTAATCGCGAGGTCTGCACCGAACGCGTGAAATGCCTTTGCGCAACCCCACGCGATGGATTGATCGTTCGCAATTCCGGTGACGAGAGCCTTTTTGCCTTTGAGTAGGTTCAGCGAAGAAACATCGATCATGCCCGTCGCTCCTCGGGCATTTCATGTTTCTGCAAGACCTGCAGCGTGTGCCGCGCTATCATCAATTCTTCGTCGGTCGGCACGACGTAACACTTGACGGGCGAGCCCTCGCTGGAAATGCAAAGATCATTTTTTGCGTTAGCGGTTTTCGACAATTCGATGCCAAAGCACGACATGCGGTCGGCCACGGCTTGGCGCACCGGCGGCGCGTTTTCTCCAATGCCGGCCGTGAAGACAAAGGCATCGAGGCCGCCGAGCGCGGTTGCAAGCATCCCTCCAAAAAGTGCAATGCGATACGCGAAGTAATCGAGCGCCATTTTCGCTCGCGGATCGCTGCTCGAAAGTAAGTCCCGAACGTCGTTGCTAACGCCGGACAGGCCCTTGAGGCCGCAATCGTGATACAGGAAATGTTCGATATCCGTCACGCTCATCGCTTGTTCTTTCAGCAGGTAGAGCACGACGCCGGCGTCGATCTGACCAGGACGCGTGCCCATCGGCAGACCGTCCAAAGCCGTAAAGCCCATGCTGCTTTCAATGCTTTTTCCCGCATGTAAGGCGCACATCGACGCCCCGCTTCCGAGATGCGCAACCACTATTCGACTGTTTGCGATTGCTGGCGCCACGTCGCGAAGCCGCGATGCAATATATTCATACGACAGTCCGTGGAACCCGTAGCGGCGCACGCCCTCTCGGTAGAAATGATCTGGAATCGCGTAGCGGTCGACGATCTCCGAATGATGTCGATGAAAAGCGGTGTCGAAGCAGGCGACCTGCAAGAGGTGCGGTTGCCGTTCAAGCACGATCCTTATCGGCGCGAGATTGTTCGGCTGATGGAGGGGTGCAAGCGGTATGAAACGTTGAAGCTGGTCGATTACCCATGAGTTGATCGGTGTGGGATCTACGAATTCAGGTCCTCCGTGGACCACCCTGTGTCCGATCGCGACCGGCAGCCGTCCGACATACTCACGGAGAAACACCACCAGCTTATCGAGTGCCTGATGCAATTCGCCGACTTCATTAATCGGCCAGGATTGATTGACGACGCATTCGCCCTTTGTGTCGGTTGCCCGCAAGCGCGGCCGGGTTCCGATTCCGTCGATTTGTCCTCTCAGCCGCCGCTCAAGTTGGTCTCCAGGCTTGATTGCGAAAAGCTGGAACTTGATGCTCGAGCTGCCTGCGTTGATCACCAGGATGGTATCGGACATTGATCAAGCTCTGATCGGAGCGTTCGCCCGCCTGCTGTAGGCAAGCAATTTGGCGACGGCGCACGAAGCAAGACGCGTCCTGACGTTATCAGCTCGCGAAGTCAGAATGATCGGCACTCGAGCGCCGAGTACGATGCCCGCGGCGTCGGCATTGGAAATAAATGTAAGATTTTTTGCGAGCATGTTACCCGCCTCCAGATCCGGTACGACGAGGATTTGCGCGTGCCCCGCGACCGAAGACTTGATCCCCTTGATGCGGGCAGCCGGCAGGCTGATGGCGTTATCGAATGCGAGCGGACCATCAAGTTCTCCGCCTGTGATCTGACCGCGATCCGCCATCTTACAAAGTGCGGCAGCATCAAGTGTTGAAGGGATAGAGGGAGTGACGGTTTCGACAGCCGACAGAATAGCGACCTTGGGTTTGCCAAGACCGAGGGCCGTGTAGAGGTCGATTGCGTTCTGGACGATATCGCGCTTCGCCATCAGATCCGGCGCGATGTTAACCGCCGCATCCGTCACGAATAACGTTTGCGAATGCGTGGGAACGTCCATCACGAACACGTGGCTGATGCGCCGGCCGGTGCGAAGGCCAGTCTCCCGACTCGTTACGGCGCCGAGCAGCTCATCGGAATGGAGACTGCCTTTCATCAGCATTTCGGCTTTGCCCGAGCGGATTATTTCGACCGCTTTTGCTGCCGCGGCATGGCTGTGCGGCACGTCAACGATTTCGAGACCATCGATGGCGATATTGATGGCCTTGGAAATTTCAACGATCTTTGTTGCTGGCCCAACGAGTATTGGGATGATCAAACCCGCGTCGCTCGCTTCAATGGCCCCACGCAGCGAAGCCTCATCACACGGCTGGGCGACCGCTGTTTCAAGCGGCTCTAATTGCTGCGCTATAGCGATTAGTTTTTCGTATTTCTCGTGCCGGTGAATTTTCGAGACGGTTGCATCAGCCATTGCGCCTCTCCGTCAGAACCTTTTTACAGTCACCATGCCAACGATAGGGAAACCTCTCCGGGCATGCCGCCTGGGAAATTGACGATTTCGGCGCGGAGCTTGTAGCCGAGCGGACGCAATTCCTTGTCGTAGAAATCGTACGCATCTTTCGCGAAACCCGTCAGCGTCGTCGGCCATTCGGTGTCGGCGATGTTGATCCGCCGTCCTCCGTCGCTGCAGTAACTCGAAGGAAAAGTGATCACTTCGAGATGGTGATGACCGTTTTGCGCGGCGATGCGGACCGCGTTATTTATCCGTTCGACTGCTTCGGGCGCCACCTTGCGGGACATGAAAGCCTCGTGAAGGGCCCGGTCCTGCTGCTTCTTCGTAGCGGCGAGTTTACGCTCGCGATCGACCTCGGCCATTTCTGCGTCGGAGCTAATCATCCTAAGATCTTGGGGGCGAAGAAGGTTGGGCATCGCTATCTCCGTTTGTCTGAAGGCGACGAAGCGTTCCGTACCTCAATGCGGCTTTGCAATTCTTCCATTGCGTGCTTGCGATATGGCTGCTTGCTTGGCGGGCAACGACGCCATGTCTTCGTTTTCAAACAGGGCTTCGATTTCCGCCAAACGTGCACGCGCAAGTTTGCTGTGAACTCCGACCAGCTCGATCATTCGGTCGAGCTTGCCTTTCATTCGCGCCGCAAGGTCTGGATTGGTCGCAAGCATTTCTGGAATGGCGGCAATCGCCCGACGCTCATCGAGAATCAGCATTAGAAACTGCTCGCGCAAAACTTGCTTGAACTCAGAGAGATTCAAGCCTTTGCCTGTTTCATCTCGCATTCTGCGAAGAAGGTTGAAGCCTCGCGCATCCACCTCGCCATCCGGCATTCTGATATAGAGCAATGCCCGAATGACGGCTTCTCGCGGACCGCCTGCGCCGATCCGTTGCTTCAATTCGGCAATTTTGTGCTCAACGAGTGCTTGATGCGCCGGATCATCTCCCACTCTGCGACGAGGAATTTCGTCGGACGCCCTGAGACCTACGAGCGCCTGAAGAAATGGTGACCCATAGATTGCGTGAAACCACGCTTCTGCTGCATCGTCGCGAGCCGTCCGACCGGCGTCGAGCGTCATGACCATCCAGTCGCTGAACCATTCCTGCATCTGCCAAAAAACATTATCTTTTGAAACGGGCCGGCGGTTTTCACAAAGGCGGCTAACGTCCGACGCAAACGGCCGGAGAAAAGGGTTGGCGTCTGAGAAGAATTCAAACTGCATGCGCAAAGGATGAAGCCGGCGCATCAGTTCCGCGGAACTTTCATTCGCCCAGCTTCGGACCCAAGGCTGCACGAATGTGCGATAGAGACCAAGATTGATTTCGGAAAGACGCGCGACGGTCGCAAACTTGCGGTCATCTTCAGCGCTGTTGCAGCCGAGAGCGCGAATGTCGTCTAGGCTGCGCGTTTCGAAACGGACAAGATAGTCGCCCAATATGAGATTGGCCGTTGGATCATCGGGGTCCTTGGGCGTCATGACCGCTTCGTATAGACCGGGCGGCAAAGCATCGATCAAATCTATGTTGCTCGCGAACTGATCGTGCTCCTTTTTCGCAACCGACCCCGAAACGAAAATCCCGAGATGGCCGATCGACTCATGCAGCGCGTAAACGATCGTTTGCCCATGGGCACGAATATCATCAACGCTGCCATAGAGATCGAGAATCCAGTCCAACGCCTGTGGCGGCGGCGTAATGTTGTCCGCTTTCGAACAGAAGACCACGATAGGCGAACGGATATTGCGAAGATCTATGCGGCTACCGCTCGACGACCGGACGTACGCGGACGAAAGCTTATTTCCAACGAATAATTCGTCGGCGATGAACTGCATTTCGCAGGCATTGAGCAGCACGTGGCCGCCCCACCATTGCTCAAACTCCAAATACCTCGGAGCTTCCGTGTCGATTTTGGAATAGAGATTGTAGTGTTTAGACCAAAAGGTATTCGCAGGATTGAGATTTTCGAAGTTCGAAACCAGCCAGGCTCCGTCGAACTTGCCGTTTCCAACATCGCCGAGAAGTGCGGTCATCCAAGTGCCGCCAAGGATGCCCGCAGTGTATCGCATCGGGTTTTGTTTCGGCGTTCCGGCCCAATAGGACAGCGGCGATCCCGCGACGATAATCGGACCGAAGAGTTCCGGCCGCGCCGCTGCAAGCATCATAACAGCCCAGCCCGCTTGACAGTTTCCGATCACCGCAGGTTTGCCGTCGGCCTCCCTATGCAAACTGATCACGTGCTCAAGAAATAGGGCTTCTGCTTCGCATATGTCCTCGACGGTCTGGCTTGGGACGGGATCGGGGAGGAACCCGATGAAGTAACACGGATGGCCCGCCTTCATCGCCACGCCGATCTCACTTTGTCGCTTAAAACCGCCGATACCAGGCCCATGACCTGCCCTCGGGTCGACAATTACAAAAGGTCGTTTGAACTTGTCGGGACTTTGCCCCTCAGGCGGAACAATGCGAACTAGAGCGTAATTTACCGGCCTCTTGAACTCGCGTCCGTCGAGCACGAGTTCGCAGCCAAACTTGAGAACATGCGGTGCGCGTTTTGCTGCGTGTTCGTAATACCCGGAACTCCTTTGTTCCAGGACGTCGAGAAAAAGAATGCCCCGCTGCCAAGCGTCAATTGAATAACTCCACGCATCCTGCATCAGCCCAAAAGGCCACGAAAAACCTGTATTGTGTATTGCCGGATCTGGGGAGTCTGACATGGCGGCTACCCGAAAGAATACACGCCTTCATATCAACACGAGTTAGCATATGCCCGTCGCGTCCGAAATCAAGAACTCTATCGTGACATCGCTTTTTGCGTGTTTAGGTATGCGCATTGGTGCTTAAATCAGTTCGTCTACGTCGTAGATTGATTGAACGTCGAGAGCGCAAATTTCATTTCGGTTGAATAGGTTCACGGCTGCCGACTGAGTTAATTTTATTCGAGACTCTATTGGCGAATGCTCAATTATTTTGCTGCTATCCGAGTTGATTTACGAGGTCTGGATCCTGTTGCCGCCGATGAAACGCAGGAGCATTGTGAGAAACAGCGCGTTCGAACAATACGGTTTGGCGGAGGCAGATGATGGAAAAGAATGCGAGCGATGAAACGCATCCCGAAGATGTCTCTCGACCCAAAGGCAAACTGAAACGCAAAGAATACGAGCGCGAACTCAAGCGCCTTCACGTCGAACTCGTGAAGCTGCAGGAATGGGTTCAGAGCGAAGGGAAGAAAATCTGCATTTTGTTTGAAGGGCGCGACGGAGCGGGCAAAGGTGGAGCTATCAAAGCTATCACCGCGAGAGTAAGCCCTCGAAATTTTCGCGTCGTCGCACTTCCTGTTCCGACTGAACGCGAAAAATCCCAAATGTATATTCAGAGGTATCTTCCGCACCTGCCGGCGGGCGGTGAAATCGTCATCTTCGATCGCAGTTGGTATAATCGGGCGGGCGTCGAGCGCGTGATGGAATTTTGCAGCGAAAAGCAGGCGGAACGCTTTTTGCGAATCGTCCCGGACGTAGAGAAGGCGATCATCGATTCAGGAATCATTCTGCTCAAGTACTGGTTGGAAGTAAGCCCCGACGAACAAACGCGACGTCTTGAGGCGCGGATCGACGACGGACGAAAGATTTGGAAGCTCTCAAAAATGGATTTGAAGTCTTACACTCGCTGGGATGAGTATACCGACGCTCGAGATAAAATGTTCTCGGCGACGGATACGCCTTGGGCCCCGTGGTATGTGGCGCGATCCGATGACAAACGAAAAGCGCGCCTAAACATCATCGAACACTTTCTTAGTCGGATTCCTTACACCGAAATCAAGCGCGAGAAGATCAAACTTCCGAAGAGGAATGTCTCGACAGCGCCGAAGCATGAAACATGCGCATCAAAATTTATTCCGGAACCGCACTAGGCACGACAAGCTCAAATCAACCTGTCATTGCTGCGGGCGGCTGCAGTTTCTGCGCTGCATTGCGATGCGCATGGCGTAACGACAATAGAGATCCGAGCCGTCGTCCGGCCCGTCGGCCTGCACCAGTCAAATGAATGCGTTACCACGCATCGCCGTCATCCATTTAGTAAATTCTCATGCCGCCCGGCACGGCTCCCATATGCTGCTTGGTTCTAGAAACGTGTCCCTTACGATATTTTCTCGCACGGGATTATAAGGTGAGATATATCACGCGGGCGGCGGGCCTTCCTTTTGGCGCCTTGCCTTTGGTTCTCGACGTCGCGTGCGGCTCGGCTACGGCTATAGTCAGGCGCTCGTGGTGTTGGAGCGCAGGCTACACTACAAATGCATTTCCACGGCGGTTGGACGTTCTTGGTCGTTAGCAGCGCACAAGCAAAACGCACTCTGCAGTGAAAATCGCAGCGCTGATCTTCTAAGACTTCCTTGCAGACACTTTTCGTTTCGTCGATCGCTCAGATGCATCCGGTATGCGAGTGAGGAATACGAGATGCGCCCTCAGATAGGCATAGCCCTCGCGTTTTTGCTGATGGCTACATCGTCGTCCTACGCCCAACAGAATGGCACCACGGACCGAGTTTCAGTCGGCGTCGTAACCGCCGCCCGCAAGCCGATCGCGAAATCGATGGATTTCGTAGGACGCGTCGAAGCCGTCAACCGGGTGGAGATCCGGGCTCGCGTTACAGGGTATTTGGAGTCTGTCGATTTCAAAGAAGGAGACGTGGTCCAGGCCGGCGCATCGCTTTACAAAATCGAACGCGGATTATTTCAGGCAGCCGTGGGAGAAGCAGGAGGCGCGTTGGATCGCAGCAAGGCCGCTAAAGTCCTAAGTGAAGTCCAGCTTCAACGCGCCGAAGATTTATATACGAAGAATGTCGGATCGGCCGCAGCGCGCGATCAAGCTCGTGCCGCCGATGACCAAGCCAAGGGAACGATCCTTATCGATCAGGCCAACCTCGACACGGCGAAGATCAATCTGGGATACACCGATATCGTTGCTCCAGTGACCGGCAAGATCGGCCGGACCAACGTCACCAAAGGCAACGTCGTTGGGCCGGAGACCGGGCCGTTGACGGTCATCGTCAGCCAAGATCCCATGTACGTTACTTTTCCCGTGAGCCAACGCGAATTTCTGCGGCTGCAGCAGGCAAAGCAGCACCTCGACGTCACGCAGCTGAAAGCGAGTTTGAGTTTCGCCGATCTCAGCAAGTATGACCTGCCTGGCACCGTCAATTTCGTGGACGTGACCGTCAATCGCGGGACCGATACCGTGCTTGCTCGCGCCTCCTTTCCAAATCCCGATGGCGCGCTCGTCGACGGGCAATTCGTGCATGTATCGATTGAGGCCGGCAAACCGGTAGAGAATGTCATCATCCCCCAGTCGGCGCTCATCGCCGACCAGCAAGGAACTTACGTCTTCGTCGTCGATGACGGAAAAGCTGCAATCCGACGGATAAAAACCGGTGGTGAGAGCGGCGGCACCGACGTCGTAGTCGACAGCGGCTTGAGTGGGGGCGAACAGGTCATCGTCGACGGCCTGCAGAGCGTCCGTCCGGGAAGCGCCGTCATCGCGAACCCAGTTCCTCAGCTTCAAAATCGGAGTTGAGGGATGCTGTCGGCTATATTCGTCGATCGCCCGAGACTAGCCATCGTCATCGCAATCGTCACGACGATAGCCGGCATGCTGGCGCTTTATGCGATCCCGTTCGCGCAGTATCCCGATATCGTGCCGCCGCAAGTGCAAGTGACGACAACGTATCCAGGCGCGAGTTCGTCAGTCGTCGACACCTCGATTGCACAACCGATCGAGGCGCAAGTCGTCGGCATCGACAAAATGATCTACATGAAGAGCGTCAGCGGGGACGATGGCAGCTATACGCTCATTTGCTCATTCGAACTCGGCACCAACCCCGACATCAATACCGTCAACGTCAACAATCGAGTGCAAGTGGCGCTCTCGAGCCTGCCGCCAGAGGTTCAGCGACAGGGCGTGTCCGTCAAAAAGAAGTCCTCCGCCCTTCTCGGCGTGGTCGCGCTTTACTCGCCGAAGCATACATACGACCCGCTCTTTCTTTCCAACTACGTGACGATCAATCTTCTTGATCAAATCAAGAGTACGCCGGGCGTTGGTGATGCGGTGCTCTGGGGACCGCAAGACTACGCCATGCGGGCTTGGGTCAAAACCGATCGCTTGACAGGCTTGGGCTTGACGACGGGCGACGTCATCAATGCGATCCAGGCTCAGAACGTCCAGGCTGCGGTGGGCCGCATCGGCGCGCGGCCTATATCGAACGACCAGCAATTACAGCTCAACATTCAGACGAAGGGCCGCCTCAATACCGTAGCCGATTTTGAGAAGATCGTTCTACGGACCAATTCCGATGGCTCGGTTTTGCGGTTGGGCGACGTGGCACGCCTCGAACTCGGTCCGGCAAATCTCGATCGCGATACCCTCTTCAACGGCGGCCCTGCCGCGGTTGTCGCGATTTATCAGTCGCCCGGAGCCAACGCCATCACGACGCTGAAAGCGGTGCGCGATAAAATCGAAGTCGCCGAGAAGCGATTTCCCGAGGACATGGCGTGGAAAGTTACTTACGACCCGACACAGTTCGTGAAGGATACCATCCATGAGGTCCAAAAGACGCTCATCGAGGCTTTCATTCTGGTGGTGCTCGTCGTCTACCTCTTTCTCGGCAGCGTTCGCGCGACGCTGATTCCAACGCTTGCGGTGCCGGTCAGCTTGATCGGGACATTTATCGTGCTGCTCGCCATTGGATATTCGGCGAACACCGTTTCGCTCCTGGCAATCGTGCTAGCGATCGGTATCGTCGTGGACGACGCCATTGTCGTGGTCGAGAACGTCGAGCGCGTCATGGAGGAACATCCGGAGCTATCGCCGGGCGATGCCACGAAACGCGCCATGGAGGAGATTACGGCGCCGATCATCGCGATAACGTTGGTTCTGCTCTCTGTCTTCGTGCCAGTTGCTTTCATTCCCGGCATTTCGGGCGAACTTTTTCGTCAGTTCGCCGTGACGATTGCCGTGTCCATGTTTCTCTCGGCGATCAACGCCCTCACCCTTTCACCAGCTTTGTGCGGCATCCTCCTGAAGCCACATCATGGACCCCGTCGGGGGCCAATCGGCGCGGTTATGCGCGCCATCGATCATGTTCGGGACGCTTATGGTGCTGCCGTCGCGCGCCTGTTGCGTATTTCGCTGATCGGCCTAGGTCTTGTCGCCATCTCCCTCGCCGGCGTCTACGGACTGGCCAAGGTAACGCCCACCGGATTCCTGCCTGAGGACGATCAAGGCGCATTGTTCGTGCTTGCGCAGCTTCCAGGCGGCGCATCGGTCGGCCGCACGATCGACGTTGTCGGCAAGACGGAAGCCATCCTCAAGGACGAAGCCGCCGTTCAAGACGTCACTTCAGTCATCGGCCTCAATTTCATCGATAACTATTCGCAATCGAACGCCGCATTCATGGTTGTGACGTTGAAGCCGTTCGCCGAACGTAAGGACCGCTCGCTTGGCGTGCGCGCATTGATCGAGCGTCTTGGTCCCAAGTTCCGTGCAATCCAGGGCGGCACGGTGGTGCCGTTGGCGCCGCCTCCGATCATCGGGCTCGGTTCCGGCGGCGGGTTCGCATATGTCCTTCAAGACCTCCGTGGCGGAGATCCCAAAGCTTTGGCTCAGGTCTTGCGCGGGTTGCTCGTTGCCGCAAACGACGATCCGAAACTGGACCGAGTGTTCAGCACCTTCACGGCGACGAACCCTTCCCTCTATCTCGATATCGATCGCGACAAAGCACAAATTCTTGGCGTTCGGCTCAACGACGTGTTCCAGGCGTTGCAAGCTTCGCTCGGCGGATACTTCGTCAACAACATGAACTTGTATGGCCGCACCTGGCAGGTCCAGGTTCAAGCGGACGCAACGGATCGTACGACGATCGATGATCTCTACCGGATCAACGTGCGCAACGACAAAGGGCAGATGATTCCAATGCGAAGCCTGGTGGAGGTCCGCACCGTCGTCGGTCCGCCTTCCATCATTCGCTATAATAATCTCCGCGCGGTGACGATTCAGGGATCGCCCGCTGCAGGTGTATCTTCGGGACAGGCATTGAACGCGATGGAGGCGGTTGCTGCTCGTATATTGCCGGACGGCTACGCGGGCGAATGGACGGACACCGCATTTCAAGAAAAGCGGGCCGAGGGAAAAACAGCTCTCATCCTCGGGTTTGCTTTGCTCTTCGCCTACTTGTTTCTTGTCGCTCTTTACGAGAGCTGGACCATCCCTGTTCCCGTGCTCCTGTCAGTCAGCGTCGGCGTGTTCGGCGCTTTCATCGCCATCGCGCTCGGCGGCTTGACGCTAGACCTCTATGGCCAGATCGGAATGATCGTTCTGATAGGTCTTGCTGCTAAGAACGGCATCCTCATCGTCGAATTCGCAAAAGAACAACGCGAGCGGGGCGTTGCACTTCACGAAGCCGCAACCGAGGGAAGCCGCTTGCGCTTCCGCCCGGTGATGATGACGTCTTTCGCTTTCATCCTCGGACTTCTGCCGCTCGTCGTTGCGGTCGGCGCATCCGAACTTGCACGACGGAATGTCGGAACACCGGTATTCGGTGGAATGATCCTCGCGTCGTTTGTCGGAATATTCGCAATTCCCTCTCTCTACGTCACTTTCCAAGCCATACGCGAGAAACTCAGGCCGTCGGCTCGTCCGACGGCCCATCCGCCGATCGAGGACGTTGTTTGATAATCGCGGCGTGCTGAGGTGAAGGCGAGCATTGACGCATCAGCTGATCCTTCATCGAAGTGATGTAGTGTTCATTCAGAACGCCGCTGCACCGGTCTCATTGATCTAGACGGGCCCTGAGACGCGGCACAGTCCAGTCGATGAAGGTTCGGAGTTTGAGGGGCACCAGACGGTTTGAGGGATAGAGAATATTTACGGGCCAGGGATCGGTTTCGAATTCCTCGAGCACGATATCGAGCTGTCCAGCGCGCCGCGCTTCTTCCATTTTGTACGACATCACACGCGCCACCCCCATACCCACAATCGCCGCCATAATCGCAGCTTCCGAGGAGCTGACATCCAACCTGGAATTTATTGGGACGAGGATCTGTCCGGCATTGTCTCTGAAAACCCATCCGCGCGGCGACGCCGGATGATCGATGGAGATGCAGTCGTGCGAGGTCAGATCTGCCGGGACACGTGGCCGTCCCCGCGCGTCGAGGTAAGTGGGACTGGCACACACGACATGGCGGATCAGGCCAACACGCGTGGCAATCATGCTGCTGTCACGCAGTTCACCAATGCGTATGGCAACATCGATATTCTCCTCGTGGAGGTTGACGACACGGTCGGTAAACAGCAGGCGCAAATGGATCGCGGGATAAGCAGCCATGAATTCCAGCGCGATTGGCATCAAATGGGTGTGCCCCAACGGGCTGGGTGATGTTACGGCCAATTCACCCACGGGAGCACGGTATTCGCCCGAGGCATCTCTCTCAGCCTCAACGACCTGTTCAACTATGCGCTTGCAGGCGGCGAGGTAGGAACGGCCGGACTCCGTCAACGTCATCTTGCGAGCCGGGCGTTTCAGAAGTTGCGTTTTGAGATGTGTCTCGAGTTCAGTAACGCGGCGGCTCACCGTTGCGATTGGCATACCCAGTTGTCGGGATGCCTCTGAGAAGCTGCCCGCTTCAACAACCGTCATGAATACGGACATGGCGTCCAACCGGTCCATGGGCGCTTTCCAAAAGTCGAAAACTGCTTTCCGTTTTTCGCGAGTTGCCGCCGGGCAACCCGCCAGACAAGTTCTGCTCAAAGTGATTTATGAAGTCAGTCGGGTTGGCAAGATGAAGTTTGGCTCCCCGCAGCGATTATCGTGGCTGCTGGGAGCTTCGACGCTCTCTAGCGGGAGATCGTCTCGACTTTAACGCTGTCCACTCCATCAGATTACGGAGCGTTGCATGCAGGGCGCGACCATCTCTCGACGCGGGTTTTGCATGTGCTGCTTCGGCGCAGCGCAAGCCGGGTTAGCGGGTTGGTTGACGCCGCGAGAGGCGTATGCCGAAGCACGCGGACTGGTAAGCCTGATCAAGGACAGCGCAGCCGTCGCACCGATCGTCACTCATCGGTTGCGCAACGGCATCAGCGCGCTTGAAGGATCCGGTGGGAACATGGCTGTTCTTGCTGGGCCGGATGGGAAGGTTCTGGTCGACGCCGGTATCAGGGTGTCGCGCCCGCAGATCACGAAAGCATTGGCCGACCTTGGCCCGGACCCAATCTCGCATCTCATCAATACGCACTGGCACTTCGACCACGCCGACGGCAACGAATGGCTGCACGAGGCAGGCGCAAAGATCATCGCTCAAGACAACACTCGCAAATATCTGCAGCAGGTACAGCGCGTCGAAGACTGGGATTACAACTTCCTCCCGCTGGGCGCTGGCGGAATTCCCAACGACACTTTCGCCAGCGAGCATACCCTCAAGCTAAATGGTTCGACGCTTGAGCTTCGCTATTACGGCCCCGCTCATACGGATAGCGATATCTCCGTCCATTTCGCCGAGGCAGACATCCTCCATGCCGGTGACACGTTCTGGAACGGCATCTACCCGTTCATCGACTATTCCACGGGCGGCAGCATCGATGGAATGATCGCCGCCTGTAAGACCAATCTGGCGCGGGCCACCGATGCAACCATCATCATTCCTGGTCACGGCCATCCGGTAAGCAATCGGGCAGAGCTGCAAGACTTTACCAACATGCTCGTTGCTGTACGCGAGAACGTCGCCGCTTTGAAGAAACAAGGCCGCACGCGTGCAGAGATCGTAGCTGCGAAGCCCACGGCACTTTTTGACGGCAAGTACGGCAATTTTGTCATCGACCCGGCGTTCTTCACGCGCTTGGTGTTCGAAGGCGTGTGATGGCTCGTCGATGAAGCTCGGGAGATTGGGATGACTGCATTCGCGCTCAGGATAATCGCTAGCATCGGGCTTGCTTGCGCGATGCTCACGAGTGGCGTTGCGGCCGCGACGCATTACCGAAACGTCGATGTCGACGGGGTCAATATCTTCTATCGGGAAGCCGGGCCTGCGGATGCGCCGGTCGTCCTTCTGCTGCACGGCTTTCCAACGTCATCACACATGTTTCGCAATCTCATTCCGGCGCTTGCAGATCGCTATCACGTGATCGCGCCGGATTATCCAGGGTTCGGGCAGAGTGCAGCACCCGACCACGAGGAATTTTCCTACACCTTCGCACACTATGCCGACCTGATGGACGCCCTCATGAGCCAGCTCGGCGTTACTCGCTATGCCCTGTATTTGATGGATTACGGTGCACCTGTCGGGTATCGGCTGGCGCTGAAGCATCCCGAGCGCGTCAGCGCGCTCATAATCCAGAACGGCAATGCGTACGAAGAGGGGCTCAAGACGTTCTGGGATCCCATCAAAGCTTATTGGGCCGATAACTCCGACGCCAAGCGGCAGGCCCTCTCGTTCCTAGTGAAGCCCGAGACGACCAAGTTCCAGTACGTCGACGGCGTCAGCGATGTGAGCCGGATCGATCCTGACAACTGGGTGCATGATCAGGCGTTACTCGATCGCCCTGGTAACAAGGACATCCAGCTCGACTTGTTCCTCGACTACGGCACCAACGTACCGCTCTACCCGAAATTCCAGGCGTTCTTCCGTGAACGTCAGCCGCCCGCGCTAATCATCTGGGGGAAGAACGACACCATCTTTCCAGCTGATGGAGCGTACCCTTACAAACGCGACCTCCCCAACGTCGAGTTTCATCTCTTCGATACCGGTCACTTCGCGCTCGAAGACAAAGCGGACGAGATGATCCCGCTGATGCGCGACTTCCTCGATCGAAGTCTCGCAGCGAAATGAGCGGGAGGAACTAGCTAAGTCCGGGAGGCGAAGTAAATCCCATGACCCGCAACACCTTCTCCTGTGCTTCGATGCTGATGAAGTCGCCGTAGTGCTCGCCGAACGAGACACGCGCATCGATGCGCTGGACGCGAAGATCAAACAGGTGAAGCGCAAAGAGACCTGATGACCGCAGGAGGGTGCGTGCAGACAGAGCATTTCGACGATCTGATCATAGGAAGTGGCGAAGGTGGAAAGTATCTCGCGTGGCATCTGGCGCGCGGAGGCAGCCGGACGGCGGTGATCGAACGCAAGCTCATCGGTGGCTCCTGCCCGAATACCAATTGCCTTCCCAGCAAAAGTGAAATCTGGAGTGCTGAAGTAGCACATCTCGCCCGGCACGCGGGCCAATACGGTACGACGACGGGCACCGTGAGCGTCGATATGGCAAGAGTCCTCGCGCGGAAGCGGGAGATGGTCAGCGGACTCGTCGCGATGCACCTCGATCTGTTCAGGCAAAGCGGCGCCAGACTCATCATGGGGGACGCGCGCTTCGTGTCGCCGAAGACGGTCGAGGTCGCGCTCAACGACGGAGGCGTCGCAACGTTCACTGGCGACCGTGTGTTCATCAACGTCGGGACACACGCGATCATTCCCGCCATTCCGGGACTGGCTGCCGCTGCGCCGATGACAAACATCGAGCTTCTGGAGCTCGACCGGTTACCGCAGCATCTCTTCGTTCTCGGCGGCGGCTATGTCGGGCTCGAGATGGCTCAGGCCTACCGCCGCTTCGGCTCCGAAGTGACCATCCTCGAATCCGGGCCGCACATCGCCGGCAGAGAAGATGCTGATGTCGCTGACGAGATCACACGCAGTCTTCGCGACGAAGCCATTACGATCCATTCCAATTGCAAGGTGACCGGAGTCGATGGGCGGTCAGGCGACAACGTGGCCGTTCAGTCCGACCTTGGCGTCATCAAAGGCAGTGACATCCTGGTCGCGGCGGGGCGAACACCGAACACCAATGGCATCGGGTTGAATCTGGCTGGCGTCGAACTCGACGGACGCGGCTACATTACAGTCAACGATCGGTTGGAGACGACCGCGCCTGACACCTGGGCCATCGGCGAGTGCGCCGGTAGCGAGCAGTTCACCCATGTCTCATTCGATGATTTTCGTATCATCCGCGACAACCTTGCTGGTGGCTCCCGCAGCAAAAAGGGCCGCCTGATCCCCTACTGCATGTTCACCGATCCGCAGCTCGGCCGGGTGGGCCTTAGCGAGACGGAAGCTAAGTCCCTCGGCATCGCAGTTCGCGTGGCAAAGCTTCCGATCGCTGCGGTTCCGAGAACGAGGACAACGTCCGAGACGAAGGGCTTCATGAAGGTTCTCGTCGGCGCGGACGACAGAATAGTCGGCTTCGCCATGATCGGCGCGGACGCTGGAGACGTCATGGCCACCGTGCAAACAGCGATGCTGGCGAACATCCCCTACCAGGTCCTGCGCGAAGCGATCTTTGCGCACCCCACAATGACCGAAGGGCTTGGCCCCCTACTGTCGCGACTAGAAAGCTGAAGACCGACGCGCACCAACAGTTGGATTATCGGCAAGGAGAGAGCCATGACTCAACATGTACTGTTCATCGTCACCAATGCACCTGTGATCGGCCCACACAGCCGCAAGACCGGCTTCTTCTTTGCCGAGGTCGCCCATCCGTTCGACGCGCTCGACGACGCGGGCATCGCAATCGAGTTCTCATCCCCCACCGGCGGGTGGACGCCTTACGACGCATACGATGAGAAAGACCCAGCGCAGAAGGCGTTCTTCGAGAGCAAGGCATTTCGTCGGCTCAACCGCAGTCGCAAACTGTCTGACGTCGATGCGGCAGACTACGACGCTAGGCGGCACGCTTGGCATCAACACGCATCTGGGTGGCGATGACTCGCAGTCCGATCGTTTGGTCATCGATGGCGGCAACGGGTTGGGCTCGTCACGGCTTGCCGTCACCAATGTTGGCGGTGCTGGCGCCCTCACGCAGGTCAATGGCATCCTCGTGGTCGATACGATCAATGGTGGCAGTACAGTGCCCGGCTTGTTCACGCTCGCCGCGCCCGTTGTTGCCGGCCCGTATGAATATTCGCTCTATCGCGGCAGTGTGGATGCTTCGAATCCCGATGCCTGGTATCTGCGTTCCGTGCTTGACTGCTCGCTAGATCCAACCGCACCGGTCTGCTCATCTCCCACTCCGGGGCCAGAATATCGCCAGGAAGCCTCGCTGTATGCGGCCGTGCCAGCGATGACACTGCTCTACGGTCGCCTGATGCTTGACACTCTGCATGAGCGACGTGGTGAGACCATCAACTCCAATACGGGTGATGCATCCAACGCTGCTTGGGCGCGCGTTATCGGCCAGCATGGCGATCGCGACGGCGACAGGAGCGGCGTCTACGGCTCAGGACCGAAATACGATTATGACTTCTGGGCCTTCCAAGGCGGCATGGACCTTTATCGTGATGGCGAGGTCGGCACCTCGCGCAACCGCGCTGGCGCATTTCTCGCCATTGGTCACGGTTCGGGCGATGTCGATCACTTCGGCGTCGGCAGGGCCGGCGAAAACAGCTTCATGGCCTACTCGTGGGGTGCGTACTGGACGCACCACACTCCCAGCAATGCATACATCGACACGCTGCTGATGGGCACTTGGTACGATATCGATGCCAAGTCGAACCGCGGACCGAAGATGAGTACAGATGGCGCTGCGTTCGGCGCATCGATTGAAGCCGGCTATCCGGTGTACACCGACCGGAGTGGCTTCAGTATCGAGCCACAGGCGCAGCTCGCCTATCAGGTCATCGATCTCAACAACGGTGCGGACGCTTGGGCGCAAGTGGATTTCGACAACGTGAGTTCTCTTGCGGGCCGGGTGGGTGTGCGCTTCGCGCAGGATTTCGGCGCGCAGACTTGGCTGCCGGGTGCACCGTCGGCCCTCACCGCCTGGATACGCCCGAACTTCTGGTACGAGTTCCAGGGCGATCCGAAGACGAAGTTCTCGACGGACACCGGCTTTGTTCCGTTGGCGGCCAACATGGGCGGCCCGACGTTCGAGATCAACGGCGGCTTCACCGCAGACATTGGTGGTGGCGCTTCCATCTATGCCAACGCATCTTACCTCGTCGGCATGGGCGAACACGCTGACGGCAACGCCTATGACGGGAAGCTCGGCATCAAGGTTGCCTGGTGAGTATTACCCCCGCTGGTCGGCAACGTCCGTTCGACGCTTCAAGGGGATGAGCGGACGTAGCTGCCCGTGAACGGCGTCATTTTCGGATTTTATCGCGCTAGAGGCCTGCAAATGCTGAGATCTTGTCGAGCGTAATCATCGGCTCTTCGCTGGCGTTGCGCGCATCTGATCCTCAGCAGACTTGCATAGATCGCTCTTCCGTACGTGTGGCAAGTCATAGTCGCATTGCGGGAAAAATCTGGACCGGCAACGGTCTTCACTTGGCAGCCACCAAGCACTCGACTAGCGTCCGCGTAAATTTGTTTTTACGGGGGGTGTAATGCAGATTCTCAAATTAGGCGTCGTGGCAGCGGTTATGGCGTGCGCACTTTCGGCGCAAGCTCAGGCGGCCGATTGCACCAAGGTCGCGGCCATCGGTACGAACTTCACCCACGATGCCGCCGTGCTGTTCTCCACAAACGCTCTAAAGAATACGCTCGCCGGGCGGGGGCTCATAGGGAAGGGACCAGTGAAAACCACCTGCAAACCAAGCTCGGCGATGATTGAATGTCGTTCCTCGCAGACGGCCTGCAAGGGCGGGACAGCCGCTGCATGCTTGGGCGCGTGGCTATGTTTCTGAGCCACTAGACGGGCAATTGTGAGTTACCGGTATCGCGGTCGATTTGGATACGTCTAAAAGCGGACCTCGATTGCGGTACTGCAATAGCTGATCGTCTATTTGTTTTGACGATCGCGAGAGCTGCCATCCAGTCAGCTCCGCTCATCGGCATTTGATAGTCCCTAGACAGCTACCTTCGCTGCACTGTGAGTAATCGCTGCATAGGCATGTCCGACATCGGTCAAGGCCGGGTCGGATGCGAAGTTTTCGGTCGGCCGGAACGCATCTGTCTGGCATAGGGCGAAAGCAATCAACTTCACGAAGTTTTCGTCCTCGAAATAGGACGTATGAATTAGCTCGCGCCACGTCAGATAGTCGGCGATCACATCGCGTGTCGCCTCCGACGTGTCTGCTGCTATCAAACTATCAACGACGTTGCGGAACTTCGGGATGGCCGTACCTATCGCGCGGTCGCTTGCGGTCTCTATGCCGTCTGCGATCCCTGCCGGCAGCGGAGGAAACCCGTGCGTCAGCCATAACGGCCACTCGCTTGTGTCGATCGCTGAATCCTCCAACGTATCGCTGCCGTAGGTAGCCGCTTTGATCTGCGCAAGAGTCAACGGATTGAGGATCGTGCTTAGGCCGTGACTGACAAGCTTGGCGATGCCGTCAAAAGTTAGCGTCAGCACGTAGGCCGCCCCGACGAGCAGCGCGATACCGAGCCCCACCAGGGCGAACTGTACGGGAAGAGGCGCTGTCACTAATTCGCCGCCGGGATACAGCAGGTTGGCCGGGATGACGAGCAAACCAAGGAACAGGACTGCGGCATTCTCGAAAATGTTGGCGCCCGCGGACGGGTACAGGTCGATAAAGTTGTCCCGATCGATGACCGAAAACACCTGGCCGGCAATCACATTCATGATCGATTGCGAATTGAGCGCCCACAAGCACGCAAGTGGAATTATGCCAATCGAAAAAAGGCTGAGCGCCGACGCTGCGAAATGGCGCGGAAAGATCGACACATCTACCCGCTTCACCGCCCTGAGGCACTGCACGGCTTCATCCTTCGCATGCCATAGCGACAGCCATCGGTCGGCGAAGTGCGTGCCCGCGAAACTGCGATAGCGCGAATTGAAGGCCAATGAGCGACGAGATTCCTTGTAACGTAGCACCGCATAGAACAGTGCAATTGGAGCGATGAATGTCGCCAGCAGCATGATCCACGCTGCAGGCTCATCCGACACCGAACCTCCCATCGCAATCAGGATGCCGAGAAACAAGAACGTCAGCAAGGTGAGGTAGATGGCCTTACCGAGAATGCCAAGCCGAGAAAACAGAAACCGCTGACGCTCCGTTTTGATGAATGGCGTGCCGACGGTAATCCAGCGCTGCATGAGCGGTAGCGACTGCCGATCCCGTGCGGCGTTCAACAGCGCGGCTCCGAGAACCGATCCTCCATGGCTGTGCGCGATCACGGCGTACGGCTTTCCGGCTGCCTCCACTTCCACCAGCTTCGCCGCCAGTTGCTCCCCGGCACGCCTGCGCCCTGCCTCGCTATTCAAGCCCGTCCAGACGAACGGCTCGATGACGAGTTCACCATCGGCGCCTTCGATCAGCTTGGGCAGGTCCGAAGCAAATCCACTTCCCCGCTGCCACCACTTTTGCCCCTCTAGCGGTCCGCTGGCAAACGTGCCGTGGACTGTAACGATCGTCGCCATTCTGCCCTCGCAAACACAAATAGAGGGCCGCTTCGCCAGAAGCTTCGCGTTCCCCCGTTCCTCGGTTAGCGCGAGGCCGACATCCGGCCAATCGTTATTTTTGAGGCGTGCCCTCAGTTTCCCCGCTGCTGATATTTGCCGCGATACTGAGGCGCAAAATTCCCGGGTTTGCCCCACGAGCAGACATCGACCCGGAGATGGGTTGGGTCCGAGCCTGAGTTGTGGCCGACGCTTCCGGGAAGTTTTCTGCGCCAGCCATTGCGAGCTGACCACGCAGACGCGGCTAACGCGATTGCGAGCGAGGCTGTTGGCGAGTCGGGAAGCGCGCGGGTGGCCAATCGGCTTTTAAGACGTTGGCAAATCGTCAGCATACGTTTCTAAATTGTATTTTTCTGGCGACTAATTACGTCAGTGTAGATACTGATTTTGCGCAGCAGAAAGCTAGCAAACATTGGCGTTTTTGATCAGCTTCGTCCGGCAGTTCAGGAAGTTCATGCCATCAGTGTGCCAATTATCTTAAAACAATCGTGTGCCACGCGCTGCGTGATGTGCTACCCGAATCTAAGTGGGGGGAACGCTGACGACTTCAGGTCTATTTCAGATCCTGAAAGGTTGCGCGTTGACGGAATCGCCGAAACTTCGGCGGAGTGGATGATTTGCTTTGAAGATAAGCAAATCCTGACGGGGAACGGCACAACCCAAGCGTCTCCGCCTTGCTGCAGACCTTTGTGTCGGCACCAGCACAGGCAATCATCAGTCGTCGGATAATTCGACTGGAGAGGGTGTGCCACGGGAGAATTCAGGGGGATCCCGAATGAAGCCAGTTCGTGGCTCAATCTTGGCAATGGTCGCGGGTCTGTTTGCGGCGAGCTCTGATGCTGATCGCGCGAGCGCGCAAGCAGGCTGCACCTCTTCCGGGACAACTGTGACTTGTACGGGCGATCAATCCGGCGGCATCGACTTGACGAACACCGCGTACGAAACGCTTCAGGTGCGCGCGTTGATGGCGGACATCGCGGTTTCAGGCGTTCCTGGCATTCGCTTTTCGACGAACACGGGGGGACCGCTGACGTTGTCCGCGGACACCGGTCCTTATTCCATTGCAACCAATGGCAACTCTGCCTACGGCCTCTATGTTTCGTCGATATTCCTTAAGTCAAGCACTCCGAGCGTTTTCGCGGCTGGTGACGTAAATGTCTCAAGCTCGGGAAGCATTACGACAACCGGAAATTCCGCCTTTGGCATCCGAGTGGATCAGCAGTCCACGCTCTCGATGCCGAGCCAGCCCTCAAGCCTTAAAGCCGGAAATATTACGCTTTCAAGCGCTTCCTCAATTTCAACATCCGGGAGCCGCGCTCACGGCATTGATGTCTTGGCGGGGGTGTTCTTACATGAACCTGCGACGGCACAAGCAACCCACACAGAAGGAGGGGATGTTTCCGTTACCACGACGGGGACGATACGGACGTACGGAGATGACGCGCGAGGCGTCAACGTATTTAGCAGAACGGGCGGCATCTCGGATGACGAGCGAGATATCACGGCCATTTCCGGCGACTTGTCTATCCGCAACGATGGCAACATCTTTACGTGGGGCAGTCAATCGCATGGTCTAGTTGCGAGTGTGTTTGACAACACGACTTCGGACGCGGGAGCGTCCAGCAAGGTTGGGAAGCTCACTGTCACAAGCGAAAACATTGAAACATTTGGTGATGGCGCATTTGGCGTTTTCGCGGATTACTATTTATATTCGAGAAATTTAGGCGGCGAAAATCACTCTGCTACCGAAGGCGTAACGGTTGTCAATAACGGCGTTATTTCAACTTACGGAACGAGCGCTACCGGGCTTCGCGTTTTTACTTCCTTGAGTGTGAGAGACCTGGACGGGTACAGAGCCACCGCAACGCTTGGGGATACGCTGGTCGAAAATCGCGGTTCAATCGTAACGCGCGGCGATGGTGCGGCGGCGATATTTCTGAATACGGAAATGGAAGTGAGCTCGAGGGACGGAACCGCGACGTTCGGCACGGTAACGGTCAACAGCGAAGAGATCCGTACCGAGGGCCAGTCGTCGGATGGCATTTGGATAAACGACGTGCTGGCCAAAAGCACCGCCAGCTATCGCACCTTCGACGCTAGTGTTGGAGCGAGGACCGTCAATGCGAACGATGTGTTTGTAGCCGGCGACAATGCGGCGGGTATTCGCGTCACGCATTCCTTGACGGCAGAAACGACATCACCAGTTCGTTCCGCAGACGTAATCGTGAATAGCACCGGCACGCTTTCAGCGACGGGCGCCAATTCCATTGGCATAGTCGTCGACACCCTTGCGACCACGGTCAACGCGACGAACGGCGATATTTCGATCAACATCCTCGGTGGGTCCGTGACGGGTGGATCGGGCACCGGAGCTGGTATTTCGCTCGAGAATGGCCTGAACAATACGATTTCGAATTCCGGGGCGATCTCAGCACTATCGCGCTTGGCGATCCGTAGCGGCGGCGGCAATGAGGTCGTTGAGAACCGAGGAACGATCATCGGCGACGTTCTTCTCGGTGCTGGAGTCAATGCCTTCAACAACTATGCGAACGGCCGTTTTGCTGCCGGTGCAGCGGTGGATCTCGGGGCGGGGAATACGCTGACGAACGAGGGGCGGTTTGCTCTGGGCGAGACCGGGACGACTGCCGCGACGGCGCTGACTGGTAGCTTGGTTCAGCGCGCGAGCGGCGTGTATGAGGTGGACGTTGATTTTAGCAGTGCGCGTTCAGACCGGATCAGTATCAGCGAAGGCGCGACGCTTGCCGGTACGGTGATCGGCAACGCCATTGGGAGCGGCACCGCGGGCCTGTCTCAACAGTTCCTCATTCTCTCTGCTGCCGGTGGCGTGACCGACAACGGCGTGGACGCGGTGGATACCGCCGCCGTCGACTACAGTGTGATCTTCGATGCCAATGGTCAGGACGTTTATCTCGGTGCGTTGATCGACTTTTCGACTGCGAGCCTCAACCGCAACCAGATGTCGATTGCGAGCGGTCTCAACGCCCTGCAGGCGGGCGGCCACGATGCGTCGATGTCGCCAATGATGGCCGCATTGTTGAATTTGCCGACGGGCGCGGATCTTGCGCGGGCCTACGATCAGATTTCGCCCGAGGTGTTCGCGTATCAGCGTTTGGAAACGCTCACAGCCGCGACGGAGTTCTCTAATACGCTGATGAGCTGCCGCGAAGCAGGCGGCCCGAACGCCGCTATCCGAGAGGGTGAATGCCTTTGGGCGCGGTCGCGCGCAACAGAACTCGACGTCGACCGAACGCAGGAGAACCTCGGCTTCACGAGCCGGATCGGTTCGTTCGCGGCGGGGCTTCAGGTTGCGATGGCGACGGATTGGAGGTTCGGCGTTGCTGTCGGTTACGATCTCGTTTCTCTGTCGACATCGGACGCAGCCTCAGCAGACGGGCGTCGAGCGAACGTTGGTGCGGTGGTGAAATACAATCCTGGCCCGCTTCTCTTGGCGGCAGGTGTGTCGGCCGGTTGGGGCTCGTTCGAGACTGACCGTCGATTGCAGTTCGGAGGCTTCGCAGAAACCGCAACGTCCAAGAGCGATACGGATTATGTGACCGGCTGGTTACGCGCGGCGTATCTGTTCGATGCAGGCGGATGGTATCTCAAGCCGCTCGTCGACGCGCGGATCACGGAGATCGATTTCGACGGCACGCGCGAAACCGGCGTGGCGGGGCTCGATCTTTCCGGAGCGCGCGACACGGTATTGAGCGTGTCGCCTGCGCTGGAGATCGGCCGGGAGTTTCGCTTCGACTCTATCTCCGTGTGGCGACCGTTCGTGCGCGCCGGCGTTACGTGGAACGACAACGACCGGTTCGTGACGCAGGCGGCGTTCGCCGGGGCGGCAGGTGGCGTGCCGGGCTTCGAGATCGTGACGGACGTGGACGACGTGTTGTTCGACGTCAGTGCAGGCGTTGACGTGATCGCGAGCGAAGGCGCCGTTCTGCGCGCGCAGTATGACGGGAGCTTCGGAAGCAGTCTGAGCCGAAACAGCGTCAGCCTCAAAGGTAGCGTGCCGTTCTAGGGGCAGCTTCCGGACAGCAAGCGCCCTGCCCGCAATCGTGGTGATGATGTCACCAGATATAGCAGCAGGGCGGAGCTAAACGCGGCCTTACCGAAGCTCGTCCGCGTGGTTGTGATTTAATCGTGCTTAGCGGGAGCCACTCCAAAGGCTGCGAGCAAGGCCGCGGCCACACATCCCGCGATGATGCCGACCGTCAGGTCGAAAACGAGTGTCAGGCCGAAAGTTACAAACAGCACCGTTGCGGCTGGCCAGTCGTGCAACAGTCTGGCGAACTCCTCTTTCTCCGCCATGTTCCAGCATACAACGACGAGGAGCCCCGCGAGCGCTGAAAGCGGAATGGCGCTCGCCAACGGAGCAGCTACGACGAGGAACACCAGCAGGAAAAAGGCGTGCAACATTCCAGAGATCGGGCTGACTGCACCAGCGCGGATGTTCGTTGCCGTCCGGGCGATCGTGCCCGTAACGCTAATTCCGCCGAAGAGCGCAGATGCGAAGTTCGCAATACCCTGCGCAACGAGTTCCATGTTTGAGCGGTGCTTACGTCGGGTCATGCCGTCGGCGATCTTGGCGGAGAGCAGGCTCTCCACGCCGCCGAGCAGCGTGAACGACAGCGCTGTCGGCAGGAGTTCGATGATGCGTTCCCACGACACTGCCGGAAGATGCGGCCAGGGCAATCCGCTGGGCAGACCTCCGAAGCGGGTACCGATGGTCTCGACCGGCAAATGAAAGAGAGTCGAGATGAGTGACGCTGCGACGACGGCGATCAACATGCCCGGCCATTGGGGGAACCAGCGCTTCAAAGCAAGAATAGCAGTCGCCGATCCGATGCCGAGTAACAGCGCAGACGGATTGGCCGATGGTATCGCGGCGCCTAAAGCAACCAGCTTAGGAAAGAAATGGTCGGGTTCGACGCCCGCGAGCGACAGGCCCGCCAGATCGCGCAATTGACTGGCGAGAATGATCAGTGCGATCCCGCAGGTAAATCCGACCGTGACAGCGTGCGGGATATAACGAATGAGATTGCCTAGCCGAGAGATGCCGAGCAGCATGAGAAACACGCCCGACATCAGCACCGCGAGAAGCAGTCCGTCGATCCCGAATTGACGGACGGTGGCAGCGACGAGAACGATGAAAGCCCCGGCCGGTCCCCCGACCTGGAAGCGACTTCCGCCAAGAGCCGAGACCAGAAAGCCGCCGATGATCGCCGCATAGAGTGCATGCTCAGGCGGCACAGCCGAGGCAACGCCGATCGCCATGGAAAGCGGCAAGGCGACAATGGCGACAGTGAGCCCCGCGATGATGTCCTTTCGGAACTTCGCCGCGCCGTAACCCTCCTGGTAGATCGAGAAGAGCTTGGGACGGTAGAGATGCGCTGTGGAGGAACCATCGGACATGAGTAGTTGTATCTCGTCTTTGTTCTGACTTTTTGGAACGTCGCTGCTCTCTTCGGAGAGCTTCCCCTATTCGGGCGATATACAGCGTTCTGCAAGGTTGGAGTATGCGGCGGCTTCACAAGCCTTCCCGTTACGCGCGATCCCGTAAATCTACTTATGAAAGCGAAGCGACTGTCGAAATGAGACGCCGTCAAACTTTCAGCGTTTGGCTTATGGGGCCTGTCAATTAGCGCGTGATCGGCAGGCGTAATATCCCCCTGCGCCTGCGATGTTCGACTTCGAGATTTAGGAACGAAAGTTCGCCTCACGGGTTTGCTTCTGGCAGCGGGCAGTAGGAAGAGGATTTTACCATGAATGCCCAATCTGATGACGGCGAGAGACTCGAAGATTACGCCGTTGATGTGCGTAAGCTGAGGGGCGTCCACCAGGAGGTCGTCGCCAAGAAAACCGAGATCGAAGCGCTGATAGCGATGGAGCAGAACCTGGGTCCGCTTGAAGCGATAAACCCCGCTGCTATGGAGCGTCTCAAAGCCCACGTCGATCAACTTCTGGAGCAGTGGGAAAAGGAAAAGACAGAAGACGGTCGTGCCGTCACTGGGTCAGTAGCTTTCAACAAGCTCGCACAGGAGCACTTCGACCTGGAGCAGAAGATCCTTGACGCCCAAGATGAGCAGGTCGAGGAAGCTACAGAGCATCCATTCGAACACCCGCTTCGTTGATCGGGCGCGATTTATGAGAACTCCCACCTAAATTTAAAAGTCCTCCATCGATCCGCGCGGATCGGACTCGATGGAGGACATGCGTCGTCACCTATAGTCCAACACCGCTCTCTTCTCAGAACACCAGGTTTGCGATGACGGGCAAAGCCCGTCCGCGGTTTAGCAATCGGGCTCCACACGTTCTCCAATCGGTTTCGGTTGAATCATTTTTCCTCTTCTGCGATCGAAAGATCGCAGGCCGGAGTGATAACCTGAATCTGATAAGATCGTTGATGAATGCGGCGCGTTGGAAGGCGCGCTGATATGGGGGACGCGTGAGCACGAAAGCATCTAACCGTTATGACGCGATCATTCTCGGCGCCGGTGGAGCTGGGATGATGTGTGCACTCACAGCGGGCCAGCGTGGACGCAAAGTTCTTCTGCTCGACCATGCCGACGAGCCGGGAAAAAAGATCCTCATCTCAGGTGGCGGGCGCTGCAATTTCACCAATCTCCATACGCCGCCCGAGCGTTATCTGTCGGCCAATCGCCACTTCGCGAAGTCGGCGCTGCGCCGCTTCCGCCCTGAAGACTTCATCGCCCTGGTCGATCGCCATCACATTTCCTGGCACGAGAAATGTCTGGGGCAGCTTTTCTGTGATGGCTCGGCCCGGCAGATCGTCAGCATGCTGCTCAATGAATGCGCAAAAGGAGACGTCGAGCTGAAGCTCGGGCGCGGTATCCGCGAGCTGGAGATCACCGATGGAATGTACCACGTCAGCTACGGTGATGAAGCTGCCGCCGCCCCCTCGCTGGTGATCGCAACTGGCGGGCTCTCGATTCCGAAAATGGGGGCGACCGGCTTTGCCTACGATATTGCTCGGAAGTTCGGCCTGGCGGTCATAGCGCCCAGACCCGCGCTTGTGCCACTGACGCTTGGACATGCCGAAAATCTCTTCCAGTCGCTGTCCGGTGTCTCTACCGATGTCATCGCGCGATGTGGCGACGTCGCGTTTCGCGAAGCTGCGCTGTTCACTCACAAGGGACTATCCGGCCCAGCCGTGCTGCAAATATCGTCGTACTGGACGCCGGGCGAAGAGATCGGGATCAATTTTTTGACGCAACTCGGATCGACTTGGCTCATCGACGCAAAGCGCAGCCATCCCCGTTCCGGGCTTCGATCTGTACTGGGGCAAGCATTGCCTGCTCGTCTTGCCGAGGCTCTGGCTGAGCGCATAGGCATCAGCGGCGAGCTTGCAAATGTTCCAGACCGAGTACTCGAAACGACTCAGCAGCAGCTTTCCAACTGGCGCTTTCGTCCCTCCGGCACAGAAGGATTTGCCAAAGCCGAGGTTACGGCTGGCGGCATTAGCACCGATGAACTCTCCTCGCAGACCATGCAGGCCAACGCAGTGCGGGGACTTTACGCAATCGGTGAAGCGGTGGATGTGACGGGTTGGCTTGGCGGCTACAATTTTCAATGGGCCTGGGCCAGCGGCTGGGCGGCCGGTCAGAACCTCTAAGTCGTAGATTGTCATTAGATGACGTTGGGATCAGCGCATCACCCGAAATGACGGCAATAGGTCTTTCGTCGGTAATGACGGAGTTGATTTCGTGATGTGCTCGCAAGAAACATCACAAATACGTTTGCAGGCTGATCGATAAAATAAGTCATTCAGGTTCGACATTCGATATGCCGCAATTTCTCGAATTGGCTCTCAGGCATATTAGAAGGACTCTGGGAGACTTGCCGGGCCCGCACTTATGCTCGATCTGCCTACGCTCTTCAGAATAATTATAGACTTTCGGAGCTGTGGTCACAGGCGCGGAGGCTAGGTTCGCCTCGTATTAGTTGACTTATCCGGTAGACATCGGTCTATCAATGCGACAGCGAACCGTGATAATCGGCCCTCACCTACATATTCTGATGGAGACGTCGTGCGGAGTGCTTTTGTTATCGTCCATCGATGGGCAGGACTGTTCATTGCAGTCTTTCTATTCATCGCGGGCCTGACCGGCGCCGTTATTTCCTGGGACCACGAGCTCGACGAGTGGCTCAATCCGAATTTGCATGAGGCCACGCACCAAGGTCCGCCGCTGGCGCCGCTCGATCTTCTGCAGAAGGTTGAGGCCACCGATCCCCGCGGACAGGTGACAAGCGTACCGTTGAGCTTCGAGAAGGGCGAAACCGCAGCGTACTTCGTCGAGCCGCGGATCAATCTGGAAACGGGCGAGCTTTATACGCTCGATTACAATCAGGCGTTCGTCGATCCCGCGACGGGGGAGATTGTCGGCAAGCGCTATTGGGGACGCATCGCGCTCGACAAAGAAAACCTGCTGCCGTTTCTCTACAAGCTGCATTATTCGATGCACATCCCGGACTTTTTCAATTTCGATCGCTGGGGCCTTTGGTTCATGGGCATCGTCGGGATCGTGTGGCTGTTCGATTGCTTTGTCGGGTTCTATCTGACGCTGCCGTCGTTCGTGCGTGGTCCGGCAAAAGTACGCGCACTCAGCGCGATGGATGCTACAGCAGGGCGCGGTGACAGAGGCGGCTATTGGCAAGAGTGGTGGCAGCGCTGGAAGCCTGCTTGGCAGATCAAGCGCAACGCAAGCACCTATCGTCTCAATCTCGACCTGCACCGGGCTTTCGGGCTGTGGCTCTGGCTTATGTTGCTTATCCTCGCATTCACATCGGTGTCGATGAACCTCGGTAACGAGGTGGTGCGTCCGATCCTCAACACCTTCTCCTCACTGACCACGGATGCGTTCGACGACCGGACGCCGACCGCTATGAACAAGCCGATCCCGGCTGTGGTGCCGTTCAAGGACGCCATCGAAATCGCGCAGAAGGAAGCGACGAAGCAGAATTGGGACGAGCCAGTGGGCAGTGCCTTCTATGGCCGCTACTTCGGAGTCTACGCGATCCAATTCTTTCATCCGGGCGACGATCACGGCAGCGGCGGAATGGGCGTGAAAACGCTGATGGTTGACGCGAAGAACGGGGACCTGCTCGGCAGTCGCGTACCTTGGGAAGGCACAGCGGCCGACGTGTTCATGCAGCTTCAATTCCCGCTCCATTCGGGAAGAATTGCGGGAATTCCGGGACGCATTCTCCTGTCTGTCATGGGAGTCGTCGTGGCGTTGCTTTCGTTCACCGGCATCGTCATCTGGTTCAAGAAGCGGCAATCGCGGCTGCGCGTGAAGTGGCGCTCGAACTCAGCAGATACGGCCTCGGACGTATAAGGAAGGACGCATCGGACGGCCTCTAATTCAAACACCCTTTTCGCGCGATTCGATGAATCCCGAATCGACTATGGTTGCGCGATGGGGAAAGCTTCATTTCCACTATTGGGAGACCATCCATGAATACCAGCACGTTGGAACTCTGGGCGCCGCGCGTGCTCAGCATCCTCCGCATCGTCGCCGCCGTACTCTTCTTCGAGCACGGGTCGCAGAAGCTGTTCGATCTTCCACCGAAGGCCGGAGGCGCAACCGGAGCGCCAGAGCTTTTCTCGCTCATCTGGTTTGCGGCGTTTCTGGAAGTGGTTGGCGGGTTCCTATTGCTGATCGGGCTCTTTACGCGTCCGGTGGCTTTCATTCTCTCCGGCCAGATGGCGTTTGCTTATTGGATGGCACACGCACCCAAGAGCGAGTTCCCAGTCCTCAATGGCGGTGACGCAGCAATCCTGTTTTGCTTCATCTTCCTCTATCTGGTGTTTGCGGGCGGTGGCGCCTGGAGCGTGGATGCGAAACGCGGACGCGCCTAAAGTCGAATAAGCTCCAACCGATCTTAAAAGATATGTGAAAGCCGGTAGCCGCTCGCGTGCTGCCGGCTTTTCATTTTGCGCACATTCATCCGAGCTTCATCGGCGTGCGACTATTCATTCGGTATTGGGAGAAGTGTTCCCCTTTTCGCCGCACTAATGCCCCAAGCGAACCATTTTGCTGGCGAGAGTATAGCGACGTGTTTCGATTTGCCGTTACGGCAGACGATGGTGTTAACACCGAAAGGATCTCCATGACTTCACTCCGATGGGCAGCAGTTTCCGCTGCCTCGCTCTTGTCGGCGGTCGCATTGACGTTGCCGGCCTCGGAGGCACAAGCGCAAGCGCCCAGAGGCAACGCAGCTGGCGACGCCGATCAGGATCAGGACAAAAAGCCTCGCCGTGGCGGCGGTGGTGAACAACGCGGTGGCGGCGAGCAGCGCGGAGGCGGAGAGCAGCGCGGCGGTGGCGAACGTCACGGTGGTGGCGGTGGTGAAGGCCGGCCAGAAGGCAGACCCGCAATGAAACCGCAGGGCGGCCGATCGCCATTCCAAAGGTCTCCCGATCGTTCGGCTGAACCTCGTGAACCTCGCAACGCTCCGCAGCAGGAAAAGAGATTCGGCGGCCCCGGACCGGGTAACAATCCTGGCAATCCGGGCGGCCAAGATAACGCACCTCCGCGAAGGACGTTCGAGAAGCGCCCGGCTGGTAATGCACCTTCGATGCAGCCCAAGCCCACGCAAGTTCCTCCGACGCAGACTCAACAGCAGCCGACGCCGCGTCCTCCAATGCCGCCGCCGGTCAATGCTCAGGGAAATCCGCCCGCAGGTAATCAGCCCGGCAGGCCGGAGCGCAACGCTCAGCCACCACGGGACTTCAACCGTCCGGCTGCAAACGCACCTGCGCGTGGCGACACGCCAGCGTCACGTTTCAACAGGTCGATCGACAATCGTGCGATCGATAATCGTCCGGGTGGCGGATACGCTCGACCGGGTCCCGGCGGCCAGCCCACACTTTGGCAGCGTCCTGGCGCGAAGCCTCTTAACGCAGACCAATCACGCCAGCGCTTTGACGATCTACGCAGGGCGCGCAAGGAGAAGGTCGAAAACGGACGGACCATCATCCAGGAACCGGATAAGCGCGTTATCGTTCGGCAGAACAACCGCATGGTCATCCAGCATGACGAGACGGAACGTCTGCGTCGCGTCGCCCCCAATGCCCGCTTCCAACGCGGCAAGAACGGCGGCACGGTGTCTATGATCGATCGTCCCGGCAATGTAAGAATCTATTCGGAAACCGACGAGCGCGGCCAGCTTATCCGCCGTTATCGCCGTGGACCGGATGGGCGCGATGTCATCATCATCGACAATCGTCCTCGCAAGCGCGACAAATTTGGCCGGAATCTCGCCATCGGCGCAGGTATCGGGCTTGGCGTTGTTGCCGGTGCTGCAATTCTGAACTCAATGGTTGATGTGCCGGAACCGCGCGTCAGAATTCCTCGCGATCGCTACATCGTCGACTATGAAAGCGCGAGCGAAGAAGACGTCTACGACGCACTGAGTGCACCGCCGGTCGAGGACTTCAGAGACCGGTACACACTGAACGAGATCCGCGCTACGTCCGCGCTTCGCGACCGTATGCGCCGCGTCGACCTCGACGACATCACGTTCGAGTTCGGTTCATGGGAAGTCGATCCGAGCCAGTATCGTAAGCTGGATCGTGTCGCCAGAGCCATGAAGCGCGTCATCGATCGCAATCCGAACGAGGTGTTCCTCATCGAGGGCTACACGGATGCTGTCGGTTCGGAAGAGGACAACCTCTCGCTTTCGGATCGGCGCGCTGAATCCGTCGCTGAAGTTCTGACGGAAGAATATCGCATTCCGTTCGAGAATCTGACGACGCAAGGATATGGCGAGCAGTATCTCAAGGTACCAACGCAGAGTGCGGAACGACTCAACCGTCGCGTCGCCGTGCGCCGTATCACACCGCTGATGTCGAGCGTTGATGTTCCTCCGCGTCGGCGTGCCGAAGCGGTGCAACCGCCGCCACCACCGCCGCCGGGTGATGACGAGCGTTATGAACATTACGAGTCAGGCCCCGATGTCGGTGGGCCGGATGATCAGGACGGTCCGGCTCAATACGGCGACGGTCGTTACGATCGCGGCCGCCGGTACTGAGAATTCGGCAGACAAAAATCAAGGGCACGCTTTAATGGCGTGCCCTTTTTCTATTCGGAGGTTCGGAGCGCCCGGCAGATGCCGCGAAGCCCGAAGCTCAAAGCGCGATCGATCTTGAAATCAGTTCGACGATACGCGTCGCCAGCCGGCCGCCAACGCTTCAGACTCGCTACAGAACCAGCGTTCGCCGCGCGCGCTATTGATGTTCACGCGATCGTACCAAGGGCTCCACGGCATATGATAGATGTGCCCGTGTGAAGAGATGTTGCCTTTGATCGTGCAGTCTCGCTCGGCCGCGTTGCCGGCGATGCTCCACGTGCCATGGCGAAAATCCCAGGGCGCAATCGCCGTGCCTTCCCAAACGCCAACCTTCATGACGCGGGCTTCGGCTTCGACTGCCACGTATTCCGCAGAATACTTGACGAACGCCCACGCGAATCCGGCACGCACCATCGCTTCATTGATATTGACGCCCGCGACGTAGCATGTCGCCAGGACGCGCCGGTATTTGTCGACTCCGGTTTTATCGCAAACGACGTCTTGCTCATCGATCAGCTCGCGCAGGTACGCGGTCGCGTGCTCTCCACACGCCCACTCGTTGCCTGTCGATGTGTGACACGTCTGGGACGTTTCGGGAGCATCGATCCCTTCGAGACGAATGCGCTCCTGCCCGATTTCGATTGTGTCGCCGTCGATCGCGCGCGCCTGCCCGGCGATCATAAGTGTCGGGTTTTCTGCGGGCAGCGGCGATGAAACGGCCGAGCGGCCTAAAAACGCAAGAAGGATCGCACCGGCTGTTGGACCAATGCGACCAAGGCGAACGGCCGGGACGATTGCGGCAAAACGCATGAAGGAAACGCTGACTGAATCGGGTGTCGCAAAAGGGGCGAGATCGAGTCAGCAATAAAAGAAGTGAAAGTGAGTCTATTCGGCCTCACGTCATACGCGGTTCGCACTCTATCGAGCGGCTGAGATGCCCTTTGCTGAGGCAACGCCGTGTGCGCCGTGGAGCGTGCGCGGGTGGATTTCAGCACCCGTCAAATCTGCGTCGTCAATATTGGCGCCTGTGAAATCGGCTCCGCCCAAGCGGGTGCGCGTCAAGTCCGCGTGAGTCAGGTTGGCGCCGTTGAACTTCGCGTTTTCCAGGCTGTTTCCGCTCAAGTTCGCGTCGGCCAAAACTGCGCCACTGAAATTCGCGGCAGCGAGACTCATCATTGGCGAGATCAAAACTTCTTCGCGCGGATCACGCGGACCAAAGACCGCTGACGTCAGATCCGCGCCGCTGAAATTCACGCCGTCGAACCGGCCATTGAGATTAGCGCCAACCAACCGGGCTCCTGCAAACGTGAGGGTTCGATGTCCTGCAGGACCGTCCATGCTTTCGAATACGTTGGGACGGAGCAAACTGGCGCCAGAAAGATCAGCCGCTGAGAAGTCCGTGCCGATCAGCGTCGCGCGATCAAGCCGCGCCGAGCGCAGGCTGGCGCCGGACAAATTCGATCCCGATAGATCGGCGCCATACAGGTTTGCCCCGTCGAGCTTCGCGCGTTTGAAATCGAGGCCTGCGAGATCGAGACCGGCAAGATTGCGATTCGTCAGATCCGGCTGCTTGTCGCTCGTCGCTGCGAACAGGAGGCGTGTTACGTCTCGCGCCGTCATTTCGGCGGCCGAGACATTGGCGGCCGCTAAGCAGCCCATAGCTATGGCCAGCATTCCTATCGCGCGCGGCAAATCTTCTAATCCTAAGCGCTTGAGCGCCTTGCGGCGCGCGTGAGCCGTATTATCCAGTGCTTCGGCGTATGGAATTGGTGACGCGGAAGCGACATAATGCAACGCATCATATAATAGCCGAGTATCGCGCATACCAGCGAGCATTCGCGATTCGAGGATTCGAATGAACCCGAACACACCACCGCCGCCGCCATTGCCTCCACTGCCGGGCTACCGCCCGAGTTTCGAACGTGCTCCGCTGGGTTCAGGCCCACGTCGCGACCCCTCCAACAATGGCGGGAACAATGGCGGGCGCCGCCGAGGGCCAGCACCGAAGCGCGGTGGCGGGCTTTTGCTCGGCGTTACTTATTTCTTTCTCGCGGTGCTGCTGATCGGCGGCCTTGGCGTCGGCTACCTGTTCCTCAATCCTCCGAGCGATCTCATTCGGCAGAAGATTGCCGATCAAGTTCGCGCGAAAACGGGGCGCGAACTCGTTATTGCGGGACCGGCTGGATTCACGATCTATCCGCTGCTCGGCGTTTCCCTGAAGGACGTTTCGCTGTCGGCGCCTGCTGGAATGGATGGCGGCCTTGTTAAGATGCAGTCGCTCGACGTCAGCGTCGATGCGCTCAGCCTTCTGAAACAAAACATCAACGTTCAATCCGTCGTTCTGCGCAAACCTGTATTCGATCTGCGTATCGACAAAGACGGACGCAAGAATTGGACGTTCGCTGCGGCGGGCGCGCCCATACGGCTGGCCGAAGCCACGACACCTGGTGTGCAGTGGGACGCTGGCGCGATTGTGTTGGCCGCAGCAGAGCAATTGCCGCGCGCCGCTTCTGGGCCGCTCGGCTTCAACGATTTCCAGCTCAATGACGTTCGGCTCGAGGGCGCAACTTTCCGGTTCACCGACGAACGCAAGGGCCGCATCGAGCAATTCAACGAAGTCAATGCGCGCCTCGCCATGCCGTCGATGGACAGTCCGCTGTCAGCGCGCGGTAATCTTGCGTGGCACGGCAAGCGCGTCGACTTTGACGGGAATGTTCGTGACGTCGGTAGCATCGCGGCGACCAAGAAGGTGCGTCTGCAGTTCAACGCGCGCAATGACGTGATTTCGGCGGCCTACGACGGCGGCGTTCAGCTCGACGACGGAATCGTGCTCAACGGCCGCGTGACGGCGCGCACGGACTCGGCACGGTCACTCGCGGCGTGGTTCGGAACGCCGCTGCCTCCCGTGAGCGGCTTTGGCCCGCTTTCGCTGGAAGGTACGCTTACGACCGGCGGCAATGTCACCGACTTTCAAGATGCGATTTTCAGCCTGGACGGCACCGCCGCGAAGGGCACCGTGAAGGTGACGACGGGTGGAGCGCGGCCGGTGGTCGACGCCAATCTCTCGGTCACGGAACTCGATCTCAACAAATACCTGACGAGTGCTGTTTCGGGCGAGATTGCCACGGAGCGTGGTGGAAGCGCGGTTCCACCTCGGCCCGCACCTGCCGCTCAGCCGCAGCCGCGTGGTGACGCCGAGAAGCCGGACGCGATTGAGAACTTGCTGAAGCAGCCCGGCACCAAGGTCTACGGAGCCGCTCAGCGCGCGGGCTGGTCGAGCGAAAAACTCAACCTGACGCTGCTCGGAGTTGCTGATGGAACGGCACAACTGAATATCGGCAAGCTCTATTTCAAAAAAGTGTCGGTCGGGCAGTCGCTCGTGAATGTGGCTGTGAGAGACCACGCGATGCGCGCGACATTTGAAGACGTTCAGCTCTATCAGGGGCGCGGCAAAGGCGTCGTCACCGTCGACGGCTCGAGCGGCACCGCAAATATCGGCGCAAATCTTAGCCTCGCGAAAGTCTCGGCGTTGCCGTTTCTGAGAGATGCCGCGAGCTTTGAATGGGTTGCAGGGAACGCAAATGTCGGCCTGCAACTCGCGGCCAATGGGCAAAGTCAGCTTCAGCTTATCGAAAGCCTTAACGGCAAGGCGCAGTTCAAATTCGCGGACGGCGCAATTGTCGGTTTCAATTTACCCGGCGCGCTCCGCGGGGTTTCCAGAGGCGACTTCTCAGGACTGCGGCGCACGCCGTCCGAGAAGACGGACTTCAGCGCTCTCAGCGCCTCGTTCGCGATCACCAACGGGGTTACCCACAACGAAGACTTACAGCTCGTGAGCCCCCTGCTGCGTGTGACGGGCTCTGGCGTCGCCAATATGCCAGCGCGCACTCTCGACTACACGGTCAGGCCGAAGCTCGTTGCCTCGCTCGAGGGGCAGGAAAGCGGAGACCAGGGTTCGGGAATTGAAATTCCGGTCCGGATTACCGGCTCTTGGGATCGACCCAGCTATCAGCCCGATCTCAAAGGCGTGCTTTCCGACCCCGGAAAAACGGTCGACACCATTAAGCAGATCGGCAAGTCGCTCAAAGGCAAGAACAGCGACGAGATCGTAGACAAGATCTTCGGGAAAAAGAACGGCTCGCCGGAAGCGGAGCAGAACAAGAAGAGCGCCAAGCAGCTGCTCAACAAGTTCCTCGGCAAGGGCGACGAATAACGGCTTGAGCGCTCGAAAGAGCTGCCGAGAGGCGGTCGCAAAAGCGCAATTTCCGAGATAAAAATCGTTCCGTTAAACCTGCGTGAATCTGCGCGCAAAAAAATGTGCCTGTGGGGCAAAATATATCTTGCACCCAGGGGCACTTGGCCTCATATGCACCGTTCTCGTCTGTCCACCTGCCAACATGGTCGAGGTTTTCCAGAGCCAATGAGGTAAGGAGCGGGCGAGTCAAACCTATCTGCTGGTTGGGGAGGGTCATATGGCCTTTAATGACACCCTCTTCCAATTGGGGATGGACTTGACTCGTTCAAGCACCGCCCAAAAGGAAGATTATTCGCGCGCTGCGTTCAACGTAGAAGTTCAGGACCGGAATCCGAGTCCGAGCACCGAGCGAAGTATTTGTACTGCAGGGACTACGATTTATATCGACCTTCACGGCGCAAAGCGCCTCGACGACGTTAAGTCGGCCGAGCGTGCGACAAAGCGTGCTGTCGAAAGCCTGGGCAGGAAACTTAAGAGCCTTCATCTCGATCGCGTCGCCGGTGGCGGCGTTTCGGGCGTGGCTGTTCTGGATTCGGGTCAGATTTCGCTTCAGGCATGCTCGCGATCTGGATTCGCCGCGGTGGACGCGCGTGGTTGCTCCGGGCTGAAGCCCGAAGTGGCGCTGCTCGTTCTTGCGGATGCGTTCGGAGCACGTGAAGCGGTCATTCAGCGTAAACGGGCACTGTCCGACGTTGAATTGCCTGCACTGCGCGTTGTGCCGAAAGCACCGCGCCGCGCACAGCGCCAGAAGGCACAGGCGAAGGCGGCCTAAACCGCCTCGATCCACCTTATCAGCAAGTGCCGCGATCGGATTTCCGGTCGCGGCATTTCTGCGTGGAGAGAGTCTCCTTTGGCGCTGGCGACTCTCCTTCGTCGAGCCGGCCGCCAGCGCAGTCGCGGGGCAGGCATCGATGGCCTTCCTGAGGGAGGTTTCTCCTTGGCGCTAGCGACTCTCCTTTGTCGAGCCGGCCGGAGGTTTTCTCTTTGGCGCTGGCAACGCTCCTTCGTCGAGCCGGCCGCCAGCGCTAGATTGAGCTTCTAGGGAAGCGGGCCTTCGGTGAGGCGCGCGACGCCCTTCGCGGGCTCGGCGGCTTTCAGCGCGTCGGTCGGCAAAAGCGATGCGCCTGCTGAACTCGGCAACCGCATGAACAGCAAGAGCGACAGCGACGAGACCACCGCCATCAAGACGAATACCGGCGGGAAATGCGCCAATGCCAACGGGCCGCCACCAAGTGTGAGCTGGGCGAATTCCAATCCCAACGCCGCGATCGTCACGCCGACCGAACCTGCCAGGTTTTGACCAACCGCTGCGAAGCTCGTCGCGCGGCTGAGATTTTCGGGCGGGACGTCTGCATAAGCCAACGTATTGAGGCTCGTGAATTGCAGCGAACGCGACAGCCCTCCGGCGGCGAACAGCGCGATGATTACGAACACGGATGTCTCGACGGTAAAGAGCGACGGCACCGCGACGAACAGCGTGGCAACCGCGCCGTTCAACAGCAGAACGCGGCGGAACCCGAACTGCCGCAGAATTTTCGCGACCTGCGTTTTCATGACCAGCGAGCCGAGGCCCGTCGTGAACGTCAACATACCACTTTGAAACGCGGTGAGGCCGAATCCCGCCTGGAACAGCAGCGGCAGAAGAAACGGACTTGCACCAAGCCCTGTGCGGAACAGGAAGCCGCCAACGACACCGGCCCGGAACGTCGGGATTGTGAGGAGCCGCAGATCGAGCAACGGATTTGGCGTGCGGAGCGCGTACCAGACGTATGCTACGAGGAGCGCGGCTCCAGCTATCGTGACAGCGAAGCTCGTCTCGGCCGAAACGAGTTCCACGCCCATTAGCGTGACGCCGGTCAGGAATAGCGACAGGCCGGGACCAACGAGAAGAAAGCCGGTCAAATCGAAACTCGACGGCGCATCCTCCCGCACATCCGGAATGTAGCGCGTGATGAGAATGAGCCCCGCGACCGCGACTGGAATGTTGATCCAGAAGATCCAGCGCCAGTTGAAATACGTGGTGATGAAACCACCGAGCGGGGGCCCGAGCACCGGGCCGACCAAAGCCGGGATAGAGAGCCACGCCATGGCGCCGATAATCTCCATCCGCGGCACGGTTCGGAGAACGATCAGGCGGCCGACCGGCGTCATCATCGCCCCGCCGATTCCCTGAAGGATGCGCGCCGCCACGAGCGAGGCCAGACCGGTCGAGAGAGCGCAGGCAATCGAGCCGAGCGCAAATACGACCATGGCCGCTCGAAATACATTCTTGGCGCCGTAGCGGTCCGCCATCCAGCCGGAGGCCGGAATGAACACGGCCAGCGCCAGCAGGTACGTGGTTAGCGCAAGTTTCAGGTTAATGGGATTGACGCCGAGGTCCGTGGCGATCGCGGGAAGCGACGTGGATAGAACCGTCGCGTCGAGGTTCTCCATGAACAGGGCCGTCGCGACGATCAGCGGGATGAGATTGCGGCGAAATAGTTCGTTCATCGAGCGCTCTCTATCACGTATCCAACGTGGCAGTTGCGGATATCAGCCCACCCGGAAAAGCATCGCTGGGTGCGGCAAAAATCACCAGGAGCACTCGGATAGCGCGTGGTTACCCTGTTGAGTGGGGCAAGCATACCTGAGCTCATGTAATTCGCTAAAGTCAGCAACCGGAAGTTCACGACAATAACGAACACCCTTCGGTAACGCGGGCCGACATAGCCCAGCCGTAACTAAAAAGAAGGGCGACACGGGGAAGGACCTAAGGATGAGCATCAATAAGAATAAGGTCGTCTCATCGGATGAGGCGATTGCGCGGATTCGCGATGGCGATGTCGTTACGACGACGGGATTCGTTCAAAGCTGTATCCCGGAAAGCCTGCATGCTGCGCTTGAGAAGCGGTTTGTAGAAACTGGCGCGCCGCGCGATCTGACGCTCATCATGTGCGCGGGTGCGGGCGACAGCAAAGGGCTCGGCACCGGCCGGCTTCATCACGACGGATTGCTGAAGCGCGTTATCGCCGCCAACTTCGGGCGCATGCCGAAAGTTGCCTCGGCCGCGCAGGACAACAAAATCCAAGGCTATAACCTGCCTCAGGGCGTCATTTCCAAACTCTACCGGAGCTGTGCTTCTGGCAGTCCCGGCCTTTTCACAAAAGTCGGATTGCACACTTACGTCGATCCGCGTCTCGGCGGCGGAAAGGTCAACTCGGTCACGAAGGACGACCTAGTCCGACTGGTCGAAGTTGAAGGCAAGGAGTGGCTTTTCTACAAGGCGACACCGATCAACGTCGCACTTATTCGCGCGACGAGCGCCGATCCGCTGGGCAACCTCAGCATGGAGAAGGAAGCGCTGACGCTTGATGTGCTTGCGCAAGCAATGGCTGCGCACGCAAACGGCGGTATCGTTATCGCGCAGGTCGAGCGCATCGTTGCTGACGGTTCGATCAAGCCGAAGGACGTAAAAGTTCCGGGCATTCTCGTGGATTGCGTCGTCGTTGCTGAAACGGCTGAACTGCATCGCATGAACTACGGCGTCATGTACGATCCGGGTCTTGCGGGCGAAGTTCGCGTGACGGTCGATAGCCTGCCGAAAATGAAGCTCGACGAGCGCAAGATCATCGCGCGGCGCGCGGCGTTCGAACTGCCGCCGAACGGGGTAATCAACCTCGGCGTTGGCGCGCCGGATGGCGTGGCAAACGTTGCGAACGAAGAAGGCGTGACGCCCTATCTCGTTATGACGACGGAAGCCGGCGCGGTCGGCGGCGTGCTTGCGGGCGGATCGAGCTTCGGCTCATCGCTCAACGCGCATTCGGTTCTCGATCAAAACCAGATGTTCGACTTCTATCATGGCGGTGGTCTCGATCTGACGTGCCTTGGCATGGCGGAATGCGACAGCCTTGGCAACGTCAACACGAGCAAGTTCGGCGGCCGCCTGAACGGTTGCGGCGGCTTCATCGACATTTCGCAGAACGCGCGTGCGGTCGTGTTCGCTGGCACGTTCACCGCCGGTGGGCTTGAGGTCGCTATCGAGGATGGCAAGCTCAAGATCATCAAGGAAGGCAAGGCGCGGAAGTTCGTGAAGCAGGTCGAGCAGGTTACGTTCGCGGGGCAGTATGCTGCTCAGCGTTCGCAGCCGGTGATCTACGTGACGGAGCGTTGCGTGTTCCAGCTCACCGAGCACGGTCTCGAACTGATTGAAGTTGCACCGGGCATCGACATTGATCGCGATATTCTCGCGCACATGGCGTTCAAGCCGCATATTCACAATCCAGACACGATGGACCCGCGTCTCTTTAGCGACGCGCCGATGGACCTACTTTCCGATCTGATGAACCTGAAGCTCAGCGAGCGGATCAGCTACGATCCGGCAAGCAATCTGCTTTCGGTCAATCTGAAATCCTGGAGCGTGCGCAAGAAGTCAGATGTCGTCGATCTGCAGAAGGCAATCTCGGATGCCTGCACGGCAGCGGGCCGCCGCGTCAACGCTGTCGTCAATCAGGACCGCAGCCGGATCGCCGAAGACCTGTATGACGACTATGCGAACATGGTCGCGTATCTGAAGAAGACCCACTACGCGAACGTCGCCCGTTACGCGACGAGCGTGATCACGCGTGACAAGCTGCAGGATGCGCTGCGGCGGCGCGGGCTGCAGACGCGCGTTTACGATCGTGCCGAAGACGCCATGGCCTCGCTTGAGCGCGAACCGGCTGAGTAAGCCTTATTGCAACGCATAAACTCAAAGGGCGCGAGATTCAGATCTCGCGCCCTTTTGCTTTTTACAATGTTCGATACGAGAAGATGACCGACGCGCTATTCGCGCGTCAGGCCCTTCGCGGAAAGCTCCTCGAGGTATTTGCCCCAGCGCTCTTCTTTCTCGCGGCCGATGAGGTGCAGATAACCCCACGTATAGAGCCCGGAGTTGTGGCCGTCATCGAAGATGAGGCGCGTCGCGTAATTGCCGACCGGCGTCATGTTCACGATCTTCACGTGCTTCTTGCGCGGAACGGTGACGCGTTGCGAGGGCGAATGGCCCTGAACTTCAGCCGACGGACTGACGACGCGCAGAAACTCTGCCGGAAGCTCGAAGCTGCGGCCGTCAGGGAACGCAGCCTTCAGAACCGTTCCCTCGTTCGCGATTTCGAGATGGGGCGGCGGCGTCAACGTTCCCTTGGCGCGTTCCACCTCGCTCCAGGCATTGGCGGCGATGTCGCGGAAAATTTTCGCGTAAACACTTTCCGGCTCGGCGACAGTAACCGGCTTGCCGCTATCGGACGTCTCGCGGATGTCCATATGCAGCGGCACCTCGCCCAGGAACGGTACGCCAAGCGAGCGCGCTTCTTCACGTGCGCCGCCGTGGCCGAACACGTCTGAGCGTTCGCCGCACTTCGGGCAGAGGAAATAGCTCATGTTTTCGACGATGCCGAGGATCGGAACCTCGACGCGTTTGAACATCGCGATGCCCTTGCGCGCATCGATCAACGCGAGATCCTGCGGCGTTGAAACGATGACGGCGCCAGCAAGCGGGACGCTTTGCGAAATGGTGAGCTGAATATCACCGGTGCCGGGCGGCATATCGATGATGAGGACGTCCAGATCGCCTGCGTCGCCCGCCCAATCCGTTTCGCGCAACATCTGGCTGAGAGCGGATGTCACCATCGGGCCGCGCCAGACGATCGGCGTGCCTTCATCAACGAGGAAACCCATCGACATAACTTTGAGGCCCCAACCCGTCAGCGGCTGGATGACCTTTCCGTGCGCGACTTGCGGCCTGCCAGTTACGCCCAATAGACGCGGTTGCGATGGGCCATAAATATCCGCGTCGACAATGCCGACTTTCAGGCCAATCGCCTGCAAGCCGAGCGCGAGGTTTACGGCAACCGTCGATTTGCCCACGCCGCCCTTGCCGGACGCGACGGCGATGATGTGCTTCACACCGGGGACGGGCTGTGCCTTAGACGCTTGGCCTGCATTTGCAGCGGCCGCTGCTTGTCGAGGACCGGCGCCGTCGCCCGTGGCGCCTTTTTCACGCGCTGCGCGAACGCGCGCATGTTCGGGACGATTGATTGGCAGAACCGTTTTGCGCGGCGTGGATTCCGTTGCTTCTGCAGTCAGAACAGCGGTAACGCCCACGACCCCCGGAATGCCGGAAACGACCTTCTCTGCAGCAAGCCGAAGCTGCTCAAGCTCATTGGCGCGATCGGCGGGAATTGTGATCGAGAAATAGACCCGGTCGTCCTTAATGAAGATTTCAGAGACGAGACCGAGTTCAACGATATTGCCTGAAAGATCGGGGCCTTTAACTCTACGAAGCGCAGAGAGCACTTCGTCTTTTTCGACGGGCATGTACGACTTCTCCTGGATTGGATCGCGCTGCGCCAGGCGCTTCCATGTAATCGATATAGGTCGTGACTCGGCGGGAGGGAAGCCATTGCCCCGCTCCACGCCATTTCCGGGTTATGATACGTCAGGACACTCCTGAAGAGTCGGCGGGTTGCTCGCGCGTTGCCAGGATCTTGTCGATCCGGCGTCCGTCCATGTCGATGATCTCGAACTGCCAATCTTCATAGACAAACCGCTCTCCGGTTTCCGGGAGATGGCCGAGACGGAACAGGGCGAAGCCGGCGAAGGTATGGAAAATGCCGCTTTCCGGACGCGTTCGGATGCCGAGGCGATCGAATGCGTCGTGTGCGGACATGGTTCCATCGATGAGAAGCGACCCGTCCTGCCGCTCTACGACGTAGGGCGCTTCCTCTTCTTCGTCCGGCAGTTCGCCTGCAAGGGCTTCCAGCAGATCGGTCTGAGTGACGATGCCGTTCAACGTGCCATACTCGTCGATGACGCAAACGAGACGCGACGGCGCATCCTTAAAGCGGTCGAGCGCGCGGAAGATCGTCGTCGCCTCGTGCACGTTCATCGGCTCACGCACGACGGACAACGGGTCGATCGGGCGTCCTTCTAGAACCATGTCGAGCAGATCGTGTTTCAGGATCATGCCGAGCGGTTCGTCGATCGTACCTTTGCCGACAAGCAACTGATCGTGGCGGCACTCGCGGATCGTTTTGAGAATGACGTCGTGAGGATCGTCGACGTCGATCCACTCGACGTCGCGGCGTGGCGTCATGATGTCGGCGATGCGCCGATCGCCAATGTTGAGAACACGCGCAACGACTTCCTGCTGCTGATGCTCCAGCAAGCCCGCCTTCTGGCTTGCTTCGACCAGCATCTTCAGTTCTTCGGACGAGTGCAGCGCGCCCTCGCCCGCTCCAGGCTGTAAGCCGCAAAGATGCAAGACGAGGTTACCGAGATTGTTGAGAGCCAGAATGACCGGGCGCAGCAAGAACAGGAACCACCGCAAAGGGCGGACAATCGCGAGCGCGGTCGCTTCGCTCCGTTGTAGCGCGAGGCTCTTCGGCGCGAGTTCACCCAACACGATGTGCAACGCCGTGATGATGACGAACGCAATCGCGACGGCAATCGCGTGCGATCCAGCCGTCGCCCAGGAACCTGGAAGCGCTGACAGCCAAGGTTGTATGAGATGCGCCAGTGCCGGTTCGCCAATCCAGCCGAGAGCGAGAGAGGAAATCGTAATGCCGAGCTGAGTAGCGGCGAGATGAGCGTCGAGACTATCGACGGCTCTTTGCAGAACGGCGGCGTTTGCCCGTCCCGTTGCTACAAGTTCGGCAACACGGCTACGCCGTATCGCTACGAGGGAAAATTCTGCAGCAACGAAAAAGCCATTCGCAGCCACAAGGATGAGGACCGACATAATACCAAATATGTCGGTCAAACTACTGCCATCGCCGGTAGGCATGGACTCCTCTCTCAGATCGTTTCAATCGCGTTCGTCGCCGGTCACGCAAGATGCGTTGCCCCATAAACAAAACGGCGGCCCTAGCGGTGCCGCCGCAGTTCATGCCGCCCGAAAGCGGAACTTGGCGGCATGGTAGCCGCGAAACGCTTCGGCGACCAGAGCATGGTTTCGAAGGAATTCGCGTGCGACTTTACGCTTAACACGTACTTGCGGCGGCCTCTGCCCCCGCTTAGCGTGTCGCCATGGTGGAGAAGCAGCGAATTCCTGGTGTCATCCTGGCAGGGGGCCAGTCGCGCCGATTTGGGGGCGGCGACAAGGGGTTGGCGGATTTGGCTGGGCTGCCGGTTCTGGCGCATGTCATCGCGCAGCTTCGTCCGCAGGTGAGGGAGTTGGCGTTAAACGCCAACGGAGACGAAGAGCGATTCGCTGCGTTCGGGCTCGAAACGTTTAGCGATGGCGAATATCCCGGCCTCGGACCGCTCAGTGGCGTCCTCGCCGCCATCGACAGGGCTGAAAAGGCCGGTTTTTCGGTTGTCGCGACAGCATCGACCGACTCTCCCTTCCTGCCCGACGATCTCATTCAAAGGCTCAACGCGCACCGCGGGGACCGCATCGCGATCGCCACGTCGCGCGGACGGCGGCATCCGACGATCGCGCTTTGGCCGGTTTCGATCCGGGAGCAAATCGCTGATGCGCTGCAGCGGCATGCTCTCGGCGTCAACGCTCTAACGGAAACGCTGAACGCAGTTGCAGTGACCTTTCCAATGCGCGAGATTAATGGCGTGGCCATCGATCCGTTCTTCAACGTCAACACGCCTGACGACCTTGCGGCCGCACAAGCGGTGCTGACAAAACCCTGAAAAGCGAGCCTCAATGTCCCAATCGTCCAACGCTCCTTCTTCGTCCATGCCGATGTTCGGAATTGCTGGCTGGTCGAATTCCGGGAAGACAACGCTGATTGAAAAGCTCACGCGACATTTCGCCGAACAGGGTTTGCGCGTCGCCACGATCAAGCACACGCATCACAAGTTCGATATCGACGCGCCGGGAAGCGACACGGCACGTCACCGCGCTGCGGGGGCGGCCGAAACGGCTATCGTGTCGGGTTCACGTGTTGCGCTGATCGAGGAAATCGATTCGGCCGGAGAGCCAGCGCTCGCGACGGTCGCGTCTCGACTTGGCCCGGCCGATATTATTCTGGTCGAAGGCTATAAATCCGCTGCGATCCCGAAGATCGAGGTTCGGCGGGCTGCAGTTGCGTCCGAAAAGCTGCTGGCGGCCGGGGACCCCAACGTTCTGGCTATTGCCGCCGACTACGAGATCGATGGGAACGGAAAACCCGTTCTTAACCTGAACGATGTCGGCGCCATTGCAAAAGTGATCGAAGGGACGCTGGGACCCTTTAAAAGTGTGAAAGTACGCGCCTAACAACCCCCGAAGTACTACCCTTGACGTTTCCGCTTTCTATATGAAACGATGAGACGCGACGTTGCGGAGACTGCAGAAATGTCAGGCGAAAGTGCCCCGATAGCGGCACCACTTGTCGATCCCTTTGGCCGGGGGATCGAGTACTTGCGCGTGTCCGTTACGGACCGCTGCGACTTCCGCTGCGTATACTGCATGTCCGAACACATGACGTTCCTGCCAAAGCGCGATCTTCTGTCGCTTGAGGAGCTGGACCGGCTGTGCACGGCCTTTATACGCCGCGGCGTGAGGAAGCTTCGCATCACCGGCGGTGAGCCGCTCGTGCGCAAGAATATCATGTGGCTGTTCCGCTCGCTTTCGCGGCATCTCGATAGTGGTGCCCTGCAGGAAGTGGCGATTACGACGAACGGCAGCCAGCTGGAAAAGCTTGCGGGCGATCTCAGTTCGGCGGGCGTTAAGCGCATCAATGTTTCGATCGACACGATCGATCCGCAGAAGTTCAAAGCGGTTACTCGCTGGGGCGACCTCTCTACGGTCATGAGGGGCCTCGATGCAGCCGAGAAGGCCGGCATCAAAATCAAGATCAACGCCGTAGCGCTCAAAGGCGTCAACGAAGACGAGATCGCAGATCTTGTGCAGTTCGCGCACGGGCGCGGTGCAGACCTCACCCTGATCGAGACGATGCCGCTCGGCGACATCGGCGAAGATCGGACTTCGCAATATCTGCCGCTCTCAATCGTTCGCGCACGGCTGATGGACCGCTATACGCTGGAAGACTCGCCCTATCGCAGCGGCGGCCCAGCGCGTTACGTCACCGTGAAAGAGACGGGCGGCCGGCTCGGATTCATTACGCCGTTGACGCACAATTTCTGCGAAAGCTGCAACCGCGTGCGCGTGACTTGCACCGGCACGCTTTACATGTGCCTTGGCCAGAATGATGCGGCTGACCTCAGAACGCCATTGCGTGCGTCTGAAAACGACGATCTGCTCGATGCAGCGATTGTTGAAGCCATCGGGCGCAAGCCGCAGGGGCATGACTTCATCATCGACAGGCGGACAAAGGTGCCATCGGTATCTCGGCACATGAGCCTGACGGGCGGTTGATTACCTTGTCGTCTGCTTCGTCTCTTCTGATGCTTCGCATCAGACCAGAACGGCTCTCACGACCTGCTTGATTTGATCGAGCGTGAACGGCTTCGGTATCGACAGAAGCCGACGCGCACGTAGGCGCGCCGCGCGCTCTAGCTGATCCGTAAAACCCGACATCAGAATCACGGCAAGCTGCGGGCTTAGCTTCAGAGCTTTTTCCGCGAGCGATATGCCGTCGAGCTGAGGCATATCCACGTCCGTCACGAGCAGGTCGATGCTGGTGGCGTTACTTTCCATGTGTTCGAGAGCTTCTTGACCGTCCTGGGTGACGTGAACGGTGTGCCCTTCCGAACTGAGGGCCCGCCGCACGAGATCTCGCACGGCGGCGTCGTCATCCGCGAGCAGAATAGTCGCCATGTCTCAGCCACCTCTCTCGACGCCTTTCCGGCTTAATCGACAAGCCGCCCTACAAATGGAAGTTCCCTGTATCTGTGGGCCACGTCCATACCGTAGCCGACCACGAAAACATTTGGACAGGTAAACGCGCAATAATCGGCCTCGATCGAGACGGCGCGGGGCGCATTCTTGTCGAGCAGCACGCACGTTTCGATCCGGGCGGCGCCGCGGGCGGAGAGCAAATCCTTGGCAAAAGCCAGTGTACGCCCTGAATCGAGCACATCGTCGATCAGGATGACGTGACGATTTTGAACATCGAGGTCGAGGTCGCGCAGGATCGAGACCTGGCCGAGCGAAGTCCGGCTTTTGCGATAGCTCGACAGCGTCAGAAAATCGACCTCAGGGGTCAGGTTTGCAGCATGGAGTGCGCGCAGTAAATCTGCAGCAAAAACAAAGCTGCCCTTCAAAACCGGCACGACGAGGAGATTCTGGGGTTTGGCCGCGGCGATCTCACCGGCAAGTGTCTCAAGGCGGGCACGAATCTGGTCGGCGGAGTAAATCGTCTCGATGCGCAATTCAGCGTTCCTATCCGGCATGCAAAATCCTGCTGGTCCTGACTAAAGCCCCGGCCGGGGCTGGGTGTAAGGTTCCTGTGTACACGACGGCGCCACAATCGTAATCGATTGATCAAGCCGGCTAGCCCGTGTCTATACACGCTCGGAGCCCTCGAAGAGACCCGAAGATAACCTGCCAAGGCTGATTCCCCGTGATCCGATTGACCAATGTCGGCCTGAAATACGACAGCGGGCCGGATGTCCTCACCGACGTGACGTTCCACCTCCGTCCCGGTTCATTTCACTTTCTGCATGGCGAATCTGGTGCCGGTAAGACATCGCTCCTGCGCATGATGTTCATGTCGCTGCACCCGAGCCATGGCAAAATTCAAATGTTCAGTGAGGACGTTACGAGGGTCCGGCCGCAGAAGCGCGCGCAGATGCGCCGTCGCATCGGCATCGTATTCCAGGATTTCCGGCTGCTCGATCATCTCACCGTCTGGGAAAACGTGGCGTTGCCGCTTCAGGTCGTTGGAAAGAAGCCCGCAGACTACCGCGAAGACGTGACGGACCTTTTGCAATGGGTTGGTCTTGGCGATCGAATGTATGCTAATCCGTCTGTGCTATCGGGCGGAGAAAAACAGAGGGCTGCGATCGCGCGGGCGGTCATCGGCAAGCCAGAAGTTCTGCTGGCCGACGAGCCGACCGGTAACGTCGATCCGCAAATGGCGCGGCGTCTGCTGCGCCTGTTCGTCGAGTTGAACCGTCTCGGAACTTCGGTCGTCATCGCGACGCACGACCATCAACTTATGCGGCAGTTCAAAGCGCCGCGTATCGAGGTGCATAAGGGTCATGTCCGCATCATCTAGCCGCTTTCCCGGGCATGACGAGCCTGCGATCTCGGCGCAGGGCTATGAGTCCTATGATGACCCCGTGGACGTTCCGTCCTCGATGGCATACGCGCGCCACGACGGTGGCGGATATCCCTCCGGCAACGAAACGACGAGCGATCTTTATGTGCCCGCGCGCAAGAGCGACAACGGGCGCAAGATGAAGGTGACGGCGCCGGTGGTGCCGCCGGGCTCCGTGACGGGGCGTTCGCTGACTCTCGTTATCGCCATCATGTGCTTCCTCGCCTGCCTGACAGCGGGCGCCGTCTGGATGATCAAGGAATCGTCCGACGCCTGGCTTAAGGACATTTCCAGCGAAGTGACCGTTCAGGTCACGCCGCAGGAAAATGCCGATATCGAAAAAGCTGTGGCGGACGTCGTCAACTATCTCGAAAAGCAACATGGCATCGTTCACGCGCGGCCGCTGGGGCTCGAAGAATCCGCCGATTTGCTGCAGCCCTGGCTCGGCAGTGGAGACGCTCTCAAATCGCTGCCCGTTCCTCGGCTGATCGCTGTTGAAGTCGATCGCAATTCACCGCCGGACCTCACCGAAGTCGGCTCCGCTCTTAAACGCGATTTCAAAGGTGCATCGCTTGACGACCATCGGCGCTGGCAACACCAAATTCGCGCCGTCACCCGATCGCTGGCGCTTGGTGGCCTTGCCATTCTGGCGCTCGTCGGTGCGGCAACGACCGCCATCATCGTTTCTGCCACCCGCAGCGCCATGGCGTCCAACCGCGAGATCGTAGAGGTTCTGCATTTCGTTGGCGCGACGGACAAGTTCATCGCGCGCGAGTTCGAAAAGCATTTTCTGCGTCTCGGGATCAAGGCTGGCATTGTCGGGGCGACGCTTGCCATGCTCGTTTTCATGGGCATGCCTACCATCACCGAATTGCTCGGGGGCGGGGCCGTCAGTGCCGTCGAGGTGCAGCGGCTGATCGGTGCCGGGTCGCTCGATGCTCTCGGCTATATTATTCTGGGCCTCGTCGTGGTGACGATCGCGGGGCTGTGCATGATTACCTCACGCGTCGGGGTTTACCGCATCCTGAACGGCCGCCACTAACGGAGGCGCGGGACTGATGCGGGGGATTTTCGAGGCGGCCCGAATGGCCCAGATCGCACGGATCGGTGATAGAATCACCCGTGCGGATAGCTGGCGCACTTGCTTTTCCCGACGCCATCCCGCACCCATTTCGCGATGAGAACGATTTGGAAATGGCTCGTTCTGTTGCTCGCGGTTTCGACGGCGGCGCTGGCGTTCGGGTTCGTGATCTTCGCGGTGACTGTTACGCGCGACGATGCTAGCGGCTTGGATAAAGCTGACGGCATCGTGGTGCTGACTGGTGGCGAACTCAGAATGGAAGCAGGCGCCAAGCTGCTCGGCGAAGGCCGCGCCAAGCGCATGCTGATTTCCGGCGTAAACCGAAAGGTTACGCGCGAAGAAATGCGGCGGCTGCTCAACCTTCAGACCGATACTTTCAACTGCTGCGTCGACCTCGGCTATGAGGCGCTCGATACCGTTGGCAACGCGGATGAGACGCGGACGTGGGCAAAATCCAATGGCTATACGAAGCTCATCATCGTGACTTCGCGCTATCATATGCCGCGTAGCCTTGCGGAGCTGGCGCTGGCGATGCCGGGTGTGACGCTCATTCCCTACGCGGTGACGCCGCGGCGCGTGCCGGAGACAACGTGGTGGCTACACGCTTCGACGACGCGCGTGCTGCTTTCAGAATATCTCAAATATCTGCCAGCCATGGCGCGTCTGACCGCACAACGGGTGCTCGATTGGCGCGACGGGGAATCAGTGGCAGCGGCCGGACCGAAGCATGCCGATGGCTGATCAGACGTCTCAAGGTCCCGGCGCGGCCGTCATCATTCGTTCGCTGGTTTACGGCGGCGTCTTCTACATCGTCACCGCTTTGTATCTCGTGCTCGGCTCCTGGTTGCTTCTCGGGCCGCGTGCCTGGGCAATGAAGGGACTCGAGCTTCATGGGCGGACTGCGGTCTGGCTACTCCGGTTGATCTGCGGAACGAAGTTCGAGGTGCGGGGTCAAGACAATCTGCCGAGTGGCGGATGCCTGGTCATCGCGAAGCATCAATCTGCGTGGGATACGTTCGGGCTTGTGCCGCTGTTTCGCGATCCCGCAATCGTGCTCAAGGACGAACTGAAGTGGATCCCGTTCTATGGCTGGTTCTGCATCAAGTTCGAGCACATTCTCGTTAAACGAGAGAAGGCGTCGGCGGCACTGAAGCGGCTCATCCAGGATGCCAGGCAGCGTCTGAGTGCGGGGCGCGAGGTTGTTATTTTCCCTGAAGGAACGCGCACCATTCCGGGCGCTGCGCCGGACTACAAGCCGGGCTACGTCGCGCTGTATGAGGCGCTTGGTGTCCCCGCGGTGCCGATGGCGCTCAACTCGGGCCTCTTCTGGCCGCGCCGCAGCCTGTGGCGCTACCCGGGGACGATCGTTGTCGAGTTTTTGCCAGCGGTCCCCCCTGGCCTGCCGCGCGCAGAATTCCGCGGACGCGTTGAGCGCGATATCGAGGCGGCGAGCCGGCGACTTATCGAGGAAGCGAGCCGCGAGCCCAATCCGCCGCCGCTGGCGATCTCCGCCACGCAGGCGAATTAGCTGCGAATTCTCGAATATCGGCAGAATTTTTTGGGTTGTAGGTCGCGAAGGGGCTTGCGCATTTCTGACATAGAACATATAGTGAACAATCATTTGTGAATGGCCTTCGCGATCCCCATATTTGGACGTGTCATGCCCGTTTCTTCGCTCCAGCTGCCTGCCATTTCCGACGCCATTTGGCGGCGCAAGTATCGCTTTGCCGGATCGGCGGAGCGGCCTGCGGACGAAACCGTGGAAGACACGTTCCGGCGCGTAGCGGAAGCTGCGGCATTCGCTGAAAAGGGCGGCGAACGCGAGCAACAGAAATGGGCTGAGGCTTTCTACGAGGCGATGGCGGATTTCGGCTTTCAGCCTGCGGGGCGCATCCTCGCGGGAGCTGGGACGGATCGCAACGTCACGCTCTTTAACTGCTTCGTTCTGGGGACGATCCCCGACGATCTCTCCGGCATCTTCGATAGCGTCAAGGAAGCGGCGTTGACGATGCAGGCCGGTGGCGGCATCGGGCACGATTTCTCGACGCTTCGGCCGCGCGGCGCGGCTGTGAAGAGCATCGGCGCGGATGCGTCTGGTCCTGTCAGCTTCATGGACGTTTGGGACGCGATGTGTCGGACGATTATGTCGGCGGGTCAGCGGCGCGGCGCGATGATGGCGACGCTCAGGTGCGATCATCCCGACATTGAGGATTTTATCGCGGCCAAGGCGCAGTCGGATCGCTTGCGGAATTTCAACCTCTCCGTTCTCGTCACCGACCTGTTCATGGATGCGGTGCGGACGGGTTCATCCTGGGATCTGGTTTTCGAAGGGAAGGTCTACAAGACCGTCGACGCGCGGGCGCTATGGGACAAGATCATGCGCGCGACGTATGATTATGCCGAGCCCGGCGTGATCTTCATCGACCGGATCAACGCGCTCAACAATCTCTCCTATTGCGAGACGATCGCGGCGACCAATCCGTGCGGGGAGCAGCCGTTGCCGCCCTACGGCGCATGCCTCCTCGGCTCGATCAATCTTGCGCGGCTGGTGATCGATCCCTTTACGCCGAACGCGCGTATTGACGTTGCAAAGCTTGAAGCGCGCGTCGCGACCGCTGTTCGGTTTCTCGACAACGTCATCGATATTTCCCGCTACCCGCTGACGGCGCAGGCGGAAGAAGCGCGCGCGAAGCGGCGCATCGGGCTCGGTGTTACGGGGCTGGCCGATGCCTTGATCTTTCTTGGCCTCCCCTACGGAAGTCCTGAGGCGCGTGAGCGCGCGGCGGAATGGATGGCCATCATTCAAAACGGCGCTTATCGCACGAGTGCGGCCCTCGCCGCGGAGAAGGGACCATTCCCGCTCTACGACGCGCAAGCTTTTCTTGACCGGCCGAATATCGCGAAACTCGATCCTGATGTGCGCGCAGCTATTGCCGCGCACGGCATACGCAACGGCTGTCTGACGTCGATTGCACCGACGGGTACGATTTCGCTTCTGGCCGGAAACGTGTCGAGCGGTATCGAGCCGGTCTTCGATTTCGTTTTCCAGCGCCGCGTTCTTGGCACCGACCGCACGGCGCAAGAGGAAACGGTTGAAGACTTCGCGCACCGCTTGTTCCGCGAACGTCTTGGAGAGGAAACGCCGCTGACGCCAGCGTTCGTGACGGCGGAGACATTGCAACCCGCCGAGCATGTCGCCATGCAGGCGGCGCTGCAGCCCTATGTCGACAGCGCTATTTCAAAGACGGTCAACTGTCCGGAAGACATCAGCTTCGAGCGCTTTCGCGACATCTACGTCGAAGCCTATGATTTAGGCCTTAAGGGTTGCACGACCTACCGACCCAACCCTGTAACGGGCGCCGTGCTCTCGCGCGCGCCCGCGCCTTCAGCCACCGAGAGTTCTGCACCGGCACAGTCTGGCGTCACTCCCCTCGCCCACTCTTCGCCCGCTGATGCGTCTGCGCGATCAGGCGATGTTGTCTACATGACGAAGCCGCTTGAGCGGGACGCGGCACTCGAAGGCGTCACCTACAAAATCAAATGGCCCGCGAGCGCGCACGCGCTTTACGTCACCATCAACGACATCGTCCGCGACGGGCGCCGGCGTCCGTTTGAAATTTTCATCAATACCAAAAACCTCGAGCACTACGCGTGGACGGTGGCGCTGACGCGGATGATCAGCGCTGTCTTCCGGCGGGGCGGCGACGTGGCATTCGTTGCCGAGGAGTTAAAGGCGGTGTTCGATCCCGAGGGCGGGCGCTTCATGGACGGGCGATATGTTCCGAGCCTGCTCGCGGCCATCGGCGACGTTATCGAACAGCACTTGCACCATATCGGGTTTCTCGCAGGGGGCGAAGCGGACAGCGAAAATCTGCCCGATGCACAGCGGCGTTCAGCTTCGGCTTCGCCACTCATCTCCGAAGCCGGTGGACATCCGCAGAACGCTACGGTGGGTGCCGCCGGTGTACACGGTCCATCGCTCACGGGCGCGCGTGCTTGCCCCCAGTGCGGAGAGCGGTCTTTACGAATGATTGAGGGTTGCTGGACGTGCGCGAGCTGCTCTTACTCGCGATGCGGTTGACGCGCTGGCATTAACCTCAGACCGGGCACTCTTTCGTGTCCTTTGTCCGCTCTCGCCGCATCAACGCCGAACATTTTCCCGTTGAACGCCTCATGTGTTAGCGCGCGTTGAGAATTTCGGCCGCGGAACGCAGCCGGACGAGACAAAGCTGTGCACAATTTGAGTCGTTCTCAACACCTCATTGACCACGCCGAGCGCCGTCCCCCCGGCCCGTCAAATTTTCGATCCAAAGTTCACGATTCCTCACACTGGGGACGGTATCAAAGACTCAAAAGCAGTCTACGGCGGAATTCGCCGATCAGGGGTGTGCGTTATGAGTGCCGATATCATTTGGCTGGCCGATGTTCGTATGCGGCGTGAGGGTCTCGTGTCCGAGCAGGCCAGCGAGCCCGCGTCAGTGCCGGTTTCTGAATCTTCGCCGCGATTCCATTTCTGGACCGGCGCTTCGGGCAAGCGGTATGTGCATACGGTGTACAGCGTGTTCGATTGTCCGACGCTGGAAGACGCGAACTACATTCTCGTTCGCCGCTCGAATAAAGCGACACGCAGCGTGCTCGCGATTGGTCGTCTTTCCAATCACTGCGCGACGACGAACCTCGCTGAAATCCGTCAGCATGCGTCTTCACTGAACGCTGACGAGGTGCACATTCACCTGCTGGCTTCGACGCCGCAAGAAGCGCGTGCCGTCGAAACTGATCTCATCACGGCGCAATTTTCGATTGGGCCGCGCTCGGCCTGATCTCTTTGCTTGGCGCTGGCGACTCCGCCAGCGCTTTCACTCGTGCTTCGAAAGATGCGATCAGCTCGATCGCTCTTTCGTGCCGTGGCGGCCGAAGTCAGGCTGCGGCGTGTCCTGGCTCGCCTGAATGATGCCGCGCCGAACCGAGCGTGCATCCGTAAATGTCTTTTCCAGCATGTCTCCATCGCCGAAGCGAATGGCGCGCTGAAGGGCGACCAAGTCTTCCGAGAAGCGGCCGAGCATTTCGAGCACCGCTTCCTTGTTATTCAGAAACACGTCGCGCCACATCACCGGATCGGATGCAGCAATGCGCGTGAAATCGCGGAAGCCGCCAGCCGAGAATTTGATCACCTCGCTGTCGGTCACGCGTTCGAGGTGCGCGGCCGTATTGACGATGTTGTAGGCGATGAGATGCGGAACGTGGCTCGTTATCGCGAGCACGAGGTCGTGGTGCTGTGGCGACATCATCTCGACGCGTGAACCGAGCGCTTCCCAGAACGTGACGAGCTTCGCGAGTGCCGTTTTATCGGCTGTGTCGTCAGGTGTCAGAATGCACCAGCGTCCATCGAAGAGCTCGGCGAAGCCTGCTTCAGGTCCCGATTGCTCGGTGCCCGCAACGGGATGCCCGGCGATGAAATGAACGCCTTCGGGAATGTGCTGCCCGATTTCGCGCACGGGCGCGGCCTTGACTGAGCCGACGTCGGACACGATTGCGCCCGGTTCGAGATGCGGACCGATTGCTGCGGCGATCTTCTCGTACGTTCCGACCGGCGAACACAGGATAACGAGGTCTGCATCTTTCACGGCGTCAACCGGGTCCGCAAATGCCTGCGAGACGAGGCCCAGCCGAACTGCGGCTTCGCGCGTTGCGGCGCTTGGCGAACAGCCGACGATATCTCCCACAACGCCCGCCCGCCGCGCGGCGTGGCTGATCGAAGAGCCGATGAGGCCTATCCCGATGAGCGCCAGGCGCTTGAACATCGGCGTGGCCGGTTTGTTTTTTGCTTCACTCATCAGGCGGCGCCTTTGAGGTATTCAGCCAGCGCCGCGATTGCGCGGGTGTTGTCGGCTTCCGAACCAATGGTCATGCGAAGCGCGTTCGGAAATCCGTATGCGCCGACACGGCGTAGAATGACGCCTTTCGATTTCAGATGTTCGTCGGCACCGGCGGCGGTTTTCTTGCTGCCTTCCGGGAAGTGGAAGAGCACGAAATTGGTCACGCTCGGCGTGACCTTCAAACCGAGGCGCTCAAGATCGTTCACGACGCGCGGCAGCCATTCGTCGTTGTGGCTCTTCGCATGTTCCATGTGCGCGATGTCGGCGATCGCGGCGGCTCCAGCGGCGATCGCCGGGGCCGACATATTGAACGGCCCGCGAATGCGATTGAGCACGTCTGCCACGTTCTCCGGGCAGTAGGCCCAGCCGACACGCAGAGCCGCGAGCCCATGGATTTTGGAAAACGTGCGCGTCATGACCGTGTTCGTCGTCGTGGCGACGAGTTCGACGCCCGCTTCGTAGTCATTGCGGCTGACGTATTCTGCGTACGCTGCGTCGAGCACCAGGAGAATGTCGGGCCGCAGACCGGCGCGCAGGCGGCGCACTTCGTCGATCGGGATGTATGTTCCCGTTGGATTGTTCGGATTGGCCATGAACACAACGCGCGTGCGATCGGTTACGCGCGCGAGGATCTCATCCACGTCAGTCTTCAGGCCGCGTTCGGGCGCGATGACCGGCGTTGCGCCGTTGGTGAGAATGGCAATGCGGTACACCAGAAATCCGTGCTCGGTGTAGATCGCCTCATCGCCCGGTCCAAGGTAAGCGCGGGCCAAAAGCCCCAGGAGTTCGTCGGACCCGGAGCCGCAGACAATGCGCCCGGCATCAAGGCCGTAGCGGGCGGCGATTGCACGACGCAAAGCGGTTGCCTGACCGTCAGGATAACGCTCGAGAGACGCTGCCGACGACTGGAATGCGGCGATTGCGGCTGGGCTCGGGCCAAGCGGCGTTTCGTTCGACGACAGCTTCGCTGGCTCGACTGAACCCAACGTTTTACTTTCGCCGGGCACATAGGCCTCAATATCAAGGATTCCCGGACGGGCGATCGGAGCCGTCGTCACCATATTTTGAACCATTATGAAGAGTTGCGATTGGCCGCGCATTGATAGGGGCATCGGTACTTGAAATCAAAGTCTAATGTGACTTAATCGACGCTCGGTCCGGCGCACCGCCCGGCCCTTAACCCATGAGAAACCGGCCAATACATGAGCGCCGCACCGCCTGACGTTATTGCCTCGGTTGCCCGGCAACACTCGGAAGTGCACACGCCGTCGAGCCAGGTGGTGCATTTCGACGCGAGCGCGCCGCTGCGTCTGGCGTGCCAGCAGGATCTGGCGCCGTTTTCGATCGCTTATGAGACTTACGGCGAACTGAATGCGGACAAATCCAACGCCATTCTCATCTGCCATGCTTTGACGGCCGATCAGTACGTTGCCAGTCGTCACCCGATCACGGGCAAACCCGGCTGGTGGGCGAACATTATCGGGCCGGGAAAACCCATCGATACGGACCGCTTCTTCATCATCTGCACGAATGTGCTCGGCGGATGCATGGGGTCTACCGGTCCTGCGTCCATTAATCCGAAAACGGGAGAACCCTACGGGCTGCAGTTTCCCATCATCACCATCGGCGACATGGTGGAAGGGCAGGCGCGCCTGATGGATCACCTCGGCATCGATCAGCTTTTCGCGGTGGTCGGCGGTTCCATGGGCGGCATGCAGGTTCTGGAATGGGCATCGCGCTTCAAGGATCGCGTGTTCGCTGCCGTGCCCATTGCAACGGCGGCGTGGCATTCGTCGCAGAACATTGCGTTTCATGAAGTTGGCAGGCAGGCCGTTATGGCTGACCCGGATTGGGCCGGCGGAAACTATCACGCCGAAGGTAAGGTTCCGCGCAACGGTCTCGCCGTGGCGCGCATGGCGGCGCACATCACATATCTTTCCGAGGATGCGTTGCATCGAAAGTTCGGCCGCGCGCTTCAGGATCGTTCGTCGCTGACATTCTCGTTCAACGCTGACTTTCAGGTGGAGAGCTATCTGCGCCATCAAGGTTCGACGTTCGTCGATCGCTTCGATGCAAATAGCTATCTCTACATCACGCGTGCGCTGGACTATTTCGATTTACGCGAAGGCCGCGACGGCGTGCTGGCGAATGCGTTTCGTGGAACGCAGACCCGGTTCTGCATTGTGTCGTTCACATCCGACTGGCTGTATCCGACGCGCGAGAGCCGCCGCATCGTGCAAGCTCTCAATGCGGTTGCCGCCAACGTGTCGTTCGTCGAGATCGAGAGCGACAAGGGGCATGACGCGTTCCTGCTCGAAGAGCCGACCTTCCACGCCACCGTTAAGGGCTTCCTGAATGCCGCCGCGCTGAAGCGCGGATTGCCCCCGGCGACGGAGACCACGGCATGAGCCAAGCAGATCTCTTCACAACCGACGGTGCGAAAGCCCGCGTCGATCACATGCTGATTGCCGAGATGGTGGAAGCGGGATCGCGTGTGCTCGATGTTGGCTGCGGCGACGGAGAGTTGTTGCGGCTGCTGTCGGAAAAACGCGGCGTCGACGGACGCGGGGTCGAACTTCAACGCGACAAGGTCAATGCCTGCGTGGCGCGCGGACTATCGGTCATTCAGGGCGACGCGGACCGCGATCTGGACAACTATCCCGATCAAGCCTTCGATTATGCGATCCTGTCGCTGACGATTCAGGCGACGCGAAAACCGCAGACCGTGCTGGAAAATCTTCTTCGCATCGGCAAGCGCGCCATCGTTTCGTTTCCGAACTTCGGGCATTGGCGCGTGCGCTCTTCTCTGGCGTTCGGCGGACGCATGCCGGTCAACGATAACTTGCCCGATCTTTGGTATCTGACGCCGAACGCGCATCTCTGCACAATTCGCGACTTTGCGGATCTTTGCGAGCGCATCGATGCAAAGGTGGAGCGCGCGGTGGCGTTCAGCGACTATGGCCGGCCGCTGCCGATCAAATGGTCGCTTTCGATGCAGAACCTGTTTGGGGAAAAGGCCGTGTTTCTGCTGCGAAGCTCATCGAGCTAACGGCGGCGCACACCCGTAGCGCCAGCCGTGTCCGCAGTTTGCCGCGTTGCCGTGGCCTTGCTGAGTTTCAAGTTTCCACCAATCGGCGCCATGACTTCTTTCGTCGCCTCGACGACGATGACTCCCGCTACGCCGATCGACATCGCCGCCCCGAACCGCTCAAGCGCCGGAACGGTGCGCAGCAGAAAGCGATTGCGGAACGGCGGAAAGAACAGCCCCTCGCCCCAATCGCTCGGCGTGAACATCGCGTCAGTCAACTGCGTTTCAAGCTGTGCGCGGCTGTAAGGCAGTCCGTAACCGAATGGCGTGCGATCGAGCCGCGACCACAACCCGCGCCGATTTGGAACGACGACCAATATGCGGCCGTCAGGCTTCAACACGCGCCACATCTCACGCAATAGCGGCTCCGGGCGTTCCGCCTGCTCCAGACAGTGTACGGCGAGTAGGCGGTCGATTGAATTGTCAGGCAACGGCCATTGCGCTTCACCGACAAGGACGGAATGGCAACCGCCCATGCGCGGCCATACGATGGCGCCTTGGCGCGCGGGCATAAGACAAGCGAGCCGCGCAGCTTCGAGACGGAACGTGCCGAGATAGGGTGCGGAAAAACCCGCGCCCGCAACGGACAGGCCGTCGAGGTTTTTCCATCGCGCGCGAATGGCAGGCGTCAGCTCACGGCGGACCAGCCGGCCGAGCGGCGTGCGATAAAAATCTCGAAGATTTCCGACATCCATCGGCATGAAGAACACTTCAAAAGTTACGGCGATCCGATCTTGCCCGCAGCGGTCCCATCGGTCCAGTCCGTGGTCTTACTCAATCGATCGTCTTCAACTTGCGTCGCAGAGCCGCTTTAGGCGTTTGACAGTCGGCGTGACCTCTACCAGACTTGGAGGCATGGAAGCCTTTGAAATCCTTCTCCTCCCCTGTTTATCCGACAACTATGCCGTGTTGTTGCATGATCCTGCGTCCAATGAGACAGCCGTCATCGACGCGCCGGATGCGGCACCGATCAAAGCTGCGTTGGCGGAGCGGGGCTGGCATCTCAGCCATATTTTCATCACGCATCACCACACCGATCACACGGCCGGAATCGCCGAACTCAAGGCGGAATATGGTGCTGCGGTCATCGTACCGCATGCTGAAATCGATCGCATTTCCGAGTCTACCGAGGGTGTCTCGGAAGCGTCACGTCTCACATTTGCGGGCCACCCAGTCGAGGTAATCGAGACGCCCGGTCATACGCTCGGTCATGTCACGTATGTCTTTCCGGATGATCGCATCGCGTTCACGGGGGATACGCTGTTCTCGCTCGGTTGCGGCCGTATGTTCGAGGGCGACGCACAGATGATGTGGAACTCGCTTTCGAAAATCACCGCGCTGCCTGACGACACACGCCTTTACTGCGGGCACGAATACACAGCGAACAATGCGCGCTTCGCGCTTTCGGCGGAGCCCGAGAACGAAGCGCTCGTTGCGCGGGCGGACGAGGTGCAGCGCCTGAGAGCCGCGAAATCGGCGACCCTGCCGACGACGGTCGGCCAGGAGAAAGCGACCAATCCGTTTCTTCGGGTTGGATCACCGGCGATCCGTTCCCGTCTCGGACTTTTGCACGCAGAAGACTGGGAAGTCTTCGCGCGACTACGACAGCTCAAAGACAAAGCGTGACGCACGCGCCCGCGCATCCACTAGGGAGGCGGCCATGGCCCGCGACCTTTCTGCGGAAGAGATCATCGACATCCTGCAACTTGAGCCGCATCCCGAAGGCGGTCACTTTCGCGAGACGTTCCGCGATGTTTCGGAAAACGGCGAACGCGGCGCGTCGACCGCGATCTATTTTCTGCTTCGCGCAGGCGAACGCTCACATTGGCATTCCGTCGACGCCGTAGAGGTCTGGCACTACTACGCGGGCGCGCCGCTGTTGCTTCAATGCTCAGCGCAGGGCGGGCCGATGCAGGCCGTTCGTCTCGGCCCCGATCTCATCGCCGGAGAAAAGCCGCAAGCCGTCGTGCCGAAGGGACATTGGCAAAGCGCGCTCAGTCTTGGAGCGTGGACTTTGGTCGGATGTACGGTTGCGCCAGCGTTCTCGTTCGATGGTTTTCATCTCGCGCCACCGGATTTTTCGCCCGCTGACTGAGGGCACGATGCAACAGCGCAAAACCTTTCGAACGTCGTCCACATTTCATCCCCAACAGCGATGAAAACCGCCGTGGCTCAATGGCCTTCAATCCACGGGTTAATTGTCTCTTTGACCACAGGTAAGGCGGCCAGTTCTTGCTGGAGGCTGACGACTCGTCGACAGTGATAGCGAATCAAGTTCCGCTTCTCGGGGGTAATAAGTCCATGAAACGCGAGTCCTCAGGACCCGTCCTCACCACGGTGTTCGTCGACTATGACAACATCTATCTTTCGCTGAAGCGCAAAAACGAAGACGCTGCGAAGCGGTTCGCCAAGGACTGCGGAGTCTGGCTGCAAGGTATTGCTTCGGGCGAGCTGATTACCTCCACCTCGCCGTTCACCGCTCCCACGCAGCGGCGCATCGCCATGAACCGTTGCTACGGAAATCCGGTTCCGCGGCGGAATACGCATGACAATTCCACGGACATGAATTCGTTTCCGTTCATCCGGCATCACTTCCTGCGTTCAGGGTTCGAAGTCATCGACTGCCCGCCGCTGACGGCGCAGTTGAAGAACTCGGCTGATATCCGCATCGTGATGGACGTTCGCGACATTCTCAATCACGAGACGTTCTTCGACGAGTTCATCATTCTTTCGGGCGATGCGGATTTCACGCCGCTGCTGCACAGGTTGCGCGCTCACGCCCGTCGCACCGTCGTGTTTGCAAACGACCACACAGCGCAGCCTTATACGGCGATCAGCGATGGCGAAGTCCGCGAGTCGGATCTGCTGGCGCTGTTGACCAGCCGTGCTGCCATCTCCGGCGAGAGCCCGCGCGAGATCGCGCAAGCACCGCAGCCTGCCATCGACGTTGAGGCGGCGCGCAAAGCCATCCTCGGCGAAGTGATCGACTTTGTCCGCAACGCTCCGCAGGCCGTGCCGCTCGAGACACTCGCGGATCGTTCCGTGCGTGTTGTTGGCCGTGACAAGACGATCGGCACCAACTGGGGTGGGCATGGATCGTTCCGCGATCTTCTGCTGGCCGATCTTCCAGACGATATTCACTTGAGCGATACGGCACCGTACACTGTGTTCGACGGCAACCGGCACATTTCGGCTTCGGGTCTGATCGCGCCGCAATTGGCGCTGCCTGCTTCAGAGCAGAACCAGCGCGAGGTGCCGCGCGAGCCTGCGCGTCCAATCGAGAGGCCCGTTGCTCGCGAAACGCTGCCGAGCGTGCAGAAGACGATGGCACCGCCGCAGTCGCCGCCTCAGCAGGCGCGTCCGCAGCCAGCGCCACAGAGCGCTTTCCATTCGACGCCGCAGCAGCAACCGCAACCGCAACCGCAGCAGCGCTATTCTCAACCGGCGCAGAGTGCGCCTCCAGCGCCGCCGATGAGCTCGACACGCCCACAGGGCCACGCTCCGGATCGCGTTCCGTCGGCGCCGAACCAGAACGTTGCGCCGCGGCAGCAGCCGCAACAGGCGTCGCCTTCGCCCTACGGTTCGGAACCGGTGCGTGATCCGTCGCGCGCGGCCCCTCAGCAAACATCATTGCAACCGTCGGCGCCGACGCGCAGCCCGGATCAGGCAACACAGATCCAGCAGTCGATCGCTCGTATTCACGAGGCTTGCCAGGCGCCTGCTTTGGCTCCCGCAGAATATCGCGTGCTGTTTGATGTGATGGCCCAAGAGTTGACTGCGAACGGCCTGCAGGGCGCACAGACGCTGGTCAACATCACCCAGCGCGCGCGCGAATTCGGTCTCGACATCAAGCGTGACGACCTGCGCTTCATCTATGACGTCGTGAGCGAAAGCGATCCGTGGTTCGAGCAAGGTTCGTCGGCTGGCCTGTTCGCGAGCCGCTTCCGCAATTTCGTCGTGGCGCGTTGCCGGAGTCAGGGCTTGAATCTGTCGGTCGACGAACTCGATCTGGTGGAAGCATGGTTCTCTGCGCCGCATCAGAGCGCCGCGCGAGCTGCGCCGTCGTACGGTCGGGGCAACGCTGCTCCTCAGGCTCCGCAGCAGCGCGCTGCACCGACCTCAGCAGCAGCGCCGCAGAGCGGTGACAAGTGGTGGAACCTCGAAGAAAGCCGCCAGCATGTTGCCGAGCAGCGCGAAGCTGAACGTGCGAACGCTTATCCGCAAAATCAGGCTGAAGAAGAGTTTCCGCGCATCGTCCGATCTCGCTTCCGCGCCAGTTGATTGAAAGGCGAACGGCGGTGTTCGTTCGCTCTTGCGACTTCAGAAAACAAAAGGGGCAGGTTCCACCAGGAACCTGCCCCTAATCTTTTCACGGTGACGCTGCGAACCGCAGCGACGAGATCAGGCGAAGTACTGACCGCCGTTGGCCGTGATCGTCGAACCGGTGATGAAGCCTGCATCGTCGGACGCAAGGAACACCACGCAGCGTGCGATCTCGTGCGGCTCGCCGAGGCGGCCGACGGGGATCTGCGGAAGGATAGCCTTGTCGAGAACGTCTTGCGGGATCGCCTTGACCATCTCAGTTGCGATGTAGCCGGGGCAGATCGCGTTGACGGTGATGCCAGCGCGCGCGCCTTCCTGTGCCAGCGCCTTCGTGAAGCCGAGGTCTCCGGCCTTAGACGCGGAATAGTTCACCTGGCCCATCTGACCCTTCTGGCCGTTGATCGACGAGATGTTGATGACGCGGCCGAACTTCTTGGCGCGCATACTTTCCCAGACCTGACGGGTCACGTTGAAGAGACCATTGAGGTTGGTGCCGATCACCTCATCCCAATGCTGCTTCGTCATCTTGTGGAACATGGTATCGCGCGTGATACCGGCATTGTTCACGAGCACTTCGATCGGGCCGAGGTCCTTGACGATCTGCTGCACAGCCTTCTCTGTTGCCTCGAAATTGGAGACGTCGAACTTGTAGACGGGGATTCCCGTTTCAGCCTGGAAGGCCTGTGCGGCGGCATCGTTTCCGGCGTAGCTCGCCGCGACGCGAAAACCGGCGCTCTTGAGTGCGATCGAGACTGCGTGGCCGATGCCGCGCGTGCCTCCGGTTACGAGGGCAACTCGTGCCATAACTTCTCTCCCTAAAATTTTTTATGAGATTTGCGAGTGCGAGGACTCACGCAGCCGCTCGCTTCAATCCGGCTGCGTGAGGAATGCGAATTTCGTTAGTCGCGAGCGACGCACATAGCGACGCCCATGCCGCCGCCGATGCACAGCGTTGCGAGGCCCTTCTTGGCATCGCGGCGCTGCATTTCGAACAACAGCGTGTTCAGGATGCGCGCGCCCGAAGCGCCGATCGGGTGGCCGATAGCAATCGCACCGCCGTTGACGTTGACCTTCTCAGTATCCCAGCCGAGGCCTTTGTTCACGGCGAGTGCCTGTGCAGCGAATGCCTCGTTGGCTTCGATGAGATCGAGATCGTTGATCGTCCAGCCAGCCTTCTCGAGCGCCTTTTTCGAAGCGGAGATCGGGCCGGTTCCCATGATCGACGGATCGACGCCGGTCGATGCCCAGGACACGATGCGTGCGAGCGGCTTGATGTTGCGCTTCTTGGCTTCTTCGGCCGTCATCAGAACAACCACGGCGGCGCCGTCATTGATGCCCGAAGCGTTCGCGGCCGTGACGGTGCCTTCCTTCGGATCGAATGCGGGACGAAGCTTCGCGATCGAGTCGATCGTGACGCCTTCCTTGATGTACTCGTCCTGGTCGACGACGGTGTCGCCCTTCTTGCCCTTGATGGTGACGGGCGCGATCTCATCCTTGAACTTGCCAGCCTTGCGTGCGGCTTCGGCCTTGTTCTGCGAAGCGACGGCGAACTTGTCCTGATCTTCGCGCGTGATCTGCCACTGGCGCGCAACGTTCTCTGCGGTCGTGCCCATGTGGTAGTTGTTGAAAGCGTCCCACAGGCCGTCTTTGACCATTGTGTCGGTGAACTTCACGTCGCCCATCTTGGTACCATTGCGCATGTGCGACGCATGGTTCGACTGGCTCATGCTTTCCTGGCCACCAGCGACGACGATCTTCGCGTCACCGGTCAAAATCTGCTGCATGCCGAGAGCGACAGCGCGCAGACCCGATCCGCAAATCTGATTGATGCCCCAGGCCGGAGCATCGACGGGAACGCCAGCGCCAACGGACGCCTGACGCGCAGGGCCCTGGCCCTGTGCCGCGGTCAGAACCTGGCCGAGAATAACTTCCGAGACGTCACCGGGCTGTACATTCGCACGCTGCAAGGCGGCCTTAATGGCGATTTCACCCAGCTTCGAAGCAGGCAGCGTTGACAGAGCGCCGTTGAATGAGCCAACGGGTGTGCGCGCGGCACTTGCGATTACGATTGTCGAAGCATCCTGGCTCATTTCGGCCCCTCCCTGGGCAACTGCACGTTATTGATTTGTCTGATGCCGTTCCAAAATGCGGACTGTGCAGAAGCCGCCGGAAGACCAATTCACTCTACTCGCGCGCGGGCAAAATCAGCAATTGCGACCTCTTGCCTAGACTGCCCAAAGGCGCAGGACAAACCCCGCCCAAAAGAGTGTCAGAATCGACTGGCAAGCGGGGGCGTCGGTGTGGTACGCTGCCGCAGTGCAGCAAGATAACCTTCAGCGCCATCGAAAGAGAACGCGACCGCAATGTTGACCAATCCCGACCCGCAAGCCCAGGCTCCGAAGCGCGAAGCCGTCGTCGTAAAGAAGTATGCGAACCGACGGCTTTATAACACGGAGACGAGCACATACGTCACGCTCGAAGATCTTGCAAAGATGGTGCGTGGCGATCGTGACTTTGTGGTTTACGACGCCAAGAACGGCGATGATCTAACACATGCCGTGTTAACCCAGATCATCGTGGAGCAGGAAAGCCGCGAAGGCGGTCAGGCGTTGTTGCCAATTCCGTTCCTGCGCCAGCTCATTCGTTTTTACGACGACAGCATTGCTCGCATGGTGCCGAGCTACCTTCAGTTCAGCCTCGAACATCTGGCGAAAGAGCAAACGCGTTTCCGCGAACAGTTCGCTTCGGCGTTTTCAAATCCAGCAGCAGCGTTCGAATTTTACCAGCAGCAAGCACGCCAGAACATGGCGATGTTCGAGCAGGCGATGTCGATGTGGGCGTCGTTTGGTGCGGCTGCCAGCCCGCCGCGTTCAGGTGCCAAGCCCGGCGAAGGCGAAGCGGCAGGAACCGCTCAGAGCGCGCCCGCCAGCGGCGGCGAGCACAACGAACTCAACGAGCTGAAATCGCAGCTCTCTGCCATGCAGCAGAAAATCGAGAAGCTCTCTCAGTCACGAACCTAAACCTACGAATGAACCGCTGCCCGATGGGGGCTGGGGTTTCTTGTAGTCGTCGGCATCGATGGGCATCCCGTAGTAGAAGCCCTGCAGGTATGTGATGCCGACGTCCATCAGGTACTTGACCGAGTGCTCGTCGCTGACCCACTCGGCGACCGTCTCCATTCCGAATGTTCGCGCGAGGTCGACCATCGTCTTGATGAAGATCTGATCGCTCGTATCGTCGGCGAGATTCTTCACGAAGATGCCGTCGATCTTGACGATGTCGACGTTCAGCAGCTTCAGATTCTTGAAGGACGTATAGCCCGCGCCGAAGTCGTCGATTGCGACGCGGCACCCTAATTCCTTCAGCGTATCGACGAAGGCGATAGACTGATCCAGGTCTTGGATTGCTGACGTCTCGGTGATTTCGACAATCATCCGGCTGAGAAGGTTTTTTCGCCCTTCCGTCACACGGCGAAGCGCCGTCAACCACTCCTGATCCGCGCACGTCAGACCGGAGACGTTGAGCGACAGCACGAGGTCTTCGTGCTTTTTCAAAAGCTCGACCGTAAGCTCCAGCGTTCGGCGATCGATCAGGCGGGCAAGCCCGAGCTGTTCCGCGATCGGCACAAAATCTCCCGCAGCGATGAGCTGGCCATCCGGCCGCTGCATACGCAGAAGGCATTCGTACATCGACGGCTTTCCGGTTGCGGCCGATACGATCGGCTGCAGCGCGAGACGCATGCGATTGTTGTCGAGCGCACTGATGACGCTGTCCGCAACCGTCTTGCTGCGAACGCGCGCAATATCGCCGCTCGACTCCGGCTCATAGAGCACGGCGCAATCGATGCGCTTTGCGCGGGCTGCATCGAGGGCGCGCAGCGCAAAATTGAGTGCGTCCTGGATGCCGTTCGCCTGGTCCGGAATAACGACGCCGCCGATGGATATCGTCACCGCAAGCTGGCCGGCTGTCGTCTTGATCGTCGTTTCCCGGATGACCTTGACGAAGCGGTCGGTCGCTCTGCGCAGAGCGGCGGTTCCGCAATTCATCATGATGATGCCGAACTTGTTGGACGAATAGCGCCCGACAATATCGCCGCCACGCATCTTGGCGCGGATCCGCTTGCCGACCTCGGCAATCACCTGATCGCCCGTTTCGATACCGAACGTGTCGTTGATGACGGCCATGTTGTTGACCGCGACGACGAGAAATCCGTGTGACGTGCGATCGCGTTCTGCGCGGCTGAGCACCGTTCCCAGCGCTTCCGTCAGGCGGATGCGATTCAACTGGCCCGTCAGCTCATCGAGATCGCTGTGAATGAGGAGGCGTTGCTGTTCGAGCTCTCGCTCATGGATGAGGCGAATAACGCCGCGTGCGCGGACCGGATGCCCATCGGGCCCTGGCCACCAATATCCGTGGTCTTCGACGCGTACCGTCTTGCGGCTGCGAAGGCCGCCGGGATTAAGGCGGTACTGAATGCGATAGGGAACGCCCCGCGTGCGGTCGCCCTCAGACGCACTTCGCGAAAAGACTTCCAGCCTTGAGGACAAATGTTCCGGCGCGATCAGCGCATGGAAAGCGGCGCCGGTTTCGATCTGGCGAATGTCATTCACGCCGATAATCGACGCGGCGTTCTCTTCCCAGATGATGGTCCCAGTCGCGAGATCCCAAGCGTAGGCCGTCTCCTCCCGGTCGGACGAGACGCCGACCAGATCGAGACCTTCAGTTTCCGTTGCCGGATCATGACCGTCAGATATCGGAGGCAGATGACTGTCCTCGTTGCCGTGCTTGTTCGTGCTCACGAGGCTACCAACAAGAAGCCGCGTGCAGATCGGAAGCGTCGAAGTGGCGTAAAACCAGGCGGAAATATCTTTTCCGCAGCGTGGACCTTAAAGCAGAACAACTTAATAGAAATTGAACACCTTACAATATATTCAAGTATTTACCTTAGGCGGCAATAGACGCCGCCTAAGGATATCTGATTTTACTGGTCTGCGCCGATGCTTAAATCGCGACGTGCAACGCGGATGCCGATTGTATAACCGCCGATGACGTCAATCATCGTGGCGACCAGGATCAAAAAGAAAACCGAAGTGGATGCCTGTTCGACTGTCAGGAATTCGACGCCGACGGCAATGAATACGATCATCGAAAGAGCATGGTCGATCAATGTCGACGTGCTGGTGAATGTCGACTTCACGATCTCAATGAAGAGAAGAACGAGCGTCACCAGAAGTATAAAATCACCCCAGTTGAAGTGCCACGTTCCACCGCTCAACAACCGGATTTCAAAAATCTGCCGGGTAAGCGCGTCCTCACCCATGGTGAGAACGATGATGTTGTAGAGGACGAAGGCGAAGACCAGGAGCGGGATAGCTCTAATCGACATTTAGCTCTCCAGAGGGTGGCCGATACGGCCGTGAGGATTCTTTGCCATGGGTGGTGTGATTTGCCAAGCGAGGAGGCTGTCACACAGCAACAAGGCCGGCACAGGGCGCCAGCCTCGGCAGTGTCAAAATCTCTCGGAGAACCTGCTTACTCGTCGCTGGCCGGCGGCAGAATCTGGCGGCCGCGATACTTGCCCGACTTCAGGTCGATATGATGCGGACGGCGGCGCTCACCGCTTTCCTTGTCCTCAACATAGGCCGGTGCCGTCAGGGCGTCATGAGACCGGCGCTGGCCCCGCTTCATCGGGGACGTTTTCTTGCGCGGAACTGCCATCGTCTTGCTCCAAAATATGGCCCCGCACCAATTGCTTGGGAGGCCGCAAACATGCGGCGGAACGCCGAACGTTGAATTGCTGAACGGACCGGCGCCACCTGAAAAGCGCGCTCAGAGCCCTTGGGCGCGGCTTATACGCATATCGGAGAGGAAACGCCAGTCCCCTTCGTTCGGCCCCGTCAATTGGCCGCCGGTCGCCCTACTATTACATGCGCCGGAGGGGCTGGACACAGGCAATTTGGCTCGCTGGCGCCATTCTCGCCCGAACCTGGAGCGCGCGGACGAGGCGCTGCATTCCGCGACCCGGCTGGGCCGGATTGCGTGCGAGCGGGTTGGGCAGAGCCGCAGCAAGGCGCGAAGCTTCGCCTGCCGTCAATGTTCCGGCCGACTTCCCGAAGTGGTGCTGGGCAGCGGCCTGAATGCCGAAAATGCCAGGCCCCCACTCGGCGATGTTGAGATAGACTTCCAGGATGCGACGCTTGGGCCAGACCGCTTCCAAGGCGACGGTCAGCGGAAACTCGATGAATTTGCGCACATAGCTTTTTGACGGCCAGAGAAACAGGTTTTTCGTCACCTGCATCGAGATCGTGCTGGCGCCGCGCGAGCGTCCTGTTCCCACATCCTCGAACGCCTCCCGCAGTGCGCCGAAATCTATGCCGAAGTGCTGGCAGAAGTGGTTGTCCTCGCTCGCGACCACGGCGCGGACAATGTTGGGCGACATGACCTCGATTGGCACCCAGCGCTGCGTGATTTTCTGCCCGCCGAGCCATTGCTGGAGCATCAACGAGGAGCCCGGCGGATCGACGAAACGGAAGACAACAATCAACGTAAGGACCAACGCTAGCCATCCAAAGATGAGCAGTGCGAGCACGCGCAGGACGCGGCGGAAAACGCTTCTGCGCGGGGCGTTCTCGTTTTCCTGCGTCCGGTCGGTGATGGGCGGATCGATGCGCGCCGGACGCGCGGCAGGGTCCACGACCAGAGCTTCCAGCCGCGGCGCGGGCGTCGATGAGGGCTGCTCGAACCGCGGCATGCCCGGAATTTCACGCCCGAGGTCGGGAATGAGGGTCACCTGCGGGCGCGGCGCTGGCGGCGGAGTGAAAGCTAGCGACGGCGCGGGGTCGGGGTCGGGCTTTGGCTCTGACTGGGGCTCGGTCGCCTCGAACGACGCCGCCATTTCACTGGCCGTTTGCGCCCGCGCCGATGCTTCACGATCGATTTCCGAGAAGAGCGGGTCGAGCGAGACTGGCGGTGCGGGCGCTAGAGGCGGCGCCTGCTTAGGGGCCGGTTCCAGAGACGGAGGAACGGGCTGGCGCGTGGCGGCGACAGATGGGCGCTCGAACGTCCGGTCGGGCAAAGGCGGGAAGATCGCGAATACCGGAGGCGGCGGGGGCGGAGGTAAAACGGTTTCCGCTTGAGTTTTGGGTTGCAGAAACATCCGCGGCAGTAAGGGTCGCGGCGGAGTGCCGATCCTTGGTGGTGACGCGGTGGCGCTTTGCAGCTCCGTGGCGGCCTCCGGCGGCGGTGTCGGCGCAGCCACGGGCGCGATGCGGAACGCTTCAGGGCGCAAAGGACGGGGCGGGACGACGCCATTCAGAACGATGCGAAGGGCATCAACGTCGGCCGCGGTAATTTCGGGCAGGGCCGGTGCGACCGCGAGATCGGCTATGGCGTCTAGAAGCGCCGACTTCGACGCGGATCGGGGATTTTCGTCCGTGTTCGGCCGCTCGGTCAGCTCCGGCGACGTTCGAGGACTTGGTGTGTCAACGGGCCCTGGCATTTCGTCCGGCCGTTCCATGCTTTGCTTATGCCCATCGCGGTGCGATACCGCGTCGGGCGGGTATCATCGAAGAATGGCTATGGTGAGTGCCGAGCCGACGTCGGGTCGTTTAGGAGGGGTTTGTGTCACAATTTGTTGCCCAGCTTGGCAATGTTGCCACGGCTATTGAAACCTTTCTCGCGGATGCGCTTTCGGCGCAAGAGGCGGCTGGCGCGCCGCCCAGGCTGGCCGCAGCGCTTCGGCATGCTGTTCTCGGAGGCGGAAAGCGGTTTCGTCCATTCCTCGTCGCGGAAAGTGCGCGGTTGTTTGATGTTCCCCTCAACCACGCTCTGGCGGCAGGGGCGGCGCTTGAATGCATCCACTGCTATTCGCTGGTGCACGACGATCTCCCGGCGATGGACAACGACGAACTTCGCCGCGGACGCCCAACGGTGTGGAAGGCTTACGACGAATGGACCGCCATCCTGGTTGGCGACGCGTTGCAGGCGTTGGCGTTTGAACTGACAAGCAGTTCTGAATTTCATCAGGACCCCTCGGTCCGATGCGAATTGACGTCTGTGCTCGCGATTGCGTCAGGCTCGCTCGGCATGGTCGGCGGGCAGATGCTGGACCTTGAGGCGGGCAATCTCGGCTCGGCTTCGAAGTCAACGGTCGAGGACATCACGAGATTGCAGGCGATGAAAACGGGACGGCTCATCACCGCGGGCTGTGAGATGGGCGCGATCGTCGGCGGGGCCTCACCGGAAGCGCGTGCTGCGCTCAAATCGTATGGAGAGCACCTCGGCGTGGCCTTCCAGATAAGCGACGATCTTCTGGATGCGGAAGGTTCTAGCGCGGATGTGGGCAAAGCGACCGGCAAAGATGCGGCTGCTGGAAAAGCGACGCTCGTCGGATTGCTCGGCGTGAAAGACGCCCGCGCATATCTCGATCGTTCGATTGCTTCGGCGGTCGACGCGCTTGCCCAGTTTGGCGAAAAAGCCGGTCCCCTTGCCGATGCCGCGCGCCACATGGGCTATCGCGACAGCTAACAAGAGGACCGGCTTTTCAACTGGTCTTGGATCGGAAGTTAGAACTTGTAGTTCAGACCGACGCGAACCGTCTGAATGTCGTTGTTCACGCGGGTTTCAAAACCTTCGTCGTTGACGAGGTTATCGTTGCCCATGCCGAGGTAGAGATATTCGGCCTTCATGGTCCAGTTGCGCGAGAGGGCGTATTCGAGACCACCACCGACGACGTAACCGGTACGCGTACCATCCTTGCGGAAGCTGGTGCCGTCGTCGAACGCGATGCGGTTGTCGATGTCAGCGAACGCGACACCGCCCGTTGCGTAGAGCAACCACGGTCCGCTTGCGATACCGGCGCGACCACGAACGGTCGAGAACCAGTCAACGTCGCTGCGCGCTTCGTGGAAGGCACCGAATTCATGGCCGCTGATGTCAGCGCCTTGGAAGTCGGCTTCAACGCCGAAGACGAAGCGATCACGCTGCCAATTGTAGCCGATCTGGGCGCCGCCAAATCCGCCCGACGGTTCGCCGTAACCTGAATTCGACCAACCGTAGCCGCCGTTCACACCAATGTAGGCGCCTTCCCAGATCGAAGGCTGATAGTTGACTACAGGTTCCGGCGCCGGCGGGTTGTAAGGCTGATACGGCCCGAGATCGGCAGCGGAAGCCGCGCCACTTGCGATAGCCATCATCGCGCCGCCCAACAGCGCCACTTTCACATTAGCAATCATATTCGTAGTTCCCCGTTCAGCTTGGCAAAAAGCCTGTTGCCCATCCTAACGCTTAACCCTATCTGCGGTTCCATTAAGGCAATCCTGCCGCGTCTGCCGGGAAGCAGATATGCAGTTAATTTTGTGCTCAATAGCGGTGCATTTTGAATCGCCCGCATTCTCGGCTTATGCAGAAAACTGAATTAGGCGCCTGCGATTTCGCGACCCTTTTTCGCAGCTAAATGCTCGTTTCGAGCCATTCGTTTGTCGCGCAATTTCAGCAGCGGAAGCACCCAGTACGACATGCGAATTTCGCGGCGCGTCTTCTCCGGATCGACGAGATGGGTGGTCGGCAAGCGTTGCGTGAATGACTGCTCCATCACGCTGCCGATCGGGAAATTAAAGTCGTCCTGCATCTTGATGATGTGCGCGTAGAGTTCCGCCAACGGCGTGACGACGCGACCGAAGCCGTTACGCGCCTGCGCCCAGCCAACGATATAAAGCCCGCGCAAACCAGCTGGAAACGCGCCGCCGTAAACCTGCACGACGTTGTTCTCAACTTTGACGAGACCTTCCGGCAGGAATGGGAACGACGCATAAAATCCCGTTGCAGCTATCACGAGATCGTACGTTCCTGTCGTGCCGTCGACAAAGGTGATCGTATTGCCGTCTGCCTTTTCAATTCCTGGGCGCGGCGTAACCCGGCCAAGGCGAATGGCATTCAAGAGATCGGTTCCGAATGCCGGGTGGCGTTCGAACATCTTGTGGTTCGGGCGCTGCAATCCGTAACGGCGATAATCTCCGATGCTGAAGCGCACCATCGTCTTCAGAATTGCGCGCTGTAGGAATATCGGGAGACCCCAAATCGGAATATCCGTCAGGGGGCGGCCAAGAAATGTTTTCGGCAAATACCAATAGCCGGATTTTAAGCTGATATCGCAGCTTTCGCCAAAGCGGCCCGCGTCGGTCGCCATATCGACGCCGGAGTTTCCACCGCCGACGACAAGCACGCGCTTGCCTTTCAACTGCGATGGATCGCGGTAGTCCTTCGAATGCAGCATCTCTCCGGTGAACGTGCCGGGGAAGTCGGGATAGCGCTTGTCCCAGTGATGTCCGTTGCAGACGAGGACGCCCTTGTAGACGCGCGATTCACCGTCCGCGAATGTCACGCGCCAGCGTTCGTTCGTATCCGGTACGACGGACGACACCGTCTTGTTGAATTCCGCGTGCTCCATCAGTCCGCGATCCTTGGCGAAGGATTGCAGATAAGCCAGCATCTGGTCGGCTGAAGGGAAATCCGGATAATCATCCGGCATCGGATAGTCAGTATATTCCGTCGCCTTCTTGGAAGAGACGATGTGCGCGAAACGATAGACGCCGTGCAGCCAGTTGCCGCCAACGCCACTTCCTGCATCAACGATGTCGAAAGGGATATCGCGCTTTTTCAGCGCCGCCGCCATCGCGAGGCCGACCGGCCCGGCGCCGATGACGAGGTGACGGTCGATCGTGTTCGTAGTGGTGTCGCTCATCGCAGACATCATCCCCAGACTTTGAACCTCGGACGGACTTCCCGGCGCTGGCCGTGCAGGCATGGCAAACGCGGGTGGACCCATTCGGGTCCATTATCGCGCAATTACCGGCGAACCGATTAACGCAAGGCTTTCAGTCGCGCGAGAAAAGGATGGCCGCAAAGTTGACGGACTGCTGGCGTGCAGATGAATTAACCTATTGGAAAGCAGAGCGTCCTGCTTCCGCCTGTTATTCGGCCGCCGTTGTGCTGGCCATTTCCGAAGGGGCGAAGCGGCGGGCGATATAGTCTTCGACGATGGCCTTGAAGTCGGCGGCGATGTTCGGCCCGCGGAGCGTCATGGCCTTCTTGCCGTCGATGAACACCGGAGCGGCCGGTGACTCGCCGGTCCCGGGAAGCGAGATGCCGACGTCAGCATGTTTGCTTTCGCCCGGCCCGTTTACGATGCAGCCCATGACCGCGAAGTTCAGCGTTTCGACGCCCGGATACTGCGTCTTCCAGTCCGGCATACGGTCCCGGATCATATTCTGGATGTCGCGTGCGAGTTCCTGAAAGACTGTCGACGTTGTGCGTCCGCAGCCCGGGCAAGCTGCGACGACCGGAACGAACGAGCGCATGCCCATCGTTTGCAACAATTCCTGCGCGGCGCGAACTTCCTGCGCACGATCGCCGCCCGGCTCTGGTGTCAACGAGAAGCGAATCGTGTCGCCGATGCCGTGCTGAAGCAGAATGCCGATCGCAGCGGACGACGCGACGATGCCCTTCGATCCCATACCCGCTTCGGTCAATCCCAGGTGGAGCGCATAACGGCTGCGCTGCGACAGCATGTGATAAACCGCGATCAAATCCTGAACGGCCGAGACTTTGCCGGAAACGATGATGCGGCTGGCGTCCAGACCCATTTCTTCCGCGCGCTCGGCCGAGAGCAAAGCGGATTGCACCATCGCTTCGTGCATGACGGCGCGTGCGGGTTTCGGAGCGGCCGCCTTGGCGTTTTCATCCATCAGATGTGTCAGCAGTTCGGAATCGAGCGAACCCCAGTTGACGCCGATGCGAACGGGCTTGTCGTGGCGCATCGCGGTTTCGATGATGGCGCCGAACTGACGGTCGCGCTTTTCCTTGAAACCGACGTTGCCGGGATTGATGCGATACTTGTCGAGCGCTTCGGCGCAATCGGGATGATCGGCGAGCAGCTTGTGGCCGATGTAGTGGAAGTCTCCGACCAACGGCACCGTGACACCGCGCTTGCGCAATGCGTCGCGAATGTAAGGCACGGCCTTTGCGGCCTCGTCGCGATCAACCGTGATGCGCACAAGCTCTGAACCGGCGCGCGCGAGATCGGCGACTTGCTTGACGGTTCCTTCGATGTCCGCCGTATCGGTGTTCGTCATCGACTGAACGACGACTGGAGCGCCGCCGCCCACTGTCACGGACCCAACCTTGACGGCGACAGTTATATGGCGCGGCTTCATCGTGATGGCGTCGTCGAGCGACATCTCTAAACCTCGTTGATCGCTGCGGACGTTCTAACCTTGTCTGCGGCTTCCTGCCAGCAGCGATATGGCCGCGACAGCACTCATGACTATGACGATGCTCGGGCCGCCCGGAAGATCGCTCGAAAGCGACAGCCAGAGGCCCAAAACCGTACTTATGACGCCGATGATAGCCGCAAAAATGGCCATGCGGCCGGGCGTAGACGCGAGAGGACGCGCGGCCACGGCAGGAACCACCAGGAACGCCATAACCAGCAGGACGCCGACGATCTTCATCGCGACCGCAATGACAATCGCCAGCAGGAAATCGAATGCCGCGCGTGGAAGCCGCGGGTCAATCCCCTCTGCCGTCGCAAGATCCTCATGCAGTGCGAGGCGAACAAGAGATTTCCACAGCCAAAATACGGCAGCGAGGACAACGGCGCCTCCGGCATAGACCCAGACGAGGTCGCCACGGGACACCGCAAAGACATCGCCAAAGAGATAGCTCATGAGATCGACGCCGGGACTTTTCGCGAGCGCGATCGCAACGATGCCGAGAGCCAGCGTTCCGTGATGAGTCAATCCCAGCGCCGCATCCAGCGGAACGACGCGTTGGCGTCCGAGCAATGTCAGCACTGCTGCTGCGGCTACGGCGGCCACGATGACGGCGAGGGTAAGGTCGATCTGGGCGGCAAGGCCCAGCGCCACGCCGAGCAGTCCGGCCTGCGCCAGCGTCTCTCCGACGTAGGACATGCGACGCCAGACGACGATGCAGCCAAGCGGGGCAGCGACGACCGCGAGGCCGACAGCCGCCAGGAAGGCGCGCATCACGAACGGCTCTGGCCACTCGAACACTCAGGAGCCTCGCCCGGTCGAGTCTGAAGCATCGAGAGGACGCGCGGCGCCCGAGATATCGTGTGCGTGATCGTGATGGTGCCGGTAGACGCCGAGCGCGTCTGCGCCTTGCGGTCCGAAGATGCGCGCGTACGCGGCGTGCTGCGAAACGTGCTCGGGCTTTCCGGAGCAGCAGACGTGTCCGTTCAGGCAGATCACGCGGTCGCTGTTCGCCATGACGACGTGAAGGTCGTGCGAGACCAAAAGGATGCCGAGACCGTGCGTATCGCGCAGGCGCGCCAGAAGTTTGTAAAGCTCGGCCTCGCCAGTGAAATCGACGCCGCGCGCGGGTTCATCCAGAATAAGAAGGTCCGGCTTGCGCAACAGCGCCCGGGCAATCAGAACGCGCTGCGTTTCGCCGCCCGAGAGACGCGACAACTGCGAGCGCGCCGCGCGTTCCGCGCCTGCTTCGACAAGAGCGGCTTTGACTTCGGCGGCGCTGGCCGTTCCCCCGAGAGAGAGAAAGGCTTCCACCGTCATCGGAATGGTTGCATCGACTTCGAACCGCTGTGGGACATAACCGATGCGTTTTCCGGGGCGGCGCTTGATGGTGCCGCGGTCTGGCGTCTCGATCCCGAGCAAGATCTTCACCAGGGTCGTTTTGCCCGCGCCGTTTGGACCGATCAGCGTAACGATCTCACCCGGAGAAACGTCGAGATCAATGGCGTCCAAAATTTTGCGGCCGCCGATGGTGAGCTTGAGGCCGCGTGCGGATATCAAAGCCGCGTCAGACGGCGGCGGCGCAGGCTGAGCGTGGCCATGGCCGTTGGCGTGAACGTGCCCACAACTGCAGCCGACCGCCTGCCCGCCCTCTCCTTCAGCCGAAGGCGCACGGACTAGGGCACGCCTCTGGAAAGGGGTGAACACAGGTGTCATCTCCAATGGATCGCGCGGGCGCTGGTCTAGAGCCCGATCATTATCAAATTTTCAGACGCTTCGCACATTCCTGGCAAGTGCCTGAAACTTCAACGAAGCGGACACGCGGCTCAAACTTGGCGCCGGTGGCGGCCTCATCGATCGCGTGAAAAATGTGTTCGCCGTCCACTTCCTGGACGACGCCGCACTTTTCGCAGCTCAAGAACATCGGGCGGCGGCGCCCCGTCGTCGTCGGAGGGTGATGCAGGCGATTGCAGGCGAAATAGGAATTCTTACTTTCGAGCCGATGGACGACGCCGGCCTCCAGCAGCGCGTCCAGTGCCCGGTAGACCGAAATGGGAGCGAGGCGCGTGCCTTTTTTCGCCAGCCGGTCGAGAACCTCATACGCGCCGACGCTGGCCCGCGTTGAAGCTATCTCTTCGAACACCTTGCGGCGGAGATCTGTGAAACGGATATTGCGCTCGGAGAAGATCTCCACGGCGCGGTCCATCGAAACCCTAAGGCGCTCGCGGGCTTTTTCCTCGTCTGTTCGTGTATTCGCCATTTGATCGTCCTTTGGGCGCCGAGCCGGACCTTCGATGCAGGCCCGCCATAATTCGCCGCGGACAGTATAACATGGCGCTCATCGGAGCTATTGCCAACGCCTCAGCGCACGGATTTTTGACCGGGAACGCTTGATCCGGGGGCACGATGTCCCACATCACTTTGCAACCTTTTCCGGAGCGGACGGCAATTCTGGTGAGAATTTCATTTCCAGAGCCTATTTAATCTTATTCTGGCCGCCAATCGGCCCGCTCAGCTACGCATGTTGGACAAGCTCGCGACATTGATTCGCCACTAGCCGGAGCCGGGAAACTCGTCTCGATGGACTTCAAGCTTTTGATCGATCACCTGGTCGAGAATGCGCGCCCGCTGGGGCTGGCGATATTCCTGGCCTGCGCCTTGGCGCTGTTGCTGCGCACACGGGTCGCGCGGCGGTTGCGGAACGTGATCGAAGAGACCGTCTTCACAAACTGGCGCCTCGCATTGCTTGGCACCACGGGCATCGTTCTCTCGGTGGCCGCCGGGTGGCGCACCTGGGAAGGAATGTACAATTTCACCGGTGAGGCGCTGCTCTCCGGCATGGTGACGTTCGGCATCCAGGGCATCATGCTGATCGTTGCTTGGCTGATCGGCGAAAGCTTCGCGACCGGCATGAACTCGCGCACCCGGCCGAGCGGATCGGCGCTGGTCAGCCCAGCGGCTCAGCCGTGGGTCGGAAGCGGGCTCGGCGTGCTGTTTTTCGTTGTCGGCTTCGTGCTGTTTCTGCAGTGGACCGGGCGCGCGGACGTCAACTCCGGCTCTGCCGATGCGATCGAATGGTCGAAGACCGGCGATAAAATCCTCATGCTCGGCGCCGGACTTCTGGCGGTCGCGCTATTCGCACTTTATGCGGCGAGCGATCTCGTGCGGCCGTATGTGCAGGTGGTGCGGATCATCATCCGCAATTCGATGCTGTGGGTGATGTTTCTCGCAACGATGGGAACGAGCGTTTTCTTCTCGTTCGACAGCTTCTTCACCTCGATCTTTCCGGCGTCTGAGCGCGTGCGCGCGGCAGAACTCAGAGCGCAAAACCAGGTTTCCGGCATATTGTCCGACATCGAGCAGGCGATCGCTCACCGGCGCGGCGCGCTCGCGGAAGAACTATTCACGACGCCCGCTTGGGCTGATTACGACAAACAGCTCAACGCCGTCACGCAAGCGGCAACGCAATCTCAGGGCGCGATTACGCGCTATGTGAACGAACAGATCGAAGAGCGCCGCCGCGCCGTCAAGGAACAGCAGGAACGGATCTCGTCAGCCCAAGCCGGACAGGCCGGGCTTGACGGTCGCAAGACCTCGCTAATGGAAGAGAAGACGCGCGTCGCCGCCGAGCGGCCGGGGCTGGCTGCAGACTATGCGGCGAAGAAATCCGACTACGACGCGAAAATGAAAGACGTCGACGCCAAGCGCGTGGAAGCGCTGGCCGAAGGCAAGGGCGTTGAAGGCACATTGAAGGCCGGGCGAGGGCCGATCTATCGCCAGCGCATGAGCGAGCTCGCGATGCTCGAAGGAGCAGCGCAGATTGCCGGAGAGCGCATGAAAGACGCGCAGAAGCGTCTCAACGGCGCGGAAACGCGACTGACCAGCATCGACACGGAACTTGCCACGCTTGATGGCGATCTTGCGAAGTATAAGGGCGAAGCTGAAACGGCCGAACAGCGGATCAAGCTGGCGGAAGACGCTGGTCAGGAAGATGCCGGTCCGAAGGTCGATCCGGCCCGTTTCATGCCCGCCTTCGAGCGCGCCAAATCTGAATTTCGCGCTGATCCGACGGTCGCTCATCTCGCGACCGTGCAGCGGATGTGCAGCGATATTTATGGTGCGCTTTCCGCGACGCCCGAGACCAAACCGCAAGTCGCAAGTCTCGATTGCGATCCGAAGACGACGGCGGACGCAGCGTCAGGTCTCTTTGCGCTCGAAGCAGGCATCAAGGTATTCAACGAGACGTGCGCGGGTGGCGACAAGCTCGTCGCCAATAAATCCACGGACGAACTTTTCGCATTCGCTCGCCGCTGCC